>NZ_QUOV01000001.1:1452425-2904850 GCF_003390395.1 Thalassotalea euphylliae | reverse complement strand
TTAAAATTAATGCATTTAAAATTTATTTTTTTAGTACGGGATTTTCGTAGAACGAGCGTTTTTAGTGATAAAAAAAGCGCTAGATTTTTACTGTCAAAAATCTAGCGCTTGGTATTTTAGTCAGGTTAAACTCATTTCTAGAGCTTAACCTAGTCGACTATTAAAACTCTTATTCGTTTCTATTAATCATCACTTTTATTCGTCACTATTACTCATCAGAGACTGAACGAAGCAGGGCGTTAATACCTACTTTAGCACGTGTTTTTGCATCCACTTTTTTCACGATAATCGCAGCGTAAAGACTGTAAGTACCGCATTTCGATGGCAAGTTGCCTGGCACTACCACAGAGCCGGCAGGCACTCGGCCATAGTGTGTTTCACCTGTTTCGCGATCATAAATGCGCGTACTTTGGCCGATGTAAACACCCATCGAAATCACTGCCCCTTCTTCTACAACAACGCCTTCAACAATTTCAGAGCGTGCGCCAATAAAGCAGTTATCTTCAATAATCGTTGGACCTGCTTGCAGTGGCTCTAATACGCCACCAATGCCAACACCGCCAGAAAGGTGAACATTCTTACCAATTTGTGCACATGAGCCTACAGTGGCCCAGGTATCAACCATAGTGCCTTCATCAACAAAGGCACCAATGTTAACGTAGCTTGGCATCATCACCACGTTTTTACCCACGTAGCTACCAGTACGCACGGTTGCTGGTGGTACAACGCGTACGCCATCAGCTTCAAACATTGCTTGTGTGTAGTCACTGTATTTTAATGGCACTTTATCGAAGAATTTGCTCTCTGCGCCGTCAATAATTTCATTGTCCCAAATGCGGAAGCTAAGCAGTACAGCTTTTTTTAGCCATTGATGAACAACCCATTCGCCAGCGACTTTTTCAGCCACTCGGGCTGAGCCATTGTTTAGCGCAGCAAGTGCGTCTAATACCGCTGTTTTTACCTCATCGGTTACCGTTGCAGGCGTAATAGACATACGATTTTCAAACGCTTGTTCAATCGTTGCTTGCAAGTCTGTAATCTCTTGATTTTGCATGTTAAATCCTTCGTTTGTTAAACGATATTGTCACAAAGACGTTCGTTTAAAAGTTGTTGTTCTGTTGTCGTTAATGCTTGGTAGTCTGCATTTGAGACGGTAAATACGTCTTCAGCACGCTCGCCAAATGTGGTGATTTTGGCGCTATGAATGTTTAGCTTTAAGTCGGCAAACACCTGTGCGAAGCTGGCTAGTAAGCCAGGTCGGTCAGTGGTGATAATTTCCAACAAGGTGGTGCTGTCATCTTCTGTTTGGATGAAGCCTACTTGTGTTTTTAAGTTAAACGTTTGCAAACGTTTAGATACCGGCTGAACTTCGATCGTTGCTAGTGTTTCTTGGCTTAAGCGCGAGGCAAGCAAACGTGCTATTTCAAGCTGACGAGGTTCGTCAGTAATGGCCTTTGATTGATGATCCAATACCACGAACGTATTAACCGTGTAACCTGTATTGCTGGTAATAATTTTCGCGTCATGAATCGACAGTTTTTTGCTACCGAGCAGGGCGACGGTATTGGCGAAAATATTTGAGCGCTCTTTGGTGAAGACAAAGACTTCCGTACCACCGCGATAAGGTTTTGGGCTTACTATCACTAGTGGCTCATTGCGATTATGGCCCAGAATATGTTGCGTGTGCCAAGCTATTTGCGTAGGTGAATAGCGAAGGAAGTAATCAGAGTTAAACTCCTGCCATAGTTCGCTAATCGCATCTTCAGCGATACCTTCTGCAACCAATAATTCCTGTGCTTGTTGTTCGTTTTCTCGAATTTGGTCAGCCAAATCAACAGGTTTCTCAAGGCCTCGTCTGAAAGCGCGTTTAGTGGCGAGATAAAGCTCTTCTAATAAGTTAGCTTTCCAGCTATTCCATAAACTTTCGTTAGTCGCGCGCATATCGGCAACGGTTAAACAATACAAGTAATCTAAGTGCGCTTCATCGCGAACAATTTCACCAAATTGCTTAATCACATCAGGGTCTGAAATATCACGGCGCTGGGCGGTTACCGACATTAATAAATGCTGCTGAACTAGCCACGCGATCATACGGCCATCGTGATCGTTAAGTTTGTGCTCTTTGGCAAAATTAAGCGCATCTACTGCGCCAAGCTCTGCATGGTCGCCACCACGGCCTTTAGCGATGTCGTGGAAAATACCCGCTAAATATAAAACTTCCGGCTTGCGAATACGTTGCACAATTTTGCTACAACGCGGAAATTCATGGTTATGCTCTGGTTGGCTAAAGCGATACAGGTTTTTAATTAAGCGATAGCTATGCTCGTCTACCGAGTAAGCATGGAATAAGTCAAACTGCATTTGGCCAACAATCGAGCGCCACTCTGGCAGGTAAGCGCCCAAAATACTGTGTCTGTGCATTAGGCTAAAGGCCAAGCCCAAGCCACGAGGGTGCTTGATAATTTCAATGAAAATTCGGCGGTTTTCTTCGTAATCATTTAAACGCGAAACTAGGCGGCGGCGAGCATTGCGTAAAGTTCGCAACGTTTCTGAATGCAAGCCTTTAATCACGGGGTTCTGCGCGATAGTTAAAAACATTTCCATAATTTTAACTGGGCGCATAAACAAGCGATTATTGGTGACTTTAATTAGGCCACCAACAACAATAAAGTCTTTGTTGAGTTCAACTACTGCTGGCTCAGTTTTGTTCACTAAAATTTCTTCTTCAAAATGCTGAAGTAGCATTTTATTGAGTTCAGCAACGCGGCCAATAATGCGGAAAAATCGCTTCATCATACGTTCAACCGACTTCTTACCTGCACTGCCAAAGCCCATCATTTTCGCGACATCGGCTTGGTAATCAAATAACAAACGGTTTTCACTGCGCCCAGCAACATGATGTAGGGCGAAGCGCATACGCCACAAGTAATCTTGACACTCAACAAGCTCGGTATACTCGTTCAAGGTTAAGTATTTGTGTTCAACCAGTTCAACCAGCGAGTTCGCCATAAAATGGCGTTTAGCGACCCATGCAATGGTTTGGATATCACGCAAACCGCCTGGGTTGGCCTTTAAGTTAGGTTCAAGTGTATAGGAAGCGCCGTGGTATTGATTGTGACGTTTAAATTGCTCTTCACGCTTGGCGATAAAGAATTTTTCTGACGTCCAGAATACATCTTCTTGTAGCAGTGGTTGCAATTGCTCAGCCAGTGCCTGATTACCACAAATCAACCGCATTTCCATCAAGTTGGTGGCAATGGTAACGTCATTAACCGCTTGTTTTAAACATTCTTGTACGTCACGTACACTGTGGCCAATATCAAACTTTACGTCCCAGAGTTGGGTAATAAAGGCACCAATTTTTTCTTCGAGATCCTTTTCAATGCTTTGCTGGGTGAGTAGCAAAATATCAACGTCGGAATGCGGGTGCAGCTCACCACGGCCATAACCGCCTACAGCGATAAGGCTCAGTTGATATTCGTCAAGCTGATGTTGCACCCACAATTTCGTGAGCACCAAATCAACAAACAGGGCACGAGCACGTACCAAGTTTTCCATGTCTTCTTCGATAAAAATGGAGAGCAGCCACTGATTGAAGTCTTTGCTTAATGCGCAGACTTCGGCACTGGTCATTGTCGGTGCGGTAACACACAGCGGCTCTTGAAAATGACTGGGTATGAAGTTGTTATTTTCCACAGTAATGCTTTTTAGTTTGTCTTGTTGAACGTCTAGTTAATCGTCTGCTGAATTAGTTGTTTAACTGGCGCGGAATGGTATCGTCACTGCGCAAAGTTAAAATTTCACAACCGTTTTTGGTCACTAGGATTGTGTGTTCCCACTGAGCTGATTTTTTACCGTCAACCGTGTACACCGTCCAGTTATCTTCTTTATCTAAGATAGTGCCCGCCTTGCCCATGTTGATCATTGGCTCAACGGTAAAACACATACCCTCTTGGATTTTAGTTTTATCGTTGTTCTTGTAGTGCACAATTTGTGGTTCTTCGTGGAACTGCGCGCCAATGCCATGACCACAATACTCTTTGACAATACCGAATCGGCCAGACTTTTTGATAAATTTCTGTATTGCTGCACCAATCTCACCAAACGCAACACCTGGCTTCACTTTTTTCAAACCTGTGTATAGCGCTTCTTGCGTGATGCGACATAAACGGCGATCTTCTGGCGAAACGTCACCAATTAAAAACATCTTGCTGGTATCGCCGTGATAACCGTCTTTGATCACCGTGATATCAATATTGATAATATCACCGTCTTTTAATGCTGTGCCGTCAGGAATACCGTGACATACAACGTGGTTGACTGATGTACAAATTGACTTTGGAAAACCGTGGTAGTTAAGCGGTGCAGAAATAGCTTCTTGCACTTTCTCTGTGTATTCCGCGCAAATGGTATTGAGCTCGTCTGTGGTGATGCTAGCTTTGACATGTGGCTCAATCATTTCCAATACGTCCGCGGCAAGCTTGCCTGCCACGCGCATTTTTTCAATTTCTTCCTGACTTTTAATCGGGATCGTCATCTAAATCTCTATATTTTCTCAAATAAAATTGCCCACATTCTACATGTTTTTAAGGGCTTTCCCAATGATTGGTTTTGGTTATCAAATCACTAAACGTATTAATACCAATTTCAATAAATACTTGATCATTCTGGCTGGTTAAAATGCTCATTAACTGCGTTGTTATTTTTGAAATTAGAACTACTAGTTAACAAAAAATAACGCCTTGTTTATGTACCTTTTTCCTACGCCATAATTGATCAACTAATTTATTCAATTGGTATAAGTTGCTATGGGTTTTACCATTCGTTTTTGCGACTAGACAATAATGCCAATTCAACGCGCGGATAAATTCTTTAGATTCGGTTGTTAATAAGGAGGTGATAAAGGACGAGAAGTTGAGAAAGGAGCGCTGGATAACAGCCAAAAAAAACGCCAAGTGCGGGGTAAAACACTTGGCGCTTGATAGCTTATTGATAATCTGGCGCTAGCTGTGCTAGCCCAACTAAAAGCTAACGTATTTCTTGATTAATCGCATCAACAATGGCTGATGGCTCTAACAGATAAAGGTTGTGATTAAGCAATACTAATTCATCATTATGCGCCAGCAAAAGTGCAGGGATTGCACGAGTGCCAATAATATCTTGAATTTCTTCGATATCAGCCAGCATAAACTCTGCATCTTTTACAAACTTGTCTGACTGCAAGCATTTGCTTGATGGCGATAGTTTTAGTCGTTCGACAATATCAGCAACATCATCAGCGTTGGTTAATGGGTTACCTTCTTGGAAATGTACTTGTTGCATTGCTTTTAAAATCGCTAGTGACTTTTCCGGACATTTTGCTTGCGACCAAGCCATCAGGTTTGCGCCTAAGGTGCTGTCTTTTGTTTCGCTCAACTTGGCTAAGTATTGTTCGCCAAATTTAATGTTACTTAGCTCAGTCACCTGATTGGTGATTTTACGAGTGATCTTATCTTCACCGTCATATAAACCACTGTGCAAGAAGTGAATTTTAATTTTCGGCAACTTCTCGGCAACAGCGCTTACTAAATTGGTGGTGGCATAGCTCCACGGGCAGTGGCTGTCGTAAATAAAAAATAGCTCAGTGGCCATTGGCGTAAATCTCTATTTCTATTGAGGTAATTAATGGCCTAATTTTAGCTGTTGTCGGTGGCGATTACTATCGTTAATCAGTTTCAAACAGGGTTTATCAAGCGCAACAGCGTTTTAGTTACCTTACCCCTTAGTTATTTGGTGAAAAAAGAGGGCGATGCTAACGCGCGCTTTTACCACTATTTTCAATCTGTATTGGCGCTCTCTTGCCTGTGATCAACAGTTCTTTTTTATCAAAAACGGCAAGCCGATAGGGTGGCGATAAATTCTACAATTTGTTAGTGGGTTTTGCTGGTGTTTAATCAAGTGTTGTGGAATAATACGCGCCGCTAAATTTATCGTTTGGTGGGTAACTTATTCAATAACAGTTGCCGGTCAGTAGTAGCGGTAAGTCATAGCATTATTAACTTAAGTCGTGTTATCTCTTGATGAGCAACACATTTTTATAAACTCACATACATCTTGCAGAGGTATACCCGGGGTGCTCCAAGCGTCATTGAACGCTGCTATGAGTCGTGTATATCGGATGTATGGACGCTTAACCCCAAGAGGAAAAATTATGCCAAACGTTTCTATGCGCGACATGCTTAAAGCAGGTGTTCACTTCGGTCACAAAACTCGTTACTGGAACCCTAAAATGAAGCCATTCATTTTCGGTGCGCGCGACAAAGTTCATATCATCAACCTAGAACAAACTGTTCCAATGTTCAACGACGCTTTAGCTTTCTTATCTGGCATCTCTGCTAAGAAAGGTAAAATCTTATTCGTTGGTACTAAGCGTGCAGCTAGCGAAGCCGTTCGTGAAGCAGCAATCAAAGCTGACCAATTCTACGTTGATCACCGTTGGTTAGGTGGTATGTTGACTAACTGGAAAACAGTTCGTCAATCAATCAAACGTTTAAAAGACCTAGAAGCTCAAAGCACTGACGGTACATTCGACGCTTTAACTAAGAAAGAAGCGTTAATGCGTACTCGTGAAATGGAAAAGCTTGAGAAGAGCCTTGGTGGTATTAAAAACATGGGTGGTTTACCTGATGCTTTATTCATCATCGACGCTGATCACGAGCACATTGCTGTTAAAGAAGCAAACAACCTAGGTATTCCAGTAGTAGCTGTAGTTGATACTAACTCAAACCCAGACGGTGTTGATTACATCGTGCCTGGTAACGACGATGCGATCCGTGCGATCTCTCTATACACAGATGCAGTAGCTAACGCTGTTGTTGAAGGTCGTGAGCAAAACATCGCTGTTGCTGCTGAAAAAGACGGTTTCGTTGAAGCGGAATAATCGCTTTTACTAACACTCTTTAATTTATCTGCAATGTCAGGCCTCCATACTTGGCATTGCAGACTCTAGATTTTTATATATTGAGGAATTAACTCATGGCAATTACTGCTGCATTAGTTAAAGAATTACGCGACCGTACTGGCGCAGGCATGATGGATTGTAAAAAAGCCCTTCAGGAAACTGACGGTGATATGGAACTTGCGATCGAAAACATGCGTAAGTCTGGTCAAGCAAAAGCTGCTAAAAAAGCGGGTAACATCGCTGCTGAAGGCCAAATCATCATTAAAGACGGCGCATTAGTAGAAGTTAACTGTCAAACTGACTTCGTTGCAAAAGACGAAAACTTCTTAAACTTTGCTAACAAAGTTGCTGACGCTGCTGCCGCTGAAAAATTATCTATCGAAGACTTACAAGCTAAGTTCGAAGAAGAGCGTGTTGCACTAGTTGCTAAAATCGGTGAAAACATCAACGTACGTCGCGTAGCATACGTTGAAGGTGCTAACCTAGCTTCTTACAAGCACGGTGCAAAAATTGGTGTTGTTGTTGCTGGTGAAGGTGACGCTGAAACACTTAAGCACATGGCAATGCACGTTGCTGCGTCTAAGCCTGAGTTCATCAACCCTGAAGATGTACCAGCTGACGTAGTAGAAAAAGAAAAAGCTATCCAAATCGACATCGCGATGAACGAAGGCAAGCCTGCTGAAATCGCTGAGAAAATGGTTACTGGCCGCATGAAGAAATTCACTGGTGAAATTTCTTTAACGGGTCAAGCTTTCATCATGGAACCAAAGAGCACTGTTGGTCAGGTTCTTAAAGAAAAAGCAACTTCAGTTTCTGCATTCGTTCGCCTAGAAGTAGGTGAAGGTATCGAGAAGAAAGAAGAAGATTTCGCAGCAGAAGTTGAAGCGCAAATCGCTGCAGCTAAAGGCGAATAATTTAAATTAGCTATTAGCTAGTTTAAATAAAGCTTACTAAAAACCGCTCAACTGAGCGGTTTTTTTATGGCTAATGAAATAGCTAAAGGTGTAATTATTAAGCATTATTTTTTATCAATGTGGAGCTACAAACTAAAGGGGGCAATGGGCAAAGAAAAGTGAGGATTGCTCCTCATTATTGGTGCCTTCAATAGGTTAATTTGGTTTATAACCTTTAAAAAGGCTAAAAATGAACAACCATTCCTGCAAAAGCACCTTTAAATTTAAGGTCACTATATAAACCATCTAAATCTTCGAATTCGAGATTCACTGCCCGATAGCCTAGCGTTAGATTTAAGTCTACGACCATATTTTGTATTAGGTCGTAACGTAGGCCAACTTGATAATCTGCAAGTGAATGATCACCTGTAACAGAGACATCACCTTGAGCAAAGAAGTGCAGACCTCTTAGCGGCAAACTAATCATTGTCGCTGCGTATAACATAGGTTCGATATCGTCGATATTAATTTTACCTTGGGGAATACGGGAGCCTGTTACGGTTGGGGCAACACAGGTGTCCGGCACTATAATTTCACATTCTTCGATAAGTACAGTTGAACCTGTCAGGGCAATGTCGCCGCTAAAGTCCCGCGCGGTTAGCCCTAAATCAACCGAAATAGCACGATTGTCGATTATTTCGTAATACAAGGTGTAGTCGGTATAACTCATATCAACATCAGCACTCACTTGGTTGCTAATAGGGAAAGTGTCGCCGCCGAAATTAAGCGCTTGTACTAACGTTGCCTTACCTGTGGTGTCTAATGATGTTTGGGCAATACGCAGGTTAGGCAGAAAAGGCAGAGGATGCTCAACTGCAACAAAGAAACTAGTTTGCTGCTCGTTTTCCAAATTGAAATCCACTTGCGTGTTTTTCCCGCCAAGCGCGCCACTTGCATTGCTCTGCCAAAATTGGCCGCCGAAATATAAACCAACAGAATCTGCTTGTGCATGGGCGATTAGCAGCGAACCTAATACGGTGGCAAAAACTTTAATTCTCATTTCCCTGATGTCCTTATCGATTGCCTCTGGCGCTTTTATGAATAACAGCGAATATGTTGCTTTAGTCTTAGAGTGAGCAGAATACTAGAAAAGTGCTCTGTAAGCTGTTGATTTCAATCAAGGGGCGTTAAATAATCAACTTTTACCTCGTTTTCGCAGATGAATTTATGGCTATTTAGCTTTGCGATGTTAAAGGTAGATTAAATCTATTGGCTCGTGATCACCTATTAATTTCTTGGAGGGATAAATGGCAAAACTATTATGTTACGCAACAGCAGTTTTCTTTTTGCTCTATGGTTTGGGCTTTATTTTTTTCCCAATTGAAATGGCGATGTTGATAACCGATGCAAGTCCAACGAGTTCTTCTGCTATCATTGATTTTCGAGCTACATATGGCGGCGCACAATTGGCTATTGGTTTGCTGCTATTGCTGATTGTAAAAGTTCGAAATGATATTGACTTAGCGTTAACAATGGTCGCACTCTTTTTGCTCTCAATGGCATTGGGTCGGCTTACAGGTATAGTGATTGATGGTGACCCAAATCTCATCATGTGCATATATCTGGCAGCAGAATTGGCATTTGGCGCAATGGCATTGTGGTTAAAGCTGCGCTTAAAAGTGGAGTAAAATATCTAATTCGCATATTAAATAACCGCTTTTTTCTATTAAAGCGCCGCTAAATTCCCTTTCTTTATTTAAAGCTTTAGATGTTTTGTAAAAACCATTAAAATAGCCGCGGTCAATTTCGGCTGCGACAGTTTTATCTACAGGAATCTTGAGCTTATGAGCACCAACCCTAAACCTACGTATCGTCGTATTCTTCTAAAACTCAGTGGTGAAGCCCTTATGGGTGATGAAGGTTTCGGTATTGATCCGAAAATTCTTGACCGCATGGCGCAAGAAATAAAAGAACTCGTTGAGTTAGGTATTCAAGTAGGCTTAGTGATCGGTGGTGGTAACTTATTCCGTGGTGCTGGTCTTGCTGAAGCGGGCATGAACCGTGTTGTTGGCGACCAAATGGGGATGCTAGCAACGGTAATGAATGGTCTTGCGATGCGTGACGCACTTCACCGCGCGTTTGTAAATGCACGTTTAATGTCGGCAATCGACTTAGCTGGTGTTTGTGACACATACAACTGGGCTGATGCGATTGGCATGTTAAAGTCAGGTCGCGTGGTTATTTTCAGTGCCGGTACAGGTAACCCATTCTTTACCACAGATTCAGCTGCGTGTTTACGCGGTATCGAAATTGAAGCTGACGCTGTATTAAAAGCGACAAAAGTTGATGGCATTTACTCGGAAGATCCGGTAAAAAATCCAGAAGCAACTTTATACAGCCACTTAACTTACCAAGAAGTGCTAGAAAAAGAATTAAAGGTAATGGACTTAGCGGCCTTTACCCTAGCGCGTGATCACAGCATGCCAATTCGTGTATTCAACATGAACAAGCCGGGCGCATTAAAAAGTGTGGTAATGGGCCAAGCTGAAGGCACAACCATAGATCACGCCGAAAACTTAGATTAATTGTTCAGTATTAAGGAATATCCAAGTGATTGAAGATATTAAAAAAGATGCAGAAACTCGCATGAGTAAGAGCATCGAATCATTAAAAACAAATTTAAATAAAATCCGTACGGGTCGTGCGCATCCTTCACTATTGGACAACATTTCAGTAGATTACTACGGTGCTGATACACCACTTAACCAAGTGGGTAACGTTTCAGTTCCAGATGCACGTACATTAGCGATCACAGTGTTTGATAAATCAATGATCGGCGCTGTTGAAAAAGCGATTTTATCGTCTGATTTAGGTTTAAACCCGTCTTCACAGGGCACGCTGATTCGCATTCCATTGCCGCCGCTGACTGAAGAACGTCGTAAAGACCTAGTAAAAGTGGTTAAAGGTGAAGGTGAGAACGGTAAAATTGCCATTCGCAACATTCGCCGTGATGCAAACTCTGATGTGAAAACACTGAACAAAGAAAAAGAAATCAGTGATGACGAGATGCACCAAGCGGAAGATGAAATCCAAAAAATCACCGACAAATATGTGAAGCAAGTAGACCAACTACTGGTTGAAAAAGAAGCGGAATTAATGGAAATTTAATTTTCCAGCGAAAGGAATACACGCCGTAGTGAAGTTTTACTACGGCGTTTTTATATAGTGAGATTTAAGTGTCAAACATCTCTGAATTAGAAACTTCAGCTATCAGCGCACCGCAGCATGTTGCCATCATTATGGACGGCAATGGGCGTTGGGCTCAGCAGCAGGGCAAAAAACGCGTTTTTGGCCACAAATCTGGTGTTGAGTCTGTTCGTGCATCGGTTAGTGCGGCTCGCAAAATGGGCGTAAAAGCGTTAACCCTATTCGCTTTTAGTAGCGAGAACTGGTTGCGACCTGAAGAAGAAGTTTCGGTATTAATGGAACTGTTTATGTTAGTGCTAAATCGCGAAGTAAAGCGCTTGCATAAAAACGATATAAAATTTCGAGTGATTGGTGATGTGTCGCGTTTCTCTGACAAACTACAAGAAAAAATCAGAGCCGCAGAGCAACTCACCGAGCACAACCAAGGCATGGTGTTATCTGTTGCAGCAAACTATGGTGGTCGTTGGGATATTGCCCATGCCGCCAGAAAGTTAGCCGCACAAGTTCAAGCTAATGAAATTTCAACTGCTGACATCAACGAGGAGTTGTTACACCAGCATACTAGCTTGGCAGATATGCCAGAATTAGACTTACTTATTCGCACAGGTGGTGACCACCGTATTAGTAACTTTTTACTGTGGCAGGCGGCTTATGCGGAGTTTTACTTCACTGATACCCTATGGCCTGACTTTAACGAAAACGAGTTTAATAAAGCGGTGGACACTTTTTGCCAACGCGAACGACGTTTTGGTCAAACTGGTGAGCAAGTAAAACAACAATAAAAGGAATATCGCTTGTTAAAGCAAAGAATTCTTACGGCCGTTGTCTTAGCGCCGTTAGCTATTGCGGCAATCTTCTATTTGCCGTTGCCTCTGTTCGGCGCATTAATGGTTGCTATTATGGCCATTGGTGCATGGGAGTGGGGCCCATTAATGGGCTTTGCTCGTAAAACCCGTCGTTTATTTTTCGTATTTGCCAGTGTCGTTATTTTAGGGGCGATTTGGTCATTTATGCCACCAGAGTCTTTGTGGCTTGACAAAGGCGTGCTGCAACAAAATGCTATCTACATATTGTGGCTTGCCGTTGCTTGGTGGGCATTGTCGGCATTATTAACATTCTTGTACCCGAGATTTAGTTCATTTTGGTCAAGCCATCGCTCGATTCGCGGTGTCTTTGGCTGGCTAACTTTAGTACCTGCTTGGCTTGCGTTTATGGTGATCCGTTCAAGCGAATACCAAACCGACCCATATCATGGTGCACAGCTCATTATGTTCTTGTTCTTGATGGTGTGGAGCGCTGATATTGGTGCGTACTTTGTGGGTAAATCAATTGGTAAACACAAACTAATGCCAAATGTAAGCCCAGGTAAAACGTTAGAGGGTTTCTTCGGTGGTATCGCTTCTGCCTGTTTGCTGGTGGTTACCGCTGGCAAAATCATTGGTTGGAACGCAGAGCAGTTCGCCATTGTACTTCCTGTAACGGTTGTCATTACCACTATTTCTGTATTAGGTGATTTAAACGAAAGCATGTTTAAGCGCCAAGCAGGAGTGAAAGACAGTGGTTCGATTTTACCGGGTCATGGCGGTGTACTTGATCGCATTGATAGTTTAACCGCGACAGCGCCAATTTACGCACTGTGCTATGTGCTAATTGGCTGGTAAGCAGCCCAGTGTTTATTTGTGATTAGTATGCAGCAACATCAACTTTGTATTTTAGGTTCGACGGGTTCTATTGGTGAAAGCACCTTAGATATTGTTAGGCGCCACCCTGAGCGTTTTACTGTCATTTCAATGTCAGCAAACTCTCGCGTTGAGAAAATGTTAGCGCAGTGTCTTGAGTTTAAACCACAATATGTGGTGATGGGCTGCCAAGAAACGGCGACAAAACTGTCAACGTTATTAGTTGAAAATGGTATAGCCAATATTGAAGTCAGCTATGGCGAACAAGCCTTGTGTGATATTGCGAGCAGTGACCAGGTTGATACGGTCATGGCAGCTATTGTTGGTTCATCTGGCTTAATGCCAACGCTATCTGCCGTTAAAACGGGTAAGCGAGTATTGCTGGCAAATAAAGAATCGTTAGTCACTTCAGGCCAAATCTTTATCGACGCGGTGAAAGCATCAGGCGCAAAATTATTGCCTATTGATAGCGAGCACAATGCGATTTTCCAGTGTTTACCAGAGTTTGAACAGCACAGGCCGGGCGAATGCCAACTGGCCGACAATGGTATTAGCAAAATTTTACTCACGGGCTCTGGTGGACCGTTTCGCACTAAGCCCGTTAGTGAGTTAGCGGATGTAGCACCAGAGCAAGCGGTTGCTCATCCAAACTGGGACATGGGCAAGAAAATCTCGGTAGACTCTGCGACTATGATGAACAAAGGCCTAGAGTTTATCGAAGCAAAATGGCTTTTCAATGTTGAGCCTTCGCAAATTCAGGTGGTACTGCACCCGCAAAGTACCATTCATTCAATGGTGCAATACAAAGATGGCTCAGTGATCGCGCAAATGGGTAACCCAGATATGCGTACACCAATTGCGCATGCCATGGCATACCCAGAGCGTATTGATGCAGGCGTTGAACCGCTTGATTTTTTCAATACCAAACCATTTGAGTTTGAAGCGGTTGATTTTGAGCGCTACCCAAATTTAAAGCTAGCGATAGATGCCTGCTCTCAAGGCCAAGCGGCTTGTACCGCGCTTAATGCCGCTAATGAAATTGCAGTTGAAGCCTTCTTAAATCACCAAATCAAATTTACCGACATTTTCCGTATCAATGAATTATCGGTGCAGCAATTTGTCTCACAACAAGTGACTACGATTGATGACGTTATTTCGTTAGACGCGAATGTGCGCGTATACGCTAAAGATCAACTAGCAAAATTAATGGAAAGCGAGTGAGGTTGAGCAAATGTTTGATGTGATTTGGAATCTAGCCTCTTTTGTTGTTGCCTTAGGTATACTCGTAACAGTGCATGAGTACGGTCACTTTTGGGTAGCACGTAAGTGTGGGGTGCAAGTAGACCGCTTTTCGGTTGGTTTTGGCAAACCAATTTGGCGACGAACTGACAAACACGGTACTGAGTTTGTCGTAGCGCTTATTCCGCTCGGTGGTTACGTTAAAATGCTCGACGAGCGAGTTGACGATGTACCATCAGAAAAAGCTCATCTCGCCTTTAATAATAAATCTGTATACCAGCGTATTGCGATCATTGCTGCCGGCCCGCTAGCCAACTTCGCTTTTGCCATTGTTGCTTTCTATTTCATGTTTTTAATTGGCGTACCTAGTGTAAAACCTTACATTGGTGAGTTAACGCCTAATTCTATTGCGGCAAAAGCGCAGCTGCCTGTTAACGGTGAAATCACTGAGGTCGCAGGCAAGTCAGTCAAAGATTGGCAAGATATTAACATGGCGTTGGTGGGCGAGATTGGCCAATCGTCCATTGCCATTAAAGCGAGACAACCAGACAGCGTTTACGCCAAAGAGTTCACGCTAGACACCGCTGACTGGCAATTTGCACCAGAGAAAACCTCGTCATTAGCAAGCTTAGGCATTGTGCCATTTTCTCCTAAAGTCCATACCGAAGTAGCTGCGGTTGGAGAGGGCAGTGCTGCCGCAAAAGCTGGTTTACAAATAGGTGATACACTGCTGTCAATTAATGGCGAGACCATCAATAATGACTGGCGATTTTTTGCGACTGAGATAAAAGCCTTAGCCAAACAAGAGGTTGCCTTGACTGTGTTACGTAACGGTCAGCAAGTAGCACTAACGGTTTTGCCAGATGCTCGTGAAGTCAATGGTAAATTAGTCGGATATCTTGGAATTTCACCTAAGTTAGATCCTTGGCCTGAGGGACATAGAATCACTATTGCTCATGGCGTTTTGGGAAGTTTTCCTGAAAGTATGGAACGTACGTGGAATTTAGTGGTCTTAAGTTTCGAAATGATTGGCAAGTTAATCACTGGTGATGTGTCAGTGAAGAACTTAAGTGGGCCAATTTCCATCGCACAAGGCGCAGGAAATAGTGCTGGCTATGGATTCGTTTATTTTTTGGGCTTTTTAGCGTTAATTAGCATTAATTTAGGAATAATTAACCTTTTACCGTTACCAGTACTTGATGGCGGCCATTTACTTTATTACCTTATAGAGCTTTTAACAGGAAAGCCTGTACCAGAAAAAATTCAAGAGTTGGGATTTCGATTCGGGGCACTTGCGTTACTCACCTTAATGAGCATCGCCATCTTTAACGATATATCGCGGCTTTAATAAAAAGAAGTAAACAAAGTTACACTTATGATGATTAAAAAAATTGCCTTAGCGGTTCTATTAGGCACCTTAGGCACGTCTGTTCAAGCTTCAGATGACTTCCAAGTTGAAGATATCCAAATCAGAGGGCTACAGCGTGTCGCGTTAGGCGCAGCATTAACGCATATTCCATTTAATGTTGGCGACACCCTAAACGAATTCCGCGTATCACAATCGATAAAAGCTTTGTATAAATCCGGCCACTTTAACAACATTCAGGTGTTTAAAGACGGCAATCGCGTTATTTATAGCGTTCAAGAGCGTGAAACGATTAGTGAGATCACCTTTGAAGGCAATAGTGACCTTAAAGACGAGCAACTAACGCAAAGTCTAGACGACAGTAATATTCGCGTCGGTGAAACGCTCGACCGTACAGTTATTTCAGGCATAGAAATGGGCTTGGAAGATTTCTACCACAGTGTTGGTAAGTACAACGCTAATGTTAAGGCTGAAGTTACTCACCTACCGCGCAATCGAGTTAACTTAAAGTTTGTTTTTGAAGAAGGCGACGCCGCTGCGATTGAACAGATTAACTTAGTGGGTAATGAAGTCTTTACTGACGAGGAAGTGCTTAAGAACATTGAGCTAACTTATGACTCGCCATGGTGGGACTTCTTGGCGCAAGACCGCTACCAAAAGCAAACCCTGCAAGGGGATATGGAAACCATTGAAAGTTTCTATTTAGATCGCGGTTACCTGCGCTTTAAAGTAGATTCAACACAAGTGTCGATGACGCCAAATAAAGAGCAAGTTTATATTGCCCTTAACGTCACTGAAGGTGAGCAGTACACGGTTAGCGAAGTTGACTTTGTCGGTGACATGGCGGGGTTTGAGCAAACGATTCGCGCGATTAACCCGTTAAAAGCTGGCAAGTTATATAACGGCGCAGAAGTTACATACACTGAAGAAACCATTAGCCGTTTCTTAGGCCGATTCGGTTACGCTTACCCGAAGGTAACTACCATTCCAGAAATCAATGATGACGACAAAACCGTTAAGCTGTCGATTTCAGTTGACCCAGGTAAACGAATTTACGTAAACCGCATCAACTTTAAAGGTAACCATGTGACCGCCGATCGCGTTTTGCGTCGTGAGCTTCGTCAAATGGAAGGTGCATGGTTATCAAACAGCTTGGTCGAAGGCTCAAAAGCGCGTTTATCACGCTTGCCTTACATGGAAACTGTTGAATTTGAAACCACCCAGCTACCGGGTGAAGAAGATCTGGTAAACGTTGACTTTGATGTAAAAGAGCAACCTTCAGGCTCATTTACCGCAGGTATTGGTTATGGCTCGCAAACGAACTTAAGTTTAAATGCCGGTGTTCAGCAAAATAACTTCTTAGGAACGGGTAACCGATTAGCATTCAATATTAATACGGTAAGTTACTCACGTGCGGTGAGCGTATCATACACAGATCCATATTTTACCGTTGATGGCATTTCACTTGGCGGCTCTTTGTACTACAACGAGTTCGATGCCGGTAGTGCAAACTTAGTTGAATACGAAAACAAAACCTATGGTGTTGGCGTAAACCTTGGTTTCCCAATCAACGAATATGTACGCGTTAACTTTGGCTTAGGTTACAAGAGTAACGGTATTACGCGTTTACAAACCTATGAGCAAATTCAACGCTTCTACGAATTATATTCAGATCCGGATGATCCAGACGCGAGATTAACGTTTGAAACCTTTGATTTATCAGCCGGTATTTCACGTTCAACCCTTAACCGTGGTACTTTCCCAACGGCGGGTTCACAACAAAGCTTTTCAGCGAAAATTACAACGCCGAATTCAGACGTTAACTTCTTTAAGTTAAATTTGAAAACCAAGTGGTACTTCCCGCTAACTCGTGATCAAAAATGGACGGTCTTAACGCGCTTTGAAGCGGGTTACGCGAACGGTTACGATACCATCAATGGTAATGACCAAATTTTACCATTCTGGGAAAACTTCAGAGCAGGTGGTTCAGACACGCTACGTGGCTTTGAAAACAACGTTGTTGGCCCACGTGCGATCTTTAGACGCCCAACCGCAATTGGCGGTACGCCAGACCCTGTTGGTAATGGTGGCGCCTGTTGTTTAGGGCCAGACCATGACATTATTGATATTTCACGAAATTCAGTAGGTGGTAACGCTCTTGCCATTGGTGGTGTGGAGCTAGTATTCCCATTACCGTTTGTTGACGAAGGCTTCTCGAACAGTGTACGTAGCAGCTTATTCGTTGATGTTGGTAACGTGTGGGATACCGAGTTTGACGTTGATGACTACCGCGACCTCGACCCGAACGAATTTATCAAGATTGATGATTATTCAGATATTGGCCGCTACCGTAGTTCGGCTGGTTTATCTGTACAATGGTTATCGCCAATGGGACCAATGATCTTTAGCTTCGCCAAAGCATTGAAAAAAGAAGATGGGGATGATACAAGTTTCTTCAGCTTTAACATTGGTCAAACATTCTAACCAGCAGCTGAGTTTGCTGAGATTATAATAAGTATTCATATTTAGGAGAAAACGTTGAAAAAGTTAATGAAAACATTGGCACTAACCACAGCAGCATCAAGCATGTTGTTAGCTGGCTCTGCTATGGCACAAAAAATTGCCGTTGTTAACTTCCAAGAAGTAATGACAAAGATTCCTCAAACTGCTGCTGTAATGCAAAAGTTAGAAACTGAATTTAAAGACGAAAAAGCCGTACTTGCGCAATTAGAAAAAGACATCAAGTACTTTCAAGAAAAGAAAAAGCGTGATTCTTCGTTAATGACTGACAAAGAAAAGACGGATCTTGATAAAGAAATTGCGACTAAATTCCAAGAATACCAAACGAAAGGCAAAGACTTTCAGCAAAAAACGCAAGTTCGTCAAAACGAAGAAACTTCAAAAATTATCGCTTTAGTTCGTCAAGCAATCGACAACATTGCAGCGAAAGAAAAGTACGACATGGTTATTGAGCAAAAAGCGGTAGTTTTCTCAAAGCCTGAAACTAGCATTACTGAACAAGTAGTTGAGCAAGTAAGCAAGCTAAACTAACACCACCGGAAAAAGAACATTGCAATGAGTTATACCCTAACTGATATTGCAAAGCATATTGGCGCGACTGTTAAGGGAGATGGCAACATTTCCGTTAGCAGTCTTGCTACATTAGCGACTGCAAAAAATGATCAAATTGCCTTCCTGGCAAACAGTAAATACCAAAACCAACTAAAAGACACTCAAGCCTGCGCGGTAATTGTAACGCCTGATATGGCTGAGCAATGTCGAACCAATGCCTTGGTGATGGATAACCCTTACATGGGCTATGCATTAACAGCTAAGCTGCTAGACCGCACTCCAGCATCAGCGACCAATATTCATCCAACAGCGGTTATTGATGACAACGCTGTTATTGGTGAAGGTGTGGCGATTGGTGCTAATACCGTCATTGAAGCAGGCGCCTCAATCGCTGATGGCGCAATGATTGGCGCGGGATGTTTCATTGGTAAACATGCCCAAATTGGCGCGAATACTAAGCTGTGGTCGAATATTAGTGTTTACCATGAAGTTGAGATTGGTAGCGATTGTTTAATTCAAGCCAATACAGTCATTGGTGCCGATGGTTTTGGCTACGCACCACACCAAGGCCAATGGCATAAAATACCGCAACTGGGCCGTGTTATTATTGGCGATCGCGTAGAAATTGGTGCGAGCACCACAGTCGATCGCGGCGCACTAGAAGACACTATAATTGGTGACGGTTGTATCATTGATAACCAAGTGCAAATTGCCCATAACGTAGTGATTGGTAAAAATACTGCAATTGCTGGCTGCACAGTGGTGGCTGGAAGTGTTAAAATTGGCAACAACTGTACTATTGGTGGTATGGCGGCAATCAATGGTCATATCGAAATAGCTGACAATGTTGTATTTACCGGTATGTCAATGGTCACCAAAGGGGTTAAAGAGCCCGGTGTCTATTCGTCAGGTATACCTGCCCAGCCAAATAAAGACTGGAACAAAATGAATGCTCGATTGCGTAAGCTAGATGTGATGGCCAAGAAAATTACCTCATTAGAAAAAACGCTTAACGAGCAGCAAAAGGAAAGTTAAGTTGGAAAGAGAACCAAACACAATTGATGTGGAAGAGATCCAAAAACTCATCCCACATCGCTACCCAATGTTATTAATTGACCGCGTTGTTGATTTCGAGCCAGGCAAATGGCTGCATGGTATTAAAAACGTTACTGTCAACGAGCCAGTTTTTACTGGTCACTTCCCAGGTTATTCGATTTTCCCTGGTGTGATGATTTTAGAGAGCTTAGCACAAGCAACAGGTGTGCTAGGCTTTAAGTCAACTGAAGGCCGCAATGACGGCGAGATGTACTTATTTGCATCGATTGACAACGCTAAATTTAAAAAGCCAGTTGTGCCGGGCGATACCATGCACCTGCACGTTGAATTTCTAAAAGAACGCCGCGGCATGTGGAAGTTCTACGGTGAAGCACGCGTTGACGGCAAAGTCGTTTGTAGTGCTGACCTTATGTGTGCAAGACGAGAGTTATAATCTGTGATCCACGAACAAGCGATTATCGAGCCGGGTGCTCAAATAGGTGAAAACGTATCCATTGGACCTTGGACGTATGTTGGCAAGGATGTCGTCATTGGCGATAACTGTGATATTCGCTCGAATGTTGTCATCAAAGGGCCAACAACCATTGGCAAAGGCAACACAATTTATCAGTTCGCGACCATCGGTGAAGATTGCCAAGATTTAAAATACGCAGGTGAGCCAACGCAACTGATTATTGGCGACAACAACACTTTCCGTGAATGTTGTACCATCCATCGCGGCACAATTCAGGACAATAGCTTGACACAAATCGGCAGTAACAACCTGTTTATGGCCTACACCCATGTGGCTCATGACTGCATGGTCGGCAGCAACTGTATTATGGCGAACAACGCCTCTATTGCTGGCCATGTACATGTTGGCGATTGGGCTATTTTAGGGGGCATGGTCGGCGTTCATCAGTTCTGCCATATAGGTGCGCACAGCTTTATTGCTGCGAACTCCTTAGTACTAAAAGATGTGCCACCGTATGTGATGGCATCTGGTCATGGCGCTTCGCCGTTTGGCTTAAACACGGAAGGCTTAAAGCGCCGTGGTTTTGCAAAAGAAACGATTTTAGCAATTCGTCGCGCCTACAAAGAAGTGTACCGCAAAGGCTTAAATGTGGATGACGCGCTAGTGGGTGTTAACGAATTAGCCAAAGACCATGAAGCCGTGAATGATTTTGCCGAGTTTATTAAAAGCTCGCAACGCGGCATTATTCGTTAATTCTTCACTCACAAATGTCGACCTTATCTTCTAAAGTGACCAGTGATTCTGCTGGTCCTGATTCTAAACAAAAGCCTCAAAATAAGCCCCAAAGCCAATCTCTGCCTAATCCTCCTGTTATTGCCATCGTCGTTGGCGAGCACTCAGGTGACACCTTGGGTGAAGGTTTGATGAAGGCCATTCTTGAAAAGCAGCCGAATGCCAAATTTATCGGTATTGGTGGCCCGAAAATGAATGCGCTGGGTTTTGAAAGCCTTTATGCCATGGATGAGTTGGCGGTGATGGGCATTGTAGAAGTGCTCGGTCGCATTCGTCGACTGTTGCATATTCGCAAGTCACTAACCGAATATTTTACCCAAAATAAGCCAGATGTATTTATTGGTATAGATGCGCCAGATTTTAACCTAACGCTTGAGCAGCGTTTGAAAGCTGCAGGCATTAAAACCGTCCATTACGTGAGCCCGTCAGTATGGGCATGGCGTGAAAAGCGTGTATTTAAAGTGCAAGCGGCAACGAATTTAGTGCTTGCCTTATTACCGTTTGAAAAAGCCTTCTACGATAAATATCAAGTGCCTTGTCAGTTTGTTGGCCACTCGCTAGCAGATGATATTCCACTGGTATCAGATAAAGCAGCAGCACGTGAAGAACTTGAGCTTGAACAAACAGGCAAAGTGTTAGCCTTAATGCCAGGCAGCCGTGGCGGCGAGTTATCGCGTTTAGTTGAACCCTTCTTACTATCGGCGAAACAATTATTGGCAGAAGATCCCGCATTAACCTTTGTGGTGCCGATGATTTCAGAAAAGCGTGCTGAACAATTTAATGCGCTTCACCAAGAAATAGTGCCAGAGCTGCCAATTAAATTGTTTATTGGCAAGACGCAAGCGGTAATGGCGGCCAGTGATTGTTTGTTGACTGCATCAGGGACTGTCACACTAGAAGCTGCGCTAATTAAACGCCCTATGGTGATCACATATCGCTTTAATTGGCTGACTTATCAAATGGGTAAGATCATGGTGAAGTTAAAACACTTCTCACTGCCTAATTTACTCGCCGACAAAGCCCTAGTGCCTGAGCTTTTGCAAGATGATGTAACGCCTGAGAATATCGTGCCACTGCTAAAAGAGCGATTGTATCAAGACCAATCGTCGCTTAACCAAGCCTTTACCGATATTCACTTAACGCTCAAGCAAGATGCCAGTCAGCAAGCGGCAAAGGCTGTGTTTGAATTGATGCAGGCTTAGACCTTTAAGGTTTGAGAGCATTGAATAAATTACCAAGGGCGCAGCAGCGCCCTTATTTGTTAATACATAAACCTGAATAGAAACCTAATGATGACAACCCGTAAAAAAGCCGAATTACCACCATTTGAATATCCCGTTGCTTACTGTATCGCTGGTGTTGATGAAGTCGGGCGAGGCCCATTAGTCGGTGATGTGGTTACTGCCGCGGTAATTTTAGATATGGATAACCCGATTGAAGGGTTAATGGACTCGAAAAAACTGTCAGAGAAAAAGCGTGCACTGCTTGCTGAAGAGATCAAAGAAAAAGCCGTTGCTTGGGCAATTGGCCGTGCAACACCAGAAGAAATCGACACTATCAATATTTTGCATGCCACTATGCTGGCGATGCAGCGCGCGGTTGCTGATTTAACTGTGACGCCAGATTATGTGCTAATTGATGGTAATCGCTGTCCAGAGTTAGGAATTCCATCGCAGGCCGTGGTGAAAGGTGATGCCCGTGTTGCTGAAATTAGTGCCGCGTCAATTCTCGCTAAAGTTGAGCGTGACAACGATATGATTGAATTGGATAAGCTTCATCCTGAGTTTGGCTTTGCCAAACACAAAGGTTATCCAACCAAAGCGCACTTTGAAAAAATAGCTGAACTTGGCGTGTTAGACTGTTATCGTAAAAGTTTTAAGCCAGTTGCTGCAATTGTTAACGGCAGCAAGTAGCTTTCTTTAGTAAGTCATTGAAATAAAACATTAATAATAAAAAGAATGTAGCTGATTTCAGCATTCGTAATTTCAGCATTCGTGTAAGAACCATAGAAGATAAGCCAACTAGATGTCAGAGCCAGTAACCCAAAGCGATCCAAAATTTATTCACTTGCGAGTCCACAGTGACTTTTCGATGAGTGACGGCTTAGCGAAAATGAAGCCGATTATTGGCAAGGCCGAATCGCTAAATATGCCCGCGATTGGCATTAGCGATCAGACTAACTTGTGTGGTTTGGTAAAGTTTTATCACGGCTGTCACGGTGCCGGTATTAAGCCAATTATAGGTACGGACTTTTGGGTAAAAAGCGAAGAATTGGAAGATGAACTGTTTCGCTTGGTGGTGATTGCATCTGACAATACTGGCTATAAAAACCTGACAGAGCTTATTTCAAAAGCCTATTTACGTGGTCATGTGCAAGGTAAAGCGGTACTGGATAAAGAATGGTTAGTTGAGCATGCCGAAGGCATTATTTTACTCTCTGGCGGTCGTGAAGGGGATGTTGGTAAGGCACTTTTAAAAGGTAACCAAGCGCTGGTTGCTGAAATGGTCAGCTTTTATCAAACCCATTTTGCTGACAGATACTATCTTGAGCTGATTCGCACTGGCCGACAAGACGAAGAAACTTACCTGCATTTAGCCGTTGAGCTGGCAAGTGCGCAAGGCTTACCTGTGGTCGCTACTAACGAAGTGGTATTTCTTAATCCAGAAGATTTCGATGCCCACGAAATCCGCGTGGCAATTCACGACGGTTTTACTCTTGATGATAAGCGTCGTCCCAAACGCTATTCGCCGCAGCAATACCTGCGCTCTGAAGAAGAAATGTGTGAGCTGTTTTCAGACATTCCTGAAGCACTTGCTAACTCGGTAGAAATTGCCAAACGCTGTAATGCTACAGTGCGTCTTGGCGAATACTTCCTGCCTGATTTCCCAACCGAGGGGATGAAGATTGACGACTTCCTCGTCAAAGTATCGGAAGAAGGCTTGCAAGAGCGTTTAGAGTTCTTATTTGATAAAGATGCGCCGGACTTTGCGGAAAAGCGACAACCTTACGATGAACGCCTAAAAATTGAGTTAGACGTTATCAACAATATGGGTTTCCCCGGTTACTTCTTGATCGTAATGGAGTTTATCCAGTGGAGTAAGGATAACGATATTCCAGTGGGACCGGGCCGTGGCTCTGGTGCAGGCTCACTGGTGGCTTACGCATTAAAAATTACCGACCTAGACCCACTAGAATTTGACCTGCTATTCGAGCGATTCCTTAACCCAGAGCGGATCTCGATGCCGGATTTCGACGTCGATTTCTGTATGGATCGCCGCGATGAGGTAATTGATCATACCGCCGAGCTTTATGGCCGTGATGCGGTATCGCAAATTATCACCTTTGGTACCATGGCGGCAAAAGCGGTAATTCGCGATGTTGGTCGTGTCTTGGGTCACCCCTACGGTTTTGTTGACCGTATTTCTAAGCTCATTCCTGGCGACCCTGGGATGACACTGGCAAAAGCCTTTGACGTTGAGCCAAAGCTGCCAGAAATTTACGAGCAAGACTCGGAAGTTAAAGACTTAATTGATATGTGTCGAATCCTAGAGGGAACGACACGTAACGCCGGTAAACACGCTGGTGGTGTTGTTATCTCGCCCACTACGATCACTGATTTTGCACCACTTTACTGTGACGATGAAGGTAAAAACCCTGTAACTCAGTTCGATAAAAACGATGTTGAAGATGCAGGTTTGGTTAAGTTTGACTTCCTTGGTCTTCGAACGCTGACTATCTTGCAGTGGGCGATCAATATGGCGAATGAGAAAATCGCCAAAACTGATGGCGAACCCATTGATATCGCCGCCATCCCACTCGACGATAAAGACGCCTTTAAAGTTCTACTAGCAGCGCAAACCACCGCCGTATTCCAGCTGGAATCGTCGGGTATGAAAGCGCTGATTGAAAAGCTAAAACCTGACTGTTTTGAGGATATTATCGCACTGGTAGCCCTGTTTAGACCGGGGCCACTAGATTCGGGCATGGTAGATAACTTTATCGAACGTAAGCACGGGCGTGAAGAAGTTTCTTACCCAGATGCAACATGGCAGCACGAGTGGCTAAAACCTGTGCTTGAGCCAACCTACGGCATTATTCTCTACCAAGAGCAGGTAATGCAAATTGCGCAGGTACTTGCCGGTTATACGCTGGGTGGCGCGGATATGCTGCGCCGTGCCATGGGTAAGAAAAAGCCAGAAGAAATGGCAAAACAACGTGCCGTATTCGAAGAGGGGGCGAAAGGCCAAGGCGTCGATGGCGAATTGGCGATGAAAATCTTCGACTTGGTAGAAAAGTTCGCCGGTTATGGTTTTAACAAATCGCACTCGGCAGCGTACGCGCTAGTTTCCTACCAAACGCTGTGGATGAAAGCCCATTACCCTGAGCCATTTATGGCTGCGGTAATGTCGGCAGATATGGATAACACGGATAAAATCGTGACCTTGGTGGATGAATGCAACAATATGGACTTAACCTTGTTGCCACCAGATGTGAATTCCGGCCAATACAAATTTACCGTCAACGACGACAACGAAATCGTTTACGGTATTGGCGCAGTTAAAGGGGTTGGTGAAGGGCCTATTGAGGCCATTATTGAAGCCCGTGAAGCCGGTGGGCCATTCGCCGATTTATTCGATTTTTGTGCTCGTGTTGATATCAAGAAAACCAATAAACGGGTTTTAGAGCGCTTAATTAAGTCCGGCGCAATGGATAAGCTAGGACCGCATCGCGCAGCCATGTTCGAGACTCTACCAGAAGCGATTAAAGCGGCAGAGCAACACGCGAAAGCACAAGCATTAGGGCAAGATGATTTATTTGGCTTAATTAACGAGCAGCCAGAAGATACTCGCCAAACCTTTAAAGAAGTGCCTCATTGGCCAGAGCAAGAATGGCTGGAAGGGGAAAAAGAAACGCTTGGCTTATACCTAACAGGCCACCCCATTAATCGCTACCTTGCTGAGATTAAGCATTATGCTTCCAGCAGGTTAGTTGGCGTTCAACCGACAGGGCGCGATAAATCTGCCACCTTGGTGGGCTTGGTTATTGGCGTACGGGTGCTCGTCAACAAGCGCGGCCGTCGCTGGGCGTTAGTCACGCTTGATGATCGAAGTGCACGCCTTGATGTGCGACTCTTTCCAGATGATTATGATAGGTTTCAAGACCTTCTAGTTAACGATGCAATTTTGGTGTGTAGCGGACAGGTCAGCTTTGATGATTATTCTGGTGGATATACAATGTCCGGCCGAGATATAATCACGATCGCAGACGCCAGAGAAAATCACGTTAAATCTCTTGATCTTAACGTTGATAGCAGTCAAATCGGTGCGGATTTTATCGAACAATTTACGCAGGTATTGTCACCTTACAAAGACGGTACTTGCCCAGTGCGAGTCTTCTATAAACGCCAAGAGGCACAAGGGATGCTTGAACTGGGCGTGCAGTGGCGGGTAACCCCTGCGGACATGTTACTGCACGAAATGAAACAACTGCTAGGTGAGGAAAACCTTGCTTTGCAATTCAAATAACAAAATACTGGTAGCTAAGCTTAAATAAGCAAATATCAGTTAACGACAGGTTAGGTAGACCAACGCATATGTCATTAAATTTTTTAGACTTTGAACAACCGATTGCCGAACTAGAAGAAAAAATCGAAGAGCTGCAATTGGTTAACAACGGCCAAGAGCTGAATCTTGATTTAGAAGAGCAAATCAGCCAACTGCGTGATAAGAACAACGAACTAACGAAAAAAATCTACGCTAATTTAGACCCTTGGCAAACGGCTCGTGTTGCTCGTCACCCACAGCGTCCATACACACAAGACTACCTGAGCCGTATTTTTGATGAATTCGACGAGTTAGCTGGCGACCGTGCCTATGCTGATGATAAAGCCATTGTGGGTGGTACTGCGCGTTTAGACGGCAAGCCTGTGATGGTTATTGGCCACCAAAAAGGTCGCTCAACGGCTGAAAAAGTAAAACGTAATTTTGGTATGCCACGCCCTGAAGGTTATCGCAAAGCTTTGCGCTTAATGGAAATGGCTGAGCGTTTTAATATGCCAATTATCACTTTTATTGACACTCCAGGTGCTTATCCAGGTGTTGGTGCGGAAGAGCGCGGTCAAAGTGAAGCGATTGCACGTAACTTAAAAGTGATGGCACGCTTAACTGTACCAATTGTTTGCACGGTTATTGGTGAAGGTGGCTCTGGTGGTGCACTTGCGATTGGTGTGGGTGATCGTGTGAACATGCTGCAATATTCTACTTACTCGGTAATTTCACCGGAAGGCTGTGCATCAATCTTGTGGAAAACCGCAGAAAAAGCATCAACAGCCGCCGAAGCGATGGGTATTACTGCGAAACGTATTAAAGAGCTTGAGCTGATTGACAATATCGTTGAAGAGCCATTAGGTGGCGCGCATCGCGATATGGATCAAATGTCAGCGATGTTAAAGCAAGCGATTAAAGCTGACTTGACGTCACTTGAAGGTCTGTCGAAAGACGAGCTTATCGAAAAGCGTTACGAGCGCTTAATGTCGTTTGGCTACTGCTAGGCCAAATAGATAGAGCTAGGCCAAATAAATCGAGCTAGGCCAGATAGACCTTAGCAAGCCGGTTAACTTTAGGCAAAGCGAATCTAATCACGAAAAGCGGCTATTAAGCCGCTTTTTTTATTGTTAATCTGTCACTTATTGCTATTTTTCCGATCTTTCCTTTATGAATACTGCGCTTGATAAACTTCGACAACTCTTTAGCAAATATCCAGAATACCCTGTGATCGTTGGCTACAGTGGCGGCGCTGACTCACAAGTATTGCTGGATTTGGTTTGCCAAATAGTAGAGGAGCAACAAGCGAGCGTACGCGATTTGCTAGTTTGCCATATTCACCACGGCTTAAGTGTTAATGCCGATAACTGGCAGCAATTTGCTGAGCAGGAATGTCAGCGCCGTGGTGTTGCCCTTAATGTGGTCAAAGTCAGCTTAGCACTGGATAGTGGCGAAAGTATTGAAGCCTTGGCGCGCGAGGCGAGATATCAAGCGTTAACAGCTGCCAGTGAAAAACCTGCTCTAATACTCACGGGGCACCATATTGATGATCAGCTAGAAACTATGTTGTTGGCACTTAAACGTGGCTCAGGCGTTAAAGGCTTAGGGGCAATGGCAAGTGAGAGCGATTTAGCGCAGCACAAGCTGTGTCGGCCATTGCTATCGGTTTCACGCATTGATATTGAAAGCTATGCAAGCAATCATAACCTAGCTTGGGTAACCGATGAGTCAAATGCCGATAATCGTTACGATCGCAACTTCTTGCGCAATGAAGTTATTCCTAGCTTAACTGCACGTTGGCCTGCATTTAGCCAAGCCGCGGCGCGCAGTGCTGAGCTTTGCCAGCAAAACCAGCAATTAGTAGATGAACTTGCCGCGCAAGACTTAGCAAGTTTTGGTTACGAAGCCGGTTTAGCCATAGAAAAACTCGCTAAGCTTAGCGAAGCACGCTTCAATAACCTTATTCGCTACTTTCTTTCAGCTAAATTAACAATGCCTAGGGGCGAAGCTATTCAAATGCCATCGCAAGCGCAGCTGCAACAGCTTTATCAGCAACTTAATGTGGCAGAAGATAAAGTGCCAGAAGTTAAGCTAGGTAATGTTTGGGCACGGCGCTATAAAGGCCAGTTGTTTTTTACATCAAGCTTTGCAGATGTGAGTGAATTTACTGACGAAATTAGGGTGGTGGATCTAGCTAGCAATGCACAAACGGTTGAACTACCGGATGGCTTAGGTAAGTTAGTGGTTACCAAACTACAAGTGCCCGATACTGTAAATAATGCAACAAAAGAAAATGGGAAGCCAACTAGCTTAGTGATTGCGATACCGGATTCCGTTAATAAGCTTGTTATTCAGTTTAATCATCATAACCCTAAAATTCTGCCGGATTATCGTGCCCATTCACGTTCGATGAAAAAGGTATTACAAGAGCTTAACATTACGCCATGGCAGCGCAAGCGAATGCCGTTTGTTTTTGCGAATTCAGAAGCAGGGGAGCTTGAGCTAGTAACGATTCCAGGCTACTTTATTTGTCAGCCTTTCTTGCCAAAAGCTGAAGGTAAAAAAGCGGTTTACCTTGCACTTGAGTGGCAAGCACGTGCATAGCAGTTAAAAAACACGTTAGAATGCCTTGCATAAGATTTTTATAATACCAATTGAATTAATTAGTTGATCAATTATGGCGTAGGAAAAAGGTTCATAAACAAGGCGTTGTTTTTTGGTAACTAGTTGTTCTAATTTCAAAAATAACAACGCAGTTAATGAGCATTTTAACCAGCCAGAATGATCAAGTATTTATTGAAATTGGTATAAGTTCCATAACAACAAAAATATTGTTCCAGAGAGAAGATCATCCATGAACCTAGTCATTAAACTAATCGCCGGTATCATTGGCGGTATGCTAATTGGCCTTTACGCGCCAGATTTTATTGTTCAACTACTGTTTACGGCGCAAACCCTGATTGGCCAGCTGATCAAATTTACCATCCCACTGATTATTCTGTTCTATATTGCCAGCGGTATCGCATCTTTGCCGCAAGGCTCAGGCTCGCTGCTGGGTAAAACCGTCGGTTTAGCCTACGGCTCAACCATAGTAGCCGGTACGTTAGCGTTTCTAATTGCTAGCTCAATTTTACCGAGCTTAGTGTCGGGTAATGCCTTGGAAGCTGCCGCGGAAGGCGAAAAGCTCAAAGGCTTTATCGATATTAGTATCCCGCCGCTTTTTGAAGTGATGACGGCGTTAGCGTTAGCCTTTATTTTAGGTATCGGTATTAGTGCAATCAATGCGACTAGCCTGCGTAAGGGCATTAATGAGGCGCGTGATATTGTAGAAGTACTCTTAAGTAAGGTAATTATTCCAGCTTTACCGCTTTACATTGCCGGTGTATTTGCGGAAATGACGGTGGATGGCACGGTATTCTCAACATTGAAAACTTTTGGTGTAGTGTTAGTGCTGGCGATTGTGATGCATTGGTTATGGATTTCAGTGCTATATATCGGTAGTGCCGCAGCCATGGGTAAATCACCGCTTAGCCTCTTAAAAAACATGCTTCCGGCTTATTTTACCGCGCTAGGTACAATGTCGAGCGCAGCAACAATTCCAGTGTCACTTCGTGCGACCAAAGAAAACAAAGTACGCGATGGTATTGCTAACTTTACCGTGCCACTTTGTGCATCAATTCACTTAAGTGGCTCAACCATTACCATCGTAACTTGTGCGACTGCGGTCATGTTATTAACGCCTGAAATTGCCTTACCGGGTATTGGCGGCATGGTGCCGTTTATTTTAATGCTAGGGGTAACCATGATTGCTGCGCCAGGCGCACCAGGTGGTGCGGTGATGTCAGCACTTGGTTTACTCGGCACTATGCTAGGTTTCACCGATGCAGCATTAGCACTGATGATTGCTCTTTACTTAGCGCAAGATAGCTTCGGTACGGCGTGTAATGTTACTGGTGATGGTGCTATTGCTTTATGGGTTGATAAATTCGCTGGCGAGCAGGGCCTAGCTGATGCACAAGGCGAAACAAAAGCCCAAGCATAAGCTGAAAACAGCAAGCCAAAACGAATATAAAAAGCCGCTTATTGCGGCTTTTCTGTTTTTATGATTTGCCACTTTGTGATGGCTGTTGAATTGCACTAATAAGGAAAGAATTAATATCATCGGCACATGAATAATTATGCATAGAGCTTGCTTGAGCCCTTTTAAAATAAGGGGTTTAGGGCTTTCTGTTAGCCAATTTAACTTTGGTAAACCAGTAAAAAAAGGCATAATAACCTTCAAATTTTAGTGCGGATTGTTACCTTATCCGTTTAAAAAGTGCAGCTAGACAAATCTTCTCTGTGTATTAGGTTGAGTGTCAAAAGCGTAAATGAAACGCAAAAGTTAGGCGTTGTGCTATATCTTGAACATTATTTAGTCATGATTGTTAGTGATGTTTAGTGTAATGCGCGCAATTTTTGCAAATTATTTTTCCGCTAAGCAATTGAATAAACATTCGGTGACAAGCTAGCAATTAACGCGCAACTCATAGTGAATAAAAGCCGTCAAAATTAGGAGTAATAATGAATACAAAGCTAGTAAACAGCAAAGAAGTTAACTTTGATGGCTTGGTTGGCCCAACCCATAACTACGCTGGATTGTCGGAAGGTAATGTTGCGTCGTTAAGCAATGCTAATGACACCTCTAGCCCGAAACAAGCGGCTAAGCAAGGTTTGAAAAAGATGAAAGCCTTGCATGATATGGGGATGACACAAGGTATTTTAGCGCCGCAAGAACGTCCTGATATGTATGCACTACGTCGCCTTGGCTTTACCGGCAGTGATGCGCAAGTATTGGAAGCTGCCTACAAGCAAGCACCAGCACTTTTGTCAGCTTGTTGTTCAGCATCAAGCATGTGGACAGCCAATGCTGCAACAGTATCGCCGGCGGCTGACACTGCTGATGGTAAGGTACATTTTACTCCTGCCAACTTAACCAATAAGTTTCACCGTTCATTAGAGCCAGATACGACAGGCAATATTTTAAAAGCGACATTTAACGACGAAAACCACTTCGTACATCACCAACACTTACCAGACAATGATCACTTTGGTGATGAAGGTGCGGCAAACCATACGCGCCTATGTGGTGATTATCATGAAGCAGGTGTGGAGATCTTCACATTTGGTCGTTACGCCTTTAACCGCAACAAGCCCACGCCGAGTAAATTCCCCGCTCGCCAAACTATCGAAGCAAGTAAAGCCGTGGCGCGTTTACATGGCTTGTCTGACGCCCAAACTGTTTATGTACAGCAAAACCCAGACGTAATTGACCAAGGTGTCTTCCATAACGATGTGATCGCTGTTGGTAACCAAAATGTGCTTTTCTATCACCAAGAAGCATTCCTTGATACCGAGCTGTTCCTAAACGAACTGCGCACTAAGTTTGGTGGCGAGTTACACGCGGTTGAGGTTAAAACTGAGCAAGTATCCGTTGCTGATTGTGTTAGCACTTACTTATTTAACACGCAGATTATTACCTTGCCATCTGGCGAAATGGCCATCATTGCGCCAATGCACTGTCATGATAACCCAAGCGTAAAAGCTTACTTAGATGAATTAGTGACGCTTAATACACCAATCAAGCAAGTTCACTACTTTGATGTGAACGAAAGTATGAAAAATGGTGGTGGCCCAGCATGCTTGCGTTTGCGAGTAGCGATGAACGAGCAAGAAGTGAATGCCGTTAACCAGCAATGTTTATTAACGGATGCTAAGTTTGCAGAATTAAATGCTTGGGTTGATAAGCATTATCGCGACCAGTTAACGTTCGATGATTTACGTGACCCTGCGTTAGTCACAGAATCGCGCACGGCACTTGATGAATTAACGCAAATTTTAGCGCTAGGTAGTGTATATCGTTTCCAGCAGTAGGCTTATAAAACAGCCTTATTTAGGACGGGTCAAAACCTAAAAAGGAGTGAGTTGGCCAACTCACTCCTTTTTTATTACTTTATTTTTTATTGAGCTATTTCTTTACTCTTTTATTTGGTGCTCTTTTCTTTCTTACTGTCAGTAGTGCTTGTATCCAAGACTTCAATTTCGGTCACTACTTGCTGAACGAGTTTAATTCGCCCAGATTTAATCAGCGCATCCCTAAGCAGATATTCAATTTGGGCGTTAACACTGCGCAATTCATCGTCTGCCCAGCGCTGTGTTGCGGCTAGCACGTCTGGGTTAATGCGCAGTGGAAAGCTTTTCTTCGCTGCCATAATATCTCCTAGTGATTAGTACCAACGGATGCCAACGGCTAATAAAGACTACCAGCATTAATCACAGGTTGAGTATTATGCTCGCCACACAGCACTACCAATAAATTACTCACCATCGCTGCTTTACGCTCTTCATCTAGGTCAACTATCTCTTTTTCTGACAATTTTGCTAGCGCAGCTTCGACCATACCAACAGCACCTTCAACTATTTTACTGCGTGCTGCGACAATTGCTGACGCTTGCTGGCGTTGGAGCATAGCACTGGCAATTTCTGGTGCATAGGCCAAATGACTGATTCGCGCTTCCAACACATGTACGCCAGCTTTATCTAAGCGTTGCTGAATTTCTGTTTTTAACGACTCAGAAACCTCTTTAGGATGGCTACGTAGCGCGACAGCATCACCTTCGTGCAGGTCATACGGGTAGGTCGTTGCCATATTACGCAATGCCGCTTCACTTTGAATGCTGACGTAACTCTCGTAATCATCCACTTCAAATACCGCTTCTGCGGTGTCATCTACTGCCCAAACAACGACTGCGGCAATTTCAATCGGGTTACCGTGATTGTCATTAACCTTAAGCTGGCCGCTTTCAAAGTTACGAATACGAAGTGAAATATTGCGGCGCACAAATAACGGAATCGTCCAACGCAAACCGCTGTGTTTAACTGTGCCAACGTAACTGCCAAAGAAGGTCATTACCTTGGCTTGATTAGGTTGAATAATAAATAAGCCTGGCCAACAAACACCGACAATCAGGATGAATAAAATACTGCCAATTGGCGCGCTAGGCTGATCTGCATAGCTGATTAAACTGATCACCGATAGCACTTGTAGCGCCAGTAATATCAGCGCCGCTAAATAACCATTGAGTGAAAATCCTACTTTTTCTTTCATAAACACCTCTAAGTGATATCAATTTGATGTCACTATAGTGTTGGTATGATTTTTTGTAAAGCAAAACTGCACAACGAGCATTACTAATAAGAAATGTACAAGAGGCTAAAATTTTTTAAGTGAATGATTATAAAGGCTAAATGTTTTGTAGATTGTTCTTGAGGGGGGATGCGGGGGAAAGCGACAAGGAGTGAATAGGGTAGGTCTGCTTAAATCTAATTCACCTAAATCAAAGAAACTCTAACTCGTCGATTACACGTCTGGCTTGTGCTGCAGTACAGTCAGTTTTTGCAATCAGTTGATTAACTGTGATACCCGTATTTTGTTTCGCGATAAAGACTAAATCATCATGTGTTAGTGTTTCTTGCTGGGCTTTCAAATGCTTTGCCAGCCACAACCAGCTTTGCTCATCATTGGCTTCAATAAAATCGATAATATCTTGGAGTTGGTATTTGTCGGCAATAAGGCGCCAATTGCGCGATCGACCAATACGGTTGAGCTCACAGCCAAACTCACGAATAGCGGCCTTAAGTGCATAGGCTTTCATCGTTTTACGTAAAAACGACGGTAGCACGATTGTAGATGATGAATGTTTTGTCACAACGAGCGGTAAAGCAACTAATGATAATTAGGTAAAGCGCCTAGTATATGAAAACTTTGTTTCCCTTAAAAGCCTGTGCATAAAGCAAAACAACCGGCGCTAGGCCGGTTGTTAGTATTCGAAAGGTAATTCGCTATTACCACTTTTTCTTTGGTTGGAATAGCAAGTCCAAATCGTCCTCTTCGCTCTTGGCTTTCTTTTCTGCGTCGCGAGCGTTGGTGTTCTTCAATTCGTTGGTAATGTCTTGCAGCTTTTCTTGAATTTCAGCTTTTTTACTTTGCGTGTACTCATTTTGGTTTGCCGTATTATCAATCGAAGATAAGGCTTTTTCATAGTATTGACGAGCTGAGCCTAACATTTCTTTTGAGTATGCTGCGTTACCGCGTTTAAGTAAGCTCTCAATATTTATCTTGATCTGCATTGAGTCTAAACGTAAGTCTTGCTGCATAAATACCTGAGCATCCAATGCGCCTTTATTTTGCTCAGATTTTAAGGTTGCGCGCAGCTTTTTAATGCATTGTAGAATTTGCACAAGCTGTTGTTCATTGTCAGGTAGGGTGAACTGTTGTTCTTTGCCACTGTTGCTTGCCGCCATATCAGCAGACGCTTTTAAGCGATTTTCAAATTCTTGAATACGGCCTTTAACACCTTTCATTTCAGGCATAATTTGCTCAATTGCTTTTGCTGCATTTAAGCTACGGCGGCTTAGCACTTCAACAACAGTTGGGTTCTCTGGCAGTAACGCCATTGCCATGATCAGCTCTTCTGTTTCATCAATGATAGCTTTGTGCTTGGCAACTTGTGCACGCTTTTCAGCTTCCATTTTTTCTTTGTGTTGCTGGATTGCGCTCACAACTACGACAATAATAATGAGTGCGATAATCAATCCGACAATTATTGCTATCATGTTTTTTTCTCAATTAAATAATCTGATACAGCTTATAGCAGTCTACAAAAATTGTATTGTTTAGCATAGCGCTAAATATCTGAAATTAGGAAAAACATTCTAATTTATACGGCTACTTGCAAATGAAGATGGGTAAAACAGTAAAAACTCCAAGCAATATGGCGGAAGCTTGCTAAACTTTTGTTATAAGCTGTAAAATTTTAAAAATAATATGGAATATTGCAGTATTTAAGTATATATTTTTGGAATAAAAATACTCAAAATCAATGTGGTAATGGAATAAAATGAAGCTCCAACAACTAAGATACATTGTTGAGGTACTAAATAATAACCTCAATGTCTCGGCAACAGCCGAGAGCCTTTACACTTCGCAACCCGGCATCAGTAAGCAAGTTCGAATGTTGGAAGATGAATTAGGTATTCAAATTTTTGGTCGTAGCGGTAAACATTTAACCCATGTCACTTCAGCAGGCCATGAAGTGATCAACATTGCGACAGAAATTCTCAATAAAGTTGAAGCGATCAAAGCCGTCGCCCGCGAGCATACTCAGCCAGACGAGGGCAAGCTTCGCATCGCAACCACACATACTCAAGCACGTTATGCATTGCCAGATGTTATTCAAGGGTTTATGAAAAAATACCCTAAAGTATCACTGCATATGTACCAAGGAACACCGCAGCAAATAAGCGAAGCATCGGCGAAAGGTGAAGCAGATTTTGCCATTGCTACTGAGTCTTTGCACCTATACAACGATTTGATTATGTTGCCTTGTTACCACTGGAATCGCAGCATCATTGTTCGCAAAGACCACCCATTAGCTAAAGTGACTAATTTAACCATTGCTGATATTGCGCAGTATTCGCTAGTCACTTATGTATTTGGCTTTACGGGGCGTTCAGAGCTAGACAAAGCGTTTAGTGCTGCAGGTTGTGAGCCAAAAGTTGCGTTTACTGCAACTGATGCGGATGTGATTAAAACATATGTACGCTTAGGTGTGGGCATTGGTGTAATTGCTACCATGGCAATGGATCCAGAAACCGACAGCGATTTAGTGGTATTAGATGCCAGCCATTTATTTAAAGCCAGTACCACCAAAATTGGTTTTAGACGCGGCACCTTCTTACGTGGCTATATGTTCGACTTTATTGAACGTTTTGCACCGCACTTAAATCGCGACTTAGTAACGAAAGCCATGTTGTTGAAAAACAATGTCGAAATAGACGAGATGATGTCGGATATTGAGTTACCGACTAAGTAGTGAGTCTAAGTTGATACCACAAACCAAAAACGAGCATTAATGCTCGTTTTTTTTATGTCTAGTTTTTATACTTAGCTTTTTATACTTGATTGGGCGGCTAGTTAACACTCGATAATATTTACCGCCAAGCCACCACGTGACGTTTCTTTGTATTTAGTTTTCATATCGTTACCGGTATCCCACATGGTTTTAATCACTTTATCCAGTGAAACTTTATGCGTGCCTGTGCCGCGCAGAGCCAAGCGTGAGGCATTAATGGCTTTTACGGCGCCCATGGCGTTACGCTCAATACATGGTACTTGCACTAAACCACCAACGGGATCGCAGGTTAAACCAAGGTTGTGCTCCATGCCGATTTCGGCGGCATTTTCGACTTGTGTCGGTGAGCCTCCCATGATTTCGGTCAGGGCACCCGCCGCCATTGAACAAGCCACACCAACTTCGGCTTGGCAGCCGCCTTCAGCACCAGAGATGGTCGCGTTAGTTTTGTACAAAATACCGATTGCAGCGGCGGTTAATAAATAGCGGATACAGTCTTCATCGGTAACTGGTTTGATAAACTTGTCGTAGTAGCAAAGCACAGCTGGAATAATGCCCGCAGCGCCATTGGTCGGTGCGGTAACTACGCGACTACCCGCCGCATTTTCTTCATTTACAGCCAGTGCGAATAAATTCACCCAGTCCATGGCACTTAGTGGATCGTTGTTATTCTCGACTGATAACGAGCGATGCAGGGCAGGGGCGCGACGATTAACTTTTAAACCGCCGGGTAAAATGCCTTCTGTGCGCATACCGCGCTCAACGCTGTCTTTCATTGCTTGCCATATGGTAACTAAACCAGTGCGGATAGAAGCTTCGTCTGATAAACACTTCTCGTTGTTCATCATGATGGTACTGATGCTTAGCCCTTTTTCGTTCGCTTCTTTAATTAACTCGTCAGCGGTTGAAAAAATATGCGGCCGTTTAATATTGGTATGCAGTGATAGCGCTTTGTCTTTTTCTTTTTCAAAGTCGCAATCTTGGACAATAAAACCGCCACCAATGCTGTAATAAGTTTCTTCAAAAATCACCTCGTCAGCATGGTATGCGTAAAGGGTCATCGCATTGGCATGAGCAGGCAAGGTTTTACGGCGGTGATAGACAATCGCGTTTGCTTTTGGAAAAGCTATTTTGTGCTCGCCCAACAAGTTAATTTGTTCACTGGCAACGGTATCTGCAAGAATTTGCTCTATCGACTCGACTGGAATGCTTTCTGGTGCTTGACCAGTAAGCCCAAGAATTACCGCTTTACCCGTGCCATGGCCAATTCCGGTTTGACCGAGCGAACCGAAGAGTTCACAGCGAATGCGATCGGTTTTCGCCACTAGCGCATGCTCTGCTAAATGTTCCGCAAATAATTTTGCTGCTCGCATTGGTCCAACGGTGTGAGAGCTGGAAGGGCCGATACCGATGGAAAACATATCAAATACACTTATCATGCAAATACCTGAATAAATAATCGTATAGTTATTTTATTTAGAAATATAATTCGGCAATTCTACCGAAAAGCTATTCAATTAAAAACTTGTGTCTTGGCTTGTTAGCTAAATTATAGATGATAGTGTCAGGAATAGTTGACTAGCGATGTGTGGGCGCTTGAAGTTTAAGCAGGTTGCGGCATTAGGTGAGCGACTAAATCGGCGATGATGGCCGCAGTAGCTCCCCAAATTTGGTGTTCTTGGTAGGGCATAAAGTGCACATAGTGCTTGTGACCGCGATGATACATGGGCAGTTTAGTGTGGCTATCACCATCGATAAAATGTTTAAGCGGCACAGTAAATACTTCGGCTACTTCATTTTCATCAATCGATAAATCGAAATCGCCGCTGATCACGCCAACCACAGGGGTAACATTAAAGCCAGTAATGGTGTGATAATCGCTCAGCTGACCTAGTACAGTTACTTGTTGGCGATTCAAGCCAATTTCTTCTTCCGCTTCGCGCAGTGCGGTTTCTGCTTTTGAGGTGTCTGAACTTTCGACTTTACCGCCAGGAAAGCTAATTTGCCCAGCATGATGTTTTAAATGACTGGCGCGTTTGGTTAACACTACAGATAAAGAAAGCTCGTCTTGCGCTTTGTCGCTCGCAACCTCAGCATTGCTAACTTCACCTTTAGTCATCTCGCAAAGCGCAATTAATACCGCCGCTTCTTTAAGCTTGCTTGGGAAAACAAATGTTTGGCTTGAAGGCTCAAGTGGTTGTAGCTGAAATTTTTGAATAAAATCCTGCTTATTCATAACTTGTTTTCCACCTTGCTTTTGTTCTATTGCACTTATATTGCACCTTTACCCTGCTATTAGTTGGCAAGCACGGGTAGTATCTTCCTTACCTTATCAAAAGTTTCTTGGTATTCGCTATCAACTTTTGAATCGGCTACCAAGCCGCCGCCAGCCCAGCAATAAATTTGCTGGTTTTGGCAAATTAGGGTGCGAATGGTGATGCTGGTGTCCATATTGCCGCATGCCGATAAATAGCCAATAGAGCCACAGTATAAATTGCGGCGATGTGGCTCTAGCTCTTCAATAATTTCCATGGCGCGAATTTTGGGTGCGCCTGTAATCGAGCCCCCCGGAAAAGCGGCGCGCAATAAGTCGCTGCCATCGTGTTCGCTCGCTAACTCGCCTTCAACGGTACTCACGAGATGATGCACTGCGGGGAAGCTTTCAATATCAAACAACTTAGGCACTTTAACACTGCCTGCTTGGCAAACGCGGCTGAGATCATTTCTGAGTAAATCAACAATCATTAGGTTTTCCGCGCGATCTTTAGTTGAATTACTGAGCTGCTCGGCATTGGCTTTGTCAGCTTCGGCAGTTTCCCCGCGTGTTAACGTGCCTTTGATTGGTTTGGTTTGTACCTTGTTACCGGATAATTGTACAAAGCGCTCAGGTGAAATACTGACAATGCTGTGGCTTGGCAGGCGCATAAAAGCCGAGAAGGGCGCTTGGTTAGCTTCGCGAAGCTTTAGATAAGCGCTAAATTCATCCCCTTGGTAATTAGCCTGAAAACGTTGCGCAAGGTTAATTTGATAACAATCGCCCGAGTGTAAATATGCTTGCACTTGCGCAAATTTCTGCTGATATTGCGCCTTGCTCATATTCGTTTGCCAATCAGAGGTTAATGAAAAGCTTTGCTGCTCGTTTTTGTCAGTTTTATCGCTGTTGTCGATTGTAGCAGCGACAAGCGTCATTACTTCATCGGCATATTGTTGCCACTTTTCAGATGGCGCTATTAAATACAGTTGGCTTTGCTGGCGATCAAACACCAGTGCCTGAGTATAAATACCAACCGCCATCAAAGGTAAATTAATATCATCATCAGCGATTGCTGGTAAGCGTTCAAAACAGCGACCTAAGTCATAACTAAAGTAGCCGATTGCTCCTGTTTTAAAGGGTAAATGAGTTTTAGGCAGGGTAACCTTTTCAAAAACGCTGCGCTCAAGCTGCTTTAGCCGCGCTAAAGGGTCACCAGAAAACTCGCCAGCTAGTGTTTGATATTCAATGCTATGAGCAACGACGTTAGTGCTAACTGCATGTGTTAAGTTATCGTTACTATGCTCTTTGCGTTGCGCCCTCGTTTCTATCGTCAGCACAGGGTTGGTGACAATAATATCAAAGCGGCTATCTTGGTGATCGCTTTCGTTGGAGTCTAACCAAAAGCTCCAAGGTTGATTCGCGTAGTGGGAAAATAGGCTGACAACCGCTTGTGGCTCAGAAACATTAATCGGGCGAGCAACAAGCTCAAAACTCTTATCTAGGGCTGGCAAATGACACCTGTGTGGCTAGCGTTTGTAATGAAAAACACAGTGCTTTTTATCGAAAATATCTATAGTCGCAATCACAATAATTGACTAGCAGCACTGATATAAGCAGGGTATCATATCGGCAAAAATTTAACTTTCAACTCTTGAGTCGCGGGTAAATAAAACCACTGCATTACACTCTAGGCAAAGCTTGGGCAAGCTTTAGCAACGTTGAAAGCATAAACATCAGCTCAGCAAGAGCGCTAAGAGGGCATAAAAGTAAATGGCTATCATTAAACAACAAGACTTTATTGAATCGATTGCAGATGCTCTGCAATACATTTCTTACTACCATCCATTGGATTTCGTTCAAGCGCTTGAAAAGGCTTATCACAAAGAAGAAAGCCAAGCGGCAAAAGACGCCATTGCACAAATTCTGATTAACTCACGCATGTCGGCAACGGGTAAGCGCCCAATTTGTCAAGATACAGGTATCGTGACTTGTTTCGTGAAAGTGGGTATGGCTGTTCAGTGGGACAGCACTGACATGACAGTTCAGCAAATGGTGGATGAAGGTACGCGCCGCGCGTACATGAACCCAGATAACCCGTTACGTGCGTCGATTGTTGCTGACCCTGCGGGCACACGTAAAAATACTAAAGATAACACGCCATCAGTTGTCCATATCGACTTAGTGGAAGGCAACGAAGTGGAAGTGATGATCGCTGCTAAAGGTGGCGGTAGTGAAAACAAAACCAAAATGGCGATGCTAAACCCGTCTGACTCAATCGCTGACTGGGTAGTTGAAACCTTACCGAAAATGGGCGCAGGCTGGTGTCCACCGGGTATGATTGGTATTGGTGTTGGTGGTACCGCTGAAAAAGCAGGTGTATTAGCTAAAGAAAGCTTAATGGACCCAGTAGACATTCAAGAATTGATTGATCGTGGCCCACAAAACGCGGAAGAAGAATTGCGTTTAGAAATTTATGAGCGTGTTAACAAGCTAGGCATTGGTGCACAAGGCCTTGGCGGTTTAACCACTGTGGTTGATGTGAAAATCAACTCAGCACCTACACACGCGGCGTCTAAGCCAGTGGTGATGATCCCTAACTGTGCGGCAACCCGCCACGTACATTTCCATTTAGATGGCTCAGGCCCTGCGGATTTAACTCCACCTAAATTAGAAGACTGGCCAGAAATCACTTGGGAAGTCGGTGAAAATGTGCGCCGTGTTAACGTAAACGACTTGAAAAAAGCCGATGTAAGCGAATGGAAAACTGGTGAAACCTTATTGCTAAGCGGTAAAATTTTAACGGGTCGTGACGCTGCACATAAGCGCATTCAAGAGATGATGGCAAACGGTGAAGCGCTACCAGTAGATTTCACTGATAAGTTTATTTACTACGTAGGCCCAGTAGATGCTATTGGCGACGAAGCAGTAGGCCCAGCAGGCCCAACAACCGCAACTCGCATGGATAAGTTCACTGACCTTATGTTATCGCAAACTGGCCTAATTGGTTCAATCGGTAAAGCTGAGCGTGGCCCAGCAACGTGTGAATCTATTAAGAACAACAAATCTGTGTATTTAATGGCTGTAGGTGGCGCAGCATACTTGGTATCAAAAGCGATTAAACACGCAAAAGTGGTTGCCTTTGAAGACTTAGGTATGGAAGCGATTTACGAGTTTGACGTTGAAGATATGCCAGTAACCGTTGCGGTAGATAGCACAGGTGAATCTGCTCATGTGACTGGTCCTGCTATTTGGCAGGCGAAAATTGAAGAGCTAGACGAAAAGCTAGGTGCGTAAGCTAAGGCTAAATAGTATTTGGCTTTAAGCACATGGTTTAAAAAAAGTATTGAAAAGGCGCTATTAGCGCCTTTTTTGTGTTTGGTGTATCTGGGCATAATGGCCTCCTCATTGAGATAAGGAGGTGTCCACTAAAATGGGGGAACTACATTGTCCTTATTAATGCGCTTGTTAGGCGACTTTTATCGATTTTTCCTACGACCTTTAATAAGATCATCTAGGTCTAGACCTAGCTTATAACAAGTTTGTCGAGCCATTTTCTTACGTTTCGTAAAGTCTGGCTCCTTTAAAACCAAGTCGATTGAGCGGTGAACATCTTTAAGATCTTCTCTTGGTATTAAGCTTTGAATACTGTAAAACTTTCTAAAAATATCAGATTCATAAGATTCGCCGCCAATATCTGACGAAACTAGTGAGCCACAAAAAACGGCGAATTTCTCTCGAATCAGGTATTTCTCTGATTCATTGACGCCAATTTTACTTGCATTGGTGCTCCGCGAATTTTCTATAACTATGTTTGAAATAGGCATTGCAAGGGCCGTAATTATAACAGCGATAATCGACAAAACCGGTATATAGCGCTCCTTCCAAGGATCTCCTTCAACTTTCTGATCCAAAAGTTTTTTAAAAGTTTCAATGAAACCTTCTTCTTTAGCAATTCGATAAAACTCTTCTTTGTCCATGTCAATGGCCTATTTGTAGTCGCCTAACGAATGATATGGACTCCCCGCTCGGCATCTTTCTCTAGCGAGTGTGCCATAGTGAAGTTGATAAGTAGCTTCAATTGAGGAGAGTCCATATGTCACTAATTAAAGCAATTGGCATCGATTTAGCCAAATCTGTTTTCAGTATCCACGGTGTCGATAGTCATGACAAGTGTCAATTACGAAAAACCGTTAAGCGAAACAAACTGTTAGCTGAAGTTGCTAAGTTGCCAGCGTGTATCATTGGTATGGAAGCGTGCTCAGGCGCACACTACTGGGCAAGAGAGTTTACTAAGCTTGGCCATGAAGTACGCATCATGGCCTCAAAGTTCGTGATTCCGTATCGCCAAAACGAAAAGAACGATGCCAACGACGCTGAAGCCATTTGTGAAGCGGTGACCCGTCCCAAAACGCGCTTTGTCACCATCAAAAGTGAAGAGCAACAAGCCGTGCTTTGCCTACACCGTATTCGCCAAGGGGCTATCAAGGACAGAACCGCACTCATTAATCGGCTTCGGGGCTTACTCGCAGAATTTGGTATTATCATGCCCAAAGGACGTTATCCGGCACAACATGCCATTAGTGGCATCTTAGAAGATGGTGAGAACAACTTACCCATGCTCGCTAGAGAGCTACTAAGTGACTTATGGCAAGACATTAAAGCATTAAACCAGCAAATTCTTAAACATGACCGAAAGCTCTATCAACTCGCGAACCAAATGAACGCGGCAAGGCGCTTAATGACCATTCCTGGGGTTGGCGAAATCACGGCAACGGCGGTTGTTGCGACGGTGAGTGATGCAAAAGATTTTGATACCAGCCGCGCCTTTAGCGCTTGGATTGGTCTAGTACCTAGGCAATACACGACAGGTGGGCAAGTGAAACTTGGCCGAATCAGTAAACGTGGCGAAAAACACATTCGCACCTCACTCATTCACGGTGCTCGAGCCGTAATAGCCAACTGCAAACATAAAACAGACAGAACCAGTTTATGGGTAAAAGAGCTGATTGAGCGACGAGGATTTAAACGGGCAACCGTCGCGCTTGCAGCCAAGAATGCACGGTTGATATGGGCATTGCTTCGAAGTAAAAACGAATACCAAATAGATTATGTAAAATAGAAAAGATTGAAGTTGTAGAGGTAACCCTAACGGTTAACCCCACCGCGTCTTAGCATGAGCGATTGACGATAACACGGTCAGACCGAGAGCATAAAAGCCTGTTTAGTCGGGAAGCGCATTTCTTGAAAGAGAAGACGCTGTTTAACGAATGAGGCCATGCTCAAGCGCAAATCATCAGGGCGATAGCACAAGCTGTTACGGCAGTATGCTAACAAACGCCGAATGTAGAGCTGCTGTCAGACTTTCTTGTTGTCAGAGACTGCTTGTGCTTGACAAAGGGGAGTCCATGTAGCCCAAATAACGGGCTTAAAATAGTGGGCTAAACTTGAGCGAAGCGAAAATAGCCCGCGATTTTAAGTGATCTTGCCCCGATAAAGTGGACACGCTCCATGTTTAATTTACTGCTGACTCAAATTCAGCAGGTGTTTGATATCCTAAACTCGAATGTAATCGCTGTCTATTGTAGAAGTTATTTAGGTAACTCTTTAATAATGCGTGTAATTTATTTGCCGATGAGAATGTATTGCCGCGAATGAGGTCTGCTTTAAGCGAATGAAAAAAGGACTCCACTTCAGCATTGTCTGTGCAACATCCAGGGCGATTCATACTGGCCTCTACGTTATTGCGTTGTAGAAATTGCTGCACGACGTGCGCGCGGTATTCAGCGCCCCTGTCGGTGTGAAAGAGTAAACGTGTTTGAGGCTTTCGTTGATGTAGTGCTTGGCGCAAAGCGCTAAGGGTTAATGCTGTTGATTTCTTCGCCCCAAATGCCCAGCCCACGATTCGACGAGAGAATAAATCAATCACGACAGCTAAGTAGTGCCACCGTTTACCCACTTTAAGGTAAGTAATGTCGCCCGACCATTGTTGGTTGATACCCTCAGGCTTCTCAAGCGATTGGCGCTTGTTCTCAATTTCCTTATAGAAAAACTTCACTTTCGCGGTTTTACGGTAGGTTTTGACGGCACGGGCGACAAGACCGTACTCGTGCATAAGCCGTGCTACTCGCTTTTTACTTGTTCGAATACCGAGCCTTTTGAGTGCCTCAAACACCCTGGGACTACCATAGGTATGAAGGCTGGCATTAAATACGTTTTTTATGTTGTTTAGCAATGTCTTATCGGCCAGCACTCTATTCGAAGGGGAGCGGTGTAGCCATGCGTAATAGCCACTACGTGACACCTTTAACCAAGTACAAAGGTACTTAACACCTAAGGCTTTTCCGTGCCTTTTGATGAATCCAAATCGTGCTGATGTACTTCCGCCAGATACCGTTGCCACTTTTTTAGCAGGTCATTCTCCTGCTTTAAGCGTTCATTTTCTCGTTGGAGTTGTTTGATTTTATTCAGCTCTTGTTTGGAGGGGAGTTCACTCATTAATTCCTTGTTGCTTTTATAGCGCACGGGTAAGTTAAATTTCCCCTCTCGATATTCTTTACGCCACCGGCTTAACATAAAGGGATGAATATCGAGCGCATGAGCAACATCCTTTGACATGACATCGTCTTTTAAGCTTAGTTCGACGGCTTTGATTTTGAAATCAACTGGGTAAAACCATGTTTTTCTGGGGTTGGTATATCTGGGCATAATGGCCTCCTCATTGAGATAAGGAGGTGTCCACTAAAATGGGGGAACTACAAAGTCCCAGTTAATTTGCTTGTTAGTAGTTTATTCTCGTAACTGTTTTTTGTAGTAGGCTACGAAGCCTAATGCAATACTGAGTTTAAAAATTCCAAAGCCAATAAATACCGGTAAGTCTGAATCTAAATAAAAGGCACTGCCTTTCATATTGATTTCACCAGTATAAAAGTCATAGCCAATACTGAAGAGAATCACGAGTAGTGTTACATATGAAATTATTAACTTTAACACCTAAACCCTTATAGACTGCTCAGTGCTCCAGAAACTACTAACAGTTTATTAGAAGGCAAATTGCGCGCTTTCCACACTCAGCCCTTAACTTTTAGTTTATTATTATTTACTTTAGCGAATAGCACTTTTCTTTACTAGCCAATAACTTAACAAATACGAATAAACATATGCTTGTTAAAAGGGAGCAATTTGCGCGCTTTCACCGTTTAAAGAAGGATTTATCTTGAACTGTGTTTATATACATATGAAATTTTATAAATTAATCACTGATAGAAGTTGATAGCTTCTCTTTAACCAATGCCCAGTTCATCTTTGCTATTTTCGTATTTATTACGCAAAAAGCGCTAAATTCTGGCTAGTTTCAAGCTTTTACCACTGCTAGCATTTCTTATTGTGCTAATTTATGTTACTAATAACTGTTAATATTTACAGTGCTTGTGTTGCAAGGCTTTAGCTTAGTCGCTTTGCTCGGCAAAACATAAGCGTTTTCACGGTGAGTCAGTGAACGAATTTTTTCAACAATTATCCACTAGCGAGTTATTGTTATTTTCAATACTTGCCTTAGTTATCCTTAATTTTCTTATCAATTTAATTAGTGTTTTTAGACAGAAAAACCAGAGCGAACAGCAAGCGTCAGTTGTCCGTATTGAGGCGAATTTAGGCCAGTTGATTCAACAGTTTCAGCAGGGCTATGTCAATAATCAGCATCAAATTAAAGAGTTGATGGCGGAAACCAAGTTGCAGTTAATGCAGCAACATAAGCAAAGTGATCAAAATAGCCAGCAGCAGCTGTTTGAGAAGTTTCAATCGTTAAATCAACTGTTTCGTCAGCAACAGCAGCAGTTGCAAGAGCAGCTTACCTTGATGGCGAAAGTTAACCGTGATGAGCAAGCGCAAAGTATTGAAAAGCTTACCCAATCAACGGATAAAAGGCTGCAAGAAATTAGTGGTCAGGTGGACAAACGCCTAAGCGAAGGTTTTGAAAAAACCACTCAAACCTTTAACGATATTCTTAAACGCTTGGCCTTAATTGACGACGCGCAAAAGAAAATTACTGAGCTTTCCAGCAATGTTGTGAGCTTGCAAGAAGTGTTAGCGGATAAACGCTCACGCGGTGCTTTTGGCGAAGTGCAGTTAAACTCGCTCGTGCGAAATGTATTACCTGAGAGCCAATTTGCGCTGCAACATACCTTATCGAACGGTAAGATTGCCGACTGTATTTTGTTTCTACCAAAACCGACCGGCAATGTGGTAGTTGATTCGAAATTCCCGCTGGAAAGCTACCAAACCATGACCAACCCTGAGCATGAGTTATTGGTGCGTAAAAATGCGGAAAAGCAGTTTAAGCAAGATATTAAAAAGCATATTAACGATATCGCCAGCAAGTATTTAATTGAAAATGAAACCGCTGATGGGGCAGTTATGTTTATTCCTGCTGAAGCGGTATTTGCCGAAATTCATGCCCACCATGCTGACTTGGTAGAATATGCCAATAAACAACGTGTGTGGTTAGCATCGCCAACTACGCTCATGGCCATTTTAACTACGGCACGAGCGGTGATTAAAGACGAAGCGACTAAACAGCAAGTGCATTTAATTCAAGAGCACTTGGGCATGCTGGCGCAAGACTTTGGCCGCTTCCAAGGGCGTTTTAACAACTTAGCACGCCATATCGACCAAGCGGCAAATGATGTTAAACAAATTCATACCTCGGCAGATAAAATTACCCGTCGTTTTGAAAAAATCGAGCAAGTAGACATTGGCCATGAGCAAGTAGACATTGGCCAAGAGACGGAAGCTAATCCGCTACTTTCTGAAAATTAACGAGTTTCTGAAAGTTAACGAGGTTCTGAAATTAGTTATCGCTAGGCGATTGAAAAATTTGTACGCGATTTCGGCCAAGTTCTTTGGCTAAGTAAAGCGCTTTGTCTGCGTGCACTAATACTTCTTTAAGCGAGCTGGCGTCTGTATCTCTGCTGGCAATACCAAAGCTAACGGTACAATGCAAATGCTGATCACCGACCAACGGAATGTGATGTTGGCTGATGGTAATACGCATTTGCTCAGCAATATTATTCGCTTCTGACAAGGTTGTGTCTGGCAGTATTATTGCGAATTCTTCACCGCCGATGCGGGCAAGCATATCTTGCTCGCGCTTTTGGGCAGCCATTAACTGTGTGACTTCGGTTAAACATAAATCGCCAACAAAGTGGCCATGCTGATCATTGATACGTTTAAAGTGGTCGATATCCACTAATATGATGGTCAGCGGGCGATTAAGGTGCTTCGTTGATTCAAATAAACTGCTGCCGTGTTCAAAGAAAGCGTGTCGGTTTGATAAGCCAGTTAAGGCATCGGTCGTTGCTTGTTTAGTTAGCTTTAATTCATTGGCTTCAATTTCATTAGCAAATATTGTTAGCACTAAAATCACTTCGAGCATGATCACTAAAACAACTGATTGATAAAGAATGTGGTTGAAGCTGTCAGACAGCTCAATCAGTGGGGCTGGGTTTAGTGTGTTTTCACAGTAAAAGTATAAAACGAGCGCGATTAAACTTAGGGTAACTTTCTCTGTTTTTTCTCTTAATTCAAACAGTAAAAATACGCCAGTAGGGACGAGGAAAAAATATAAATGAAAGCCTGTTGCGTTGGTAACATACAAATTTGTACACGCCACTAAGTGCAACATTAAGGTGACAAAAAACCAGATTTTACCGCCGCGAAATGCTTGAAAATAGTTGAACACTAGCGTGACGACATAGGCTAGCGTGAATACGCAGTTGATTAACGCGACTGATATGTTGTCGAGCACAAAGGCGTAGGCAAAGGTGTAAAGGCCTGAAACTAGGGTGGTGATAATGCCTATCAAATTCATCATCCTGACCTTATTGGTCACTGAAAAGCTTTGATGGGCAATACCTGTAGTAAGTAGTTTTTGAAACAACATTGTTATAATTATTATGTATTGTTTTTGATTAATCGTTTTTGACTATTTGTTTTTAGTCATTCGGTTGTGGTTAATTATTTGTGTTTCATTATTTATGATAGTCGACTTCTGTTAATTACTTATTTCTCACTATTAAGCCTTTTATTAAATGCTGCATTTAAGGCTAGCTGATCATCCAGCCCTGACGTTTGCTATGCGCTTATAATCATTTTGGCTATTTTATCGTGTATAAAAAGTGGCGTATTAAAACGCCACATTAATAAATACAACAGTAAGTAAAATAGGGCAAACATAAGCTAAATAATTGCCCCATATACCAAGCCATTTGTGCTCAGCAATTCTTGCTTGGTCTTTTAACTTGTTACCGCGTTTCCATACCCAGCCAACAACAATAAAGTAAAATAGGCAACTAAGTGGCTGCATAATAGTGGTTAGCACTTGGATAATTAAGCCAAATAACACATCAAAAAATGCTACTAAGACCATGCTTGCCATCAGCACAATCGCTGAAATTAACCAAGTGGCTTTGCGGCGGGTAAATGACTTTTCTTCCACTAAATAAGCAACAGGCACTTCGGTAGATGAAATCGTCGATGTGAGTGCCGCAATTGAAAGTAGCGAGAAAAATGCAGCGGCAACCACTAAGCCAATCGTGCCCATTGAACTAAACAGGGTTGGCAGAATTTGGAAAATTAACTGGCCTTCACCGATCAATTGATCATTGGCAAATACTTGCTGGCCAGCGTGCTGAGCCACAAATAGCGCTGGAATAATTAATAAGCCAGCTAAAAACGCAATAAAGGTGTCAAGCGCGCCAATAGACAGCACGAGCTTGCCAATATCTTTGTCTTTCGCCATATATGAGCCGTACACCATCATGCCACCAACACCAATTGACAGCGAGAAAAAGGCTTGCCCCATAGCAGAAATTACTAAACTTGGGTTCGTTACTTGGCTAAAATCAGGAATTAAATACTGCTTTAAGCCCGCCATTGCGCCTTCTTGTAGCAAAATATAAATAATTAAACCAACAAGCATTATTAACAACATAGGCATTAATCGCGCTGACCAACGTTCGATACCGCTATGTACCCCTTGGTGCACAATTAGCGCGCCAAGCACAATAAATATTGGCGTAAATACGACATTGCGAACTGTGCTATCGGTTGCTAACCAAACGGATAAGTCTGTTGTCCCCACAAGTGCTGCAACTGCCGATAACGCATGGGCGAGCATCCAACCGGCAACAATCGTATAAAAACTTAACATCATAATGGCGCCGCACAGGCCAAGCTTGCCGGCAAAACGGCCAAATCTTGGCATCCGCTCGGCACACGCTTCACCAAGTGCACTTACTGGGTTTTTCTGTGTTTGGTTACCAATATAAATTTCGGCATACAGTGCAGGCAGTGCGAGCAATAAGGTTACCACAAGGTAAACAAACAAAAAGGCGCCGCCGCCATTATTGGCTGCGTTGGTGGGGAAACCCCAAATATTGCCTAAACCTATGGCTGAGCCAGCCGCTGCTAAAACAAAACCGATACGGGAATGGAAGGAATCTCTGGTCAAAGTTTACTCAAGGTTATTGTTATTTTTTAATGTAGCGAGCTTACCGATTTCGCGTTAGTTAGTGAAGTGAAAAATACTAGGGCGTGTTTATCTTTCAGGGTTGTTTTTGCAGCAGTCTGTTTGGGTTTTATACAAGGCGGCACTTGTGCAGTGTAGTCATTCTCCATAAATAAGTGCCAACACAGTAGAAAATTCAATCTCGAAAGATCAACACGCCCTAGCCTATTAATCGATTGTATATTTAATATCGCCCAGCTATTGGCTTGCTGACAATTAGCCCATATGATCGAAACATTATGATAAAAACCAAGATTAGGGCGCGATATGCTTCAATATAAAATAATTCCTGTGACCCCGTTTCAGCAAAATTGTACGGTATTTTGGTGTGATGAAACCAAGCTGGCGGCAGTTGTCGATCCAGGTGGCGATGTTGAACAAGTCATCGCATTTATCGACGGCCAAGGGCTTACAATGGCAAAAGTGCTGTTAACTCATGCACATATCGACCACGCTGGTGCAACCAAAGCACTTGCAAGCCACTATGGCGTAAATGTGGAAGGCCCACACCAAGAAGATAAATTCTGGATTGATTTGATCCCAATGCAAAAAGAGCGCTTTGGCTTTGCCCATGCCGAGGCCTTTGATACCGATCGCTGGTTAAACCAAGGGGATACCGTTTCATTCGGTAATATTGAGCTGGAAGTGTATTTCTGCCCAGGGCATACGCCGGGTCATGTGGTGTTTTATCATCGTGAGTCAAAGCTGGCACAAGTTGGCGACGTACTATTTAGAGGCTCAATTGGTCGCACCGACTTCCCGAAAGGTGATCATGCAACCTTGATCAGCTCAATTCGCGATAATCTGTTCCCGCTCGGTGATGATGTGCGTTTTATTCCAGGTCATGGCCCTATGAGTACCTTTGGCGAAGAGCGTCGTACGAATCCATTTGTTGGCGATGGAGTTCGCTAACCAATGAAAACCGGTACTATTTTTTCATTGCAACGCCGCTTAAAAGAAATTGATTCAAGTAAGTGGTTTCAAGGAATTGTAATTGCGGTCATTATTCTTTCCGCACTATTGGTCGGCGCAAAAACCCATAACTTACCGCCTGAAGGTATCGTTGTTTTAGCGATACTTGATGTCGCAGTAACAGTATTTTTCGTGATTGAGCTCGTGATTCGATTTCTCGCTTACCCGAGAAAAAGTGAGTTCTTCAAAAGCGGCTGGAATATCTTCGATACGATTATCGTGATTGGCTCGCTGATACCAGCTGGCGGCTCAGGTGTGCTAATTGCGCGCTTACTAAGGGTATTTCGTGTATTGCGTTTGGTGTCTATGGTGCCAGAGCTACGCTTACTCATTAACGCGTTAATCAAAGCCATTCCACGTATGGGTTACATTGGCCTATTAATGTTTGTGATTTTTTACATCTACGCTGCGATTGGCAGCATTGTATTTGCAGACATTAATGAAGTGCTATGGGGCGATGTTTCGATTGCCATGTTAACCCTGTTCCGCGTGGCGACCTTCGAGGATTGGACGGATGTGATGTATGAAACCATGGCAGTTTATCCAATCAGCTGGGTGTTTTATTTAACCTTTATTTTCTTAACGGCCTTTATCTTCTTAAACATGATGGTAGGTACAATTTTAGAGGTTATGAGCGAAGAGCATGAAAACTTTCGCGCTGAATCGCACGGTGAATCAAAGGAAGGGGGCGAGCCTGCCAGCCGTGCGCAAATTGAAGCGCTGCATGCAGAAATCGCCGAATTAAAAGCGTTAATAAAAGAAGGTGCATTAACCAACCAGCAAAGTAAATCGAGCTAGTCTAGATGACTTAACTTATATCATTACGCTTGATTCACATGAATTTAGCTCTCTAAAATTTAGCTCTCTAACTAAATAAATAGAGAGTCTTACAGTCAGCTTCTTTACATGTTCAGCCCGTTATCTTGAAAACAAGATAACGGGCTTTTTTCTTTCTATCAGCTTAAAAATCACGCAAAAAACTATCGGAAACGGCACTTTTGTAAAGAATGTAAAGTTATTTAGTTGTGCAAATGGCAACCATTATCATTCGCGTCAATTTGTTGAAGGAGTAAATTGTATGACTAAGATGTTTCAAGCCAGCAAAGTTGCATTTTGTGTTGGTTTAGCTGTTGCAGCGAGCAGCAGTGCAGTGTTTGCGGAAGACATAGCGGACACCAGTGATATTGAGAAAATTGAAGTTACAGGCCAGCGACTTCTTGGTGTCGACGTGGTTGACCTAAGTGATATTCGTAAAAAACAAGCGAATGACTTAGAAGATATTTTCCGGGGCGAACCAGCCATTACTGTTGGTGGTTCATTTGGTATTGCTCAGAAAATTTACGTGCGCGGTATTGAAGATACTAATTTAAATGTCAGCGTTGATGGCGCTACACAAGCTGGTTACTTGTTCCACCATCAAGGTCGCTTGTCGATTGAGCCTGAAATGTTAAAGCATGTTGAAGTAAAAGCTGGTGCTGGCTCAGCATTAGATGGCCCAGGTGCACTAGGCGGTGCCATTCGATTTGAAACTAAAGATGCCGATGATCTATTAGACGAAGGCGAGAACTTTGGCGCCTTGTTAAAAGCAGGTTATTTCAGCAACACCAGCGGCACTAAATTAAGCGGCAGCTTCTACGGTCGTGTTAACGACAACTGGAGTGGCTTATTGATTGTTGGTAAAAACGACACCGACAATATCGAAGACGGTAACGGTGTTGAGCTGCAAAATACTAAAACTAATCAAGACTTAGGTTTAGTGAAAATCAATGGCCGCTTGGCGGAGTATCACGAACTTGAGCTGAGCCACGAAATTCGTAACGACGACGGCATGCGCAATGTTCGCCCGCATTTTCTTAGCGCCGGTTGGAACCCAGCAAACGAGCAGAAAAGTCGCCGTGAAACCTCTACCGCAAATTACTTCTACGCACCTGATAGCAATTTAGTCGACCTATCGGTAACGCTTTACAAAACTGACAGCTACTTAACCCAAAATGAGGGTAATGATAGCCGTGACGGTGCCGGCGTCGAAAGCACAGGTTTTGATCTGCGTAATACTAGTGAGTTGGGCGCGCACCAATTAACCTATGGTGTTGACCAGCGCAAAGACACTGGTTACTACATTAATGGTAGCGACGTTGATGAAAAAGCCAAAGTGGTGGGTATTTACTTACAGGATACAATTGAGCTAAGCGACAGCCTAACCGTAAGCTTAGGTGCTCGCTACGACGACTACGAGCTTGACGATGCTGACGGCCAAAGTTTTGATTCATCAGGCCTTAGCCCAAACATTAGCGCGCTATACCAGTTTGATGACCATTGGTCGGTAAGAGCGAGCTACTCAGAGGCCATTCGCGGCCAGAAAGTCAAAGAAGCCTACTTAATTGGCTACCGTTCTAATGCGGCTGACTTGAAAGAAGAAGAAGCAACTAACGCTGATTTGATGCTTGCCTATGAAAATGACGGCTTAATGTTAAGCGCACAAGTCTACGACAGTCGAGTCGATGATGTGGTTGGTACTGTTCGACGTGCCGATGGCCGCTTTTTCGCTAATGCCGGCGAGTTAAAAACGACCGGTTACACCTTGAGCGCGTCACAAAAATGGGACCAAGTTGAAGTTGCAGTAAACTACTCTAACAATGAGCCAGAGCTTGATGGCGAACCATTAAACGACAGCGATTTAGGCTTGGGTACGGCATTTGGCGATACCTTGACCATTAACGCTAACTATGTGTTTGACGGATTAGACTTAGAGCTTGGTTGGAACGCGCGTTTAGTGAAAAGCTTAACCGATGTGCCTGAAGGTAAACCTAACAAGCCTGGCTATGGGGTTCACGATATCTACTTAGAGTGGTATCCAACAGCGGATGATAGCTTGTCGGTTAACTTGAGTATCAACAACGCCTTTGACAAGCAATATTATGATCATGGCACCTATGGTTACAGCACTAGCTCAGAGCAGTACCTTGGCCTTGCTGAGCCAGGTCGAGATGCTCGTTTGACGGTTAGTTATAAATTGTAACCGGTTATTGAACACCATAACACAAAGCGTATGATCACCCGTCATACGCTTTTTTATGATGAGCAATCACTCGCGCAAAGCAGTGTATAGCTGAGTAAAGCCAAGCACAACCACCGATAGAGAACACCATGCCAGCCAGTATTTTAATCATTGAAGATGACAAAGTTGTCAATGAGCTGATCACCAATAACTTGCGTGCCAGTAAATATCGAGTGGTTTCGTGTTTAGATGGCAAGCAAGGGGTGGATTTCGCCATTGGCCAAAACTTCGATTTGATTTTACTCGATATTATGTTGCCGACTATGGATGGTCTGTCTGTACTAAAGCAGGTGCGCAAGCAAAGTTCGACTCCTGTGCTGATGCTAACCGCCCTTGGCAATGAGCAAGACCGCATCGAAGGGCTACGTTTAGGGGCTGATGACTATTTAGCCAAACCTTTTAATATGGAAGAGCTAACGCTGCGAATCGAAGCTATTCTGCGCCGTTATCAGCACAGCCAACAACCGCTGCAAGACAACTCTACAAGTTATCGGGCACTGAATAAACGTGTGCCAGAGCTAACAGCCATTGAGCTTGATATAGCCAAATTGCTTGCTGAACATGCGGCAACTGCACTGAGCAAACCCTATCTTTATCAGGTGATTCTGCATAAGGAATTTGGTCGTTACGATCGTACGCTTGATATGCATATTTCCAATATTCGCAAGAAATTCAAGCGTGCTGGTTTAGATCCGACAGTGATTAAAACCGTGCACGGCAAAGGCTATATGTTCACACACTTGCCGGACTTTTCCCTCAGCAATGCGGATATGTCAAATCAATCAGGTGACGCATGAAATTGAAGCTGTTCTGGAAGATTTACTTGAGCATTGCACTGAGCAGTGTTTCGCTGGTTTGGGGCTTGTCATATTTAAGTGAACAAGTAGAGCGCAAAATGAGCTATATTTCGCCAGCAGATCAAGCTCAGCTAATCGCTTATGGCCAGCAAGCGAAAGCAGTTTTTGAAGATAACCCTGCACAACTTAGCGAGTGGGCTAATTGGGTTGAACAGCACGAACAAACGCGGCTAGTTGTGGTGCGTATGGAACCTAACTGGTTGCAAGGCCAAGAGCATGCTGACTATATTGGCGAGGAAGTTAATTTCGGCCGTGGTGTGCACTGGCCCATTCATTTAGAGCACGAGCAAAACCCTATTATTGACGTGCCAATAGGTGTACAAGATTATCATTTACTGATCCAACTGCCACAGCGCATGCGCCCAGGCGCGCATTGGCAGCTGATCCATTTGAGTATTACCATATTGTTGCCACTGCTATTAGTGGCGGTACTAAGCTACTTTATTTATCGCCATATCATTAAACCGCTAGAGGCTTTGCATACAGATACTACGAAATTTAGGGCGGGTAACTTTGATACTAGGGCGTCGGTAAATGCCGCTAATCGACATGATGAAATTGGCCAACTTGCGCTCAGCTTTAATCATATGGCAGACAGCATTGCGGAGCTACTAAGTAGCCAGCGCCAACTGATCGCGGACATTTCACATGAGCTGCGCACGCCGATCACTCGTTTGCGTTTAACATTAGACAGCCAATACCAGCCAGCACAAATGTATGAGCGTATCGAACGAGAAATTAACTGCATGGCAGACCTGGTCGAAGATACCTTAACGCTCGCTTGGCTCGACAATGAAAAACCAGAGCTTAATCAAGAAGACGTCGATCTCGTGGCCTTAATTGAAAGCATTGCCGAGGATGCCAAGTTTGAATTTCCAAATCACCCGCTAGCACTCGACTTAACAAGTGAATGTATGGTTTGTAACAGCAATCACCGCGCGTTGGGGCAGTCGATTGAAAACATTGTGCGTAATGCCATGAAGTACACGCCAATTGATGCGGGCATTCGCATTAGTTGTCGCCAGCATGAGGGCCAAGTACTTATCGAGATTAAAGACCAAGGGCCCGGTGTACCAGCGGCGCAACTCGAAGATATCTTTAAGCCCTTCGTTCGCCTCGACAAATCGAGGGATCGTGACAGTGGCGGCTATGGTCTAGGCCTCGCATTGGCTAGACGCCAAATAAAAGCGGTCGGCGGTAGCTTAGAAGCCAGTAATAATCTACCACATGGCTTGGTGATGACAATTAGTCTTAGTCCATGACGTTATGTCCATAACTGGTGTCCATGACCCGATAAAACTATCTAACTGAGCTGCCGTCACTAATTCAGTAACGATTTATCACCCAAATTACACAACGATTACCGCAGATAGGCTGTTTTGCTTGGCAGTCTTGAGCATTTTATTAACTTAATAAGAGTAATAATTACCTATGAAAGCAAAAATCCGTTTGCTATGGATGAAACTCCATGCCTATTTTTCTTGTTTCTTCTTGCCTTTGACCTTAGTTTACATTGTCTCCGGTGTGCTTTATATGTTCGATATTACCGGCGAGGTGAAACAAGAGTACAGCTACCCCATCGCCGTTAAGGAGTGGCCTAAAAACGAGGAAAGTGCCGCTCAAATTGTGGTTCCTTTACTTGCGAAATACGAGCATTTATCACTACCTGAAGACTATTCAAAGCGCGGCGGTGGTCATAACTGGTATGGACAAAAGCAACAAGTATCACTCAAGCTCGATAAAGAAAATCAAACAAGCCAATTGATAGTTAAAGAATATGATGTTTGGCGCCAAATGTTAATGATTCACAAAGGCTATGCAGGTTATATTTTCTGGCTATTGGGTATTTTATTTGGTGTTAGTTTAACCTTTAGCCTAATTAGTGGTGTGGTGATTAGTTTGCAATTACCGCAGTTGAAAAAGCAGTCAGTAGTGATGTTGGCGGCAGGCACAGTGACCTTAGTTGGACTGTTTATTTAGCGCTAGCTGCCACATGCTAGTTAGTTATTAATTAGTTATGGCTGATAGAACCCGTTGTTTTAGCAGAGGTATTACTTCCTGCTCAAACCACGGGTTTTTCTTTAACCAAAGATTATTACGTGGGCTTGGATGAGGTAGGGCAATGACCTGATGGTCAAATAGCAGTTCGTGACATTTGACGATTTCAGTTAAGTTTTTCGCTGAGGCGATACTATCGCCAATACTTGGCGTTAATCTCGCTAGGTGCCAATCGAGCGCGTATTTACCTAAAAGGATCGTTAACTCGATATTTTTCATCTCAGCCAGCAAAGGTTCACGCCAAGTTTGTGCGCACCGAGGGATTGGCGGCAAATCCCCAGATTTTCCTTTACCCGGATAACAAAATCCCATCGGCACTATGGCGAATTTGTCAGGGTTATAAAACTGCTCACGATTGACGCCCAACCAGTCCCGCAGACGTTCACCACTTTTATCATCAAAAGGACGGCCTTTGTCATGGGTGACTTGCCCAGGTGCTTGCCCTGCCACCAAAATACGGCTGTGCTGACTGGCCTGCAAGATAGGTTTCGCAGGCAGGGGCAATTGCTCTTGGCATAGTGTGCATTGCTCAATTTGGATTAATAGCTGAGTTATTGTCATTATTGTTTAACGTTGAAAGTTTAATCTTGCTGATGAACGGTGCCGCTATTAGCCAAAATATCAATCAATAGCCGTCGCAGATTGGTATTGAAAAACATCATTAATACCAACATTAAAAACATCGGCTATTTTAAAGGCGACTTCCAGAGATGGTGAATATTTGTTTTTCTCAATCGCGACTATCGTTTGTCTTGATACCCCGACAGCGTCAGCTAAGGCTTGTTGTGTCATTTCACTGTTATTAAAGCGAAGCCTACGGATATCGTTGGAAATTGTTTTTTTCATTATCAGTTAACAGCCTTTCTGATACAGCCAAATTTGTCGAATACTTTTGGCACAATCGCTGATCAGAAATCCAATAAAGAGAAAGTGTATAAAATTAACCGAGTCGGCTACTGAGGCAATCGCGAGTGGTTTAGTCGACAGTGAGCCACCCCACCACCAAATTAGTAACAATGCCATAACTAGCGTTAATCCAAAATAACCAGTTTGATCGCCATATAAGCCAATAAGCTTGTCGCGTTCATCATCACCTTGCAATGCTTCTTTATGGTTGATGGCGGCAACAATAATCATTAACACGGCGAAAATAACACCACAGGTAATCAAATTTTGTATAACTAGGTTAATGATTTCTGCTTCTTCTACTGGCTGCTTACTCGCTAGCTTATTAGTGCCCAACAAGTAAAAGCCGAGGATCAGTAAATTTGTGACAATTGTGAGCAGCGAAACTTTCATCTTAAATGGCATTACGAATTCCCTATGTAAAAAATATTAGACATAGATAATTTAGTTGTTGGTTAACTTGGTGTCAAATATATTTAACATTGTGTAAGCTATTCTAGATATGGCTTCATAAAAAAAGGAGCATAAATGCTCCTTTGATTGTGTGTGGCAACACCGTTTAGTTATTGCGCACGGCGACGTATTCTCAACATTGCTAAGGCAGATAAGAATAAGGCAGCCATTGCTGGCTCAGGAATCGCTTGGCCAAAACTAATATCGCCAGTAAATGCAATGCCATTAACATCTTCACCTGCGACAAAACCCGGACCAAACTCTAGACTAAGGCCGCCTGATTCTAGGAAGGCTTCTAAAATATCAATACCGCCAAGTAACTCAGTTGGATCAGCAAGAAATGCTAGCGGGCCAAAAGGGTCAACGTCATCTAGTGAACTAAAAGTGAAAGCACCAAAGGTGACTTCGAAGAAAAAGTCACTGTCGATTGCCGTTGAAATATCACCAAATCCATTCGGATCTAAGTTTGATGGGTTATAGGTGATTGAGCCGACAACACCAGAAAAACCATCTGCGATACCAAACAAATTGCCAGGTTCTGCAACTACGTTATCAACAATAATATCTTGCATAATTTTGGCTTGGCTAGTTGCGCTGATAAGCATCAACATAACGGCAGCAATTATTAGAGAGATTTTTTTATTCATTTTATTTCCTCATTAATTATAAATAGAGCTTATTCTGTCGGTAGAGCGCAGCATATGCTGCGCTGCTGAACCGAAATTACTGACTTATTGGCTAGACAAGTCGATTAATGTAAAGCCTATGTCTGTGCCATCTTGGTCAACAAGAGAAACACCACCTAAGTAGTTTTTGCCAGCTGCTAGGTTTCTAAACAGCATGTACATACTTGCTGTTCTACCATTTCTAGCTGCACGGCGAATTAAGGTGCGCATATTGCCGTTGTCAGTATCAACTTGATACACATTCAGTGGGTAATCGGTCACACCTGAGCTACCTGCGTTCCAAGCATGTACATAAACACGATAACTGACGCCGTCATCAATGCTTTTCGGTTGTACAAGGGTGATAACTTCGTTAGAAGTAGCGGTAGTTGATGAGTCAATCTCTTCGCAACTATCCTCACCTGTACACTCAAATAGGAATAAGTCGAGATCTGCATTAACATCAGACAGCTGGGCATTTTGTAGCGTAAAGCGAATAGCTTTAGTTGATGCAGGAAGCTGGAAGTCGTGAATGCCTAATCCTGTATCGCTTTCATCAAAGCTTTGATCCGGATCTTGCGTTGCCTGACCAGGCAATTGCTGAGGCTCTTGCATACCGTGGCTTTGTGCATATATTTCGCCGTCATAGTAGAATTGTACTGGCATAATAATGCGATGGTTAGCGCTACTAAAACTATCAACCATTTCTGCAGCAATATCAATTGCTGGTGGTTCAACTGGCTCGACAACGATTGGGCTGTAGACGCTATTGGTGCCGTTTGACCAAGTAATGCTACCAAAAGCGTATTGATCCCAAACTGCCTGTTGATTCTGTGCTAATAGCAGTCTGTATGCGACAGTATCATCTGCAGGGATAGTCATTGAATTGGTGGTTACCCACGCGCCATCAACAAATACTTGAACAGTTACGTCAACGCCTGTCGGAGCGACAACGCTTGCTGTGTATGTTGATTCACTGCCTGTAACATCTGTTGCATATCGGATTGCCGCTTCTGGCAAGCCTAATTCTGAAACTGCAATTGACGGGTGGTTAAAGTTACTACCTGGCAAATAACCAAAATCAGGTAAAATTCCACAGATGCCAGCAATGCCTGTCGCGTTGTTCATAAAGTTTTCAATGAAAACAACTTCGTCATCTTTACCACAAACAAAGCCTGCATAGTCAAACTGATTAGCGTCATAAATAAAGCCCGGAGAAACTGCTGCATTAGGAACTACATGCCCTGAGCCAAAATCAAGTGAATCGCCTGGTGTGCTGCCGTCTTCTTTTAGTACATTTTGTCTTGCTGTTGTCATAATTGCTGAACGCATTGCTGCAGGGCTCCAACTAGGATGTTGCTCTTTGATAAGGGCTGCGATACCTGCAATATGAGGGCTAGACATTGATGTACCTTGAAGATATTGGAAGGTATCACCAGTTACATTTGCTGCTAGTATTTGTAACCCTGGAGCAGTGATGTCTGGCACTAATAAATCAGCATCAGCAAGACTTGGCCCACGCGAGCTAAAGTTAGCCATAATGTTTCCTGTGACACTACTTTGCGTTTGAATACTTGCAGAGAAGGTTACGTTAACATTTTGACCACCTGTTAAATCTGCAGCTAGTGCTAAGCCATCTGTATTTCCTACCATAAACGCAGGAATTGTTGGAGCAGGGCTAATCGTACCGCCCATCGCAAATGGGGCACCACCAGGCTGATTGTTGTACACGATGACACCAGTTGCACCAGCCGCCTCAGCATTGGCGATTTTCGTGGTAAAGCCACACGAGCCACGACTAACTAATGCAATTTTCCCGGCTATATCAGCTGGGTTTGTGAACGCACTACAGCCTTCAACGGGTAATGAGGCGGCGATATCTTGAGTAAGGTCAGGTAAACCTGACATTGCTGGAGTAAAACTCGCTTCAGCTGCGATTAACGTTGTGCCTGAAAGCGAGCCAGAGTTAATTTGAACACCCTGTGCAGGCACTGTACCGTCGTAAGATGAGGCGCCAACATTGGTAACCCAAGGCACAGGCATACCTACTGTGCCAGCACCTGGGCCATCGTTGCCCGCCGACGTAGCGACAAAGACACCACCATTAGTTGCTGATAAAAAAGCAACTGCTGGAGAGGTCATTAAAAATTCTGTGCTACCACTGATAGAGTAGTTTATCACGTCAACACCGTCAGCAACCGCTGCTTCGATAGCTGCTGAAGTATCACTACTAAAACAACTACCGCGGGTGCCACCACCAATCACAAAGTCCCAACACGCTTTATAAGCCGCGACACGAGCACGCGGTGCCATACCACGAGCAGCACCAGCATCTTGACCGTTTACTACGGAGTTGCTAAGCGCGTTACCTGCTGCTGTTCCCGCAACATGTGAGCCGTGGCCGTCAATATCTCGTGGTGAAAAAACCTCATAATCAGCAAAGTTAAGGCCTGCGTTTACTAATGCTGCGCTAATACCAGCATTGAAGTATTTCGCCCCAATGAGCTTGTTGTTACAGGCAAATGTGTCGTCCGTATTGATATCACAAGAACCATTCCAACCTTGATCGGCGCCAAATGCTGAGTAGCCAGTGCCATCAAAACTTGGGTGGTTAGGGTTGATACCTGAGTCAACAATACCAACCACAACATCTTCGCCTAAGGTGCCAGTGTCATGAAGCCCACCAGGTGTGGTCAAATTTAAAAACTGAGGTGTATTAGCTGTGTCTAACGTTAACATTTCGTCAGGCCAAATATGGAGTACATCTGGATGACTTTTAAGCGTCTCTAACTGTTTATCAGTTAATTTTACAGTAACACCATTGAAAGTGTGACCGTACTGATACACAGGTTCAGGTAAACTAGATGACGAAATAAATGCTCGTTGTTTTGCGTGCAGTTGAGCTACATAGCTGCGATTGGTTTCACTTTGGGCATTGTATCTTGCTTGACTAGCTGGTACTCCGCGGCTCGGGATGTCGGCAGTTGCCATTGCATTATCAATCGCTGAAGGGTCTTTTAGTTGGATAATATAAAGCCCTTTGAGCTTAGTTTTTACTTCTTCATCAGTAGCAGGGTTAGGTGTGGCATAAGTGGTACTTGCTATTAAGCCAGCAGCCATAACGAAGCTAGCACAAACAGTATTGCGATATTTCATTATGTTTCCTTTTATCATTATTGTGGTAACTGAAACTTGAGTACAATTTGCTTTTAGTGAAGCAAACGCCTGTCATCACTCATCACATTTCAGCAAAGAACCAAAAGCAATTATTAATCCAATTGTAAAAACTATGTAAACAGTGTGTATTTATTATGTTTTTAAACGGTTTGGTCGCCTTAAGTACAAAAAGAAAAAAGAGGGGGCAACAAAGATGTAAATAAGTTTGACGTATAGACTGGTTAACATTTATGTAAATATTTTTATACGACAATTGAAGAAATATAATATGGTACAATAGTTTAATTGTTAGCTTAGAAGTACGAGTGTTTATCTATTACCTGTATTTTTATTATTTAGCTGGTGAATAACTGTAAATATTTATGACAGAGGCCATGTAGAGTTTGTGAGATTAGATAAATATATCTGTAAAAGCACTGAGTTAACCCGTAATGAAGCGAAGAAGCTGCTAAAAAGTGGCGAAGTACGGGTTGATGGTGAAGTGATAAAAAATGGTGCCTTTAAAGTTGCGGATGGTGCTGAGGTGACCATTGAAGGTGAGCAACTTAGCCTGATTGGTCAGCGCTATATTATGATGAATAAGCCGCAAGATACGATTTGCTCGAACGTTGATGAAATGCACCCTTCTTTGCTGCATTTTCTCGAAATTGATCGTGCCTTTGAACTGCATATTGCCGGCCGTTTAGATGCCGATACCACGGGCTTAGTGTTAATTACAGATGACGGTAAATGGTCACACAATATTATCTCGCCAAAGAAACAGTGCGAAAAAACGTATCGCGTTTGGTTAGCTGAGCCAGTCACCGATGAGGTAGCAGAAAAATTTGCCGAAGGATTGCAACTACATGGTGAAAATCAGCTCACCCTGCCAGCTAAACTTGAAATGATTGATGAGCGAGAAGTGCTGCTGACTATAGTTGAAGGTAAATATCACCAAGTTAAGCGGATGTTTGCTGCCGTTGGCAATCATGTTGAGGCGTTGCATCGTGAGCGCATTGGTGGCATTACTTTAGATGATGATTTGATGCTAGGTGAGTGGCGTTACTTAACCGAGCAGGAAATAGCCTTGTTTCTTTAACATGCCGGTAATTTGCGAAGATTCACGCAACGTGCCAGCCAAATGTTACAAAATATAATGATGCGGAACTTAATGGGAGTGATTGAGTCCTAACTTGAGTATTTATTTCAATTGATAGTGCTGCTAGCTGATTGATTAAAAATACGATTTTTTTCATTTACAGTACTCTAAGTCGCCGTATCTAATGCGACATTTATTCAGGCGCTTGACGGTGCATTTGATTAGAAAAGAGTAAACTGATTCGTTATTAAAAAGGACTCGTAATGACTAGGAAACTTGGCTCTTCTTTTAAGGTATGGCTCAAAGAAAATCGTTTATTTTTCGTTTTTATCGCATTGATGTGTGTGTTTCGCAGTGCGGTAGCAGACTGGAACGATGTACCTACGGGCTCAATGAAGCCGACTATCGTTGAAGGTGATCGCATCTTTATCAATAAAATGGCCTATGACTTACGGGTGCCATTTACCCATATTTCACTAGTGAAAACCGGTGAGCCAGCTTACGGTGATATTGTTATTTTCGACTCTAAAGCGGCAGATAATCGCCTGGTTAAGCGGGTGATTGGCTTACCCGGTGATACCGTGTCGATGATCGATAATCGCGTATTTATTAATGAACAGCCGTCAAACTATAAAATAGTCGATACTTCAAATACAGTTAATGACTATATAGAGCAGCCTAGCCATGCAAGCAGCAAACAGCACTTTGTTCGCACCTCTAACACCAAACGAGCATTTGATAGTTTTAATCAAGTGACAGTGCCTAAAGGGCATTACTTAGTATTAGGCGATAACCGAGATAACAGCGCTGACTCACGTTTTATTGGCTTTGTGCCTCGTCGTGAAATTGTCGGTAAAAGTGAGCATGTAGCTTTTTCACTGAACTATGACAACTATTATTTGCCACGATTAGAGCGTTTCTTTCAACCGCTTGATCCGGAACAAACTTAGGGCAGACGAATAACTAAGGCTAGTTATGCAACTTCGCTATGACAGTATCGCAATGGAAAAGGAATACTTGAACTGAAACATTCGAAAGGGAGTGGTTAGATGAGGGCGTTGGTGATATTGCTCTGCGGAGTTATGGCTGTTATTTGTTATTGGCTTGGCTTCGACAAGGGTATTCTGTTAGTAGTAGGCGCTGGTATGTTGTTCGAGTTTTTATTTTGGCTAGGACTAATAGGCTGCGAAGACCAAGACTTCGGCAGTTAGGTCAATTGCTAAATTTATAGTGTCTTACGCAGTTCACTTTATGCTGCATTGTTTGATGCACTAAAAAACAGGAGCAAGCTCCTGTTTTTATTCTCTTAATTTAGAGTCTTAATTTATAGAGTTAATTTTTGAACTTTACTCGTTAAGCTCTGTTTTAAATTTAACTCGTTAAGTTATTTCTTTGGGTTTAACTCGTTAAACTTAGCCAACTGCTCTGGCGTGGCTGGTGTTTGGTGCTTCTCTTTCCATTCGCTGTAGGGCATGCCGTAAACACTTTCACGTGCAGTATCAATATCTACTTCTACGCCTAACTTCTCTGCTTCAGCCACTGTCCACTTAGAAAAGCAGTTACGGCAAAAGCCAGCTAAGTTCATTAATTCAATATTTTGCACGTCTTTGCGGCTATCTAAATGCGCTAATAAACGGCGAAATACCGCTGCTTGGATCTCAATTTCTTTATCCATTGTTTTACTCATTCTCTGTCTTGGTTTCTGGTACAGGTGGTTTATAACGGCGAATTTGCACCACCATACCCATATACGGGTGATCGAAATAGTGTACTTCTTTACTGATCACACGTTTATTCTGGCTAAACGGGATCAGTTTATAGGTAAATTTATCTGCGTCAGTCACTTGTTCGCTAGAACCCCTTTCAGCGAGTTCATCTGCTGTGTAAGGTACAGCGACGTTAAAGTCTGCGGTGATAAACAAATAGTGATTAAGGTGTAGTCTAAACAGGCCATCAAGCAGCCAGTCTTGATTTGGTGATGTAGGCTCAACTAATACCTGTTCTGCTAGTTGTTTTTCTGAGAAGGCGCTTTCACCTGAATTTTCATCTAAACCTAGCGTGCTAGTGTCTGGATTATCGATATCTGCTAGCACAGATTCCAGCGTAAATGCTTCTTCATCTAGTTGCTGATAAATGCTTGCCAGTAGCGCCGCTTGTTGATTATTAATGGCAAGTTCAGCGTTGTTGATGTCATCAACCGCGCTTTCATCTGCCAATGACAATTGCTCCGCCAATGCTTTTAACGACAATTGTGATTGATAATCCGCTTTTGCTTGGCGATATTGCTCTTGGTAGTGATCACCCGCAAATAAACGAATGGCTGGTTCTAGAGCAGGCTTTTTACGATTGGTGAGAGGCTGTCGCCAACCAAGGTGTAGCAAAGGTTTAAAATTCTTGCTGCGTCTAAGCTGTAGCGCGATATCTTTTAATTTTAGTGAGTCGGCATCAATTAAATACGGGGCGTTGCTGTAAACAAATTCATTGCCATCAACTCGGCCCGTAAAATTGTCCATTGGAATAACAACTGAGTTTTCGTTATCGGCATTGTTATCCGCAATTTGGCTTAACGCATAGTAATCGTGAATTGTGCTTTCAGCATTGGTGATAATCGGCTGGCACAGTGCCTCTTCTGAAGTAGTAACTTGCTGGTAATCAAATACAAACTCAGGCGCTGTAAATACTTGTTCTGCGTCAGCGACTAAGGCTAACTCTTGCTCAGTAAGAGGAATAATTTCTTCAACTAACCCTAGGTCATTTGAAAGAGTCTCGATTGAGTTTGGAAATTCACTAGCATTGCTAGCGTCATTACTAACAGTGCTATCTTGTGCAAAGGTATCAGCTGCTAAATTACCTTCATCTTCTGGCAGCAGCTGGTTGCTAAGCTCATCATCTACCAGTGTTTCGGGCAGTGTTTCGGTTATGGTGGCTTGCTCAGCCTTAGCTAAAGCTATTGAGCTATTCTCTAGCTCTGGCGTTAATTCTGGGGTTAAATCGGACTCTAACTCAGTCCCTAAGTTTGACTCAATTAATGAATCAAACGCCGCTTCTTCCGTTGATAGCTGATCAATTTCATCTAACGATTTTGCGTGATGCAGTGCAGGCAGGCTGACTTTTGCTTGCCAGCCCGGCGCATATGCTCGACCTTCACAACTTGGCAGCAACAGCTCCAAAGTTGAGGTATCAGGTTGCAGGTAGGGCGTTAGCAAGTCGATAACTTGGCGATAACGTGGCAGTGACGCTTGACCAGAAAAGTTCTCATTGAGCTGCGCTTTATCGCCAAGCTGACTAAACAAGATCACCTCAACTTCAAACCAGCGTTTGTCGATTTTTCTGGCCGCAAAACTGGGGGCGCTTAACAGCATAGCCGCCACAGGCAAGAGCGCACACGTTGGCTTAATTATTGTTTTGAGCGGCGCTAATTTCTTGTTGAGCATACTACTTGGCTAACCACAGGTTTATTGCAAACAGAGGCAAAGTTATCATCATAAAGCTATCATAACAGAGCTTACTAGTGCTTGGTAAGCTCTGCTAACACATTGTTTACTAGGCCAAAGCGTTGAGCAGCATCTTCGGTAGCTTTAACAATTTTCAGCTTGTTTGCCCCTTCCATTTTAAACACCTTGGGTTGCTGCTGAATTAGCCCGATAATTTTCATTGGGTCGACTTGGGTGTTATCACTAAACTCAAATGAACCAGAGCTAGCACCAACTTCAATGCGAGAAATCCCTAAGCCCTGTGCTTTTTGCTTTAACTTGGCAATATGAACAAGGTTTTTGGTGGCTTGCGGCAATAGGCCAAAGCGGTCGATAAGCTCTACTTGAATTTCGTCTAATTCAGTTTTGTCTTTACAACTAGCGATACGCTTGTACAAGCTCAGGCGCAGGCTAACATCAAAAATATAATCTTCTGGTAGCAGCGCAGGAATACGCAAATCAACTTCGGTTTGTTTTGCGGTAATATTTTCCAGCGATGGCTCTTTACCGGCCTTAAGGGCGGCAACCGCTTCATCAAGCATTTCCATATAAAGGCTAAAACCCACTTGGCTCATTTGCCCACTTTGATCTTCACCTAGCAGTTCACCTGCGCCGCGAATTTCTAAATCGTGGGTGGCTAGGGTAAAACCAGCGCCTAAGTCTTCCAGTGAGGCAATCGCATCAAGGCGCTTTTTCGCGTCTTTGGTCATGCGCTTTTCATGTGGCGTTAGCAAGTAAGCGTAGGCTTGATGGTGCGAGCGACCAACACGGCCACGCAGCTGATGCAGCTGGGCAAGGCCAAGGTTATCGGCTCTGTCCATCATGATGGTGTTCGCACTTGGCACATCGATACCCGTTTCGATAATCGTGGTACATACCAGCACGTTAAAGCGCTGGTGATAGAAATCGCTCATAATGCGCTCTAGATCGCGCTCACGCATTTGACCATGAGCGGTAACCACTTTGGCTTCTGGCACCAGTGCTTCAATATCACGGGCGGTTTTCTCAATAGTTTCAACATTATTGTGTAGGAAATACACCTGACCACCACGCAGAATCTCACGTAAAATTGACTCGCGAATTAACGCGTCTTCGCGCTGGCGAACAAAGGTTTTCACCGCCAAACGTTTTGCTGGTGGGGTAGCGATAATGGATAAGTCGCGCATACCGCCCATTGCCATATTCAAGGTGCGTGGAATTGGCGTTGCGGTCAGGGTCAGAATATCAATATCACTGCGCAGGCGCTTAATTTGCTCTTTTTGTTTAACGCCGAATCTGTGCTCTTCGTCAACAATCAGCAAGCCTAAGTCTTTATATTTAATGCTGTTTTGCAGTAGCTTATGGGTGCCAATTAAAATATCAATTTGGCCACTTTCTACCTTTTCAATCACGGCGTTTTGCTCTTTCGCGGTTTTAAAGCGCGACAATACTTCAATGGTGACTGGCCAGTTGGCAAAGCGATCACGGAAGTTTTCATAGTGCTGTTGGGCTAATAGGGTAGTTGGTACTAACATCGCCACTTGCTTACCATCGTTAACGGCAACAAAGGCGGCGCGCATCGCCACTTCAGTTTTACCAAAGCCAACATCACCACATACCAAGCGATCCATCGGTTTGTGATCTAGCATATCACCGACCACAGCGTGAATCGCTTGCTCTTGGTCGATCGTTTCTTCAAAGCCAAAACTAGCGGCGAAGGCCAAGTAATCTTCTTTATTGCGCTTAAATTGGTAACCTTGCTTACTGGCGCGTTTGGCGTAAACGTCTAGCAACTCTGCCGCGACATCTTTAACTTTTTCGGCTGCTTTGCGCTTGGCCTTGCTCCACGTATCGTTACCTAGCTTATGCAGCGGTGCTTGTTCTGGATCGTTACCAGAATAGCGGCTGATTAAGTGTAATGATGCAACAGGCACGTAGAGCTTGGCATCGTTGGCATAACTTAAGGTTAAAAATTCGGTAGTTAAACCGCCGGTATCAATCGTTTGCAGGCCAAGGTAGCGACCAATACCGTGGTCGATATGTACTACAGGCTGGCCCGGGCTAAGCTCTGCCAAGTTCTTAAAGATGGCATCCGCTTGATTGTCTTGCGCTTTGGCGCGGCGACGGGTTTGTTTAACGCGATCGCCGAGTAATTCCGTTTCGGTAATTACCGCAATCGCCTGCTTATTGCCGTCCTCATCTAAGGTGAAGAAAAAGCCATTGGTAAGGGTGTTAACGGTAATAGCGGTTGCAGTGTCGCTCTCGATAAACTCGTCAAGCGATTCAACACTTGCAGGTTTGATATTGTGGCGCTTTAACAGTTCAAGCACACTTTCACGGCGGCCTTGTGATTCAGCCACAAATAAAATACGCGCTTTTTTATGCGCTGCAATAAAGGTATCTAAGGCGGCAAATGGTGTTTTTTGTTGATGATCAATCGCCAACTCTGGCAGCGCTTCACAGTTAAATAAATGCTGTGATGGCTTTTTACGCGGGGGTCTTGGCTCAGAAACTGTAATGCGGTCAAAGGGCTTTAGCGCGCTAAATAATTCTTCTACCGATAAAAACAGCTGTGCGGGGGGCAGCAGTGGGCGCGTTGGATCATAACGTCGGTCGTCGTAACGGTATTCAATATCATGCCAGTATTGGCCAAGTGCTTGTTCAATATCACCCATCACAAACGGCAGGGTATTTTGTGGCAGGTAATCAAATAGCGTATTGGTTTGCTCGAAAAACAGTGGCAAATAATACTCGATGCCCGCTGGCATAATGCCATTACTGACTTGGTGGTAAACCGACTCTTTATCTATCGTGCTTTTGAAGTTTTCGCGATATTGACTTCTAAATAAGTTAATGCCGTCTTGATCGGTTGGAAATTCATGAGCTGGCAGTAAGTTAATCTCTTCAACCTTGTCGCTAGAGCGCTGAGTATCTGGATCAAACAGACGAATTTCTTCTATTTCATCATCAAAAAAGTCCAAGCGAAATGGTTGGTTACTGCCCATCGGGAACAAATCTAAAATCGCGCCACGAGCAGAAAATTCACCGTGCTCCATCACTTGGTCAACATGGCGATAACCGCTCGCTTCAAGATCTCGTTTTAGTTCAGGTAAATCTTTACGATCGCCTTTTTTCACCAGTAGCACATTGGCATCAAGGTAAGCTTTCGGTGCTAGACGTTGCACTAACGTGGTCACAGGCACGATGACAATGCCGTGCTCCATACGCGATAAATCGTACAATGTTGCTAAACGCTGCGAAATAATGTCCTGATGCGGCGAAAAGCTGTCGTAAGGCAAGGTTTCCCAGTCGGGAAACAAGCAAATACTGAGTTCGTTTTGGCTGTCTAAACTCAATAATTCATGCTCAAGTCGAATCGCACTTGGGGTGTCATGAGTAATGATTAAAAACGGTTGCTGGCTGCCTTTTTGTGAATTTTTTGAAGCATAGTAAAGCGCCACACTGGCACTGGAGCCTGGTAGGTTAACCCATTCTTTTTTATCAATTTTGCTACTTGAATTTTCGGTAAGTGACGGGGTCAGCAGACTAGTAAAATTACTCATGAAACCTGTATAGTGGATTGTCGAATTGATGGAAAAATTTGAAGCGCTAGTGTAACACGCAACTCGCTATTCTCAACTAGTGTAGTGGTTTACGTAACTAAGTAGCACACGGTTTGCCTAGGAGGTGTAATTGAACATTGGTATTTATATTTATGATAACGCAGAGGTACTGGACTTTACTGGCCCGTTTGAAGTCTTTACCACTGCCGAGCGCATTAGCGATAAGCCAGTATTTAATACGTTCTTGATTAGTGAACAGGGCGGCTTGGTGACGGCTCGTGCGGGTTATCAAGTGATGAGTCAATACAGTATTGATAATCATCCTAAGCTAGATATTCTTATTGTTGTCGGCGGTGTTCATAACGACGAGATGCAAAAGCAGAATGTGATTGATTGGATTTCACACCAACACAAGCTAGTAAAGTTCACCGCTTCGGTCTGCACAGGTGCTTTTTTACTGGCACAAGCTCATGTGGTTACTAACCATCAAGTAACGACCCATTGGCAAGATATTGGCGAGTTGAGCGCCTTATTTCCCAGCCTTACCGTGCAAGAAAGTGTTCGCTGGGTCGAGCAAGGTAATATCCTTACCTCAGCAGGTATTTCTGCTGGCATTGATATGAGTTTTCGACTAATTGAACTTGCGCTGCAAAACAAAGAATGTGGTAATGAAGGTGTTACGCTTGCAGCACGTACCGCTCGGCAGATGGAGTTTGAACGGGCAAAGACACCATAGGTTAGTTACTTCTCGTTAATATCGCTAATTTCTTGATGGTCAAACGCTGTATTTATTGTTTTCCCTTGAGCCAAGCTAGCGCGCTGGTGTTGATAAGCCTTTGCCGCTTGGTCAGTGCTGGCGGTATCAACAAAAGCGACTTCATCTTGTGCTAGCGCTTGGCTAAAGCTTTGGTCATGTCCTTTGTGAATACCTCGCTTGATATAGCTAATCGATAACGGCGATTTATTTGCGAGTTTCGCGGCAAGTTGCCCACTGGCCTCGACTAATTCAGTTTCATCAACGGCTTGATAGATAAGCCCTAACTGCTCTGCCTCATCAGCGGTTAAACGGCTACCTAACATGCATAGTTCGATTGCTTTGGCTTCACCTATTAGTCTTGCAAGACTATGCATACCACCCGAGCCCGGCATTAAGCCGATGAGTGATTCAATCTGGCCAAGGTAGTAATCACCTTTTGCCATCACGCGAAAATCGCAAGCCATCGCTAGCTCCATACCAAAGCCTTGCGCATTGCCACCAATCGACGCGATCACTGGTTTTTGACTATTTCTTACTTGCTGTAAAAAGCGATTCACTCGTGCATAAGTCAGTGTCGTTTCAATAAAGTTATGTTTTGCAGCGCGGTTAATAACATTTCGCAAAGAGGAAAAGCGATCAAGGCGTACGATGGCTTTTGACATTGCCATGACTAGACGAACGGATAGAGGGAACAAGGGGCCGGTTAGTGCTTTGATTTTTCTCACTTGCTGCATGTGCTGATTGATTTCATCTAGCGAGTAATGAGTAATAAAATAGCCGGGCGTTGAGTTCGTCAAGATGATCACGCGTACTTGCGGGTCGCGCGCTACTTTAGCTAAAGCTGTTTGAATAGCCTCTAGCAGCTCAAGAGTCATAAAGTGGTGCTCAGGGCTGGTAAAAGCAATGGTCGCAATATGATTAGCGATATGGCTGTGAACTTGAATACTCATGATACTCGTTAGGAAATGTAGTTTTGCTTATGTTGCAATTTAATCACGTAGCAATTTAATTACGTAACAATTTAATTACGTAGCTATGCAGTTATTTAGTTAGATGCTAGCAACAAGTGAACTATCTGATGATTTTGCAAGTGCAAGAAGCATATGCATAGAGCTTACCCTCATCATCCACTAACTTGCCTTCTGACACGCCCAGTGATTTTGACATATTGATCACCTGACTTTCCGCATAAAGAGTTTTACCCACTGGGATAGGGCGCATCATCTTTACGTTAATGTCGATAGTGCCGTAGCCTTCCCCCGGCTTGAGCATGGTATGAATTGCGCAGCCCGTTGCTGAATCAAGCGCCGTGCAGGCAAAGCCGCCATGCACGCCGCCCATCGGATTTAAATGCTGTGCTGAGGCAGTCGCTTCAAATTTTACATAGCCCTCGCGCACTTCAACTAAATAAACGCCCATCGTATTGGCAATGCTAGGTGGTGGCACTTGCTGGTTAATTAAAGCGGTAAGCAGCTCTAAACCACTGAGTTTACGTGGATCAATGGCTTGTTCATTTTCAGCCAGAGAAATGTCTGTCGTATTGTTTGCCATGCGCTAAGCCTATTGTTTTGGTTGTTATTTTTTAGACAAGAAAACTTAGCTTAAATCAGTTGAGTGATTTGGCAAGGGTTTTTGTTTACAGGGTGCTGTAGGAAGAGGTTTGGGAGTGGATAAGTCACTGGCTTGATAGCCATATTGAAAAATTAAAAGTAATTAGCTCAGCTGAATCAATTGAGTTCGTTCAGGCTGAGCTAATTAATAAGGTAGTTAAAGTAAGTTTAGAACGAGTAACTCGCTTCTAGCCAAGCGCTCACACCTTCTCCGGGTACCCGTTGGCCGACCGGAATATCACTCCCTTGCACTCGGTTATAACCACTTAAATGACTGCGATAATCTTTATCCAATACATTATCAATTCCTGCTTTAAGGGTCAGTGACGTGTTAACGAAATACTGAGCGTCTAGGTTGACCAAGCCATAGCCTGAGCTGGTTTGCTCTAGGTTAGTGTTAGATACCTTATTTTGGCTGGCAACCGCGACCAATGTTAGGTTCGTGTTAAAGTCAGTGCCTTGGTAACTGACTGTGATTTGGCCATTGAGCGGCGCAATGCGATAAAGTTCGTCATCAATATCACGGCGCTCGCCTCGCACATAGCTGGCAATGCCTGATACTTGCCAATGTTCATTAAACTTGTATTGCCAATTGATATCTGCCCCATACAACTTGGCATCCACATTGGTAAACTGCAGTGGATTTGAATCGCCTGCCATCATCTGTGCCACCATAAGCGCGGCCATTTCTGTCATTGGCAGAGGCGTGCCTTGAATATAGTCATCAATGCGTTGATAAAAGATATGAGGGCTAATAGAGAGTTGTTGATCAAGGTAGTTTAGACCTAAATCCAGTTGATAGGCTTGCTCTGAATCGAGATTGATATTGCCAATATAAGTGCGACCGTCCGCCAGGCCAGCGGTAGCCTCCATCGGCAGCCACAAATAGCGCTCTTGATATGACGGGGCACGCGTTTTTACGCCAATACCAGCTGACAGCGACAGATTATTAGTCAGTCGCGTTTCACTGTTAATGGCGAGATCAAGATCGGTTTCGCTGACACTGCGATCTGCATTGTTGAAGCGATTTAATAGCATGGCTGGCATTGGCATAGCTGCCATCGATGTTGAGACATTACCCGCATCAGCCTCTGCTCGTTTTAAGCGCAAGCCGTAGCTAATCTCACTGTTGGCAAGCTTTGTCACTAACTCGGCGAATATGCCATAGCGATTATCTTCCACTTGATTAAAGTTATTAACAAAGAACATGGCATTGTTGGGGTTAGAAATAAATGAATCATGCTCGGCAAAATAGCCATCAATACCTAAGGTGAGGTCGCCAAAACTAAAGGGTTGCTCGGCGCTAAACTTAACGTCAATCGTTTCAGATTCAGCGTGATTACGGCGATGACGCATAGGGTTGTTGTTTTGTCTGAGCAAGAAATTAGTCATCTTGTGATCGGCATCTAAATAACCCAACTGCCAGTTTATTTGCCAATTAGCCAAGCTAAAGCCGCCATCTAAGCTAACACGGTGACTAAAAATATATTCAATATCCATTGGTAGGGCGGGCGTGCCTGAATTTTGCGTATCTAAGTAGTGATAGGTGAGGCCGATATTTTCATTGCCATTATTAAAACGAAAATCGCCACCAAACTGACGCTTTTGAAACTCAGTCGGGCTAATGTCTTTGCCACTACCTGTTTCCATATCATCAGCTTGTTGCACATTGGCAAAGAGCATAGCGCCCCAATTGCCTTGGCTAAGATTAATAACACCGGCGCCAGTTTCTGCTTTATTGTTACTGCGATATCCCAGTTGCAAATCGCCCGACATCTCTAATTGCTGTTGTTGGCTGATATCCGCTTTACGCATTTTCACTTGCACTGCCCCGCCAAGCGTATCAATTGCCGCAGAAACAGGTGCGACGCCGCGGTAAACGGTTAGTGCGTCAACAATCAAAGGTGTTGAATAGCTCAGCGGCGTATCCATGGCATTTGGGCCTGCGCCTATGATCGGATGACCGTCAATCGTCGTAGCGACACGATCACCAAATAAGCCACGATACTGGGCAACCCCCGTGACTGGCCCATTGCGGTTGATATTGGCACCGGGCACGGAAGCTAGCCAGTTCGCTAAATCAGGCACGCTGGTACTGCCTTTTGCAATCGCTGAATGCTCCTCTAAGCCATGACGTTGATGGCTAATGGTGATCACTTCCAGTGCGTCAATTTTTTCAATATTATCGTCGGCATAAGCTACGGCTGAAGTGCTGGCTAGCATCAAACCAGCAAGCATGATTGATTTGGTAATTGGGTTGACAGGTTTGTTGTAAAGATCATAAGAATTTCTATTGCAGCATGACATAACGAGGTTAGCTCAACTTGACTATAGTAGGTTTAGAATTTGATCTTATTGTCTTTGGCTAAACTGCTGTTAGCAAAGGAAAAGTGGCAAGTGCGACAATATGTCGCAGAATTTACTAACGCAAATACGGCAAATGAGTGGGCGAGGATTTTTTCTTTGTTTTAGCGCAATAAAAAGGCTAAAAACTCAATGAAAGTGGCGGTTGGAATAGATTGATTAGTAGGCTTTGCCAACACTAACTTTAGCAACTAAGCAACTAAGCAACTAAGCAACTAAAGCTAGTGTTTTTCCATTTGTTATCAGAAAAGGTTAATTAAACACACAATGCTTGGCGTAGTCTTTTGCTTCAGTTGCGGTCCAATCGCCTTTAGGTTTTTCGCTCATTTGTTTGCACCACTTTTCGCTGCCGACTTCAGGTGCACAGGCCGAGACAAATAGCGCTAACAGGCTAATGCTGATTAATTTTTTTATTGAAGTGCTAGTTTGATGTGTCATCCTTTTGATCCTTGTTGTTTTCTCATTGTGTTTTTCTAGTAATTTTTTTCGTCGTGTCGCAAAACAATTAAAGCATAGCTTTATTGCAATAGCTCGCCTTCTCAAAATCATTAACATTCATGGCAATGTTAGAAACACTGGGCAACAGTTCAGTGAGGCGCTCTACCACCGCTTTTGACAGCGCCGCTTTCTGCTCGACCGTTCGACCTTGCATGATGTTGGCGAAAACATGAATAAAGCTCCCTGTTTCGGTGCCGCCAACTAAATATGTACTGTAGCTGTTGGTTCTCACCTTAATGTCACCTAGGGTAAATAGCTCACTAGCGGCGGCAACTTGATGAACAGCCAGATTTAACTCAGTTTCCTCAACAAGTTCAGTAATGTTTTTCGAGCATTCAATCACAAAATGCGGCATTCGAGTTTCCTATAGAGAGTTTTTATAAGTGTAATTTACCAGTGACGTAAAGAAGCGTAAAGCTATGTAAAGTAGGGCAAACCTCTGGAACTAAGCTAAATCCTCTCACTCTATTAAGTGCATTTAACAGCGAATATTCGCTTGTGCTAACTGCGTATTAATAACGACAAAAGGATGACATATGCTTTCCAATTTTTTGCCTGCGCCTCAACTTGTTAAAGCCCGTTCAGGCTTATCAATTCTCTCCAGTTTATTCTTGCTTAGTGCTTGTGGTTCAAGCTCTGATGATAGCTCAGACATAGGCTACATCCAGCTTTACAATGCATCAGCAAACGCGCCAGCTATCTACATGACGGTTGATGAAGATCCTGAAGAAGTTAACGATGATGAAATAGAACGTACATACACAGCGGTAGATTTTACCAATGTCAGTAGTCGAAACGAATTGCCCACAGATAGCTTTTTTGTCGATTTAGGTTGGCAAAGTGAAGATAGTAATGACCATGATGATTTGACCATTATTTATGAGCAAGAAATCGCGATTGAAAGCGATATGATTAATTTCTTGGTGTTAGCAGGGGATATAACTGCTCCAAGTATTCTAAGCTACAACATTCCGATCGTTGATGATGAAGACGATAGCACTGACGACTTATTCAATTTACGCGTGCTAAACCTACATGCAAATTTTGACAATCTGGATGTATACGTGTCGAAAAGTAGTGAAACCTTCAATGAAGCTGAGCTGCTTGATAGCAGTGCCTATACAGAGCTGACGATCAATCACAAACTAGTTCAAGACGATTACACTTTCTATATCACCGAAAATGGTGGTGATGAAGTGTTATTCCAGTCGGAAGAGGTGCCATTTCAATACACTTCTCAGTATGTGTTAGCGGTACGTGAAAATTTAGGTGTTGATAGCACGCCTTTTGTTATCGATGTGATCTCTAGTAGCAGTGCTACTGAGTATCAACAACTTGGCTCAACTGCCCGTTTTCGCGCCTACAACGCGATCCAATTAACAGAGCAGTTGGCGAGTTATGAAGGCGAATTTGATTTGTTTATGGATACCGCTGATCAAGAGGCGATAATTGAGAGTTTGGCTATTGGTCAGTTTAGTGATGCGATTGCAACCGCCTATGGTGATTACAGCTTTGCGCTGACTTTACCTGATTCAAGCGAGCAATTGCTTAAAAACCATTTGGTGACTTTAACTGAAAATGCTGATAGAACGGTTTTCTTCTATGCCTCTGAAGAATTTGTCGACGAAGACGGTGACGGCGATGTTGACGAAAATGGCGATGGCATTGTCGATGAAATCGACGTAACCATTAATTCGCTCGTTGTCAGTAACAGTAGTTACCAAGGCATTTACCAGCACAATGTGAATATTGTGAATTTGATTGATGATGAGGATTTTGGCTCTGTAAATGTCTATTTTGTGCGAAGTGACGAGCTTATAGAAACTGCCGAGTACAAAGACACAATCGCCTATGCGTCTAATGAAAGCATGCTGTTATTGAACAATACCTATCAGGTCTATGTGGTTGCACAAGTGAATAGTAGTGATGTGATATTAGCGACTCAATCGTTAACGCTTGATGAAGACTCCGCTGAGCAGTACCTGATTCTGACCAATGATGAAAGCTCTGCAACAGGCTACACAATGACATTTGCCGATCAAAAACCACAAACCTAGGGTTTGGTGATTTACGTATTTTTTCAGTGATTATTTGCTCAAAGCTCGAACAGTTGGCTTACAGCAATGTTCGGGCTATACTGACCAAAATGGCGAACAACAAGGAGCAAGTTTTGGCTAACCGTTTATTAGTGTTAATGTTTTTGACACTTTCAGCAAGCGTTGCAGCATTTCAATCTGCTGAAGTTTATCGCTGGGTGGATAAAGACGGCAACGTGCATTATTCAGATATGCCGAACAATCCGAACGCCAAACTTATTTTTGTTCAGCCTGGTATCACATCAAAAGCCGACACGGCACAATTTCCCGAACAAGTAGCTGATAATAGCGACGCTATCTCCGATCAAGACTTAGCCCAAGCTCAAGACCAATTAGCATTTAGGGAAGCGCCGAATAGTGCAGAATCCTGTCGTGACTTACGCGTAGAAATGAATCAACGTTCACGTGATTTAAATGCCGGTAACCCGGAAAAAGCGAGGCAGGCAAGAATTTTCTTAACGCTGGCGGAAAAACTGCTGGAAAGCGGTAACTGCCAATAGGATAAAGCTAGTTACTTTTTATGACAGTATTGTCGTAAAAAGTTATCGTAAAAGTTGTCGCAAAATAAGTTGAATAAAAAAGAGGGCAACTAAGCCCTCTTTTGCGTTCAGTACAAGTGGATCTAAACCTATTTAACCTCAGGTTTGGATAAGAAATAGTGAATAAGCAATAAATTCATAAACTTAAAATTACAACTACCTTCTAGCGAGAAATTTTTTCTGATATCAAGGCGAATTTGCGCGTCAATAGCTGGCCTATTGCAAGTAAATTTAACGCTGATAGCAGGAAAAATAACCGCTAGAAGCACATTAGTTATCCAGAGCTGAGGTTATTTAGTCGCTGCCTTCATTGCAGAGACAAAGCTAGTTAGCTCAGCTAACATTTTGTCTTCATCATTGAGGTTTTGCTCGATGATTTTCACCGTTGCAGAGCCACTAATCGCACCTTTTGCGCCTGACTTAATGGCCGCAGCCACTTGCTCAGGTGCTGAAATACCAAATCCTAGTACTGGTGGTGGCGCGTTAAACTCGGTTAAGCTGTTGATCAGGTCATCCGCTGGCATCGTCGCTTTGGTTTCTGCGCCTGTTACGCCTGCGCGGCCTAGTACATAAGTGTAGCCTTGGCTAAATGCAGCCACTTCTTTTAACGTTGCTTGCGTTGCGTTTGGCGGCGCAATAAAGATTGGCGCAATACCGTTGTCGCGAGCGGCTTTTCTAAATGGCGCGCTTTCTCGAATTGGCACATCGGCAATCAAAATAGAATCAACGCCAGCATCACTCATTTCTTCGTAAAAACGTGAAATGCCGCGCGAGAACACTAAGTTACCGTAAAGCAATAAGCCAATTGGCACTTGCGGTGCGTAGGCGCGAATTTCTTTTAAAATATCAATGCAATCGTCAGTGGTGATACCCGCTGCAAGGGCGCGAATACCTGCCATTTGAATGACCACACCGTCAGCACTTGGGTCTGAAAACGGAATACCTAGCTCTAGCGCATCCGCACCAGCGTCGATGAGCGCTTTGATCACTTTAATTGATTGGGCTTTACCTGGGTCGCCAAGCGTCACGAACGGCACAAATGCCCCTTCATTTTGTTCAGCTAAACGATCAAACATCTGCTGGTAGCGATCTTTTCCTGCGATACTGGCGGCTTTAATACCTGTAGTCATTACGCTACTCCTCCTTCAGCGGTTTCTGGCGATAAAATCGTGTGAACGTGCGCTAAGTCTTTATCGCCTCGGCCTGAAAGGTTCACTAGGAAAATCGTTTCTTCGGTCACTTGCTCGGCCATTTTTAAGGCTTGACCAAGGGCATGAGAAGATTCAAGCGCTGGAATGATGCCTTCGTTACGGGCTAGCGCTTGGAAGGCTTCTAGTGCTTCATCGTCGTTAATGGCAACGTACTCAGCGCGGCCAGTATCTTTTAAGAAGGCGTGTTGCGGGCCAACACCTGGGTAGTCAAGACCGGCAGAAACCGAGTAAGACTCTTCAATTTGGCCGTCTTGATTTTGCATAATGTAGGTGTAGTTGCCGTGCAGCATACCTTTAGTACCGGCAGTCAAAGTAGCACCATGGTGCTGGGTTTCAACACCTTTGCCGCCAGCTTCAACACCAATAAGCTTAACGCCTTCTTCTTTAATAAAGTCGTTAAACATACCAATGGCGTTCGAGCCACCACCAACACAAGCAATGACATAATCAGGTAGACGACCTTCTTGTGCCAACAATTGCGCTTTTGCTTCTTCACCAATCATTTTCTGGAATTCACGCACAATGGTTGGGAATGGGTGAGGGCCAGCCGCAGTGCCTAATAGGTAGTGAGCGTCTTCATAACTTGCTGACCAGTCGCGCAGCGCTTCGTTACACGCATCTTTAAGCGTGCCGCTGCCTGCGGTTACTGGAATGACTTCCGCGCCCATTAAACGCATACGGAATACGTTAGGCTGTTGGCGTTCACAGTCTTTCGCGCCCATGTAAACGCGACATTTTAAGCCTAGCAGTGAACAAGCAATTGCGGAAGCCACGCCGTGTTGACCAGCGCCTGTTTCGGCGATAATCTCAGTTTTGCCCATGCGTTTTGCCAGTAGAGCTTGGCCTAGCACTTGGTTCGTTTTATGAGCACCGCCGTGTAATAGGTCTTCACGTTTTAAGTAGACTTTCGCTAATGGGTTTTTCACCAAGTTACGACATAGGGTTAATGGCGTTGGACGACCTGCGTACTCTTGTAGCAGAGAGTTAAACTCGTTTAGAAAATCTTCGTCTTTTTGTGAGTCGATAAATGCCTGCTCAAGTTGCTCAAGGGCAGGGACTAAAAGTTCGCTGACATACATGCCGCCGAAGTCACCAAAGTAGGGTGACAGGCGCTTTGCCGCGGTATCTGTAGACTCTATGTTCGTAGAAACTGTGTCTGTCATGTTAGTAATTCCTAATTTCAGCAAAAACCTGATTAATTTTTGCTGGTGATTTTTTACCTGGGCTGGTTTCAACACCTGAGTTGATATCTAACCCTTTTAATTGCTGTTCGTTCGTTACCTTGACGGCGTCGCAAATGTTGTCAACGCCAATACCACCGGCCAATAAACAAGTTGATAAAGCTTGTTCGGTGTCAGCTAACGATTGCCATGGAAATGGCTGACCTGAGCCGGGCGATTTGCCATCTAATACCCAACCGTTAACGTCTAAATCAAGCGGTGGCACTTGCTCAGTAACCGCTTTGGCTTTCCATACTTGGCAGCCTGCTGGCAAAAGTGGTGATAATGATTCAATGTAGTCAGCTGACTCATTGCCATGCAGTTGCACAGCGCTAAGCCCTAATGTGTTGGCAAACTCAGCCACCTGCTGAGCTTCAGCATCAACAAATACACCAACATAATCTAAGCCAGATTCGGCTTTTACAATTTGCTCTGCTTGCGCTTGCGTGACATAGCGCGGCGATTTTTCTGCGAAAATTAACCCGCCGTATAAACCGCCAGCTTGTTTGACCGCCTTTGCTGTTGCTGCGTCAGTCAAGCCACAGACTTTGTGTTGGCCGAAAATTAACTGACGACAGGCTTTATCGACATCGTCTTGCGCCATAATCGAACTGCCAACTAAAAAGCCATCTACCGCTGGTGCTAAATAGCGAACTTCCTCGTTGGTGTAGATACCGGATTCAGAGATCACTAACTTACCGTCTGGAATTTGTGGAGCGAATTCAAATGTACGTTCGATATCCGTTGAAAGATCCCGTAAGTTACGGTTATTTATGCCAATTAGCTTGGAATCTAGCGCCAATGCGCGGTCTAATTCATCTTGGTTTGAGACTTCAGTGAGGATCGCTAAGTTGTACTTTTGTGCAACCTCAGCCAGCTCGCGATACTCATTATCGTCTAACACGCTCAGCATTAATAAAATCGCATCGGCGCCATAGTGACGTGCCAAGTAAACTTGGTAAGTGTCGATAAAGAAGTCTTTATTCAGCACTGGTGCTTTGACTGTTGCGGTTACTTGCTGCAGGTACTCAAAGGTACCTTGGAAGTATTTTTCGTCGGTTAATACCGAAATACCGGCTGCGTAGTTATCGTAAATGGTCGCAATCGCTTCAACATCAAAATCAGGACGAATTAAGCCTTTTGACGGTGAGGCTTTTTTACATTCGAGAATAAAGCCCGCTTGTGGCTCGCTTAAGCGATCGTACAGGCTTTTTTCCGTTGGCACTAAATCATTGATAAAGCTTTCCAGTGGTAGCGATTTTTTCAACGCTTCTACCACTATTTTTTTGTCTTCAACGATTTTTGCTAATACGTTTTTTGTAGGTGAAGAACCCATTAGTCCTGTACTCCGTCGTTTCTTGAGGCTTGGTTCGGCTCTTTATTAGAAATGTCCACCAGCGCGGCTAAGGTCTTCGCTGCTTGGCCAGAAAGTAACATATCTTCCGCTAATGAAGCGGCACCTGCTAAGGTTTCAGCTTTGCCGTGCAGATAGAGCACAGCGGCAGCATTGATGATCACTGCGGCATTGTGCGCTGGCTGGCCTTTACCTGCCAATATGGCTTGAATTGCCTCAGCATTTTCTTGCGGTGTGCCGCCTTTAATGTCTTCCAAAGTATATTCTTGCAGGCCGAAATCTTCAGGGGTGATGGTTTTCGCGACTTGCTCACTCTTTTCACCATCATGCGTGATTTCAATAATTTGGGTTGCACCATGCAACGCGATTTCGTCTAAACCACTGCCGTGCACTACCCAGCCACGCTTAACGCCGGTAAGGGCTAGCGCATCCGCCATCACAGGTAACAAATCAGGCGTATAAACGCCGAGTAGCATAGTGCTTGGCGCAGCAGGGTTTACCAGCGGCCCTAAAATATTGAATAGGGTACGTACCCCCATGGCTTTACGCACTGGCGCGGCATGTTTAAAGCCCGGATGATAAGCTGGCGCATATAGGAAACACAAGTTTGCTTCACGTAAGCACTGCGCTGCGGTTTCTGGCGACATGGTTAAGTTCACGCCAAGCGCTTCAAGTAAATCTGCCGAGCCAGACATTGACGACACACTGCGGTTACCGTGTTTTGCCATTTTAATACCGCATGCTGCCGCTAGAATAGCTGCTGTGGTCGAAATGTTAATGGTATTCGCGCCATCACCACCCGTACCAACACAGTCAGTCACTTCAAAATCTAACGCAGGAAAGGCGGTAGCGTTATTTCTTACTGCCAGTGCCGCTCCGGCAATTTCAGCAGGTGTTTCACCTTTGATTTTTAATGCAGTTAGCACGGAAGCAAGCAGCTCTGGTGCCACTTCACCTTGAATCATTTGCTCGAAAAAATCCTGCGCCTGTGCTTGGCTAAGGGCTTCTTGGTCGATTAACGTATTAAGAACAGTTGACATAATTTGCTTATTCCTTGCTTATTTATTGCTATTAGCTATTGAGGTAGCGTTTTCAGATGACGAAAACAGGGTAAATACGCGCTCAATGGCTTGTGCCAATAAGTTGCTACCATAGGTGGTTAGCACAGACTCTGGGTGAAATTGAAAACCGACGACGGCATCATCGCTGTGTTCAATCGCCATCACCAAGCTTTGATTCGGCTCTTCTGTCGTTGCGGTCACCGTTAAGTTGTCCGGCATCGAAGTTGCCACCAATGAATGGTAACGAGCGACAGGTAATGGGTTATTAATCCCCGAAAACGCTCCTTCACCATTGTGATGAACCGGTGATGATTTACCGTGCACAATATTTGGTGCGCGGCCAACCGTACCGCCATAGTGCTCAATTAACGCTTGGTGCCCTAAACAAATGCCAAGAATTGGGTATTTGCCTGCTGCCTTACTGATCAGCTCCATTAAGCAGCCAGCTTGATGCGGTGCTCCTGGCCCTGGCGATAAAACTAACATTACATCACCAGAAAGGGCTTCGAGCTGCGACATAACAAAATCAGCAGATAGGGTGTTGCGAAATACCTTTGGCTCAAAACCTAATTGGTAGAATTCATCCACTAGGTTGTAGGTGAATGAGTCGAGGTTATCGAGCATTACGATATGTCGAGCAGGGCTATTTGAATTTGTCATTTTGTCTGTCATTGTACCTATCATTGTACTACTCAAAATCAAGCTCCTACTTCTTCTACTTCAGCCAAAATTTCAGCCGCTTTAATGGCGTTGATCACCGCTTGTGCTTTTTGGCGTGTTTCGTTGGCTTCCGCTTGTGGGTCTGAATCGTACACCACACCAGCGCCAGCTTGTACATGAGCTAAGCCGTTTTCAACAAAGGCAGAGCGGATGACAATACAGGTATCCATTTCACCTTCGCCAGTGATGTAGCCAACCGCACCACCGTAACTGCCACGGCGCTTGCCTTCAAATTTGCGAATAAGCTCGGTTGCTTTTACTTTTGGTGCGCCAGATAGCGTGCCCATATTCATACAGGCTTGATAAGCGTGCAGGGCGTCTAATTCTGGCTTTAATTGGCCGCAAACGCGTGATACTAGGTGCATGACATGCGAGTAGCGATCAACTTTTAACAGCTCAGCGACGTAGCGCGAACCAGGCGCTGCCACACGCGCAATGTCGTTACGGGCTAAGTCTACCAGCATAATATGCTCGGCCATTTCTTTTTGATCTTGGCGCAGCTCTAACTCAATGCGGCTGTCTAAATCGAGCGACAAGCTACCATCTGCATTAAAACCACGTGGGCGCGTACCAGCGATAGGGTATAGCTCTACTTGGTTATTGCTGGTTTGATATTTCAGTGCCGACTCAGGTGAAGCGCCAAACATGGCAAAGTCTTTGTCCTGCAAGAAGAACATGTATGGGCTTGGATTCGATGCTTTAAGTTTCTTATAAGCAACAATCGGTTGTTCGCACGGCAAAGTAAAGGTGCGTGATGGCACCACTTGGAAAATATCACCAGCGCGCACGTGCTCTTTTAGGGCATCAACCGTGTGGCAGAAGGCTTGATCTGAAATATCAACGTTTACTTCAGCAACTTGTGCATTCGGTTTTTCTTGCAGCGGCTTAGCAACAATCACGCTCGATAGCTGCGCCTTAATTTCTGATAAACGGCGGCTAATTTCAAAGTAGCACTTTTGCTGCTCTGGCCCTGAAAACACATTGCCAATCAGCTCAGTTGAGCGCTTTTCATGGTCAATCACGACAATGGTTTCAGCAAGATAGAATACATAATCTGGGCAGCTATTGGGGCTGTTATCAACCTCTGGTAGCTTTTCTGCCACGGCCATTAAGTCAAACGCGAAACAACCTGCCAGCATCACCGCTAATTCGTGGTGAGTAGTGTTGTTAATTTGCTTAAACACACGCAGTGCATCAAAAGCATTATGGGCTTTTAAACGGGTTAACTCGTCAAGGTTGCCATCAACAGGCGAAAACTCAATTAAGGTATGCGCTGCTTGTTTGCTTACTTTGGCATAGGCTGCCAGTTCATTACTGACAAATTCAATAGCTGATTCACCATTGAGCGACAATGGCTCAAGAGTAACGGTTAAACCATGACAGGTAACTTTAACCGCTGCGTCAGTCACTAACAGGCTTTTTAGCGCATGCTTTTTATCAATTTCAGCAGATTCTAACAGTACCGTATGTGGCTTGTTGCCAGCATCAATACCACATAATTGCTGGTAAACCGCCAGTGGATCCGGTTGATATTCGGCGGCACCTGATAAGGTGTTGACCGCACCGGGCGTTGCATTGAGGGTAGTTTGCATCGTGTCTCTCAATCTGTAATTCGTATCTTAAGCTGACAAGCTTTTGCCTGCGGCTTGCACAAAAGGCTTAATATCGGCCATAAGCTTGGCAAAATCATCGGCGGTTAATGCTTGATGCCCGTCAGAAAGCGCTGCTTTCGGATTTAAATGGGCTTCAACGATAATGCCGTCAGCGCCAACTGCAGCAGCAGCGCGTGATAAAGGGTTAATCAGGGATTTTACGCCAGTGCCATGTGATGGGTCTACTAGAACTGGTAAATGGGTTTTTTCTTTCAATAAGGCAACGGCATTTAAATCAAGGGTATTACGAGTGGCCGTTTCAAAGGTGCGAATACCGCGCTCGCATAAAATCACATTTGGATTACCCGCGTTAATAATGTACTCAGCTGCCAATAGCAATTCTTCGATGGTCGCGCTCATACCGCGTTTCAATAGTACCGGTTTTTGCTCAGCACCAACGGCTTCGAGTAAGCGGAAGTTTTGCATATTGCGGGCGCCGATTTGGAAGCAATCAATGTAATCTGCCATCAACTTGGCATCAATTGGGTCGATAATTTCTGAAACGGTTGGCAGGCCATAAGCTTGTTTAGCGGCTTTCAACAGCTTTAAGCCTTCTTCACCTAGCCCTTGGAAACTGTATGGGCTGGTGCGCGGTTTAAATGCGCCGCCGCGAAGTAGGGGAACGCCGTGGCCTTTGATCATTTCTGCCACGCTAAATAATTGCTGCTCTGACTCCACCGAGCAAGGGCCAGCAATCACAGTAAAATTGCCACCACCAATTTTTACGCCGTCAATCGATACAATTGAGTCATGCGCTTGCAGCTCACGACTAACGAGCTTGTATGGGCTAAGGACAGGTTTGACTTCATCCACCATAGGGTAGGCGTCTAAATGAAGTTGGTTAAGAATGCGTTCATCGCCAAGGGCGCCTAATACCGTGCGCTCAATGCCTGGCATGTATAGTGGTTTTAGCCCAAGTGAGGCTATTTTATCGAGAATTTCGTTTGCGTCCGCTTCGGTTGCTTGCGGCTTAAGTACAATAATCATGGTTTATTTGATCCTATGTGTGATTTTACTCTAAGTTGTCATCCGGCATAAATGGGCTGAAGCCACCAAATAAACCAACTTTTTACTTTGGTTGTTAACATTGCTGTTTTCCTTTTAACGCTGTTTGCGTTTTAGTTTCTTTCGAATATTTTAGGGTTAAAATTCTTTCTTATTTAAAAAATAGAAGCTTAAAATGAAAAGCTTAAAACGAGAAAACCCGCCAGTGGGCGGGTTTTCGGAATCTTTTCTTGTTACACAGTTTTCACATCATGCACAAAAGCTCACAACCCACCTACGTTGGATTATGCCACCACCAAATTGCTTGTAATGATTGTTGTGCTTGTGTCATCGCTTGCTGCTTTGTTTCTTTTAAACTTTCTAAGTTATGTTTAACTAATTTTTGCTTATCTAAGCGTTTCGTTATGAAAAATCACTTTATTCTCGTAGAATAAAAGCCCTAATAGAAGACATCAATTCTGTTTTTATGTCAACACCTGATTTTATTTTATGCCACTAATTGCACCAGAAAGTTCTACACCTGCCTCGTCTGCTGAAAAACCAAGCAAGCCGATGCGCTTTGATTTACATTCCCACACCAACTTTTCCGATGGCAAGTTATCACCACAGGAATTAGTCGAGCGAGCGGTAAACTTTCAACTAGATGTATTGGCTATTACTGATCACGATACAGTGGCTGGGCTTGAGGTCGCGAAGCAGCATATTAGTGAGCAAGCACTGCCGCTAACCTTGGTATCGGGTATTGAAATCTCCACCATGTGGCAGAATTTTGAAATTCATATTGTTGGCCTGAACATAGACCCAGAAAGCCAAGCGCTGCAAGCCTTGATCAGCGAGCAGCAAAACGCCCGTGAATCTCGTGCTACACAAATGGGCGAGAAGCTTGCCAAATGCGGCTTTCCCGACATGCTGGAAAAAGCTAAGGCGCTAGTAGGTGAAGGGACGATTACCCGTGCGCACTTTGCCCGTGTGCTGCATGACGAAGGTCAGGTGAGCACCATGCAATCGGCGTTTGATAAATATATCGGCAAAGGAAAACGGGCTTTTGTAAAGCCATTGTGGTGCGATATTGCCAAAGCCGTCGAAGTAATTCATCAAGCGGGTGGTGTAGCAGTGTTAGCGCATCCTATGCGCTACGATATGACCTCGAAATGGTTACGTCGCCTGATTTTAGATTTTAAAGCGGCAGGCGGTGACGGTATGGAAATAGTGCTGCCACAAATGAATCCAGACCAAAGGCGACTTATGCTAACCTTTTGTCTAGAATATGATTTATATGCATCGCTTGGCTCAGATTTTCATTACCCGAGCAAATGGAGCGACTTGGGGCGCAATTTAATCATGCCAGAGCAAGTCAAACCCATTTGGCAGTTATTTGGTCATTAAATCTAGGGATATGCTCAGTGCTAGTGTTTATATAAATCCAAAAATAACATATTCAAACAACACATTAACTAAATAAAAGCTCACTGGTAACCGCAGCGAGTGACACTAAGGTACCTGTTATGAGTCAGTTTTTTTACGTTCACCCAGAAAACCCGCAAGGGCGTTTAATGAAGCAAGCGGCAGCCATGATCAAAGAGGGCGCTGTTGTGGTTTACCCGACTGATTCGGGCTATGCGCTCGGTTGTCACTTAGGTGATAAGAAAGCATTGGAGCGTATTTGCCAGATTCGCCATATCGATATGGATCACGATTTTGCCTTGGTTTGTCGCGATTTATCTGAGCTTTCGGAATACGCGAAAGTGGATAACACGGCATTTCGTTTAATGAAAAACAATACGCCGGGCGCTTATACCTTTATCTTTAAAGCGACCAAAGAAGTACCGCGCCGTTTGATGAATCCAAAAAAGAAAACCATCGGTATTCGCATTCCAGATAATGCAATTGCACAAGCTTTGTTGGAAGAGTTGGGTGAGCCGCTAATGTCGACCACCTTGATTATGCCGGGTGAGGCGATGGCGGAATACGACCCAGAACATATTCGCGATATTCTTGAAAAACGCGTCGATTTGATTCTCAACGGTGGCTACTTAGGCGAGCACCCAACGACGGTGATTGATTTTTCCGAAGGCGAGGTGGAAATCTTACGTGTTGGCGAGGGTGATGCTGAGCCATTTAGCTCATAAATTAGCTGCTAAATAAGACAAGCAATAGGCCATATGGAACAGCAAGAATTACCCCTTGCGATGATCAGGGGGGAAGCATTCGTTGATAAACCCTCAGATCTCTATATTCCTGATGCTGCGCTAGAAATTCGCTTAGATGAATTTGAAGGGCCGCTTGATTTATTGCTGTACCTGATCAAAAAACAAAAGTTTGATATCGCCGACTTGCCAATAGCGCCAATCACCGCTCAATATTTTAGTTATATTGAGCAGATGGAACAGCAACAAATGGACTTGTCAGCCGAATACTTAGTGATGGCGGCAACCCTCGCTCATATTAAATCCAAGTTGCTGCTGCCGACCATTGAAGTGGAAGAAGACGAAGACGATCCGCGTGCTGAACTCGTCAAACGCTTGCAGGAATATCAGCAAATCAAAACTGCCGCTTATGAGCTTTCGCATTTGCCGCGAGAAGAGCGTGACTTCTTTATTAAAGGCTATGGCGAGCTACACGAACAGCCAACCAAGTTTGATGAGGTATCACTTGCCGACTTAGTTAGCGCTTTTCAGCGGGTATTGAAAAGCCAAGCCAATTTTGAGCATCACCACGTGCAACGAGAAGCGATTGCTACTCATGTTAAAATGGCACACATTTTATCGGTATTGGCGTCAACGGCAGAGCCGCAAACCTTAGTGCAATTGCTGATCATTGAAGAAGGGCGACAAGGTGCAGTGGTGACATTTCTGGCACTACTGGAATTATTAAAACTACAAAAAATTAGCTGTGATTTAGCAGCTGAACAGCTTTATGTGCAACTAAATACAGCTTAACGTTTAACAACCAATGACAACTGATATCGACACTCCAGCCAGCAATAATGCAACAAACTACAATACAACCAAGCTCAGCGCCATGCTCGAAGCTCTGATTTTTGCGGCAGAAAAACCGTTAACGCCAAAGCAGTTGCGCAGCCATATTCAAGAGCAAACGGGGCGAGGCTTTACGTTAAAAGCGATTAAAGACGAGCTGGCCGAGCTAGTTAACACCTATCAAAATCGCGGTATTCAACTGGCAATGGTGGCTGGCGGTTATCGTTTTCAAACAAATACTGAAGTAAAACCATTAATTCAGTCGATCCAAAAAGAGAAAACCAGTAAAATCTCGCCGGCGATGATGGAGACCCTAGCAGTAATTGCCTACAAGCAACCCATCACGCGCGCAGAAATTGAAGAAATTCGCGGAGTTGCGGTAAGTAGTTATATAATAAAAACACTTACTGAACGCGCTTGGGTAAAAACTGACGGTTATAAAGAGGTGCCAGGTCGACCAGCACTTTATGTCACAACACCTGAGTTTTTAGCGTATTTTGGCTTGAACTCCCTAACTCAGCTACCTGAGTTAATGCCAATTAGCCAAGCCGATCATGCTAGCCATGCTGTTGAAGTGTCGCTACTGGAGCAAGAGAGCTAGCAAGAAAACTAGCAATCAAGCTCACAAGCAGTAACTAAAAGCAGCACAAAACAAATATGTTGTTAATGAGTCAGAAGTGCATAACTACTGACGTATCGAGATAAAGACCTATGTCTGAAAAATTACAGAAAGTGCTTGCGCGAGCAGGTAAAGGATCCCGCCGAGAAATGGAAGCGGTGATCAGCGCAGGACGCGTCAGTGTGAACGGTAAAACAGCATTCCTTGGCGATCGTGTCGAAGGAACCGAGCAAATACGAGTTGACGGTCATCAGGTCAACATCAAACCCGAGCAAGAGCAAATTTGTCGCGTGTTAATGTACAACAAGCCGGAAGGTGAAATGTGTACGCGCAAAGATCCAGAAGGGCGCCCAACGGTATTTGATCGCCTACCACCGCTAGAAAGTGGTCGCTGGATTGCCGTCGGTCGTTTAGATATTAACACCTCAGGTATGTTGTTATTCACCACAGATGGTGAACTTGCTAACCGCTTAATGCATCCATCGCATAAAATTGAACGTGAATATGCAGTGCGCGTATTTGGTGAAGTCGATGAGGCGATGTTACAGCGTTTACGCCACGGGGTAAAACTCGAAGACGGCCCTGCCAAATTCCAAAAAATTATGTATCGCGGTGGTGAAGGCCGTAACCACTGGTTCCATGTGGTGCTTTCTGAAGGTCGTAACCGTGAAGTTCGCCGTTTATGGGAAAGCCAAGACGTGCAGGTTAGCCGCTTAATTCGCGTGCGCTACGGTGATATCGAGTTGCAACGTCAACTGCCTGTTGGCGGTTGGACTGAGCTTGGCTTAAAAGACGTTAACTACTACCGCAAAGCGGTACAACTTGCGCCAGAAACCGAATCGAAAGTAAAAGTGAACGAGAAGATGATCGACAACGCCAAGAATCGCCGTATTCGTCGCAGCGTTAAGAAGCATCAACAACGTCATAAACAATCGGTACGCCGCAACCGCAAGTAGCTTGTTCTTGTAAGCGCTTGTGGTTAGCGCTTGTTGCAAAAAATAGCCAAATTAACAAAACAGCCTTTCTGCTTGCAGATGGGCTGTTTTAGTTTCTGGCGTAACTTGTTATTCTTCATTTCCTTAAAAGCGCCTGAATGGTTCTCTTTACTTGGGAAAAATTTGTACTTAGAGAAATTTGCATTCAGTAAATCTGTAGTCGAATGCAACCAGTAAAGCGCTTAGTTAATCAAACGATATAAATATTCAGAATTTAAAAAGGTGTGCTTGCGTGCAAAAACGTTTTATCCAAACCCAAGCCGAATTTACTGCCCTATGTGAGTCATTATCAGCCGCAAAGCTGCTAACTGTGGATACCGAGTTTGTTCGTACTCGAACCTTAGTGCCTAAGCTTGGTTTATTGCAAGTGTGCGACGGCGAGCAAGTCGCACTGATTGATCCATTGGCATTAGACGATTTATCACCTTTTTGGCAATTGTTGGAAAATCCGGCCATCACTAAAGTATTGCATGCGTGCTCTGAAGATTTAGAAGTTTTTCTGACCGCAGGTGCTAAGCCGCCACAAAACCTCATTGATAGCCAAGTCATGATGACTTTCTTAGGCCATGGCTTATCGCTGGGTTATGCGGCCATGGTTAAGCATTATTTAGATATTGAGCTGGATAAGTCGGAATCGCGCACCGACTGGACGAAACGACCATTAACTGATAATCAGCTGAAATATGCTGCCGCCGATGTTGAGCATTTGTATACGCTATTTCCTAAGTTATTGGCTGATATTGAAGCGAAAGGTTGGTTAGCGGCTAGCCAGCAAGAATCCGCCAATATGATCGCGAAAAAGTATCAGGCAATTGATCCAGACACGCTTTATCAAAACGTGAAACTGGCGTGGAAGTTATCACCTAAGCAGCTTAACAACTTGAAGTTTTTAGCCAGTTGGCGTTATCAAAAAGCGGTGACGAAAGATCAGCCACTCAGTTTTATCGCCAAAGATCATACTTTGCAGTTAGTGGCGCAGCGCTCGCCGATGAGTGTCCGTGCGATGGCAAATATTGAAGGGGTGGAAGCGCTAGATGTGCGTTATCAAGGTAAGGCGATGATCAACGTGCTCAAGCAAGCAGCACAAACGCCTGAAGACGCATACCCTGCAAAACTTCGCCGCTTAGACGAATACCCTGGTTACAAACAAACCTTTAAGCAGGTGAAACACTTTTTACAGCAAGTGGCCGATAAGCACGAGTTGGCGATTGAATGTTTGGCCTCGAAGAAACAAATTAATCAGTTCTTATCGTTTTATTTTAAATTGAACGGCGCTGACCAATCACCAGCGGCAGTTGATTTGATCAACTCATGGCGTAAGCCAATTGCAGGTGAAGCGCTAATCGAGTTTGCCGATGGTGGTTTTAAGTAGCGATTATTTTAAGTCTTTAGGGCTTCAAGCAGCTATTGTTTCAAGTAACAATCTCACTTAGCACCCGCTAGCTGCTAATCCTACATCTAATTAATAGCGCCAAATCATCACCGTTTGGCGCCACCTCAATTGTTAACAATTATCAGCCACTAATGATAAACATACACAGCGCGACATGTTATATTGCGGCCTCTATTGTTTTTCCATGAATAGGCTGAAAAAAATGCCAATTGCGCCGACTGGATTATGTGCGGTTTACCGTAGTCCGAAAAAAGACCAAACCTACCTGTTTATTAACAAACGCGACGATTTTTCTGATGTGCCTGAAGCCTTAATGAAAACCTTTGGCACACCAGTATTAGTGACCATGGTGAACTTAACCAAGCAGGAAAAGCTAGCACTGGCAGATATTGATAAAGTGAAAGAAAGCTTGAGTGAACAAGGTTTTTATCTTCAACTACCACCACCACAAGAGAATTTGCTTGACCAGCATAAAGAAATGTTAAAGCAACAAGGCAAAACTATTGCTTCGGAAGAGTAATTGCCTCGGAATAATAAGCTGGCATGCTGTTTTTCCGTTAGCAACAGTTTCTTTGCCGATATAAAAAGAGCTAAAAAGAGCTAGAAAGAGCCAGCTAGTAAAAATATTCCAAATATTAGCAGCCCCGAATATTAAAAATAAAAAGGACGCGTAATGAATCGTTTTTATCATCAAATTATCAACAGTCGTTTTCTCAAAACCGCCTCAGTAGTTGCCATGTTAGCGGGCTCGGCAAGCTTACCTCAACTAGCGATGGCAAACGCTGATAATGTCGCTAATCAAGAGCAAACCAAGCCAAGCTATGAAACTTATGTTGAGCAGTTAAAAACAGAAGCCCTAGCCAAAGGCTTTAGCCAAACCTTTGTTGACCAAACCTTTGCCAATATCACCTTTTATAAGCGCGCGGTAAAAGCGGATCGCAATCAGCCTGAGCGCGTTGAAACCCTTGATACCTACTTACCGAAACGCTTACCGAAGTGGAAAATTGACCGCGCTCGTAAGCTTTATAAAGAGCATAAAGAACTATTGACCAAAGTAGGTGAACAGTATGGCGTTCAGCCGCGCTTTATCGTCGCTTTGTGGGGGCTGGAAACCAACTTTGGCAAAATTATGGGTAACTACAATGTGGTTTCTGCGCTATCAACGCTTGCCTACGAAGGTCGCCGCGAAGCCTTCTTTAAAAAGCAACTTTGGGCGGCTTTAACCATTTTGGATGAAGGTCATATCAAAGTTGATAATATGAAAGGCTCTTGGGCTGGTGCTATGGGGCAAAACCAATTTATGCCAACCTCATTTATCAGTTACGCAGTTGATGGCGATGGCGATGGTAAAAAAGATATCTGGGGTAATCAGGCCGACGTATTTGCCTCTATGGCGAACTACCTAAAATCTGAAGGTTGGAATGATGACCTAACATGGGGCCGACAAGTTAAATTACCTGCAAACTTCGATATTTCGTTAGCGATCCCTAAAAATACCGGCAGTCGTAAAAACTGGCTAAAAGCTTGGGCAAATACTGAAAAAACCTTGCAAGAATGGCAAGAGCTCGGCATTCGTCGCACCGATGGTACCGCATTGCCAAAAGTTGATATTAAAGCGGCACTGGTTTTCCCTGACGACGAGAAAGGGCGTGCTTACTTAGCCTACGATAACTACAAAAGCTTAATGCACTGGAACTTGTCATACTACTTTGTTAGCTCGGTAGGGCACTTATCAGACCATATAAAGTTTCCACCAATTAAGTAATTAGCACTAATACAGTAGTAGCTTTCGTTCTGAAAGAGTGAGTAAAAGGAGTAGTAAATGATAAACAATTATCAACATAAGGATGTTAACGGCGCAGCGATTGATTTGCCTATTGGCAAGGTCGTTTGTGTTGGGCAGAACTATCTTGATCATATTCAGGAAATGAACAGTATTGCCAATGAAGAGGCAGTGCTGTTTTTAAAACCCAATACGGCGCTTTGTGCATTGGCTGAGCCTTTGGTTATTCCTAAAGAGCGGGGTGAATGCCATAACGAAGTGGAAGTGACTATTCTGATCAAAGAAACCCTGTCTAACGCTTCAGTTGAAGAAATTGATGCCGCGATTTGGGGCTGTGGCATTGGGCTAGACTTAACCTTGCGCGATGTGCAAAAAGAGCTAAAGCGATTAGGTCGCCCATGGGAGCGCTCAAAGTCGTTTGATTTATCAGCGCCAATGTCACCGTTTATACCGCTTGAAGAAATTAAAGCACTAGGTCACGATTTAGCCAATATCACTTTCGATTTAAGCGTAAATAACGAGCTTAGGCAGCAAGGCAATACCGAGCTAATGATGCGCAGCATTCGCGATTTATTAGTGATTATTAGCCGCGAGTTTACCTTATTGCCGGGTGATGTTGTGATGACAGGCACGCCAAAAGGCGTTGCGCCACTGGTTAGTGGCGATCAGCTAGAATTAACCTTATTTAGTCATCAGTTTTCAGCACAAGTTGCCTAACTTAAACAAGCTCAAGCCGATTATCGCAATCGGCTTCGCTTAAGCAGCTTAGCTTAAACAGCCTAATTTAAACTTGGTTAAACTAGGCATGGTTAAATAGGATGAAACAAGGAAAGAAACATAGCCGAAGAGTGTGTATAATGCGCCGCTCTTAATTTTCTTTATACGTTAACTTTCTTAACACGTTAACTTTCTCCATCCAATAGGCAGACACAGCAATTATGGCGAAGCAAGCAAAATCAGCTAAACCAAAGAAACTAGCAGCAAAAAATACGCCCGATATTAAACCATTTTGGGAAGTAAAATCGCTGGAAGAAATGACCCGACAAGAGTGGGAGTCATTGTGTGACGGCTGTGCTAAATGTTGTCTGCACAAATTTATTGAAGACGAAGAAACGGAAGAAGAAGACGAGCTAAAACCTACCGACTATATCAACGAAGGCGAGCAAATGTTGTATTCCAATATTGCTTGTCATCTACTCAATGATAAAACCTGTGGCTGTACTCAATACGCAAAACGCACTCAATTAGTACCAGACTGCGTGCGTTTAACTCAAGAAAACCTAGATGATGTGTTCTTTATGCCACCAAGTTGCACCTATCGCCGTTTGCGTGAAGGTCGCGGCATGCCAAGCTGGCACCCACTATTACACAAAGGTAAAAAAGCAGCCATGCATAAAGCAGGGATGTCTGTACGCGGTAAAATCGTCAAAGATAATGAAGTCGATTTATCGTTTTACGAAGACTATATCGTTACTTGGCCGCTGGATGATATTGATTAGCCCAAGCTAACTATTTACCACCAGCGATATCAACAAATGAACCTGTTACAAAAGAAGCCTCGTTTGATAAAAGAAACGCTATAGCCACAGCAACCTCTTTTGGACAGCCGCCACGTTGCAATGGAATTTGTTGTTTAACTCGCTCGACTCTATTTGCTTCGCCACCGTCAGCGTGCATTTCTGTATAAATAAATCCAGGGCGGACACAGTTCACCCGAATGTTTTTATCAGCTACCTCAAGTGACAAGCCTTTTGTTAGTGTATCTATAGCTCCTTTTGATGCTGCATAATCCACATACTCTTGAGGAGAACCGAGTCTTGCGGCTGCAGACGAAACATTAACGATTGAACCACCATTTACCATTCTTTTTATTGCTTCTCTGCTACATAAAAAGTAGCTAGTGACATTGGTTGTCAGCACTTTATTAATTCTATCTGCTGTCATTTCCGAAACTGGCATTTGCGGGAGTAAAATTCCTGCGTTGTTAACTAAATGCGTAACTCGTCCTAAGGTTTCGTCGATCTTCTGAAAAAGAGTATTTACCTCGTTCTCCTGCGATACATCTGCTTGCAGTGCTATCGCGGAACCTCCATTTTGATGTATTTCAGCGACCACTTTATTGGCTTCTGACTCATTTGAATGGTAATTCACACAAACCGAGTAACCTTGTTTTCCTAGATAGATAGAAGTTGCGGCACCAATTCCTCGGCTACCTCCTGTCACTAAAACAACTTTGCTCATTAAACTTCCTTTTGAAACATAAAGTTAAAACTTCATAGCGACCAATAATAACGGGCAAATAAACATCTATAAAGCCTATGCCCATTACCTGAATACACTTTTCAAGGTAATGGCTGCTTGCTGCAAACAACCAATATCATATTCATTATCTATCAGCCGTGCGGTTTATCTCTCACTGTCTTTAATATGTCAATTGTCGACAATAGATGTAGTAAATGAATTTGAAATGCTTTTTTATGTTTTAATGGATTTTAATTGTCGACAAAAATGAGGGGTGTCGGTTTGAATTTTTACAATATTTTTGGAGTTATTAATACACTCTTTATTATCGTTAGTTTGTATGGTGTGCATTCTCAACTCAGAACCATATGGAAAAGAAAAGAGTCGAATACTCAGTATGAGCGGCCGACATCATTGTTATCATTAAATCAATTCACGGTAAGTTATTTAGCTTACTTGTCATTCTTTATATACGGGTATTCAATAGAGCCGTTTAATCACTACATTGTTTGGCCACGACTAATTGCATCAATGCTAGTCGTGTTAATTTTACTTGAAATTTGGCAAGACCGACGATCTAGTCATGCTAAAAGTAGCGTTAGCATGGCTTGCATAACACTCTTGGTTGCTATCGCAGGCCTATTTATAGGTGAAACAATAACTGATCAGGGCAAGTATATTTCGACGACAATTATTGTGGTTGTATCAATCCTGATAGCTCAAGGGTACTTCCATCAAATCAAGCTAATTATCCATTCAGGTAGCACAGGGGCTGTTGATTTAAAGATGAGTCAATTTATCTTAATGATGGATATTTCGACCATCGCCTTCGCGTTAAGTATGGGATTTAAGCAAGGTTGGCCGCTGCTTTTATTGGCGATAACGAGTGCAGTGACCAAAGTAATCATTATGTTTTTATTTAAATGGGTAAAAACAAGCCCTACTGCTGAAAAGCGGAGGCGCATTGTTGAAACCTAAAAGCGCATGATGCTGGTTATTACACAGAAGTAACGAAAGCGTCTAATTTGCTTTGAGCAGCCTATTCACGCTGATTACTTTTACACCCAAAGCATTAGTTTAACTTAGGCCTTTAATTAATGATAAGTTTGAGCATTCTAAAAAATTGGCGTCAGCACAGCTAACGTTATAGACTTTGCCTCTTTCTAATAAAAATAATGTAAAGATTATAGTTTCACCCCATGGAGCAAAAATGAAATTATTAAAAAACGCACCGCTCAAAGCTATGTTAAGTGGTGCTTTGTTAGCTGTGGCGAGTATGCCGCTAGTTGCTAGCGAGTCGCCTATTACTCCAGCACAAAAAGAAACCGCACAGCAATTAATGGCAACAGCGCTTAAAAGCGAGTTAGGTTTTAGTATTGTTGAATCATTAACAACGGAAATTGGCCCGCGCCTAGGTGGTTCTGAAGCTGAAAAGCGTGCGCGTGACTGGGGTGCTAACTTAGGTAAAGAATTAGGTTTTGATAAAATTGCGATTGAAGAGTTTACCATGCCGTTTTGGGATCGTGGTCATTTACACGTCGCGTTAACTTCGCCATACAACCAAGAGTTATACGGTTCTGCACTTGGTGGTGCCGCGCCAAGTGAAAAAGAAATTAATGCGCCAATTGTTTACTTTAGAGATATTCACGCATTAACTGCTGTGAAAGATGGCAGCTTGAAAGGTAAAGTCGCCTTTGTTGATGGCGAACCTATGGTGAAAAGCCAAACTGGTGCTGGTTACGGCCCATCTAACCAAAAGCGTCGAATTGGCTGGCAACATGCTGAGCGCGGCGGTGCTAGCGCATTAGTGATTCGCTCTGTTGGCTCTGATTCTCATCGTTTCCCGCATACCGGCATGATGAGCAAAAATGGCGATAAATGGGCGAATATCCCAGTGATTGCGATTTCTAATCCTGATGCCGATCACTTACGCCGTTTACACAACCTAAACAAGCCATTAGCGATTTCACTTCATTCTGGCTCTGATTGGAAAGGCGAAGTCACCAGCGGTAACGTTGTTCTAGATATTATTGGTAGTGAAAAGCCTGAGGAAATTGTGTTAATTGGCGGTCACTTAGATAGCTGGGATTTAGGTACAGGTGCCGTTGACGATGGTGCTGGCGTGGCGATCACTACTGCCGCAGCTAAATTAATTGCCAACTTACCTAAGCGCCCGAAACGTACTATTCGTGTGGTCATGTTTGGTGCTGAAGAAGTGGGCTTATTAGGCGCATTTGCTTACGCGAAAAAGCACGAAGCAAACCTACACAATCACGTATTAGCCACAGAGTCTGACTTTGGTGCGCGCAATATTTGGCGACTTGTTTCTAACGTTAACCCTGAAGCGACCAAGCTAGTTGATGAAATTGCTAAAATTATTGCACCGTTAGGCATTGTTCGCGGCGGTTCAGACGTTAAAGGCGGCGGCCCAGACATTATTCCATTGGATAACAAAGGCGTGCCAACAATTCGCTTGAGCCAAGAAGGCACAGACTACTTTGATTTGCACCATACGCCGGATGATACGTTAGATAAAATTAACCCAGACGAATTAGCACAAAACGTTGCCGCATATGCCGCGACTATTTATCTATTCGCTGATACCGATGTGGATTTAAAAGCGAAACGTTAATCTGTTTCTGAAACAAAGCGTAAACAAGCAACAAAATAAAAACATTGAAAGGAAGGCTAAATGCCTTCCTTTTTTATGTTTGTAAGTTTTTGGATTAGGCTAAGTATATTGACGACAAGCATTAGGCAACTGTGAGCCGTTTATGCCATACGCGAAACAGTAGTTCTGCAACAAACATCACAACGCCCATAATGGCAAATGCCCAAATGACACTGTTGTTTGTGGCGAGAGCAATGTCCTTAGCAGCTCGTCGGTCAGCGGCCAGCATAATACTTGGCAACCTTACCATCACTTCAGCGATAAAAGCGGCGATTAAACCAACGTAGCTCCAGTACGTGAATGCAAAGTGTTGCATCAGCCAATTATCTTTATTGCTACTAGACAACTTGCTAGAGAAGCGAGCCGACAAGGGGTAATAAATAGCTAGTAGTGTGGTTGGCAAGCTGAGCAGTATAAACAGGTGAAACAAACCAATATTGCCCGACATATTGGTGATTGGTATCGCGGTGACATTAACCAAAAGCATACTAACGATATACGTATAACCTAATGTTTTATGCCGAGCATTACCTTTTGTTGAGGCAAGTACTACCGCACCAGTAACGAGTGCGACAGCCGCAGCGAATGTATGAATTGCCCCAAGCGGTTCATTGATAAAATTGTCCATAGCCTACTTTCCTGTGAATAGAGATAAATTGTTATCGATATTCTAGAAACTAGGCGCCATTTTAGGACGTCATGAGAACGTTACCAACAAGACAATTACCTGACAATCAGGCGACAACTGTTGCTAATGCGATTCTTACTTTAGCCCTAGCAGGTCAGTTTTATATGTTTTACCGGATATAACAGTAAATGGTCTGGACAGTGTTCGGGCTATCTAGCTGGTAGCATTGAAGAATTAAATTTTAATGCTTAATAGTATCTTGCTCATTTAACAGGAAAAACTAGCATTAACATGCCGTAGTAATAGGAATAAATATGCCGTTATTGGATTTAGATTTTTATCTTAAAAATAAGTTTTGGCTGGGGTTATTTGCGCTAATTGTCTCGGTACTCGCTTGGAGTGTAGAGCTTAGTGGGCTGGTTTATATTTGCCCGTATTGTCGTGTTCAACGTACTGTGATTGGTTTACTGGGGGTGGTGTTAATGAGTCCTTTGACTAAACATTGGCTAGGCCAATTCTTTGCTATAGTTATTGGCTTTTTTGGCGCAGTGGTTGCCGCGAATCAGCATTTTATGGGCTGGAAAAAAATATCGGCTGGTAGTTTTAGCTTTAAAGAAAACTTGGCGATTGACCCTTTTATTCTGTCGGGCTTAGCGATGATATTTATCTTGTTTCAGTTGTTTATTATTAGTCGTTCAACAGCAGACTAGTGGCAATAAGTTGACCAATTACTTGATGCCATTGAAACGTAATCACTGTGGCATCAAACTAGCTTCACTAGTAGTTTATATTAAGCACTTAAACGCTAACCCACTTCTTTTTACTTTCTTTGGTGCGCTGAATTTTATTTGTCTTTGCGAGTTCATTTATTGCTCTAGTGAACTCGGATTTAGAGATGCCTAACTGCTTTTGAAAGTTTGGGTCGAGAGTTTTGGGTACTTGAAGTGCTGCATAAATTCTATCTTTGGGCGTTTGAGGCAAGGGGATTGGGACCACTACATCGCTTTTTGTTCTGAATATTTCAGGCTTGCCGCCAAGTAAAGTGCATTGAAACTCAAAGGCCGAAATTAGGTTTTCGTCGTTGCTGTAGAGTTTTAACGAGGTAGATGTTAACTGCTTTTTGTCTAACGAATATATCACGCGAACCAAATAGGCGATTATGTAAAAATCAGCTTGATTTGCGCCACATGGGTAATCAGCTAGGCAGATGAAAAGCTTCTTTTCGCATAGCTGTGCTATAGGCTTCTGCTTAGAGAAAACAAATACTTTATCAACAATAGATGCTTCTATTTTATCTAACTCTTTCAAGCCAACATTTTCCGCATCTACAAATATTAGATTCATGCACCACCACTCCTTTGGTTGATTAAATTAGTTTGAAGGTAGATATTATAGGGCTATTTTGACAATAGCACTTAACCTACAAAACCCTAGTCTTCAATCGCCACTAATTCATCAGTATAACGCTGCCCATTTTGCACATAATGTTCAGCTGATTGCATCAGTAGTTCACGAGTTTTTTCATCTAATGGCTTAATCACTTTTGCGGGTGAACCAAGGGCTAAATGACCATCAGGAATTTCCATACCTTCGGTCACTAAGCTATTCGCACCAATAATACAACCTTTGCCGATTTTAGCGCCGTTCAGTACCACGGCGTTCATGCCAATCAAACTTAAATCGCCGATGGTACAGCCATGTAGCATTACTTTATGGCCAACGGTCACTTGCTTGCCAACTTCAATTGGGAAGCCTTTATCAACATGCAAAATACTGCCGTCTTGAATGTTGCTGTCTTCACCTATGGTGATCTTATCCATGTCTCCGCGCATCACCACATTGAACCAAATACTGGCATTGGGCTTTAGCTCAACATTGCCAATAACACTGGCATTGGGTGCAATGAAACATGACTGGTCGACGAGTGGAACTAATTTACCTAACTGATAACGCATTGTTATATCACCTGTGCATAGCTTATTTTTATTGTATTTCAAGCAGTGTACGTAACTTTAATCATCTTGTTAATAGTCATTATTCTGAATTTGTCGTATGAAAAAAAAACGAATAGTGTTAAAACACTAATCACTTATGTCATAAAAACAACAAAAGGTATGTTATGCAGATAGGTATCCCAAAAGAGTCGTTAAAAGGGGAAAATCGCGTTGCAGCTACCCCGACTTCGGTGAAAGCGTTAAAGCAAAGAGGTTTTGAAGTCGCTATTGAAAAACTCGCGGGTAAAAAAGCAAGTTTTCATGACAGTGATTATGTCGAGCAAGGAGCTACTCTTGTTAGCCAAGACGATGTCTGGCAAAGCGACATTATTTTCAAGGTGAACCCACCTACAGATGATGAAATCGGCCTAATGAAGGAAGGTGCTCATCTCGTCAGTTTTATTCAACCAGCACAAAACAGCGAATTGGTTGAAAAGCTCAAGCAAAAGAATATTACCACCATTGCCATGGACATGGTGCCACGTATGACACGCTCGCAGTCATTAGATGCACTGAGCTCAATGGCAAATATCGCGGGTTATCGTGCCGTTGTTGAAGCGTCACATCAGTTTGGCCGTTTCTTTACAGGTCAAATCACTGCTGCAGGTAACTTACCGCCAGCGAAAGTTATGATTATAGGTGCTGGTGTTGCTGGCCTTGCCGCCATTGGCGCAGCAGGTAGCTTAGGTGCGGTAGTACGTGCCTTTGATACTCGCCCAGAAGTAAAAGAACAAATCGAAAGTATGGGTGCAGAATTCCTTGAATTAGATTTTGAGGAAGAAGATACCGGCAGTGGCGATGGCTACGCTAAGGTAATGAGTAAAGCCTTTATCGAAGCGGAAATGGCCTTGTTCGCTGAGCAAGCCAAAGAAGTGGACATTATTATCACTACTGCGATGATTCCAGGCAAACCGGCGCCTAAATTGATCACCGAGGAAATGGTTGAATCAATGAAACCGGGCAGCGTGATTGTTGACTTGGCTGCCGCTGGTGGCGGTAACTGTGAGCTTACTCAACCGGGTAAGCTGACCACAGTTAAAGGTGTGAAAATTATTGGTTACACCGATTTAGTGTCGCGCTTACCGAATCAATCATCTCAGTTATACGCCAATAACTTAGTGAACCTAACTAAGCTTATTTGCCCTGAAAAAGACGGTGAATTAGTGATTGATTTTGAAGACCAAGTGATCCGCAATATGTTAGTGGTTCACGACGGTGAAGTGACTTTCCCACCACCGCCAATTCAAGTAAGTGCCGCGCCAGCAGCTAAGCCTGAACCTGCGAAGCCAGTTGCGGCAGTTGAAGAAGTGGAAGAAGAAAAGAGCCCCGCGAAAAAATACGCCATGATGGCGGTTGCTGGCCTAGTGTTTGGTTGGGTAGCAAGTGTTGCACCGTCAGATTTCCTCGCGCATTTCACGGTATTCGTACTCGCTTGTGTCGTTGGTTATCACGTTGTTTGGAACGTTACTCACGCATTGCATACGCCGTTGATGAGTGTAACTAATGCTATTTCAGGCATCATTGTTGTTGGTGCGCTGTTGCAAGTAGGCTCAGACAATCTCGTTGTACAAGTGTTGTCGGGCATTGCAATACTAATAGCGACAATCAATATCGTTGGTGGCTTCTTTGTTACCAAGCGTATGTTAAAAATGTTCCAGAAGTAGGAGGGCAACATCATGATATCAACTGGAATTATTACTGCTGCTTATATCGTTGCCGCATTACTATTCATCTTTTCACTGGCTGGTTTAAGTAAGCAAGAAACTGCGCAAGAAGGTAATAACTTTGGTATTGCCGGTATGACGCTTGCCTTACTAGCAACCATTGCTGATCCGCGTGTTGATAACGTTACGGTGATCATCGTTGCTATGGTAATTGGTGCCGCAATTGGTTTCCGCCTAGCAAAACGCGTTGAAATGACCGAAATGCCTGAACTTGTTGCGATTCTTCACAGTTTCGTTGGTTTAGCTGCGGTATTAGTTGGCTTTAACAGCTACTTTGATGCGCACGACAGCTCAGCGTTATTAACCGCTTTATCTGATGAAGCGCGTGTTGAGCAAAACATTCACTTAGTAGAAGTATTCTTAGGTGTATTTATCGGTGCGGTGACCTTCACTGGTTCAATTGTTGCCTTTGGTAAATTACGTGGCCTTATTAACTCTGCGGCATTGATGTTACCTCATCGCCATAAAATGAACTTGGCAGCAGGTGTTGTTAGCTTTGTACTAATGATCATGTTCGTCAACGAAGGTGGTAACGACGGTGCCTTATACCTAATGACGGCTATCGCGTTAGTGTTTGGTTGGCACTTAGTGGCATCAATTGGTGGTGCTGATATGCCAGTAGTTGTTTCAATGCTGAACTCATACTCAGGTTGGGCAGCGGCAGCAGCAGGCTTTATGTTAAGTAACGACTTATTGATTGTTACTGGTGCATTAGTAGGTTCATCAGGTGCGATTCTTTCTTACATTATGTGTAAGGCGATGAACCGCTCATTTATTAGCGTAATTGCTGGTGGTTTCGGTACTGAAGTAAGCATTGATACTGACAAAGACTACGGCGAGCATGTTGAAGTTCAAGCTGAGCAAGTGGCAGAAATGTTATCAAACGCTAAGTCAGTGATCATCACACCGGGTTACGGTATGGCGGTAGCACAAGCGCAATACCCAGTGTACGAAATGACGCAAAAGCTAAAAACAAAAGGTGTTGAAGTACGCTTTGGTATTCACCCTGTAGCGGGTCGTTTACCGGGTCATATGAACGTGCTATTGGCGGAAGCGAAAGTACCATATGATATCGTAGAAGGTATGGAAGAAATCAACGAAGATTTCTCTGAAACTGATGTGGTATTGGTAATCGGTGCGAACGATACGGTTAACCCTGCGGCAAGTGAAGACCCAGGTAGCCCAATTGCCGGTATGCCAGTACTTGAAGTATGGAACGCGAAAAACGTTGTTGTGTTTAAGCGCTCAATGAGCACAGGTTACGCTGGTGTACAAAACCCACTGTTCTTTAAAGACAATAGCCAAATGTTATTTGGTGATGCGAAAGAGTCAGTTGATAAAATTGTTCACGCGCTAGCCTAATACGATATTTGCATTAGCAATTAACGCATTTACATAAAGCCAAAGCCTCGCAAATTAGCGGGGCTTTTTTCAGCCCTAAACCTCTTAGTTGATTGGGCGGTTTAGGACTGAAAATAAAAAAAGAGCAACCAGTTAAGGTTGCTCTTTCACTATCTGATGTTAATTAACATTTTGTGGCTGGATAAGTCAGCGCTAATAGAGCCACCATATTAAGCCACACCTTCATTTTAACTATTTAACAATCGTTAACTCATCAACGATATTCTGTGCGTTATCCACGTTTTCCATTGTCCATAACATAAATGGCACGCTGGTGTGAATTGCGCGGTTTAGCTTAGCGTCGTAATCCCAATCACCTATAATTGATTCGTATACGCCATCAAATACTAAGCCAACAAATTCACCTTTACCGTTAAGTGTCGGAGAGCCTGAGTTACCACCCGTGATATCTAACGTTGATAGATAGTTAACTGGCACTGAGCCTAAGCTTTCACGGTAGTATGCGCCATAGTTTTTGTTCTTAATCGCGGTTCGAATATTTTCAAACAAGTCAAACTCATGATCGCCAGCAACGTACTTAGCTAACATACCTTCAAGTGTGGTAAACGGCGTTGCCGTAATGCCATCTTGTGGCGAGTAGCCTTTCACATTACCGTAGGTAATACGTAATGAGCTGTTAGCATCAGCGTATACTGGCTCACCTTTCGATTGTTTAAAGGCGATCATAGCGGCCATATATTGCGGGCGAATTTGTGCCAGTTGGCCAGCTAGTGCTTCGTCTTGCTTTTCAAGTTTGCGATCATTTTCGTATTGTGAAACGGCGAATTGAATGTAGGGATCGTCGCTCGCTTTAAACTCTTCAACTGATTTGTTCATCCACGCTAAACGCACGGCTTCTTGATCAAGTTTCGTGTTGCTGTGCATTTTATCGAGCTTAGCGGCTAACTTTTTCGCATCAAATTCATTGTTTGAATGGTTGCTTAAACCGAAAAACTCATCAAATACGGGGTTGCGCTGCTCAGCAGGGAACTGGGCGTATTGTGCGATAAAATGCGCCAGTACGGCTTTATCAACGGTCGCATCGTAACGTCGATTAACTCGTTTCATCGCTTGGGTGAAACGGTTCATGTCACGCTCTTGATAACCTTTTTTACGCTCGGCATCAGGTTTGTTTTTTTCGTGAGCTAAACGATATAAGCGTTTGGCGACACTGTACATATTGGTGCGAGCAATATAGGCCAAGATTAAATCACGTTCTTGGTGTGACTGACCTTGTGCAATAAGCTCATCAAGATCGGCTAGCGTTTTACCGTATTGGCGCTGGCGTTTTTTCGATGCGTTAATCCAAGCTTTTAGCTCTGCTAATTCCTTTTCTTTGCGCTCAAGCATATCGCCTTTGTTAAAACTCTCGACCATTGAGCCGTAGTTTTTCGCGTAGTTGGCAAGGCCTGCTAGCGTGCTTTCGTATTTGATGCGCGCTTCGCTTTTATCAGGCGCAGTGTTCTTGATAACGTCAATGTATTCTTCGCGATAACGCTTGGCGGTAGGGTATACCCAAGTGAATTGATTCTTCACTTCTTCCACAGTGCGGTAACGGTTTGTGCGACCTGGGTAACCAAGTACCATCACATAGTCGTTTTCTTCAACACCGTTTGCATTCACTTTTAAGAAGGCTCTTGGCTTAAAAGGTACGTTGTCTTTGGAGTAATCGGCAGGCTGGCCGTCTTTGTTTACGTAAGCGCGGTAGAAAGACCAGTCACCTGTGTGGCGTGGCCACATCCAGTTGTCTGTGTCGCCACCGAATTTACCAATGCTAGAAGGCGGTGCGTAAACTAAACGTACATCGCGAATCGCCAGTTGTTTAATGAGGAAGTACTCAAGCCCACCGTGAAAACTAAATACTTCACAGCGGTAATCTTGTGAAGTTTCACATTCAGCTACCAAGGCTTTTTGGTTTTTCTCTATCGCATCAAAATAAGCTTTGCCTTGGGTTGATGACGGAATAGAACCAGTAATTTTCTTGGTAACATTGGTCAGCGACTCGGTTACGTATACACGAGAACCCGGTGCAGCCTGTAATTCTTCAGATAAAGATTTTGCGACAAAACCTTGCTCTAGCAGGTTTTTCTCTTCTGTTGAGTTGTATTGAATCGAGCCATAAGCACAGTGATGATTGGTGACTACTAGCCCTTGTTCAGATAAAAACGATGCCGTACAGCCACCTAAGCTGATAATGGCATTCATTGGGAATTGGTTTAGGTTTTCCATTTGTGTTGGATCAAGCTCAAGCCCAGCTTGTTTAAGCTTACCGCTGATTTCTTGAAGTTGATGTGGTTGCCACATACCTTCGTCAGCATGCGCTGACATTGATGCTGAACCAACAGCTAAAAGTGATGCCATCGACAGTGCTTTATAGAGCACATTAGGCAATCGATTTTTGATCATGATTTTTCCTATTTTGTTTTTATGCGTTGGCTACTTAGGGGGATCTAGTAGCTGCTTGCGATATGACGCAAACATATTAATTAAATTGAGATAATATAACAATGTTTCCTATTGCAAAGCGCCAAGAGCTTATGAACCTGTGCAGGCATGTTTCTATATCTTTGTGCGCTAATCAGTAACAGCTTGTTACTCATCAAGTAATCCACTCGCTTGCCACCAGCTTAGCAAGTATAATATGCCTCTTTGAAAATCTGATATTAAGTTGAACACCATGTCTTTACCTCCATGTCCACAATGCCAATCTGAATATGTTTATCAAGATCAAAGCCTATTAATTTGCCCTGAATGTGCTTACGAGTGGGATCCTGCCGAAGTTGCAGAGGAAGAAGCGATCAAAGTAAAAGATGCAAATGGTGCCTTGCTTGCTGATGGCGATAAAGTGACAGTAATTAAAGACCTTAAAATCAAAGGCAGTTCACAAGTGATTAAAATTGGTACCAAAGCGACTGTTCGCCGCGTATTGGATAAGAAAGATCACGAGCTAGACTGCAAAGTTGATGGCGTTGGCGAAATGATGGTAACAGCGCAGTTTGTGAAAAAGGCCTAGTTTTCTAACGTTAGCTGCGCTCGCTAAACGCTTCCTGCGTTGGCCATTCCTCACATATGTGTTTGGCAAAAGCTACCCAGCCTTTGCTCGCGACAAAGGATAGAAAGTTTTTCCGTTGCTTGGTACAAGGCGTTTCTATCTTATCCCGAATTCACCTTAGCCAAGGCTTGGCATAGTTTGCTAAGCTAGCGGCTAATATATTGTTAGTTTAAGAAATTTTTATGGGCGATTTAATTAGCCAGTGGGTTGGCTTCATTAATGGGTACCTGTGGGGCAGTGTGTTAATTTACTTGCTTACAGGTTGTGGTATTTGGTTTAGCTTGCGCTTAAAGTTGATTCAGTTGCGCCATTTCAAGCATATGTTTAGCTTGTTAAAACTCAGCCGAAATAGCAGTGAAAATGGTATTTCGTCGTTTCAGGCGCTTTGTACATCCTTAGCCGCGCGTGTGGGTACGGGCAACTTAATGGGGGTGGCGGTCGCTATCAGTTTAGGTGGTCCAGGGGCGATTTTCTGGATGTGGCTGATTGCCTTTTTCGGTATGGCAACCGCTTACGCCGAAAGTGCACTAGGGCAGCTGTATAAAGAGAAAGACGAAAACAATAACTTTCGCGGTGGCCCCGCCTATTATATGCGCAAAGGGATAAACAGCCCGAAGCTCGCCATTACCTTTTCATTGTGTTTATTCTTTGGTTATGGCTTTGTCTTTAGCTCAGTACAAGCCAATTCTATTACCGATGCATTCCAAGGCTCGTTTGGCATTGACCCATTAATGTCGGGCATCGTTATCACCTTGCTAGCGGCCTATATTATTATTGGTGGCCTGCGTAATATCGCACGTTTTGCTGAACTAGCTGTACCATTTATGGGGGTCGCTTATGTACTAGTTGCACTGTTTGTCATTGCCATCAATATTGAACAAATTCCGGCTATTTTAATGCAAATCATTGGCTCAGCGTTTGGCTGGCAAGAAGCCGGTGGCGGTGTGGTTGGCGCAGCCATTATTCATGGGGTTCAACGTGGCTTGTACTCGAATGAAGCTGGTATGGGTAGCTCGCCTAACGCTGCGGCTGCGGCTGAACCAATGCCTCATCACCCAGCATCACAAGGTTATATTCAATCGTTAGCGGTATTTTTCGATACCATGGTCATTTGTACTTGTACCGCGATTATTATTTTACTAGCGGGCGATTCTCTTGATGGCGTGATGGGTATTCAGCTGACGCAGCAAGCTTTAGCATTGCAAGTGGGTAGCTGGGGCGCTGAGTTTATTACGCTGGCAATTCTATTCTTTGGCTTTACTTCAATCGTCGCGAATTATGCTTACGCGGATAACAACTTAAAGTACTTGAAGTTAGATAATCCAATTGGTCGCTGGTTCTTACGCATTGGCTTTTTGGCAATGTTGGTATTTGGTTCATCAGCTTCTTTGCCGCAGGTGATTGCACTTGCTGATATGGCAACCGGTCTAATGACAGTGGTTAATGTGACTGCGTTGTTCTTGTTGTCAAAAGTCGTTATTCGAATTACCAAAGACTATCAACAGCAGCTTTCAAAAGGTGAGTTGCCTACGTTTGAAGCCAGCGAAGAAACAGAGAAATCGCTAGGGTTAACACAGGGTGTTTGGCGAAAATAGGCGTATACTTAGCGAATAGTTAATACGGTTATTCGCTAATAATTACTCTCAAAGTAAGATGCTTAATGTCACACTACAACCTAATTACGGGGTAGTGATATTTGAACTCGATGGGCAGCTATCCGTGCAGGATTTTATCCATGCTGCCCATAAAATCGACCCTTATATTGATCACGCTGGTGGCCTTAAAGGTGGGCTGGTTTGTGTGCTAGGCTGGCCAGTTTGGGAGTCGTTTGCTGCCTTTAGCCAGCATCTCGCGTTTATTCGAAATCACCACCATCATATGGCGAAAGTTGCCATTGTCTCCAACTCCACTTCCTTCAAACTATTTGCGCCAATTTATGGCACCAGCCTACAGTGCCAAATTAAGTGTTTTGCGATTGATGCAATCGAGTCAGGTAAAGACTGGATTCTCGCTGATTAGTCTTGCTTATTTTGCTATTGGTGTTAACTCAACTTAAATAAGCTTAGACAAGTTCTCTGTGCTATCGACATTACAGTAGCCAAACTGCAACGCCGCCATAAAAGCTGCATGAACGTGTTTGGCTGGTACGGTCTCACCTTCGAACGTTAAGTCTAAGGTTGCACAGGCATCGTGTGCCAAGTGGCTGTCATAGCCGAAATCAACGGCAGCGCGAGTAACCGCATCAATACAATTATGGGTCATTGCTCCGACAATAATTAACTGGTCGATGTTACGCTCATCTAATACTGCTTTTAGAGATGTCTCGCGAAAACTGTTTGCGTGTTGTTTCTGTATCACCGACTCGCCATCAATTGGCGCTAGGCTTTGATGAATTTTCGCACCGTCAGAATTTGGTAAGAAAAACGGCGCTTCTTCTGTTGGAAATTCATGGCGAACATGAATCACAGGAAGTTGTTTTTCGCGAAATTGTGCCAGTAATACTTGTGCTTTTGCCGCTGCTGCTTCGGTACCTGAAAGTGCCCATTTTGCCCCTTCATATGTTGGAAAATAATCGTTTTGAAAGTCAATTAATAGTAGTGCTGTATTTGCCATGTTAAGCCTCGTTTTTTGGTTTAAATACGTTTTGTTGTTTAAGTAAGTGTTCAGCCGCTGCTGAATCAGTAAGGCTATTTTGAAGAAACTTTGCTAGGCTTACGCATGGCATTAATGACATTGAACAAGGTAAAAGTGACAAATAAAGGTAGTAACAAGATAAAGCAAGTTAGCCGTCATGTTGATTGCACTAAAACTATTAGAGTTGTGATCATCAATTACCCAGGTGCTATGCAAAGTGCCGTGTATGGCTTGCTAGAACTATTAAACTTGGCGAATAAAATTATTGCAGATGAGCAATTAGCAATGACTTTTAGCGTCCAAATAACCACACCAGAGAAGTTGAGTGCAGATGAAGAAGGCGCTTTTGATTTACCGCCCGAAGTGATTATTCTGCCGCCTAATTTAGATGGCGAATATTATTTAAATGCTGGGCAGCCGCTGCTCAATTTCCTGAAACAAAACCACCAAGCAGGCTCTACGTTATGCTCGGCTTGTGCTGGCGCTTTTATATTGGCGCAAACAGGCTTGTTAACCAATAGAACTGCCACGACACATTGGGGCTTGGCTGATGAATTGCAGCGTGAATACCCGCAAATTCGCGTTAAGTCAGAAAGTATTTTGATTAACGATGGAGATATTGTCAGCGCGGGCGGGTTAATGTCTTGGCTAGATCTGGGCTTAGAGTTGGTCGGTCAATATGCCAAGCCTCACGTGATGCGGAAACTGGGCAAGTACCTGATTGTAGATACCGGAAAGCGCGAGCAGCGCTATTATCAAAGCTTTACGCCAACATTCGATCATGGCAATCAAGCAATGCTCGCGGTGCAGCACTATATTCAGGCAAATTACGACACTAAGCTTAACAATAAGGTGTTGGCTGGTGTGGCTCACACATCAGAGCGCACGTTAATACGCCAATTCAGCCAAGCCACTGGCCTGAAGCCTGTTCAGTATATTCAACGTTTACGAGTGCAAAAAGCTTGCGATATGTTGGAATCTAGCGCATTGAGTTTTGAACAAATAGCGCTGTCGTTGGGCTATGAAGATGCCAGCAGTTTACGCAAAGTGTTTGTAAAAATTGTTGGCCTAGCACCGTCCGAGTTTCGGGCAAGATTTATTTAACTCTACTGTTGCTGGCATATGTAACTGGCATATGTAACTGAAATATTTAATTGGAATAGTTGGCAAGTAAGCTCGCATCAACTGTGGGATAGGGTATATAATCGCGCGATTATTTTAGGTGTTGGTGGAAAAAGAAAATGAGTGTTGATGCAATTGGCTTATCAGAAGGGTTATTAAAAGCAGTTAAGCTATGTGGTTATAAGCAATTAACCCCTATCCAGCAACAAGCAATCCCAATTATTCGCACTGGCAGTGATGTGCTGGCGAGTGCACAAACAGGTACTGGTAAAACAGCAGCCTTTACCTTACCTATATTGGATAAGTTAGCTCATCAAGCAACTACTGAAACACCAATATTAAAGGCGCTTATTCTAACGCCAACACGTGAGCTTGCGATTCAAGTCGGCGAAAATATTAAAGAGTACAGCCAATTCTTACCCATTAAACACGGTGTGATTTTTGGCGGTGCGGGCATGGCTGGGCAAGAAAAAGTGCTTAAAGCTGGCGTTGATATTTTAGTCGCGACACCTGGCCGTTTGCTAGAGCATTTGCAACTGCGCAACCTTTCACTTTCTCAAGTTAAATACATGGTGCTTGATGAAGCCGATCGTATGCTCGATATGGGATTTTTAAACGATATTGAACGCATTAGCGAGCATATTAAGCACAAACACCAAACGTTAATGTTTAGTGCGACCTTTTCAAACAAAGTTAAAACCTTAGCGAATCAAATCCTACATACACCAAAAACCATTGAAGTGGCGAAACAAAACACCACGTCAGGCAAAGTGAAACAGGCGGTTTATTGGGTGTCGGAAGCACGTAAACGCGAGTTGTTGTCAGAAATTATTGGTGTGAATAATTGGCACCAAGTCATGGTGTTTGCCGGCACACGTGAAAGTGCCAATCAACTGGCCAAAGAATTAAAGCTTGATGGTATTAAAGCGGCACTTTGTCATGGTGAAAAATCACAAGGTGCGCGTAACAAAGCATTGGAACAATTTGTTGCTGGCGAAGTACGCGTATTGGTGGCAACTGATGTCGCAGCGCGTGGCCTAGATATTCCGAACCTGCCGTATGTCGTGAACTTCCATTTACCATTTTTAGCAGAAGATTACGTGCACCGCGTGGGTCGTACTGGTCGTGCGGGCAAATCTGGTACTGCCATTTCATTAGTTAGCCCAAAGGATGAAAAATTTTTAGGAAATATTGAACAGCTTATTGGCCGTAAATTTGAAAAAATAGTGCTGCCGGGCTATGAAATGACAGAGTCTGAATACGATGCTAGCAAGCGCCATGTAACTGAAGCTGCTAAGAAGAACCGCTATCAAACCACACGCGATAAAAATCGCGTTATTGCCGAAAAAAACGGCGCCAATAAAAAAGGCGCTGACAAACGCAGTGCTGGCGCTAAAAATGTTAAACACAAGTCAAAAGGTAAAGCTAGCGCAGTAAAAAAAGTGAAAAAGCGCAGATAGTACTCGCTGGCTACTTGCGGCAGAACGGGCAGAGTATAGGTGAAAGGAATAAGTGCAAGGAATAGGTGCAAAGATTAAATGCAGGAAAGCATTGAACTCTTAGTCGATATTCCCTTTGAATATCGCCATACCTGCTGGTTTTGTGGTGAGCCAAGTGATCAATTCGTTACTTTTCCTCATGCTCGCCATATTGTGTTGGCTTGTCCTCACCCTAAGTTGACCTTACCGAGTTGCCGCGAATGCCGACAACTTGCTTATCAAACCAAAGTCGAACACGTATGGCATTTACGCGATCAAGTGAAAGTAGGGCTGATTCGAAAGTATCGCAAAGACTTAGCGATTGGTATTAATTGGACACCTGAAGAGCTAGCCAATGCTGGTTTTGAAGGAGGCAATTTCGAATCCTTCCAACGCAGTGCATGGTTTATGTATGAGGTTGCTCGCGATCGCGTCAATTATCGCGGTTGGCTGTTGTCGCTTGGCGGCGAAGATATCGAACATGAAACCAATGCACTTAGTTTTGATTTTGATGGTGTTTATTACCCATCAATTAACGAGGCAATTTCACATTTCAGTCAAAACTTTGGATTTAATCGACAGGTATTGGTTAAAACATTGGCAATAGTTGGCACAGAACAGTTTGCCAAGGCGGTAAGGTTTTGCCGTTTATTGGTGGCGGCAACACCAGATGAGGTTAACGCTGCACTTGCTGAGCTAAAAGCTCAACAAGCAAAATAGCGGCACGCCGAGCGTGCTTGAACACAGTAAAAAGTGGCGCAGGTAGTGCCCAAATTTATACTAAGCTTAGGCGTGGTGCCATGTTCATTTTTTTACGATAAAGCGCTTGGTCAGCTCGTTCGAAAAAGCTCTTTTCAGTGTCAGCGCGATTCATAAAAGTAGCGCCTAAGCTGCACGATACTTGATACTTTTCTAAATAACCATCAGCAGCGACAGCATCGTGAATGCGGTGATAAATCACTTCTAACGATTCTTTGCCTGCACATTCAATTAGTACTACAAACTCATCACCACCAAAACGGAATAAGCTATCAGAATCGCGCACACTCACACGTAGTGCATCAGCGAAATGTACCAACACTTTATCGCCCACAGCATGACCATAGGTGTCGTTTATCGCTTTAAATTTATTAAGGTCGGCAACAATAAGCCCGACCTGATTGTGACTGCGATTGGCTTGATGCATCGCTCGTTTAATTTGCTCGTCAAAATAACGGCGATTACCTAGGCCCGTTAAGCTGTCTTGCATCGCAAGCATTAATGCAGTGCGGTAAGTTAACGCATTGTTTAACGGATTCAGGAAGTAGCGGTGTAGCTCATTGAGTATTTTTTCGTTACTACCTGACAGCGGCGTATTTAAACCATAAACTAATCGACCAAGGTGTTGCCCATTTAGTGACAGGTTGAAATGCCGAGAGATTTTACCACTGCGGCTACCTCGAATACTGGCTTCAACACTTTCTGCTTTGAAGCTTAGGCCACTAAATTCAACATAACGGCTCGCCATCATCGCGAACTTGTTTAGTAGTTCGTTAAGGTCAAGCGTGGTTTGCAACTGTTCAAGCAAGGCCAAGCCAAGTTGATTGTTTTCTAAATGGTTGGATTCAAATAACCTGAACGCATTAAAGTCGGAAAACTGTTGTTCTAATAAGTTGAGCGTTTGCATAAAACTACCTGCTAATACTGCGTTTGTGGTATGTCAAAAAATTGTTATACCGCTGTGTTGGTATAGTTAAAGCAAACACCGTGCCTACTCTTGGACGGACGAGTTAAGTATTTTAATTACCTGAATACTAAGGTATAAGTGATGGGTACAAATGAAGTGTATCGGTTAACGGTATAAATTGGTGTTAGTAGAACACCTGTGAGATAAGCTTGCAGACCTGCCAATTCCCGACGACTCTCGACAAACCACAGCTTGCAAGGAGCAGATGTGATAGCTCATCTTGAAATTCTCGCCATACTCGCCTGTGCGGTATTAATTGTATTTGTATTTCGCAAGCTTAATTTGCCTGCCATTTTGGCTTACTTAGTCGCTGGCGTGCTGGTGGGTGAGCATGGGCTAGCGTTATCAAACGAGCATGTTGATTACGAGCATTTTGCTGAACTTGGCATTGTTTTCTTGCTCTTTACCCTTGGCCTAGAATTCTCATTGCCGCGATTATTGGCTATGCGCCATTTAGTGTTGGCAGTGGGCAGCCTGCAAGTATTGATTTCAATGGCCTTTATTATGGTTGTGTCCATGCTATTTGGCTTGTCATTTGCCGCCAGCTTTGTGGTCGGTGGTATTTTGGCGCTTTCGTCTACCGCGATTGTCATTAAACAGCTGAGTGAAACTGGGGCGATGAAGCGCAAGTCCGGTCAAATTTCTGTGGCCGTACTTTTATTCCAAGACGTTGCGGTTGTCCCTTTGTTAATTGTCATTCCTTTGCTAGCCCCACAAAACGAAGGCTCGATGTTTATCGCACTAGCATGGGCGCTGATCAAAGGTGTGTTTGTTGTTGGCATTCTATTCTTTGTCGGTAAATGGTTGCTGCCACGCTTATTTAACTTAGTGGCTAAAGTGCGTACCGATGAGCTCTTTGTGTTAACCACCTTGTTAGTGACCTTAATGGCAGCATCGTTAACGCAGTGGTTTGGTCTATCAATGGCATTAGGTGCATTCCTGGCCGGTATGATGCTTGGCGAAAGTGAGTACAAATATCAGCTGGAAGCGGATATTCGCCCTTACCGTGATATTTTGCTCGGCTTATTCTTTGTTACTGTTGGCATGAAACTAGACATTAGTTTATTGCTGGCATCTCCCGGCACTTTATTAATAACTATGCTTGCCTTTATGTTAGCAAAAACCTTGATCGTTCAATGGGCGGCGGTTCGTGCCGGCGAAGCGAAAAAAGACGCTTGGGCAACCGGTTTTATGCTGGCACAAATGGGGGAATTTGGCTTTGTACTAGTGGCACTTGCCACGCAAGTGAATGTGTTAGCTAATGATGTTGCATCGTTGCTACTGGGGGCAGGGGTTATCAGTATGGCGATTACCCCATACATTATTAACAATGCCCGAAAGTGGGGGCGCTGGCTAGCTAACGAAGACCCAGTAGACACTTCAGATTTAACGGATTTGCCAGAAACCACGCAATCGCTAAAAGACCACGTGATTATTTGTGGCTTTGGCCGCATTGGTCAAACAGTGAGCCGCTTTTTAAAACAAGAGCATATCGAATTTGTTGCTATTGATATTGATCCGCTGCGCACGCGCAAAGCTCGAGAGGCTGGTGAAAACGTATTATTCGGCTCATCACGACAAACTGAGCTGCTGCATGCGGCACATTTGTCAGAAGCAAAGCTAGTCGTTATCGCGTTTGGTGAAGACAAACAATCAGCAGAAGTGATTCAACGCGTGCGTAGTTTGTCGCCAGAAGTGCCAATCTTGGTGAGAACACGCAATGATGATCAGTTAGAAATGCTGCAAAAAGCGGGTGCCAATGAAGTGGTGCCAGAGAGTTTAGAAGGTGCACTAATGCTGGTTTCACAAGTGCTAACCTTGTCTGGCGTGCCATTTTCTCGCGTTGTGCGCCGCGTGCAACGCGAGCGGAAAAATCACTACAACCATTTACATGGCTTCTTCCAAGGTGAACAAACCGATATGAGTCCTGAAGCAGTTGAGCGCATAGAATTTGCTCACGCGATTTTACTCACTGAAGACTCATTCGCCAATGGGCACAGCATTGGCAGTTTAGATTTAGCCAGCAGGCGGGTAAGTGTTATTGCCTTAAAGCGTGATGGCGTGGAAATTGACGAGCCCGACAATAACACCTTATTACAAGCGCAAGATACGTTAGTGTTACGCGGCAAACCTCGAAGAGTTGAACGTACAGAGCGCTACCTGCACGAAGGTGATTGACCGTATTGGCGATTTAGTTTGGTGTTTACGATATCGCTTATGGATAAAAAAGCCCCAAGCTCATTAATAATACTTAGCTTGGGGCTGGCTAGCACTAGGCTAGCGATTTGAGCCAATGCCTTGCTAGGGGAGACTAACGCAGCGTTGGCTGTCTACTACATGGTAAAATTTTCTCGGCTCATTTTCGTTATAGAAAACCTTTAATGAAGGCATTAATTGAAGGCATTTGTTAAAAGCACTTATTGAAAAGCGACTACCTTTTGGGTTTGTTGCCCCATGCCTTCAATACCTAAAGAAATTTGGTCACCAACATTGAGGTAAACGGGGGGCTTTTGACCTAAGCCTACTCCCGGCGGTGTACCAGTAGAGATAACATCGCCCGGTTGTAAGGTGGTAAACTGGCTTAAGTAACTCACAATATAGGCTGGGCTAAATATCATGGTATTGGTGTTGCCGCTTTGATATCGCTTGCCATTCACTTCGAGCCACATGCCGATATTAGTAATATCGCTAACTTCATCTTTAGTCACTAAATAAGGGCCAAGCGGTCCGAAGCTGTCACAACCTTTACCTTTATCCCACTGACAGCCGCGTTCCAGTTGAAAATTACGCTCAGAAATATCATTACAAATACAATAGCCAGCAATGTGCTCCTCCGCTTCTTGCTCACTAACGTAGGAAGCAGCCTTGCCAACCACAATCGCTAACTCCACTTCCCAATCAAGCTTGGTGCTGTTTTTGGGCTTAATAACGTCATCGTTTGGGCCACTAATCGCACTGGTGAACTTAGAAAACACTTCAGGTTCATCCGGAATCGGCATATTTGATTCAGCAGCGTGGTCGGCATAATTAAGACCAATACAAATAAATTTTCCGACATTATTGACACAGGCACCTAGGCGGGTTTGTCCATCGATAATAGGTAAACTGTTAATATCTATGGCATTAAGACGCGACAGGCTCTCATGGCTTAAGGTTTGTCCGTCAATGTCAGTAACCGCAGATGACAAATCGCGAATATTGCCATTAGCATCTAAAATACCCGGCTTTTCAGCGCCTTTTGCGCCAAAGCGTAATAGTTTCATGGTTTGATTACCTCTGATAATTCTTATTAATTGCGTTGATGTTGGCTAACTAGTTGTTCAGCGTGACAAAGCCACCATCAACGGGAAAGTTACTGCCAGTAATAAAGGCCGCCTGCGGTGAGCATAAATAGGCAACTACGCTGGCAACTTCATCTGGTGTGCCCATGCGTCCGATAGGTTGCGTTTTCGATAATTTGTCGAACATTTCTGCTTTGTTATCTGGGTAGTTTTTATCCAGAAAGGCATCCACGAAAGGTGTGTGTACACGCCCTGGCGATACACAATTACAGCGAATGTTGTCGCTGAGATAGTCTTTGGCGATAGAATAGGTCATGGTGAGTACGGCGCCTTTAGTCATTGAATAGGCAAAGCGATCGGCAATACCAACACTAGATGCCACCGATGCCATATTGATGATGATGCCCGATTGCTGTTTTTTCATCGCTGAAATAGCCGCTAGCGCACAATGGTAAACACCCTTAACATTCACGCTATAAAGCTTATCCAGCTCAGCTTCACTGGTTTCTTCTATGGTGCCAACCGCGCCAATGCCAGCATTATTGATCAAAATATCGATGCCGTGTTCGGCCGCTATTTCATTAAAAACTTGGGTGACTTGTTCGCCGTCTGCAACATTGAGCGCCACACTAATGGCGCTACTGGCATTAGCGACTTTCTTATTAATTAGCTCTTGGGTTTGCTGAGCTGCGGCTAAATCAAGGTCGGCAATAACCACTTTATACCCTTGTTTAGCCAGAGTGATGGCAATCGCTTGCCCGATACCGCTGCCACCACCGGTGACAATCGCAGTTGATGATAACTGACTCATAAAAACTTCCTTTGTAGTACTTTTATTCGTGACTAATCGCTAATATTGAATTTGATGACAACTACTTGAATGCAATGACCTTCATGACAAAGGCGGCAGTTGATAAAAGCTTTTTGCAGTGCCTGCCCAAAAAGCCTGCTGTTCTTGCATCGACCAATCACTAATTAATGTTTCGCAAAGCTCAACCCATGCCGGATAACTACTGTTGAGATTAAGTACTGGCCAGTCGCTGCCCCACATAATGCGGCCATGGCCAAAGGCCTTGACTAAAGTCGTGAAGTAGTCGAGATAATCATCGGCACTCGCTTGTGCAGGGCTTGCCTCGGTGGTAATGCCGGAGCATTTTACAAACACATTAGAAAGTGGCTGAAAGCGCTGCATTGCTGAGGCCCAATCGTCAAACTGCTTTTCTGCTACATTGGGCTTGGCGAAATGGTCTATCACAATCGCTAAATCTGGGTTTTGCTTGGCAATATCAAAGATATAAGGCAAATGTTCAGGTTTAACTAAAGCGTCAAACGTCAGTTTTAATTCAGCGAGCTTAGTAAAAATTGCAGCATAATCTGGGTTTGCTATCCATGCAGGGTCTTCGATGTCTTGCAGCATAGGTCGAACCCCTTTGAAACTTGGATTAGCCGCCAACGTATCAAGGGTTGCAATGACGTCATCGGCGTCAAAATCAACCCAACCAACTACGCCAGCAATGCTGCTTTCTGCAGCTGCTAACGATAATAAATACTCGGTTTCTTCGAGTGTTGGTGCAGCTTGTACCAGCACAGTTTGAGCAACATGATGTGCTTGTCTATGTGGCGCTAAATCTGTAGGTAAAAAATCATGATAGAGCTTATCAAGGGCGGGCGTTAACCAGCCATAATCATTGCGTTTAAGTAGCCAGTAATGTTGATGGCTGTCGACTTTATTCATCATGACACTAGCTTCCTTGCGGTAATGGCACATTGTCGCCAACCAGCTGCTGCACGCGCAGTTGCTGCCAAAACTCAGCTGGAATGTTAGTGTTGAACAACTCTAGTGTTTGATTAATACGTTTGGCATTGCCCATACCCGGTATCACGCTGGCAACACTGGGGTGAGCCAGCGGAAATTGCAGTGCGGCAGCGGCGAGTGGAATTTGAAACTCATCGCAGAGCGCTTCGAGTTTCTTTACTTTAGCAATGACATGCTCTGGGGCGGGCTCGTAATCATAGTAAAGCGTGCCGCCTTTTTTCGTACCGGTCGCTAAAATGCCAGAGTTGTATGCGCCACCGACAATAATGGAGCAGTTACGTTGCTTACATTTAGGTAGAAATGTATGAATAGATTCTTGTTCAAGTAGCGTGTAGCGACCTGCTAACAAGAAGCAATCCCAGTCGCCGTGATCAAGCGCTTGTTCACACACTTGGTATTCGTTAACGCCTAAACCTATAGCTTTTACGAGTCCTTGCTGGCGAAGCTCTGCCATTGCTTTATAGCCACCTTGCATTGCGATTGGGAAGTGGTGGTTATTGGCTTCACCGTGGGTAACCTCACCGATGTCATGCATATAAAGGATATCAATGGTGTCTAGACCTAAGCGCTGTAGGCTATCCTCGAACGAACGCATAATGCCGTCGTAGCTGTAGTCATAATGAATATCAAACGGCATGGGTGACTGGTAACTGTGACGCTCTTTTGCATAACCAGCAGGTTTTAACAGGCGACCAACTTTAGTTGATAACACATAGTCGTGGTCTTGATCGGCGCGCAGTAAATCACCTGTGCGTCGCTCGCTCAGGCCTTGACCATAATGGGGAGCGGTATCAAAGTAGCGAAAACCAGCTTGCCAAGCATTATCAAGCAAGGCTCTAGCGTCGTGGTCACTAATTGGCTGGTATAAATTACCAAGCGGCGCACAACCAAAACCTAATGTGTCTATGACTAGGTCTGTGTTACCGATTTTTCGCTGTGCGGTTTTTAGCTCTTGCTGCATAGTGCTTCCCCATTATTTGTTATTGAGCGCTTTCTTGTTTTTCGCTTCTTTATCTGTGTTTTACTGCCAGTTGCTTTATTTACGCTTTTATTAGTTGTTACTTTTATTGCCTTTAGCTAATTAGCATTGGCTTGAGCAACTTTTACTTGGCAAACAAAGTTCATTAATTCGGTAATACCATATTGCCAGCTTGGAATTTGATGGCAATGGTTAACCCAGTTAACTAGCTTGCCGAGTTTTGGCGTTGATATTTCGACTCGATCGCCTAGTTCGTGGGTGAAGCCCATACCCGTTTCATGGCGATCATCGGTAGGCGCAAACATAGTGCCTAACATCATGGTTATGCCATCAGGGTATTGGTGCGAGCGATTGCATACTTGCTTGATAATATCTTCAGGCGTGCGGCTGATTTGCGACATGATGTTAGCGCCTTGATTCACAAAACCGTCTTCCCCAGTAATGGTCAACGTGATTTCCGCATTCATGGCATCTTCAAGGGTAAAGTCACCATCAAATAAGCGAAATAGTGGGCCAATTGGGCTGCTACCATTTTGATCTTTTGCTTTACCCAGTAATAGTGCACTGCGTCCTTCATAGTCGCGCAGGTTAACGTCGTTTGCTAGCGCTGCTCCGATGCAGTTTCCTTGCGCATTAATCAGCAAGGCAATTTCTGGCTCAGGGTTATTCCATTGACTGGTGGCCAACACCCCAAGCTCTTGCCCGCAGGCAATAGCCGACATCGGTTGGCCTTTGGTAAATACTTCAACATCGGGGCCTATTCCTACTTCAAGGTATTGCGACCACATGCCTTGGTCGATCAGTTGTTGCTTTAACGCCATGGCTTGCTCGCTACCGGGCACAATACTGCCAATATCGTCGCCAACGGTTTGATGCACCATAGCGCGGATCGCTTCGGCCTTGGCTGGGTCACCGAGAGCACGCTCTTCAATCATCCGCTCAAGCATACTGGCAGCAAAGGTAACGCCACAAGCTTTGATGGATTGAACATCGTTAGGTGCAAGTAACACGGGCTTTGATTGATCACTAAGTTGCGATTCGCGTTGATAAAATAGGCTATTTTCTAGTAACTCAGTTAATGAGCAAATTAACGAGCCTTGTGTTTGCTTTATGGTTTGCACAGCATTGCTGTCGGCAAGCACATCACTAATCGTCAGGTAATGATCACAAAGCGCAATTACGTCGTCCTGTCGAACCGTTATCACCACTGGGCCAGCAATGCCAAGAGGGCTAATATCGGCCGGTAGCCAGGCGCGGCCAAGCCAAGTGCCTTGATTAGAGGGGATGCATCCTTGCAGGGAGAATTCTTTTACCGTATTGAAATGGGTTAAATCTGTCATTAGCTTAGGCCTTTTCAATTGCGATTGCCGTGCGGCTATAGTGGTTGTCTATCATGCGCAAAATCCCCATTGGGTTGTCATTTTGCAATTCAACAGGCAGTAATTCGTCAGGCCAGTTTTGGTACGCATTACGGCTTACAAAACGGCTGATGGCAGCAGTACCAACACTGGTGGCGTGGGCAAATGATGACGCCGGATATGGGCCGCCATGCTGCATTGACTGACAAACCTCAACGCCAGTTGGAAAACCATTAAATAAAATTCTGCCTGTGCGTGGCTTTAACAGGCTGAGTAGGGCGCTTAAACTTTGTGATTGGTAATCATCGGCATGTATTGTAGCCGTAAGGTTGCCCGATAGACTCTTCGCTACAGCTAGCATTTGCTCGGTTGATTCACAGTTAACGACTAGCGATGCTGGCCCGAAAATTTCTTCACTGTACTCAGCTATCGATTGACCACTTGCAAGAAAATCAGCAGCGTTTATTTGCATTAAACTCGCCTTTGGCGTCAATGGGGTATCGCTTAGCCCACCAGTTAAGAACTCTACTCGACTATTGTTTTGGCGACTAGCCAATGCACTTTGCATGGCATCGGCGATACCGGGGTTAAGCATGACACCGGGTGTTTGCTCACTTAAGTAATGTGCTAATAGTTTGGGTAACTCACTATTAAGGCAGACAATAAGTCCCGGCGAGGTACAAAATTGGCCGCAGCCCATGGCAATTGAACCAGCAAGTCCTTGGGCAATAGCGTCGGAGCGACTATCTAACGCTTCCGGCATAATAAACACAGGATTAATACTGCCCATTTCCGCATAAACAGGAATAGGCTCTGCTCGTTTGGCGGCAATGTCCATTAGTGCGCGTCCACCACCTAACGAGCCAGTAAAGCCAACAGCTTTGATCTCTGGGTGCTTAACTAGCTCACTACCCAGTTCGGTGCCGCAGCCTTGTAATAATGAAAAAGTGCCCATTGGAAAATCAGCTTTTTGTAAGGCATTAGCTATCGCCTGTGCAAAATAACGTGAGGTGAGTGGGTGGCTAGGGTGACCTTTGACAATAATAGGGTTGCCTGCTGCAAGCGCTGCTGCGCTGTCACCGCCGAGGGTGCCAAAAGCAAATGGAAAATTAGAGGCGCCAAATACGGCAATTGGCCCCAAGCTAATATTCATCGCACGAACATCGGGTTTAGGTACGGGCTGGCGATTGGGATCAGCTGTATCTATTGACGCTTGTCGCCAACTACCTTCTGCCACTAAGGCAGCAAAGGCGCGAATTTGCCCACAAGTTCGACCGGTTTCTCCTTGCAAGCGTGCTTCAGGTAAGCCAGTTTCCGCCATAGCAACAGGAATAAATGCACCTTTTAATGCTTCAATTTCATCCGCAAGTACATTTAAGAACTCTGCTATCTCAGCGCTGGTTTTGGTATCTAGCAAGGTTTTCGCTTCAACAGCTGCGCTTAGCGCTGCATTAACATCCAAAAGGGTGCAGCTTTTAATGTTTGCAATCGCTTTGTTTAGGCTTGGGTCCCAAGATTCAAAGCTATCACCACTGCCTTCAAACCATTGGCCAGCAATCATCGAGTGTGTATCAAATACAGTGTTCATTTGGTTAACCTCACAGAATTTCCTGTTCTTTTTATTCGTGATTTAGTTTGTTCTTTGCATACTACTTGTTAGTCGGTACTGCTAATGAGCTAAACAAGCAGGCCCGATCGCCTCAATGGTCGTTGTGTCGCTAGTGTTAAAGCGCTTATAGGTTAAGATGAACTCTTTATGGCCGAGTGCTTCCGACTTGGTTTGCTGGCCACTGGCAACCTTAAGTACACAGTCGTAAATTTGTTGACCTATATCCTCAACCGTATGGTTACCGTCAATGACGCTGCCTGCATTAATGTCCATGTCTTCACTTAAGTTGCGATAAGTTTCTGGGTTGGCGCATATTTTTATCACGGGCGAAATCGCCGAACCGACCACAGACCCTCGTCCTGTGGTAAATAAAATCATCAATGCGCCAGAGGCAATAAGCTCAACAATTTCCGCGTTGTCTGAAATATTGGGAAAGCCGAACATAGGTTCGCCATCAGGCACCACATCCATTAGGAATAGGCCATTCTTTGGCGGAATTTCGCCAGGAGTGATAATACCGTTGATTTTTGAAGAGCCTGATTTGGCGTAAGCGCCCATCGATTTTTCTTCTTGCGTAGTCAAACCGCCTTCGGCGTTACCGGGTGCAAAACTGCCGTAGCCCATTTTGGTGTAGTAATGCTCAGCTTTTTCTACACAAGCAAGTAGTGCTTCACCCAGCTCAGGTGTTTCTGCACGCTCTGCCATGATTTGTTCGCAACCAATCAATTCGCCAGTTTCTTCAAAAATACAGGTAGCACCTTGTGCTAATAACAGATCAAAGCTAACGCCAACGGCAGGGTTTGCGCTCATACCACTGGTGCCATCTGAGCCACCGCAGATAGTGCCAATTACTAACTCTGAAACATCAAGATCTGCCCGCTCAACACTGGCAATATCACCAAGCATTGCGCTTGCTTTAGCAACGCCAAGGTCAATCGTCGATTTGGTGCCACCACATTGTTGGATGACTAAGGTTTCAACCGGGCGTTTGCTTGCTTCAATGGTGCCAATAAGTTGTTCACGATTAAAACCTTCGCAGCCCAGCGACACTAATAGTACGCCGCCAACATTAGGGTGCGTGCACAGTTTTTCCATCATTTGCAGGGAGTAATCGTTTGGATAGCAACCGGGAAAGCCAATCAATTGCACATCATCATGATCAACTTTGGCAACAATAGTTTTGGCAACGTGATGAGCACATTCCACTAAATAGGCCACCACTACTGTATTGCGAATACCTTTGCGGCCATCTGCGCGTTTAAAACCTCTCATCTTATTCTCCCACTCTTGATTGTCGCGTGTGGCTGGGAATGTAATCGCTTTTCATATTGTGCAGATGAACATGCTCGCCAAACTCTATGTCGGTAGTTGCGGAGCCGATAGGTACGCCGTAGCGAATAATCTTTTCGCCGAGCCCAATCGCTTGGCTTGCGACTTTGTGACCAACTTCGATAGTCGTTGTCATAGTGAACTGCTGCTCACCAATGGTGACTTGCTCACCTGCACTAATGCGTTGGCAGCAAATCACCACATTGTCGTTTGCATTTACTCGTACAAATTTTGTTTGCATTAGCGCTCTTAACCCCAAAGTTGAGCGTGAAACGTGTCACGCATTTAAATATAAAAATTAATTTTAAATATGAAATTAGGGCGAAATTTAATCAGTGTCAATATAAATTTTAGTTTTATATTTGAAATCACCCTAGTGCTCAGATATCTTCGACGATAATAAAAACTACAAGAACTCAGGCGGTAAGCACTATGGCAGCGAAGAAACAGTACTCAGCACCAGCGTTAGAAAAAGGGCTAGATATCATCGAACTTCTTGCTCAAGAAGCAGAAGGGCTAAAAGTTACTCAAATTACCGAAAAGCTAGATAAATCGGTTGGTGAGTTGTTTCGTATGTTGATGGTGCTGGAGCAACGCGGCTACGTGGAGACCAGTGAGGGTTCTGATCGTTACCGTTTATCGCTTAAATTATTTGGCCTGGCGAATCGCTACCCACCAGTTAAACGCTTAACTAGTGTTGCAGGGCCAGTGCTTAAACGTTTGGCCTTTGCCATTGAACAGTCTTGCCATTTAGTCACTTTCTTTGATGGCCATGGCCATGTTGTTGCACAGCAAGACTCGCCATCATCTCGAACCTTCAGTGTTCGTTTGGGGGCAACGGCACCACTGATGAATACTTGCTCCGGTCATGTGTTACTCTCTTACGCCAGTGCTGAGAAATTTGAATTTATGATGGAAAGTATTCCTGAACATCACCCAAAGCCTGATATCGAAGGCTTTGCCAATATCTCATCGCAAATTGTAAAAGCAGGTCATGAAGCGATCCGCAGCCGCCAAGTGCAGGGCGTGATGGATATTGGTTACCCTGTTTTTGATAGCTCTGGTGATATTTTAGCTGCGCTCGTTGTGCCATTCGTTGATTACATTGACGGCTCCCACCCAATCACATTGGAAGAATCCAAATCCTACATTGCCCAAGCGGCAGCCAGTATTTCTCAGCAGTTAGGCTATACCAGCAGCGATTAGTATATCGCCAAGGCTAGTAATAACCTCGTGTTTACAGCATTAGCTGTCACATCATGCTGGATGACCATTAACGCGATATCAGTTGTTGTTAAACGTGGCCTTTCAACATGTTAGGCACATCCGCTAGTGGCTTGCCTGTACGCTTTCAAGATGCACATGATGCTATGAAAAACCTGTCTAAGGTTCTATTTCTGTCTTTTTGATAACAAATATTTTCATATAAAACATTACGTTAAATAAATAACTGGTGGTTTTTTACACTTTCTTGGTTGACGAGGTAAGCATTAGGTTGTAGGTTTTTAGATGTGAAAATTATTTTTACATTTACAAAAAATATAAAATTAAACTAGATATACAAAATTACATACAACAAGTAGAAAACGGGGAAGTAACATGGCAATTCGCAAGAATAAAGTGAGTGAAGCTATTTCGTTGGTGCTAATGGGCATGACCGCGTTTGCTTCAAGCAACGCCTATGCACAACAGTCAAATGAGTCTGAAGCTGATACTGACGACGTTGAAGTGATCGAAATTCGAGGTATTCGCGGTAGTTTAGATCGCGCTTTAAATGTAAAACAAAACGCAACAGGTTTTGTTGACGCTATTAGTGCCGAAGATGTTGGTAAGTTGCCTGATAATAACGTAGCCGAAGCATTACAACGTGTCACGGGGGTGTCTATTCAACGTAGTCGTGGTGAAGGTGACTTTGTTTCTATTCGTGGCTTAGGCCCAGATTTTGTGCGCGGCACAGTCAATGGCCGCTCATTATTGAATGCGACAGAAACCGTTGACCCCATTTTCAACGGTAATGCTGTCACCAGTACTGGTCGTGCTGCGAATTTTGATATTCTCCCGTCGGAAGTAATTAACCGCTTAGAAGTGCACAAGTCATTTTCTGCTAACCAAGTAGAAGGTGGGATCGGTGGTTCAGTTAACTTGCATACCGCTAAACCGCTTTCTACTGGCAACAAATTTGTTGGTTCGGTCACTGCGAATTATCGCGACTTTAATGAAGAGACAGACCCTGCGCTATCTGGCCTATATAGCTGGGTAAATGACGATGAAAGCTTTGGTTTTCTTGGTTCTATTGCCTATTCTGAGCGCTCAATTCGCGAAGACTTTTCACGCACCTTTGGTTGGTTCCCTTCATTTGGTATTAGCAATCAATTAGATACCAATAATGATGGTGTTGGTGATGCTAGTCCGAATGATGTGCCTTTCCCGTTGTCGAATAACGCAGAAGCTTATGAAGAAGATCGTGAGCGTATTACTGCCATGGCGACTTTGCAGTGGGCGTCAAATGACTCTGACCTAACTTTAGATCTACTTTACAGTAAGCGCGAAGTGGAAGAGAGTCATCAAAACCTGATTTTTCTACCCATTATCTTTGACGGTGATTTAGCTAATGCAGGTGCTGTTGTCAACTTGGATGGCAGTGTGCAAGTGGGGAATTTGGTTGAAGACGGTACGTTTTTTAGTCATCCAACCTCACTTCGCCCAGAGCTAACAACCGATTTACAAGACTACGAAGATGATTTGTTCTCAATCGGCTTAAACTACAAAAAGAGCTTAGGTGCTTGGGAGCTAACCACGGATTTAAGCTACTCTAAAGCAGAAGGTGACAATACCTTTGACCGCGTACGAATCGATGCCAACAATGGTTCATTTGCCTTCAATACCACGATAAATCAAGGCGGCTTTGATATTGCCCAAACCAATATAGGTGAGGGTGCTAGTGCTGATCTTGGCAACCCTGCTAACTATGTTATTTCTGTATTTGATGACCGCTTTGCAACCAATGAAGATGAAGAGATTGCTTTGCAGTTTGATGCCACTCGTGACATTGATCATGACTTTATCTCAAGCATTGAAATGGGGGCTAGGTTGCGCATGCGTGAAAAGAAAATTGACCGCGCCTCTAATGGTAACGGCATCGGTGTGGCGGGCGAAAACATCACCCTAGCGGATGTTGGCAGCTTTAACCAAGGGGCGAGTGATTTCCTCGATGGTATGTGGCGCTCCAATTTTGCTTTCAATTCGCTGGTTTTCCCAGATAACGCTGCCGCACGCGCTGCTTTTGCAGCGGGGACGGTACCAGCATTAACAGCTGATCCATTCGGTTCTTTTGAAGTGGAAGAAGAAACATACGCGGGTTACGCTCAGCTGAATCTAGACGGTGAACTAGGTGATGTGTCATTTGTGGGTGACATTGGCGTGCGTATTGTAATGACCCAGCAAACGGTTATGGGGTCTGATGCGGAATTTGTTATCACAGATGCTGGTGGTATGGATACAACAGTTTTTGATAGTTTAACTACGGGGGCAGCAACGCCAATTGAGTTTGACGATACCTATACCAATGTATTGCCGAGCATGAACTTGCGCTTTGAGTTAAGTGATGACTTGTTCTTGCGTGTTGCGGCAAATAAATCGCTAACACGCCCAACCTTCAATGCGTTAGCACCTGCGTTTAGTATTAATGCAAACTCTTCAACTAATCTAAATGGTGATAACTTTGCCGTATCACTTTCAGGTGGTAACCCAGCATTAAAACCTTATGAATCAGATAACTATGACTTGGGCTTAGAGTGGTATTTTGCACCAAGTAGTGCTGTTTACCTAGGCTTGTTCCACAAAGAAATTGAAGATTTTATTGCTAATGTAACTAATAACAATGTGAGTCAAGTAGCTGGACAGCCGATCCGAGCGGTAGGTGTTGAGCTCGACGGTACTCGAGCACCAATTGCTGTTGACCAAATTAGTTTGCCAGACAACCAAGGTGAAGCGCAGGTGACAGGTCTAGAGTTTGGTTACCAACACGCGTTTGAATCTGGTTTTGGTTATATCGCCAACCTAACATTGACTGAAAACTCTGCAGAGTTTGAAGCAACGGGTGAAGATATCGATTTTCCGGGGGTGTCGGAAGTAAGCTACAACTTGACGGCTTACTACGAAGCTGACGAGTTTCAAGCACGCTTATCTTACAGCAGTCGCAGCGATTATTTAGTAGAGCCTAGTGCAATAGGTATCGGTGGGCAGCTGTTTAATGATGACTATGCTCAATTAGATGCATCGGCTAGTTATGACATCAATGAGAACTTCACTGTCTTTGTGAATGCCATCAATCTAACCGATGAAGATCAGGATGTATTCCAAATCTTGCCCGCAGGCCAAAAACGCTACTATTCAACTTCTCATGTTGGAACCCGTTTTGCGCTTGGCGTAAGAGGAAATTTCTAACAGTTCTAAGCTAATACCGGAGCATTTTGCTCCGGCTTTTTATTTGAAGCAAAAATAGAAGCAAAGTAAGTGGTCGGTGTTGAATTTATCACCATACAATGATGTGATAAAGATCAGTAAATCATATTTGCTCACTTGTTAAGTATATAAAAAATATAATAATAAAATGATATTAAAGGTGGTTGTGGATGCATGGTGTACACAAGTTATCTGTAGGGGAAAAGGTTGGTTTTAGCTTAGGGGATATGGCGGGTAATTTTGTTTACCAGTCCGTTGTATTATTACTCGCCTTTTATTATACCGATGTATATGGCTTAGATGCGGCAACGGTAACTGCAATTTTCTTATTTGTTCGGATTTTTGATGCGATAACCGATCCTGTGATGGGAATCATTGTTGACCGCAATCAGTCGCGCTGGGGTAAATACCGTCCTTTCTTGTTATTTCTTTGTATACCTTACGCGCTAGCTTCTGTCCTTGTATTTACTGTGCCAGATCTTAGCCTTGATGGTAAAACTCTCTACGCTTATGTCACCTACGCAGTATTAATGATGCTATTTACTGCCACCAATATTCCTTATTTCGCGCTTGGTAGTGTGATGACCTCATGCCCAAATGAGCGCGTATCGCTAAATTCTTATCGTTTTGTCGCCGCGACAGGTGGTGGTTTGATTGTTACTGCTGGGGTTATACCGTTAGCTGATTATCTTGGCGCAGGCGATAAAGCACTAGGTTATCAGCAGGCAATGATGGTGATGGCAGTGCTTTCCGTCGTGCTATTTGTGATTTGTGTGGGTTCGACAAAAGAGCGAGTTAAGCCCGTAAACAACGGTTCAAGAAACTTTAAAACGGACATTAAACGGGTATTTAGTAATGATCAGTGGCGACTGCTCGGACTCGCAGTGTTCGTGATGGTGACAGCTCAAACGGTAAAAGCAACAACAGGCGTATATTACTTAACCTACTATGCAGAAAACGCAGCAGCTATGGTCTCGTTGTTTTTATCGCTTTGGATGATTGGCGGTATGTTGGGTAGTGCTCTGGCAAACAAGTTAACGCAATTGATGTGTAAAAAGCAGGCTTGGGTGTTTTTGTGTTTGTTAAGCGCCTTGCTCTCTACAGGAACTTATTTCATCCCAGCCAATCAGTTGGTGGTAATAATGGTTGTGCAGTTTTTCGTCGGCTTTTTCAATCAAATGATGGCACCACTTATTTTCTCAACCATGGCAGAAGTCACTGATTACGGTGAGCTCGAACAAAACCGCCGCTTAGATGGTCTGATTTCTTCATTTACGCTTTTCGCATTAAAAGTTGGGCTTGCCATTGGTGGCGCGCTAGCAACTTACCTATTGGCTATTCACGGTTACCAAAGTGGCGGTGTAGATCAAAGTGGTGAAACAGTCGACGGTATATTACTGACATTCACCATAGTTCCTGCCATTGGTTTTGTACTAACCGCATTCGTATTACATCGCATGAAGCTTACTGCAGAAGTAGTAAAAGATAATGCTGAGCGTTTGCAGCTGATGAGAGCAGAACAAGCGTGATGCTCTCTTTGGGGCCGTCGTATAAGCTGAAGCTCTGCATGATCTGATATGAAAATAAATGACCAAAAAATAATAAAACGCATTAAATAAGAATTGAATATACAAAGCTAATCCAAAAAGAGAATGTAGTTATGACAGGTTTTAATGGTTTGGGGATGAACCTAGGCAATTTATCTCGTTTATCGAAAGCAAAATCCCGTTCAATTTCCGCAGAAAACTTTACTGGCGAGCCAGGCAAAGGCGGCATGGCAACTGAAGGCATGGGAGCCGGGCCGGGACGAGATTTAGGGCAAGGCTGGAAAATATCGCCGTGTGTTGAAGTGGCACCGGGTGACACTTTTACCTTAGCTGATATCAAAACTGGTGGCGCGATTCAGCAAATATGGATGACGACACTTGGCCCGAAAAAGCGTGATCTTATCTTGCGCATGTATTGGGACGATCAAGCTCATCCGTCAGTAGAAGTGCCGTTAGGGGACTTTTTCTGTTGTGGGCTGGAAGACTATGCCCATGTCTCATCACTGCCTGTTACGGTTAACCCAGGTTTAGCGTTTAATTGCTTCTGGGAAATGCCTTATCAAAAGAGCGCAAAAATCACTATTGAGAATCGCGACCCGCTACAAAAATTGGTGGTTTACTACCAAATTAATTACACCGAAACAAACGTGCCAGAAGATTGTGCTTATTTCCACGCCCAGTTTCGCCGCACTAACCCTGTGCCATATAAAGGGTTACATACACTATTAGATGGTGTTGAAGGCCAAGGTCAATATGTAGGTACTTATATGACCTGGGGGGTTAACAATAACGGCTGGTGGGGTGAAGGTGAAATCAAATTCTATATTGATGATGATAGCGAGTTTCCAACCATTTGTGGCACAGGTACCGAGGATTACTTTTTAGGCTCATATAATTATGACATTGGCACGGCAGTGAAAGGCCACCCTAATGCTTATACCGAGTACACCACCGCCTATGCCGGCGTGCCGGAAGTTCAACGACCAGATGGCGTGTATAAATCGCAGCATAGATTTGGTATGTATCGCTGGCATATTCCTGATCCTATTCGCTTTGAGCAAAAGTTAAGCGTTGATATTCAAGCGCTTGGCTGGCGTGATTTTGGCAACTGGGGCGGCGATGTTGAGCAGCGCAGGTACTTACCACTACAAGACGATATTTCATCAGTGTCGTTCTGGTACCAAACCTTGCCAAGTAAGGCATTTCCTGAATTGCCACATCGAGACTTTTTGGAGGTGAACTAATGCTTAATAACATTAGCCCACTGATCAGCCCTGAGCTGTTATTCGCGCTTTATCAGATGGGGCATGGCGATGAAATTGTCCTCGCTGATGCGCATTTTCCTGGCCATAGCTTTAACCAGAAGGTTATTCGAGCTGACGGCTTAAAAGTGGCTGATTTACTGGATGCGATATTACCATTAATGCAGCTCGATCAATATGTGGAATCGCCAGCAGTGATGATGCAAGTGGTCGCGGGCGATAGTGCTGACCCGCAAGTTGAACAAGACTATCAAGCGAAGCTAAGCCAGCATCAACCGGATCATGCTAGTATTGCTAAAGCTGAACGATTTGCCTTTTATCAGCGGGCAGAGCAAGCATTTGCCGTAGTAATGACCGGAGAAACACGAAAATACGGTAACATTATTTTGAAAAAAGGCGTAACGCAGGTGAGCAGCTAAAAGCTATTCCATTAAGTTACTCTATTTCATTAGTTAAGGCTAAAAAGCTTCTAATTTCTTGCTCTTGTGCCATGGCATCATTAAAGCCGAGTTTGATCAATTCTCCGCAATAATGTTTATCAAATAACAGATAACTCAATAAGCTCGATTCAGGGTCATTTTTTACACCAACACTTCTTAGCATCAAACGAACACCAACCGGCAGGTATTCATAATACTCGCTGGCTAGGGCATTAAAGTCGTGGCTTGGGTTAATTAAAAAACTGCCAATTTGTTGCAAGCCACTTTTTTTCGCACGAACTTTGGGGTCGATTAGTGCTAGCGTGGCATTCATCCGGTTCATTCGCTCAAGATCACTTTGCAGTGTATCTGAAAACACCGAGTCAAGCATATGGCCAGCGACCGTGGCTAATGTTGGCGGGTGAGGGTTGTTTTCCATTGGGTGAATTGGTTGTTTAGGTTGTTCGACACCTATGATGAAAATACGTTTTGCCCCTAGGTGAATAGGGGGACTGAGTGGTGATAACTGATGAATTGAGCCGTCGCCATAGTGTTGATGGCGTATTTTTACTGAAGGAAAAACTAACGGAATTGCAGCAGATGCCATTAAATGTTCGCTGTCAATTTGGCATCGTTGACTGAGTCGCTTTGCTCTGACCCATGGCTCGATAGATCTGGCTGACTGATAAAATGTCATCGAATCACCACTGCTATAGCTTGATGCTGTAATCGATAGCGATGATAAGTAGTGGTTTTTTATATTAAGGTCGATGCGCTTAAAATCGATAACCTGATTGAGCAGCTGGCGCAGTGGCGCGTTGTCAAGTAGGCTACGCGGTCTTTTAAGCGCATAGTCTGCCTGAAATCCTGCAGCAAAGCCGGAAAATATATTGTTAAAAACGGCTGCTGTATTGGTGCGATAAATACGATCGCACGATAAGTTTTTCCATATCCACTCCAGCTTTTTTACGCCGAGGTGAAAGCACGAGGCATAACAGGCGAGCGCAGTGGTATTAATTGCTCCAGCTGATGTGCCACAAAGGATCGGAAAAGGTATGCCGTGATTGCGCGGGATAAATTTCGCGATAGCCGAGAGTACACCTACTTGGTAGGCTGCGCGTGCGCCTCCACCAGTTAAGAGTAAAGCTGTTTTACTACCTTTATAAGTTTTCTTTGGCGTCATTAACGTTGAGCTTCCTTGCAAGTACGGCGAATCACTAACTATTAGCTTAGCGAAAAAAAAGCCAGCGGTTAAGCTGGCTTTTTCGTTTTAGCGACATAAGAATTATCAACTAGCAAAACATTATTACTAGTGTCTACCAGTTAATAATTAACTACTAACGCGAGCGTTAGCAGCATCCACTAAAGGTTGCGATCCTGCCTGTAGAGAATTTAAATTTGCAGAAACAACTTTCTTAGATAATTTTTTAATCATCATCGAACCTGTTTTTACAGAATTTTTCGCTACGGCAAACTCCAACAAGTTCTGACCATTACATTGAATACCAGAAAAAATACTGCGTACTTTTAATTTATTCGTCTTTAAGAATGAACGCATGCGTTTTTTGTCATCAGCTGCCACGTATTCACATACACTTTGTGCAATGTCATTTGCGTTGGCTTTTGGTGCAGTAACCACAGACGTCAAAGTTAAAGCTGTGATGGTAGAAACTAGTAATAATTTTTTCATTTTTAATAACCTTAAAGCTAATTGAGTGTTAGAAAAAAGAAAAAACCACTGGAACGTACCCTTTTGATGAGGTAACTCCGCTGTCATAGACGATAAATTGATGAGAATTTGCTTACGATAAAGGTGGAGACTGTTCAGTAACTGAACGTCATACTTACAACTTGAGGTAAGGGCAAGACTCCTATTTTGCCGATATTCTACGTCCTTGATAAGCTTACTTAAGCGAGCTTAACGCAGTTAATGACAATTTGACCTAATATCAACATACAAACACTTAACAATCTGTGTTTCGTCCTTAGACCGGTGGCTTTGCGTAGCATGCTTTCACATACTTTGCCTTTTCTTTGTCACCCTAATTAGTATCAAATCCGGTAACACTTTGCAACAAAGGCGGTTAAAAAGCGCGCTTTTACTTGGGTTGTAACTCTAAGGCAGTCTAAAGAGTTAGTGATAACCGTCTATAATTATTGAAACTTATCGGGAACCTAGGACGCTCAATAATCATGGATTTTTTTGACAATATTGTGATGTTAGTTGGCTGTCTACTGATTGTTGTAGGCGTAATCATGTTCGCCATTGGTAAGAAAGAGAGTGCTAACCAGAATAACGTCGAAGGGTTTGGTATTAAGGTTAACGTGAGTAACCCTTCAATTATTTTGATAGTGCTTGGTATCGGCTTATTACTCGTGCCTCGCTTATTGCCTAGCGACGCAAAAGTGGGTGGTAGCAGTGCAGACAAACCCGCAGTAGGCCTACCAAAACCTGCACAGCCAGACTTTAGCGATAACAGTGAATATACAAAAGCAGATGACTTAGACAACGACTTAGGCCATGACGAACTTAATGGCCGTGACGAAGGTGACAGTGGGTACTTACCAGATCAAGACAATAGCAACGAACAGGAATTTGACCCTGAAGCTGAACCTGTATTTGAACCTAAAAGAAAAAATCAGCCACAAATTTACTTTCCAAGTGGGCTATGGCAATTAAGCGATTACGCTGAAAATGGCATTGATTTAACCGATAACGTAAATGGCTCTATCGAGTTTAGTCAGCGCTCAAGTAATAGTGCTCAATGGATTACTGACTTTGTTATTGTCGACGGTTGGGGCAATATGGCGCGCTATCAATACCAAGGGTCGATGAGTTATCGAAATGGTGGTTACTTTATTACTATAGTTAACAGCACAGATCCTAATTTTACCGGTCAACAATCTGCCCCGATGGAATTAAAAATAGATAGCGATGGTCGGCTACATATGAGCTATCGGATAAATAATATGGATATTTTGATCCACTGGTTAGATAACTAGCGGCAGCTAAATTTGCGATGCAGTCTAGTTGCGTTAAGAGCCCAAAACTTCAAACTGGAAAGTTTAATAATCAATGCTTAACATTCAATAATTAATGCCCAATAACTAGTGCTCAACAATGATTGGTAAAAGCTCAGTAGTCCTAAGTCTTTGCCATTGATGAATGCGGGGAGCAGGAAGCATTGGGCTAGGAACTGTGAGCTATGAACCGTGGGTTAGGAATAGCGAGCCGTTATCAATTTTGCGATGAGATAACGGCTATATTTGAAGAAATGATCTAATTAGCTAAAAACTTGCTTTAAAGCGCTAAAACTGCATTTCAGGCACTTGCTCAGGCACCACTAATTCACCAGCGGTGAGTTTAACGATTTCTGCTACGGAAACACCGGGGGCGCGTTCAAGCAAGTGGAACTTACCGTCTTTTATTTCTAAAAAGGCGAGATCTGTTAGTACCTTTTTAATACAACCTTTGCCGGTTAACGGCAGATTGCATTTAGGCAGTAACTTTGACTCACCATGCTTTGAGGCATGGGTCATGGTGACAATAATGTTATCCGCGCCGGCGACTAAATCCATCGCACCACCCATACCTTTAATCAGTTTACCTGGGATCATATAAGAAGCAATATTACCGTTAATATCTACTTCAAATGCGCCTAAAACTGTTAAATCAACATGACCACCGCGAATCATGGCAAATGATTCCGCCGAGTCAAAAATCGACGCACCTGTTATTGCCGTTACCGTTTGTTTGCCGGCGTTGATCATATCGGCGTCTAACTCTTCTTCGGTGGGGAATTGCCCCATACCGAGTAAGCCATTTTCTGATTGCAACATGACTTCCATGCCCTGTGGGACATAGTTGGCGACTAATGTTGGGATGCCAATACCTAGATTAACGTAATAACCGTCTTTTAGCTCTTGCGCAACGCGCATTGCAATTTGTTCACGTGATAATGCCATGATGTGCTCCTTATGCGCGCTTATGAGTCTGTTGAGTGAGCTGAGCGAACAGTGCGCTGCTCAATGCGTTTTTCAAAACTGCCTTGGATCAGGCGGTCAACGTAAATCCCAGGGGTGTGGATCTGATCTGGGTCGAGCTCACCTGGCTCAACAATTTCTTCTACTTCAACAACCGTGATTTTGCCGGCAGTAGCAGCCATCGGGTTAAAGTTACGTGCGGTTTTACGGAAAACCAAGTTGCCATAGCGATCGGCCTTCCATGCTTTGACGATGGCAAAATCCCCTTTAATGGCTTCTTCTAAAATATACTGGCGACCATTAAACTCGCGTTCTTCTTTGCCTTCTGCAACGGGGGTGCCATAGCCAGTTGCGGTAAAAAAGGCGGGAATGCCAGCACCACCAGCACGCATTTTCTCTGCTAAGGTCCCCTGTGGTGTCAACTCTACTTCAAGTTCGCCCGACATCATTTGTCGTTCAAACTCGGCGTTCTCGCCTACATATGAGGCGATAATTTTTCTAATTTGGCGATCGGGTAATAAAATACCTAAGCCAAAATCATCAACCCCACAGTTGTTTGAAACGACTGTTAAGCCCTTGGTGCCTTTGCGTTTAATTTCTGCGATTAAATTTTCTGGAATACCACAAAGACCAAAGCCACCGGCAATTACGGTCATGTTATCGGTTAGATCAGCTAACGCTTCTTGGTAGCTAGCAACGACTTTATCAAATCCAGCCATAGTCAAACCTCATCATTATTGTGTCCCCATTTTCTAACGCTTGTTGTCTTTTATTTACGTAGCTTTGTACGTACTTAATTTTTATATGTATTTTTGTTTTTATTGATAGTTGTAATTTTTAGCGCTTAGCTTGTGCTCATTTGGCTTGCTAACGCATTGGCCACTTTTGACATCGGCGGTCGTCCCAGTTTGTCACTGATAAACCAACTGGTTTCAATAACTTTTTCTAGATCAACGCCTGTGCTAATGCCATGGCCATTGAGCAGGTAAAGCACATCTTCTGTGGCAACATTACCAGAAGCGCCTTCAGCATAAGGGCAGCCACCTAGGCCACCGACAGAGCTGTCTACTACACTAATGCCCAGTTGCAATGCGCAGTAAATATTGGCGAGTGCTTGTCCATAAGTATCATGAAAATGCACGGCCAGTTTGTCGATGGGAACCTGCTTAGTGACTTCCGTTAACATGGCTTTCACACTGGCAGGTGTGCCAACACCAATAGTGTCGCCAAGGGAGACTTCGTAGCAGCCCATTTCGATTAAGGTTTTTGCGACATCTGCCACTTTTTCTGGTGCAATCTCGCCCTCATAAGGGCAGCCAAGCACACAAGACACATAGCCTCGAACCTTGATGCCATGTGCCTGTGCGCTGGCTACCACTGGGGAAAAGCGCGCTAAACTTTCGCTAATAGAGCAGTTAATATTTTTTTGACTGAAAGCTTCTGAGGCTGCGCCAAAAATCGCGACTTCTTCTACGCCTGCATCAAGCGCAGCTTCAAAACCTTTAAGATTTGGCGTTAGGGCAGTGTATGTGACCCCTGCTTTTTTATCTATTCCTTGGCAGACCTCAGTTGAGGTCGCCATTTGCGGTACCCATTTAGGGGAGACAAAACTGCCTGCTTCGATATAACTTAGGCCAGCATCGGTAAGCTGATTGATCAGTGCAATTTTATCGGCAGCGCTAATGAGCTGTGCTTCATTTTGTAGGCCATCGCGTGGTCCAACTTCGACCAGTTTTACGGCTGAGGGCATCGCCATTAGCTGTTCTCCGCGTTTGTAATTGCAGTGGCTTCAAAGCTCAGTAGCTCTGCACCACCATCAACCATATCGCCTGCGCTAAAGAACACATCGGTGATGGTGCCGTCGGCAGGGGCTTTGACGGTATGCTCCATTTTCATGGCTTCCATGATCACCAATGGTTGATCTTTAGTTACAGTATCACCAGCGTTGACCAGTACCGCGACCATAGTGCCGTTCATCGGCGCAGATAAACCGCCAGCGTGCGTTTGGTGATCGTTGTCACCTAAATCAGGTAGCACTTGGGTGAAGTTGAATGCGCCGTTAGGGCGGAATAGACTAATTTGCTTGTTGTTGGAGTCTGCTAAATCGTTAATCGCAATCTGCGCATTGCCGCGATAGCCATCAATAATAAAATCTAACTGGTTGCCATCAATTTGCCCTTGGCAGTGATGCAGCGCTTCGCCAATCTGGATTTGATAAACAACATCCCCGTTGCTGCTCAGCTGTTGCACGCTGGTAATGTCGTATATTTGCTCACTGTCCGCAGTCGAATGCGCTAGTGACAGTGATACTTGGTTAGTTTGATTGAGTCGCCAGCCAATCGCCTGATACCACGGGGAATTAGGATCTGTGCTGGCATTGGCAATTTGCTGTGCTTCATCTGCTTGTTTGAGCAACAGGTAAAGTGCAGCCATTGGTAACTCTTGCGCTAACGTTTTTTGGTCGCTATGAAAAATAAGCGCCTGATGCTTTTCGATAAAGCCAGTATCTAGCTCAGCATCCACAAAAGGTTGGCAAGTTGCTAAGTTATACAGAAAGTCGATGTTCGTGGTCACGCCGTTAACGCGGTATTCCGCCAGCGCTTTGCTTAATCGTTGCAGTGCTTTTTCACGAGATTCATCCCACACGACCAGTTTGGCAATCATTGGATCGTAGTAAACACTGACTTCATCCCCTTGCAGCACACCCGTATCAACCCGAACGTGTTCGCTTTCTTGAGGTGTTTGTAAAAATGTCAGCTGACCAGTTGCTGGCAAAAAGTCGTTGGCTGGGTCTTCCGCGTATATACGTGCTTCAAAGGCATGGCCATTGATGGCTAATTCATTTTGCTGCTTCGGCAATGGCTCGCCAGCGGCAACACGCAGTTGCCACTCGACTAAGTCTTGATCACTGATAAATTCGGTGACTGGGTGCTCAACTTGAAGACGAGTATTCATCTCCATAAAGTAGAAAGCTTGCTCACCAGTTTCTGGGTGGGTGTCTAATAAAAATTCTACTGTGCCAGCACCACGATAACCTATGGCTTGTGCCGACTGTATCGCCGCTTGTCCCATTTGCTCACGCAATGCTTCGCTCATATGTGGCGCCGGCGCTTCTTCGATCACCTTTTGGTGACGACGCTGTACCGAGCAATCGCGTTCAAACAGATACACGGCCTTGTCCAAGTTGTCGCAGAACACCTGAATCTCAACGTGACGTGGTTGTGTTAAGTATTTTTCTACCAGCATGGTATCGTCGCCGAAACTCGCGGCAGCTTCGCGTTTAGCGGCAGCGAGGCCATCGCTAAATTCTTCGCTCGACCATACTTGGCGCATACCTTTACCACCGCCACCAGCGGTTGCTTTAAGCAGCACTGGATAACCCATTTCGTCAGCCGCTTGTTTGAGCACTGCTTCTGATTGATTGTCACCGTGATAACCCGGCACTAGCGGCACCTGCGCTTGCTCCATAATGTTTTTAGCGGCAGATTTTGAGCCCATGGCTTCAATGGCTTCGCTTGGTGGGCCAATAAAAGTAATATTATTGTTGGCACACTGACGACAAAACTCGGCATTTTCCGAGAGGAAGCCATAGCCGGGATGAATGGCTTGCGCGCCTGTTTGCAATGCGGCAGCAATCACCTTATCAGCTTTTAAGTAACTGTCTTTTGATGGTGAAGCACCAAGATAAACCGCTTCATCGGCCATATTAACGTGTAAGGCGTTTTGATCTGCATCTGAATAAACGGCGACGGTCGCAATCCCCATTTTGCGGGCGGTTTTAATGATGCGGCAGGCTATTTCACCGCGATTGGCGATTAGTATTTTGGTAAACATTTTGGTTGAGCTTACGTTAGCGGGCTTGGGTGCTGTTGTTGTCATTGTATTAGTCATTTTATTCGCAGCCTTTTTAACTTGATTGCCAGTTGGCAGGTCGTTTATCGAAAAAGGCGGTTAATCCCTCTTGTCCCTCAGGTGAGACTCGAATCGCGGCAATGCGTTGACTGGTTTCTTGAATCAGCTGGTCGTTGATAGGTCGGCCAGCGACATCCATCGCCAGTTGTTTGGCTTGCTTAACGGCATCAGGGCCATTGGCGAGCAGGGTAGTGATCACTTGTTGAACTTGCGCGCTAAGCTGTTCGCTCGTTGTTATTTCATCTACTAGCCCTAGTTGTAGGGCTTTTTCTGCGCTAAAGCGCTCTGCGGTTTGGAAATAGCGGCGACTCGCTTTTAAGCCGATAGCACTTACCACATAAGGGCTAATGGTGGCGGGGATCAGGCCAAGTTTCACTTCGCTTAAACAAAAGCTTGCCTTGTCATTGGCTACAACCATATCGCAGCAGCTCGCCAAACCTACAGCGCCACCAAAGGCTGCGCCTTGTACTTGGGCGATGGTCATTTGTGGCATAAAGTTTAAGGTATAGAGCATGTCGGCAAGGGCATTGGCGTCTTTGAGGTTTTCTTCATAATTGTAAGATGCCATGCGTTTCATCCAACTTAGATCTGCACCTGCTGAAAAGCTTTTCCCGGTTGACGCCAACACCATGACCCGAATCGACTCTTCTGCGGCAATGGTTTTAAATACTTGGGTAAGCTGACTGATAATGTCATCGTCAAAGGCGTTATGCTTGTCTGGGTTGTTTAAGGTGACGGTGGCAACACCATGGCCTTTACCATCGCTGTCGACAGCAAAAAGTACCTTGTCTGTTATTGGATTATTAGCGCTAGTTGCCGCTGTGTTCACTGCACCAGCTGTCGCTGAAGAGCTTACTGAGTTCATCATTAACTCCTACATTCTGAACACGCCAAAGCGTGTTTCTTCTATAGGTTTATTTAGCGAAGCCGAAATGGCTAAGCCGAGCACTTGGCGCGTATCAGCAGGATCAATCACACCGTCGTCCCACAGACGCGCCGAAGCGTAGTAAGGGTGACCTTGGTGTTCGTAATTATCGATGATCGGTTGCTTAAATTCGGCGGCTTGCTCGGCACTCCAGCTTTCGCCGCGTTTAGCCAGTTGATCTGATTTAACTTGCGCTAATACGCCAGCGGCTTGCTCGCCCCCCATTACCGAAATTCTTGCGTTAGGCCACATAAACAAAAAGCGCGGGTCGTAAGCACGGCCGCACATGCCATAGTTACCTGCACCAAAGCTACCGCCAATTAGTACCGTAAATTTAGGTACTTGCGCACAAGCCACTGCGGTCACCATTTTGGCGCCATGCTTGGCGATGCCGCCCGCTTCATATTGCTGGCCGACCATAAATCCGGTGATGTTTTGCAAGAATACTAGGGGTATTTTTCGCTGAGCACAAAGTTCGACAAAATGTGCACCTTTCTGTGCTGATTCGCCAAATAAAATACCGTTGTTGGCAACAATCCCAACCGGATAGCCAAAGATATGCGCAAATCCACAGACTAAGGTGGTGCCGTATAAGGATTTGAATTCATCAAACTCACTGCCATCGACGATGCGCGCGATAACTTCGCGAACATCGTAAGATTGGCGTGCATCTTTAGGTACGATGCCGTAAATCTCTTGTGGATCATAAGCGGGGGCGCTGACTTCTTTGACACTTAACTGCATTGGCTTAACGCGATTCAGGTTAGTGATGGCACTGCGTGCTAATGACAGGGCATGATGATCGTTTTGCGCATAATGATCGGCAACACCGGAAGTTCGGCAATGCACATCTGCGCCGCCTAGCTCTTCAGCACTCACCACTTCACCAGTGGCGGCTTTAACCAGTGGTGGGCCGGCGAGGAAAATAGTGCCTTGCTCTTTAACGATAATCGACTCATCTGCCATGGCGGGCACGTAGGCACCACCAGCAGTACAAGAGCCCATAACCACGGCAATTTGTGGAATATTCTGCGATGACATATTGGCCTGATTAAAGAAGATGCGGCCAAAGTGTTCGCGATCAGGAAACACTTCATCTTGGTTAGGCAGATTGGCACCACCAGAGTCCACCAAGTAAATACAAGGCAGGTTGTTTTCTTGGGCAATGGTTTGAGCACGCAGGTGTTTTTTTACCGTGAGCGGGTAGTAAGTGCCGCCTTTCACTGTGGCGTCATTGGCAACAATTACACATTCCTGACCATCAACACGGCCGATACCAGTAATAATACCCGCGGCTGGTACATGGTCATCATAAACTTGATGAGCGGCTAGTTGCGAAAGTTCTAAAAATGGTGAACCGGCATCCAGTAACTGGTAAACGCGTTCGCGAGGCAGTAATTTACCGCGAGCTAAATGACGCTCGCGACTCTTCTCGCCACCACCTAATTGAATATCTGCAATAGTTGCATTGAGATCATCAACTTGCTGCTGCATATGCGCTGCATTGTCAAGAAACTCCTGACTTCGCGCATTTATCTTTGATTGAATTTGTGCCATAGATTGTGCCTTTACTTATACGTTAACAAACTGCCTTACTTACTTTCGTTAAACAGTTCTCGGCCAATCAGCATGCGGCGAATTTCTGAGGTACCAGCACCAATTTCGTAAAGTTTGGCATCGCGTAGCAGTCGACCGGCTGGGAATTCATTGATGTAACCGTTACCGCCTAATAGCTGAATCGCGTCAAGTGCCATCTTAGTGGCTAGCTCAGCAGAATAAAGGATGACACCAGCGGCATCTTTACGGGTGGTTTCACCGCGATCACAGGCTTGTGCCACCATATAAATATAGGATTTAGCTGCGTTCATCTGGGTGTACATATCGGCGACCTTGCCTTGTACTAACTGGAATTCACCTATCGATTGACCAAATTGCTGGCGATCATGAATATAAGGCACAACGAGATCCATACAGGCGTCCATAATGCCCAGTGGCCCCCCAGAAAGGACAACACGCTCGTAATCTAGGCCCGACATTAATACGCCAACACCTTTGCCTTCTGCGCCAAGCACATTTTCAGCCGGTACTTCACAGTTCTCAAACACTAGCTCACAGGTGTTTGAGCCACGCATGCCTAGCTTGTCGAGTTTTTGATGGCGACTAAAGCCAGGGAAGTCTCGCTCAACAATAAAGGCGGTAATGCCTTTTGAACCAGCAGTAACATCGGTTTTTGCGTAGATAATGTAAACATGTGCATCTGGGCCATTGGTGATCCACATTTTATTGCCGTTTAACACGTAAACATCGCCGCGCTTCTCGGCCTTTAACTTCATACTGACTACATCAGAACCGGCATTTGGTTCAGACATTGCCAAGGCGCCAATATGCTCGCCGCTGCAAAGCTTAGGTAGGTATTTTAGTTTCTGTTCGTGACTACCGTTTTTACGTAATTGATTTAAGCATAGGTTCGACATGGCACCGTAGCTCAGGCCAACCGATGCAGACGCGCGACTGATTTCTTGCATAGCAACTACATGTGCTAGGTAACCCAAACCTGTGCCGCCATATTCTTCTTCAACGGTCATCCCCAATAAGCCAAGATCGCCAAACTTACGCCACAAATCCATCGGAAATTCATTGTCGATATCGATTTGTGCAGCTCGTGGCGCAATTTCATCGCGGGCAAAGGCGTTAACCTGATCGCGGATCATGTCAACGGTTTCACCGAGGTTAAAATTTAAAGAAGAAAAACTGGCAATCATGGATGTTCCTTAATTGTTTGATTAACTGCTCAACTCGAGCGGGCGAGTAGGCGAGATAATCAGCGTTGTAAATGGCTCTTGTTGTAATGTTTATTTTGCTTAGTGCACTTAATCAGCGCGCACTTAAGTAGTGGACTGTGCTTAATCATTTTTATTTTGAGTTAGTCGTTAAGCACAGTCTCACTTGGTTGTATAGCTAGCGATTAGTTACCTTAGCTAAGGTGTTTAAACAGCTTTGTTCTAAATTTGTTAGTTCCACCAGCACGATTTTGATGTCTTCCAGTTGCTGGTGAAGATCTGCTTTTTTATCAGCAATTAATTCCAAGATGGTTTCCAGCTGCTTCGCGCTGGTCTTGTCTACATCGTAGAGTTCAAATAATCGCCCCGTTTCTGCCAACGAGAAGCCAAGGCGCTTACCGCGCAAAATAAGTTTTAAGCGAACGCGATCGCGCAAGCTGTAAATTCTGGTTTGGCCGCGACGGGTGGGGGCTAACAAGCCCTGATCTTCATAAAAGCGGATACTACGTGTGGTGATATCAAACTCTTTTGCCAATTCGCCAATGGCATAAGTTTTAACTGCTGCACTGGCATCAGATTTGGCGTGGCTTTGTGTGTTACTCGACATATAAAAACGGAAAATAATGAAAATTTACTTGCTCACCAATATAGGGTAAGTTTACGTTAAGGTAAAGCTGAGGGTTAGCTAAGATAATCGTACTTTTTGTAAGCAAAAGGTTACAGCTAGTCGAGTGTTTGGCGCAGTTAACTTTGCGTCAAAGGCAGATCCAAGCTTGAGATTGCTCTAGAGTATTTGCCAATTCGTATCAGCATTTAGCCCGTTTGTGGTTTGACTTAACGTTGGCGTAAAGGTGAATTTAAGATAGGCTAGCCGCCATTAATACCAATATGAGCCGCTAATGTTCTTAAGTCATTAGTGGCACAACGATTAACACTAAATGCAATACCATATGCAAAAAAGTAAAAGTGGAGACTAGGTTATGTCAGTGTCAGATCCCGTAGTAATTGTTTCAGCAACGCGCACGCCAATGGGCGGTTTTCAAGGTTCATTATCATCAGTTACCGCGCCACAATTAGGTAGTGTCGCGATAAAAGCTGCGGTTGATCAAGCTGGTTTAGGCTCAGATCAAATCGATGAAGTCGTGATGGGCTGTGTGTTACCGGCAGGCTTAAAACAGGCGCCTGCGCGTCAAGCAGCCTTAGGTGCTGGGCTTGCGCAATCAACACTCGCCAATACCATTAATAAAGTGTGTGGCTCAGGTATGAAGTCAGTCATGGATGTCCACGATTCATTATTGGTCGGCTCGATTGATGTCGCTGTCGCTGGTGGCATGGAAAGCATGTCAAACGCACCTTACATGTTGCCAAAAGCTCGCGGTGGTATGCGCATGGGACATGGTCAAGTCATTGATCATATGATGATGGATGGTCTTGAAAATGCGAACGATAGCGTCGCAATGGGCTGTTTTGCCCAATCAATGGCAGATGATGAAAATTACACTCGTGAAGCCATGGACGAATACGCGATTCGCTCCTTATCTCGCGCTAATGCTGCAATTGAATCAGGCGCATTTACTAATGAAATCACGCCAGTGACGGTTTCATCTCGTCGTGGTGATACGATTGTTGATACTGATGAGCAACCGGGTAATGCCCGCCCAGAAAAAATTCCTTCGTTGCGTCCAGCATTTAAAAAAGACGGGACGGTGACCGCTGCTAATTCTAGCTCAATTTCAGATGGCGCAGCGGCGCTGGTACTGATGAAGCAATCAGAAGCTGAAAAGCGCGGCTTAACACCAATTTGTAAAATTATCGCTCATGCAACGCACGCGCAGGCGCCAGAAGAATTCACTGCTGCTCCCGTTGGTGCCATGAGTAAATTGTTAGATCGCGCTGGTTGGTCAGTTGCTGATGTTGATTTGTTTGAAATTAACGAAGCCTTCGCCATGGTGGCCATGCTAGGTATTGATAAATTAGGCCTAGATGTTGAGAAAGTGAATATCAATGGCGGTGCGTGTGCACTTGGTCACCCACTAGGTGCGAGTGGTGCGCGTATTATGGTTACGCTAATTCACGCGTTAAAAAATAAAGGCCTATCAAAAGGCGTGGCATCACTATGTATTGGTGGTGGTGAAGCAACCGCAGTTGCATTGGAAATGTTCTAGCTTTTTAAAGCACTTTTAATAGCGCTTTTTATAACGTAAAGGTTAAGCCAGCGGCTGCCAATTGAGGCTTCGCATTAAAAATAACAATAACGCTGGCTTGGCGAATAACGCTGATTATCAATAGATGTAACTGATGATTAGTATAAATAAGCAATAATCGTAAACAACCTAAATATATTACAACAGGCTTTTTTAACACTTGCTTAGGTACTGGCAGCGTTACTGTTAAAGGTATCGCCATAAGTCAAAACCCAAACAAGAATAAGAACAGAACCAAAATAAATTGGTCGAATATAGCAATTGTTAAAAAGCACAAACAGCGGACTAACTGTTGGCAACACAAGTAGAGCACTCGAATTAGTGTGCTTGATTGTTGATGCTTAACTTTTGGCATCTAGTTTTTAGTATCTAGCTTTTAGTCTTTAACTTTGAGCGGCAAGACTGGGGCAATAGTGAAGGTTAATCTGTGATTTATCGAGGAACTTTTTGTGAATTTTAACCTGACCGAAGATCAGCAGGCTTTTGCTGATACTGCCAAGCAATTTTCCGATGCCGAATTGGCGCCTTATGCCGCCAAGTGGGATGCCGAGCATATCTTTCCTAAAAACGTCATTACTCGCGCTGGTGAGCTTGGCTTTTGTGGCTTGTACACGCCAGAGGAGGCTGGCGGCTTAGGCTTAAGTCGATTGGATTCCGCGATTATTTTTGAACAACTTGCGATGGGCTGCACCGCAACCACGGCAATGATGACCATTCATAATATGGCAACGTGGATGATTGCCAGCTGGGGTAAAGATGCGCTCAAGCAGGCTTGGTGCCCAAGCTTAGTGACTGGTGAAAAGCTAGCTTCCTATTGTTTAACTGAGCCGGGTGCCGGCTCAGATGCTGCATCGCTTCGCACTTCGGCTAAACGTGACGGCGATGAATACGTTATTAATGGTACTAAGATGTTTATCTCTGGTGCCGGTGAAACGGATATTTTAGTGGTGATGGCTCGAACTGGTGGCGAAGGTGCCGCAGGTATATCGGCAATCGCTATTTCGGCAAATACCGACGGCATTATTTATGGCAAGTCGGAAGAGAAGCTCGGCTGGAATGCCCAGCCAACCAAGCAAATTACCTTTGATAATGTCAGAGTTCCGGTTGCAAACCTGCTCGGTGAAGAAGGTGAAGGCTTTAAATTTGCCATGAAAGGGCTTGATGGTGGCCGCATCAACATCGCCGTGTGTTCAATAGGCACAGCGCAGCAAGCGCTTAATACCGCAATGAGTTATATGCAAGAGCGTGAACAATTTGGCAAACCTATCGCAGCCTTTCAGGGCTTACAGTTCAAATTGGCGGATATGGCAACTGAACTAGTCGCAGCTCGTCAAATGGTCAGGCTGGCAGCATTTAAACTAGATAATAACGACCCAGAAAAAACAGCGTATTGCGCAATGGCAAAGCGTTTTGCCACCGATATCGGCTTTAAAGTTTGTGATGCTGCGCTGCAAATTCACGGTGGCTATGGTTATATCAAAGAATACCCGCTGGAACGCCATTTTAGAGATGTGCGTGTTCATCAAATTTTAGAAGGTACTAATGAAATTATGCGTGTCATTATTGCCCGTCGGTTATTGGCCGAAGGCTCAGGTCAATTGCTCTAAGTATTCATGTAGCAATTTTTTATTAGATACGTTTAATTATAAATACTTAAATCCCCCCTTTTTAGGAAGCTTGTATGTCAGATGTAGTGCTATTTGAAACACTCAATTGTGTAAACGGTAAAGCGATAGGCCTTGCGACCCTCAATGCAGAAAAGTCGCTTAATGCCTTAAGCGGTGAAATGATCGCGGCTTTGTATCCGCAGCTGCTTGCTTGGCAGCAAGACGACACTATTGCGGCTGTTTTATTGCAGGGAAAAGGTGAAAAAGCGTTTTGTGCGGGCGGTGATATCGTCAAACTGTATCGTGAAATGTGTAACCACCCAGATGCGTATGCGCCAGAAGTTGAAGCGTATTTTGCCAACGAATACCGGCTTGACCACCTTATTCACAACTTTGGCAAACCTTTTATGGTGTGGGGCAATGGTATTGTTATGGGAGGTGGTCTAGGAATGATGGTCGGCGGTAGTCATCGTATTGTCACTGAAACCAGTCGAATTGCCATGCCGGAAATCAGTATTGGTTTATTACCCGATGTCGGCGGAACAAAATTCTTAAACGAAATGCCTGATAACTGCGGACTGTTTTTAGGACTGACCGGCGCATCAATTAATGCCGCGGATGCTAAATACACACATTTAGCTGACTTTTTTATGCTAGCAACGCAAAAAAGTGCGCTTTTAGATAAGTTAGTGACTATACAGTGGAGCGATACGGCTGCAGATAACCACAAATTGCTAAGTTCACTGATAAGTGAATTTGAGCACTCTGCAAAGCCTTCAATGCCAGCATCTCCAGTTCAAGAACACAAATCGCTTATTAACCAACTCACCTCAGCAAGTACCTTAACCGAAATTGTTAACGATATTGTTAGTTATCCAATTGAAGACAAGTGGTTTAACAGAGCACAAGCTGCCCTTAAACACGGCAGCGCGATTAGCGCACACCTAGTTTATCGCCAGTTACGTGAGGGCAAAGAGTTGTCACTTGCAGATTGTTATCGATTTGAGCTGGGGCTGACCGTTAAGGGCGGCAAATATGGTGAGTTCCAAGAGGGAGTTCGCGCCTTGCTCGTTGATAAAGACAATCGACCAAACTGGCGGTTTGAGTCAATTGAGTCCGTCGATAATGACGTTATCGATTGGTTTTTTAAGCCACCTTGGTCAGCGTCAGAACATCCACTGCTTGATTTAGGTACTACATAACAAAGTTTATAGTGCAGGGTTATTAAAAACCTAACAAGAACAACAAAAAAATAAAGCCAGCAACATTATTACAACAAAAGCTGATGCGGCCTAATGCACTTAAGGCAAATGGCGACACAGCAAGGTACAACAAAGTGCAAGGAGGTTCATAATGGCAATAAAAATCGCCTTTATTGGCTTAGGTAACATGGGTGGCCCTATGGCCATTAATTTGGTTAAAGCGGGGCGCGCAAATGGTAACAAGGTGTGCGTTTACGACTTATCCGCACAAGCTGTGGTTGATGTGGTAGAGCATGGTGCAGCCACAGCAGTCTCTGCCAGCAAAGCCGTTGACGATGCTGACGTGATTATTTCCATGTTGCCTGCGGGCAAACATGTTGAACAACTATACCTAAGCGAGGGTGAAGGACTTATCCACCATATCAAGTCAGGTGCTTTGGTAATTGATTCGTCAACCATAGATGCAACCACGGCGAAGAAAGTAGCGGGTGTTCTTGTTGAGCAGGGCATTGATTTTATCGATGCACCAGTCTCTGGCGGTGTTGGCGGCGCTAAAGCGGGTACCTTAAGTTTTATGGTCGGTGGGACTGTTGATAGTTTTACCCGAGCCGAGCCTATTCTTTCGCAAATGGGCAAAAACATCTTCCACGCTGGCGAACATGGCGCAGGGCAAGTTGCCAAGGTGTGCAATAACATGTTGTTGTCGGTATTGATGGTGGGCACGTCCGAAGCACTGCAACTTGGTATCGCTAATGGTTTAGACCCGAAGGTGCTTTCCAACATTATGAGTAAATCATCAGGCAGTAACTGGACACTTGATGTCTATAACCCTTGTCCTGACGTCATGGACAATGTGCCTTCGTCTAATGATTATCAAGGCGGCTTTATGGTCGATTTGATGGCGAAAGATTTAGGGTTAGCAATGGAAACTGCGCTAGCTAGCAAGTCATCAACGCCGATGGGTGCACTTGCCAGAAGTTTATATGCAATGCATGCACAAGCTGGTAATGGCGGTATCGACTTTTCCAGTATCTTTAAGATTTTTGAGCAAAACCAGAACAATTAAAATAGAAACGATTAACTATGAATGTAGAGAATAAAACAATTGTCGTCACCGGTGGTGGTCAAGGGCTCGGGCGTGCTATTGCAGTAAATTTAGCTGCGCAAGGGGCAAAGTTAGCACTCATTGACCTTGATGCAGAGCTGCTGCAAGAGACAGTGGCCTTGGTTGAAAAAGCGGGTTCTTCAGCCAAGTTCTATATTGCCAATGTCACCATTGAGTCTGATGTGGAAGCCGTATTTGAACAAATCAACCAAGACTTTGAAGGCTTTGATGGGCTCGTTAACAATGCTGGTATATTGCGCGACGGTATGCTGCTCAAAGAAAAAGACGGTGAAATTGTTAAGAAAATGTCGTTAGCACAATTTCAGTCAGTTATTGATGTCAACCTGACTGGCGTGTTCTTATGTGGTAGAGAAGCTGCTGCTCATATGGTTAAAAACAAACGCAAAGGCGTTATTGTTAATATGTCTTCAATTGCCCGCAACGGTAATATGGGTCAAACCAACTACGCTGCATCAAAAGCTGGCGTTGTGGCCATGACGGTTACTTGGGCACGTGAGCTAGGGCGTTATGGTATCCGAGTAGGTGCAATCGCGCCGGGGGTTATCCGCACCGCAATGACGGATGCCATGAAACCGGAAATGCGTGAACGTTTAGAGAAAATGAAACCTGTTGGTCGCCTGGGCGAAGCTGATGAAATTGCTCATACGGTAAAATACATTTTTGAAAATGAATTCTTTTCCGGACGTGTCGTCGAAATCGATGGCGGCTTAGCTATGTAGCTTATGTTATGCTGTGCTTAGGTGAGTAAAGGTTAGTTAGCTTATAATTAATACATAATTAGGTAAAAAGGCGAGTTTGATACTCGTCTTTTTCTTTATCTAGATTTAACACTAGCGATATAAGTACGTAGTAAATAGAACAACTAGAGTAGACCATGAAAAAAGCACTATTTTTAGATCGTGACGGCATTATCAATATTGACCACGGCTATGTGCACAAAATAGAAGAGTTCGAATTTGTCGATGGTATTTTTGACGTATGCCGTTATGCGCTGGATATGGGCTTTGAAATTATTGTCATTACCAATCAAGCGGGCATTGCGCGCGGTTATTACACTGTGGGTGACTTTGACGTGTTAACCAATTGGATGAAAGTTGAGTTTGCTAAACGCGATATTCCAATTTCTGATGTCTATTTTTGTCCACATCATCCTGATCCCAAAAACCAAGGGCAGAGTCACAATGAATTTGTTAAAACTTGTGATTGTCGTAAGCCTGCGCCGGGAATGATTCTGCAAGCGGCAAAAGATCATAATATCAATATCGCACATAGTGCTTTTATTGGCGACAAGGTTTCAGATATGCAAGCAGCAGAAGCTGCAGGTATTCACAATAAGATACTGGTATCGAGCCAATATCAGGATGATGGAAATACGCACGCACACCGAATCACCTGTATTAGAGAAGCGGCAGCCTTCCTTTGTTAAGCCCCAAATTATCACGTTTGCGCAAAATGTAAGCACTTGAACTATAATTTTAAATTAATTTCAAAAAGGTGTTGACGCCCAGCTAAAAATCTCTAAAATGCGCATCCACTTCCACGGGGCAGCCCAACGAAGTGTTTTGATAAGTTTAGTTAGCAAGTTTGCTGAGTAAACGGGTCAGATAACTTAGAAAAATGTTTTACTTATTTTTTAAGAAAAGTTTTTCAAAAAGTTGTTGACATCAAAACTAGGAAGCGTAAAATGCGCATCCGCTCTCAACGAGAGAGCAACCACAAAACACGAGTGCGATGTTTTGTTTGAATCGCAAGGTTCAGTTCTTTAACAATTAGTTATCATGCAATTTGTGTGAGCATTCACATGATGTTGATTTTACAAATATAGCTAAGCTTGTCTTAGCAAAAATTAACTCAGTGAACTCATGCAAAAACTACTTTTATATAAGTTTTATTTGTACAGAATTCATTGAGCCGAGACTGATGTCTCACAAACGATTTTAATTGAAGAGTTTGATCATGGCTCAGATTGAACGCTGGCGGCAGGCTTAACACATGCAAGTCGAGCGGAAACGAAGAGGAGCTTGCTCCTTTGGCGTCGAGCGGCGGACGGGTGAGTAATGCTTGGGAATATGCCTTTTGGTGGGGGACAACAGTTGGAAACGACTGCTAATACCGCATAATGTTTACGGACCAAAGCGGGGGACCTTCGGGCCTCGTGCCAAAAGATTAGCCCAAGTGAGATTAGCTAGTTGGTGGGGTAAAGGCCTACCAAGGCGACGATCTCTAGCTGGTTTGAGAGGATGATCAGCCACACTGGGACTGAGACACGGCCCAGACTCCTACGGGAGGCAGCAGTGGGGAATATTGCACAATGGGGGAAACCCTGATGCAGCCATGCCGCGTGTGTGAAGAAGGCCTTCGGGTTGTAAAGCACTTTCAGTCGTGAGGAAAGGTTAGTAGGTAATATCTGCTAGCTGTGACGTTAGCGACAGAAGAAGCACCGGCTAACTCCGTGCCAGCAGCCGCGGTAATACGGAGGGTGCGAGCGTTAATCGGAATTACTGGGCGTAAAGCGTGCGTAGGCGGTTTGATAAGCCAGATGTGAAATCCCGGGGCTTAACCTCGGAACTGCATTTGGAACTGTTTGACTAGAGTACTGTAGAGGGTGGTGGAATTTCCAGTGTAGCGGTGAAATGCGTAGAGATTGGAAGGAACATCAGTGGCGAAGGCGGCCACCTGGACAGATACTGACGCTGAGGCACGAAAGCGTGGGGAGCGAACAGGATTAGATACCCTGGTAGTCCACGCCGTAAACGATGTCAACTAGCTGTTTGTGTTCTTGAAACGTGAGTAGCGTAGCTAACGCGCTAAGTTGACCGCCTGGGGAGTACGGCCGCAAGGTTAAAACTCAAATGAATTGACGGGGGCCCGCACAAGCGGTGGAGCATGTGGTTTAATTCGATGCAACGCGAAGAACCTTACCATCCCTTGACATCCAGAGAATTTTCTAGAGATAGATTAGTGCCTTCGGGAACTCTGAGACAGGTGCTGCATGGCTGTCGTCAGCTCGTGTTGTGAAATGTTGGGTTAAGTCCCGCAACGAGCGCAACCCCTATCCTTATTTGCCAGCGAGTAATGTCGGGAACTCTAAGGAGACTGCCGGTGATAAACCGGAGGAAGGTGGGGACGACGTCAAGTCATCATGGCCCTTACGGGATGGGCTACACACGTGCTACAATGGCGTATACAGAGGGCAGCAAGACCGCGAGGTGGAGCGAATCCCAGAAAGTACGTCGTAGTCCGGATTGGAGTCTGCAACTCGACTCCATGAAGTCGGAATCGCTAGTAATCGCGAATCAGAATGTCGCGGTGAATACGTTCCCGGGCCTTGTACACACCGCCCGTCACACCATGGGAGTGGGTTGCAAAAGAAGTGGCTAGTTTAACCTTCGGGAGGACGGTCACCACTTTGTGATTCATGACTGGGGTGAAGTCGTAACAAGGTAACCCTAGGGGAACCTGGGGTTGGATCACCTCCTTATCTTGAAGTAAAACGCACCATGTTGAGTGTTCACACACATTGCATTGATAACGAACGTATAAGAAGTAACCCTTTACTGATGCAGTAGATGAGGGGCTATAGCTCAGCTGGGAGAGCGCCTGCCTTGCACGCAGGAGGTCAGCAGTTCGATCCTGCTTAGCTCCACCACTTATCATCAGTACTGGCTCGAACAAAGAGCGCACCCCGCCACGTATTGAAAGCGGTGAGGTCGGCCTGTTTTTTTCAAGTCTGCCCAGACCTAGTCATAGGTGAAGGTGAACTCTTGAAACAATTAAAGGTCTGTAGCTCAGCTGGTTAGAGCGCACCCCTGATAAGGGTGAGGTCGGCAGTTCAAGTCTGCCCAGACCTACCACTACTTCTTAACAAAGAATGAGAAACCAAACTTAAGGTGTTCATATGTTTCGTAAGAGAAGCGAACAATTTACGTTTGGTTTTTTAAACCACGATTTAAGCGAATGTGCCTTAAATTGAGTTCTTTAACAATTTGGAAAGCTGATATATATCCCGAATATATTTCTTGTTTTACATAAGAAAAATATTCGAATGATGATTACAGTGTCGCGCTGTAAACATCAAACCTGATAAATGATTTTTCCTTATCATTTATCAATCTAATTCAAGCATACTCCATTACTGTTCTTTTTAAGAATGGATAATGAGTACGTGAAAATGTCAGTCATACATTAGCATCAAGATTTGTCTCTTGATGACTTAAATACGAAAACTATTTGGGGTTGTATGGTTAAGTGACTAAGCGTATATGGTGGATGCCTTGGCAGTTAGAGGCGATGAAAGACGTGTTAATCTGCGATAAGCCTAGGTAAGGTGATAAAAACCGTTATAACCTAGGATTTCTGAATGGGGAAACCCACTTGCATAAGCAAGTATCATTAAGTGAATACATAGCTTAATGAGGCGAACCGGGAGAACTGAAACATCTAAGTACCCCGAGGAAAAGAAATCAACCGAGATTTCCTTAGTAGCGGCGAGCGAACGGGAATTAGCCCTTAAGCTTATGGGCGTTAGTGGAACAAGCTGGAAAGCTTGGCGATACAGGGTGATAGCCCCGTACACGAAGACAAACATAAGTGAAATCGAGTAGGTCGGCACACGTGAAATGTTGACTGAACATGGGGGGACCATCCTCCAAGGCTAAATACTCCTAACTGACCGATAGTGAACCAGTACCGTGAGGGAAAGGCGAAAAGAACCCCTGTGAGGGGAGTGAAATAGAACCTGAAACCGTATACGTACAAGCAGTGGAAGCCTTCGGGTGACTGCGTACCTTTTGTATAATGGGTCAGCGACTTATATTCTGTAGCAAGGTTAACCGATTAGGGGAGCCGTAGCGAAAGCGAGTGTTAACTGCGCGTTTAGTTGCAGGGTATAGACCCGAAACCCGGCGATCTACCCATGGGCAGGTTGAAGGTTGGGTAACACCAACTGGAGGACCGAACACACGTATGTTGAAAAATGCGGTGATGACCTGTGGGTCGGAGTGAAAGGCTAATCAAGCCGGGAGATAGCTGGTTCTCCCCGAAATCTATTTAGGTAGAGCCTCGGACGAATACCATTGGGGGTAGAGCACTGTTAAGGCTAGGGGGTCATCCCGACTTACCAACCCTTTGCAAACTCCGAATACCAATGAGTACTATCCGGGAGACACACTATGGGTGCTAACGTCCGTAGTGAAGAGGGAAACAACCCAGACCGCCAGCTAAGGTCCCAAAGTCATAGTTAAGTGGGAAACGATGTGGAAAGGCATAGACAGCTAGGAGGTTGGCTTAGAAGCAGCCATCCTTTAAAGAAAGCGTAATAGCTCACTAGTCGAGTCGGTCTGCGCGGAAGATGTAACGGGGCTAAACTATGCACCGAAGCTGCGGATTCAAAATTTATTTTGAGTGGTAGGGGAGCGTTCTGTAAGCCGTTGAAGGTGTGTTGAGAAGCATGCTGGAGGTATCAGAAGTGCGAATGCTGACATGAGTAACGATAAAGGGGGTGAAAAACCCCCTCGCCGAAAGACCAAGGTTTCCTGTCCCATGTTAATCAGGGCAGGGTAAGTCGGCCCCTAAGGCGAGACCGAGAGGTGTAGTCGATGGGAAACAGATTAATATTTCTGTACTTCTTTATATTGCGATGGAGGGACGGAGAAGGCTAAGCAAGCATGGCGTTGGTTGTCCATGTGAAAGTATGTAGGCTGAGAACTTAGGCAAATCCGGGTTCTTAAGGCTGAGATACGAGACGAGACTCTACGGAGTTGAAGTTGTTGATGCCCTGCTTCCAGGAAAAGCTTCTAAGCATAGATATAAAGGAACCGTACCCCAAACCGACACAGGTGGTTAGGTAGAGAATACTAAGGCGCTTGAGAGAACTCGGGTGAAGGAACTAGGCAAAATAGTACCGTAACTTCGGGAGAAGGTACGCCGGCTCTGGTGATGGGACTTGCTCCCTAAGCTGAGGTCGGTCGAAGTAACCAGGTGGCTGGAACTGTTTATTAAAAACACAGCACTGTGCAAAATCGAAAGATGACGTATACGGTGTGACGCCTGCCCGGTGCCGGAAGGTTAATTGATTGGGTTAGCTCTGCGAAGCTCATGATCGAAGCCCCGGTAAACGGCGGCCGTAACTATAACGGTCCTAAGGTAGCGAAATTCCTTGTCGGGTAAGTTCCGACCTGCACGAATGGCGTAATCATGGCCACACTGTCTCCACCCGAGACTCAGTGAAATTGAAATTGCGGTTAAGATGCCGTATACCCGCGGCTAGACGGAAAGACCCCGTGAACCTTTACTATAGCTTGACAGTGAACATTGCTCCTACATGTGTAGGATAGGTGGGAGGCTTTGAAACTTGCACGCCAGTGTGAGTGGAGCCAACCTTGAAATACCACCCTTGTATGCGTGATGTTCTAACCTAGGCCGATTATCTCGGTTGGGGACACTGTCTGGTGGGTAGTTTGACTGGGGCGGTCTCCTCCCAAAGCGTAACGGAGGAGCACGAAGGTTGGCTAAGTACGGTCGGACATCGTACGGTTAGTGCAATGGCATAAGCCAGCTTAACTGCGAGACAGACACGTCGAGCAGGTGCGAAAGCAGGTCATAGTGATCCGGTGGTTCTGTATGGAAGGGCCATCGCTCAACGGATAAAAGGTACTCCGGGGATAACAGGCTGATACCGCCCAAGAGTTCATATCGACGGCGGTGTTTGGCACCTCGATGTCGGCTCATCACATCCTGGGGCTGAAGTCGGTCCCAAGGGTATGGCTGTTCGCCATTTAAAGTGGTACGCGAGCTGGGTTTAGAACGTCGTGAGACAGTTCGGTCCCTATCTGCCGTGGGCGTTTGAGAATTGAAGAGGGCTGCTCCTAGTACGAGAGGACCGGAGTGGACGAACCTCTGGTGTTCCGGTTGTTTCGCCAGAAGCATTGCCGGGTAGCTACGTTCGGAACTGATAACCGCTGAAAGCATCTAAGCGGGAAGCAGGCTTTGAGATGAGTTCTCACTGGGACTTTAAGTCCCCTGAAGGGTCGTTGGAGACTACGACGTTGATAGGTCAGGTGTGTAAGGGTTGCGAGGCCTTGAGCTAACTGATACTAATTGCCCGTGAGGCTTAACCATACAACACCCAAATGGTTTTGACTGACATGAGTCGATGAACAACATTCATCCATGAATCTCATCGACATTAGTGCATCCATGCACGTCACATCACGTACATGAGTACAACTTGAATTAAAGCGATATATAAAACGTTTTCCGAATTGATTTACTTGCTCAGTAGCGAGTAAATAACAGTTTCGCCTAGCGACAATAGCGTTGTAGAACCACCTGACCCCATGCCGAACTCAGAAGTGAAATGCAACTGCGCCGATGGTAGTGTGGGAGGTCCCATGTGAGAGTAGGTCATCGCTAGGCACTTAATTAAGAAAAGCCCGTAGCTAACGCTACGGGTTTTTTGCACCTATAGCCTTTAAAAATTTTACTGCAGCATCGCTCAGTGAAGTTAACCTTTGAGCACTACCTAAACATATTGTCCACTCCCCTAAACTGATACAGGCATAATTAGAGTTTATTGCAACGCTTTAAGCAGGAGACAATTATGTAAAAATCACGTTTTACAGAAACTCAGATAATCGCTGTACTAAAAGAAGGTGATGCGCTGCACCGTTTCATTCGCTATATGCTTAACTGATTAAATAACTTAGTCAGAGTGTGGCTGAATTAAATTTTCTAATCTATTCGGCATTTGGTACCGCTGTTACCAGTTGTATTGATAAAGCAGAGAGATAATGTTCAGCCCGTCGTTATACTTATTGGTATTAGCGTTGGAGTAGTGTGAGAAAGATAAAGCTATTTGATGATTAGGATTTGCTCTAATTCCAACTTCGAATTTATCTTCAAACATCCAATTACTGCCTAGTCTTCTGTTTCCCCAGCGCGTTTGATCTACGTAAGCTGCACCGATCCCAAATTTTATAAACCACCATTGGTCTTGCTGTCTGAGTGGGTAATTGAACATTGGAATAATTGCACCTGCTTTTAAGTCAGGGCCATACAAGTTTTGCCAAGATGCGGCTGAAACATCAAGTGTAAGATAGAGGTTGTTTCGTTCTAGTAACCCTATATTTGTGGGAGGCTTGAATATAAGACCAAGCTTTTGGGTGTCAGATCTGTCTTTAGCTGTCGACTCTCCAATTGCATAGTAAAGGCTATGAGCGCTTACTGTGCTTTGTGCAATTAACACTACCAACAATAATAATAATTTCATTGAACAAACATAATAAGACGGCTTGCTTAAACCTTAGAATAAAATTAACTTGCTAGCGAACTTGTCAGGTGAGATTTAACGCTATTTTAGTTAAGATTTTTAACTTGTTGGGTGATAAAATCTATTTATGTATTTTCGTTTAACTCCCCTTTAAGAATGGCAATAAACTGGTTCCCGGGTCATATGCACAAGGCCCAAAAAGAGATCAAAGAAATCCTACCGACAATTGATGTTGTAATTGAAGTATGTGATGCTCGCTTGCCGTTTAGCAGCGAAAATCCGATGATCACTGAAATTCGCGGTGATAAACCATTGATCAAAATTCTCAATAAGTCTGATTTAGCTGATCCAGTAATGACTAAAGTATGGTTGGACTACTTAGACGCCCAGCAAAATGTGAAGGCTATTGCGTTAACCACTGAGTCTCCGTCAATTGCAAAACAAATTCCTCAGTTGATCAGAAAGCTAGTGCCGCATAAAGATGAGACAGGCAAACAAATTAATGCTGTGATCATGGGCATACCCAATGTTGGTAAATCGACATTACTCAATACGCTAGTGGGTAAAGCAAAGGCGAAAGTGGGTAACGAACCTGCGGTAACCAAAGGTCAGCAACGTATTCGACTAGAAGATGGCTTATATCTTTATGACACGCCTGGCATGCTATGGCCCAAGATAGTAAATGAAAATAGTGGTTATCGTTTAGCAGTAACCAGTGCAGTCAAAGATACAGCTTTTGATCATGAAGAAATCGCTTGTTTTGCCGCTGAATATTTATTGGAAACTTATCCTGAGCGATTAAAAGAGCGTTACAAGCTTGATGAATTACCACTTACGGAAGTTGAACTGATTGAGGAAATTGGACGTAATCGTGGCTGTGTGAAAAGCGGTGGTTATGTCGACTTCCATAAGGCCTCTGCTATCTTGGTGAATGAAATCCGTGATAAAACACTGGGCGAACTTACTTTTGAAACACCTGAGATAGTGGAAAAAGAAATCATCCACTTTAATGAGTTAGAAGAAAAGAAAATAGCTGAACGTGAAGCTCGCAAAGAAGCTCGCGGTCGTGGCCGTAAAAATAAACCGAAAAAGAAAAAGAGATAAACACATGACAGATGTTCAATTAAATGAATTCCAACTTCATGAGTTATTGGTGCGCGACGGTATTGAATTAATTGACTTACCACTGAGTAAATTACTTTTGATGAATGATTCACAATATCCTTGGTTTGTATTGGTTCCTAGGGTTGAGAATATTAAAGACATTTATCAGTTAGACTGGGAGCAACAGCAACAACTACTGAATGAATCCAGTATGTTAAGCGAAATATTAATGGAGCTTTTTCAGGGAGACAAAATAAATGTTGCAGCCCTTGGTAATGTTTGTCCGCAATTACATATGCATCACATTGTACGCTTTGTAAATGACCCTGCTTGGCCCAAGCCGATTTGGGGGGAATTGCCTATGAGACCATACACTGAAATAGAAATTGAACAACTGAAAGCTAAAGTACTGCCGAGTATAGAGGCAGTACTAGCCAACAATTAAAATACTAGTTTTTTGAGCTGCTTTTTAAGGGTTAGGCGACTCGCCGTTCGTTATTGCTGACCTGATCAAGCGATTGTTTTAGGTCAGCAATTAGATCTTCAACATACTCTAGGCCGACTGAAATACGTATTAGCGTGTCGCTGATCCCAGCATCTAGTCGTTCTTCTTGTGAGTAAGGAGAGTGCGTCATTGACGCGGGGTGCTGAATTAGCGATTCTGCATCTCCTAAGCTTACCGCTATTGAAAAAAGCTTCATGCGGTTAATTAAAGCCGCTCCTTCTGCAATATCCCCTTTAATCTCAAAGGCGATAACACCGCCAGCAGCTTTCATTTGCTTACCTATAAATTTATATCCTTGGTGTTCTTTTAGACCCGGGTAGTGAACTTTGTCTACCATAGGGTGTTGGGCTAGAAATTCAGCGACTATTTGGGCGCTTTTACAGTGCTGCTCTACACGAATAGGTAAAGTCTTTAACCCTCTGAGTATCAGCCATGCATCGTGTGGGCTAATCGTTGCTCCGATATCTTTTAACACGCTCAGCTTGATATGGCTGATCATATCAGCTGAGCCGCAAATGATACCAGCGACAACATCACCGTGACCATTTAGGTATTTAGTCGCGCTATGAACAATAAGATCGAAGCCAAATTGAGCGGGTTGTTGCAAGATTGGGGTTAAGAATGTGTTGTCGATAATAGAAATAAGCTGATGTTTTTTGGCTAGCTTTCCAATTGATTCAATATCAAGTACCACTAAATTGGGGTTGATGGGCGATTCTAAGAAAATCACCTTGGTGTTGGGTTGAATTGACGCTTCTATATCGTCGATGTTTGTCATATCAACAAATGTGACCTCAATTCCCCATTTAGTTAACTGATGAGCCATTAACGCGTATGAGCAGCCATAAACGGCTTTAGAGGCAATTAAATGGTCACCAGCAGACAAATTAGCTAACAAGGCGCCAGATACAGCCCCCATGCCTGTAGCGGTTGCAGCCGCGTCTTCCACTCCCTCCATTGCAGCAACGCGCATTTCTAGTTGACGAGTGGTTGGATTACCTAAACGGGTATAAATAAAGCCGGCTTCCTCACCTGCAAAGCGATTAGCGCCTTGCATAGCATTATCGAATACAAATGTTGATGTTTGATAAAGCGGTGTCGCTAGTGAGCCAAACTGCTCATCGTTAATGCGTCCAGCATGAATAGCTTGCGTGGCAATATGCTTGCTTAATGTCATGGTTAACTCCAAGTCTACTTATTGTTGTTATTTTTCTGAGGTTTCCAAAGGTAGAGCAAGTTATGAGCCTAAAAATAAAAGTATATTTAACAAAGGGATAGCGCTTACTGACTTCAATCGTGTCATAAAAATATTACATAAGAAAATAACAATCAGCATCGTGAAATGTAAGTTTTTATTGCTAGGCATAATGTTTACTTGATGTCTTGGTTGATAATTGACCAATAGTTAGCAATACTTCTGTGTAATAAAAAGGTGACGCGTATCAAAAAAATTACATGCGAATTGAAGTGTACTCAACCGATCGACTTGGTATTAGTCAGGAAATATTGAATGAACTGGCTAATCTAGGCCTAAATATTAAGGCAATGGAAGTCGCCAGTGGTGTTATTTATCTGAATATTGAAAGCCGAGATTTAGATTTTGAAACTATTCAGCAATCAATATCAAAGGTAGATGGTGTCAGTCTTTGCCAGCAGCTCGACCTGCTGCCTAGCGAGCTAAAGCAGCAACATTTGCAAGCACTACTTAAACGGATTCCTGATCCTATCTTTGATCTTGATGCCGCGGGGCAAGTCATCTCATGTAATCATCACCGTCATATCTATTTGTCGCGCTCAAGCGAGCAAGTATTGGGGATTACGCTTACAGAACTTAGGCAGAAGGCCGCCTTTAGCCGTGATGTTAGCTTTGAGGAACAAACTTTCCAAGCTGAAGTCACTCCCTTATGGATAGATGGTGTTTTTAGCGGTGCTGTTGTTATGCTTAAATCGCTAGATAAAGTTGCAAATCAATTATCCAATTTTCAACAATCCATTAGCTTTAATGGTGTTGAAGATATCGTTGGTGATTCACCACCAATTCTTCAAGTCAAAGAGCAGCTTTTCAAGTTTGCGGGGCTAGATTTGCCGATATTGATAAACGGTGAAACAGGTACAGGTAAAGAGCTGGTTGCTCGTGCAATTCACCTGCAAAGTCATCGAAAAGATAAACCATTCTTGGCGATTAACTGTGCGGCGCTACCTGAACAATTACTTGAGAGTGAGCTATTTGGCTATGTTGCTGGTGCTTTTACAGGGGCAAGTACTAAAGGTAAACCAGGGTTATTTGAGTTAGCAAATGGCGGCACGGTATTTCTTGATGAAATTGCAGAAATGTCAGTTTACCTGCAAGCAAAATTATTACGGTTTTTGCAAGATTATAGCTTTCGCAGATTGGGTGGAGATAAGGAAACACAAGCGAATGTGCGAATTATCTCTGCTAGTCATCAACCGTTTGAACAATTCATTGCCCAAGGCAACTTTAGGCAAGATTTATATTACCGGCTTAACGTGTTAAATCTTGTGCTCCCACCGCTTAAGGCCAGAGTCGAAGATATTAAACAACTGTGTGATCATTTTATTTGCCAAGCTTGCGAGCAAACCAAATTAACTAAACCAGAATTGCTGCCAGATGCGCTTAGCGTTTTGCATGCTTACAACTGGCCAGGAAATATTAGGCAGCTACAAAATGTGATGTTTAGGCTAACGGCATTAAATAGTGGTAAGCAAATAACCGCGCCAATGATTAAGCAAGTGCTGAATCAATTTACTTCAACCTTTGATGACAAGCCTACGGTTGATTCATTAAACGTTATGCGGGGTGATTCATCAGACTGGTTGAATGTAGACAACTGGCAAGAGGCGCAATCTCGGTTTGAAAGTAACTTGTTGAAGGCACTTTACCCACATTTTCCTAGTACACGTAAACTTGCACAACGACTAGCTGTTTCCCATAACAAAATTGCGATAAAGTTGCGGCAATATGGTATTAAATGCCCAAGTGATTAGGTTTTTAATATTAAAAGTTAACTGCCAGAGTTTTTCATTAATCTCTGACAGTCAATTTAGATGAACTTATTGCTGCAACAATTGAAACAGCAATTGTTTAACAAATTGTGGTTCAAACGGCTTGTCACACAGTGCATTAACACCGTCTTGCTCGATATTCGCTAAGTGAGTTTCGCTACTTTCACTGGTTACCATTAACACTGGAAGGTGTGATTGTTGGCTTTGCTCACGAATGTATTTCGTCAATTCTCTGCCGTCAACTTCTGGCATGTTGTAGTCAGTAACCACAATATCAAACATATTGTCTTCTAAGATGCCAATGGCTTGTTTACCGTCTTCTGCTTCTGTTACTTTTTGTAGACCAAGGTTATTAAGCACTCGTCGGATGTGGTTACGGGCAAGGGTACTATCATCAACCAGTAATACGCGAATGTCGTTAACATCAAAGTAGTCTAACTCCATTTCATCCGGTGATAGCAAATCAATGGTAGTGTTAATAGCAGCACTTAAGTGTTCAGGCGTAAAAGGCTTGGGCAACAAGGCAACAACGCCTGATTGTTTAAACTCTTCCAAACTTTCTTTTTTGTATTCGCTGGAAACCAACATAAAGGCAATATCAGCGTGCTTGTGACTGGTTTTTATATGTTTGAGCACATCGAGTGCAGTGCCGTCATCAAAATACATCGCACTGGTGATTAAATCGGGGGGATGACGATCGACAATCGCAATACTTTCGGCAACATTGTTCGCGGTGGTAATTTGTGTAATTCCAGCCTTTTCTAATTCGCCAACAATAATTTTACGTTGAGTATCCGAGGGCTCTATTAATAAAATAGAGAGTTCGCTTGGGGTAATATTTGCCATTACTGCTTCCGCTTATTTTTATATCTATACCAATTTGATTAATTATTTAGCCTCTCAGAATGACATAAACAGTATTAGAACAAACAAAATTTATGAAGATATAGTTGTTCTACATCCAGTGAATTTTGTGCCGTTATCATGCTGCTTATGCATTCCCAAGGGCGAGTTTTAAAGGCTCATATACTGCGTTATGGCGTTTGACAAGGGAGTAACCATTCTCTACACACCAAGCCTTGTTTATGAGCCTTTAAATTCACGCTGAGTGATCAAATAATTATTCAATTTGGTATTGCTTCTTTTGTGCAATAAAAAGGTTAGCCGCCAATAAATTTAACTTTAAAACCTTCTTTTTCTAGCACTGTTTTGATCACGTCGCGCTTGTCTCCTTGCACTTCGATGGTTTCACCAACGACGCTACCACCTGTGCCACAGCTTTTTTTTAGCTTGCTGGCTAGGTTCTTTAATTCCTTTGCTGCTAAGCCTAGACCGGAGATCACCACAACGCCTTTCCCTTTTCTGCCTTTTGTTTCTCGGCGCACTTTGGCAAAGCCATCACTTGGGGTAACGGTCTCTTCGGTTTCTTCTTTAATGCGACCTTTATCGGTGGAGTAAACGAGGGTAGATAATTGATCTTGCCAAGACATAGGCGTAACTGCTCTTGATGAAATTTAGGCAATTATAACCACAATCCAAATAACAGGCGAAAAAAAACCAGCGATTCTAATCGAACTCGCTGGTTTTTTGATTTGCGCCAAACTTTAGAAAAGCTTAGCTGTAGCTATATAAGCTTTAAGCGGTAACTTATAGCTTACCTTCTAATTCAGGTAATGCTTCGAATAAGTCAGCTTCTAGGCCGTAGTCAGCTACTTGGAAGATCGGTGCTTCTGGATCTTTGTTAATCGCAACAATCACTTTCGAGTCTTTCATACCCGCTAAGTGTTGAATTGCACCAGAAATACCCACAGCAATGTAAAGGTCAGGAGCAACAATTTTACCCGTTTGACCTACTTGCATGTCGTTTGGTACGAAGCCAGCATCAACCGCTGCACGAGATGCACCGATTGCTGCGCCAAGCTTGTCAGCAATACCTTCAAGTAGTTTGAAGTTGTCGCCATTTTGCATACCACGACCACCAGAGATAACTACTGGTGCTGCACCAAGGTCAGGGCGCTCTGATTCCGTTAGTTCGTCAGAAACGTGGCTAGAAATACCAGCGTCAGTTGCTTGGCCTAGGGCTACAACTTGTGCACTACCGTCAGTTGCTACTGCGTCGAAAGCAGTTGCACGAACTGTGATTACTTTCTTAGCATCTAAGCTTTGTACAGTTGCAATTGCGTTACCCGCGTAGATTGGGCGAACGAATGTGTCAGCACTCTCAACACCAATGATGTCAGAAATTTGAGCAACGTCTAATAACGCTGCAACGCGTGGCATAAAGTTCTTACCCGTAGTAAGTGCTGTTGCGATGATTGCGTCGTAGTCTGCTGCTAATTCAGTAACTAGTAACGAAACGTTCTCAGCAAGTTGGTTTGCGTAAGCAGCGTTATCAGCTACTAATACTTTTGCAACGCCACTTACCTTTGCTGCTTCTTCAGCAACTGCGCCGCAGTTGTGGCCTGCAACTAAAAGGTGAATGTCGCCGCCAATTTTTTGAGCTGCCGCAACCGTTTTTAACGTTTCAGCTTTTAAGCTGCTGTTGTCGTGTTCTGCGTAAACTAAAATCATGAGATCACCTTCGCTTCAGTTTTTAACTTCTCAATTAATTGGTCAACAGACTCAACCATAATACCAGCGCTGCGCTCTGCAGGTGGTGTTACTTTGATTACGTTAGCACGTGGGCTTAAGTCGATACCAAAATCAGCAGCAGCTTTAACATCTAAAGGCTTACGCTTAGCTTTCATGATATCTGGTAATTTTGCGTAACGTGGTTCGTTCAAACGAAGGTCAGTTGTTACAATTGCAGGTAGGTTAAGCGCTACAGTTTGTAGACCACCGTCAACTTCGCGAGTAACGTTAACCTTGTCGCCTTCAACTTTAACTTCAGAAGCGAATGTACCTTGTGGCATACCTGTTAGTGCACCTAACATTTGGCCAGTCTGGTTGTTGTCTGAGTCAATTGACTGCTTACCAAGGATTACTAGCTGTGGCGCTTCTTCTTCAACCACTTTTTGTAGCAATTTAGCGATGTTGATTGAATCTAAAGACTCTTCAGTTTCAATGCGGATAGCGCGGTCAGCACCAAGCGCTAGCGCTGTACGAATTTGCTCTTCACACTTCTTGTCGCCGATAGACACAACAACAACTTCTGTTGCTGTACCAGCTTCTTTTAAACGTACAGCTTCTTCTACTGCGATTTCACAGAATGGGTTAACCGCCATTTTTACGTTAGCTAAGTCAACATCTGAATTGTCAGGTTTAACACGCACTTTGACGTTATAGTCAATTACGCGTTTGATGGGTACTAATACTTTCATCATCGCCTCTGTTTGTTTCTTGTCATGTTAGAGATGCCAATACCTTTGTATTAACATCATTATTTGAGTAAACGCTCGACAGACTACTTTCAGTTTACGGTTACGTCAATGTCACAATTATCTAATCTTTAGACTCGATTGCGTAAAATCAATGGTTAACCAGTAAATTGTTACTTACAGGATAGTATTTGTCGGCAAAATATCTATAATGGGTTGATATTATCAAACGCATGTTTGAAATTCAAACGAGTGTTTGAATGACGCGGAACAAAACATTCAAGGGGGAATTATGGAACGCGAATCGATGGAGTTTGATGTCGTCATCGTGGGTGCCGGTCCATCAGGTCTAGCTACAGCTTGTCGTATCATGCAGCAAGCTCAAGAAAAAGAACAAGAGTTAATGGTATGTGTGGTTGAGAAGGGCTCTGAAGTCGGTGCACATATACTCTCTGGTGCGGTATTTGAGCCAAGCTCGCTTACTGAACTTTTCCCTGATTGGAAAGAAAAAGGTGCGCCGTTAAACACGCCAGTAACGGGTGATGATATTTATTACTTCAATGGTGAAAATAGCGCACACAAATTACCGGGCTTTATGACGCCAAAGACTATGCACAATGAAGGTAACTACATTGTCAGTATGGGTAATATTTGTCGTTGGTTAGCTGAACAAGCTGAAGAGCTGGGCGTGGAAATTTTCCCCGGCTTTGCTGCGCAAGAAGTTATTTATAACGAAGACGGCAGCGTTGCAGGCATTATTACTGGCGATATGGGCTTAGATCGCGAAGGTAATGAAAAAGATTCATTTATGCCGGGTATGGAGCTTCGTGCTAAGTACACTGTATTCGCTGAAGGTTGTCGTGGCCACTTAGGTAAAGAGCTAATTAACAAATTCAATTTAAGCGATGGTAAATCACCACAACACTACGGTATTGGTTTTAAAGAAATCTGGGATATTGACCCAGAGAAGCATCAAGAAGGCTTAGTGGTCCACTCTGCTGGCTGGCCGTTAAGCAATGACACAGGCGGTGGTGGTTACTTATACCACGCAGAAAACAACCAAGTGTTTGTTGGCTTAATTGTAGACTTAAGCTACTCAAACCCGCATTTAAGCCCGTTTGAAGAGTTCCAACGTTACAAGCATCATCCAAAAATTAGCCAGTATTTAGAAGGCGGTAAGCGTGTTTCTTACGGTGCTCGTGCACTTGCTAAAGGTGGTTTTAACTCTTTGATAAAGCAAACTATGCCTGGCGGTATTATCGTCGGTTGTGATGCTGGCACCATGAATGCAGCAAAAATCAAAGGTAACCACGCGGCGATGAAATCTGGCCTATTAGCCGCTGAAACAATTGTTGAAGCGTTAGCGAGCGGCGATGAAGGCGGCAAAGACCTAACGACTTACGATGAGAAGTTTAAAGCGTCTTGGTTATACGAAGAGTTGCACAGCACACGTAACTTCACACCTTCAATGCACAAACTAGGTACATTCTGGGGCGGTGCTTACACGACCATCGACCAAAACTTCTTTGGCGGTAAATTGCCGTTTAACTTCCGTGATGATTCACTTGATCACGCACAATTAAAATTGGCAAGTGAAGCTCCGGTTATCGAGTACGCTAAGCCAGATGGCAAGTTAAGCTTCGACCGTTTATCTTCAGTGTTCTTATCGAACACTAACCATGAAGAAGAGCAACCGTGTCACTTAAAACTGACTGATGCAACCATCCCAATGACAGTAAACATGGAAAAATATGCCGAGCCTGCACAGCGTTACTGTCCAGCTGGGGTATACGAAGTACAAGAAACTGAAGACGGCAAACAATTTGTGATTAACGCACAAAACTGTATTCACTGTAAGACGTGTGACATTAAAGACCCAAGCCAGAATATTACCTGGGTAGCACCAGAGGGCACGGGTGGTCCAAATTATCCGAATATGTAATGTAGCGACTGTTTACCGACAAAACTACGCTAAGAAAACTGTTCTAACAAAAAACCACTTCAATTGAAGTGGTTTTTTATGGCAATTGAAATGTGGAGTACATCTTTGTAGACGCTATACAACGTCAGAAATATTTACAATTGTGGCTGTTTTAACGAGGCGCTTGCGAAATAACTCTATGAAAAATAGTGAAATCAAGCAGTGGGAACATTTTATGCTTTATCCAAGCGGATATCTTAGTTTCTAACAGTCTAGAATTCACAAGCCATTAAGGCTAAAAGCTCGGGTAAGTTAAATAGTAGTTAGTGTATCCGGATTATCACCAGGGGTAGGGGTAAGCGGTAGGTGAATGAACACAGCATTTATTTCAGTGTTGTAGTTAGTAGTAACCAAAAGGAGAGTGTTGTGATCGGCTAACAGTCTGATGGTTGACAACTACAATGGAGATAGTCGTGTCGGCCTTTAATTCTTACTCTGCACTTTACCCTCAAACAACTTCAAATTCTAATCAAGCATCAACTGCGGCCAACGTCGTTTTTATCGCTGGTGATGTCGCTCATTCCGATTATCTATTAGGCGAATTAGCTGCGACTAACCAAATTTATTTTTTCAATCATTTTACCGAGCTGTTTAGTCAGCTTGAGCAAGTTATCTCGTCCCAATCCTCGGTGCATTTACATATATTCTGTCATGGTCAGTCTGGGCACTTGCAGCTTGGCGATAACAAGTTAGATGCACAAGCGCTTGCTGACTATGCGCAAGTGATTCTACCGACGCCAATTTTTAACGTGACTGCCGTGCATTTTTATGCCTGCCAGCTTGCCAAAGGTGAGCTAGGGCAAATCTTTATTCGCCAATGGCAAGCGATCTGCCAATGCCCAGTCTACGCCTCTGCTGACAAGTTAGGTAATGCCGCGTTAGGTGGCCAGTGGCAGTTCACCTCGTTTTCCGATTGGTTAAATGTGCGACTAAATGCGCACCTTGATGAACAAGTTGATGATTATTCAGAAAGTGTAATGGAGCAGCAGTTAAGTACGCCGATATTACCAGCTAGTGCGATGGCGCATTATCCCGGCTTATTAGATCCATTAACGGATGAGCGAGTGGTTAATACCATAACCGAAAGCAGCCAACAAAATGCCCATACTAGCGTGTTAGCGGATGGCAGTTATGTGACGGTCTGGGAGTCAATTCGCGAGAATGGTAGTTGGGGAGTTTACGGGCAGCGGTTTAGTGCCGAAGGTGGTCCAATAGGCCATGAGTTTGCTGTTAATCAAACCTTTGATGGCAATCAGACCAATCCGCGAATTGCTGGCCTTAACGACGGCAGCTTTGTGATTGTCTGGGATGGCTCAGGCATTGGTGATAGCAGCGGTGTTTTTATGCGCCGCTTTGATTCTTCGGGCAACTCTTTATCTGATGAGTTATTGGTCAACGAAGAAGTCTCAGATGAGCAAGGTACCGCCGATATTGTCGCCTTGTCTGATGGCAAATTTGTTGTCGTATGGCGTGACGATACGCCAGCACTGGATGCTAGTTCAAGTGGTATTATCGGCCGATTATTTAATGCGGATATGAGTGCCGCCAGTAGTGAATTCCTAATTAATAGTACAACTGCTGGTGCTCAATTTGAACCACGCGTTGATGCTACTGCTGGTGGCTTTGCCGTGACTTGGGGGGCTAGCGGCTTAACTGGCGGAAACAGTAATGATATTGCCGCTCAGCGTTTTGATAATAATGCGGCGCTGGTTGGCAGTGAAATATCCGTCAGTTTACAAACGGGTAGCCAACGTCGCCCCGATATTGCTTATTTTAGCGATGGTGGCTTTGTTGTGACTTGGTGGGATGATCAGGGCTTAGATGGCAGTGCTCATGGGGTTTATGCGCAGGTCTTTGATAACACTGGTACGCCAACAACAGGGCTATTTTTAGTTAATAACACCACCTCTTCTAACCAAGACCTGCCCAGTATTGCGGTGCTGGGTAATGATAACTTTGTCATTGCTTGGGATGGCAATGGCGCGGGCGATAGTAATGGCGTGTTCTATCGCGAATACCAACAAGATGGCACGCCTGTCGGTACAGAGCAGTTGGCCAATAGCACCACGGTAGGCACACAATCGCTGCCATCGGTGACCGCGCTTTCCGGTAGTAACTTTTTAATTGATTGGACAGATAGCGCCCTCGATGGTGCTGGCAGCACTGCCGTTCAGCGACTATTTGGCGATCTAGCCAGCTTTACTGGCCAAGCAAACCCGCAAGTGCTGGATTTTGTTTCCAATATTACGTTTGATGAAAACACCGTTAATGCCGCGCCGCAAATACTTGATATTGCCGTCGCTGTGGTCGATAGCGATTCGAGTAATTTTGATGGTGGCAGCTTATCGTTTGAATATATTGTTGGTGGCGGTAGTGAAGATAATTTGACGATTCGCAACCAAGGTAATGGCGCGAATCAAATCAGTGTCAATGGCAATACCGTTAGCTATGAAGGTACGGCGATAGGTACCATTTCCGCCGATGGCTTAACGGGCAATGGTTTAGTAATAGATTTAAATGCTAACGCTAATCCCACTTCGGTAGAAGCCTTGCTGGAAAATATTCAGTACCAGAATACATCCCAGTCACCACAGTCACAACGGACCTTATCTTTACGTTTAACCGATGGTGATGGCGGCGGAAGTGAAAATGTGAGTACAGTGATCAATGTCACCCAAGTGAATGATTCCACGGTATCTGCTGGGCCAACCAGTATCGTCAACACCTTCTTTAACTCGACGCAGGAAAATGCCGATATCGCCGTCTTTGACGATGGTAGCTTTATTGTTACCTGGGACAGTTATTCGCAAAACGACCCATTCAATTATGGTATTCATGCTCAGCGTTATAGCGCTGATGGCACGCCGATAGGTATTGAGCTGCAAATTAACCAAACCGACCACGGTTTTAATGATACATCACAACGCTTGCCTTCTGTGGCTACCTTTGCTGACGGTAGCTTTATGATTGCTTGGGAAGGAGCTGGTGGTTTCGGTGACGACGCTAGCGGCATTTTTGGCCGAATTTTTAATGCCGATGGCACCCCAGCCAGCGATGATTTTCAGCTAAATGAATTTACCTCCAGCACCCAGCAGTTTGTCGAGTTACAACGTTTATCAGATGGCAATGTCGCTGCGGTATGGCGCTCTTTTGGCAGCGATGGCTCGAACTGGGGTATTACTGGCCGTATTTATCAGCCAGATGGTACTGCTGTTACCAGTGAATTTGCTATCAATACGACAACGAGCAATGCACAAATAGACCCAGCTATTAGCGCATATGATGGTGGTTATCTTGTCAGTTGGAGCGCGCAAGGGCTGACGGGCGGCAATGGCTACGATATTGTTAGTCAACGAGTGAATAATAACGGCACCCTAAATGGTGGGGAACTTGTTGCTAACTTAGGTGAGGCGGGTAATCAGTTTAATACCAGTGTTGCCGCGAATGCCGACGGCAGCTTTATACTAGTATGGAGCGGCTCAGGCAGTGATGATACCAATGGTGTCTTTGGCCAGCGCTATGATGCGGCGAATAACCCTCTGGGCAGCATTTTTCGCATCAATGAGACAATAGCAAATGATCAAACCCAACCAGAGATTGCGCTGTTAGCCAATGGCAATTTTGTTGTTACTTGGTATAGCTCAAATTCCGCTGATGTTTTTCGCCGCGAATTTGCCGCCGATGGTACGCCGATAGATAGTGAAGTCCGAGTCAATAATACTTTTACTAGTAGTACCCAGCAATTGCCAGTCATTGCCCATACTGGTGGAAATAATTATGCCATCGCGTATCAATCCAATGGTGGTGAAGACGGCAGCAGTTCGACCATTTTACTTGACCTGTTTGGTAGCTTTAATCAGCAAAGCAACCCCTTAGTGGTTGGTTTTGAGACGGAATATACCTTTTCTGAAAGTGGCGTCAATGCGGCGCCTGTTATTCTAGAAACAGGTATTTCAGTGACCGATATTGATTCCGCCAATTTTGATGGTGGTAACCTTACCGCTGGCTATAACATAGGTGGTGGCAGCGAGGATCAGCTCGGTGTTCGCAACGAAGGTAATAACCCGGCGCAAATTGGGGTGAGCGGCAACACCATCAGCTTTGGTGGCACAGCAATAGGTACTATCGTGCTTGATGGCAGCAATGGTACGCCGCTCAGTATCAACCTTAATGCCAATGCAACGCCGGCAGCGGTTGAGGCGCTACTGGAAAACCTGACTTATCAAAATACCTCGCAAAGCCCAACTGAAAGCCGTGGTGTGTCGGTGCGTTTAACCGACGGTGACGGGGGTGCATCAGCAAATCAATTTTCCATCATTAATGTCAATGCCGACCCTGATTCAACACCAAGTACCAGTGGGCCATCGGTGGTTAATAGTTACTTTAACAGCACCCAGCAGCGCCCCGGTGTTGATGGCTTTGACGACGGCAGTTATATCATTGTTTGGGAAAGCTATGGTCAAGCTGATGTCAGCACTGGCTTTGCTAGCATTCACGGTCAGCGCTATAACGCCCAAGGTAACCCAATAGGCGTCGAGCTACTGATTAATCAAAATGAAATTCCTTTTATTAACACTTCGGAGATCACCCCGGATGTGGTGACCTTTGCCGATGGCAGTTTTGTCGTCGCTTGGCGTGGTGCTGGCAATGGCGATAGTGTTGGTATTTTTGCACAACGCTTTGATGCCAATAGTGTGCCGGTTGGTGATACCTTCTTAATTAACCAATTTACCAGTAGTACGCAAGAAGCGATTCAACTAACGCGCTTGAGTGATGGCAACTTTGCCGCTGTATGGCACTCAAATGGCGGTGATGGCAGCAGTTGGGGCATAAGTGCTCGCATTTATCAGCCAGACGGTACGCCAGTCACGAATGAATTTGTGGTTAATAATTTCACCTCTTCTAGTCAATTCTTCCCCACGGTGAGTGCATATAATGGCGGTTTTGTTGTCGGCTGGGAGTCGTTCGGTCAAACGGGCGGCAGTGATTACGACATTATCGCGCGCCAAATTAATAACGACGGCAGTTTCGCCAGTGGTGATATTGATGTTTCACTTGGTCAGTCAGGCGATCAGCGCAATACCCATGTCAGTGCCCAAAGTGATGGTAGCTTTGTCATGGTGTGGGAGGATAGATCTGGGGCTTCTGATGGTAATGGCTATGCGATAGTCGGGCAACTCTTTGACAGTGCCGGTAGCCCAGTCGGCAGTCAATTTTTAGTTAATCAAACCTTCTCTGGCAATCAGCAGGTGCCGGAGGTGAGCTATCTTGCTAACGGCAACTTTGTTGTAACTTGGTATGACCCAGCGAGCTCTGATGTCCTGCGTCGCGAATTCGATAGCAATGGCAATGCCATTGACGGCCAGCAGACCGTCAATATACCGGGCTTTTCGTCAACGCAAAACAATCCTGCGATCAGCCATTTAGGCAATAGCAACTATGTGATTGCTTTTGATTCCAATGGCGGCGAAGATGGCAATGGCACTGGTGTATTGCAAAACTTGTTTGGCCCTAGTGGCTTACAATCTAACCCTGAAATCTCCGGCTTTTCAGGCACAACTTTTCTCGAAAATGATGTCAACAACACACCGCAAATTATCGATCCCGGTGTTTCACTTGTTGATATTGATTCCGCTAACTTTAACGGTGGCCAGCTAACCCTTGGCTATTTGCAAAATGCTCGAACCGATGATCAACTTGGCGTTTTCAATGAAGGTAATGGCCTAGGTCAAATTGGTGTGTCCGGCAATAATATTTCATATTCAGGGACACAAATTGGCAGTATTCAAGCCAGTAATGACGGTAGTAATGGTGGCCAGTTAGTGATTGATTTAACTGCCAATGCGAGCCTTGCCGCAGTGGAGGCACTGTTAGAGAATCTCACTTATGCCAATACCTCGCAATCACCGCTGACCAGTCGCAGTTTATCGCTGAACTTAGCCGATGGCGATGGTGGCAGCACTGGCCATATTCCCTTTACCATTTCTGTTACACCGTCATCAGAAAGCAGTGAGTCTGTGTTTGGGGTAGAGCGCATCAATAGCTATATCAATAACACCCAATACGATCCGCGTGCCGACAGTGGCTCTGACGGTAGTTATGTGGTGACTTGGTATTCACAAATCCAAGACGGCAGTAGTATCGGCATTTATGCTCAGCGTTTTGATGCTAATGGCATAGCGCAGGGGCGTGAATTTCAGGTCAATACCAGTACCACTAGCAGCCAGACTAATCCAGACGTTGCCGTGCTTACTGATGGCAGTTTTGTGATTGCTTGGGATGGTGCGGGCATTAACGATCCGGGTCAAGGGGTTCATGCTCAACGCTTTGCCGCCGATGGCACGCCGCTTGGCGCTGAATTTAACCTGCGAGCATTAACCGATACATCGGAGTCCAGTGTTGCCTTAACCGCATTGAGTGACGGTAAATTTGCCGCCTCATGGACAGACAACAGCGATATTGCCATTCGTTTATTCAATGCTGATGGCAGTCCAGTAGCGGATGAATTTATTGCCAATACAACCACCACTAGCAGTCAGTTTTCATCCCACATTGCCAGCTTTAATGGCGGCTTTATTGCCACTTGGATTTCTAACGGCCAAACTGGTGGTAGTAGCAATGATGTTGTCGCGCAGCGTTTTGATAACAATGGTAATCCAGTTGGTGCTGAAATTGACGTGTTCTTAGGCAGTGGTAATCAATCTGTTGCGCAAGTGGCGGCCTTTAATGACGGTAGTTTTGTCGTTGCCTTCCAAACGGATAACGACGGCAGTAGCAGTGGTGTCTTTGTTCAGCGCTTTAACTCGGACGGCACCACCAATGGCAGTGCTATTCAAGCGAATCAAACGACAGTTAATCAGCAAGCTAACCCGAGTGTAATTACGCTGGCTAACGGAAATTTTGTTGTCGGTTGGGACGGTAATGGTGCTGGTGATAGTGATGGTGCATTTGTCAGAGAATTTGACACTAATGGCGCCCCTATTAATGGCGAGGTATTAGTCAGCAGTACCTCGGTATCCTCAGCCGACACACTAAATCTGGTAGCGCTTGGCAATACCAGTAATTATCTAGGCGTTTGGGCGGATTTTAATATTACCAGTGCGGGCGGCAGTAGTTGGGATATATATCAAAATATTTTTGGCAATTCCGCCGATTTTAACCGCCAAGCTAATCCTATACTGGATGATTTAACCAGCGTTCGTCAAATTGTGCAGTCCAACTCTGCCGTGCCTGTGCATATTGACACGGATGTGTTACTCACTGATAGCGACTCGGCAAATTTTGATGGCGGTTATTTAGACCTATTCCACTTAACTGCAAGTGATGCCGACGATTTGCTGGCGATTGCCTCAACGGGCACTGGCACTGGCCAAATACAACTGACTGGCAACGACGTGCAATACCAAGGTACTAGCATAGGTACGCTAGATAGCACCGAAGATGGCACCGGCGGGGCTGGTTTACGGGTTGACTTTAATAGCAACGCAACGGCGATGGCGGTGCAAACGCTAGTTGAGAGTCTGACTTACGCCTCGCAAAATAATGTCATTGGCGATCAATACCTTGGCCTGCGTATTAGCGATGGAGATGGCGGCGTTACTGGGCCGATGCAGATCTTTATTGACCATACTACCGCCATTAACCCGCCAAACTTATTGGTTGAAGATGTCGAACCGAGCGCGACTTTTGACGAAGCTGATGTTCAAAACCAATTAGCGATTATCGATCCGGCGATTAACTTTGAATATAACGGCAGTAATAGCTTAGTTAATGGCCGCGTGGAGCTGTCATTTACTTCAGTATCTAGCTTTGAAGATACCTTAGGTGTCGTTAATCAAGGGACAGGAACCGGGCAAATTGGCGTATCTGGCACAGATATCAGTTTTGAAGGAACTAACTTTGCCACGATTGACGGTGTGCTAGATGGTCAAAATGGCCAAGACTTAACCATTAATCTTGGCGCTAACACCACTGAGCAATCAGTTGAAGCTTTACTGGAAGCGTTAGGGTATGGCACAACCAGCGATGCACCACCAAGCCGCACCTTAAGTGTATTTGTCGCCGACAGTGGCAATCAAATCTCCAATTTATCCAGCATTGCACTTGCCTTTAATCAAGACGATACCGGTAGCGAACTGCTGTTTGATCGCGACATCATCAATCAATTCCAAACTGGCAATCAAGTCACACCTGCGGCGGCGACTTTGGTCGGTGGTGGCTATGTGGTGGTTTGGGAGTCGCAAGAAGCACAAGACGGCAATAGCGGTGGCATTTTCGCACAACGTTTTAATGATGTTGGTGAGGCCTTGGGCAATGAAATTCAAATTAATGAGCGCACTTTTGGCGATCAGCAGCAGCCACGGGTCGCAGGTTTAAGCGACGGCAGTTTTGTCGTCGTCTGGTCAGGACCATTGAGTGACGAAAGCACTAATACTAACGTCTTTGCTCAGCGTGTCGCTGCTGATGGTAGTTTATTAGGCAGTGAAATTCAGGTGAATACCTTAGCGGCAAATACCCAAAATGAGCCTTTTGTTACTGCCATTCCCAGTGGCGGCTTTGTCGTTTCATTTACCAGCAATGATGGCACGTTAGCGGATATTAGCGGTGATGCTGTTGCGCTGCGTTATTTTGATAATGCTGGTGTGCCAACAGGCCAGGAAACCTTGGCTAATACCTCATTTTCTGGCAACCAAAGTTATGCCGCCATGGCGGCCACCAACAGTGCATTGTTGGTGGCGTGGAATACGTCAACGGGTGATGATATTGATGCCCGCATTTTTAACCCTGCCAACGGTAACGAGCTAGTGGCAGAGTTTCAGGTTAATAGCACTGAGTCTGGTGATATTTGGATTGAACCTAGTGTTACTGTGCTCAACGATGGCTCCTTCTTAGTGATTTGGGGACATTTTATCAATGAATTTGACACCAACTTCTGGGGCTTTAGAGGGCAACGTATCGGCGCGGATGGCAGCTTTATTGGTGACGAATTTATTGTTAATACCGCCCAAACCGCTTGGACCAGCCAAGATGCCGCTGAAGTGACCACCTTGGCCAATGGCAATGTCATGGTGGTATGGGGCAGTAATGTTGGCGGCGGTGCTGACAATATTTATGCGCAAGAGTTTGATGTCTCTGGCACCACACCAACGAAAATTGATGGCCCACTGTTTGTTGGCAATGGGCCAAGCACAGATCATCAAAATACCGTAGTGGCGGTCGGCGCTAATAGTGCGGCCGTGATTTGGTCTGGCTTTAACTTAACCACACCGACCAACAGTACTTATGAAATTGGCCAACAGTTAGTTGGCCCAGCGGGCGATGTTGTTCGTCAGCTAAATCCGGATATTAGTAACTTACCTGACATGGTTTCACTGGCCGAAGATAGTGGCCCACAAACCTTCTTAGCTGGCGTTGATTTATTGGATTTTGACTCGGCTGATTTAGACGGTGGCTCGTTATGGCTGAGCGTGATCAGTGGTTATGGCAGTTTAGATGAAGTGCAAGATGCGGCGAGTCAAGACAACTGGTCAGTGCGCAATCAAGGCACAGGTACCGGAGAAATTGGGGTAAGTGGCGCGGCGATCAGCTATCAAGGCACTAATATCGGTACCCTTGTCAGTGACGGGCAGGCGGGCAGCCCGCTTCAAATCGACTTTAACGCTAATGCCACTCCTGATGCGGTCACGGCATTGCTGCAAAATATCACCTATGCCAATAGCTCTGCTGGGCCAGTGTTAAATCGCGAAGTTGCGATTCGCGTTAGCGATGGGGATGGCGGCTCGAATAGCAATCAAACCTTTACATTGGAAGTCACTCCCGTTGCTGATGGCAGTACAGCGCAGGGCGGCGATGTGCTAGTTAACAGCTATTTACCGGGTAATCAGACGTTACCTAATATTACCGCCTTTAGCCAAACCACAGGCGATTTTAATGGTTACTATGTGGTTACTTGGCAATCGGATGGTGCACAAGACGGCAGTGGCAACGGCATCTTTGCGCAAATTTTTTCGCCAGACGGAACACATTACGGCAATGAAGTCGTCGTTAATACGTCAACGTTTGGTGAGCAAACATTGCCAATCGTGGTTGAAACCGCCAATGGTTTTGTCATCGCGTGGCAAGATAATAATGGCGTTGATGCTAGTGGTCTAGGCATTATTGCCCGCCAATTTGACTTTAGCGGTAACCCCATTGGTGATGAGTTTATTGTTAACGAGACGACGGTCAGTACGCAAGCGGCTCCCGGACTCGTCGCACTGAATAACGGCGGCTTTGCCGCAACCTGGCAAGGCAATGGTGATCAAACCGGTAATATTGATAACAGCGGTGCCTTCCTGCGCCTATTTGATAGCAATATGCTGCCAACCACAGGCGAGATCTTAGTTAATGAATTAGCAACTGGCACCCAGTCGCAAGTGGAAGTGACCCAGCTTGCTAATAATACATTAGCGGTAACATGGCAAGATAGCAGCGGCACTATCAATGGTCGTTTATACAACCTTGATGGTTCGCCAGCAGGTAGTGAATTTACTGTGCCGGGCAATCCAGGCACTGAATTTGATCCAGATATCGTGGCGCTGAGCGGTGGTGGCTTTGTTGTTGTTTATACCAATGACACTGATGGCAATAGCTGGGGCACCTATGCGCAAATTTATGATAACAGCGCCAATACGGTCGGCGATGAATTCAGGGTTAATGATAATGTCAGCGGCCTTCAGTACCAAGCACGTGTTGCGTCAACCGATAATGGCGGTTTTGTAGTTGCTTTCTATGACACTGCAACCCCAGATCGCATCGTTGCCCAACAATTTGATGCAACGGGCGAGCGCATTGATAACCAAACCACAGTCAATGTTGGTAATGTCAGTACTGACCAACAACCGGATGTTGTTGGTTTGCCGGGCGGCGGCTTTGCGATTACTTGGTCAGGCTTTAATTTAGAAACTAATCCGACGAATAACAGTTATGGCATTTTTGTTCGCAACTTTGGCAGTGACGGCCAATTTTCAGCGGATATCGGTTCACTCAATTTGGCAGGCTTACCAGCTAATATCAGCTTAGATGAAAGTGATGTCCCACAACTGTTGATCCCCTCCGTTGATCTTGATGGTGGCATTGGGAATAACTTTGATGGTGGTATGCTGTGGATCAACGTCATCGAAGGTTACGGTGAAGCAGCCCAATTCCCTGATTCAAATCAACAAGATAACTTCTCGGTGCGCGATCAAGGTAATGGGGCAGGGCAAATTGGCGTATCTGGCTCGACCATTTCAATCGGTGGTGTTGCTTTTGCCACCATAGTTGATGATGGTCAAAATGGCAGCCGCTTAGCGATTGAGTTTAATGCCAACGCGACACAAGAAGCGCTTACCGCGCTAATTCAAAATATCACTTACCTTAATGGTTCAGATGGTCCTGCCAATAACCGGACAATTTCGGTGCGGGTAAACGATGGCAATGGCGCATCAACCTTGAACAATATGGTTAACTTAACGGTTAACCCAATTCCTGATGGTGCAACGCCACAAGGTGATGATATTCAGGTGAACACCTTTGAAGCCAACGATCAGCAAAATTCAGCGGTGACCGAATTAAGTGATGGCAGCATTGTTGTGGTGTGGCGCTCTAACTTACAAGACGGCTGGCAAGAAGGCATAGTTGCCCAGCGTTTTGACAGTAATGGTGCGCCGATAGGTAATGAATTTATTGTCAATGAGTACACCCCGCAAGGTCAAAATCTGCCGAGCGTTGCTGCTGTTAACGGTGGTTTTGTTGTTGCTTGGCAAGGCCGAGGCGAGTCAGATACAGCTGGGGTTCATGCGCGACTCTTTGATCTTAATGGTGTGCCACAAGGTGGCGATTTTACCCTTAACGACACGTTAACCAGTACTCAAGATATGGTCAACTTGACCGCACTTGCTAATGGCGGTTTTGCCGCAGTTTGGGATGGTAATGGCGCTGGTGACGCGAACGGTATATTCCTGCGCCTATTTGATGCCAATGGTAATCCTACCACTTCCGAAATCTTAGCGAATGAAGTGGCCACAGGTACGCAAACCGTCCCGAGAATCAGTCAACTCAGCGATGGCAAGCTGGCAGTTGTTTGGCTAGAAAGTAGCGCGGTTGAAGGGCGCTTGTTTAATAGCGATGGAACACCATTCGCTGGCGATTTCAGTATTCCCGGTAATCCGGGGAATGAGTCAGAACCCGCTATTGCCGCTCTAAGTGGCGGCGGCTTTGTGGTGATTTATACCAACTCGACTGACGGCTCAGGCTCCGGCGTTTACGGTCAACTACTGAATAACAGTGGCAATTTAGTGGGCAGTGAATTTAGGGTTAACGAAGCAACAGCTAATGGCCAGTCGCAGCCAGAGGTGACAGCCACTGCCAATGGTGGTTTTGCTGTCAGTTACTACACCGCCAATAACCCAGACCGTATATTGGTCCAGCAATTTGATCAAGACGCTAACCTTATTGATGGCCCGATTGTTGCCAATCAGGGTAATGTCAGTACCGATTGGGAGCCTAACATTGCTGGCCTCAGTAGTGGCGGCTTTGTCACCACTTGGTCTGGCTTTAATCAGGAAGACAGTAATACCAATACGTATGGTATTTTCATGCGCTTATTTGGCAGTGATGGCCAATTTGTGCGCAGTCAGGCACCTGAAGTTCAATTGGCTGCGAGTGCCATTAACTTTACCGAAAATGAAGTGAATTTTGCGCCGCAAACCTTAATTATTGGCGCAGGTGTTGCTGATATTGATTCCACCGACTTCGATGGCGGTCAGCTGGTGATTAGCCGAATTTCCTCTTATGGCCAAGGGGATCAGCTAGGGCGCCAACCTTTCTTCCCACAAGATAACCTGAGCATTTTCGATCAAGGCAGTAATCCGGGGCAAATTGGCTTAACTGGTAACGCCGTATTTTATAGTGGCGCGCAAATCGGCACACTAGCATCCAGTGGCCTTAATGATAGCCCCTTGGTGGTTAACTTTAATGCCAATGCTACCGCACAGGGAATAGAGGCACTGTTGGAGGCGGTTAATTATCGCAATATCTCAGACGCACCGGAGCCAACGCGCACTTATAGCGTTCGCGTAACTGATGGCGACGGTGGTAGCAGTTTTGCTAGCTCTATAGATGTCAATATTAGCCAAAACCTTGATGGCAATGAGCCAACACTGGTTCCTGAGCGCATTGCTAACACCACGCTAGCAGGGAGTCAGGATGTATCTGCTGCAACAGCGCTGTTCGATGAGACTACTGGAGAACTCGCTGGTTATGTCGTTACTTGGCAAAGCGGTGGTGAAGTGTTTATGCGCATCTATGATGCGGATAACAATCCGATTGGCAGTGAAATTCAAGTCAATCAAACAACACTAAATACGCAAGACAATGCCCAAGTGCAAGGGCTTGCCAATGGCACCTTTGTGGTTAGCTGGAACTCAGACGGCAACGATGCGCAAGATGCCAGTGGCGATGCAATTATTGCTCGTATTTTCAATAATGACGGTACCATAGATGCAGGTGCGAGCCATGGTGGTAATGAATTTATTGTTAATACCACCACCAGCAGTACGCAAACCAATTCACAGTTGGCGGCGATGCCAAATGGTAATTTTATTGTCGTTTGGCAAGACAATGGTGGTGCACTAGGGGATAGCAGCAGTGTAGCTATCATCGCACAGCGTTATGACGTTGATGGTAATGCCTTAGGCGGCGAATTCCGCATTAATACCACGACAACCAGCGCCCAAGATTTACCGGATGTTTCGCCTTTATCTCCCAGTGGTGCCTTGCCACAGGGCGGCTATATAGTTACTTGGCAAAGCCCAGATGGCAGCAGCGACGGTGTATTTGCCCAGGTGCTAGATAACAATGGCAATTTAGTTGGCCCTGAACTGGCCGTTAATTCAATCACCAGTGGTAATCAAACCAATATCTCGGTTGGTGGCCTAGCTAATGGCGACTTTGTTATTGTTTGGCAAGAGCCTAGTGCTGATTTAGGTGGCACGGGCATTTATGGACAACGCTTTACTTTCTCTGGCAGCGATCCGGTTTCGGTTGGTCAGCAATTCCGGGTTAATGATATTCAGGCTAATTCACAAACTGATCCACATATCGTTGGCTTAGATACCGGAGGTTTTGTCGTTTCCTACTCGCAATTTGATGGCAGCGGCGACGGTATCTTTATTCAAGAGTTTGATACCAATGGCCAGTTAATCGACCGAGCACAGCAAGTCAATCAGAATACCTCCAGTACCCAATATCAGTCAGCATTGGCGGCACTGCCTAATGGTGGCTTTATCGTCAGTTGGAGCAGTTTTAACAGCCCTAATAACTATGATATTCAACTACAGCGTTTTGAAAATCAGGCACCACAGGTCACCGATTTTGGCGTGCAAGGCAATGAAGATGAAGTTGTCACCATTGATGCGTCATTATTTATCAATGCCTTCGACGATCCTGAAGGTGAGCCACTACAACAAGTACAAATTATTACTCCGCCCATCAATGGAGCCTTAAGCTTTAATGGCAGCCCAGTGACTCCGGGTCAACTTATTGATGTCGTTGATTTGCAAAATGGTACTTTAAGTTTCTTAGGAAACCCTAATTTCAATGGCATTGACCAGTTCACTTGGTCGGGCAGTGATGGTGTTAATTTTGCCGACCCAGCAGCCACTAATATTACCTTATTACCGATTAACGACGCGCCGGGTTTAGATGTTGGCAGTGATGATACTGGGATTGAAGGTATCGCGACCAACCTGTTTACGCATACGATCAACTTTGCCGATCCCGATGGCGATACTTTCTCTATCAGTATTGATTGGGGTGATAGCACTCCGATTCAGCAAATCTCAACCGACAATACGACAGTCAATACTTCGCACTTTTACCGAGATGATGGCAATTACACGGTTACCGTCACCGTTGATGATCAGGCTGGTCAACCGAACAGCGTCGAGCAAGACAGCTATAACGTTGTTATCGACAACGTTGCGCCAACTCTTAACCTGACAGGCGATAATACTGTTGAGCAAAATGCCACCTATAGCTTGACGCTGGGCGGAGTCAGCGATCCCGGTGATGACACTGTGACCCAGTACTCTGTTGACTGGGGGGATGGCACTGTCGATATTTTTGACAATGTTACCGCACCTCTACCGGAAACCATCACCCATACCTACACAGAAATTAACAGCTTTACCATTAGTGTTGATTTGGTGGATGAAGATGGCACCTTTGAGGACGTCGCGACTAAGGACATTGATGTAAGTGCTCCGGCGGAAACTATAACGGTTGATGCAGGCATAGATGAAACGATTAACGAAGGCAGTGCAATTAGTCGCCTCGTCAGTTTTACCGACCCAACCGATCAAGACCCAATTGGCTGGAATTATGAAATAGATTGGGGTGATGGCACAGTGCAAACTGGCTTACGCTCGAACGATCGCGACTTTAATATTTTCCACCAATACGCGGATGATGGCGTATATAACGTAGTTGTAACGGTCACCGACGACGCAGCTAATCAGATAGGCACAGACACCTTTGATGTCACTGTTGATGACGTTATTCCAACCGTCTCATTATTCGGTGCAACAAGTGTTAACGAAGGTTCACCTTTGACCCTAACAGGCGCCATTGTTGACCCCGGCGATGACCCAGTATCAGAGTATGTTATTGACTGGGGCGATGGTACAGTTGAAACCATCACTTCTGATACCTTTACGTCAATTGAACATACCTACGCGGATGGGCCATTTGGATATACCATTAGTGTTGATGTCACCAATGATGACGGTACTTTCCTCGATGCCGGTAGTCGCTTTATTAGCGTTTTGAACGTCGCTCCTACATCAACAATCTCTGGTCCGACAGAGCTTGATGAAGGTGAGGAGGGCACCTTTACCTTTGGTGATATAACCGATCCTGGTGTGGAAACCGTCACTTCAGCCGTGATTAATTGGGGGGATGGTACAACCACACCTTACACTGGCCCAGGCGATTACAACCACACCTTTGTTGATGGCAACAGCCTTGGCAATACGATACCGAATGTCCGCTTAGAAGTTACTGATGAAGACGGTACACATATTGCGGCCAGTCAATTTGTCACCATCAATGATGTGCCACCGACCGTCACCATCAGTGGTGCTGCGAGTGCTGACGAAGGCAGCACTTACACCTTAAGCCTATCGAATTTGATTGACCCTGGTGATGATCCAGTCAGCGAATACTTGATTGATTGGGGTGATGGTTCTGCGGTGCAATCAGTGCCAATTAGCGGTGATACAAATGTCGATGTTGATCATATCTTTGCTGACGGTCCTGACAGTCATACGATTTCAGTCAGTATTGTTAATGATGATGATACTTTCCCTGCAGGTACCTTAGATGTCACCATTAATAACGTGGCACCAGATACCACAGCTACAGGTGCCGACGATGTTAATGTCAATGATCTTTACACATTAACCTTAGGTACAATCGTCGATCCCGGTGATGATACTATTGTTACTAATGGCATTACTGTCGACTGGGGTGATGGCACGGTTGAGACCTTCTCATCAGTTGGCGATGTTACTCATACCTATGCCACTGACGGCTTGTTTACTATTTCTGTTGATTTGCAAGATGAAGATGGCATTTTTACTAACGTTGCCAGTAAAGATGTCACTGTTACTATTCCGGGGCCATTGCCATTTATCAACGTCGCAGACTTAGTCGTCTCAGAAGATGGTGGTAGCGCTGACTTTATCTTAAGACTCAGTGACACAAGCACACAAACGGTAACGGTAGAAGTTGATGCTGTGTCGGGTACTGCCAGTGTTGCCTCACCTAGCTTTAGCCGAGATGCTACTTTCTCGTCTACAATCCTAGTCACCTTCAACCCCGGCGATACTGAACAATTGGTGCAAATACCAATTGTTAATGACACGTCAAATGAGCAGAACCGTGAATCTTTCTTTATCAACCTTGCTAACGCAACCAACGCGATAATTGGCCGCTCTGAAGTAACGGGTACGATAATCGATAATGAAGTGATACCAGGCACTGCGCCAGTTATCCGTGTTAATGATGTGATCGTTGATGAGAGCCGTGCAGAAGCTATTTTTGTGCTCGAGTTAGATCGCCCTACTAGCAGCACAGTCACAGTTGACTACACCACGCAGAATGCCAGTGCACTAAGTGGTAGCGATTATACCGCAGTGTCAGGCACGGCCAGCTTTGATCCGGGCGAAATGGTGCAGAATATCTCAGTGCCATTGATCAATGACTCGCTCGCAGAAACTTTGGAAACCTTTAACTTACTACTATCTAATGTTAGCAATGGCGTGCTAACCGATGCCATCGGCACCGCGACTATAGATGCAAGCGACCAAGCTGTATCAGCACTGCCTGTGATCAGTGTTGCAGATAGCATAATTAGTGAAGACGGCGGCTTTGTGGAGCTAGCTATTCGATTAAGTGCACCAAGCGCTGATATAGTGAGTGTTCGCTATACCAACAGCAATGGTACGGCAACCAGTGGCTCGCCTAACTTTGTTGTTGATGCGGTTTTACCAAATGCCGAGCTACTCAATTTTGCTCCCGGTGAAACGTTAAAAACCATTCGTATACCAATCACCAATGATACGTCAAACGAGCAGCAGGGTGAGGTTGTTTTCTTCAACTTGTTTGACGAAGTGAATGCAACCTTAGAACGCACCGAAAATGCCATTACGATTATAGACAATGAAACGAGTCTAACTGGGCAGCCAGTCATTCAAATTGCCGATATGGTGGTGGATGAAAACAGTGCAGAGGTAATCTTTACCTTAGAACTCGATAGAGCCAGTACAGATACCGTAACGGTTGATTACACCACCCAAAATGGTAGTGCCGAAAGTGGCCTCGATTATGTCGCAGTATCAGGTACAGCGAGCTTTAGTCCATTGGAAATGGTGCAAAATGTAAGTGTGCCGCTGATCAACGACTCGCTGGCAGAAACCTTAGAAACCTTTAATTTAGTGCTATCCAATGCCACTAATGGCCTGCTAACCGATGCTATTGGTACGGCGACCATTGACGAGAATGACCAAGCATTAGCTGCTTTACCTGTTATCAGCGTCGATGACACCACAGTGAGTGAAGACAATGGTTACGTTGAACTAGTGGTGCGCTTAAGTGCGCCAAGTAGCCAAACGGTCAGTGTGACTTATGCTAATAGTAATGGCACAGGTACCAGTGGCTCACCTAACTTTGTAGTTGATGCCGTATTACCAAATGCAGAAACACTGAACTTTGCACCGGGTGAGACGGTTAAAACCATTCGTCTGCCAGTGGTGAACGACACAAGCAATGAACAGCAGCGCGAAGTCGTGTTCTTAAACTTATCCGGTGAAGTTAATGCAACCTTAGAACGCACCGAAAATGCCATCACGATTATAGATAATGAAACTAACCTGACTGGACTGCCCGTGATTCAAGTCGCCGATATGGTGGTGGATGAAAATACGGCTGAGGTAGTATTTAGTCTAGAGCTTGATAGGGCTAGTACCGATACGGTTACCGTTGATTTCACCACGCAAAATGGTAGTGCTGAAAGTGGTCTTGATTATGTTGCGGTATCAGGTACGGCGAGCTTTAGCCCATTTGAAATGGTGCAAAATGTCCGTGTACCACTCATCAACGACTCGTTAGCAGAAACCTTAGAAACATTTAATTTAGTGCTATCCAATGCCACTAATGGCGTGTTAACAGACAGTGTAGGTACAGCGTCCATTGACAAGAATGATCAAGCAACGACTTCAACTCCAATTATTAGTGTTGCAGATACAACGGTTAGTGAAGACCAAGGCTATGTTGAACTTGTGGTGCGCTTGAGTGCGCCAAGTACGCAAACGGTTAGTGTCAGTTACAGCAATAGTAATGGTACCGGTACGAGTGGTTCACCTAATTTTGTAGTTGATGCAATTTTACCGAACACAGAAACACTGAATTTTGCACCGGGTGAAACGGTTAAAACCATTCGCCTGCCAGTGGTAAATGATACGAGTAATGAACAACAGCGTGAAGTCGTATTCTTAAACTTGTTTAATGAGGTTAACGCTACGCTAGAGCGCAGTGAAAATACCATCACCATTGTTGATAACGATAATGCCACTGGCTTACCTGCTATCTTGCTATCTGATCCCATTGTTGATGAAGCAAATAATGAGGTGGTGTTTGTACTTGAATTGACACGGCCAAGTGCGGATACGGTCACTTTTGATTATGCAACGGTCGCTGATACGGCTGATACTAACGATTTTACCCCAGTATCTGGTACCGCTAGTTTCCGCCCATTTGAGGTGGTGCAAACTGTGCGTGTACCACTGATTAATGATTCCTTGGCTGAAACACAAGAGCAATTCCATTTGCAGATTAGCAATGTTAATGGTGCAATTTTCGCCGATGAAATGGCAACGGCAACAATTGCTGCCAGCGACCAAGCAACCGCGTCGACGCCTACTTTGTTTGCTGATGACGCTTTTGCCTATGAAAGTGATGGTTATATCGAATTTGTTGTCCAGTTAACGGCACCAAGCGCGAGTGAAGTCACGGTTAGCTATAATGCGGTGACTGGCACTGCTACAGTTAACACCCCTAATTTTGTGACGGACGTTGTCTTCCCCGGCACAGAAGAATTGCGGTTTGCACCGGGCGAGACCGTTAAAACCATTCGCTTACCTATTGTTGATGACACTTCTTTAGAGCCTGATGAAACCTTTAGTTTGGTGCTCTTTAATGCAGCCAATGCAGATATTAGTACAACACCTATTGTTGGGACTATCTTGGAAGATGGAGGTGCTACCGCGCCACTTGCCATGTCGCCAGTCGGTGATCAAACCATTAACGAAGGAGATACTTTAAGCCTTGATATCGACTTTACTGATGGTCGCGATGCCGCCTTTGATGGTTGGCGTTACTCGGTTGATTGGGACAATGATGGTATTGAAGACGAATCGGGCGAGGTTGCTCCGGGCAGTACCAGCTTTAATCTAACGCGTTTCTTCGCGGATGACCAAGAAGCAAGTGACATTACCGTTAACCTATTTGACTCGGGCAGTGAAGAAATTGCCACTCAAACCTTTAGTTTAACGGTTGAAAACGTCATACCGACATTGCCGCTTAGTGGCAACGACGATGTGGTTGCTGGAACACCTTATACCTTAACTCTTGGCGCGATAGTCGACCCCGGCGATGATACGATCGTTGTAGATGGAATTACCGTTGATTGGGGTGATGGTACGGTGGAAACTTTCCCCAGTATTGGTGACGTCACCCATACCTACGCCGCAGCAGGTGACTTTACTATCAGTATTAGCCTAGAAGATGAAGACGGGCAATTTAGCGATGTTGCCACCAAAGCGGTCACCGTAAATGCACCTGCAGCCACCGTGGATGTTGTACCGCAAGCCGATGCCAATATTAACGAAGGTGATAATTTCACCCGCACTATTAACTTTACCGACGGTGAAGATAATGGCACGGCGGGTTGGACAGTGGATATTGATTGGGATGGTGATGGCAATGCCGATCAAAGTTTTGCCACCACGACCACGAATTTTGATATCAGTAATACCTTCGATGATGGCGATGCATCGCCTACCGTGACTGTCACCGTTACCGACGAAGCGGGTGAGAGTGATAGCGAGAGCTTTACTGTAAATGTGGCGAACGTTGCGCCAACAGCGGCCATTTCTGGTGATACTAACGTTGATGAAGGTAGTACCTATACCTTAACACTCGGTGATATTGTTGATCCGGGTGACGATACCGTGACTAATGCGGTCATCAACTGGGGCGACGGCACTAGCACACCTTATACTGGCGCTGGCGATTACGATCATATCTTTGCTGATGGCGATACGACACCTACCATTGAGCTGGAAGTCACTGATGAAGATGATACTTTTATCGCAGCCAGTTTAAGTATTAGTGTTGATGATGTTGCGCCAACACTAACTATCGCAGGTGATTTAACGGTTGATGAAGGTAGCACTTACACCTTAAACCTATCAAATCTAATTGATCCGGGCATTAATGATACGGTGACGGAATACTTAATTGACTGGGGCGATGGTTCAGCTGTCGAATCGGTGGCCAGTTTAGGTGATCATCCGCATATCTACAGTGATGGACCGAACGCTCGCACTATCTCAGTTAGTATTGTCAATAATGATGGAACCTTCCCTGCGGGCACATTTGATATTACCGTGAATAATGTTGCACCATCAGCCGCTATTTCTGGTGATGCTAACGTTGATGAAGGCAGCACATATACCTTAACACTCGGTGATATTGTTGATCCGGGTGATGATACCGTGACTAATGCGGTCATCAACTGGGGTGATGGCACTAGCACGCCATACACTGGCGCTGGTGATTATGATCATATCTTTGCTGATGGCGATACGACACCAACAATTGAGCTGGAAGTCACCGATGAAGATGATACCTTTATCGCGGCCAGTTTAAGTATCAGTGTTGATGATGTTGCGCCAACACTAACTATCGCAGGCGATTTAACGGTTGATGAAGGTAGCATTTACACCTTAAACCTATCAAACCTAATTGATCCAGGCATTAATGATACAGTGACCGAATACCTAATTGACTGGGGCGATGGCTCACCTGTCGAATCGGTAGCGAGTTTAGGTGATCATCCGCATATCTTCAGTGATGGACCAAACGCTCGCACTATCTCAGTTAGTATTGTTAACATCGAGGGAATCTTCCCAGGGGGCACACTTGATATTACTGTTAACAATGTTGCGCCAGATACCACGGCCACAGGTGCTGATACAACAATCCAAAATACACTATATACCTTAACATTGGGTGCAATCGTTGATCCGGGTGACGACACTATTATCACCAATGGTATTACGGTTGATTGGGGCGATGGCACTGTCGAGTCGTTTAATAGTATTGGCGATGTTACTCACACTTATGTCACCACTGGCGATTTTACTATCAGTGTCAGTCTGGAAGATGAAGATGGCTTGTTTAGTGATGTCGCCACCAAAGCAGTTACTGTTAATGCACCAGCATCTGCGGTGGATGTGGCTGCGCAAGCAGATGCCAATACTAACGAGGGCGACACCTTTACTCGCACCATTAACTTTACTGACGGTGAAGACAATGGTACTGCCGGTTGGACAGTGGATATTGATTGGGATGGTGATGGCAATGCCGATCAAAGTTTTGCCACCACAAACAACAGCTTTGATATCAGCAACACTTTTGCCGATGGTAATGCCACTCCAACTGTTACCGTCACGGTTACCGACGAAGCAGGGGAAAGTGATAGTGAGAGCTTTACCGTTAACGTGGCAAATGTTGCACCAACTGCTGCTATTTCCGGTGATGCTAGTATCGATGAAGGCAGCACGTATACCTTAACGCTCGGTGATATTGTTGATCCCGGTGACGATACAGTGACTAACGCGGTAATCAACTGGGGAGATGGCACTAGCACGACATATACAGGTGCGGGTGATTACAACCATGTATTTGCTGATGGCGTTAGTGGCGCGACAGTGGTACTGCTAGTCACTGATGAAGATGATACCTTTATCGCCGCCAGTTTGAATATCACCATTAATGATGTGTCGCCAAGTGTTCAGCTTTCTGGTGATGCCAGTGTTAATGAAGGTAGTACTTACACCTTAAGCCTGTCTAATCTTGCCGATCCCGGAGATGATCCAGTTAGTGAATATCTAATTGACTGGGGCGATGGCTCGCCAGTCGAATCAGTCGCCAGCCTTGGCGGCTATAACCATGTCTATGCCGATGGTGATCAAAATCACACCATTTCGGTGACTATCGTTAATGATGATGGTGTTTTCCCAGCTGCTGGCACCTTAGACGTTACCGTTAATAACGTTGCACCCGATACCACAGCTACGGGTGCCAATACCGCCATTCAAAATGCGCTATACACCTTAACGCTCGGTGCAATAATCGACCCGGGTGATGACACTATCATCACCAATGGTATTACGGTTGATTGGGGCGATGGCACTGTCGAGTCGTTTAACAGTATTGGCGATGTTACTCACACTTATGTCACAACGGGTGACTTTACTATTAGTGTTAGCTTAGAAGATGAAGACGGGCTATTTAGTGATGTTGCTACCAAAGCGGTTACTGTTAATGCTCCTGCAACTTCGGTTGATGTGGTTGCACAGGGCGATGCCAATATTAATGAGGGCGATACTTTTACTCGCACCATTAACTTTACCGACGGTGAAGATAATGGTGCAGCGGGTTGGACGGTTGATATCGATTGGGATGGCGATGGCAATGCCGATCAGAGTTTTGCCACTACAAACAACAGCTTTGATATTAGCAATAGCTTCGACGATGGTGATGCATCACCAACCGTGACCGTCACGGTCACAGATGAGGCAGGCGAGAGTGATAGTGAGAGCTTTACCGTCAATGTCGCTAATGTTGCGCCAACGGCCGCTATTTCGGGTGACGCTAGTGTCAATGAGGGCAGTACTTATACCCTAACGCTCGGTGATATTGTCGACCCCGGCGATGATACCGTCACCAATGCGGTAATCAACTGGGGCGATGGCAACAGCACGCCTTACACTGGCGCTGGTGATTACAACCATATCTTTGCTGATGGTGATACCACACCCACTATCGAGCTGGAAGTAACCGATGAAGACGGTACCTTTATCGCTGCCAGTTTAGCCATTAGTGTTAATGATGTCGCCCCTGCGCTAACTATTTCAGGCGATTTAGTTGTTGATGAAGGTAGCACTTATACCTTAAACCTATCAAACCTAATTGACCCAGGTACAAATGATACGGTCACGGAATACTTGATTGACTGGGGCGATGGTTCACCAGTCGAGTCGGTAGCGAGTTTAGGCGATCACCCGCATATTTACAGTGATGGTCCAAACGCTCGTACGATTTCCGTTAGTATTGTTAATACCGAGGGAACCTTCCCGGCAGGCACGCTCGATATTACCGTTAATAACGTTGCACCAGATACCACAGCAACGGGTGCCAATACGGTTGATGTTAATGCCCTTTACACGTTAACGCTTAGCGACATTGTTGATCCCGGTGATGATACTTTGGTTGCCAATGGTATTAGCGTTGATTGGGGCGATGGCACGATTGAGTCGTTTAATAGTGTCGGTGATATCACTCATGCCTATATAGCGGCAGGTGATTTTACTATCAGTGTTAGCCTTGAAGATGAAGATGGCGTCTTTACTGATGTGGCGACCAAAAATGTCACTGTTGAAGATACCTTCACGCCACCAACAGGGAGCGGTAATATGCCAGAATTTAGCTTACGCAATGATACGGTAACGCTGGATTTAGCCATCAACAGTAGCGAACCTATCAATGAGGTGCTGGTCGACTGGGGTGATGGTTCACCAGTGGAATCTTTCCCTGATACCTCAGCATTGACACATCAATATGCCGATTTAGGCTTGTTCGACGTTAGTGTGCAAGTGGTGACCGACTCAGGTACGTTTGATTTAGGCGTTATCGACAATATTGATGTCGGATTAAAAGTGGGCGAAGCGGCACAGTTCTTAAGTTTCTTCGATCCATTGGGATGGCAAAATAGCTGGACTACGGAAGGTTTGGCAATTGAACATAAAGCGCAAACTGACAATGCGGGTGAAGCTTGGACGCCAGCGTCATTTGTTGGCTTTGATTCATGGCAGTTACCTGGACAGGATATTGCACTGGGTGATTTGGGGGTTAGCGGTAATACTTCACTCACTAGCCCTGTATTCCAAGAGCTTGACGGCACAGAGGGTTTGCGAATCTCGCTAACCGATGCGGTGTTTAATGGCTCGCTCACCTTTACCAACCTATTTGCCAATGAAGGTGCTGGTCTGCACGAAGCGGCGAGAATCCAATTATTGGCAGACGATGGCAGTTTAATTGAAGAAATGATGGTCTTAGGTGAAGCCGACGGTAATGTCGATGTTACCTTTGCCACTAATCAAGCGTTTAGCTATGTCGTCTTTAATGCCGGCGCATACGATGGTAGTAACTTTGTCTATGGCAGTTATGCTGACGATAGAAATGCTGCGGCAGCAGGTGACTCAAATACTGGTAGTGACTTTTATATTGATTATCTGCAATTTGGTTATCGACCTGCATCTGATCAAGCAAGCGAATTTGCCAATAGCGCAGCGCTTAGCCAATCAGCCTCAATTAGCTTATCCAAGGACTTTGAAGCAATTCCAGATAAAGGTGGATTGAAGGAAAGTAATGTTGGTTTGCAGAGCGTTAGTGATTCAGAAAAATCGAATTCAGCACACCTACATAGCTTTGATGTTAAGTTTGATTATGACTCGTTGGCAGCAGGCGAGGTTGTTCGCCAAAGTGATGCTCATTTACCTGAGAAAGTCGACGATTCAGGTAAAGTATTTGGGGCAAACCTACATAGCTTTGATGTTAAGTTTGATTACGATTCGTTGGCAGCAGGCAAGGTTGTTCGCGAAAGTGATGCTGATTTACCTGAGAAAGTTGATGACTCAGGAAAAGCCTTTGCTCCAAACCTACATAGCTTTGATGTTAAGTTTGATTACGATTCGTTGGCAGCAGGCGAGGTTGTTCGCCAAAGTGATGCTGATTTACCTGAGAAAGTTGATGACTCAGGAAAAGCCTTTGCTCCAAACCTACATAGTTTTGATGTTAAGTTTGATTATGACTCGTTGGCAGCGGGCGAGGTTGTTCGCCAAAGTGATGCAAATGTGCCACAGCAATTGATTGATGGAGAGAAGGAGAGCGCTGAAAGTGATCACACATTCGACGTTACATTCGATTTTAACAGATTAATGAGCACAGAAAGCAAAGCCACTGACAATGTTGAAATGGTTGCGAAGTTAGCGGCAACTAAAGGCTCGCCATTACTGGAATTGCCAGAACTTGTTGAATATGCAAATGCTGAAACTATCCCTTGGGAAGACCAATTGATTGATCGTTATGACGATTTTCAAATGTGGTTAAGATAGCGAACTCAGTGTGTCGATGTTTTTAACATCGACACACTGTTTTGTAATCAGTACCAATTATCTTTTTGTTATTAAAGAAAATATTATCCAGGCGTAAATGTTGCATAGAAGTTTGTCAGGCATTAAATAGCTGCCATAACATACAGAAGAAAACAAAAATAAGGAGTCAAGGAATGGTTAAGTTATTATCCGTACGTTTGAGTCATCTATTGTTGTTGTTTTGTTTATTGTTTACCGCGAGTAGCAATGCGGCATTGTTGTTTAGCCAAGACCCGCTAACCGCGCGATCCCCTGTTGCATCTGGGCCCATTTCTACCGCAGGGTTTAAATTAATAGATAACTTTTCTCTGTCTAGCGATGTTGAATTAACCCAGATAGATTTTTGGACGTCTGAAAGCATAGATCCGTTATTTCAAACAAGGTCTAATGTTTTTGATATTGCCATTTATCAGGATAACGGCAACCTACTTGTTGGAGCGCCCATATGGAGTACAGTGGTCTCCGTTTTTAATAGTGAAATTACTAAAGTACTGGATCCGATTACCCAATTATTTTCACATTCATTGTCACTCGCAACACCACAATCACTGGCGTCTGGCAATTATTATTTTCAAGTAGCTGCTGCATCTAACAATACTATTGATGGCAGCCCGGGGCCTATTGGCGCACTCCCTGTTGGTTGGCAATCAGCGAATGGTGTACCTGGAGCGCCTCCTGCCCTGCTGCTTTCTGGTAATCAAATTATACCTCAAGTACCTGCTGCCAATATGGCGTTTAGCTTAACGGGGAATGTGGTTCAAACTATCCCTGTACCGAGCACATTATGGTTAATGGTGATGGTACTTCTGAGTGGTTTATTTTATCGTGGAAGCACAAAGCAATTGCATCACTAACCCCTACTTAACTTAGTGACTTTTGCGCAAGCCTGACATTAAGTTTGTTCTGTGATGACAGACAGTAATACTGACGAACTCCCTTTTTATAGAGCGCTTAGCCAACTTAAGCGCTCGCTTGTTCCGGTTATTCTATTTAGCTGTGTGATCAATATTTTAATGTTAGTTTCACCGCTGTATATGCTGCAAGTTTACGATCGTGTCCTGATCTCGGCGAGTCAGCCGACCTTACTGTTTTTGACCTTGTTTGCTATTGCTGCACTGATGGTGCTTATTGCTCTAGATAGCGTGCGAAGTCTTGTACTCTCAAGAGTAGGTTGTCGCTTTGAAAATGATGTCGCGAGCTATACTTTTAAAAACATATTAGAGCAAGGAGGCCACAGCCAACCACTGCGAGATATTGAAACGGTGCGCTCATTTATCTCTAGCCCTGCATTGGCGGCGATTATGGATGCCCCTTGGACACCACTTTATTTAGGGCTTATTTATGTCTTACACCCTTGGTTAGGACATTTAGCTTTAGCTGGTGCCATTGTTTTATTCACTCTAGCACTTATCGGCGAAAGCTTAACCCGCAAGGTGCAATCAGAAAGCACCAGCGCCAGTGGTGAAGCGTATCGTTTTACCGATATTTGTGCCCGTCAGCAAAGCGCTATTTATGCGATGGGTATGGCCGATAACTTAAAAGCTAAATGGCGCGAGCCGCGCATGCAAAGCTTAGCGACAAGCGCAGTTGCAACCCAGCGCAGTGGCTATATTTCATCACTATCAAAAGGTATTCGCTTTAGCTTGCAGGTCGGTATTTTAGGCATGGGGGCATTCTTAGTTATTCAACAAGAATCCTCGCCGGGCGTTATGATTGCGGCATCCATAATAATGGGGCGCGGGTTAGCTCCAATTGAAGCGTGCATTAGTGGCTGGAGACTGGTTATTCAAGCACGAGATGCCAAAGCAAGGTTGATCGCGTTTCAACAACACTTTGCTGAGCCGGTAGAGCCTTTACCTTTGCCTGCGCCAGTCGGTAATTTGGCGGTAAAAAATATTATTTATCAGTTTGATGGCAGTGAGTCGCCGTTGTTAAAAGATATCAGCTTTCACATATCAGCAGGTACGGTGCTTGGCATTACAGGCCCCAATGCCGCTGGTAAAACAACGTTAGGAAAATTATTACTTGGCTTGGTTAAACCAATACATGGTGAGATAAGGCTAGATAATGCGACTTATGATCAATGGGACAGGGAGCAACTCGGCCCTTATATTGGTTACTTGCCGCAAGAAGTTGAATTGTTCCCAGGCTCGATAGCAGAGAATATTGCGCGATTTAACGACGCATCACCCGAGCAAATTATGGAAGCAGGTCAACTCGCTGGTGTGCACGACATGATTTTACATCTTGACCAAGGGTATAACTGTGCCGCTGGTGACTTTGGTGAAGTTCTATCAGGTGGTCAGCGCCAGCGTGTTGCCCTGGCAAGAGCCGTATTTGGGCAACCTAAATTGGTTCTATTAGATGAACCAACTTCATCACTTGATGCAGAAGCCGAGCGTAGTGTGATGAAAGCAATTGTGGCGCTCAAGCAACAAGGGGCAACAGTGATCGTCATTGGTCATAGACCAGCGCTAATGAATGTTACAGATCAGTTGTTAGTGCTGCGCGATGGGCGAATAGCCGCTTTTGGTGAAACACAGGAAATTATGAGCCAGTTGATCAGACCGGTAGTGGAAACAAAGTCGAGTTAACTGAATTTGGATTAGTTAATATCTAGTTAGCTAGCACTTAATTTGGATTAGTTAATTTATAGTGAATCAATTAATGTCGAGCGAAATATGGCAAACGCTTTTCAAGCAGCTAAAGTTACCAGCGTAAATACGTCGATAAAACAGCCGATGTTACTGGGGCTATTGATCATTATTGTCTTTGTTGTGGGCAGTGGCTTATGGGCAATGACGGCGCCTCTTGCCAGTGCCATTATTGCTTCTGGTCAAATTAAAGTAGACACTAATCGCAAGCAAATACAGCACTTAGATGGTGGTGTCGTACGTGAAGTGTTAGTGAAAGATGGTCAGCAAGTTACTAATGGTGATGTGATGGTGTTGCTAGACCCTGTTCAGGCTGAGTCCTCGTTAGCTGTTGTTCGCAGTGCCTTATTTGCCGCTCGTATTCAACGAGCTAGGTTGCAAGCAGAGCGAGATGGCATAAATGCTCCAGATTTTTCGTTAGTTCGCACGACACAACCATCTGAAGGTAAAAGCGCCCAAGATAAGCAGGGGTTGATAGCTGCGCAAACATCTTTATTCGCTATTCGCCGTGAAGTTCAGACATCTCAACAAGAAATCTTAGCCCAGCAAATCGACAATTTGTTAACACAAATTGATGGCTATCGAGCTCAAAAAAAGGCCACAGAGCGGCAAGTGACCATTAGTAGTGACGAGTTAGTTAACCTTAGACAGCTAAGAGCGCAAGGACTTGTCGATAACGGCCGACTTTTGGAGCTTGAACGCAACCTGGCGCAGCTTGAAGGAGAGCGTGGCGAGTTTATCTCTTTAATCGCAGGAGCTCGTTCAAGTATTGATGAGAAAAAACTAGAATTGATTCGAATCAAGCGCAGCTTTAATGAAGAAGTGTTAGCTGAGTTACAAGAAGTTGAGCAACAGATTATTGATTTGCAAGAGCGTGAAATTGCTGCCGCTCATACCTTGCAACAAATGGTGGTAAAAGCGCCAGTGACTGGCACTGTGGTGGGTCTTAACGTTCACACCATTGGCGGGGTCGTTGTGCCGGGTCAGTTATTGCTGGAAATTGTGCCAGCAGATGACAAGCTAATCATTGAGGGGCAAGTCACTCCCACTGATATAGATGATGTTATTGTAGGCCAGCAAGCACGAGTTAAGCTCTCTGGCTTTCAGCAGCGCACAACGCCGGAACTGCAGGGGCGGGTAAAATATGTGTCGGCAGACAGTATGTTAGATGAGCGCAGTGGCGTAACCTTTTTCCTAGTAAGGGTGAGTGTATCCACTGACGAATTAAAAAAGCTCAATGAATTGGAACTCATTCCTGGCATGCCCGCCGAAGTTTTTATTCAAACTGGAGAACGCACGGCGCTAGAATATTTATTACAGCCTTTAGTGGACACCATTGATCGGGCTTGGCGGGAAAGTTAAAACTAAATAGAGCCTCAACGGAGGCTCTATTGATAGCAGCTGAAATGAGTAGTACCAATTAACAGCAAAAAACGAATGAAACTATACAAGTACTAGCCGAGTAGCTTCCCCAAGCTATCTTGAATAATTTGTTTAGCTTGAGCGCCTTCTGGTGTATCTAAATACTCTTGAATTTTAGTGGTGTACTGACCAATCATCTCCGGCGACAAGCCAATCACTTCAAATTGTTTTTTCACATCATTGGCAGCTTTTAAGGTGTCGCTGTACTCACTTGCCTTATCAAGCAAACCAGAAAGGCCAGAGCCTGATTTGAGCTGGCTAATATCGGGTACTGCATCTAACAATTCTTTGCTGCCAGGTAAAGCTTCAGCAAGTTGGTTGAATTCTTCACTCGAAATATTGTTAGAGACAAAATTCATAATCGCGGCTAAACCGCCTTGAATTTGTGCTTCGGTAACTCCCAAGCTCTTTAAGCTGGCCATCAAGCCTTCAATACTGGCTTGAGGTTGTTCAGCTTCTTGGCTTTCGCTGGTACCAATACCGAGCATACTTTTTAAACTTTCAAGCCAACCTTCGGCGTGAGATGGCGCTGAAAACAACAGTGCGGAACTTAGTAATAGGGCGATAGGCTTAGTAGACATAACTTTCCTTGATTAATTATTGTGCTTGTTATCATATCCCAATTATTATCATGAGATACAAGTTTTTAACACTATTGGGAGAACCACATGGATGAAATGCCGGCACAGTTGCAGGAATTTAAAAAACTCTACGAGTTAATTGCAGAATATTTAGTGACATACAGCTTCCAAATTCTTGGTGCTGTTATCATTCTGATTATTGGTTGGTGGCTGGCGTCAAAGGTTAGCAAACTCGTTCGCAAGGTTTGTGAAAAACGAAACCTTGATGCAACCTTAAGCGGCTTTTTTAGTAGCCTAGCCAAAACAACGGTAATTCTACTGTTTGTTGTGGTTGCGGTTAGCCAACTGGGTTTTACCATCGCTCCGCTAATCGCTGCCATAGGCGCGCTAACATTTGGTATTAGTTTGGCGATTCAGGGGCCGATATCTAACTACGGCGCAGGGTTGGCGATAATTTTAACAAGGCCCTACAAGCTAGGAGACACCATTATTTTAAAAGAGCGGTGCGGTATTGTTGATGATATAAAACTCGCGATGACAGTGCTTAGAAATGAAGATGGTGAGCGCATTTTTATTCCCAACAAAGAGGTAGTTGGGGAAATATTCCACAATAGCCAAGAAAACAAGTTGATGGAGGCCGAAATTGCCATTGGCTATGACGCCGACCCTGAAGTGGCAATTGGCTTAATTCAAGATACCCTAGCCAGCAAGCTAAGTGATGCCGCTAAAATTCAAGTGGGTATTGATCGATTTTCGCCACTTGGGTTTCATTTGGTTTATCGCTGTTGGGTACCTACCGCTGAATACTTCGCACAGCGTTTTCAATTGAACTTAAGTGTTTATCAGGCGCTGAAACAAGCGGGGATTAGTATGCCTACGCCTACACAAAATGTTCAGGTGGTGGGAAGTGAGCCGCTAGAAGGGCAATAGAGTTTTTAACTAAGAAATAGCGCTGATTTTAGACCTAAAAAAGCCCGTGCTTAAACGTGTTAGACACAGTTAATCACGGGCTGATAATAGTTAGCGAAAGTATGCGTAGCTTGATGAAAAGCCGCTACGCGTAATCCTGCTTAGCTATTTTGCTAGCTATTTTTCGCGATATATTCGTTCACCATATCGGTTAGTACGTTTAACGGTACAGGACCTTGGCTTAACACAACGTTGTGGAATTGGCGAATATCGAACTTGTCACCTAGCTTTTCTTTGGCCATTTCACGCAGTTCAACAATTTTTAACATACCAATTTTGTATGCTGTTGCTTGTGATGGCATCACCACATGACGTTCAACCATTTTAACTGCGTCAGACTTTGCATTCGGCGTATTGGTTACGTAGTACTCGATACCTTGCTCGCGCGTCCATTTTTTCGCGTGAATACCTGTATCAACCACTAAACGACAGGCGCGCCATAATTCCATGGCTAAACGACCAAAGTCTGAATATGGGTCTTGATAGAAACCAATTTCTTTCGGGATCATTTCAGAGTATAAGCCCCAACCTTCAGTGTAAGCGGTGTAGCGGCCAAACTTACGGAATTTTGGAATACCCTCAAGCTCTTGCTTCATAGCAATTTCCATATGGTGACCCGGAATACCTTCGTGGTAAGCCAAGGCTTCCATTTGATATGTTGGCATGGCTTCCATGTCGTAAAGGTTCGCGTAGTAAATACCTGGGCGAGAGCCATCTGGTGTTGGCTGCTGGTAGAAAGCTTTACCAGCAGATTTTTCGCGGAAAGGTTCTACTGCTTTAACAATTAGGCCAGCTTTTGGCTTGCTTAAGAACAGCTCGTCTAGGCGCTCTTTCATCGTGTCGATGTATGCTGTTGCTTCTTTTAAGTAGCGAGCGCGACCTTCTTCGTCACTGTTGTAGTAGAACTGTTTGTCATTGCGCATAAACTCGAAAAATGCGGCTAAATCTCCTTCAAAGTTTACTTTTTTCATGATGGCGCGCATTTCATCGTGAATACGTGCAACTTCGCTTAAGCCAATTTCATGAATTTGATCAGATGTTAAGTCTGTGGTTGTTGTGCGGTTTAGGGCATTATTGAAGAACGCTTCACCTTCAGGGAACTTCCATGCGCCGTCACGTGTATCGGCTTTGGTTTCCAGTTCCATTAAATACGCAACTAAGCTGTCGTAAGCAGGTTTTAATTGCTCAACTAGTGCCTTTTCAACGTCAGCGATTAAAGCTGCTTTTTTGGCATCGTCTAATTCCAGCTTGTTCACCTTTTTGCGGAAATCAGCCAAAATTGTGCCGTCTTCACCGGCTTCAAAAGGAGCGCCCGCAATAATGTTTTTCGAATCACGAATAACATGTGGGAATACAAATTTAGGGGCGATAATGCCTTTCGCTTCACGAATTTTTAGCTGGTCAATTAATTGGTTGATCAGTTTATTCGTACCATTGACACGTGCAATGTAATCGTTCGCTTCTTTTTCATCGGCAATCGTTTGCTGATTAATCAGCATGGCTGGTACTTGCGAATGTAAACCAAACATTTGGTTAACAGGGTAGTTGTGATGGCGCCATTGAAAATCATCAATTTCTTGTTGTAATTTTTGTTCTAACAAGGCGTAGCTAACCGCTGTTTGTTGGTCAAGCTTGCTCACATCAAGTGCTTGAATACGCTTTAAATCTTGTTTGGTAATTTCCAGTTCTTTAAGTGCGTTTTCTTCTGAAATGTCATTCCATTTATCGTAGTCTTTTTTGATGCCTAAGAACGTCTGCATCATTGGGCTGCGATCAATACCTTCGTCAAAAATTTGATCAAATAGCGCATTCGCTTTTTCTGATTCAGTTTGTGCTGCGGCAACGGTTTGTTGCTCTGTGGCTTTTTCTGCAACGGGTGCTGTGTTTGTTGATTGCTCTGAACCACAACCTGCTAGAACGGCAGTGCTAAGGGCTAAAGCTAATAATGACTTGTTAAATTGCATCTTGCTTCCTTCATTTATATAACTGGTTGAGTTTGCCTTGGAATATTTAGTAAATGCAAGAAATGCACGATAAAAAGCGCAATTGATAAGACTAATGGTTGAATATTGCGGCTAAATTCGCGATATTGGCGCGAAAATCATCCCTTGCCTGATAGTTAAGACAACGCGTGACACAAGAACAATCTTCGACGCCCTGTAAAGAAGCCAAGCATAACCCTAATCGCCAGCAAACGAATGTCACGATATCGTTTGTTAAAGCGGGTTACCAAGACATCGGCTTTTTAACCTACCTGCGTAAGTTAACCATGGAGTCCCACTTGAAAAAGGCGGGCATTGAAATGAGTGATGAGCAGCACGTGGCTCGAATTCACGAGCATTTTAATGATTCCTTCTTAATCAAGTTGGGCCACTCGACCGTTGGCCTGATCAAGCTAGGTATTGAAAATGGCAGCTTGCACATACGCCAATTTCAAATTTTGCCTGAATATCAAAACAAAGGAATAGGCGATAAGGTGTTACTGGTTTGTAAGCGCAAGGCCAGCGAACAAGGGCGTTCACTGACCCTTAATGTCTTGCTTGATAACCCTGCCAAGCAGCTTTATTTACGCCACGGCTTTGTCATCGAGCAATCCGATAGCCTTCAACATTTTATGCGTTTCACATCACCTTAATACTTGGCAGTAACCGATTATTAAAGGTAAGTTAAATCTGTTTAAAATTAATGTTGATTATTTAGCGCGCAGAATAAAGTTACCCTCTGCCGCAATTATTAATCGCTCGCAAACGTTACCCTAATGAACAATTTATCTGTTGCCATATCTTTCATACTAGCGCTTTCGCTAACAAGCCAGTTTGCTTTTGCCAAACCAATGTCGGCTGAATTAGCATCTAATGCATCTAATGCATCTGAAGCTCTGCTGGTCAAGCGTTTGTCGGCTGATGTTCAACTACAAGGTGTCGATATTATCGAAGCTGACGATGTTGATTGGGGTTACTTAAACCCGCTTAGAGGTGACAAAAGCCCTGGTGCCGCAAATTTGTGGGGGGATCGTACAAAAGATACAGCCACAGGTATGTTAGTTAGGTTTAAGAAAGGGTTTTCTTCGCCACCACATATTCACAATATTACCTATCGCGGTATTGTCATTAATGGCTTATTGCATAATGACGACCCTACAGCAGCAAGAATGTGGATGCCAAAGGGTTCTTACTGGACACAACCTGCAGGCGAAGATCACATTACTGCCGCCAATGGTGAGAGTAATTTAATTTATCTAGAAATTGACCGTGGCCCATATTTAGTCAAGCCATCAAACCAAGCATTCAACAATGGTGAAGCGCCGATTAACCTTCATGCAAATAACTTGGTATGGCAGCCGTATGGTGCGGGCGAGCGTGCTTTCTTGTGGGGAAATACCAGCAAAGGTGAAATTAATGGCTCGCTGACTAAACTACCAGCAGGATTTGCCGGACAATTAATTAGTAGCGCTCAAGAGTTCAGAGCGGTTGTTATTACTGGGCAGCTAGGTTTGGTTGATAGCAATAATGCCAACAAAGTGAGAAGTTTAGCGCCAGGTAGTTATTTGGGCGCTGATCAGTCGAATAACTACCAGCTTCGTAGTGCGCAGGAAAGCATTCTTTATATTCGCACCGATGGCCATCTAATTTTAAATACCAGCAACTAGCTTGTTCGCATAGGCGATAAAAACAAAAGGAAGCATATGGTGTGCTTCCTTTTTTCGTTATGCGTCACTTGTTATCTGTTCAGTGAGAACAACTAAACTTAGTCAGTGAGCGTTAATAGATTTTACCTTCACTGGCAACTTTTGCGGAATCAACCCGGCTCGGTGTTGCTACACCTGATACAACCGGCTTGATGCCTTTGGCAATTGTGGCTAACACTTGCTGAAGTGACGCTAGGTTTAATGTCGCGACTTCATCGCTAACTGCATGATAATGCTTGTCCTGATCGAGTTGAACCGTACTAAAGCTGTGCGCTGGCACTCCCATCCTTGCAAACGTGGCATTGTCCGAGCGATAAAATAATTGCTGCTCAGGGTAAGGGTCTGCTTGAATGCGGTTAGCTTGATGTGTGATTGCTTGATTCATAATTGTCGCTAAATTAGAACGTTCAAAGCCTGTCATCCATAATTTTCCTGCGCCAAACTTAGACGTTTTACCAATCATTTCCATGTTCACCATAGCCACGACATTATCTGCTGGTAAATGTTTAGCAAAGTGTTTTGGGCCATAGCCGCCAATTTCTTCAGCGGTAAAGGCGACGAATATTAGTGTCCGATCATTATTATTCGCTGCGGCAAAATATCTAGCGAGATTAAGCACACCCGCTACACCTGAGGCATTATCGTCAGCACCGTTATAAATAAGGTCTTGTTGCCCACGGGTATTGCTATGCTCATCACTATCTTTGCTGGCGCTAAGCACAGTACCAATGTGATCATAATGAGCAGTAAACAACACAACCTCTTCAGGTTTGGTTTTGCCCGGCAACACACCAATAACATTGGTTAGTGCCTTTGTGGTCACTACATTGCTGCCTGATGCGGAGTATTCATCAATCTGCTTACTACCGTCAAGCACCATCAAAATAGTGCCTGTTGGGGTGTTGCTTAGCTTGGTTAACCCTTTTGCAAAATAGGCTTGATAGCGTTTGAATAAGTCTTGGTGGCTAGGGTGAATAACAAGGAAGTGATCGCCCCCTTGCTGGTTAATCTTGCTCAGTGTTTGGCGCAGATTTTGTTCTTTGCTAACAATATGGGTTACAACCTTACTATCCGCTGTCCAATTAAAGCTTTTCGCGGTACTCGCCAATGCCATCTGTGCTTCAGGCACTTTCTTCCCATTAAGCGTCACCGCTAAAGCAGCTGGTTTGATATTGTAAATATCGAATTGCTGGCGGTAACTTGCTTTAAAGGGCTCAAGTTTGGCTTGTTTAAAGCGGGCGGCGATGTAATTTGCCGCTCGATCTAGTTCTGGCGTAAATACTTTGCGGCCTTTTAGTGCATCACTTGCTAAAAACTCAACATCTTTTTTGATGTTGGCGAGTGAAATGACGTGGTCTTGAGAAGCAGATATTTCGGCATTGTGGGGGATTTCAGCATGTGTTGGCTGGCTAATAAAAGCTAATGTGGCTGTCAACACACAGCAAGAACTGGCTAAACGTTTGAATTTCATCATGGTTATTATTGTTTACTTTAGGCTGATCTAATCTTACTATTTTTCAAACTGTCGACAAGCGCAATAACTGCTTAGTTTGCAATAGATAAAAAATAAAATTTGTGAATACGTTACATAGTTTGGATTAATTTAATTGATGGCGTATTCACATGTTACATTGCCCAAAAGACAATATCGGATATTATTGCTATGAATTATTCTTCGTTTATTCCACCGCAACGTACCTTGATGGGCCCTGGCCCTTCTGATGTAAGTGCACGTGTATTATCTGCTTTAGCGAGACCAACTATTGGTCATCTCGATCCTAAATTTGTCACTATGATGGACGAGGTTAAAGCGCTTTTACAATATGCTTTTCAAACTAAAAACCCATACACAATTGCACTTTCTGCTCCAGGCTCTGCCGGTATGGAAGCCTGTTTTGTCAACTTAGTTACGCCTCAAGATACGGTTGTTGTTTGTCGCAACGGTGTATTTGGCGCTCGTATGATTGAAAATGTTGAGCGTATTGGTGCCAAGTTAGTGGTTGTTGATTCACCATGGGGCAGAGCAGTTGACCCACAACAATTAGAAGATGCGTTAAAAGCGAATCCAGATGCTAGTGTTGTGGCATTTGTGCATGCTGAAACTTCTACGGGCGCGCGCTCTGATGCGAAAACACTTTGTGAAATTGCGGCTAAATATGACTGTTTGACGATTGTTGATGCGGTAACATCATTAGGCGGCAGTGAGTTAAAAGTAGATGAGTGGGGAATTGATGCCATCTATTCAGGTAGCCAAAAATGTTTATCTTGCGTACCGGGTATTTCGCCAATTAGCTTTAGTGAAAAAGCGGTTGAAAAACTAAAAGGCCGTACGGACAAAATCCAAAGTTGGTTCTTAGATCAATCACTGGTGATGGGTTATTGGTCTGGCGATGGCAAACGTGCTTACCACCATACAGCGCCTGTTAATTCACTTTATGCCTTGCATGAATCGCTTGTGATGCTGCACGAAGAAGGTATTGAAAACAGCTGGCAACGTCATCAAAACATGCATAACAAATTGGCTGAAGGCCTAGCAGCGTTAGACATTGAGTTTATCGTGCCTGAAAATGAGCGCTTAGCTCAGCTTAACACTATCAAGATCCCAGCGGGCTTAGACGATGCTAAAGTAAGATCATTTTTATTAAATGAATTTAATTTAGAAATTGGTGCTGGCCTTGGGCAATTTGCAGGCGAAGCATGGCGCATTGGCTTGATGGGCTTTGCCGCTCGACAAGAAAATGTCACCTTATGTTTAGCAGCGTTAGAACAAGCTATCGCTAAATGTAAATAAAGCGCAGGCAAGAAAACTAACATTAATAAAAGGCACGCATAAGCGTGCCTTTTTTGTATCCATAGCTTAAAACGCTTTAGTTTATTGAGGCTTAGTTTTTTGAAGTTTAGTTTCGCAAGTAAGCGACATTCGCTTGGTTAATGCAACCAAGCTCTGGCTTTTGGCCGTTAGTGCCTTGCCTGAGAGTAATCACTTCTCCACGTGTTGCTTCTTTGGCAACTTTCTTCGCTTTACTCGCTTGTACAGAAACATCGTGCACTGAGCTAATTACTTCAATGTCAGGGCTAATAATACCGCAGGATAGCGATAGCAAGGGGATTAAGGTGTAGTTTCCGGCGCGATCAACGGCAAAGTATCCAGACTGTTTTACATGCTCTAGCTCAAAATATTGAATGATACGTTTTTCAAACACCAAGAGAATTTCCTGACAGCAGGCAAGGGCGTCGCCAGACTGAAAAACAACAACAAAATCATCACCACCAACATGGCCAATAAAGTTCTCTTGATTGTGCTTATTACCGTGTTTATTACTGTATTCAACGATAACGTCGGCAACTAATTTGATCACTTGATCACCAGCGGCATAGCCATATACATCGTTGAAAGGCTTGAAATTATCAAGATCAAAGTAAGCGAGTTGAAAATCGTGTTTGTGGCTTATTAACTGATTAACTTTGCGTTCAATGACAATATTGCCCGGTAGCATGGTTAATGGGTTAGCCTGCTGAGCGTGCATGATTTTCTCTTCGGTCATCATCTTCAAGATAGACCTAACGCTGGCTAATCCGGCATATTTACCTTGGGTGGTGACTATAAATTCAGGGTGCAAATCAAACTCGCTATGGTCAGTAATAAACTTACTTACATCATCTAGGTTTGAATGCTCATCAACCATTAAGCTCACAGGCCGCATTACTTTAGCTATGGGCTGTTTATCATATAGGGCATGCCCATAGTCAGATGAAAGCAGATCCGTTAATTCATCGCGATACACCATGCCCATCGGTAATTGCATATCATCAACAACGGCAATACTTTTTAAATTTGGCTCTGCTTTGAACTGGCTGTATACCGCTTTGCATGAAATATCTGCAAAAATTGGCTCGATTCGTTGAATAAGTTTACTTAATTCGAATTGAGCATTTGGCTTAGTGGTATCTTTTTGCAAAGGCTTTTCTACTAGAAGTTTGGGAAGCTGGGTTTCCGGCTCACTTTGTGGCTTGCCAAGCAAATAACCTTGCACATATTTCATGCCTAGCTTACGCAGGAGCAGATACTCATCTTCATTTTCAATCCCTTCGGCGATTACGCTAACACCTGTGGTTTTGCCAAGCTCAAAAATGGTTCTAATCAGTTCTCGTTTAACAATATTGTGCTGGCAGCCGCTAATAAAATACCGGTCGATTTTAACGATGTCTGGGCGAACCTCAGACCATTGTTTTAACCCTGAGTGGCCTGTACCTAAATCGTCAATGGCAATTTTAAAACCTAGATCTCGATAACGTTGTAATCCTGTTTTTAACAGGTTCTCATCAGTTGCCTCATAACGTTCAGTAATTTCGATAACGATTCTTGCAGGATCAAAGTCATAGTCGCGCAACATGGCAGGCATAGAGCTCGCTTTATGTTTAGTTTGCTCGATAGCCAGTGGGCTGGCGTTGAGAAACAAGAATCCTTCTAAGCCTAGCTTTACAAATTGCTTGATGGCGATGCGGCGACAGCATTGCTCTAGTTCTGCGAGTAAACCAAATTCGAAAGCTTTATCAAATAATTCTGCTGGGTTAAACGTCGGCGGCTCAAATGGACTGCGAACTAGTGCTTCGTAGCCAATGGCAGTGGATTGGTGAACATCAAAGATTGGCTGGAAGAAGCAACGAAAATTCTTTGAATGAATTAATGATTCAAGTCCTGATTTTGTTATCGCTGAACTTTTCATAAAGGGGCCTACTAATACAACATGCTAGCGCTAGAGCAATAAAGCCTTTGCTGGTAAGACCTTGATGTTATGAAAGTTATGTGACTAAAAAATGACAACGCAGCGAACTTAGTTGCTAATTAATTAGCAACTAAACAACAAAAAAGTCAGCAACTTGCTGACTTTTTTATGTTTTACAACTTTGCTTCACCACACTACTCAATAGAAGAGTTAGTTAAGCTAATGTGACCTTGGTGGATACTTTTGCTTACCAAGTACCAGTATTTTCCATGCTTGCCCACGGCTCTTGTGGCGCTAAGTGGCCTTCTTGCAATAGTTCAATAGAAATACCGTCTGGTGAGCGCACAAATGCCATGTGGCCATCGCGTGGTGGTCGATTAATAGTTACGCCTGCATCCATCAATCGCTGACAAGTGTCGTAGATATTTTCAACTCGTAGGGCTAGGTGACCAAAGTTACGACCATCGCTATATGGCTCTGTTTCACCCCAGTTATAGGTTAGCTCAATTTCATGGCCACCTTCTTCTGCGGCAAGAAATACCAGCGTAAATTTACCTTCTGGCACTTCGTGGCGACGCAATTCTTTTAAGCCCAATAAATCACAGTAAAAATGGAGCGATGCATCGATATCTAGCACGCGCACCATGGTATGTAATAGTTTCATAGCGGTCTCTTATTGTTCCAAATAAATTCCAAGCAAACGGCTGAACACCAGCCATCAAAACATCGCAATTATAGCGCTAAGTAACAGGAAACCAAGGAGAAAGGCGAGTTGAAAGGTTCTACAGGAACCTACAAACTAACATTTGTACCTAACGGTATGCATATGTGTATAATCAGAATATAAATCAATGTAGTAACTTGTGAATAACTAGGTGGTTGGCGTGGAAATTTCTTCTATTACTTTGGCGATTATTGGTTTTGTTTTACTGAATTTAGCGATGATGCATTACTTTGCCAAAGTTAAGCAAAGCAAAACACCACGAGCACCGTTATTGTTAATTGTTGGTATGGTGGTGAGTTCACTGCTTTCTTTGGTGGCATTGGCAACTCACACTTTTGCTGCTGATCTTGCGAGCATTGCTATTGCACTGTTGGCGTTTAATAACCTTTCTACATCGGCGTTATTTAGCTACTTTTTAGCGACACGAAAAACTCCGCTTGGTGATATTAAAGTAAAAGTTGGTGATCAATTGCTGCCATTTGCGAATGAGCAGTTTGATACGATTGAACTTGCGGGTAAACGCACATTGATAAAGTTTTACCGTGGCTCTTGGTGCCCATATTGCTCGTCAGAGCTGAGCATGTTTGAAGCCCTAACACCTAAGCTAGCAGCGCATAATATTGATATTGTTGCTATTTCCAATGACTCAGAGGTTGAAACCACTGCCCATGCCAAGCGTGACAACTTAAGTTTTAAGTTAATTGCCGACCCAACGTTAGCTATTATTCGCCAATACGGTGTTGAACATCACAAAGGCTTAGGGGCGACTGCCGATGATACACTTAACGTATTTGGGATTGCGATGCCATTGCCATGGAAAATGCGCTTTAAAGCCATGGCTATTCCAACAAGCTTGCTAGTTGATGAAAACGGCAAAATCGTGTGGATAGACCAATCGGATGATTATCGTATTCGTGCGAGTGAAGAACGTGTAATGGCGGCGGTTACCAATAGTTTTAGTGACTAATAGCTTTGGTTACTAATAGCTTTGGTTACTAATAGCTTTGGTTACTAATAGCTTTGGTAAATAGAAACCTGAGCGACATAGGCGTTGCCTGGGTTACCCTCAATTACATTGAATTACCAAATGGGACATCACAGGCAAGCCTAAGTTAAATCAGCTATTACTTTTAGCTGTTTTGCGATCGATACAACCTAAATCTCGCTCTGGTGCAATTACATCACGAACGGCTTGCTTTAGCTCAGTCACTTCTGGAAATCGCCCCATTGTTTTGCGTGACCAAATGAGTTGGCCGTTGGCAACAATTTCGTAAATACCACCAGTGCTGGGCTTTAAGCTCACTTCGTCAACTTCTTCTTCAAACGTTGAAAGAATTTCCTGTGCCATCCAGCTTGCGCGCAATAACCAGCGACATTTTGCGCAGTAAGTAATTTCTATTTTGTTCATCAGCTTTAAGACTTATTTTTAGATAGATAAAGTCAGTTTGTATTAACTAAAGTTGGGAGTCTAGTGAGGAATTTGAGGTTAGGCGCTAAGTGTTGAGAAAAACAGCACTTCTGAAGTTATTAACAGACACCCAGAAGTGCTCGAAAACAAGTGAGTACTCTTATTTTACCTATTTCACCATTCGAGTGATGACCCAGTCGTAAAGGCGATCGCCGCCCCATTTACGCACAAACATGACAGGTTTTACCATCGCACCACCGGCATAGCGAGGCTTAGGGCGTTTAGCGTTAATGGCTTTGACAATTAAGTTAGTGATAACTGAAGGTGGTGAACTATCTTTATCGTCTTTTTCAGCATCGCGAGAAAATTCGGCCAGTGAGTTTACCATGTCGCGGTAAGGACCATCGCCATAATTTTCAACGAGTGGGTTAAGAGAAACGTCATTGAACTCGGTCGAAATAGCGCCTGGCTCAATAATCACTACATCAATATTAAACGGCTTTAGCTCAACCCGTAAGCTATCGCTCCAACCTTCAAGCGCATGCTTTGAAGCAACGTACCAAGCGCCCATACTAAAGTAAACTTTACCTGCGCCAGATGAGATATTAATAATCTTACCTGCTTTTCGAGTGCGCATATTTGGCAACACCAATTGGGTTAGCATGCCTAAGCCAAACAGGTTCACTTCAAACATGCGGCGTGCTTCATCAACAGGTACTTGTTCAACAGGGCCTTGCGTGGCGTAGCCGGCATTGTTGATCAAGATATCTATTTTGCCTTCTTCTTTGATGATGTGATTGACTACGCGCTCAATGTCTTCTGATTGAGTGATATCCATGCTCAGTGGAATACCACCAAGGGCTTTTAAGTCAGCCATTGCGTCAAGTCTACGTGCTACCGCATAAACTTTGTAGCCAGCTTTGATCAGTGTTTTTGCGGTTTCTTTACCAATACCTGCTGATGCACCGGTAAGGAGCACAACTTGTTGAGAATTCATTTAATTTTCCTTCTATTTATTAAATTTTTCGAAAAGGGCTTATTTAGAATCGCTGATACCAGTCAATCATTTCTTGAGGATTTTCAGCGTGGTAGGTATAGCCTCTAAAGCGTTGCTTAGTTCCTTCTATCCAGTTAATCGCTTTCTTTGAGGCAGGAATGGCGTCATAAATCTGTTGCACGTCGTCAGCAAATGTAAAACTGTCGTTTTTAACTTGGCAAACTAAGGTAGGAACCTTGACCGCAGCGGCATCAACTATGGGTGAAGAATCGGCAATTCGGTAACCCCAGATTTCACGATACTTCTGTTCAAATACTCGATAGCCTTTTTCTCCTAGCCACATGTTTTTACATAGTTTGCGAACTAAGGCATCACCGGAAATTGGCTGTATTAGCATCATGGCTTTAACACCTTCAAAGGCTGTAGGTGACTTGCGCATTGCCACTAGGGTTGCATTGCCACCTAAGCACATGCTGTGCAGGTAGATGTCCATATCTTTGGTGGCTTGGTTAGCACGCACATAGTTAAGTGAACCTAAAACATCTTTGTATTCGAATAAACCAGGGTTGTAGCCACCATTTTGAGCGGGTGCGCTAAAGCCGTGATTGCGTAGGTCATAGGCTAAAATGTTGTAGCCAGCTTCATGCAATGCCTTGTACTTCGGAAGAAAGTTAACTTCAAAACCACCTGCGTTTTTCCATGGCTTGATATGGCCTGCATAGCCGTAACGGTTGCCTGGAGAGAAGTGGTTACAAATTACAATTTTATTCGAGGCAACTTTTGCTGGTATGTACCAACCCTCCAGGTTAACGCCATCAGCGGCAGGAAAATAGACATCTTCATATGTCATGCCGTACTCGTCAGGCCGCCTCAATACTGGTGACCTTGGTACCTGTGCAATCATTTTGACGATTTTGTTCATTAAAAAGTGAGTAATCATCGCTAGCCTCCGTTGTAAGTCTTATTGCTGTTAACTCGCACTTACTGAGCCTTGGTTTGGCTTTATCGAGTACGAGTAGTCAATTGTTGAGGCATAGCTTAATGGCTGGTTAAAAAATGGACTTAAACATATTCAGGCAGAATGTATACATTTCAATAATTGCTATGAGAATTAACTTTAAGGCTATGAAATATAAGGTTTAATGAAAATGTATAAGTTGTCGCTTGATATGTATACGTTGAGAAAATCAAGAGAAGATACACTCGTATAGGCAAACGCTACTTCGTGTCATAACGCGACAGAAACAGGAGAGATACAATGTCATTTTTACCACTAAGCAGCATGATTATTATTGCTATGTCAGTAAGTGCTTGGCTTGGCAATAAGTCTGTAAAAACTGAAATAGAAATAGAGGCACCGCCAGTATTGGTGTGGCAAGTACTCACAGATGTGGCTAGCTATCAGCATTGGAATCCAGTTTTTCTCTATGAAAAGGGAGATCTAAAGCAAGGTGAAAATATCATCTATACCGTCACCGAAAACCCAGCCGAACAAAAGTCAGCAAAGATCAGTGCCAGAGTTAAGCAAGTTGTTCCCAACAAACTACTCAACCAAACCGGTGGCCTTTGGGGGATAATTACTTTTGATCATAAGTATCTGCTAACAAAAACTGAGCGAGGTACAAAAGTGACTATTTATGAAAAGTATACGGGGCTTTATGTAAATTTTTGGGGTGAGTCGAGCATTGCTAAGCAATATGAAAATTTAGCTAAGGCATTAAAAACAAGAGTTTTAAGTAGTCTGAAAGCAGGTGTTGAAGTACGGCCTGCTGATAAAACCAGCCAATAGGCCGCCGACAATTCAAATTCGATAAGTTAGACTAAGATGTATTCACTCATTAAAAACCCGACTGCCATGAGCACTATTGTTCGACTTTCTACCATTACTGAAGTGCATCAAGCTTTGTGCTTGCCCGCGCCCAAGCACCCATTAGTGTCAGTGCTTCAGATTGGCAAAGCAATAACGAATTACGACTATGGCGATTTCACTTATATCTATGATTTTTATCAAGTCGCGTTTAAAGCAGGCATAAAAGGCGAAATTATTTATGGTCGCAGTAGCTATGACTTTGAGCAGGGGAGTATGGTGTTTACTAAGCCTGGGCAGGCACAAACTTATAGCAACACCGAAGAGTTAGATGGCGAGACTGGTTGGGTATTGCTGTTTCATCCTGATCTTATTAGACGCTATGACGTGGGTAAGCATATCGGGCATTACTCGTTTTTCTCTTATGAAACGAATGAAGCCTTACATGTATCGGAAGATGAAAAGCGCGTTTTACACGAGTTAGTGAATCAAATTGAAAAAGAGTACAACAACAATATTGATAAACACACGCAAAAGCTGATTGTCTCCAATATTGAATTGATACTTGATTACTGTACTCGATTTTATGATCGCCAGTTTTACGTGCGCGCCAACCACAATTTAGATTTATTGGCAAAGTTAGATAACTTGCTTAATGATTACTTTGAACAAGCACATGCATTGGATTATGGCTTGCCAACAGTGAAACATTTTAGTGAAGCTATGGGTATGTCATCTTCATATTTAAGCGATATGCTAAAGAATGCAACAGGCCGAAATGCCCAGCAGTATATTCAAGACTTTTTACTAGAACGCGCTAAAAATCAGTTATTGTCATCTACTGAGCAAGTGAGCCAAATTGCCTATAGCTTGGGTTTTGAATATCCACAGCACTTCAGTAAGCTGTTCAAGTCAAAAGTCGGCGTTAGCCCAGCTGAATATCGAAAAGTACAATAAATACAGTTAGCTTTCGTGGCGCCTGGTAGTTTGAATGCAAACGTTTGTGGGATAGATATCAGCACTAGTGCATAAACTTTCCATGACGCAGATAATGGATAGTTTGCTCGGCAACTATGCTGCTGTATCTCATAATGGCATGACCCACATCGATGGTAATAAAGTCGCTCATATGTTTGAGTTTTGTTGATTCCACTGACACTAAACCGTCGTTTTCGCTGGTAAATAATGACTTAGTAAAAGTATTGCCTTTTGTGCCCGCAATCACACCAGCGTTGATATCAATGTCTTCAAGTTGCTGGCTAAGGCCTTGCGCATTGGTGACCAGCGATTGACTAATTTCACCACCTAACGACATCAGCCAAGTGCCCTGATAATAATCAGCGACTTCACTGCCTTTGTTCGGGGTTCCCATCAACACAACCGCACCAAACCTGTCGCTAGCTAACAATTGTTGATGCGCTTGCAAGTATGAGCGGATCACTAAGCCACCCAACGAGTGCCCAACAAAATGAACTGTGCTGGCTTGCGCTGTTAAGCATTGATCAATTTGTTCGCTGGTTGAGCCAAATACCGAATCAACACTCTCACCAATCGTGTCATAGTCTAGCGAGCATACTTGGTAGCCCGCTTTTTCTAGCTGCTGTTCAAGCCACCACATTGCGGTATCGCTGCGCCCTAAACCATGGGCAAGTACGATCAACTCTTGCTGATTAGAGTTTTGGATTTGGCTATTTTGCTGTGAACTTGTATGGCTACAACTCATTGCAAATAAAGCAAATACTATGACTAGAAAATTTAATATTAATCTCATATTAGCGGAAATAAATAACGGCTGATTTAAAATATTGTGTCGGCTTCTTTGCATGCGGTAAAAGGTTATTGTTAGTTGAATCCTAGGTCAAGCTAAATTACACTGTTGGGTGTAAATATAAAGAGGTTGATGATTTGTCAGAAATTAAGCCACGCGATAAGAGTAAGAAAAGAAACGCAATTTTAGACGCTGCAATAGAGTGCTTTGTTGAGCAGGGCTTTGAGCGCACTAGCATGGACTACATTGCAGAAAAAGCCTGTGCTTCTAAGCGCACTGTCTACAATCACTTCGCTAGCAAGGAGTTGCTATTTAACGCCGTTATTGGTCGCTTTGTGGTGGCTAATGAGGAACAAAAGCAGATTGACTACAACCCAGATACTTCATTAATTTCACAACTTCGCCAATTTGCACAGCTAAAAATATCGATTTCTGAGGATGCTAAACAGTTGAGCTTTATGCGTATGGCGTTTGGTGTGTTATTAACTCACCCCGAAATCGCTGAGCAGGTAATGCAAAATACCGACAAAAGTGAAGATGGCTTACATAACTGGTTACAAGCTGCTGTGGATGACGGCAAACTGCTGATTAACGATATTGCACTGGCAGCCGAGGTGTTTTGGTCAATGTTTTCTTCGACATTTTTTTGGATGGCATTATTACAAGGGCCTCAAGAAAAAGCGCGCTGCGAGCTGTTAACGCAAGAATTTCTAGAAACATTTTTAGCTAAATACCAAGTTGTATAAGTAGTTCAGCTCTGCCAGCGCGTGTTGGCTTTTAGATCTTGAACCTTGTACAACCTATATTTTCTCTACTTGCGGCAGTTTGATTGACCAAAATTTCTATACTTCAATTGTCGCTTCATTTCACCTCAACTAGCTCTCTCAGCTTGAAAAAAAACTGCACTAAGCAATTCAAATTCCCAGCTAACGGCAACACACGTGTCTTGTGCTTAAAAAGCTATTATCAGCGTGAATAGTTCATCGCTTTTCTTTTATTGATGTAATAATTGTTATGTTATAACATAACTTTAAGTTGGTTTTATTGAGGAGGTGATATGCAAGTTAATCAAGCTGTATCAAAGCTACCTTCTACTCAGCAGCTGCTCGAAGCACCAGAATCCAATTACATGAATGATGAGCAATTAGCTTTTTTCAAGAAGCATTTGATTGATTTACATGATTCAACGCGAGAGCGAATTCGCGAAGCAAAAGAACAAATGCTAAGCCCGCCAGATTTAAGCGATATCAGTGATAGAGCTTCGTGGGAAGAACAATGCGCTATTTTGATGCGCATAGTCGATAGGGAGCAAAAGCTGCTACCAAAGATTCAGCAATCGCTAGAGCGAATAAGGTTAGGAGAGTATGGCTACTGCTTGGAAACAGGCGAACCAATAGGGATACCTCGCTTGTTAGCGCGTCCAACCGCTGAATATTGCGCCGATGTAAAAATTTATCAAGAACTAAAAGAGCACATTTATCACAAGCAGCGCGAAACATAGTGCAACTTGTTGTGCATAAATTGAACTGAAGTTTAGAAGGGCTAGGGCTAACTATGTTAAATACGTCAAATCAACTACCAGTTACTGTACTTTCCGGCTTTTTAGGGGCAGGGAAAACAACTGTACTCAACCATATTTTAAACAATCGCGAAGGGCTACGAGTGGCTGTGATTGTTAATGATATGAGTGAAATTAATATCGATGCGGCAACGGTGCAAAATGAGGTGAGCCTAAATCGCTCGGAAGAAAAATTAGTGGAAATGAGCAATGGCTGTATTTGTTGTACGTTGCGTGAAGACTTGCTCGAAGAAGTGAATCGTTTAGCTAAAGCTGGCAAGTATGATTACTTAGTGATTGAGTCAACGGGTATTTCTGAACCTTTGCCTGTTGCTGAAACATTTACGTTTGCGGACGAAGATGGCGTGAGCCTGTCAGATATTGCTACCTTAGACACTATGGTAACTGTGGTTGATGCCGTTAACTTCTTAAACGACTATGATGAAGCCAAATCTTTGCAAGAGGTAGGGGAAAGCTTGGGCGAAGAAGATGAGCGTAGTGTTGCTGATTTACTTGTTGAGCAAGTTGAGTTTGCAGATGTGCTCTTGATAAGTAAAACGGATCTTATTGCCGAGAACGACCTCAAACGTTTAAAAAGCATATTAAGCACCCTTAACACTGAGGCAGAGCAGATCGCAATTGAACACGGCAATGCACCACTTCAACAAGTGTTAAATACTAAGAAGTTCAGCTTTGAAAAAGCACAACAAGCGCCAGGTTGGTTAAAAGAAATGCGTGGCGAGCATGTTCCTGAAACCGAAGAGTACGGAATTAGTAGTTTTACGTTTTGTGAACGACGACCATTTCATCCGCAAAAGTTTTACGACTTTCTACACAGTAAAGAAATAGCCGGTAAACTTATTCGCTCTAAGGGATTCTTTTGGTTGGCAACGCGGCCTCACTTCGCGGGCAGTTGGAGCCAAGCTGGAGGTATTGCCCGATACGGCGCCGCAGGATTATTTTGGTTTGCAGTACCTCGTGATCAGTGGCCTGATGATCCTGAATATTTAAGGGCGATTGAAGAGCAATGGGTAGAGCCCTTTGGTGATATGCGACAAGAATTAGTTTTTATCGGTCAAGGCTTAGACAAGCGAGATATTATTGCGCGCCTGAATGATTGTTTACTTACCGATGAAGAATTGATTCAAGGGCAAGAGGTATGGAAAACGCTGCCCGATCCATTTCCATCATGGGGACATTAGGAATAATTGGACTTTGGTCAATACGCCCTAATGCAAACTGAATAAAAATGCCGCTGTTACGCGGCATTTTTATTCTTTTCTAATTTGGGCTAATCGTTAACGTCAAATTGTACTTTATTAGCAGTTGTCTGTAAGTAAGCGAACTAAAGGCTCTGTAGAAGCTGTCGGGCCAATGTAGTTAACAGAACAATTGGTTTCACTGCCGCTAACACCTTGTGGAATAATTCTAACAATTTCGACTAAACCACCGTCACTCACTGCACACCAACTATCAGGGCAAGTCTCATTGGCGTTAAGGGGTTGAGTGTCTAGATTCCGAATATTAGTTGTATTAACAAAATGCATGAGCGAGGTATTCCAGCGGCCAAGTGGGTAGCCATTTAATAATGGTACATTGACTGTTTGTGAACTGCCTGTAGTGCTAGGTAGCGCGATAGTATCTGAACCAGTAGTGGCATTTTCGATAGTGGCTTTTGCGTTGGCAAGCTCTATAGCGCCTCGAAGCGCACCTTCCATTCCTTCTAATGCGGAAATACGAGCATCTCTGCTTAGGTTTATAAATCTAGGAACAGCAACCGCCGCTAAAATACCTAGAATCACGATAACAACAACTAACTCTATAAGGGTAAAACCTTTTTGCGATTGAACTTTTGGGGTACGGCTATTAAATAACAAAATAATACCTATATTTTTGTTTATTTATGACTAATCAATTCGATTGTGGACAAGCATCATACTCAAAGCCACAAATAAAGATATTGATCACTATCAACACTTGGATAACTGCGCGAAAAACTTAGCAAAAGCTTATAGCTAACAAGTAAATATCACTTGTAAATTAATCGCTGGCGCGGATTTTAGACAATCATGACTGAAAAGAATATTGCTATTTTGTACAAACTAAGCAGGTCGGATGTCTGAATAGCCATTTCAGTTGCATGACTAGATAATTCAATTGTATGAACAGATATAATAGCCTGCTCTTGGTATTACATCATGCGGGCTAGCACATTGTGTTTTAGCCAGCAGTGATGATAAATCACTGCCAACAAATGTATTGATAGCAAACCAATTAATAGCCAGCTTAAATAAAAGTGGCTAGCAGTCATAATGCTGGCAAGCTTTGGGTAAACACCTAAAAATGGTGGAATCTCAATAACTGAAAAGTAGTGCAGGGTATGCCCCTCCAAGCTTGAACCAAGCCAGCCTGTCAGCGGTGTTAGAGTGGCACAAACGTATAACATTAGGTGCAATGTACTGGCAATTTTTAATTGCAATATTGATGTATTGGGGAGCAGTGTTGGCGAGTCATTTTTATCAGAGATATTCGCACTATTTGCTCTTTTATTTTCAGTGTTTTCAGTGTTTTCGGTTTGGGCTTTGTTAGATTTTTGCGTTAACAGCCGCCATATTGCGCGCATTAGCATTATTACCAGCACACTAATGCCTAAGCCGACGTGCCAATCAATATAGTGTTCAAATTGCTCCCAACCATAGTCGGTGTCTAAATCTGTCCAAGTGAACCAAACGCCTATTGATAGTGAGGGTAAAATGACTAACACACTTAACCAATGAAAAGCTTTAGTGACCACATCGTATTCTGACTTTCTTATCATGGGTGTACCTATTTTTATGTGGGTTGCTCTGAATGTGTCAGCAAAAATTCGATGCGATTTTTAAGTGGCCTAAATATTAATTCAGCGATCAATACCGCATAAAGAATTGAAATAGAGGTCAGCCCTATTTCATAGACATAGCCAGGGGCATTTTCACCATTGAATGAATAGTATGATGCTTCAACTATGTCGGTAATTGCCCAGAAAACACCTGACGTATAGGAATAAATAATTAAGCGCCTTAATACGGGTAAATGTTGATTAGCTTGTTTTATCTGCTTTGGCTCTTTAACAAACCAACTGATGGTTGCGATAGATTGTAGCGTTGGCGTAAAACCGCAGGTCATAAACGATAGTGACAACAGGGTGAGTATATTGAACGCTAACGCCCATACGTTAATAAATACGTTTAGATCGTTCCATTCCCACGCAATAATTGTTGAGATTAAGGCGATAATAATGGTGATACCAATAATACCACCAATATTTAATGAGCCGTCACCAATGCTGCTCTTAAACTCATCATCAAGCTCGGCTGGGGAAACACCAAATGCGGAAGCGATTGCCATACATGACTCATTAGAGCATCGGCCATCTTTTTCAGCGCGTTGAATGGTTCTTAAACTAATACCGCTAACTTCTGCTAACTGCTCTTGTGACCATCCATTTTCGGCGCGATACATCTTTAATTTGGTTGTTGAAATATTCATAGTACTTCCTTGATAAAACTTACAGAATTTATAGCCGCAAACTCCATGACAGTACTACGACAGTTTGCCGCCAACCGCTGTCATAACCAAGTTTTTAGCATCAAGTATCTAATATAAATATCTTTTCTGAGAAGTTTATCTTCATGAACATAAGTTTTTTCGATAATGCACTAACGTCTCTTTCTCTAGTGGGTGAAGCACTCACGCTGCTTATTCAGTGAAATTTGAAAGCTAGTTGAACTATGTCACGTCGCGTTATTTGAGTGACGGGCTTAAAGTTGAAACAGGAAAACCGCACTAGACAACATCCACGCCTATCAGATTGATAGAGCAAAGAACATGTTACTGGGCTCTGATGACTCGATAGCCACTATTGCCTATGCGCTAGGCTTCGAATACCCACAATACTTCGCGCGCTTGTTTAAAAAGAAAGTGGGCGAAACACCCACTCAGTATCGAAACCAGTATCATTGATGAATAGGCACATGTGTGGTTATTCATCAATTGGCCAATGTCAGCACTTTACTTAGATTTTGATGATTAACGTAAAATGTTGGTTAACACCTCAATCAGCTCCTGATCTTGCCAATCATCTAGCGCATCTCCTACTTGAATTTCAAAGCGGCAGCTTTTATCACCCGTGTTTACAATTCTGTCGAATAACCAAATTTTGTCAGTTTTAGCGAGCGCAAGTGCTCTGCGTTCTAATTTATCCGCTTCAATAGGTAACTCAACTAAAAATCCATTGCACTGAACAGGATAAGGAATTGCTTGAGGGCCAAACACTTGTTGAATTAAGTTGCTCAATTTAAGTGCTCGTTCATGGAATTCTGAAATTCTCGGCAAATAGTTTTCTATCCCCCATAAAGCGGTTAATACATAAGGAAATGCCGTAAATAAATCCCCGCCTAATCGACTTCTCCAAGGCTTTAATTGCTCTATGAAATCTGAATTTCCAGCAATAATTCCACCAGCCGCTGCCCCAAGTGTTTTGTATAAAGAGATGTATACGGAATCTCCAAGTGCGGCAACTTCTTCATATGGTTTCTTATAGTGACACGCCGCTTCAAAAAGCCGTGCACCATCAATATGCAATGGAATGCTATTCTCTATTGAGAATTGCTTTAAATTGTTGAGCGATTGCCATGTTGGTAGTTTAAACCCAGCTCTTCTAGTCGGTAACTCTACACATATGGCAGAAAGGTCTTTCGGCAGTTTTTTAATATCTGTGTCGTCAATCGCGTTATCAGGTTTGCCAAACATGACGGCCTCTAATCCTAGCAGTTCTTTGTAGGCAAGCTCCTCGTCAACCTCCATATGAGATTGAGGGTGTATCGCAATTGTTTTGAAATTAGAAAGTGATGACCAGTGCAGCAACGCACTATGCTGACCAACCATACCTTTGTGAACAAAAAGCGCGCGCTCTTTTCCTAAAATACTTGCTATTTTTTGTTCAAGTAACTCTACGGTCGGTCCTGTGCCAAAGAAATCAACCTGTTGGTCGAGTACAGAGCTTTGCTCTATCCGTTCAATCCACTGTCTATGACTAAGTGGCTTGTGGCGAGTTAAGAACTTATTGCACTCCGACATTAGTGGGTGACCGAGTAAAATTCCTTTGTACATCCTGTATCCTTTGCTTCTGATTTTAAAACTAACAGTCTACATACTGAGAAAACTGCTGATTATTCAGTTTTCTCTTTATATTCACATAAGTCTTCGATGATACAGCTACCACATTTCGGCTTACGGGCAGTGCAAACGTAGCGACCGTGCAAAATCAGCCAATGGTGAACATCAACTTTAAATTCTTTTGGAACAACCTTGAGTAGCTAAGTTCTCTGTAAACTTCCAAAAATTGTTAAGCCGTATTGTTACTTTTTGATAGAAGATTGTGCAGCAAGCACATCATTTAATTTTGAACGACTAATTGGGATCTTCGTATTATTCATCATGGTAACCTCACCTTGTCGGCCTTCTTTTTTTACGCTTTTGATATGGTTAACTGCAACCCAGTGGGATCTGTGCGTTTGAATACCACTACTTTTGGGTAATTCATTGATGGCTTTTGTTAATGAATACAAAATTAGAAATTTATCTTCAAGCGTTAAGATTTCAAGGTAGTGAAGTTGCGATGACATAGAGACTATTTCATCGGTATGTTTTATCGAAGTCATCGATAAAAACGCTGGAAGCAGCTCCTGATTGCTCTCATTACTTGCTTTATGTTTTTTATTAGGTATTTCTTTTTTTTGGTACTCAAAGCCAAGTAACCAAGGGAAGTTGATTAAAAACCAAAATATTGTAACGGGTGGCATTACTCCTAAGGCTTCATCGGAAAGTTCCAGCCAAATGCTTTCAGGTATACCTTCACCAACAACATAAATATCTATTAGTAAAGCGAGTGGAACAAAGAGTAGGCTACCCACAAGCCCTGATATTAATAACTGCTGCCATGATTTTAGCTTATTAAACACATTTACTTTTAAACAGATAGCATGCGAGGTAATTAGAAATGACATCGGAACAATGGCTTGTAGTTGCCAAATAACGAAATGTAATAAAACTGGTGTATTTTCAGTACGAGAAATTAAAGCAAATAAAAAACCTGTTATCGCTGCAATACTGTAAAAGTAGTGTAGTGGGTTGATATCGCCAAGAGGAAACGTCTTATTCATTCAGAGTACATGCCCGCTGGTAAAAAGTGCCTGCCCGTTCATTCAATATTCTGCCAGTTCATACATAATATACTAATAAATAGGCCTTTTATTTTAAGTTGGTCGTAATGGTTAGCACTAAAACATTATGAGTAAAATAAAGGAAAACTAACATGAATACACTATGTAAAACACTACTTGCAGCTTCACTATTATTACCGCTGACATCATATGCTGATAGTTGGTTTATTAAACCTTATGTCGGCCTTAGTCAAATATCTGATGTCTCAGGTGATGCAGAAAACATCAACAATATATCTGGAAATAGCGATATTAATTTAGATACAGGTTTTAATGTTGGCTTGAGTGGTGGCTATTATTACAATGATAGCATTGCTGTTGAGTTTGGATGGGAGTATCGTTCGAATGATTCCGAAACAAACCTTGCTAACTCATTTACTTACCCAGATGGTAACTATGCTTCAAATACATTTTATTTAAATGGTCTCTATCATTTTGCTAAAACTGTAAACTGGCAACCATACTTAGGTGGCGGGTTGATATGGGTACAAGAAATAGATATTGATTTAGAGTTTGAAGGCAATGAACTCTCTTTCTCTAGTGATGGCGACATTGGTTTTCAAGTGATGGCGGGAATAAACTACCACCTAAACAACGATTGGTTAATACAACTTGAAGCTAGATATTCCGATATCACAGATATCGATTTATCAGGTGAAGAGAGGGCTATTGGCAATATATCAGGCTTAGATTATCAACCAGTTACGCTGCAAGTGGGTCTCATTTACAAGTTCTAAAATTATTCTAGACCATAGAAACGTTAAATAGTGACTGCATACAGATTAATTCATGCAGTCACTTTATATTCATATAAAATAGGTAAGTTAGTTTTTCTGCAAAAAGAGCACTATTCTGTCTTCTCCTTAAACTCACATAAATCTTCAATAATACATGAACCACATTTTGGCTTACGGGCAGTGCATACATAACGGCCGTGCAATATTAGCCAATGGTGAACATCAACCTTAAATTCTTTTGGCACAACCTTTAAAAGCTTGTTTTCAACTTCAACTACGTTTTTACCCATAGCAAATTTGGTGCGGTTTGATACTCGGTCGATATGCGTATCAACGGCGATAGTCGGCCAACCAAATGCCGTGTTGAGCACAACGTTTGCGGTTTTACGACCAACACCCGGCAAGGCTTCCAACGCTTCACGGTTTTCTGGTACTTCGCCGCCATGTAAGTCGACCAGCATTTGGCAGGTTTTTATGGTGTTTTCCGCTTTGGTATTAAACAAGCCTATAGTTTTGATATAGTCTTTAAGTTTTTCTAAACCCAAATCTAAAATGGCTTGTGGTGTGTTTGCCACTGCATAAAGCTTTTCAGTGGCTTTATTAACACCTACATCAGTAGCCTGCGCTGATAGCAATACCGCGATTAGCAACTCAAAAGGTGTAGAGAAGTTGAGTTCGGTAGTAGGGTGTGGATTGTCATCTCTTAATCGAGTTAGAATTTCCAAGCGTTTTTCTTTGTTCATTGTTCTTATCTGTTATTGGTTTTCTTATCTTTTCTTGTATTGAATGTATTGACCCTATTGATGGGTAAGGTAACCAGTGTGCCTTGCTAGTTTATGTTTCCTCGAATACCGAATGGTAACATTTTACTTGGTATATCTGTTGCCCAGCCAATAAATATCCAATTTGGTAGTAACTAACCTTTATCCCGGTAGTAACTTGGCGCAACCCCTGTATTCTCTCGAAACATATAGGTAAATGCAGACGGGGATTCATAGCCAAGGTCGGTTGCGATTGTTGAGATTGCGTCACCATTACTTAGCTTGCTAATGGCAAGTTGCACATTCAAGCGCTGTCGCCAAGCGTTGTAGGTAAGCCCAGTTTCTGCTTTAAAAAGTCGAGATAATGTTCTGCTTGAAGCGCCAACAATTTCTCCCCATTGTTTTAGATCATACCTATTCGATGGGTTGTTTTGGATGATTGAGAGCATGGCAAGAAGTCGCTTATCTTGCGGGTAGGGTAGCTGTAGCCTAACTTTTGGCGCGATAGCTAGTTTTAATCGAATGAGCGACAGTAACAAATCGTCTGCATCATCGCTTTGATAGTCATTGCAGCAGCTTTTTGCTTCCAGAATGAGTGTTTTAAGAAAGTGATTAATTTCAAATACACAACACTCGCTCGGAAGGGCATTGTCTGCATCATTGTTAATATAAAAGCTCGTAAGTTCCACTTCAGTAAGCGCAGTGACTTCATGGCTAATATGGGGGAGTACCCAAACACCTTGCTCGGGCGGCACGATATATCTGTCAGTATCTGTGACAACAGACAAAACCCCTTTGTTAGCGTAGATAAATTGCCCCCAGTCATGGCTGTGCCGTTTGACGGTTGTGCTTCTGGCAATCGCTCGATTAACGACTTTAACGGGTCTGTCTAAGCTTTGTTCACTCTCTATAGAGGGAGGAATAGTTGGCATAAAATCGACATATGTGTTCTCAATGTCGTTACCTTACCATTTGATTGACACATTAGCATGAACAACTTCAATCTATAGACGGGGTTAGCATGTTAGACGTGGTTACAATCATAATGTTTTTAGCGCTGGGAAGTATCGTTGGTTTTTTGGCGGGCTTACTTGGCGTGGGCGGTGGCGGGATATTAGTGCCAGCACTATCTTACTTCTTGATATGGTCAGGAGTAGGGGTCGACAATCTTATGCATATTGCGCTGGGTACCTCAATGGCTTGTATTATCGTTACGTCATTCTCTAGCCTACGTGCTCACCAGCAAAAAGGTGCGGTTGTCTGGGAAATTGTTAAAGTCATGTCATTTGGCATTGTGCTAGGCACTTTCGCGGCAACATATGTCGCCTCGCATGTAAATTCGCTTTATCTGGCAATACTGTTTTCATGCTTTATGTTTTGGACAGCGATTCGCATGATGAAAAATAAGGCCCACTTAGAAAAACCGCGAACGTTAGACAAAGCCAATATGTTTTATACTGCTAGCGGTATTGGAGCAGTGTCTGCATTGGTGTCAATTGGGGGAGGGTCGTTAACTGTTCCTTATTTGATAAAGCACAGTGTTGATGTAAAAAAAGCCATTGGCACGTCAGCTGCGATAGGTTTACCTATTTCAGTTACCGCTACCTTGGGCTATTTAATTAACGGCTGGAATGCCGACTTAGCTTATGCTGATTTAACACATGCCTATTCAATAATGGCTTACACGATAGGATTTGTGTATTGGCCTGCGGTTATTTTTATATCAATCACCAGTTTTTTCTTCGCTCCGCTGGGCGCAAAAGCGGCACACTATTTACCTGTTGGTGTATTGAAGAAAACTTTTGCAGCGTTACTGATTTTACTGAGTATCAAGATGACGCTGCTTTTGCTGTAGGTAGTGCCAAAATGTTGAGTAAGCTGAAGTTTTACTTATTCTTTTTTACTTGAGCTTTTTTTGACTGCTCCTTTAGCACTTCGTTGATAAAGCTTTTACGACCATACTGGCGAGTGATAATACACTTATCTAAGTTAAAGCCTCTTGCTGGGCAATACTCACGACCGTAGTAAATAATTTGTAAGTGTAAGTCGTTCCATTTTTCTTTAGGGAATAAGCGTTTACCATCGCGCTCTGTTTGCTCTACGCTTTTGCCGTTTGATAAGCCCCAGCGATACATCAAACGGTGAATGTGGGTATCAACCGGAAATGCGGGTACATTGAAGGCTTGCGCCATCACCACTGATGCAGTTTTGTGACCAACGCCTGGCATTGCTTCTAATGCCTTAAAATCTTGTGGCACTTCACCGTGGTGTTGTTCAATAATCATTTGAGACAAGTGCCAAATGCCTTTTGATTTCATTGGTGACAAGCCACACGGTTTGATGATGGCCTTGATTTCATCAATGGTCATTTTCACCATATCGTATGGATTGTCTGCTTTAGCAAAAAGCTTAGGGGTGATTTGATTAACGCGTTCATCGGTGCACTGCGCGGATAACAGCACAGCAACTAAGAGGGTGTAGGGATCTGTATGATCCAACGGAATAGGCACTTCGGGATAAAGCTCGTCAAGAATCTCAATGATTGCCTGTACTTTTTCCTTTTTAGAAATTACCTCTATCTTTGAAATAGGCTCAAGCGCGTCAGTCATAATATCAATTCTCTAGTCTTTTCTGGTCTTTCTAGTAATTAGGGAGCAGCTGCGGCTGTGTCTTAGTTTTGGTTTGATAAGAACTCACCCAAGCGTACTGATGCATTGGTTTGTGCCATGGTTTATGGCGTTGCTTTATGCTTCTGTGAGTTCCATACGGAGAGCTGCTCTAGTCGCGGCTATAGTCGACTTTTAGTCAAAATTAACCCGAACACGCTCAATGTTTTCTTGTTGCTCTGGCGCTGGTTGGCGCGCTGCTGCTTGGCTATCGATGTAGTTTTTTAAAGCGATTAAAAAGCCCATGCCGATAAAAGCGCCAGGCGGAAGAATGGCCAGTAGAAACTGACTATCGAGATGCAATACTTCAATACGCAAGCTGGTTGCCCATTCACCAAATAGTAAATGCGCACCGTCAAATAACGTGCCTTGCCCCAGAAGTTCACGCATTGCGCCTAGCACAACAAGTACCGCTGCAAAGCCAAGCCCCATCATTAAGCCGTCAAAGCTCGCTTGCTTGATTGGGTTTTTCGAGGCGTATGCTTCAGCACGACCGATAATCGCACAGTTGGTTACGATTAGCGGTAAGAAAATACCCAGTGATTCGTATATTCCATAAGTAAAGGCGTTCATTAAAAGCTGCACGCAAGTTACGAATGCGGCAATAATAAGCACGAAAATAGGGATGCGAATTTCTTTTGGTACCCAGTGGCGAATTGCCGATACTGTTGCGTTGGAGCCGATCAACACCAGTAGGGTTGCGAGCCCTAATCCCAATGCATTGGTAACTGTTGAAGTTACTGCCAGCAGCGGACATAAGCCAAGTAGTTGCACTAGGCCAGGGTTGTTTTTCCACAGTCCTTGCCATGCAAGTTCTTTATATTCTTCAGTTAATTTCACTGCTCAACCTCACAGGCATTGGCTTGCTGAAATAGGGTGTCTTTGTGTTGTTCAAAGTAATTCGCGGTTTTTTTCACTGCTTTAACAACAGCGCGAGGTGTAATAGTCGCACCGGTAAATTGGTCAATCATGCCACCGTCTTTTTCAACCGCCCAGCGGCTACTTTCTAGCTCTTCTTTACTGCGGTTGTTGAAGCTAAATATCCAATCACTTTTACGCTCTTCTACTTTATCACCTAAACCTGGTGTTTCTTGATGTTTAAGTACGCGCACAGCACTAAGCTTGCCATCAACACGCATTGCAACTATTAAGAAAATTTTTCCGCTATAGCCATCAGGAGCAACGCTAGTTATGGCAGCGGCAATTGGCTGATCGTTTTGCGTGGCGAGATAGGCAAGTTGATCATCGGAGCTGCCAAGTAATGGGTCATTAATACGAACGCAGCGCTGCGACATATCATTGTCGTGGATGTCGTCAGGCACAACGGCATGCAAGGTACTGAGCAATTGTTTCTGTTCTTGTTGTTTTATGCGGTTTTTAGTCAATTCAAAGGTCAGTGAAACCACCGCCGTACAAGCAACGGCGAATAATGCGAGAATTTTGGCATTCTTAGTAATGGCTATTTTCATTGCTTGCCTCCCACCTGATGACCAAAGGTACGTGGGCGAGTGTATACATCAATTAACGGTGCCGCCATATTACAAAGCAATACGGCAAACGCGACAGCGTCAGGGTAGCCACCAAACTTACGGATCAAGAACACCAATAAACCCGCCAGAGCGCCAAACACTATACGGCCTTTTACACTTGTCGCACCAGAAACCGGGTCAGTAATAATAAAAAACGCACCGAGCATAGTAGCGCCCGACAACCAGTAAAACATGGTTGATGGGTTAAGATCAGGGCTAATTAAATGAGCAATTAGGCTACAAACAAATAAGCTTGCTAGAAAGCTTAACGGAGTAGACAAAGGTATTGCTTTTTTGGCGAGTAGTAATAAGCCGCCAGCAAGGAAACCAAGGTTTACCCACTCCCACCCCAAGGCAAAGTGTTCACCAAATACCGGAGACTTAGCCGCTTCTGCTAATGTGAAGCCGGTTGCAATCGTCGTTTTTAACGTGTCCAAGGGTGTTGCCATGGTGTAACCGTCTACATGTGTGCGTAGCTGCTCTGCTGAATAACCTAGGCTGGTACTTTCAGTGAAGATCATCCATAAGGTGTCAGTAAAACCATACTCAATCGCCATCAGCGGAGCTGGCGGTAGCCATGTGGTCATTTGCACTGGGAATGAAATGAGCAGCATTACATAAGCGGCCATAGCGGGGTTGAACGGGTTGTGCCCTAAGCCACCGTATAGCTGCTTTACCACAAGAATGGCAAAGGCCGCGCCCAATACCGAAATCCACCATGGGGCAACGGCAGGTAAACAAATGCCCAGCAATACCGCGGTTAAAATGGCACTGCCATCCAGCAGTTCCGTTTTGATGGGTTTGTCTCGTAATGATAATACTAAAAATTCGCACACTAACGCGGTCACAACCGCTAAGGCGATATGAATTAAATTACCCCAACCAAAAAAATACCATTGAGCGGCAATACCGGGAATGGTTGCCAAAATCACTAGGCGCATTAACGCCGAGGTTTGTTTTTGTATATGGTTGTGGGGTGAGCTTGCTATCCAAAATGCCATGGCTTATTTTGACTCTTCTCTTTGTTGCTTCTTTGCTTTGGCTTTGGCAACGGCCGCGGCGATACGTGCTTTTTTCTCGTCAGCAGCACTGCTGGTTGACTCTACAGGCGCTGCTTGTTGTTCGGGCTGAATAACGCTTTCTTCTGCTTCAGCTGTGCTGGTTGAGTTTTCTTCGATGCTTTTGCTATCAGTACTTTCGCTTTCTAATGAAGCTTCACTCTTTGCCTCGCCCTCTGATTTAGCCTCAGTTTTTTGCTGAGCTAGCTTTTTCGCTTTGGCTTTGGCTTTGGCAACAGCATTAGCGATTCTGCGCTTTTTAGCATCGGCTGCATCATCAGAAGCACCTTGCGGCCCTGACGCTTGAGTATCAGGGGTTTCTTCACTAGCGTCAGCGTGTTTGACTGCTGGTTCGCGCTTTGAGTCACTATGTGACTGGTCTGGCGAATCCGGTTCAGCTTCTGTTGCTTGCGCTTGTTTCTTTGCCTTGGCTTTTGCAATAGCGGCAGCAATTTTAGCTTTTTTGTTATCGGCGCTATCAGAGCTGCTAGGGCTATCAGCACTACCTGAGGTAGCTGGCGGCTCTGCGTCTGCTTTAGCGTCTTCGCTTGCATTTTCTTGTGCGGCTTTTGCCTTTTTTGCTTTTGCTTTGGCAATAGCTGCTGCTACACGTGCATTCTTTGAAGCGTCTTTGGCTTGCTTATTATCCGGCTCATGTGAAGCCTCAGCCGATATTGACGGGTTAGTGTCAGTATCATTTTTACTTTCAGCTTGTTGTGGCTTTTCAGCAGTGCCTTTCTGGTTAGCAGGTGAGTCCCCAATTTCAGCAGCTTTAGCAAGTTTCTTTGCTTTAGCGCGAGCGATTGCCGCAGCAACACGATCATCTTTTGCTGCCGCGGATGTTTCATCGCTCTGGTTTGTCTCTGCTGAGACAGTAGCTTGTTCAGAAGCTTGTTGGGCTTGTGCTGCTTTTTTTGCTTTTGCTCTGGCAATGGCTGCAGCGGCTCTTGATTTCTCTGGGCTTGCGGTTTGCGTAGCTATTGCCTCTGTGGCAGCCTCGGTTGTACCTTCTGACTGGGCTTTTTTCGCTTTTACGCGGGCAAGCGCAGCGGCAACAGCAGATTTTGCCGACGCACCTTCACCAGAGTCAGCGTTCATCGCCGCTCTTCTTGCTTCCGACGCTTTGCGCTGTTTTTCTTCCCGTGCTTTTTTCTCACGTTCTAATCGAGCTTTACGCGCTTCAAAACGAGACTTTGCTTTTTCAGCTTTTAAGTCTTGCAGCTCTTTTTGGCGAATTTCTGCTTTTGCAATTCGGTAGTAATGCACCAACGGAATATGGCTTGGGCAAACATAAGCACATGCGCCACAATCAATACAATCAAAGAGATTGAGCGCTTTAAGCTTGCTGTGATCTTTGGCTTTTGCCGACCATTGCAACTCTTGTGGTAGCAGTTTACTTGGGCAAACTTCCGCACATTGACCACAGCGAATACATTCAACTTCTTTGTTGTTTAAGTTAAGTTCATGGCTGGCGGGCACTAACACACAGTTAGATGTTTTCACTACAGGTACCATATCGGTAGGTAGCGTGAAGCCCATCATTGGCCCGCCCATAATTACGGCTTGTTGTGAGCCGTTCACTTTTGCCGGCAGGCATTGGGTAATTAAGTCTTTTACTGGTGTGCCAATAGCCGCCCAAACGTTTTGTGGCTTCTCAAGTCCTTGGCCAGAAACCGTAACAACGCGTTTGATTAATGGTGTGTCGTGAATCACAGCTTCGGCAATGGCAAAACAACTGGCAACGTTTTGCATCACGATGCCTTGGTGAATAGGTAAACTACCGCTGGCGACCTCTTGACCTGTGAGCGCTTTGATTAATTGCTTTTCACCGCCGGTAGGGTAGATGGTTGGCAATACACACACTTTAACGTTATCAAGCTCTGCTGTTGCATTACGCAGTGCTTCAATTGCTTGCGGTTTGTTATCTTCAATGCCAATTAGCACCATACGCGGGATTAACAAGTGCTTTAAGATATTAATACCATCGACGATGGTTGCCGTTTGTTCACGCATTAATAAATCGTCAGCCGTAATGTAGGGCTCGCACTCGGCTGCATTGACGATTAAAAAATCAATATTAGGTTTGCTGTCTACTTTGATATGCGTTGGGAAGCCAGCGCCGCCCATACCGCTAATACCCGCATTAGCAATTTTCTGGATAATATCAGTGCGTGATAATGAGGTGAAATCTTCACAAACACGACGCTCTCGCCAGCTATCAAGGTTATCTGGCTTTAAGAAAATACAAAGCTCGCTTAGTCCCGAAGGGTGGGCGATGACATGTAAGGCAATTTTTTCGATGGTACCACTGGTAGGCGCATGAATAGGCACCGCCATTGGCGAACTTGGTGAGGTGAGTGGCTCACCTTTAAGTACGTGATCGCCTACTTTTACTTGAATATCGCCAGGCACACCAATGTGTTGCTGCACTGGAATAATTAACAGCTCTGGCAATTGCAACGGTTTGATCGGCTTATCGGCCGTCAGGAACTTTTGCTCGGGTGGGTGAACACCACCGTGAAACTTCCAGAACTGATTATTTTGGATTCGATTAATAATGTTTTGCACAGAAATACCTAATCAAGCTCTATGACTTTAATTCTACGACGGGAATAGCGTTTAGATCCCATTGCCAGTTGCGTGTGGTTTGGGCGATAGGGCGCATTTCGATACAGTCAACCGGACAAGGTGCAACACAGAGATCGCAGCCCGTACATTCGTCGCTGATAATGGTATGCATCTGCTTGGCCGCCCCGATAATAGCGTCAACCGGACATGCTTGAATACACTTGGTACAGCCAATACAGTCTTCTTCAATAATGAAAGCTACTTTAGGTGTATTGTCTTGCTCGTGGCTGGCATCTAATGGCTCAGGCTCTACGCCCATTAAGTCAGCGATTTTTTTGATGGTATCATCACCGCCAGGCGCACATTTATTGATCGCTTCGCCATTGGCAACGGCTTCTGCGTATGGCTTACAGCCTGGGTAACCGCACTGTCCGCACTGAGTTTGAGGCAGCAAGGCGTCTAGTTGTTCAACTAAGGGATCGCCTTCTACCTTAAACTTTACTGAGGCGAAGCCAAGCAATGCGCCAAATGCCGCAGCGATAACGCCAAGTACTAATATTGCAATAATTGCTGTCATTAAAATTTCACCAAACCAGTAAAGCCCATAAAAGCTAACGACATTAGTCCAGCGGTTATCATTGCGATTGCAGAGCCTTTAAATGGCGTTGGCACATCAGCATCAGCGAGTTTTTCGCGCATCGCAGAAAACATAATTAGCACCAGTGAAAAACCAGCTGCGGCGCCAAAACCATAGACAATCGATGACAAAAAGTTGTGTTGTTCTTTAATGTTTAACAGGGCAACACCCAACACCGCGCAGTTAGTGGTGATCAGTGGCAGGAAAATACCTAACAAACGGTACAAGTTAGCACTGGTTTTATGCACCACCATTTCGGTAAATTGTACGACAACAGCTATCACCAAAATAAAGGCCATGGTTTCTAGGAACTCTAACCCTAGTGGTGCCAGAATATAAGTGTGTACGAGGTAACTCAGCATAGAGGCCAAGGTCATTACGAATGTAGTCGCAAACGACATGCCGATGGCAGTTTCTGTTTTTGAAGAAACTCCCATAAAAGGACACAAGCCCAAAAACTGAACTAATACGAAATTGTTCACTAATACTGTGCCGATCAGCAACAGCAGGTAATCAGTCATATAGGAAAAAGTTATCGGATAAATTCGCCATATTATCCGTGTTTATCGTCAAATTAACAACTTATGGATGGTAGGGTTTTTCACTTTTTGCTTCTGAAAAGCTCAAGGAAAAACCCTTTTTTGCCACATGAGTGGGATATGACGAAATTTAGATAGGTTTGGGTTTGCCGATGTAAAAGCCTTGGCAACCATCGATAAATAAGCGCTCCAACGTGTGTTTCTCTTCTTGGCTTTCAACACTTTCGGCAAGCACTGTAATACTGAGCCGGTGGGCAAGATCAACCATTACGCGCAGAAAATACTGGTTGTTTTTATCATCATCAATATCGCGGGTATAGGTGCTGTCCATTTTGATAAAGTCTGGCTTTAAGTCACGGAAGAACTTAAACGAAGTTAAACCAACACCAAATCGCTCAACTGTGACACGTGAACCTGCACGATGAACCAAATCAATAAAACGCTTACTGGTTTTGATGTTTTGTTGCAGACCGAATTCTGTGATCTCAAAAATAATACGAGGTGCGATACTCGCTTCTCGCAACAGTTTACGCTCTAACCAGATCAAGAAGTGCTCATCACTTATCGAGCGCGCACTCACGTTAATACCAAAGCTTTGGTCGACGATATTCTTAGAGATGATCTCATTAATCGCGGTTTCAATGATTAATTTATCTACGGCCGTGATCTTATCGAGCTTTTCGGCCATCGCGATAAAAGATGCGGTTGGTAGCATCTCATCATTTGAATTTAAGAAGCGAGCCAGTACTTCCCCGTACACTTTACTGTTGCGCGTTGTAGGCTGAATCGGTTGAACCAATAAACTGATACGTTGGTTGTCTATCACGTTATCAATTTCTTGGCGCCAATTTTGATTGCCTTGATTGAAGTCAGTATTTTTAAGTGCTTCAGAGTCTTTCTGAATATACCAAGCATTAATGTGTTGGGTTTGGGCAATACTGATGCCTGTATCGACTAGGGCAAGCAATTCACCTAGCGGCTTAGTTTGGTCAAAATAAACTAGGCCAGTGTAAGCAACAGAATCAAGATCTGCACTTTGTTGGAATTCATTAAAGCGCTGAGTTAAATCGTTAGCAAAGTTTTCCGCCTCTTTTAGCGTGATGTTTGGCAAAATGGTAGCAAAGTCTGAGCTGCTCAGCTTAAACAGTCGGCCGGAGCGATAAGCAGTAACAGCGCTTTGAATTAAGCTAGCGACGTTTTTAATATAATTATCACCTTCATGGTAACCGTGAATCTGGTTAACGGTTTGCAATTCACTACAACGACTAATGACTAATACCCCAAACTTAGTGGCGCTTTCTGGCTCTCTCAGCGATTCATAATATTGTACAAATCGGTTTCGGTTATCTAGGCCAGTTAAGTGGTCAGTGTAGGCGTGTTGCTCTAACACCGATGAGGTTGATACTTGCTTTTCTATTAATTGTTTAATTTCGGCTATGCCGGTTTTTAGTTCCGGTATTTCAATTAAGTCGTCATAAACTTCAGTGTCATTAGAGGAAATAAGTGATAAATCTTTTTTAATTTGGTGACTAATCGCCGACATGAACTTGCCATTCTTGCGAACACTCATTTGTGCGGCAACAACGACCAATAAAATAATCAGGCCAGTGAGTGAAAAGATTATTTTAAGTACAAATAACGAATCTTTTGACGTATTTAATTGGTAGTTAATCATCAAGTCGACGGTGCTTAACGAAACCTTATGTGCTGGCGGTTGGGTCATTGGAAAGGTGAAGCCAGGACTTGGGTTGCTGTAACTGTAGATTTTTTCGCCGTCGTAGCTGTTGATGGTTAATTGGCTGTAGTCTTCACTTTTTCTGAGTACATTCGCTAGCTCTTTACTTTTGCCCAATTGCTGGGCGAAAGCACTAATTGCAGCTTGGTGCTGCTCGTGCTTTTGCGTTGTGTATTCGGCCAAAAAAAACACTGAGAGTGCTGTACTTACGATAACAAATACAACGCCCAACAATATATTTCTCGCTAATAATTGAGAAAATGTGTACATGACTTTGCTATGGATCCTGTTGAGAATTGACGCTCTTTACCCTTATTTTATAACATGAATATCGATATAAAACTAACTTGTTGTAAATAATCATGTTATTTAGTTATAAGTGTTAAAAAACCCGACAATTCCCCGTTGTTTACGGCAAACAAATAAAACATCTCTTTTCCCGATTTTAACTTGCTTATATAGTGGGCTAACTATATAATTCCGCCCATCTAATTGAGCGACATGATTGCACTGAGAAGTTTACGTCTGCGTTTACTTTGATCATGAAGCTTTTCATTGATGCTGCTTTATTACAAAGCTGGTGCATCATTGAATACAATGGGCTCAGTGAAATTAAGGCCCCTTTTGTCGGGCCTTTTTTGTTTGTTGCGTTGTTACTATTCGGTCGCCGGCAAACAACAGCTTTATTTCGCTGGGCTTTATGCCCTTTTTTTATATCTGGAGATTTAGGATTGGCAAAATTCGAGCATAAGCTAACAGACATGCTACGCCCAGCTGTAGAGCAGCTTGGTAAAGAGCTTTTAGGTGTTGAATTTATTAGTGCGGGTAAGCACTCAATTTTACGATTATTTATTGATCATGAAAACGGTATTAACGTTGATGATTGCGCAGAGGTTAGTCGTCAGGTGAGTGCAATTTTGGATGTTGAAGATCCAATTAGCACAGAGTACAACCTAGAAGTATCGTCTCCAGGCTTAGACCGACCGTTATTTGATTTGGCGCACTTTGAAGCCGTTGTTGGTGAAACTGTCGATGTCAAACTTGGCTTACCGTTAAATGGTCGTCGCAAGTTTAAAGGGGTACTGGAAGCCGTTGAAGCCGAGACACTTGTTGTCGTTGTTGATGGCGAAGCTTTTGAACTGCCATTTAGCAGTGTAGATAAAGCAAACCTAGTCCCACAGTTTTAATTATTGAGTAAGTAGAAGGCTAAAGAACATGAGTAAGGAAGTTTTACTGGTCGTAGATGCCGTATCGAACGAAAAAGCGGTACCTCGCGAGAGCATTTTCCAGGCGATGGAAACTGCGCTAGAAACTGCTACTAAGAAAAAATACGAAGGCGATATTGAAGTACGTGTTTGCATCGATCGCAAAACTGGTGATTTTGACACCTTCCGTCGTTGGTTAATTATCAATGATGCTGAACAAGAAATGGAAAACCCATTTGCTGAAATCAGCTTAGCTGCTGCTCAATTTGAAAACCCAGAATTGAATGTTGGCGACTACGTTGAAGAGCAAATTGAATCAGTAAAGTTTGACCGTATTACCACGCAAACTGCTAAGCAAGTTATTGTACAAAAAGTACGTGAAGCAGAGCGCGCGTTAATTGTTGATGCATACCAAGAGCAAGTGGGTGAGCTAATTACCGGTGTTGTTAAAAAAGCAAACCGCGATAGCGTTATTCTAGACTTAGGTAACAATGCTGAAGCGATTGTATACCGTGATGACATGTTACCACGTGAAGTCTTCCGTCCAGGTGACCGTGTTCGTGGTTTGTTATACGCAATCAAACCTGAAGCTCGTGGTGCACAATTATTTGTAAGTCGCACTAAGCCAGAAATGTTGATTGAACTATTCCGCGTTGAAGTGCCAGAAATTGGCGAAGAAATGTTGGAAATCAAAGGTGCAGCACGCGATCCAGGCTCACGCGCTAAAATTGCAGTAAAAAGCAATGACAAGCGTATCGACCCAGTAGGTGCTTGTGTTGGTATGCGTGGTTCTCGTGTACAAGCTGTATCTGGTGAACTTGGTGGTGAGCGTGTTGACATCGTGTTGTTCGACGACAACCCAGCACAGTTTGTTATCAATGCTATGGCGCCAGCAGAAGTTGCATCAATCATCGTTGATGAAGACAAAGGCACTATGGATATCGCTGTTGAAGAGGGCAACCTTGCAATGGCAATTGGTCGTAACGGTCAAAACATTCGTTTAGCTAGCCAACTAACAGGTTGGGAACTAAACGTGATGACAGTTGACGACATGAATGCCAAGCACCAAGCGGAAAATGACAAAGTATTAAACCTATTCACTGAAAAACTAGATATCGATGATGAGTTCGCTGGTGTATTAGTGGATGAAGGTTTCACATCGTTAGAAGAAATTGCCTACGTACCTGTCAATGAGCTATTAGAAATTGATGGTATGGACGAAGATATCGTTAACGAATTACGTGAGCGTGCCAAAGGTGCATTAACCACTCAAGCACTAGCAAGCGAAGAATCATTAGAAGGTGCTGAGCCAGCAGAAGACTTATTAGCACTTGAAGGTTTAGATCGTCACTTAGCATTTGTACTTGCAAGCAAGGGTGTAGCAACACTTGAAGATCTTGCAGAGCAAGGTGTTGATGATTTAGTTGAAATTGAAGAACTTGATGAAACCAAAGCAGGTGAGCTAATCATGGCTGCTCGCAACATCTGTTGGTTTAACGAAGAATAGAACGCCGGGGGAATTATTTAAATGGCAGAAGTAACCATATCCGAACTTGCCAGCGAAGTCGGTACGCCGGTTGATACACTAATCAGTCAATTTGCTGAAACAGGTGTTACCAAAACGTCAAACGACACAGTAACCGAGCAAGAAAAAGAAGCGTTATTAACTCACCTGCGCAAGCAACACGGTGACGACAGCGACGCTCAGCCAAGCAAAATGACGCTTAGCCGCAAAAAGAAAACAACACTTTCTGTAGGTAGCGGCTCAAAAGCTAAACAAGTGCAAGTAGAAGTGCGTAAAACACGCACTTACGTGAAGCGCAGTGACTTAGAAGAGCAGCAACAAGCTGAAGCGGAAGCTAAAGCTGCTGAAGAAGCAAAGGCACAAGCAGAAGCGGAAGCTAAAGCAGCTGCTGAGGCAGAAGCAAAGGCTAAGGCAGATGCTGAAGCGAAAGCTAAAGTAGAAGCGGAAGAGAAAGCTAAGGCGAAAGCGGAAGCGGACGCTAAAGCAAAAGAAGCGGCACAAGCGAAAGCACAAGAAATTGAAGCGGCAAAAGCGTTAACGCCTGAGCAACAAGCAGAAGCTGATGAAGCTGAACGTATTCGTAAGCAACAAGAAGCTGAAGCAAAAGCAAAAGCGGAAGAAGAAGCGAAAGCGGCGGCAGAAGCGGCACGTAAGCTTGCTGAAGAAAATGAAGCGCGCTGGAAAGCGGAAGAAGAAGAGCGCAAGAAACACGAAAATGACGTGGTTCACGTAACATCTTCAGTTTACGCGCAAGAAGCAGAAGATAAAGTTGATGCTGAAGACGAAGGCGGTCGTCGTCGCAAGAAGAAGAAGCCACAAGATAGACCTGTAAGAGCGGGCAAAGGTAAGAAGAAAACCTTATCTGCACCACAAAGCTTAAAACATGGCTTCCAAAAACCAGCTGAAACGAAGCTACAAGATGTTCGCATCGGTGAAACGATTTCAGTTGCTGACCTTGCCAACAAAATGTCGGTAAAAGGCGCTGAAGTTGTTAAAGTCATGTTCAAAATGGGCGCTATGGCGACCATTAACCAAGTGATTGACCAAGAAACAGCCGCGCTTGTTGCTGAAGAAATGGGTCGCAACGTGGTTTTAGTGAAAGAGAATGCCTTAGAAGAAGCGGTATTATCTGATCGCGGTGACGCGGGTGAAGCTGAAAAACGTGCACCAGTTGTGACTATCATGGGTCACGTTGACCATGGTAAAACATCACTACTTGACTACATCCGTGAAGCAAAAGTTGCAGCAGGCGAAGCCGGTGGTATTACGCAACATATTGGTGCTTACCACGTAGATACTGATCAAGGTATGGTCACTTTCCTAGATACTCCGGGTCACGCCGCGTTTACGGCAATGCGTTCTCGTGGTGCAAAAGCTACTGATATCGTAATCATTGTTGTAGCTGCCGATGACGGTGTAATGCCACAAACGATTGAAGCTATTCAGCACGCGAAAGCAGCAGAAGCGCCAATTGTTATCGCTGTTAACAAAATGGATAAAGAAACTGCTGATCCAGATCGCGTTAAAACTGAGCTTTCTCAACACGACATTATCCCAGAAGATTGGGGTGGTGATGTGCAGTTCGTTCACGTTTCAGCGAAAACTGGTCTTGGTATCGACGAGCTATTGGATGCTGTATTGCTTCAAGCTGAAGTATTAGAGCTAACGGCTGTTGTTGATAAAATGGCAAATGGTGTTGTTGTTGAATCTAAGCTTGATAAAGGCCGTGGCCCAGTAGCTACTGTACTTGTTCAAGAAGGTACCTTGAAGCAAGGTGATATCGTACTTTGTGGTTTAGAGTATGGTCGTGTTCGTGCGATGCGCGATGAATTAGGTCGTCAAATCAAATCGGCTGGTCCTTCAATTCCAGTAGAGATTTTAGGTCTTTCTGGCGTTCCGCAATCAGGCGACGAAGCAACGGTTGTTAAAGATGAGAAGAAAGCACGTGAAGTTGCGCTTTACCGCCAAGGTAAATTCCGTGACGTGAAACTTGCTCGTCAGCAAAAAGCTAAACTTGAGAACATGTTCTCAGACATGGCAGAAGGCGATGTTTCTGAAGTTAACGTGGTACTTAAATCTGACGTTCAAGGTTCACTTGAAGCGATTTCTGATGCGCTTGTGAAGTTATCAACTGACGAAGTTAAAGTGAAAATCATCGGTTCTGGTGTGGGTGGTATCACAGAAACTGACGCATCACTTGCTGCAGCATCAAATGCTATCGTGGTTGGTTTCAACGTTCGTGCCGATGCATCTGCGCGTAAAGTGATTGAAGCAGAAGGCGTGGATTTACGTTACTACAGCGTTATCTACGACTTAATCGACGAAGTGAAACAAGCGATGAGTGGTTTACTTGCGCCAGAATTCAAGCAAGAAATCATTGGTCTTGCTGAAGTACGTGACGTGTTCAAGTCACCGAAGTTGGGTGCAATCGCTGGTTGTATGGTAACGGAAGGTATCATTAAGCGCAGCGCGCCAATTCGTGTACTACGTGAAAACGTGGTTATCTACGAAGGTGAACTTGAGTCACTACGCCGCTTTAAAGATGACGTACAAGAAGTTCGTAACGGTACTGAGTGTGGTATCGGTGTTAAGAACTACAATGACGTTAAAGTCGGTGACCAAATCGAAGTATTTGAAACCGTTGAAGTTAAGCGTACGCTATAATAGCGTCACTTAGCTAAATCATATTGTTAAATGGGGGCTTTGCCCCCGTTTTTTATCTCAGCTATTCTGTTTTTATAGCGGTTTCAATAACTGCCGTTTTGGCAACAGATTTGTGAATAGACAGTTGTGAATAGAGAGTTGAGAATTAACTAGGAGTTTTTATGAGCAGAGATTTTTCTCGTACCGATCGCGTTGCTCAACAAATTCAAAAAGAAGTAGCCACCATTATCCAGCGTGAAGTCAAAGATCCACGTTTAGGTATGGTGACGGTGAATGCCGTTGAAGTAACGCGCGATTTAGCCTACGCCAAAGTGTTTGTCACCTTCTTCACCCTTGAAGGGCAAGACGAAGAAGTATCGGTCAAAATTTTAAATGAAGCGGCTAGCTTTATTCGCACCTTGCTTGCCAAGCGAATTAAAGCGCGCATTATGCCAGAGCTTCGTTTTGAATATGATGCATCACTGGTTGAAGGTGTGCGCATGACTAACTTGGTTAACCAAGCGGTTGCTGAAGATCAACGCCGCGCTGGTGAAGATGCTACTGACGAGCAAAGCTCAGATGAAGGTGGGGAAGCATAACCCATGGCGAAACGCAGAAAAGGTCGTGCAGTTAACGGCATTGTACTGTTAGACAAGCCATTGGAGATCTCATCAAACAAGGCGTTGCAACAAGTTAGAGGGATTTACTTCGCACAAAAAGCAGGTCATACCGGTGCGCTTGACCCATTAGCAACAGGCATGCTGCCTATTTGTTTGGGGGAAGGGACTAAGTTTTCTCAGTTTTTATTAGATACTGACAAAACCTACATTGTTACTGCCAAGCTTGGTGTGCGCACCACCACCAGTGATGCGGACGGCGAAGTGGTGAGCACTAAGCCTGTTGACGTGACTGATGCGGATATTTTGATTGCGGTTGACAAGTTTCGCGGTAAGTCAAAGCAAATTCCGTCAATGTACTCGGCACTGAAATATCAAGGCCAACCACTTTATAAATATGCCCGTGAAGGTATTGAAGTGCCACGTGAAGCACGTGATATCGAAGTATTTCGTTTAGAAGTGCTTCGCATAGATGGCGATGAAATTGATATGGAGCTGCATGTATCAAAAGGCACGTATATTCGTACCATCGTTGATGACTTAGGCGAATTACTTGGCTGTGGCGCGCATGTCTCAATGTTGCGCCGCGTCAGTGTAGGCAGCTACCCACGGGATAAAATGGTGACCATTGAGCAGTTAGAAGAAAAGCTTCAGCAAGCTAAAACTGAGGGTGTTGCGCCATCAACTTATTTAGATGAGTTGTTGTTACCAATGGAAACCGCACTTGAAGGTATGCCTAAAGTTGAAGTTGACGACGCCTCTGTGGTTTACCTTCGCCACGGTAACCCTGTGCAAGCATCGGGTGCGCCGCTAGATGGCTTGGTACAAGTATTTACCGAGCAAGGTGAATTCTTGGGTGTTGGTTACATCAATGATGATGGCTTAGTCGCACCTAAACGCATAATTGTGCCAGCGGCAGAAGAATAAGCTGATAACTTTTGTAGCGAAGTGATTTAACTATTCCGGTTTAGCTAAGGCGATTTATCTGTGTCGGCTTCGCTATGGCAGTTAAACGCCTGGTTGCAAAAATAGGCGAGGGTGCTAGAATACGCGCTCTTTTGAACGTCTTGCTGATTTAGTGTTCGGCTTGACGCGATTTTTAACACTAAACTATATAAGGTATTTATTATGTCTTTATCAACTGAGCAAAAAGCAGCTATCGTTGCTGAATACGCAGTTAAAGAAGGTGACACTGGTTCTCCAGAAGTACAAGTTGCTTTGTTAACAACACAAATCAACCACCTACAAGGTCACTTCAAAGCGCACATCCATGATCACCACTCACGTCGTGGTTTATTACGCATGGTTAGCCAACGTCGTAAGCTTTTAGACTACTTAAAGCGTAAAGATGTTGAGCGTTACACTGCGCTTATCGGTAAATTAGGTTTACGTCGTTAATCGACGGCTTATTTGCCCATCAAATTCAAATGAGTTTGGTAAAAGAAAGGCGCTTCGGCGCCTTTTTTGATCTTTATTATTTGCTCATCGAACCTCTGCCATCATTCAACAATCCCAAACACCCACTTTTTGACTGCTCTGCCAACGTAAAATAGCGCCTAAATTCTCTTTAATAAACGCTATTGACGATGTAAATGTGACAATCTGGTTTTAATTGATTTAAGCGCTAGTAATAGCGATTGTTATCGCTATAATTAGCGGGCAAATTAAACGAAAGAAAACAGAGCTGACTTAAATAGGTAAGTTGGTGTCTTAAACTAAGGAATCTGTAAATGTTTACTCCGGTAACTAAAACATTTGAGTACGGTCAACATACCGTAACATTAGAAACGGGTGTTATTGCTCGTCAAGCAACAGCAGCAGTAATGGCTTCAATGGATGATACGTCAGTATTAGTATCTGTTGTTGCTAAAAAAGAGGCAGTAGAAGGTCAAGACTTCTTCCCTTTGACGGTAAATTATCAAGAAAAAACTTACGCTGCGGGTAAAATCCCTGGTGGTTTCTTTAAACGTGAAGGTCGTCCTTCTGAAGAAGAAACATTGATTGCACGTTTGATTGACCGTCCAATTCGTCCGTTATTCCCGGAAGGCTTCACGAACGAAGTACAGGTAATTATTACTGTTGTTTCTGCTAACCCAGAAATTTCACCTGACATTATTTCATTACTAGGTACATCTGCCGCATTAGCTATTACAGGTACACCTTTTAATGGTCCTGTAGGTGCTGCGCGTGTTGGTTATAAAGATGGCCAATATTTATTAAATCCACTTCAATCTGAATTGACAGAAAGCCAATTAGACTTAGTGGTAGCAGGTACCGACTCTGCCGTATTAATGGTTGAATCAGAAGCTGAAATTCTTTCTGAAGAGGTGATGTTAGGCGCTGTTGTATACGGTCACGAACAATCACAAAAAGCTATCGAAGCAATCAAAGAGTTTGCTGCCGAAGTAAATACGCCATCTTGGAACTGGGAAGCACCAGTGAAAAATGCAGAGCTTATCGCAAAAATCGACGAGCTAGCATCTGCCCAAGTAAACGAAGCTTACCAAATTACTGAAAAAGCTAAGCGTTACGAGCGTGTTGCTGAAATTCGCAACGAAGTAGTTGAAAATCTACTTGCTGAAGATGAAGCACTAAACGTTCAAGAAGCAAAAGATTTATTCCACGACTTAGAGAAAAATGTCGTACGTGGTCGTATCACGCAAGGTCACCCACGTATTGATGGTCGTGATCCAGAAATGATCCGTGCCCTAGATGTAATGACTGGCGTATTACCGCGTACTCACGGTAGTGCCGTATTCACACGTGGTGAAACTCAAGCACTAGTGACAGCAACACTTGGTACACAACGCGATGCACAGAAAGTTGAAACCATTCTTGGCGAAAAAACTGATAACTTCATGTTGCACTACAACTTCCCTCCGTACTCAGTAGGTGAAACTGGTTTTATCGGCTCTCCTAAGCGTCGTGAAATTGGTCACGGTCGACTAGCTAAGCGCGGTGTGTTAGCGGTTATGCCAACGGTTGAAGAATTCCCGTACGCAGTTCGCGTGGTATCAGAAATTACTGAGTCAAATGGTTCATCATCAATGGCTTCTGTATGTGGTACTTCATTAGCACTTATGGACGCTGGTGTTCCAATTAAGGCTTCTGTTGCTGGTATCGCAATGGGTCTTGTGAAAGAAGGTGACAACCACGTTGTACTTTCTGACATTCTTGGTGATGAAGATCACTTAGGTGATATGGACTTTAAAGTAGCAGGTACTTCTGAAGGTATCACTGCACTTCAAATGGACATCAAGATCGAAGGTATCACTCAAGATATTATGCAAACTGCGCTTAACCAAGCAAAAGCAGCGCGTATTCATATCTTAAGCGTAATGGACCAAGCGATAGATTCAGCACGTGACGATATCTCTGATTTCGCACCACGTATTCACACGATGAAAATCAGTGCTGACAAGATCCGCGAAGTTATCGGTAAAGGTGGCGCAACGATTCGTCAGCTTACTGAAGAAACCGGCACTACGATTGAAATCGAAGATGACGGTACCGTTAAGATTGCAGCGACTGATGCCGGCCAAGCAGAAGATGCAATTAGCCGCATTAAAGCGCTAACAGCTGAAATCGAAGTAGGTGAAATCTACACAGGTAAAGTTGTTCGTATCGTAGATTTCGGTGCGTTCGTTAACGTTTTACCAGGTAAAGACGGCTTAGTTCACATTTCTCAAATTTCAGAAGAGCGCGTAAATGCAGTAGCTGACGTGTTAACTGAAGGCCAAGAAGTGACAGTTAAAGTACTTGAAGTTGACCGTCAAGGTCGCGTGCGTTTAAGCATGAAAGAAGCTGCAGCTAAGCCTGCTGCTGAAGAAGCAACTGACGCGCCAAACGAAGAAGCTTAATCTTCACCTTTATTACTAAAAGCTAAACATTAGCAAACCAATAAGTTGGCTAGCTAATTTGGCTAAGAAAAAGGGAGCTATCAAGCTCCCTTTTTTATATACTCAAAAAGTTATTAATTACTCTTACAAAAAATCTAGATTCTTTGCCGTATAAATGTCATGTACTTGCGAACTTGATGGGTCATTTGCCTATTAAAATAGCAGCTGTTTTATTTTCTCTGGTATGAAATGTATAAACAAGATTTTGCAATCTAGGTTAGTGATAAGTTAACAGTAGGTATCTTTCTGAGTGAAAAAATTAGCTATTCTTGCGTTAACCACCAGCTTTCTGTTTATTCAGGGTTGTGCTTCAACTTCGCAATCAACATCAGCCGTTAATAACCTTGTTATTGCAGAGCCTTTACCAGTTAACTTCAAAAGCGAGATTGCACTTGCACGCTTAAGCGAAGTCATTCAACGTGCAGAAATCAGTGATGCTGAACGCGCTCAGCTTTATTACGACCGCGGCGTAATATACGACAGTGTAGGCTTAAGGAACCTAGCACGTTTAGACTTTAATCGCGCTTTGCGACTGAAACCAGATCTGGTTGATGCCTACAACTTCCTTGGTATTCATTTCACCCAAATGCAGGAATTTAACCAAGCCTATGATCAATTTGACTCCGCCATTGATTTGGCGCCGGAGCATGAATACGCATTTTTAAACCGTGGTATTGCGCTATATTACGGTGGCCGCGCAGAGCTGGCAGCAGACGATTTACAAGTATTTTTGAGCAAACAATCAAACGATCCTTACCGCATTCTTTGGTTATACATAGCCGAGCGCGCATATTCACCAGAACAAGCCGAAATTAACTTACGCGAACGCGCCCAGCGAGTTGGCGATCAAGTTTGGGCCAAACAAATTATTCAGCTTTATCTAGGTGAACTTTCACAGCGTCAGTTTATTGGGCAATTAACGCAGAATGTGTCTTCAAATAAAGCACTAACTGATAGGTTATGTGAAGCGTACTTTTATCTTGGCAAACACGCACAATTTAACGGTCAAAGCAAAGTTGCTTTAAACTTTTTCAAGTTGGCATTAAGCACTAATGTCTATGAATTTGTTGAGCACAGGTATGCCAAACTAGAGCTTGATCTTGTGAGACAAGGCGAGCAGTTTTAGCCGTTAAATGACTTACTACTGACTGTTTCTTTGTGTCGTATTATGTCGTATTTTAAAATATTAATAATCATGAGCTTGATGGCAATTGTGCCATCAAGCTCTTTTTCATTTTATGACTATTTTGATCGACTTACGCTAAACCAAGAGCCTGATATTACGCTGCAGACTTTTGCCTTGAAACAAAACCACTCAAAGGCACATTTTTTTAACTTTGCTAATAGTGATGAAGGCAGTGTTAGTTGGTTAAATAGTGGCGTGCGTTTAGCTAGGAATGACCCAATGATCAGCACCGATATTGGCAGCTGGCATTTGGCTCAAGGGCACTTCACGCAAGCAGAAAGATATTTAATGCAAGGCCATCTGCAAGGAATAGATGAAGCGACCGGTAAGCTCTTAGCGCTATGGCAGGAAAATGAAGAGCATAGCAAAATTAATGAGCTTGATGTGGGTGTTATTGCTAATTGGGATCTCGATATAGCAGCCGCCAAAGTAAATGGCCTAATGGCAACAGGCGAGCAAGCCAAGCTGACGCTACTCGCTGCTAAGTTCAGAGCTCAAACTCATTTACTGCCTTTGTATTATGAGCTGGTAGAGTTCAAGGTTATATCGCAGGCTGAGCCGTTGCCGCGTTTCAACGCTGATCTTGATCCAAGTAAATGCCCATTATCTATTACCTTATTGGCAAATCAGCTAGGTGACTTAAGGCGCTGGCAACAGCTTGCTAAAGAGTACCAAAAGTCAAACCTAAACCAATTCTTGTGCATTGCTGATGTTCGATACGTAAAGCCATTTACTGATGCCTGTGAGCTAGAAACAAAAACACCGATTCGCTGTAATGAAGCAAGGTTAGCTAGCGAATTAACATCACTGGCACATGTACCAAGTGATTACATTGCACTGATGCTCCCTAAAGGCGGCGCTAATGTTCACATGGGAATATTGTATTTGGATAGAGCAGATGATGGCAAAATCTTTACGCATGAAGTTGCACACTTGCTGGGGTTTGTAGATGAGTACAAACTCAAGCAAACACATCCAGTATGTCAATCAACTAATAGCGAATTAAGTTGGAATATCGCGACGGTAAGCACTAATACTGTATCTGAAGGTTATGTTTCATTGCAGCAATTAGAAAAATTGCCTTGGTACACACAAATTGCGCCAACGATTAGTGCTAATCAAGCTAATCAGGCCAAGCAAACCAACCTAACCAAGATTCCTGTGAATCAGGCATTAACTCCTGAAGGTGTGGGCGTCTTTGTTGCAGATACTTGTATGGAGAGTAAAAGCGTTACTGCGTTGAAGCCCTTACAGCGCAATACCATGATGAATAATCATGATTACCCTTTACCACCATTATATGTTCATTTGCTTGGCCAAAATCTGAGTAGGTTTAAAATGCCAAGTTATCACTATAATTTTGGCGTTGCGATGTATCGAGCAAAAAAGGGTAAGGAAGCGCTGAGCTGGTTAAACAAGGCTAGACATTAACACCAAATATGAATGTGAATGAACAGATGGTGTCGCTTTTATCTGCCAGCGATTTTACTAATAACAAGATTAGCGCTGGCTAACTTCTTTTTAATGTTAGAGATTCTGTGTTTTCGATAGCTTGATTATATTTAATCGTTCTAGTCGTATCTTTATTCGTGGTAGTGGGCTTTTTAGTTGAAGCAAGCAGACCGTCTCTTACTTCTGCTACAGGCCACATTGACTGGTTTAATTGAATATTTTCTGATTTACCCCATGTTATTTTATTCTGTTCTACCGAATCTCTAAACCAAGAGTAGAGCGTCATATTTATTATCCTTCTTTTATTGTCTAATAGGTATAGACTACAAATTGTGTAATTGACAACGAATGAACCGAATAATTGCTCTGTCGAATACAGATACTAAGGTATAATTGTGGAAGTTTTATGTAGGTAAAATGTCAAATTCTTGATGGCTGAATTCTCTCCCAAACAATTTCGTAAACAATTCCCACTGTTTTCATCAACCCCGTTAAATTCGTCAATGATTTACTTTGACAATGCCGCAACCACGCAAAAGCCGCTTGCAGTGATTGACGAAATTGGTGATTACTATCAAACGTCAAATGCCAATGTGCATCGTTCATCGCATCAATTAAGCGCGAAGGCTACTGCTAAGTTTGAAAAGGCTAGGGCAGTCGTAACGCAGTTTATAGGGGCAAAAAACGAAAAAGAAATTGTGTGGACTAAGGGCACTACAGAAGCGATCAATATTGTTGCACAGTGCTACGCTAGACCTCTGCTAACCAAACATGACGAAATTGTTGTGAGTTATGCTGAACATCACGCCAATATTGTGCCTTGGCAGCAAGTAGCAGAGCACACGGGCGCTAAGCTTAACGTATTGCCGCTAACGTCTTGCGGCCGCATCGATTTATCGAGCCTTGATAGTGTTATCAACAGCAACACTAAGCTTATTGCTATTAACATGATTTCAAACGTCACTGGCAAGCGAAATGCGATAGAAAGGATAATAGCCAAAGCGAAAGCAGTAGGTGCGAAAGTGCTTATCGATGGCGCGCAAGCGATAGCCCATGAACGCATTGATATACAGCAGCTTGATTGTGACTTTTTTGCCTTTTCAGCTCATAAAGTGTTTGGGCCGACGGGAGCGGGTGTGTTGTATGGCAAAGAGCAACTACTGACGGCAATGCCACCGTATCAGTTTGGTGGTGAGATGATCAAAAAAGTTAGTTTCAACGGCACTAGCTTTGCTGACTTACCTTTTAAGTTCGAAACAGGCACGCCAAATATTGCGGGCGTGCTTGGCTTAGCAAAAGCGCTAACGTTTACTAAACAATATCAAGCATCAATGGCTATCTATGAGCAACAGCTAATTGACTACACCCATAGCCAGTTAAAAACGATACCTCAAATAAAGTTTTTATTTGATGAGAAACCAGATATTCCAATTTTCTCTTTTGTCATTGAAGGAGAGCATAATCACGATGTAGCTGCCTACCTAGATACGCAAAACATTGCTATACGAGCAGGTCACCACTGCGCGATGCCATTGATGGAATACCTAGGTCAAACAGGGTGTCTACGCGTATCTCTTGCTCCCTATAACCTAAAAAGTGAAGTAGATAGCTTAGTACTAGCGCTAAAACGCTTCCTATCAGATGGTGAAGAGCAAATAAGTATTCAGAAGAAAATTATTGAAGATCAGTCGGCTACTCTTAATAACCCTTTTGATAAAATAGCTAAGCAGTTTGCTAACGCGAAAGGCTGGGACGGTCGACATCGTGAAATCATGTTACTCAGCAAACAACTCGAACGTTTACCTAAAGATGAACGTAATAGCGATTTCCTAGTGCAAGGTTGCGAGAGCGATGTTTGGCTTAAAGCCAACAAAGACGATAGCGGAATATGGCAATTCCAAACTGACTGTGACGCGAAAGTTATTCGCGGTTTGCTGGTCATTGTGTTGGCTATTTTCAATCATCAACACAGTGAGAAAATCGCGACAATTGATGTTGAATCATACTTTGACGAACTTGGCCTGATTCAACACTTAAGCCCATCACGCGGGAACGGGCTAAGGGCAATCGTTGAGCGTATTAAAACGCTAGTGAGCGAAAATTGACTTAGCTATTAGCAGGCTGAGCTTTTTCTGTTTAATGTATTTAATATGGTCGATTGAATAATCAACTGAACCCATTTGATAGGCTCAGTTGATAGTCATCAAATAAGTGGGCTGGCTTATTTAAGGTTAAGCTTTCGTTTAAGTAGTTTATCGATCGCCTTGCCTACCGCAAAAAAACCGAAGCTAGCAGTAACATGAGTAGCCGCGCCAAAACCGCCACTGCAGTCTAAACGCATGGCTCCGTCTTGGCTTTGTTTGGCATGGCAAACATTGCCATCGGCATCAGGGTAAACCAGTTGCTGGGTTGAAAAAACAGCGTCAATGCTGAATTTACGTTTAGTGTTTCGCGAAAAGTTATAATCGCGGCGTAATAAGTTTCGCACCTTAGCAAGCAGCGGATCTTGATAGGTTTGACTTAGATCGGCAATCGCAATATGTGTCGGGTCAGTTTGACCGCCAGCGCCACCAACCGTAATCATAGGAATTTTTTGACGCTTACAATGCGCGATAAGTGAGGCTTTTACTTGCACAGAATCAATAGCGTCGAATACATAATCAAAACCTGAGGTGATAAGCTCTCTAGTATTCTCTAGTGTGATAAAGTCTTCGACTTCGGTGACGTTGCAGTCTGGGTTGATTTGTTTGATGCGCCCAGCCATCGTTTCAACTTTGCTTTCACCCACGGTGTCAGTTAATGCATGGATCTGACGGTTAATGTTGGTTACGCAGATATCATCTAGGTCAATTAAGGTGATATGACCAAAGCCAGAACGAGCAAGTGCTTCAGCAATCCATGAACCTACGCCGCCGATACCAATAACACAAACCGAGGCATTCTTAATCACTGCTGCGCCTTGAACCCCATACAGTCGCTCAATTCCGCCAAACCTAAGCTGATAATCTGACATACAACTAAATTAACCCAAAGTAAAAAGGCGCGTATTATAGCAAGAACTATCGGCTAAATTGCAATTGCTTTGCACAACGTGGCTACTTATTGTTGCTAATCTGGCTTAACTTAATTTGGGTTAACTTAATTTGGGTTAACTCAGATCTGGATTAAAAGTCTTAGGCTATTGGTTTTGGGCAGGTAGCGTTACGATAAACCTAGTGTATAGCTCTTGTTCAATTTCGTATTGAATTTGACCGCCTTGGGCTTCGGTCATTAACTTTGCTGAGTACGCACCAAGCCCTGAGCCTTGTTTGATATTACCTGACACATATTTATCAAATAGGTTGTTGCGCAATGATTCTGGTATTACGCCAAGGTTTTTACAAGAGAAAACCAAGGTGTCGTTGTCATCGGTTAGTTCAATCGAAATTTCAGAGCCGACGGGAGCAGCTTCTACGGCATTTTTAATCAAGTTGCTAAAAACAGACAGGCATAGCAGTGGCTCAATACTCGCCTGACGTTTACTGTGGTTGTTGAAAACCAGTTTGATTTGCTTATTTTCAGCCTCTAATTGGCAGCCTGAAATAGCATCTTGAATCAAAGGTTCAATAGAAGTCGCAACAGGTGAAAATTGATAGATACCTTGTTCTATTTTATACAGCTCCAACGAGAGGTTAATCATTCCTATCACGTTATTAACTGTAGATTTTATTGCGCTTGCCAATGGCTTATCGGTTATTTTTCCTGCGTGGAATAGAATGCTGGCGAGCGGTGCCTTCAAGTCGTGCTGGGTGATTTTTTCAATATCTTCGCGTAATTGCGCGGTTTCTTCTAATTGATTGACCTGTCGAGCGAGCTTTTCCTGATTATGTTTCAACGTAATATGTGTATTGACACGTGCTAGCAAGATTTCACCTTGTAGAGGTTTGGTAATGTAATCTACCGCGCCAGCCGCAAAACCTTTGGTAATGTCTTCCACTTGGGATTTCGCTGTTAAGAAAATAACTGGGATATGGGCTGTTTCTGAATCATTTTTAATCGCACTACAAACTTGGTAGCCATCCATTTCGGGCATCATGATATCAAGTAAAACAAGGTCAATTTTCCCGCGTTGTTTGGCGAGAATATTTAATGCTTGCTTGCCATTTTTCGCGGCAACAACGCGATACCTGTTTTTGAGGATACCCGCAGCAACTTCAATATTGCTTGATTCGTCGTCAACAATCAGCACTGAGCCACCTGTTTCGGCTTTCTCTTCGGATGTTAGGCGGATGTCTTGTTGCTGATGATGCTCAAAACATGCTGAATTTGTTAGCTGATGTAGCGTGGTGCATAGGTTATGTCGATCAAACGGTTTGGCGAGAGTTGTCGCATCAAGATCTGGTCGTTGCTCTAACGCTATTTTGGTAGCAGGCTCTCGATATAGCACTAGACGTGGCGCTTTAGTTGTCCGCACAGGTTGGCTAGATTGCTCTGAATGAATAGTACCTTGAGCATTTTCCAAAACTTGAATTTCTTCCAGTAACCTAACTGGCGTGAAATCAGCTAAGTTGTCTCCAATGATCAGCAAATCAACCGGCTGCATGGTCATCAATTCAAGTGCATCTTGGCCATTTTCAACAAACGCAATTGCTGACCTATCAAAGTTGCAACCAATTAATATTTTGGCAATGGCTTCTCTGGCAAGTCTGCTGTCATCAATTATTAGTACGTGCTTCAAGTTTGCGTGACCATAAAGTAAACACCCGTAATATCAAGAATATAAAAGAACCGTTCATTTGTATAGATGGCGGGCTTAGATGGCTTGTATTCGGTAAGGCTAAAACTAAAAAAGCAGCCCGTAAAGGCTGCTTTTTAATCAACACTATATAAAGCAGAGATTATCTGTTTTTAAGTGGTGTAAATTCACGGTTGATTTCGCCAGTGTATTTTTGACGAGGACGACCGATTTTTTGACCTGGTTGAGATAGCATCTCATCCCAATGTGCACACCAACCGACAGTACGAGACATCGCGAAGATTACTGTGAACATACTTGTTGGGATACCAATCGCTTTAAGAATGATACCTGAGTAGAAGTCTACATTCGGGTATAGCTTCTTCTCGATGAAGTATGGGTCTTCTAATGCTACTTTTTCTAGTGCCATTGCAACGTCAAGAAGCGGATCATTAACACCAAGCTCTTCTAACACTTCGTGACATGTTTCACGCATTACTGTTGCACGTGGGTCGAAGTTTTTGTATACGCGGTGACCGAAGCCCATTAAGCGGAACGGGTCTTCTTTGTCTTTTGCTTTTGCAACAAACTCGTCCACACGAGATACATCGCCAATTTCTTCTAACATGTTCAAACATGCTTCGTTAGCACCACCGTGTGCAGGGCCCCATAAAGATGCAACACCAGCAGCAATACATGCGTAAGGGTTAGCACCAGAAGAACCTGCTAAACGTACAGTTGATGTTGAAGCGTTTTGCTCATGGTCAGCGTGAAGGGTAAAGATACGGTCCATTGCTTTAGCAAGCGTTGGGCTAACCTTGTACTCTTCTGCAGGCACAGAGAACATCATGTGTAAGAAGTTCTCAGCAAAAGTTAAGTCGTTACGTGGGTAAACGAACGGTTGACCAATGCTGTACTTGTAAGCCATCGCAGCAATTGTAGGCATTTTAGCAATTAAGCGATGTGAACAACGCATGCGTTGTTCGTGATCAGTAATGTCTAAATCACTGTGGTAGAAAGACGACATTGCACCAACCACACCACATAGCATTGCCATTGGGTGAGCGTCAGGCAAGAAGCCTTGGAAGAAGTGAGCTAGTTTCTCGTGCACCATAGTGTGGTTTGTAATGATGTTTTTGAATTCATCATACTGTTCAGCCGTAGGTGCTTGACCATTTAACAAGATGTAGCAAACTTCTAAGTAGTCTGCTTCTTTTGCTAATGCGTCAATTGGGTAACCGCGGTGTTGTAATACACCTTTGCCACCGTCGATAAAAGTAATCGCTGATTCACAAGAAGCAGTTGCTAAGAAACCAGGGTCATAGGTGAAGTAGCCAGAAGCACCTAGAGTGCGGATGTCGATTACGTCGTTGCCTGCCGTGCCAGATACCACTGGTAGTTCAGCAACTTCTTTACCATCAATACTAAGAGAGGCTTTAATATCAGCCATATGTTTTATCCCCTATATTTTTTTACTTACTGCATAACTATGACTAGTTAGTCAGTTTTTCTGAATATAAAACTGCGGGTATTCTACTGCAAAGTCACCCCATAAAGTCAATTCAAATGTGTGTTTGAATTTACGAAATTGATAGATAAATAGCTCATTCGCTTAAAAAGTATACGCAACTCGTTAAAATCGAACGGAAATTGTAATTCCCAAAGTTCAACTATATAATCAGTCTGATCTTCATCTGTTTGGAGATGCATTCGTATGCATCTGTAAACGGATGTAGATCACTGGGGGGTTGCTCATAAACAGAATTTCATGAGTAACAATAAAAAAGTTGAAGGCTCCAAGAGCACTTTAGGCATCAATCGTGAAAAAAGAACGTCCTGTAAACCTTGACCTGACTACAATTAAGATGCACCCAGCAGCGAAAGCGTCAATTCTGCACCGTATTTCTGGTGTGGCGATGATCTTTGCTATTGGTATCTTGTTGTGGACACTATCATTATCCTTATCTTCCGCTGAAGAATTTACGCAAGTTAAAGCTATGCTTGATGGCGTGTTCTTTAAATTAATTATGTTAGGCATTGCCGCTGCAATCATCTATCACTTACTAGGTGGTATCCGCCACTTATTGATGGACATGGGCCACTTTGAAGAGAAAGTGTCTGGCAACACTAGTGCTAAATTTATCATTGCGCTATGGGTAGTACTAACCGCAGTAGTGGGAGTTTGGTTATGGTAAATAATGTAGCAACTGTAGGCCGTAGCGGCGTACATGACTTTATTCTTCTAAGAGCTAGCGCTGTTGTATTAGCAGCTTTTGTACTATTTATTGCTGGCTTTTTTGCATTCACTCCTGAAATAACGTTTGAAATCTGGCATGGCTTATTCGCTAACCTAGCGATGAAAGTATTTACCTTAGTGTCATTATTTGCACTACTTATTCACGCTTGGATTGGTATTTGGCAAGTTTTGTCTGACTACATCAAAGCAACTTTCCTACGTGGTGTATTGCAATTTGTTTTCTCTGTAACCTTGCTAACTTACTTCGTAGCAGGTTTCTTAATTGTATGGGGTGTGTAAGTGAGCATTTCAGTTCGTGAATTTGACGCCATTGTAATTGGCGCTGGCGGTGCTGGTATGCGTGCCGCATTAGCCATTTCTGAATCAGGTCAAAGCTGTGCTTTGATTTCTAAAGTTTTTCCTACTCGTTCTCACACAGTATCTGCACAAGGTGGTATTACTGTAGCGTTGGGCAACGCACACGAGGACAACTGGGAATTCCACATGTATGACACCGTTAAAGGTTCAGATTACATTGGTGACCAAGACGCAATCGAATACATGTGTAAAACCGGCCCAGAAGCCATTATTGAAATGGAGAACATGGGTTTACCTTTCTCTCGTTTTGAAAATGGTAAGGTTTACCAACGTCCATTCGGTGGTCAATCTAAGAATTTTGGTGGTGAACAAGCTGCTCGTACTGCAGCGGCGGCTGACCGTACAGGTCACGCACTTCTTCACTGCTTGTACCAACAAAACGTTAAAAACAAAACAAACGTTTTTTCAGAGTGGTACGCATTAGATATCGTTAAGAACAGTGAAGGTACCGTTGTAGGTGCTACCGCTATCGATATCGAATCTGGCGAAGTATGTTACTTCAAAGCTCGCGCAACTGTACTCGCTACGGGTGGTGCAGGCCGTATCTTCGCATCAACGACTAATGCGCACATCAACACAGGTGATGGTGTTGGTATGTCACTTCGTGCTGGCGTTCAAATGCAAGACATGGAAATGTGGCAATTCCATCCAACAGGTATTGCAGGTGCTGGTACGCTAGTAACTGAAGGTTGTCGTGGTGAAGGTGGTTACCTTCTAAACAAAGACGGCGAGCGTTTTATGGAACGTTATGCACCTAACGCTAAAGATTTAGCGGGTCGTGACGTTGTTGCTCGTTCAATGATGACTGAAATCCGTGAAGGTCGTGGTTGTGACCACCCTCAATACGGTCCACACATCAAGCTTAAGCTAGACCATTTAGGTCGTGAAACGCTTATGCAACGCTTACCTGGTGTATGTGAACTTTCAGAAACGTTTGCTCACGTTCACCCTGCTGATGAGCCTATTCCTGTTATTCCAACGTGTCACTACCAAATGGGTGGTGTACCTTGTAACGTTAATGGTCAAGCAATTCACTTCAACCCAGAAACTGGCGAAGACACTATCATTGAAGGTTTATTCGCTGTTGGTGAAATTGCTAACGTATCTGTTCACGGTGCAAACCGCTTAGGTGGTAACTCACTGCTTGATTTGGTTGTATTTGGTCGTGCAGCGGGTAACTTCCTAGGTGAATACCTAGCTGGTACTCAAACGGCAAAAGAAGCGACAGAAAGTGATCTTGAAACTTCTTTAGCAAGGTATAACCGTTGGGAATCTTCTACTAGCGGTGAAGACCCAGTTCAAATCCGCAAAGATTTACAACAATGTATGCAGATGAACTTCTCTGTATTCCGCGAAGGTGAAGCAATGGCGGAAGGTATGAAAGAACTAACGGAAATCCGTGAACGTCTGAAAAATGCCCACCTAGCTGACAAGTCTCGTGAGTTCAATACTGATCGTATCGAATGTTTAGAGCTTGATAACCTAATGGAAACAGCATACTGTACGGCAAAAGCTGCAAACTACCGTACCGAATCGCGCGGCGCTCACTCACGTGAAGATTTCTTAGACCGTGATGATGAAAACTGGTTATGTCACACTATTTACACGCCAGAGACTGAAGACATGTCTAAGCGTGATGTGAATATGAAACCTGTTCACCGCGAAGCATTCCCACCGAAAGTTCGTACCTACTAAGGAGCATAACGATGAAACAAATTTTTTCGATTTACCGTTACAATCCTGATGTTGACAACGCACCATACATGAAAGAATACGAGCTGGAAATTCCAGAAGGCTCAGATATGATGGTGTTAGATGCGTTAATCTTGTTGAAAGAGCAAGATTCAACATTATCTTTCCGTCGTTCATGTCGTGAAGGTGTTTGTGGCTCAGACGGTTTAAACATGAATGGTAAAAATGGTTTGGCGTGTATTACGCCATTGTCTGCAGTTAAAGCAAACAAAATCGTATTACGCCCACTGCCAGGTTTACCAGTTGTACGCGACTTAGTTATTGATATGACGCAGTTCTACAGTCAATATGAAAAAATTAAGCCGTACCTAATTAACGATGGTAAAGAGCAACCAGCGCGTGAACACTTACAATCTATCGAAGAGCGTGAGCACTTAGATGGTTTATACGAGTGTATTTTATGTGCATGTTGTTCAACGTCTTGTCCATCATTCTGGTGGAACCCAGACAAGTTTATCGGCCCTGCAGGTCTTCTACATGCATACCGCTTCTTAATTGATAGCCGTGATACTGCGACAGAAGAGCGTTTGGACGGATTACAGGATGCTTACAGCGTATTCCGCTGTCACGGCATCATGAACTGTGTTGACGTTTGTCCGAAAGGATTAAACCCAACCAAAGCTATTGGCCATATCAAGTCAATGCTTTTACAAAGAGCCGTTTAATCAGCTAGGGTGGGGCGCTTGCGCCTCACCCAGATTAAACAATTTATTGGTTGCTTTTTCCCCTGGTAAAGGAACAGCTAATGCCCGAAGGTGTAATGAAGGCTTGGTTAGAGTCTTCCCATTTAAGTGGTGCTAACGCTACTTATATTGAAGAATTGTACGAATTATATTTAGAAAATTCACAATCTGTATCGGCCGAATGGCGCGATGTATTTGATTCTCTCCCTAAGATTGAAGGTTCGAATGTTGAATACAAACATTCAGCCGTCCGTGACGAATTTAAAGAACTAGCAAAACAGCCTGCTCGCAATGTCATTGTTTCTGGTGGTTCTGACGCAAGACAAGTAAAAGTTTTGCAACTTATCAATGCCTATCGCTTCCGAGGCCATCAAAACGCCAATATCGATCCGCTCGGTTTATGGCAACGTGATAAGGTAAGAGATCTTCAATTATCACACCACGATTTATCTGAAAACGACTTTGATAAAGAATTCAATGTCGGCTCATTCGCCATTGGTCAAGAGACCATGAAGCTAGGCGATTTATACAAGGCATTACGTAAAACCTACTGTGGCAGCATTGGTGCAGAATACATGCACATGACCTCAACGGAAGAAAAACGTTGGATTCAAGACAGACTAGAGTCTGTGCAGTCACAAGGTCAATTCACAGCTGAGCAAAAAGAAGAAATCCTTAAGGGATTAATTGCTGCTGACGGTTTAGAAAAATACTTGGGCGCAAAATTCCCAGGTGCAAAGCGCTTCTCACTTGAAGGTGGTGACGCGTTAATTCCTATGTTGAAGGAATTAATCACTCGTGCAGGTACTCATGGCACCAAAGAAGTTGTCATGGGTATGGCTCACCGTGGTCGCTTAAACGTTTTAGTAAACGTAATGGGCAAAAACCCGAACAAACTATTTGACGAGTTTGCCGGTAAGCACGATGATTTAGTAGGCTCAGGTGATGTGAAATATCACATGGGTTACTCATCAGATTTTGTTACGCCTGGTGGCAATGTTCACTTGGCACTAGCGTTTAACCCTTCGCACTTAGAAATTGTTAACCCTGTAGTGATGGGCTCTGTACGTGCTCGTCAAGATCGCCGCGAAGGCAACGACGGTGACTCAGTACTTCCAATTACTATTCACGGCGACTCTGCTATTGCGGGTCAAGGTGTTGTTCAAGAAACCTTTAACATGTCGCAAGCGCGTGCTTTCACGGTTGGTGGTAGCATTCGCATTGTCGTGAATAACCAAGTAGGTTTCACAACGTCTAAGCCAGAAGATACACGCAGTGGTGAATACTGTACTGAAATCGCAAAAATGGTACAGGCGCCAATTCTTCACGTTAACTCTGATGATCCAGAAGCGGTTATCCTAGCAACGCAAATCGCATTAGACTTCCGTAACAAGTTCAAGCGTGATGTGGTAATTGACTTAGTTTGTTACCGCCGCCACGGTCATAACGAAGCTGACGAGCCAAATGCAACGCAACCGTTGATGTATCAAAAAATTAAGAAACATCCAACGCCACGTCAAATTTACGCAGACAAGCTAAACACTGATGGTTCTATTCCTGCAGCTAAGTCTGAAGAGCTAACAGCGTACTACCGTAAGCTATTAGACGAAGGTCAATGTACTGTAGAACAATGGCGCCCAATGACTGAGCACTCAGTTGACTGGAGCCCATTCTTAGGCCACGACTGGGATGACGAATATGACCATGAAATTCCGGTTGAAAAGCTAAAAGAGCTAGCAACAGCAATTTCAAGCTACCCAGAAGATCACCCAGTACACTCTCGCGTTAAGAAAGTGTATGACGATCGCCAGAAAATGGCGGCCGGTGAGAAGCTTCTTGATTGGGGCTTTGCAGAAAGCTTAGCTTACGCTGCTATCGTTGATGGCGGTGATCGCGTTCGTATTACAGGCCAAGATGCTGGTCGTGGTACTTTCTTCCACCGCCATGCGGTATTGCACAATCAAAACGATGCAAGCACCTATTTGCCATTACAAAATGTACGTGAAGGCCAAGGTGAATTTGATGTTCATGACTCAGTACTTTCCGAAGTGTCAGTACTTGCCTTTGAATACGGTTACACAACGGCAGAGCCAAATGGTTTAACCATTTGGGAAGCGCAATTTGGTGATTTTGCTAACTGTGCACAAGTGGTATTTGACCAATTTATTTCATCTGGTGAACAAAAATGGGGCCGTTTATGTGGCTTAACCATGTTGTTACCTCATGGCTATGAAGGTCAAGGCCCTGAGCATTCATCAGCTCGTTTAGAGCGTTACTTGCAGCTTTGTGCAGACCACAACATGCAAGTATGTGTGCCATCAACACCAGCACAAGTATTTAACATGTTACGTCGCCAAGTGGTACGTCCAATGCGTCGTCCATTGGTGGTCATGTCACCTAAATCACTACTTCGCCACCCGTTAGCCGTTTCTTCGTTAGAAGAATTAGCGACTGGCGAATACAAAAATGTGATTGGTGAGATTGATGACAACATCAAGCCAGAAAATGTTGAGCGCGTTGTATTCTGTAGCGGTAAAGTTTACTACGAATTGCTTGAGCAACGTCGTAAGAACGAACAAACCAATGTTGCAATTATTCGTGTTGAACAATTATACCCATTCCCAGAAAAAGAGCTTGCTGCTGAATTGGAACAATACAGCCACGTTAAGCAATTTGTCTGGTGTCAGGAAGAGCCGCAAAACCAAGGTGCTTGGTACTGCTCGCAGCACCATTTCCGTGCCACAATTCCTGAAGGTACATATTTGACTTATGCCGGTCGTAAAGCGTCTGCAGCGCCTGCGGTAGGTTACATGTCTGTCCATGTAAAAGAACAACAAGCGCTAGTAACCGATGCGCTAAATGTAGAATAGACCCTCTTTTTTTAAAGAGAATATTAAAGAGTGTGTAAGGAATAAATTAATGACAACCGAAATTAAGGTTCCCGTTTTACCAGAATCAGTTGCCGACGCAACAGTTGCAACTTGGCACGTACAAGTAGGTGACAGTGTCACTCGTGATCAAGTACTGGTTGATATTGAAACAGATAAAGTAGTACTTGAAGTACCAGCAACTTCTGACGGTGTGATCACTGAAATTAAAGAAGTTGAGGGCGCAACGGTTTTAGGTGAACAGGTAATTGCTATCTTGGCAGCTGGTGCAGCAGCGGCAGCTCCAGCAGCAGACGCAGCGCCAGCACAAGCAGCTCCTGCTGCTTCAGGCAAAGTAATTGACATCGTAGTACCTGTACTACCTGAGTCAGTTGCTGATGCAACTGTAGCAACTTGGCATGTGGCTGAGGGTGAGGCGGTATCACGTGACCAGCAATTAGTTGATATTGAAACGGACAAAGTTGTCTTAGAAGTGGTTGCTCAAGAAGACGGTGTGATTGGTAAAATCATCAACGCTGAAGGCGACACAGTATTAGGTCAGCAAAAAATTGGTGAACTAAATGCAGGTGCAACGGCATCAGCAGCACCAGCGGCGGCGCCAGCACAAGAAGAGCAAACATCAGGTGATGAAATTGCGTCACCATCAGTACGTCGATTAATGACGGAAAAAGGCTTATCTGCGAGCGACGTGAAAGGCACTGGCAAAGGCGGTCGTATCACGAAAGAAGATGTTGAAGCAGCGGCTAACAAGCCTGCAGCAGCTCCAGCAGCAAGTGCGGCAACGGCGACAGCAACAGCTGGCGCGGCAGCAGCATTAGGTGAGCGTAGCCAAAAACGTGTGCCAATGACGCGTTTACGTAAAACTATCGCTAATCGCCTTCTTGAAGCGAAGAACTCAACAGCAATGTTAACTACGTTTAACGAAGTTAACATGAAGCCAATTATGGACTTGCGTAAGCAGTACAAAGACGTATTCGAGAAAACTCACGATACGCGCTTAGGCTTTATGTCGTTCTACGTGAAAGCTGTAACTGAAGCATTAAAACGCTTCCCTGCGGTTAATGCGTCAATCGACGGTGACGACATTGTTTACCACAACTTCTTCGATATCTCGATTGCCGTATCTACGCCACGTGGTCTAGTAACGCCAGTACTTCGCGATGCTGATCAATTAAGCATGGCGGGTATTGAAAAAGGCATTAAAGACTTAGCAATCAAAGGTCGTGACGGTAAGTTAACGATGGACGATATGCAAGGTGGTAACTTCACTATCACTAACGGTGGTGTATTTGGTTCACTACTTTCAACGCCAATTATCAACCTACCGCAAACAGCTATCTTAGGTATGCACAAAATCCAAGATCGCCCAATGGCGGTTGACGGTAAAGTTGAAATCTTACCTATGATGTACTTAGCACTTTCTTACGACCACCGTTTAATCGATGGTAAAGAGTCTGTAGGTTTCCTAGTAACCATTAAAGAATTACTAGAAGATCCAACGCGCCTATTACTAGATATCTAATTTTTAGGTATTAAAGCTTTAGATAGCTAACGATGCGATTGAACCGAGCTGTTCAATCGTAAAACTAGTAAGGAATATAAAAGCCGCTTTTTAGCGGCTTTTTTGTGCCCGTTTTTTAGCCGTCGTAATTTATGGCGTTATTGATTTTGTTATACCGCTTATGTATTCAGGCAATGTGTTTGGGATCTGCTGCTAGGCTGTAGTTTTAAGATACAGAGACAACGCGCAGAGTATTTTAAAGTGCTTTTTTAAAAACCAAGCAGCATAGAAAAAATAGGCTAGAGTTATAAGCACTGCTTGAAATGTGTCGGTCGGTTTATCAGCAATAGTGACCTTATTTGAGTGATTTTAGCGGCTGAATTTAGCAGCAATTTAGGTGAGTAAATTGTATCGCTATTAGGCGGCAGATTTGACCGTAAACTCAAATGAAAAGGGGGGTTTAATCCCTTTAGTTTTATCTATATAATCACGACACAATTATAATCGTTTAGTGCATTTGCTCAATGTCGTATTTTTTAGCAAACGTACTAATCTCCACTCAAATAGTAATTGGAAAAACACCATGAATTTGCATGAGTATCAAGCGAAACAACTATTCGCTGAATATGGTTTACCAGTTTCTGAAGGTTTCGCTTGCGATACACCTCAAGAAGCTGCCGAAGCTGCTGACAAAATTGGCGGCGATATGTGGGTTGTTAAGGCACAAGTTCACGCTGGTGGCCGTGGTAAAGCTGGCGGTGTTAAGCTAGTAAAAACCAAAGAAGAAATTAAAGAATTCGCACAACACTGGTTAGGTAAAAACTTAGTTACTTACCAAACAGACGCAAACGGTCAGCCAGTTGCTAAAATCTTAGTAGAAAGCTGCACAGACATCGCTAACGAATTATACCTTGGCGCTGTTGTAGACCGTGGTTCTCGCCGTGTTGTATTCATGGCATCAACTGAAGGCGGTGTAGACATCGAAACAGTTGCTGAAGAAACTCCACACTTAATTCACAAAGCAGCGATCGACCCATTAGTAGGTCCTCAAGCTTACCAAGCACGTGAATTAGGTTTCAAACTTGGCTTAAACCCAACTCAAATGAAGCAATTCGTTAAGATCTTCATGGGCTTAGGTAACATGTTTACTGATCACGATTTCGACTTATTAGAAATCAACCCGCTTGTAATCACTGAAGCTGGTAACCTTCATTGTCTAGACGGCAAAATCGGCGTTGACTCAAACGCTTTATACCGTCAGCCAAAAATCCGTGAAATGCACGATCCTTCACAAGAAGATGAGCGTGAAGCACACGCGGCACAGTGGGAACTTAACTACGTTGCACTAGACGGTAACGTTGGTTGTATGGTTAACGGTGCTGGCCTTGCAATGGGTACAATGGACATCGTAAACCTTCACGGTGGTAAGCCAGCTAACTTCCTAGATGTTGGTGGCGGCGCGACTAAAGAACGTGTAGCAGAAGCATTCAAAATCATCCTTTCAGATGACAACGTATCTGCAGTACTAGTAAACATCTTCGGTGGTATCGTTCGTTGTGACATGATCGCTGAAGGTATCATCGGTGCTGTTAAAGAAGTGGGCGTAAACGTTCCTGTTGTTGTTCGTTTAGAAGGTACTAACGCTGAAGCTGGTCGTGAAGTACTAGCTAACTCAGACGTTGATGTAATCGCTGCTGAATCACTAAAAGACGCTGCTGAGAAAGTAGTAGCTGCTGCGGAGGGCAAATAATGTCTGTATTAATTAACAAAGATACTAAAGTTATCTGTCAAGGTTTCACTGGTGGTCAAGGTACTTTCCACTCAGAGCAAGCTATCGCATACGGTACGCAAATGGTTGGTGGTGTATCACCAGGTAAAGGCGGCCAAGAGCACTTAGGTCTTCCAGTATTCAACACAGTACGTGAAGCAGTAGAAGCAACTGGCGCAACAGCAACAGTTATCTACGTACCAGCACCATTCTGTAAAGATGCAATCTTAGAAGCTATTGATGCAGGTATCGAGCTAATCGTTACGATTACTGAAGGTATCCCAACGTTAGACATGCTTGACGTTAAAGTTAAGCTTGAAGAAACTGGCGTTCGCATGATTGGTCCTAACTGTCCAGGTGTTATCACGCCGGGCGAATCTAAGATCGGTATCATGCCAGGTCACATCCACAAGCCAGGTAAAGTAGGTATCGTATCTCGTTCAGGTACATTAACTTACGAAGCCGTTAAGCAAACAACTGATGCTGGTTTCGGTCAGTCTTCATGTGTTGGTATCGGTGGTGACCCAATCCCAGGTACTAACTTCATTGACGTGCTAGAAATGTTCGAAAACGACCCACAAACTGAAGCAATCGTAATGATTGGTGAAATTGGTGGTACAGCTGAAGAAGAAGCTGCTGAGTACATCAAAGCAAACGTTACTAAGCCTGTAGTATCTTACATCGCTGGTGTTACTGCACCTGCTGGTAAGCGTATGGGTCACGCTGGCGCGATTATCGCCGGTGGTAAAGGTACAGCTGACGATAAATTTAAGGCTCTTGAAGCGGCTGGTGTTAAAACTGTTCGTTCATTAGCTGATATTGGTACAGCGCTTAAAGAGAAGACTGGTTGGTAATCGACCTTTCTTTTTGAAAGTAATTTGAAAAACCCGCCGAATGGCGGGTTTTTTGTTATTGATTGAAATAATTCTCTTTAAGTTCTTCACATGCACCATCTATCCCAGGAAACATAGAGCCTGCGGTAATTCCCATATATCGTAGGTCTGACATTGCCTCCTCTCGTTGATTAGCTGGAATATCTATAGCTTTAATAAAGTCGATACCATAATCTTTCCCTTTAGTTAAAAGGTAATGTTCAATATCACTAATATTACTTACCGTAGTAATCGCTTGCTGTGGCACCAGTCTGGGATTGTTAATCGAAATAAAGTCCATTACAGATAGATGGGGAAACGGAGGATTAAGTATTTGAAATTGTCTCAATACATCTTGCCACTTTGTACTATCAAAAATATAAACTCTAATTTTTTCCGTTCCGCTGTAGCCAATTGGCCAATCCCTAAATGCAAAAAACGCAGAAACATATGGTGAATGTGACCAATCGAGCAGTGGTGTTGGATACCCATGATGTTGAAGAAGGTTTATAAATGCACCGTTTTGTTCTGCTTTATTCAAATCGAAGAAGTGTTCCGTTAGGGAACTCAACCTTTTGTGTAGTATTTGAACATCATTGTTTAAAAAACTATCGAGACAGTACCTATTCCTTCTATGAAAAGAAGTTTGTAGTTTCCAAGGTTTCATTTGCCCTCTGAATAAAAATTTATTCTTGCTTAAACTAGATACGTAGCTTTTAAAGTCTGTCCAAGACATTTCGGAACCAGTAATCCGTGACGTCTCTGTATAGTTTGGTTGTAATAGCTCAGTCTCAACTTGAATTCCTTCTTTAGTGCTCGCAGTAATAGTTAATGTATTGTTCTTACACTTGAAGTTAGCTTGTATTGATTCAGAGAAAAACGTACCCGAAGGGTAAATGTTTTTTATTTTTGTCCAGTGTGTTTCATATAAAGAATATGGGTCGACAGGATTCGCTCTTATTGTAATGGACTGCTCATAAGCTTTGTCTGGAGTTTCAAAATAGCCCACAGAAATAGGTAAGCTCATTATATTTTTAGGAACAATATTTATAATTCCACGATAGTTTTTATCCAACTCATCTATATTTACAATGACATCGCCATCTGAGTAAATTGATTTATTTATGCTGGTGTATTCACCTAGCCACTGGCCTTTCATATTCGTTTTTATCTCAGTATTTTGTTGAAATTTTAATTTACCAAATCAGACTGTTAACTTTAATTGATGTAGGTAATTACTCGCTCGATTATTTGTTAAGTAAGCTGAACCTAGTATTAATGTCGCCAAGCAAAATACTTTCTGGTTTTGGTAAATCTCTCCAATTTAATTGTCGCGGTGGCGACAGCACCCAAGGAGACGCTCGCGCCGCAGTCCCCTTGGAACCCCATGGCGCTGCTACAAAATGTTTATTCTTCCTGATTAATAAATTTGTTGAGCTAGCGCTATGAACGAGCATCCATGCTCTACATAGCTTTACTGGCGTCCTGCCAGCAATAGCTGAAATTTATTTATCATCCAGACATTTTGCCAAGCAGACTAACGGTTCGTTCTATCTTGGTGATTAATGTCGCTTGCAGGGTAACGCAGGGAGAAGTTGCCGAAATAACAAAGAGGCAAACAAGCGCTTTTTTCCTCTTGAACAAATGGGGTCAGATCCGAATTAACACGAGTGAATCTAAACATCAGAGTCATTGATTTGTTGAAATACTTAAAGGCTTTGGTAAGTATATCCAATTTAATTGTCGCGGTGGCGACGGCACCCAAGGGGACGTTAACGCCACTGTCCCCTTGGAACCCCATGGAGCTGCTGCCAAACACTAATCTTTCATAAATAATCCGATATTCGATGTAACAGCTGTAAAGCACATTCATGTGCTAACAGCTTTTGCCTGCATCCATGCAGGCAATACATGAATCGATTTATTTATTTCAGGCGTTTGTTAAGCAGAGTAATGCTTAGTTTAGGTTTAGTGATGAATCTGGTTGTTTAAGTGCGGTATGACGTTTTATTTACTAGCCATTGTTGAAAATAAAATGGGTCTCTAATTCAACGCCATTTCCCATTGAAGCGGTTTGATTATCTGCAAGTAAAGCGTTTTGCGATACGAGGCAGGAAGCAGAGTACTGATGTTGGTGCATGGACGCACCATTATCAGGTATCGCAAATAAGCACTGGCAGGTGATCAAAGGATTCCGCTTCGCTGGGCACCGAGGGAGTTGTTAGAGGGAAACGGTGTTATTTCCCTCTGACGTGTCGTCGTCACCGCGACAATAGAGTCAGAATTAACAATCAAGTTATAGAGTATTTATCTAGAAAAATACTTTTCGATCTAAATATAGTTTTTGAATTCAATTGTCGAGGGTACTCGACGGCACCCCGACAATTTACTAGAAAGTAATTGCTGACGAGAAAGTACTTCCACGATCGGTTTAAACAATTAAATGGGCGTGAAGATCTAATTACAACTAAAGCACTTAAACGGGCTGGTGTTGGAACGGTTCGTTTATTAGCTGATACCGGCTAAGAATTTACTCCAATTTACTGAAAAAAATACATTTTGTTAAAGTTAAAATTATAGTTTGTTGGGGATACCCCTTAACTCAATATTGAGTTAAGGGGGAATGTCGCCTTTATTCTGGAGCGTTAGCGAGATCTTGGCGTAAGTTTCTCGAAGCAAAATAGAAGTGGCAAATAGACCAAAAGCTGATAATTGGTAAGAGATATAACATGGCTAAGCCAAGTGATTTGTCACCGTGTGTTGCTGATAAAATATCACTTAAGAAGCCAATTGATGATGGCCCAAGACCAAGGCCGATAATATTGATAATTAAGAAAAATATTGCCGATGACACCGCGCGCATTCGCAAACCAACTAGACTGTGAATGGTTGCGACAACAACACCTAAGTAAATGTTACCGACAAAAGCGGGTAAAATTAGACTTAACAGTGCAACATTTTTATCGGTAGCGATACAAAATGAAATTAAAAATGGCAATGCTGTTAACGAGGCTAAACCCGGTAACCAGGCATACCAACGTTGATCTTTCTTGGCGAGTTTATCTGCTAGTACGCCACCACTAAAGACCCCAATAGCACCACCAACGCCGATAATTAGCGCCAGCCAAATGCCAAGTTCAGTGGTTTGCATATTGTAATTTCTGATCAGTAGTGACGCCGACCAACTTGCTAAACCGTAACTGACAAATGCGGTAAGGGCTGACGCTAGCGCAATATGTCGAAATGACAAACGGCTAAACAGCAAGCTGATCACTTGCTTAAAGGTGGGCGCTTGTTCGGTTGATGTGCGGTTTTCGCTCAAACCTCTAATGGGTTCTTTTAGGGTCATACGCACTATGATGGCAAGTAAAATACCCGGCGCGCCAACCACAATAAAAGCAACGCGCCAACCGTACAATTCGTTAAGCCAGCCGCCAAGCAAAAAGCCAAATAACACACCAATATTGGCGCCTGTTGCATAAAAACCTAATGCGCCCGCTCTGGCATTCGGTGGAAAAATATCTGAGATAATCGAATGTGAGGGAGGACTACAGCCCGCTTCACCAACGCCCACACCGATACGGGCGAGTAGCAGGTGAACAAAGTTTTGAACAAATCCACTAACTGCGGTCATTAGACTCCAGACAAATGTGGCCAGTGAAATAATATTACGGCGATTGCCGCTATCGGCCCACTTGGCAATTGGAATGCCAGCGAGTACGTAAAAAAGTGCAAACGAGAAGCCTGTTAGTAATCCTAGTTGCGTATCAGAGAGACCAAGATCGGCTTTTACGCCTTCTTGCAAAATAGACAGTAATTGTCGGTCAATAAAGTTAAAACTGTAAACGATAGTGAGTAGGCCTAATGCGTAATATTTTTGTCCTTTAGTGGCGTAGCTCACTTCTTTGGTCGGCGCTTTTGCGCCCAGATGCTGAGTGTTCGTTTGCGTCATTGTTCCCTCTTCAGGTGGTTATTATCATTATTTGGCGCGAATTTCATACTCAAGCGATAACATCGATAAGTCAACAGTTTAGTTAGACGATTGTTTACAGCTTCATCGTTTTTTGGTGATAAGACGAACTAAATTAGGTCAACTTCAAATCAGTAATGCTTAACTGCCTTTCGTCCCGATTTAGCTTTGTTTCTTGTTACGAATGCTACCTTGATAGAACGATAAATTAGTAATAAGTGAGCAATAAAAGAGCAATAAATGGGGCGGCATCTTATTAGAAGTGTCTGGTTTCCAATGATATTAATTCAGCTGCGATCTCCAATTACTAAAGGAGCAACTCAGAGAGCAGTTGCCTGAATTTGAAGGAGGGAAACAATCGGTTTTTCCCTCCTTCTTGCAGCGGCTAACGCCGCAATAGAATCTGAGAGTTTAATTATTCTTACTGCTTATATGCACTAGCTCAAGAAATAGCGCTAGGTATTACTGAGGAGAATTCTCCCATGGGTTTTTGGGTGGAGTATGCCCTTTATCAACTTTAGTTCTTTGCTTATGCGACTTTTTCTTATCGTTGAAGCTACCTTTATCCTTTGGCGTTAGTCTAGGCACCGGCGCTTGGCCTGCAATCAACATTTTAGGCGCTTTTGGCTTTTGATGAGCAGGGATTATTCTGTCTCTAGGCGGGATTTCAAATTGATCATCTGGGGCTTTGGGTAGGTTTTTAAATTCGTATAAATAGAAACGTTCTATTTTTTCTCGTGCCCATTCGGTCTTTTTGAAAAACTTAACACTGGACTCCATACTTGGGTTGTTTTTAAAACAGTTAATTCGCGTATATTCGGCCAATATTTCCCACCCGTAGTGAGATATTAACTCTTCTAATAATGTTTCGAGTTTTAAACCATGTAATGGGTTATTTTCGTAAATTGACTGTTCGCTCATGAAAGTGACTAATTGATAAAAACTAAGGCTATTATAACGGTTAATCACTTCATTCAAAAAACAGAATTCAGTAAAAGAAGTAAATAACGTTAGATAAGAATTAAGGGCGTTGGTTTGCGGAGCATATAAAAAATCCGCAGTTGGTTGAAGCTGCGGATTCTTAATTATTCATCAGAGAGGTAGATAGATTGCTTACTTTTCTGCGGCTTTAGCTTTCGCTTTTTCCCAGCTTACATCGGCGTTTTCAATGTAGTATGCCGTGTCTTCTAACCAGATATCACGAACTTTTGGCGTGTTGTTCAGGTATAACTTACCGTCAACTAGGCTAAAGGCTTCTGGGTCTGAATCAATGATAAAACCATTTGATAAGCCGTATGCACAGTATCCGCCGTATTGTGGCGCGTATTTTACTGGGTCAGCGTCAAATTTCGCTTTATTTTCAGCAGACGCAAAACGCCATACTGATTCGTTGTAAAGTGAAGTAAATTGCTCGTTACCTTTTACCGCTTTTTCTTCGGTGTGATAAGCAACAACGTCGTAACCACCAATAGCTGCCCCTTCAAGAGTTAGCACTGGTGTTGACGGTACAGTTGCACAAGCAGTTAACAACAAAGCAAATAATACGGGTATTACTGATACAAGTTTACGCATAAGAATTCCTTTAAAATGTAGTTACTTAATCCTAGACCTTAAAATTCAAAAAACCTATTCAAGAATATTTATTTGTTTTGCTGATATTGGCAATTTAGTTGTTGATTGTTTGGGAGTTCGGCGCGGGTTGCAGGTGTTTTTATCTTGATAGGCTTTCTACCTTGCTTTACATACTAGGCTTTGCTGTTTTTGTGAGAGCAATCAAGTAAAATAGCAGCCAATTAAGATCCTTAAAAGGCCAGCTATGAAGCGCGTTGTTCTTTATATTTCAGACAAATGCCCACATTGTCGTGAAGCACAAAAATACTTAGACGATAACGGCATTAAATACCGATTAACCAATGCGAAAATGCAGCGGGGTAGAAAAGAGTTAGATGCAATTGGCGCGCGCTCTGTCCCTGTGCTCAAAATTGGTAATGAGGTGATGATAGGGTGGAACCTTAAGAGCTTTAAAAAGCTCTATGGCGCTGGGTAATTGAGAAAACTCGGAATAAATTATCAATCACGTTAATTTATCGATGATTAGCGGTTAAGGCGAGTAGTGTCATAGTTCAAAGAAGAAAAAAGAAAGGGAAGCCAATGCTTCCCTTTTTATGTCTCTTTGATGATTATGTTGAGCTCTGTAGCGCTGCACTAAAAGCACAGCGCATTGCAGGCTTAGCGCTAACCTTATATCTGGTTTACTACTTAGCAGCTTTGAGTTTTTTAATCATCACCTCTTGCGCCTCTTGCGTGTCTTTCTTGTATTTCTCAAACCACGCCAATGTATGCTCAATTTTAGCGATCATGCGCGATGGCTTACCAGCAATACCGTGCGGTGAACCTGGCACTTTCACCAAAACGGTATCTACCTTACGCAGTTTTAATGCTTGATAGAATTGTTCAGTTTCTGCCATTGGTGTGCGTAGATCTTCTTCGCCGGTGATCAACATGGTTGGGGTGGTAACATTACCAACCAACGACATTGGCGAGCGTTGCCAGTAGTGCTCTACGTGCTCCCACGGCATACCAGGGAATTGGGTTGGAATTTGCAGTAGACCACTGTCAGCGGTTAGCACTTTACTAAGCCAGTTAATCACTGGTTTAGCGACTAGGGCAGCATTAAATCGGTCGGTTAAACCAATCGCGTAAGCTGCGGCAATACCGCCTGCTGAACCACCGGCGATAAACAAGTTTTGGTCATCAACAAAGCCTAAATCAATCATGGCATCAACACCTGAGTTGTGATCGGCAAAGTCTTCTTTTGAACTGTATTTGTATTTGAGCAACATGGCAAAGCGCTCACCGTAAGAGCTACTGCCACGATGATTATCATAAAACACGACATAGCCTTGTTCAGCAAAACGTTGCAGTTCTGCAGAGAAATGAGGGCCATAGGCAAGGTGAGGGCCACCGTGTATTTCTACGATTAATGGATATTTTTTATTGGGGTCAAAATTTGGTGGGGTAATGTACCAGCCTTGAATCGGCTCACCATCAAATGACGATTTATAGTTAATTTCATGCACTTCACCTAAGGTTTTATGTGCTAGTAAATCTTCATTTAATTGCGTGATTTGGCTAACTTTCCCTTTTTTCGAAACCACCGCAACATCGGCTGGACGCAGCGCATTACCGTGTGTAAATGCAATAGTACCTGAGCTGTTGGCATCAAATTCGCCGCTGATATAAGGGCGACCTAAAGTGGTACCTGTAACCGTATCTGTGAGGTCTTTTATTTTGCCTTTGGTAGTAATAGTTGCAACTTTTCGCTTACCAAAGTCATCATAACTAAAGGCTAATTGCGATGCAGATAACCATTTAGGGTTTTGAATGGAACGGTCGAAATCTTCAGCGATAAGTTTGCTCGATTTATTCGCCCAATCCATCACATTTAATTTGGCATTTCGATATGGGTTAAGCGCATTTGAGGTGGATAAATAGGCGAGGCTCTTACCGTTATCTGAAAACTCAGGATTGAATTCACGACCGGGTACATTCGTTAGTTGGCTAAGTTCACCGTCAGTAACATTGACCGCATATAAATCGCTTTCTAGGCGTTTATATTCCCAATCTTTACTTCGGTTGGCGGAGAAAAGAATTTGCTTACCATCTTGGCTCCATTCAAGCTTGCCGCTGTGATGATAGTTACCACTGGTTAGTTGGCGAGGCGTGCCGCCATCAGCGGGGATCACAAAAATATGCTGGTAACCAGGCTCGACGAGTCCTCGGCCGTCAGCTTGGTAATAGGCTTGGTCGATAACCGTGACAGGTTTTGACCATTTCGCACCTTTTGGTTTTTTCGGCATTTTGACAAGCGAAGTGCGTTTGTCTTTCACCTTGTGATGGTAAGCGAACCATTGGCCGTCAGGCGACCAAGTTAAATTACTGATATTGCCCTGAATTTGGCTAACTAAAGCGGTGCGATTCTCTTCAAGATAGTGCACATGTATTTGACTAGAACCGGTTAAATTGCTGATAAAGGCAATGCGTTTGCCATCTGGCGACCAAAGGGGTGAAGAGTACTGTTTGTGATCAGAAAACAGCGGGACTTGAGTTTTGCTATCAATATCAACCAACCACAAATTTCTGTTTTTGCCGTCGGTCATAATATCGTTTGAATTTCGAATATAGACCAGTTGCTCACCATCAGGTGATACTTGTATATTGCTGGCGTATTCCAATGAAAAGATATCTTCTGCCGTAAAGGTGTTAGCTGCCATCACCGCAGGGGAAGCTACCAAAGATAAGGCAATGGCAATTTTGCCTAGCTTGTTAACCATGTTGTCACTCCAATCGTTTTTATTGTTTGCTTTGGCTGTTTCGCTCTAGCTATTTTACTTGAACCTAAAAAGGCCAAAGCTATCGGTCAAATATGCCGATATTCCAGTTACTCTGCAACGAGAATACGTTAATCAGTAGATAAGTTTAGACGACTAGTATTGTTTACAAGTTAAGCCCGCAGCACGGCCAACAAGCCTCTTGCTAACTTTGCAGATAAGCTCTGCTATGCTGAAGTCAATTGCTTGAATTCCGGCGTTTTACTTTTCGTGGTTAACTCTTTTACCGCTTTTTTAAATTCGCCACGTAAGTGAGATTTTAAATGCAAGGTTACCTGTTTTACCGGAATATCTTTTAACACCGCAAACATGGCCAAACAATACACCATTTCATTTTCGGGCAATGCCACTTCACGATTAGCGTACTTGTTGTAGCAACTGCCGCAGCCGCCTTTAAATTGATAGGCTGTGTTGGCAAACATCACTCCAAATCCTAAAAAGCTTGCGACTAAATCTATCGCTTGTGGCAGAAACTTTTCTCCACCGGGCGGGGTAATACCTTTTTGAGCGATTAAGATGGCGGCAAAAGCTTGGGCATATGAAGCCACCAAATCTTGTGGCTGATTAATTTGATTTGGGTTGTAGCTGACATAGATATTGTTATTCACATTTTGACTTGCGCTTTGGCTGAAGTCTTTGGTGAATACCTGTACTTTGTCACCGCGAATGGCCTCACCAAAGTGCAATTTGGGCATTTGTTGATACTGCGGGTTTTGCTGATAGGCCATTGGTGAAATTAACTTGATTGGCCAATTTTTCATACCTGCATAGGCGAGCGTTTTCTCAAATACTGACGCTGCCATTTCCTCAATGCTGGATACTTTACCCGGATAAAAATCGCTGGTTGGCAATATCAGCTGGCTATTGTTTCTAAACTCTTGGGCGTCAAAATGGGTGAGTGCCCAATGGTAAGTATCGAGAATCCATAGTGTGGTTGAGTCGTCTAGATAGGGTTTAGTTTGGAAAAGTGATAACAGCATAGGGTAACTTTGAAAATTCGCTTTTGAACTAGATAAATTAGCACTTTACTTTATATCACTCTAGGTAATTTCACTTTAGCTAAGTTAATTTCATTGGGCTATGCGCAAGCCATTAACGAGTCGCCGAGTAATATAAAGTCATTAAGATTTGATTCACTAGACCGAGAAACTGCCTAAAGTATTCGCTACTCTACTATTTCCCTAATTTATTAAGCGATAAGTTTACCTTCAAAGCTAATAAAAAGACCTAACAATTGCAATCACGGCAGTAATTGCGCTTAACACCAGTATCCAGCGCTGCGCTAAATGCGCTTTGACAATGCCTTGGAATTTAGTGGAAGTATATAAACCTAGAGCAACACCGGGTGTCGCAATAGCAACGATTTTTAGTGTTTCAAAGGTTATTTCACCAATACTGGCAAGCGTAATAATCGCAACGAAATTTAAAAACAAGAAAAATGCGGTTAAGTTGGCGATAATATTTTTAATCGCGCCATGCTGGTAAAGCAGGGCGATTGGCGGGCCGCCCACAGCCGTTAATGTGCCCATAAAGCCTGAGGTAAAGCCAGCAATAACATTGTTGCGTTTATTAACCTTAGGCTTAAAGCCGAGCAGTGAAATTAGTACTGCTGTTAAGATCAACAGCCCAAAGAACAATTCAAACTGATCTTTCGTGGCAATTTTCAATACTAACCCCGCCAGAACTGTGCCGACAAAGCCACCTTTCATTGCCCAAGACACTTGATCAAACTGTAAATGACTTTTGTCTCTTACCATCATCATAAGGGTGAGTACGGTAGAAATTAAAATCAGCGGTGCGGGCACCAGTGTTGGGCTGATTAAAAACAGTAAAGGAGCACAGAACATTCCGACGCCATAGCCTATAAGTCCTTGCAGTAAGCTGCCAAAGAATACCACTAGGTTAATTAATAATAAGGTTACTAGGTTATATTCCATCGATCGTATGTTTTAGGTTAATGTTCAATTTTAGTATCTGATTTGTGTGACTAAACCAACAGCGTTAGGCTGCGAGCTTTGCCTTGCGCAAATGCAGTATTCGCATTTTGGTTCGAGATGTCGTGACAGCCTCTTATTATATGCAATTCAACGATTGAATCTGTAAGATTGTGTGACTTGTGAGCACTTTTATCTGTGAATTGCATTAGTGGCGAAATTATTAAGCGATATCGCCTGTCTACTGTTCCACTTTTATGTATGTGTGAAACAAATCTATGCGGAAAAAACGATATGAATTAGTGTTTTGAAGACGCATTGAAAGCGCTAACAGGTATGATTTGAATAAATACTCAAAAAATTTATAATTTGCAACTCGTGTTCAAGTGCTAGTGTGCTCAATGGCAATTAAGTACTGGACTGTCGTCATTTAAAAAGTGTGATGGATATATAATGGATTATCCTTGTAGTTCTACTTTAAAAGTTGTTGTTCCTTTGTTATTGGCATCGTCAGTAACTTCTTTTCAACTGCATGCAAATACCCCGTCAGAAATGGCTGACATGAGTTTGCAGCAGTTACTTTCGCTGACCATTGAAGATGCAGCTACGTTAAATAAACGTTGGCAAGCAAGCGTGTTATATAAACAAATGCGTTTAGATGGTTACATGACTGGTAGCACCGACTTGAGCAATGAAGAGGTGTTATTTCGTCCTGTAGAAGTTCGCACTGACAGTAACTACCCGATATTACCAACCGTGATTACGCAAGAAGCAGTGATCTCACAGCTGGCTTATCGCATCGATGAAAATCAATCGATTGGTTTATCCATTCCACTGATCCGCCAAAGTACAGATCATATCAGCATTGTGCCCAGCTACCCTGAATTTACCATTGATTCACAGGGGTTAGGTGATTTGGCAATTGATTATAAAGCAGTGTTATTCCGTGATTTAGCGCGTCAAATTACCTATTCAGTTGGTGTTTCATTGCCAACCGGATCGATTGATCAAAAAGGGGATACCCCAAGGGCTGCTGGTGACCAACAGCTGCCTTATACGATGCAGCTTGGCTCGGGTACTTGGGACTTTGTCGGTGGCTTAGGCTATCAGCACACGCTTGGAGATTGGCGCTTGGGTGCTGACTTATTTGTAAAACTAAGAACAGGTAAGAACGATCGCGATTACCGTTTAGGTAATCGATTTGCGTTATCTACTTGGGCACGCTTAGCAATCAACGATAGCGTTCAGCCGTTTGCCAAAGTTAGTTATCACGATTGGGGCAGCATTAATGGCCGTGATGATGAAATAACGGTACCAGGTCCTTTCCCTTATCCCGCCAATATTACGAATCCGAATAACTATGGTGGTCGCCAAGTGAATACGGCGGCTGGCGTAGAGTTTACGTTAGCAGATCATACAATTTCTTTGGAATATAGCTTGCCAGTTTATCAATCGCTAAACGGTGTTCAAACCAAAGAAAAAGGCAATGCGGCAGTGCGTTGGCAAACTGAGTTCTAATTATCACTAATTTTATACGGCACAACGCTCGCTATTTCATGTTTCAGTTAATTACTCAACGCTTTCAAAACGTTAGGTTAGCAATATTCGCGTTAATTTTAGCGCTAGCACCGCTGACGCACTCAAGTGCTAATGATGAAATTAGCACAAAATATCAGGTAATGGCTGGCTTCTTATTGCAATTACCTAGCTATGTGCAGTGGACAGATAACTCTAGTGAAATTCACTTGTGCTTAGTCGGTGACGATATGTTTGGTGGCTTTATTGATCAGGTACTTGCCGCGAAAGTGGCAAAAGGCGCATCAACTAGTATACAAATTCATCGTATTTCACAAGGCGAGAGCCTTGAACGATGCCACCTTGCTTTTTTTAGTGGTTTGCCAAGTGCTGAATATCTGGCCACACAACAGCGAGTATTGCTTGTCGGCCAACATGAAGACTTTATCGATGCGGGTGGAATGGTGAACTTCTATTTGGCACAAAGCAGGCTAAAATTTGAGATTAATTTAGCCAAAGTGAAGCAGCAAGGGCTCGCAATGAGCTCTCAACTGTTAAAACTAGCGAAAATTACTGGACGATAAAGGAACGAGATTGTGTTGTCAGCAGTGCTAAACAAAATTCGACGTTTATCCATTCGCTATAAGTTGAGCCTTATGATGATGCTCATTAGCATGATTGTGCTAACCAGCTCAACATTGTTTATTTACCGTCACGAAATTAAGCAGATAGAAGCGTCAGAAATTAGTACTGTGCAAATACAGGCATCTTTGATAAGCGCTACGATTGAGTCTGCACTTGCCTTTAACGATCAGCCAACCGTGCGCGATACCCTGCGGTTAATCAACAATAAGAACGGTATTGAATACGTCGCAGTATTGCTTGCTGACAATACTTTGTTTGCCGAATCTGATAAAAATACCCAGCTAAAGCCGGCGACACTAAACCTCAACAATAGCCCGATGATGATGGCAAACTACTTTGATGTGGTTGAGCCAGTAACACTTGAAGGTGAATTGCTTGGGCATGTGTATATTCGCGCCAATGTTGACAAAATTAACGATAAACGAGCGTATTATCAAAAGGTTATTCTGAGCGTTTTGCTATTGAGTTTACTTTTGACCTACGTGCTTGCACGGCTGTTACAGCGGATTATTACTGTACCGTTGGCATCGATGGTAGAGCACGTAGAACAAATAGGTGAGAAAAAAGATTATCAAGGGCGACTTAGCTTAACGAGCCAAGATGAGTTTTCAACCCTAGCCAATGGTTTTAATCATATGCTTGATGTCGTGCAAGAGCGCGAAGACAAGCTAACGCAACACAGTGACAATCTACAAAAATTAGTCGATGAGCGCACCAAGCAATTGTATACGCAGGCCAATTTTGACTCGCTGACTCAGTTGCCTAATCGCCATTTGTTGATGGCACGACTAGATGACGCGATTTCAAGGGCAAAAAGTAACGGCCATCAGCTTGCCGTGCTATTTATGGATATTGATCGCTTTAAAATCATCAACGATAGCTTAGGGCATAACGTCGGCGATCAACTATTGCAGAAAATAGCCAGTCGCTTGTCTCGACTAAGCCAGCAAACTTGCAGAAGCTCTGATGTGGTGGCACGACTTGGTGGTGATGAGTTTGTTTATTTAATTGAGCAGTTGCCCCATGAAGCAGAGGCAACGAATATTGCTCACTTGATCAATGAACTGTTTGCTCAGCCAGTTAAACTGCAAGACAGGGAGTTGCACGTTAGCACAAGTGTTGGTGTGGGTATTTACCCCGAACATGGCGAAGATAGCACAACACTGCTGAAAAATGCTGATGCCAGCATGTACTTCGCTAAAGCGAAAGGCCCTGGCAACTATAGTTTGTATAACAAGGACATGAATGTATTGTCGTACAAGCGGCTTGAGCTTGAAAATAATCTTCGCAGTGCGGTAGCGAACAATGAATTTTATCTCGTGTATCAGCCTCAGGTATCCCTGAGTAATGGTGGCTATCGAAAAGCAGAAGCCTTGTTGCGCTGGCACAATCCTCAACTTGGCAGAGTGAGCCCTGCTGACTTTATCCCTGTCGCGGAAGAGATTGGTTATATTAATGAACTTGGCAAATGGGTCATCGCGAGTGTTTGCCAACAGCTTAAAAAATGGCGTGAACAAGACGTTACCGACTTAGTGGTCGGCATAAACATTTCTTCTAGCCACCTACTTGCGCCTGACTTATATCACTTTATCCAAGCACAAGTGAGCCGAGCTGGGATTGGTTATCATCAGCTAGAGCTAGAAATTACTGAAGACGTGTTTTTAGACCATTCAACCACAACCATCATTCAGCTAAAGCGATTACAAGCGCTAGGTATTCGCATTGCCATAGACGACTTTGGTACTGGCTATTCTTCGCTACAGTATTTGAAAAACCTGCCCGTTGATACCTTAAAGCTCGATGGTATGTTTGTGAATGACTTAGAGGAAAACGAGTCAAGTCGTGGGATCGCCTGTTCTACGATCTTGCTTGCCCATAGTTTGAAGTTAAAACTGGTCGCTGAATGTGTAGAGAACCAAGCACAGCTAGATTTTCTCAGCAAACACGGCTGTGACTTTGTTCAAGGCTACTATTTGCATCGACCGCTAACCGCTCAGCAGCTTACCGAAACCTTCCTAGAAAAGTCTTTGCTAACCGAGGCCTAGCAGAAATTCGTGTGAACTGGCAGTGCATGGAAATTAATGCCTGTTAACGAAACTACAAACAGTAATGACGAGTATGCTGTTTTCTTTGATGCACACTGCACCAATTAGTCTATTCACTCGCAGCTTGCATTAGTAGTTCGCGAATATACGTATGCAGTTTGTCTTGGCTTGAACGTTGATGCCATACGGCAATGACATCAAATCCCGGGACTTGTTTGTCTAAACTAATAATTTTCAACGTTGGATCGGGTAGTAAGCGAGCAGGTATAAATCCACATAAATCACTATGCGCAATACATGCCTTAGCTGCGGTAAAGGTTGGTACAGAAAGTACGACATTTCTCGGGTGACCTTGATCGGCAAACCATTTATTGGCTGCGCCACTAAACTCTCCTCTTGATGGTGACACTACCAGTTGAGGGATTTTTGCGACATCACTAATACTCGACTGAACAGCTATATCTTGGTTATCTTTCGAGGCAACACATAAATATTGCTCTTGATAAAGCGTTGTGCTCGGGTAGTTATTCGGTGCAAACATCGGGTTAGTTATTACCAAATCCACCTTGCCGGTAAGCAAACTAGAGTCGATATCATCCAGGCTTAATGTTTTTACTGCCAGCTTCACCTTGGGCGCATGTTTGCGCAATAGGGTAAGAAATTTTGGCAGTATGACGGTTTGCTCAAGATCAGTAGAGCAGATCGTAAATGTTGTACTAATGGTTTTTGGGTCGAACTCTTCTGCGACCAAAAGATCTTCAATGCTCGCCAGTGCTCTAGTCACTTTTACTTGCAGTGATTGCGCGAAAGGCGTTGGCACAACACCATTACTGGTGCGTATAAATAAGCGATCATCAAAATTGTGGCGAAGCTTCTTTAGTTGTTCGCTTACCGCTTGCTGACTGATGCCAAGTTGGTCTGCTACTTTTGACAGGTTGCGCTTTTCCAGTAGTGCTTTGAGCACTTGCAATTGTCGAATATCGATTTTAGATAAAAGATTCACTTGTATCACTAACAGTTAATAGTTGTTTTTAATTGTATCTTGGCGAATCTAAAATTCCATACAAAATTCGCTACAGGAAATAAAATGCAGCATTCCTCATTATTTAGCTCTGTTAATTTAGGGCCATACTCATTACGCAACCGTATTGTACTGCCTCCATTAACCCGTTCTCGCAGCTCACAACCGGGTGATATTCCCAACCAGCTTATGGCGGAATATTACACTCAACGTGCTGGCGCCGGCTTTATGGTTACCGAAGGAACTCAGATTGAACCTCGTGGTCAAGGCTATGCTTGGACACCTGGTATTTATAGTGAAGCCCAAGTTGCTGGTTGGCGCTTAGTGACGGATGCCGTGCACCAAGCTGGCGGTACAATATTCGCGCAGCTTTGGCACGTTGGCCGTGTTTCGCATACATCGCTTCAGCCAAATGGTGATGCGCCTGTCGCACCGTCTGCAATTCGCGCAGATGCAGTAAGCGTTTTCATTGAAACTGCCCCAGGTCAAGGCGCATTAGCTGAACCAAGCCAGCCAAGAGCACTATCGACCAGCGAAGTAGAAGAACTTGTTGGCCTGTACAAACAAGCAGCGATAAACGCGAAAGAGGCGGGTTTTGACGGTGTTGAATTGCATTGTGCCAATGGTTACCTCGTCAACCAATTTATTTCTGAGCATACCAATCAGCGCACCGATAAATACGGTGGTAGTTTGGAAAATCGATTGTGCTTCTTGAAAGAAATCACTCAAGCGGTTGCTGATGTCATGGGGCCTGATAAAGTCGGCGTTCGCTTTGCGCCATTGTTTGAAAGCACCACTGAAGATAGGGTGTACCTTGGGTTAGTCGAAAGTGATCCTCAGCAGACTTATATCGAGGCAGTGAAAACAGTTAACAACATTGGTATAGCTTATGTATCACTCGCTGAAGCTGACTGGGATGAGGCTTCAGGTTTACCAGACGCGTTTTACCAAGGTGTTCGAGATAACTTTGACGGCTTGGTGATGTATGCTGGCAAATATACCGCGAAACGAGCGGAGCAAATGTTAGCGAAAAATCTGGGTGATATTTTTGGCTTTGGTCGAGGTTTTATTGCTAACCCCGATTTACCAGCACGCATCGCTAATAATTGGCCATTAAACCCTGTTGACCCAACAACGATGTACGGTGGTACTGATGTTGGTTATACCGATTACCCTGTTTTTAATGACAATGCGTGTAGCAACAAAGAGCTTGATGCACAAGCCGTTTAAGTTAGTCCGTTTTAACTTAGGTAGTACAAAAAAGGCGAACAATTAAGTTCGCTTTTTTACCTTTAAATTAGGGCGTGTTGACCTTTCAGGGGTGTTTTTGCAGCAGTCTGTTTGGGCTTTATACAAGGCGGCACTTGTGCAGTGTAGTCATTCTCCATAAATAAGTGCCAACATAGTAGAAAACTCAAACAGACACTGCCCTGCGGGTTTATCTAAACGCTTCCTGCTCATTGTTGCTCGATTTTTACATAGAACGACTATGCGACAAAGCGAGCGCCGCGATCAGAAAGCGTTTAGATTGAACAAAATTCAATCTCGAAAGAGCAACACGCCCTAATGATATTAAGTGTTTTATAACTCGTTTTTCAGAGCATTTGCTAAGCTGGCTTGTTATCGCCAAGCTTGCGCGCTGCACGCTTTTGCTTAGGGCCAATAATAAACTTGTTAATGCTTTGGTGGGCAATGGTCATCACCATGACCAAAACGACAACACCAACAAAGATAGAGCTAAAGCGATAGAGTATTGAGAAGGTCGCATCTTGCTGACCTGGAATAAATGCAGTTGTCAACGGAACAGAAAATGCCGATGTTGCTGAAAAGCCTATCGCTGATGGGATCATGCCTTTGTTAAATAGCAGGCTAATCACGCCCATCAAAATAGTGAAACCAAGCCAGAATAGCAGTGGGTTATTTATCCATTTGCCTAGCATTACATGCAGGATAAGCCCCATAATACAACCTAATGCCGTGCCAATAACACGCACTTTGCCAACGCCAATACCACCTTGCAGACTCAGCGGCGACAGCATGATAACCACTGAGACAAGTACTGGTAGTGAATCAATCAGATCCATAGTTTGGAAAACAAAGAACAAGCTCATGGCAACTATCCAGCCCATTGCAACTTGTGCAATTTTTTCCGCTTCCGTTTTAGCGGCAAAAGGGTCTTCTTCTGGCACAGGTTCAGTGCCCTTGGGATCAGGAAACAGCCAGTGCGCAAGTAAATAGTTGAAGACACTAATGAGTGCGATAATCCACATGTTGATATTAAAATCGGTAATATCAAAGTAGTCATAGCTGGCGTAGTTAAACACCATAGAGCCAATAAAGATCCCCATAAAACCAAATAAGTAAGTAATTTGGTGCATCATGGCAATACATTTGATAAGCATAAAGATGGCAACTGCGCCGGTGAGTAATAACGGGTGCGCTTGGAATAACTCGAGAATAATGGTTGCCTCGGCTGAGCCAAAAATGATGGAAAACACCAGCATGACAATGAATGGCAGGCCAAAACCTTTTTCTAAGTTAAGCACAAAGGCTGGAATGAGTACGGCCAAGAACCCGTAGTTCCAGTCAAAAATCATGCTCAGTGCCAACCCAAGTGAGCTGACAAACCAAATACGCATTGCTTTCATGCCAATAGCTCCGTCAATACGCGTTAGTAAATGTAGTGATACCAGCTCACTAATTTAATTTGTGCCTTTGCCATCATTGACCAGAAATCGCTATCACTTGGGTAGATGGTCACCGTTGCACGTGAGCCAACGAATAAGCCTGAAGGTAGTTCATCTTCACTGTCAAAGTTCACGCGAATACGCTGCGCATCTCGTACCCAGCGGTTGTTCACTTCAACTTTTGCTAGAGTGCCATCAGGCGCTTGTTGCACGGCTGAGATACCAAAATCTCGGCTTGCTAAGCTAAAGCGATAAATTTTGCCGGGAAAAGCGTCAAAGGTAACAAAAGCACTGTTGCCCTGTGCGGTGTTGGCCAACGACTTTTCACGAAAGTCAGCCGTTACCCACATAGTTTCAGTTGGGACAAAGGTTAATATTGGCTGGTTGGCTCTTGCGATAGTACCTTTTTGTACCTGCAAGTTAGTAACAATACCATCGTTTGGTGCGATAATTTGCGTGTACTGCAAGTCAAGCTCTGCCTGTTCTATGCTATTACGTGCAATTTTAACTGGGGTACTTTGACCGCGTGCTTCACCTAATTGGCTCTCAACGACATTAAGGCTTTCTTGCTCTGCTCTTAGGTTTGCTGAAGCGACTTGCAACGCGGCAAGCGCGTCGTCTAATTGCGCTTTTGAAATTAATGCTTGGTCAAATAATTTTTCAATACGGGTATGTTCAAGCTCAGCGTTATTGTAGGTAGCTTTAGCACGTGCGATTCGCGCTTGTGCTGCTTCGCGTTGCGAGTAAAGGGTGTTCTCTTGATCAATGGCCGACTGTAAAGATAGCTTGGCTTTATCCAAGGCAATTTCAAATTTACGGCGATCAATTGAGATAATAACGTCGCCTTTTTTGACCTGCTGGTTGTTGTGAACATGCACGTCAACGACATTACCTGTGATTTCAGGTGATAGCTGAACTACATAGCTTTGTACACGACCTTCACTTGTTAATGGCGCATGACGATCTGCAACAACAATATATGCAAATAGTAAAATAAATAGGACAATTAATGACCCCATCCAGCGCTTAAACGTTTTTTCAGCAGACAAAACTGTTACCTCAGTTACCAAAATCCCGCGAATTATATATATATTCTCGGTTGTGCAGTAGAATGATAGATAACACACATAAGTGCTAAAAATAGGACAATGAAAGCTAATCTAGACGATATTTACTTATTTTCTCAAACCGTACTGCACGAAGGCATAAGCGCGGCGGCACATGCCAACGGTTTGCAGCGCTCGAAGGTCAGTCGTCGATTGCGAATGCTCGAAGAAGCATTGGGCACAGAGTTACTAATTCGTACAACTCGTAACATTGAATTAACAACTCAAGGTAAGGAGTTGTTTGCCTTAACAAAGCAGCCACTTGAGCAAATAATCGATGGTGTGAATGCGCTGACAGGTGACTTAGAAGAGTTGTCAGGGAAATTGCGAATTGCAATACCTTCGGCGCTAATGAGTACTAACTTATTCAACAATATCTTAACGGAGTACATTGAAACGTATCCAGACATTAATATTGAAGTTGAGAATCACCAAGAGGGTGTTGATTTAAAGCGCCAGTCGTTCGATATTCAAGTGCTGCCTAGTGTGGTTAAAGTGGCTGACAACAGTTATGTTCAATTTAGTGTATTGCCATACCGTTGTCACCTTGTTGCATCACCAGATTATTTGGCTCGCCACAATAAAATATCGTCACCGCTTGATTTAAAAGAGCACCGAATTTTAACTAATCGATACAATGCCGACTTGTTAGCCCCACACCTAAATATTGCACTAAAATCTGATGACCTTTATGTGCTTTTGAATATGGCAACATCAGGCACTGGCATAGCGTTTTTACCGAAAGTTAACACGAGAGTACCGATAGACCAGGGTGTTTTGGTGGAAGTGTTAACGGGGATGAGTTACCCAGAGCAGCATTTAACGCTGATTTATCCTTCCTCGTCATACTTGCCACGGAAAGTGAAAGCGCTAATTGATATATTCCGTGAGAAATACAGCTGAGCAGCGCTGAGATAAAGCTTAGCGATTGGCAAAGCAGTACAGCTTGTTGGCGCTTAATAAGTTGTTGTTTTTAGCTGACTGCTAACGGTCTTTTAGTGGCTCAGCCCTTCAGTCAAGCATCGCTTAGCGCGATGCTGGTTTTAATTAGTATAAATTTAGCCAGCAGACGCTGTTTGCTTGGTCACCAGCGACTCTTTAATCCAATTAAGCTGTTTAATTAATGTGTTGGCGGTGAAAGGTTTAAACATTACGCCGTTAACACCAGCTTTAATAAATAGCTCAACTTCACTGCGCTTATCTTCACAAGTCACTAAAAGTACAGGTATGTGCGCTAACGACTCGTTACCTCGTATACGCTGAAGTAATCCGAAACCGTCTAATTTGGGCATATGATAATCGGTTATGATGACATCATATTGTCGAGCTTTGAGTAAATCTAACGCTTGGATGCCGTTAACCGCTTCTTCGACTTGTTCATAACCGATACTTTTAAGCATACGAATCATTACATGACGCATTGAGTCCATATCATCAACGACTAATATTCGCATTATTCTATTCCCTTTTATTTTTGGTCAATACACAACGACTTATTCAACTATAGCACCAAATATTGCATTGCAAGGGTTTAGTTACCACTCACTATACAGTGTAACTTTTGACGGCTTGAATACGTTTTTTCATACCTAAAATAAGTACATATAGTTGCTGCTCGAATCATAAAATTACAACCGTTATAATGGTTAAGTTTTTTCTGATACAAAGAGTTATATTAATGAACCCAATTATCCAAGTTTTACAAACGAATAACATTGCTGAAGATCAAATCAAAGAAATTTTTGCGGAATTAACAACCAATCCTCTAATGGCGATGAATACCATTGCCGGCCTTGGGATCCCACAAGAACAGTTACAACCAGTAATGATGCAAGTGATGACCAACCCTGGCTTAATTAAAGAAGCGGTTGAAGAATTGGGATTAGATGTTGAGGCGATGGAAAAAGCAAAACAAGCCTTTAAACAAGGTCAATAAGCGACTAGAAAACTATCCTTTCTATTTTTATCAGTCCTGAACTAGACAGTTCAGCCAGCTTTAGCAGCTAAAAAAACTAAGACGGTAACATAAACATGTTTTCGTCTTAGCTATTCTAAGTATTCTTCTTACGTTTCGGTTATTACAATTAAGTGAGCCAGCCAAACCAATTAATCAAGACAGCTAAACAATTAAGCCAACTAAGCAAAGCAATCAAGCCAATCACTCAAATGAGGCAGCCAAGAGCTTTTTCGCTTGCTGGCGATCTAAACAGCTAGCCAATGGCTTTTCAGCAAAGGCTTGTTGAGTGACAGACACTTGCGCCGATTCGAACAATTGATTATTCAACTGAACCAGTACGCGACAAGTCACTGTGCTATTTGATTCAGTTTCAGTAAAGCTAAGCTTAACTTCATTGGCGCGACTAATCAGTTGTTTGTAGGGATAGCCCTGATGACTATAAACCTTCTCTAATTTACTATCATTAGGTGCAGCTAGAAGGCCAGTAGTGATTGATAACAGTATTAGTAGTGTAAAATATTTCATATTTAGCTCCTAAATGTTGTTGCTTAAGTGAATGAATTTAAATGAGTTAGCAGTTCACTTTTTTATTTACTGAAAAGCGTCAACTTTGTGAGTTTATTGCTAGCGCTAACTAATTTGCGACGGTCAAAGTTTGGCCTGTTGAGTGTGGCAAAACAAACGATAATAAGTTAACTTGAGTTAAGTAAATCTTAAGTCCTGGCTGCTGTGTGCTGTAACTGAAAGAAAGACTTTTTGAACGTATCGTCGCACGACAAGTCGGCTGAAAAGCCAGATTAAAAGTTGGATGAAAAGCTAGCTCAAAAGCTAGATGACGAGCAGGTTAGGAAAAATAAAAGAGGGTAAGCATGCATATTCCGCTTAAAGCACTTCGTTTTTTTATGTTGGCTGCACAACAAGGTAGCTTTAAAGCAGCGGCAGAGTCTTTATTCGTAACGCAAGCGGCAGTAAGTCAGCAAATTAGGTTGTTGGAGGATAGTATTGGTTGTCAGTTATTTGATCGTCACGGAGGTAAAACCCTATTAACCACGCAAGGTGAGTTGTTACTGCCTTATATTGTGCAAGGGTTCAATCAATTCGAGCAGGGCATAGCTAGTCTTAGCCAATCGAGCAATCCGAATGAACTGAGATTAACAACCTTTCATTCACTGACTTCGCTTATCTTAATCCCTAATATTGATCAATTTAATACAGCTCATCCGGAAATTCATATTCAGTTTTCACCCAATAATAAATTGGATGATCTTGCGAGTCAGAATTTAGATATTGCGATCAGGCGAGGTAAAGGTAACTACGTTGGCCTAGAAAGTAGAAAGCTCGTTGATGATGATATTGTGCTTGTTGCAAGCAGCACGCTAATTGGTGAGCAACCACCAAAGGTCGAGCAGTTATTATCGATTCCACTGCTAGAAGACACCAGTGATGAATATCAAAAGGCAATCGTACAGTTTTTGACTAAGTGCAAAATAAACCGTGAGCAACTTAACATAAGCTTACGAACAAGTGATTCGTTGCCTTTAATACAATACGCGCTAGCGGGCAAAGGAATGGCTTTTGTAAGCCGCGCTTTAGTCAGCAACTTTTTAGCTGATGGCACATTAGTTGAATTGCTAGATTATCGTTTTGAAACGGAGCACGCTTTGTATTTAGTCGCTCCTAGTCATCATTTTTCATTTACTAAAGTGCAACACTTTGAACGGTGGATTACTCAGCTTTTTGGTCAATAACACTAACATATAGATATTAAACATGAATTTATAGACAGTACGACTAGCGAAATAAAACGTTAATTTCGTCAATTTAGGCGTAAATCTAAAGCACAAGATTAACAACACAGTTCGATGCTTTTTGATTTTAAAATTTAAAAACCATTAATTAACATAGTGTTATAAAAATCATATCAAGAATTAATAAATTAATTTTCATTGTAATATAGTTGTCATAAAAATATGCTAGGTGGTTTTATAGTCTGTTTGATAATATGACTCCATAGATGGTTAACGGAGGTCGATTATGATCAAACATATTCTTGCAGTAGTTACCACAGTCGCAGTGGGTCAGTCAGCAATTGCTGGTAACGACAAAATTTGGAATTGTGTTGATAATGCCACGTTAGCAGCAGACCAAGCTTGTGTTGCTGCAACAATTGCTCAAAACAGTGATAACGCTGAATTTTTTAATCAGCTAGCTAATCAAACATTCGAAACGAAACGTGATGCATTGGCAACGGTAACATATTTTCCGAAACGACAACTCATTGAAGTGAAGTCATTAGAAGACAAAGCGAGTGACGTTATCTTGGTAAGTCGCCGCTAGTATTCGGTTGGCAAAGTTATGAATTTTACATAACGCCATATAAAAGCTGAAAGCACATAAAGCACCTGTCATTGATTTGGCTGGTGCTTTTCTTTTTCATACGCTTGTTTACTTCCCTCAGGTGGATATAACAAACAAAAATAACGATAAAATAATCATTTATGTGCTCTACGCCGAGTACGTGCGTTAGGTAAGTATGCCGATAAAGTCATTAGCACGCGTAAATCACCATGAAATGGCTAGGAAATTGAAAAGCAATTACGTTATAATCGCGCCCCTGATTATCCATCTAGTTTACGCTTCATGAAGTTTCCCGGTCGCCGACAGCACAAGCATTATTTTCCTGTCGACAATAAAAACCCATTAACCAACCAAGTTAATCATGCCTCGCAATTAGTCAGAAACTACATTGTCGGTATTGATCAAACCCTAGTCGATATTGAAGCAAAAGTAGATCAAGCGTTTTTAGATGAATTTGGTCTTCAGCGCGGTATGTCGCAAGTGATTTCTGATGATGTAACCGAGCGCTTATATAGCCGCTTAAAAGATGAAGCCTTAGTGAATTATGAATTTGCTGGCGGTACGATTGCCAACACTATCCATAATTACTCTGTACTAGCAGATGATCGCTCTGTGTTATTGGGCGTGATGTCAAACAATATTAAAGTAGGTGATTACGCCTACCGCTTTTTAAGCAATACATCTTCTCGTGTAGATTTGAATCATTTGCAACCCGTAGATGGGCCAATCGGTCGTTGCTTCACACTCATTGATGACTCGGGCGAGCGTACATTTGGTATTAATGCCGGTTTAATTAACCATTTGCGTCCAGAATCCATTAATGAAGAGTTGATCGCTAATGCATCGGCTTTAGTGATTAGTTCATATTTAATGCGCACCCAACCTGGCGATACCATGACCGAGGCTGCAATAAAAGCGGTCGAATGTGCTAATGCAGCTAATGTTCCAGTTGTATTAACACTAGGCACTAAACACCTGATCGAGAAAGAACCAGAGTTTTGGCGAGAATTTGTGCAAAAGCACGTAAATGTACTTACCATGAATGAAGAAGAAGCACTTGCGATTACGGGATATAGCGATCCACTGCAAGCAGCTGATTGTTGTTTAGATTGGGTTGATTTAGTTATCTGTACTGCTGGCCCTGAAGGTTTATACATGGCAGGCTATGTAGATGATAAATTCAAACGCGAAACTGAATACCCGCTAATGCCGGGTCATGTGCCAGATTTCAATCGCTATGAATATTCTCGACCAATGCGCTTAAGCGATTGCGAACAACCAATTCGCATTTACACGCACACTGCGCCTTACATGGGTGGCCCAGACTCGATTAAGAATACCAATGGCGCTGGCGATGCCGCTTTAGCGGCAATTTTGCATGATTTAAGTGCGAATGTTTACCACAAACGCAATGTTGAAAACTCAAGCAAGCATATTCAATCAGCGTTAACTTATTCGTCATTGTCGCAAATGAGTAAATACGCTAACCGCGCAAGTTATGAAGTACTTGTTCAGCACTCGCCTCGTTTATCTCGTGGATTACCAGAGCGAGAAGATAGCCTAGAACAAGCTTACTGGGCTAAATAAAACGTATTTTGCTTGTCGAATTAATTAACGCATAAATTGGCGAATAGAAAACGGCAGCTAAAAAGCTGCCGTTTTTTTTGTGTGCTAAGAGCGTTATTTCGTAGCGAGCAGAGCGTTAGTGAAACACCTCATGGCTAAAGGTTAAGTGCATACAGCGACTGACCAATTTTTCAAAGTCATCGTGTGATATTTTAAGTAGGTGTTCGTGATCGCCTGCCTCTAAGTAAACAAAGTCGAGCAGATCAAGCTCGTTATCACACACACTGGTCATATTAAATGCTTCAGCAACTGGCGGAATTGCACCGTGTTCGCAATCACTGAATAATTGATAAACCTCCTGTTCTTTTAATAGTCGATAACTGCCCATTAGCTGATCATTAATCGCCGAAATGCTAATTTTGCGGTTGGCTGGTAACACTGCCATTACAATGCGATCTTCATGATTTTTTAATAGCACGGCCTTGGCTAAATTTTGCAGCGGTATTTGTGCGCTCATAGCGCTGCCAAGCGAACTATTTGAATGGCTATGTTTGATGGTTTGGTAGTCAATTCTCTGATCTGCCAAATAATCCATTAATTTTGTAGAAATAGTCATAGTCACCTCCACAAGTGAACGCGGTAACCTTATTGCAAGTTATGGTCGTTTGTTACCAATGTATATCGTTAAGCTCTATCACTATGTTTTAACTTGAAAGCTAACGTGATGTTTTATGCAACATCACGTAATTGTTGTGAAGGTACGCTTATCGATAAGCAACAGTAATATGCGATACCATACTGGCGTAACTTGCTGGCATAATTTGGTTACCTAAACCGATTATAATTATAGTCCTAAATTGTTGACTTGGCGGTATTGCGAGGGTGCAGGTTTTTAACCTTTTTTGAAAATGGTTTATTCATTTAGCACTAGCCTAGATAAAGGGTAGGGTACATAAATAAGGTGCTCTATACTCGCTATACAGTCAGTGAAAGTAATGGCATTTACTTGAAGAAGTTAGCTTGATGCAAATAACGTAAAGCACAGTAACACAACCGAAAGGAATCAATATGTCAGAACCCAACAGCTTAGTTATTCATTTACTAAATGGTGATGCGTTAAAACAGCGCTTTCCTGCCACTATTAATGGCGAGCAATTAGTGATGCGAGAGTGTTTGATTGATGGCCCTTCAACAGCCAAGGTTGGCGAAAAGCTCTTTCAGCAACGAGCCGAATATTTGAAGCAATATGCGGTAGAAAATACCTTTCCTGATTATTTTAGCTATGTGGTACCAACGTTTACAAAATTAGCGAGTGTGACTTCATGCGATAAAATTTATTGCTGGTTTGAACATGATCTTTTTTGCCAATGTAACTTATGGTTTTGTCTGAATTTTCTCGCCACAACATCGGCTAAAGACATTTATTTGGTGACGCCTAATCAAGGGAATGAATACAGTTTTGCCAACATGTCTGATAATGAACTAACGGGCGCCTTGGATAAGGCTGTTAAATTGACGGTTGATGAAGTTCAATATTTTGACCAACTGTGGCTTGCCTATGCGGTAAAAAACTATGCTGACATGACTCAATTTGCTAACGCGCTTGGCGAGCGTTTTTCATTTGTGCAAGCTGCCGTTAACGCTGAGTTAGCACGAACACCTGACAGTAAAGGCTTGGGCAAGCCAGAGCGCGTTTTACGAGAGATTATCAGTGAACTGTCGGCGTCGAGTGATAATCAAACAGCAGATTTTGGCGCAGTTTTTAGAAAATTTTCTGAGCAAATGGGCATCTATGGCTTCGGCGACCTGCAAGTAAAAGCGATGTACGAAAAAGTTAGCACGTAAAAGTCAGCTGGAGCAAACTTAGTAGGTGAATTTGTAGATGAAACGGTGTGTTAATTAATGCTTGCTACAGAATGTACCCACATACGTTTAGGCACTTTATTTTTCTCCATTGCTGCTTGGTAGTAACCTTTGGCAATACTATGGGCAATGGCTTTGTTAAGTATATTTAATACTTGCGTTTTATTTGGGTGGCGTTTTGACACAGCAATATGCAGGCTTCGAGTTTCACTCTCGCTTGGATTAAACTTGATATTCGATTTAAAATCTTTAAGTTCAGTCTTTAGCAAGTACTCGCCATAGCCATACGACATCGCAAAGCGATCTACTTTACCCTGGTTTAGCAATTCTAGGCCGCGCTGAGCCGTTGGCACATAAAGCAGTTTTTCAGGTGGAATATAAGACAACACCCGGTCTTCGCCGCCTAAACGAATACCCGCATAGATTTGGGCGGGCGGTACAAAGTTTTGGCGTTCAAAAAAACCATAAATTTCATAACCAATTGTATCGGTAAATTCCGCCCACTTATCGCGCTTTGGCAGTCGAGCAGCAATAAATAAACCGTCTAATTTGCCTGATTGAACATAAGCTTTTGCTCGCGCCCAAGGAGCGGCACTCGCTTTTAGCTTATGTCCCATATCTTCCAAGCCCATCTTTAATGCGTCCCAATTGGCTTTGTAGATATCATAACGATTTTCAAGCATGCTTTGATGATCGTGACCGACAGCAAGTGTGATGGTTTGTGCCTTGGCTTGTGTATTAGTTTGTGTATTAGTTTGTGTATTAGTTTGTGCGTAAGTTTTTGAGTAGGCGCGATGTGAAAATATGAGCGTAATCAAAACGCATAAAACACTCGCCAATATGGTTAAGCGAGTGTTGTTTAATTTTAGGGTAAAGCCATTTTGCTGCATAGGCTGAATTATAATTTATCAACTACAATAATACTCGTTAAAAAACGTTATCAGGAGCGAATATGTCTGTTTCTGCAATTCCAGATGGTTATCACGCCATTACGCCTTATCTAGTGGCAAAGAATGCCAAAGCAGCACTAGCTTTCTACCAACAAGCCTTTAGTGCTGAGCATGTGTTGGAGCTTAATACCCCAGACGGTGGTATTGCTCATGCTGAGCTTAAAATAGGCGATTCTCACTTTATGTTAGCAGATGAACATCCAGAAATGGGGTTCATTAGCCCCGAAACATTGGGTGGAGCAGGGGTTAGTCTAATGATTTATCACCAAGATGTGGACGCATTGTTTGCCCAAGCTTTGACGGCTGGCGCTAAAGAATTGCGCCCAGTTGTCGATCAGTTTTATGGTGATAGAGCGGGCACCCTGCAAGACCCCTATGGTCACGTTTGGACGATCGCTACACATATTGAGGATGTTGACGAACAAACGCTTAACGAGCGGATGAAGGCGCTTTTTGAATAATCACTTTTGCGCTCATTGAAAAGTAAATATTGTTAACCGTAATTCTTCCGATTTTCTGTCATTGGAAACTCGCATCTTAGCTCGGCTTAGGTATATAATGCCGAGCTATTATCTTGTTATTTTCTTTTAGTTTAGAGGCCCTTTGGATGTCGGATACTGAACACCGTCCAACTAACTTTATTCGTCAAATTATTGATGCTGATTTAAGTGCTGGTAAGCACGATCATGTGCAAACTCGTTTTCCGCCTGAGCCAAATGGCTACTTGCATATTGGTCATGCCAAGTCTATTTGTTTGAACTTTGGTATTGCTCAGGACTACCAGGGCCTTTGTAACCTGCGTTTCGATGATACTAACCCTGAAAAAGAAGACATCGACTACGTTAATTCTATCCAAGAAGATGTGAAGTGGTTAGGCTTTGAGTGGGCTGGCGATATTCGTTACTCGTCAGACTATTTTGATCGCTTACATGGCTATGCAGTTGAACTAATTGAAAAAGGCTTAGCTTATGTGTGTTTCTTAAATGGTGAAGAAATGCGCGAATATCGCGGTACACTAAAGGCGCCTGGTAAAAACAGCCCTCACCGTGACACTTCAGTTGAAGAGAATTTAGCCTTATTCGATAAAATGAAAAACGGTGAATTCAAAGAAGGTGAATGTTCACTACGTGCAAAAATCGACATGAGCTCAAGCTTTATGTGTATGCGCGATCCTGTGATTTACCGTGTTAAATTTGCTCATCACCACCAAACGGGTGATAAGTGGTGCATTTACCCAATGTACGACTTTACTCATTGTTTGTCGGATGCTATCGAAGGTATTACGCACTCACTTTGTACACTTGAATTCCAAGATAACCGACGTCTATACGACTGGGTTATTGATAATGTTTCGATTGAAACACAGCCTCGTCAATATGAATTCTCGCGCTTAAACCTTGAATACACGGTAATGAGTAAGCGTAAACTCAATACGCTGGTCGAAGAAAACTTGGTGTCTGGTTGGGACGACCCACGTATGCCAACGATTGCAGGTTTTCGTCGCCGTGGTTATACGCCAGCGTCAATTCGCGAGTTTGCTAAGCGCATCGGTGTCACCAAAATGGATAACACTGTTGAAATGGGTGTGCTAGAAGCTTGTATTCGTGAAGACTTAAACGACAACGCACCTCGTGCGATGGCGGTACTTGACCCAATTAAATTGGTGATTGAGAACTACGAAGAAGGCAAGGTTGAAGAGCTAACGGTGAAAAACCACCCAAGCGATGAAAGCCAAGGCGATCGCATTGTACCGTTTTCAAAAGAAATCCTTATTGAAGCGGAAGACTTCCGTGAAGAAGCGAACAAAAAGTACAAGCGTTTAGTACTTGGCAAAGCAGTGCGTTTACGCGGTGCTTACGTGGTAACCGCAACTCGTTGTGAAAAGGATGATGAAGGTAACATTACCACGGTTTACTGTACTTACGATCCAAATACCCTAGGTAAAAATCCTGAAGATGGCACTAAGCCAAAAGGTGTTATTCACTGGGTGAGCGCTGCACAGGCACTTGATGCTGAAGTTCGTTTATACGATCGTTTATTTACTGTACCAAACCCTGGTGCCGCTGAAGATTTTCATACGGTATTAAATACTGAGTCGTTGGTAACAATTAACACAGCAAAAGTTGAACCTTCACTCGCACAGGCGCAGCCAGAAAAAGCGTTTCAGTTTGAACGTCAAGGCTATTTCTGCCTAGACAACAAGGAAGCTAAAGAAGGTAAATTGGTGTTTAACCGCACTGTTGGCCTAAGAGATACTTGGGCTAAGATTGGCGACTAATAACGCCCACCGATAATGTGCTCAATTAGCTTAAAGAAAAGAGGAACATGGTTCCTCTTTTTTTATGCCAATTAATTGATAATTAACGACCTTTATAGTTGATATGCCGATTAAGTATTGTTAGCTTAAAGAAAAATCTAGCCCGTTGATTGCCACATGGATGTTTTACCAGCCACCAAGCTAAAGCTTCGTTTTTTTGAAGCGCAAGATGAATTACTTTTAGTTGACTACTTAAACGACCCTCAAGTTATTCATTACCTGTCATCACGCATTCCTAATCCTTACACTGCTGAAGATGCAAAATGGTGGATTACTACAGGCAGCCGCAACGGTTTAATTCGAGCGATTACCGTTGATGGCGAGCTTGCAGGTTGTATTGGCGCTGAGCCAGGTCAACACGAGTATCAATATAGCGGTGAAGTAGGCTATTGGTTAGCCGAGAAATTTTGGGGCAAAGGCTATGCAACCAATGCGCTGTGTTTATTAATTAAAGAGCTTCAGCAGGCAACTCCGCTCGTGAGATTGCAGGCTAGCGTCTTTGAAGGGAATCAAGGCTCAGCCAAAGTGCTAGAAAAATGTGGTTTTACGCAACAAGGCTACTTTCCCAAAGCAGTTTATAAAAATCAGCGTTTCTACCATGAGGTTGTTTATGGCAGGACTATTTCTTAGCCAATACTAATTCTTAACCGATAAAAATTCTTTCAATCTCTTAATTAAAACTTCTAAATAAATAGCCCCTCGTTGGTCGAAAAGCCGTTATTACTTCACAAACGTTAGAAAGGTAAACCATGAACTTTCCACAATTAGCAACTGAGCGCCTAATGTTAACGCAATTGACTCAAGATGACGCTGCTGGCATATTGGAACTATTCTCTAACCCGCAGGTTATTGAATATTATGATTTATTTAGGGCGTGTTGATCTTTCAGAGTTGTTTTTACAGCAGTCTGTTTGGGTTTTATACAAGGCGGCACTTGTGCAGTGTAGCCATTCTCCATAAATAAGTGCCAACACAGTAGAAAATTCAAACAGACGCTGCCCTGCGGGTTCATCTATACGCTTCCTGCTCATTGTTGCTCGCTTTTTACATACGACTGCATGGATGCAGGAGGTAGAGCGACTCAGGAGACAAAGCCGAGAACGACTATGCGACAAAGCGAGCGCCGCGATCAGAAAGCGTTTAGATTAAACAAAATTCAATCTCGAAAGTTCAACACGCCCTTTATTCACTGAAATTTCACAAGCGACCGATCTTATTCATTTTTTCCACAAACGTTTTACTGACGCTACCGGTATTCGCTGGGGGATCAGGTTAAAACAGTCAAACCAACTTATTGGTACTTGCGGCTTTAATTCATGGAGTCCCGCGATGAAAAACGGGGTAATAGGTTACGACTTACACCCTAAGTTCTGGCGACAAGGGTTAGCTTTCGAAGCGGTGCAAGCGATTATGAAAGCGGCATTTTTAGGCGAGCTCGCGTGTGGCGCAATTCATCGCATTCAAGCAGATACAGTACCGGGTAATTCCGCGTCTGAAGCATTACTTGAAAAGCTAGGCTTTAAACTGGAAGGTATACGTAGAGAAAGTGGTTACTGGAAAGGGCAGTTTCACGATTTGAAATGCTTTGGCTTATTGGCAACAGAATACTCTATGAATTAGGTAAAAGTCTTACTATATTGATCTTCATCTGAAAATGCGTTACTTTTTCATTGGCTAGGGAAAGCGTTATTATTATCAATTAGTTAGCTGCCCAGCGTAATATATTTTTAAAGGAAGAAAAATGAGCAAATACAATGAATATAAAGTCATCCATGTCGTTGAGGGTGGCTGTGGAACACTCTTCTTAGGCGCCAGTGGCTTGCCTCTTAAAAAACTTGAATCTACCTTAAACAAAGAAGCTGCAGATGGCTGGCAGGTGGTTTTTCAAGTTATCGAAAATAAACGTTTTTGGTTATTCTGGTCACGTGAGGCTGTGATCGTAACACTTGGTCGGTAGTGCGTGATAAAACGCGCTATTCTGGCTGCTATTCGGCGTTACCAATCTAAAGGTGGCGCCAAGCAACACTTTAATCTTGAATGTAATTTTAAACCTAGTTGCTCCGAATATACCCATCAAGCAATATCAAAACATGGCACATATACTGGAATCAAACTGGGACTAATGAGAATTAGGCGATGTAATGATCCTGATTGCATTAATAAAATTCACGACCCAGTGCCCGAGAAGGTGATAAACATGAGCATGGAACAATTAAAATTAGAAGAAGACGAGCTGCGCAAAGAAATTGCAGCCTTGCCAACAGAACTAAAGAAATTATACTTCCGCACAGAAGAGCAGCGGATTAAAGACCCCGATACTTATGCCGTACTAAATTATTTCTTCCTTGCTGGTTTGCATCATTTTTACTTGGGTAAAAACCTGTTTGGTGCACTGAACTTACTGGCAATGTTACTTGGTATTATATTTTTTGAATTCGGCGGTTGGGTGCTATTTATATTAGTGATTGTTATTGAATTACCGCAGTTATTTAGAAGCCAATCGATTGTGCAAAAATATAATAACGGGGTAATGCGAAACACCCTTAGTGAACTAACCAGCGAACAACCATGAAGCTAAGTGAAAAGCAGCAACAATGGCTATTTATTGCTATTGCAGTTTTACTGGGTTTGTCAGTCGTCGGTTATCGTGCCTATACCGCGTTATTGCCTGCCGCCTCCACTTACATTGCCGAAAAAATACCTGAGTCGGTTTATCAAACCATTGGTGAATCGTCGTTGGAGAGTTTTGACGAATCAGAGTTCTTACCAAGTAAGCTAGCCGCAGAGCAACAAGAAAGCGTGCGTACAAGCTATCAGGAATTACTGAAAAATTTGTCGCTGTCGATAGAAGATTATCCACTCCATTTTCGCTATTGGGACGATCAAATGAATGCCTTTGCGCTCATGGATGGCTCTATTATTGTTACTGATTCACTCGTTGCTAAATTAGAAACTGAGCAACAGTTGATGGCTGTTTTATTACATGAAGTAGGGCATGTGCAGCATAATCATCTGATGGAAAACACTATTCGTGTATCGCTGTTTTACATAACCATGTCACTCATGTTTGGTGACGTTGGTGTTGTTAGTGATTTGCTAATCGAGGGTTCTACTTTAGGCCTCAATTTATCTTATTCCAGAGATTTTGAGAAAGAAGCGGATGCATACGCAGCTCAGAAGCTTGAAGAGCTCTATGGCAGTAATGAAGCGATGATTGAAGCGCTTGACATTCTTTATGAGCAAAAAGATCTAGAAACTTTTCATTGGGCGAGCACGCACCCAACCTTTGCAGAGCGTAAAACCAGCATTGAGAATTTGGCTAATGATTGAGTAATTTTCTCAATTGGCTTAATACCAATTTCAATAAATACTCAATTATTCGGCTTAGTAACAAAAAGGCAACCACTATGGTTGCCTTTTTAATATTATCTATATGTATGAAAACTAGTGTTGTGATTTACGATATGCTTCACAAGCAGTTTCGTCTTCACATTCACCGTATAAATATAAGCTATGGTTAGTCAGCTTAATTTTGTTTTCTTTAGCGATATCTAGTTGGCGTTGTTCGATAGTATCGTCTTCAAACTCAATCACTTTGCCACACTTTAAGCACACTAAGTGGTCATGGTGTTTCTTATGTGATAATTCGAATACTGATTTACCACCTTCGAAATGATGGCGAGTAACAATACCAGCGTCATCGAATTGGTTAAGTACGCGGTAAACTGTAGCTAAGCCAATTTCTTCTTGTTGTTCCAGCAATATTTTGTACACGTCTTCGGCACTAATATGCTGATTGTTTGGATCTTGCAGTATGGTTAAGATTTTTACACGAGGTAAGGTAATCTTTAGCCCTGCACGTTTTAGCTCTTCGTTTTGTTCTGACATACATATTTTCTATCAAATATAATTCTCAAAAATTATAGAAGTTTCTTAGTCGAGATAAAAGCCCTAGTTAACTACTCAGGTAATTTTCTTTGCTTTTTTCAACAATTAGCTGAGATAATCTACTGGTACGATGAGTTTTTAATCACAATCTTCGGAAGTAGTAAATGAATTTAATGTATTCTCGACCTTGGCTATTTAAATTACTGATTAATATCTGGCCGCCGCTGTTTTTTGCCCGAATTAAGCTCGAATATATGAGTGATGACTTTCGCGAGGCGCGTGTCTCAATGAAATTATCTGCCTGGAATCGCAATGGTGTCGGTACTTTATTTGGTGGTGCGCTGTTTTCGATGACAGACCCATTTTACATGTTGATGTTAATGGCAAGAATGCGTCAGCAGTATTTGATTTGGGATAAATGTGCAGATATAGATTTTATCAAGTCAGGAAAAGGACGCGTATATGCTGAATTTATCATTACTGATCAATTGCTTGAAGATATCGAAAAACACACAGCTAATGGTGATAAGTATTTGCCTGAGGTGGTCACTTATATTAAAGATGAAGCAGGTGACGTTGTCGCTAAGGTTAATCGCACTTTGTATATTCGTCGTAAAAAACGATTTCGCAATGACTAGCGCTATTTCGAGAAGTAACGCTTGCTAACACAATAAAGCTTTTGATCGCGCATTAACATTTTTACTAGCGCATTAAAAAGGGGGACAATAAGTCCCCCTTTTTAATGTTTTAAACCGCACCAACTGAACCATAAAACAGTTTTAAGCTCATTTGCGCTTGGGCTAGCGCCTGGAATACCTTGATTAGACGCTAATTTAGCTTAAAGCGTTTCACTTGTTCTTCTAATTCGTAAGCAAGTTCAAGCAAGTGCACACTGACTGATTTACCGCGGATCACATCTTCACTTGATTGCTCGGCAATATCTTTAATGTTGACGATGTGTTGGTTAATTTCTTCAGCCGCTAAGTTTTGCTGCTTCGCAGCATTGTCGATTTGGCAATTCATGTCATCAAGAGCATGAATATGCTCGGTTATCTGGACAAGTAATTGCGACACATTATCAACATCTTCCGCTTTCAATTGTGCTTGCTCACTAGTTTTAGTCATTGAATCGACAGCTTGCGCGGCATTTGATTGTAAGCTGGTAATGGTCTCTTGAATTTGACCAATCGCGTCTTGCGTGCGCATTGCCAACGAACGGACTTCCTCGGCAACTACGGCAAAACCTCTGCCTTGCTCACCGGCTCGCGCCGCTTCAATCGCAGCGTTAAGTGCCAGTAGGTTGGTTTGCTCAGCAATACCTGTGATCATGTCTAAAACTACATTAACCTCTTTGGTTTGTGCGTTTAGCTGCTCAATCATTTGCGCATTATCAGCAATTTCATTTTTGAGTTGGTTAATACCGGCGTTAGCTTGTTGCGCTAGGTTGTGACCTTGCTCTGAAATGTCTTTGGTTTCAACAGATTTGTGCGCGGTTTGGGTCGCGTTATTTTCAATTTCTGAAGCAGAAACGTCTAACTCATTAATCGCGGTGGCAACCGATTCTGTTGCACGTTTCTGTGACAATACAGCCGATTTACTGATATCTGAAATATCATCAACTTCTTTAGCTGAAGAAATCATTTTTTCCGTCGCGCTAGAAACCGTTTCAAAACTGCTTCTAAAGTTGATTACGAGGTGGTTAAGTGCACTACTTACGGCACCTAATTCATCGTCATGATGCACTTTAATGGTGTTACTTAAGTCTAAGTTGTCAGCCACGTTATTGATGTTGTTGCGCAGGCGTCGTAAACGGAAAATCACTAGTTTGTAGACAACCCAACCCAGCGCGCCGAAGCCGACAACGGAAATAAGTACTTGAATAAATGAAGCGCGATAAAGTGAACTTTTAATTTTCTTATCGAGTTTGGTTAAGTCATAGCTAATTTTAACCGCACCTAAAATTTCACCTTCTTGTGCTTGGTGACAGCCTAAACAATTGGTACCGCGATAATTCTCGCTGGCGCTGATCGGCATGACGTATTCCATCACATGACGGCCGTCTTTTTGCGAAATCTGTGTGATTTGCTCGCCAGCTAAACCTTGGCGATCTATGTCAGATTCAACCTGTTGGTCGGCAAAGCCTGCACCATAAACTTGGACAACCTTGGGCGCGCGAATAATCCGCGCTTCAATAATACCGTCTTGCTCTTTCAACTTGTTTTGCACTATTTGCCTGTTGGCGGTGGTGCCGGTCAGCATCATAGTGTTCACTGAGTCGAAATAGTTTTGTGCGGTACTTGCCAAGTTCTGTTCAATTAACTCTTCTGCCAGGGCTTTTTCATCGTGATAGAAAAAGGCGATTGTCGTGGCCAGCAAAGTCACACTGGTTAAGATGATCGCGGCATAAATCTTTTGGGCGATAGTAAGTTGCATATATACCTATTTATTTTCCACAATTTTTAGTTTGTTTGAGTTTGAGGCTGGACTCATTTGTGAGAACAAACTCTCTGCATCAACGGGTTTGTAGTAATAAAAACCTTGATGCGTATTACAATGGTTATTCGATAAAAAGCCTTGCTGGGCCTTATTTTCCACACCTTCAGCCACGATATTAATGGAAAGGCTTTCAGCCATATTAATGATGGTTTTAACTAGCTGACAATCTTTAGGGTTTTCCGGTGTCTTTTGAATAAAGCTAGCATCTATTTTCAATGTGTCTATTGAAAGTTTGGTTAAATAACTGAGAGAAGAGTAGCCTGTACCAAAATCATCAAGCGCAATGGTAATACCATGTGCTTTGATTTCTTGTAGCTTTTTCTTCGCTTCTTCGATGTTTTCAATGAAGCAAGACTCAGTCACTTCAATTTCCAAGTATTTAGCTGGCAATTCTGATGCTTCTAGCGCCGCGATAATTGAACTGAGCAAATTATTGTTAAAGTGAATCGCGGAAATGTTAATCGCGATGCGGCCGACATCGTGCCCGCTATCTAACCATGCTTTACGTTGTTTACAAGACTCGGTTAGCACCCAGCGCTCAATATCAACGATAACGCCTAACTCTTCGGCAAGTGGAATAAACACTGAAGGGGGGATATTGCCTAGTTCCTTTTGCTGCCAACGCAATAACGTTTCAATACCGACAATTTTTTCGGAATCGCTATTAATTTGTGGTTGGTAACTCAGGTGGAATTCATTGTCTTTTAGTGCATTTCGCAATTTGTTTTGCAGGGTGAGCTTGTTATCCAAGTTTTCGTGCATTTGGCGTTGGTAAAACGTGTAGCCATTACGCCCGTGCTGTTTGGTTTGGTACATCGCGATATCGGCTTGTTTAAGCAGTTCATCGGCCGTTGTGCCATTGAAAGGGTAAATTGAGGCACCGATAGAACACGTCGCGTAGGTTTCCTTGCCGTCAAGATAGAAGGGCTCATTGAATTGGCGGTAGATTCGGTTTATCACCCCTTCAATATCTTCCATGCAGTTCATTTCTGTCAGCAAAATAACAAACTCATCACCACCAAAGCGCGATACCGTGTCTCCTTCTTTTACCGAGCTCGCAATACGCTTAGATACAGAAACGAGCAATTCGTCGCCCACTTTGTGACCTAAACTGTCGTTAATTTGTTTAAAGCGATCTAAGTCAATAAACAATAGGGCTGCTAACTGCTTGTTGCGGTGCGCGGTTGAAATCGCGACATCAAGTCGGTCAGCAAACAGTCGTCGGTTCGGAAGCTCGGTCAGCTCATCGTAAAAAGCGAGTGCCTTGATACGAGCTTCGTGTTTTTTGCGTTCGGTAATATCTGAGAATATGCCGGTGTAATGAGTTTCTCCGGTCATTTCATCATCAATTTTTACGATGGTGAGCCATTCAGGGTAAATCTCGCCATTTTTGCGCTTATTCCAAATTTCACCTTGCCACTTACCTTCCGCAGTCAGTTTTTCCCACATCGCGTTATAAAATTCTTGATCGTGTCGACCTGAATTTAGCAGACTCGCGTTCTTACCAATGGCCTCTCTTGGCTTATAGCCAGTCACTGAGGTAAAGGCAGGGTTAATCGATAAAATAACGCCATTTTTGTCGCTGATCATTATCGCATCAAGTGATGATTCAATGACCTTTTGCGCTAAGAATAGGTGACGTTGCGAGGCGCTTAAGGCATGATCTCGCTCATTGATGATTTCTTTAAGCTGCTGAAAATAAGAGTGCTCAATGTCTGACAAAATATTTTGTTGAGACAATACACCTAAAATTTTGCCATGCTTATCAAGCACACCTAAATGGCGAATGCGATAGCGCTGCAGCGTCAGGTAACCCTCAAGCAGTGATTGATCAATACCAATTGAGATAAGTGGTGATGCCGCTATTTCCCAAACTGGCTTTTTGTTGTCTCCCTTAGCTAACACTTTAAGTAAGTCGCGTTCGGTAATGATGCCGTACTCGCCTGTTTGGCTGTGCTGAATAATCACTGACGAATGCTTTTTATTCGCCATAATTTGTACAACATCGTTTAACGAGTCGTGCTCAGTCAGCAGCTTGATACGCGGGTTGTAGCTTTGCTCGACTTTTCTCAGTTCAAGGTAGTGCTCAATACGCTGGCGTTTAATGACATCCGATTGGCTGATAATGCCAACCATTTTGTTACTGCTATCAGTCACCATAATATGTCTTATCTTATGGCGATGAAATTCAAGAATGATCTCTTGCAAAGGCGTATCAGTTTGTACCGATATCACTGGCGAACTCATAAAACGCGATATCGATTGTTCAAACATGGCAGGGCGCGTGAAGTCGAGTTTGGTGCAATCAGCTTCTGTCCAAATACCGACAATGTTATTTTGCTCACTTTTAACCAAAATAGAGCTGGTTTTGTGCTGACGAATAAGTGATGCAGCTTGATTAAGCGTTGCCGATGGCGGGCAGGTTAGTACATCTCTTTGAACGATATCTTCTGCTGTAACCATTTTTTGCTGATTCACGATTGTACTCCTTTGTCACGCGTAAAGGTAAGCGCAATCTTATAGCAAAGGGTTTGTTTTTCCTTGTTGATCTAGGTCAAGAGAATCTGGGTAACAGTAAAGAAATTAGAGGGTTAACCTATAGTTTCATTTTGTTAACCACAGGTTTACACATTTGTGTCTCAGTAGCTTTGAACTTTTTCTGTTGAAGGGAGAAGCACCTTAGAACAGACATAAAAAAACCGGCGTAGGCCGGTTTTCGAAAACTTAATAACACGCTGTTAGTCAGCAAGTTCTGCTAAGCACATTTCGTCGTAGATTTGGTTAACCCACTTATCAACACGCTCTTCAGTTAGCTCTGGTTGGCGGTCTTCATCGATACATAAACCGATAAAGTTATTGTCGTCAACAAGCGCTTTAGATGCTTCAAATTCATAACCTTCAGTTGGCCATTGACCCACTAAAATAGCACCTTTAGATTCAGCAATTTCTTTTAATGGTAACATCGCGTCACAGAAGTATTCTGCGTAATCTTCTTGGTCACCTAAACCGAAAATTGCCACTAGCTTGTCGTTGAAATCAACTTCTTCTAAGTCAGGTAGGAAATCGTCCCAGTCACATTGGTTTTCACCGTAGTACCAAGTAGGAATACCTAGAATAAGCAAATCAAACTCAGCGATTTCTTCTTTGGTACTTTTGGCGATGTCTTTGACTTCGACCATTTTCTTACCCAGTTTTTTCTGGATCATTTTACTAACGGCTTCAGTGTTACCTGTATCGCTGCCGAAAAATAAACCTACAATTGCCATTTACTTATAACCTTTTAATTAACTTTCGTTTAACTTTGCTTGGCTAGCGAGTCAACGAGCATGCTTTCAATCAGCTCGCTACGACTGATCCCTTGATCTTTCGCTAGCGCATCTAACTGGTCGAATAAACTTTGATGAATTTTAAATTCAACCCGTTTTAAACCTTTATTTTTATCTCGTTTGACCTGATTTCGCTTGTTGATTTTTATTTGTACGCTGCGCGGATGAGGGTTCGTTTTTGGTCGCCCCGGACGCTTCTCATCACTAAATAAATCAATAGTGGTTAAATCTGCTGCTTCTTTTGCCATGGTTAGCCAACGCCCTGACTTTCCCAGACAAATTGAATAATGCCTTTGGCAATAAAACCAGCACAACCTAAAAACAATACGAAATAGACAACGAATTGTCCCATTTTGGGGACATCATTTTTTTTCATAACATCGTTTATCGATAAGCCTATGAAAATAAATATAAAAGCAAAAAATAAATTGAGACCAATCGTCTCTATTAATTCGAAATGCTCTGCTAACATCTTACTACCCCAAAAAATCTGGCGGCACTATATCACAACCCAATAGGCCAATCACTTATCTGTTTAAAAAATCTTTAACAATCTTATTAAACGCAACCGTTTTTTCGGCGTGAAGCCAGTGGCCAGCACCCGCAATAATTTTGGCGCGGCTGTTGGGGAACATGGGTTTAATCACCTCACTATGTTCAGCGGTTATATAATTAGAGGCACCACCTTTAATAAACAAGGTGTCTCCACTAAAAGATTGATTTGGATCAAGCGCTTGCATAATTTGCGGGTAACAGTTGGCGATGTTTTGTAAATGGCACTTAAAGTGCAATTGGCCATCGGTAGTGGTTAGATTGCGCAGTAAGAACTGACGTACACTTGGCGTTTCAACATAGTGACTAAGTAATTCGTCGGCTTGCTTACGCGATGTTATTTGTTGATTCACGATCTGAAGCTCTACTTGCTGCAAGCCGTTGATGATTTCTTGGTGGTGCGCAGGGTAGGCAATTGGCGCAATGTCGGCGACAATCAAGCTTTTAACATAATGACTAAACGACAAGGCGATTTGCATCGCAATTTTACCGCCCATAGAGTGCCCAAGAAAATCTGCCTGTTTAACATTCAGGTGATCGAGTACCGAAATAACGTCTTGGGCAAGTGTTGGGTAGTTCATGTCGTTGCGATGAAATGAGCTACCGTGGTTACACACATCAATGCTGATGACCTGATAATCTTCAGCCATAGGCTTTGCAACCATTCCCAAGTTGTCGAGACTACCGAACAGTCCATGGATTAATACTAACGGTTGGCCTTCGCCGCGGATCTGAAAATTTAACAATGACATAGGCTTTCTTTTGATTATGTTGCTATTTGTTTATGTAGAGGTTGACGCTAGTTTCACACTTATCTACACGAGATTAACTATGTGAGCTTACTGTGCTTCATTATGCGCACCAGAGAACAAATTTTCGCGTAAATCCTAGTGCGCTTGCAAGCATAGTTTGTCAGTTAGATCTTTTTGCTTAAATATCGAGCGAAAGGATCAGATAAAACAACATTAAAGCCGATTTAGCGCTGGTGAGATTTTTTCTTCGTGAGTATAATCGGGGCGCTTGAAAAAAATATACGGATCATGAATGAAGAACATCGAAATAGACGAAGAGCTATATCAATATATTGCCAGTCAAACTCAATTTATTGGCGAAAGTGCCTCTTCTATTTTACGTCGTCTGCTTGCCATTGACACTGCTGTGCAGACCTCACCGCAGCCAAAATCTCAGTCAAACTCGGTTGACTTAAATTCCGTTAACTCAGAGCCAGAAACTAAAGCAGTTGAGGCACCGGCTAAGAAGCCAAAAGGAACAGTTTTCGATCATATCAATAAAGAAGAATTAGCAACACAACGTGGTGCGGTTGGTCGCTTTTTGTTGATTCTCCAAGCCCTATACCGTGTTCATCAAGACGAATTTAATGTGGTAAGCGATATTCGTGGCCGTGATCGTCTTTATTTTGCTGACAGCGAGAATGCATTGGCCGAAAGTGGCAGCAGTACTAAGCCTCGTCAAATACCAGAAAGTCCATACTGGGTTATTACTAACTCAAATACGACACGAAAGAAAATGATGCTAACTGAGGTAGCTGTTGCTCTAGGTTACTCAGATAAAGATGCTGAACGAATTCGCGAATTGCTTTCGTAAAGTGTATGAGTAAGGTGTAAGACTAAGGCAAATAGGCAAAGTGAACGGGTAAAGTGGCTAGAGATAAGCAACACATAAATAACCCGTGTCAGGTTGCCAATCATTATTTAATGTATTGAAAGACGATAGTATTCAAACACCAAAACTAACTTATTTCTCTAACATAAAGAATTAAGTGCTAAACGCTATTTGCTAAGAGTTGGTCACTAAGAGTTAGTGACCAAGAGTTAGTCACCAAAAATTAAGCACGAACACTTGAGTCCCTGCTAGGGGAAAGTGAAGGGAAGAATTAAGGGAACAACATGACGGTACATGAACGAGCAGGCCAAGTATCTTTACCAGAAGACCGAATTAACATCGCAAAAGTAGTTTCGGATTACTTTTTCACGCAACCTGATAGTAGTATCGCTGCACAAAAGGTGAGTTTTGGTACTTCTGGTCATCGCGGTAGCTCATTAAAAGCAAGTTTTAATGAGTACCATATTTTAGCCATATGTCAGGCTGTCGTGGAGTACCGCAAGGCTCAAGGTTTTACTGGGCCACTGTATCTTGGTAAAGACACGCATGCGCTATCTGAACCTGCTTTTAATTCCGCACTCAGTGTACTTATCGCTAATGATGTAGATGTTGTTGTTCAGCAAGATTTAGGCTTTACTCCAACGCCAGTGATTTCTCGTTTAATTATTAGCCACAACAAAACACAAGACACAGTTGCTGATGGCTTGATTATTACTCCATCACATAATCCACCTCAAGACGGTGGTATTAAGTACAACCCACCACATGGCGGGCCAGCTGAGGGTGAAATTACCAAGCAAATAGAAGCTCGCGCCAACGAAATTCTGGCTGCCGATTTAGAAGATGTACTTGATTTACCACTTAGCGAGGCAATGGCTTCTGAACGTTTAATCAAACGTGATTTTGTCACGGAATATATTGAACAACTAGACCAAGTGCTCGATATGCAAGCGATTGCAAAAGCCGGTGTTACTATTGGTGTTGACCCACTAGGTGGCTCAGGTATTGATTACTGGCCAGCAATTGCTAAACGCTATGGCATCAATATTGAGGTCGTAAACAAAGCTGTTGATCCAAGCTTTGCGTTTATGCCACTTGATAAAGATGGCAAAATCCGCATGGACTGTTCTTCACCTTATGCGATGGCGGGCTTAATTTCGCTAAAAGATGAATTTGACGTTGCCGTGGGCAATGATCCTGACTTTGATCGTCATGGCATTGTCACTAAGTCTGGTGGTTTAATGAATCCAAATCACTATTTAGCGGTTTCAATTCATTATTTAATGACACACCGAGACTGGCCAGAAAGTGCCAAAATAGGCAAAACCCTTGTTTCAAGCTCTTTAATTGACCGAGTTGCTAAAGACTTAGGTAAGCAATTATCAGAAGTGCCAGTAGGCTTTAAATGGTTTGTTGATGGTTTGCATCAAGCAAGTTATGCCTTTGGTGGTGAAGAAAGTGCTGGTGCATCTTTTATAGCCCGCGACGGTAGCTGTTGGACAACGGATAAAGACGGCTTCATTATGGCATTATTAGCGGCAGAAATTTTAGCGGTAACGGGCAAAGATCCTTATCAGCATTTCCTTGCGCTTGCCGAAAAACTCGGAACACCAAGTTATGGCCGCGTTGAGGCGGTTGCTAATGCCAAGCAAAAAGCTGTGTTAACCCAATTACAGCCTGAATCAATTACCGCCACTGAGCTTGCAGGCGAGCCTATCGTAAGTAAACTCAGTCATGCACCGGGTAACAATGCAGCAATTGGTGGCCTTAAGGTAGAAACCGCCAATGGTTGGTTTGCAGCGCGCCCATCAGGGACAGAAGAAATCTATAAAATCTACGCTGAAAGCTTTATTGATGAGGATCATTTGCAGCAAATTATTGCTGATGCGCAAGTAATGGTCAGCAATATTTTTGCCAAGGCAGGGATCTAATGTCTCCCAAACTTTCTGCCTTTGCTGAGGTGATTGCCAAAGCAAACGATGCGCTGATGGCAAAACATCAGCGCTTGGATACGTTAATGGGCATTATTGATAAGACACTTCGCCAACAAGGCATGGCAGCGGATGCGATTACCATAGATGCTCCGTCACTTGATAAGAAAATCGTGTTTTTACTGCCGGATATCGAACCAGAGCAAGTAGAAGTCGCTTATGGCAATAAAGCTGGGGACATTCATCGCAAAGAGCGCGTAGCAATTGTCAGCTTGGACATTGAGCAAGCACAGTCAATGATGGAAAGCTATTTCTTTACTCACTAGTGCCAGGCTTAGTGCAGAAAACAGCAAAACAGCAAAACAGCAAAAAAAGCAAAAACGTAAACAATTCCGTTCAAGCTCTCCGCGCGCCGGCTCTTCCATTACGCTAACTATCCTTTCGCAGCGCTATGCTATCGAATACAATAAGGCTGCAATTATTCTCCCAACGTGGTTAGTAGTATCAACTAGCCATTGATGTCAAAATTACTACACAGAAGAGCAATCGTGAGCCCATCATCTAACGTAACGCAACCTATCTCTGAGTCTATGAAACAGCAATTACAACAAAGCGGTGACTTTTTATCACTAACACGCAACCATGAATGGTCAATTCCTGCACCTTTTAGTTTCGAAGTAACCCATCAAGCTTCAAACACTAAGTCACTTGTCTCTGTGCTTGATACAGGCATCATTACTTTTGAGCCTATCGACAGAAAAACTAAAAAAGACATTGTTTTATCGAGCGCCGTTCATGGCAATGAAACAGCGCCAATCGAAATATGCGCTGACATCATTGGGCAGTTAATCAAAGGTGAATTGGCGTTAGCTGAGCGTGTATTATTTTTATTTGGTAACCCTGCGGCGATGAATATTGCTGAGCGTTTTGTTGAAGAGAACCTTAATCGACTGTTTTCGGGTGCACATAGCGAAGGTGATGTTCGAAATAAAGAGCGCGATCGCGCAAAAGCACTCGAGCAAGCGGTAACTAACTTCTTTACCCAATTAGCAGAGCACAACCTTTGCGAAGATGGTGAACGCGAGCGTTACCACTATGACTTGCACACCGCCATTCGCGGCTCAAAAAACGATAAGTTTGCGGTTTATCCGTTTAGACACGGTAAGCCTTGGAAGAAGTCGCAACTTTGCTTCTTACAAGCATGTGATGTTTCAACTATTTTATTGTCTCATTCTCCGACAACCACGTTTAGCTATTTTTCTTCAAATAACTTTGGCGCCGATGCATTTACTGTAGAGCTGGGCAAAGTTATGCCATTTGGTCAAAACGATATGGCTAAATTCACCAAAGTGAAAGAGACATTAACGAAATTTGTTTCAGGTCAGCCGCTTGAGCTAGCGGAGTATGACGAAAGCACATTTGATATTTTTGAAATTGATCAAACCATCAACAAACAAACGAAAGATTTTGTCTTAAACTTTGCAGATGACGCGGAAAACTTTACTGATTTTCCAGTTGGCTATGTGCTTGCCACCGATGGCGATATTGAACATAAAGTACGCACACAAGGGGAAGCTATCATCTTCCCAAATGCGAATGTGGCACTTGGCCAACGCGCATTACTGACGGTAAAACCAACGACCATTGCGTAGCATATTATCAGCCTTTCAACAGCGTTTAAAGCCCCATTTTCCGGGGCTTTTTTCATTCTTTCACAGCGATATATAAACTGACTTAACTTACTTAAGTGTAAACATTTCTGTTCAAATTTTCTGCTCACAAACATCTCACTCTCGCCACTCTCTTGAATGTAAGTTTACGTAAAGGTAAATTTTTAGCCGTTACAACAAGCGATACTACAGAGCAGCCAATGCACTCGTATTCGTCAGCCACATAATTAAAAAATAAGGCTATAACGAACGAGGAATCAGGCAGTTAACACATTCAAAAATATAACTCGTTAACTCACTGAATAAGCGTCTGCACCCTAAAGTCATTAAGAACTAAAGTGCGGCCGCTATACAGCGTATTTAGGTGTAGTTAGAAACATCAAAGGCCTAGCAAAATAATAATGACAGGCTTGGCCTTAGCTCGTGATATTTCTGGCAATTAGCTGAAGTTTCATTGAGTTAACTATACTTATTACTACGCTGGGTATAAGCCTAGTGATGAGTGCGGCGGCTCTGTAGTGAAATGCAGGACATAACCCCAAATTGGCGGTTATGGCCTGCCTAAACAAGAGAACAATATGAACGCTAGAACACATATGCCTGAAAAGTACCCAAGCGGTGCTGAGGTTCATAGTCCGGCCTTTATCGATGGCCATTCAGTTGCTATTCCTATTTTAAAGATCCTAAAAGAAGACGGCTCGCTTTACCCGAGTGCCGATTTACCTGAGCTTGATCAAGCAAAAGCTGAAAAGGTTTACCGTGCATTTGCCTTTCATCGTGTGCTTGACGAGCGCATGATTGCCGCCCAGCGTCAGGGGCGCATTAGTTTTTACATGACCGCCTTAGGGGAGGAAGCAACGACAGTTGGCGGCGCAGCGGCGTTAGAACCGCAAGATATGATTATGGCGCAGTATCGCGAGCAAGGCTGTTTAATTTACCGCGGTTTTTCCTTAGAAGACTTTATGAATCAAATGTTTTCAAACGAAAAAGATCTAGGTAAAGGTCGTCAAATGCCGATTCATTACGGCTCTAATGAATTAAACTACATGACGATATCATCACCGCTAGGCACACAAATTCCACAAGCGGCCGGTTATGCTTATGGCCAAAAACTGCAAGGAAAAGACGCCGTAACCTTGTGTATGTTTGGTGAAGGTGCGGCATCAGAAGGTGATTTTCATGCTGGCCTGAATATGGCAGCCGTTCATCAAGCCCCCGTTATTTTCTTTTGTCGAAACAATGGCTACGCCATTTCAACACCATCTGATGAGCAATATGTGGGTAATGGTATTGCCTCGCGTGGTGTCGGTTATGGCATGAAAACGATCCGCATAGACGGTAATGACGTTTTGGCGGTAATGAAAGCCATGCAGTTGGCACGCAGTTACGCGCTAGAGCACCAAGCACCTGTGCTTATCGAGGCGATGTCTTATCGCTTGGGCGCCCATTCAACATCAGATGATCCATCGGGCTATCGCAGCAAAGAAGAAGAAGCGAAATGGCAAGCGCACGATCCCATTGCGCGTTTTAAAACTTGGTTAATAAACCAAAAGTGGTGGGATGAAGCACGTGACAAAGCGTTATATGAATCTTTGCGCGAAGAAATTCTAGCGGCGGTAAAAGTCGCAGAAAAAATCGCAAAACCACCAGTTGAAGACTTAGTCACCGATGTGTATGACCAAGTGCCGAAACACCTCGAAAAACAATTAGCCGAGCTGAAAGAACACATTAACAAATATCCAGAAGCCTATCCGTTTACCGCAGGGAGATTTTAACCATGGCGCAAATGAATTTATTGCAAGCGGTCAATAACGCGCTTGATATCGCCATGGCCGAAGACGATAGCACTTTGTGCTTTGGTGAAGACGTTGGTCACTTTGGTGGCGTTTTTCGAGCAACTTCTGGCTTGCAAGAGAAATATGGCAAAGCGCGCTGTTTTAATACGCCACTTGCGGAGCAGGGGATTGTTGGTTTTGCCAATGGTTTAGCTGCGCAAGGCAGTCGTCCGGTCGCGGAAATACAATTTGCTGACTATATCTTCCCCGCGTTTGATCAAATTGTGAATGAATCTGCCAAGTTTCGTTACCGCAGTGGTAATGAATTCAATGTCGGTCGGCTTACCATCCGCACCCCCTATGGTGGTGGTATTGCCGGCGGCTTGTATCACAGTCAATCGCCAGAGGCATATTTTGCTCACACGCCCGGTTTAAAAATTGTTGTACCGCGCAACCCGTATCAAGCAAAGGGACTGTTGTTGGCGTCAATTCGCGATGACAACCCAGTGATTTTCTTTGAACCTAAACGTTTGTACCGTGCCTCAGTAGGAGAGGTACCAGAAGACGATTACCAGTTGCCTATCGGTAAAGCCGAAGTGATCAGCCAAGGAAGTGATATCACCCTACTTGGTTGGGGGGCACAAATGGAAGTTATTGAAAAAGCAGCGGAGTTGGCTGCTAATGAGAGGATTTCGTGTGAACTAATCGACTTGCGTTCTATTCTGCCTTGGGATGTGGAAACCGTCGCTCAATCTGTGATGAAAACGGGGCGATTGTTAATTAGCCATGAAGCACCAATTACGGGTGGCTTTGCTGGCGAAGTGGCGGCGACTATTCAACATGAGTGTTTTTTGCATTTAGAGTCACCAATAGCACGAGTTTGCGGTGTTGATACGCCGTATCCACTATCGCTTGAAAAAGAACATATGGCAGATCATCTCAAGATTTTTGAAGCCATTAAACGCAGCGTGCAGTACTAGAGGTAGGGTAGCAAATGAGCATAGATTTTATTTTACCGGACATTGGCGAAGGCATTGTCGAATGCGAATTAGTGGAATGGTTGGTCGCAGAGGGTGAGAAGATTGAAGAAGATCAACCCATTGCCGATGTGATGACAGATAAAGCTTTAGTGCAAATTCCCGCCATGCATGCTGGCGTGGTCGACAAACTATATTATCAGCAAGGCGATATTGCCAAAGTACATGAGCCTTTGTTTGCAATGACGCCGGTTGCCATGACACCTTTAGATGGTAATACAACAAGTGCTGACAATGATTCAAATGGCGTTGGCGCAATGCCTGAAACTCATCAAGCAACCTCGCTCGCCAAGCAAAAAACAAATGAGGGTGTTAAAGGCTCGCAATTATTGGATGCTGGCTTAAACCTATTAGAGTCTTTGGTTTCTGATGAAGTCGCAAGCGACGAACAGCAGATAGATGAACCGTTAGATTCAGCGAATATGATTGCTGCCAATGAACCGCAATCTGCGGGCATCTCAGAAGACTTTATTTTACCTGATATTGGTGAAGGCATTGTTGAGTGTGAAATTGTTGAATGGTTAGTGGCTGAAGGTGATGTGATTGAGGAAGATCAACCTGTTGCTGATGTGATGACAGATAAGGCACTTGTGCAGATCCCGGCAATTTGTGCTGGCACTGTCGTTAAGCTTTATTATGCCAAAGGTGATATTGCCAAAGTTCATGCGCCACTTTTTGCTATTGCGCCAAGTGGCAATGTTGTTAGCCATGATGATGACAACAAAAAGGAAAAAGATAAGCTACCTGAAACCGCTAACGAAAATCATCAGGCAGGTATTCAGCCAGCAATTACCAATCAAAAAAGTCAAAAACAACAAAGTAAAAACCAAGAGAGTGCCACTTTCGCAGGAAAAAGCTCCGCACAAATTGCCAGTACTGATATTGCGAAAAATGGTAAAAAAGCTCTGGCTAGCCCTGCGGTTAGACGTGTTGCTCGAGAACTAGACATTAATATTCATCAAGTGCCGGGTTCTGGTAAAAAAGGTCGGGTATATAAGGAAGACGTTATTCGTTTTAGCGAGGCAAAAGCGGAGCAGGCGCATGCTATTCCTGTGCAAACTGGTCAGCCAGAATCTATTAGCAGTAAGTCAACTACTGTTGGTGGTAAGCGTGTTGAGGCAATTCGCGGTGTTAAAGCGGCGATGGCGAAAGCCATGGTTGATTCCGTTACTAGCATTCCTCACTTTACCTATTGTGAAGAGCTAGATTTGACAGAGTTAATCGCGCTACGTCAGCAACTAAAAACACAATACGCTAAACAAGATGTCAAACTGACTTTGATGCCATTTTTTATGAAGGCGATGTCTATGGCACTTACTGAGTTTCCACTGATGAATACTCAAGTTAACGATGATTGCAGTGAGATCACCTATTTTGAAGATCACAATATCGGCATGGCAGTAGATTCGAAAGTCGGCTTGTTAGTGCCAAATGTAAAACAAGCACAAACAAAATCTATTTTAGAGTTGGCGTCAGATATTGCTAGGTTAACTGAGCAGGCGCGGGCAGGGCGCGTTAGCCTAAAAGATTTGACCGGCGGAACTATCTCTATTTCCAACATTGGTGCGATAGGTGGCACTGTCGCAACTCCAATTATTAATAAACCAGAAGTCGCAATTGTCGCTTTGGGTAAAGTGCAAAAGTTACCGCGTTTCAATGAAAATGGGGAAGTGGAAGCGCGCGAAATTATGCAAATTAGTTGGTCTGGTGATCACCGCGTAATCGATGGCGGCACGATTGCACGGTTTACTAATGCATGGAAAGCGCTTCTCGAAAATCCAAACCAAATGCTAGTAAATCTTCGCTAGCGTGCATTATTTGCAAAAAAAAGGCTAGCAAAAAAAACTAGGCAAAAAAAGCTCTGCTAAGTAGTGCTTAGCAGAGCTAAAGGCGAGCTTTTCGCAGCGATTACAAGGAAGCTATCGCATAGAAAAGTGCGCTGGGATTAATGTCCAGAAAGAATCCAATAAAGAATAAAAGAACAACAATTAAACAATAAGTTTGGTTACCTTACTCTTTATTATTGGATAACAATGTTGGATAGCAATACTGAGTCAGAATATTGGCCAGCAGTAACTTATCCAACGGGGCATATGTTAGCTTGGCTTTATGACAGTTATGTGACGATGGAAATGAAGTTGTTGTGACACTCTGTTATTACCAGATGCGCTTTTGCGATGCTCGGCTGCTCAGCTTAGAGTTAATAGCGTTGACAAAAAGCATGCTAATGAACAATCTAGTTGTCTAATAGTTACCTAACAATTACCTAATAATTATATAGTGCAAACCAAGAAGTGTGCTTAAACGCGCTTAATTTATTGAAGACTAAGCATAGTCTTTGTCTAATAGATTTCGATAACGATTGGCGAATGTGACAAGAAAAAAACTACAACACTTTTATATTGCCGAAGAGCAATCCATCTATTTGCTAAGTCATAAAGATGCGACCAAGTTAAAGACTTGGGTTGAATTGTGCCAGCAGCAGTTAAATCTGTTGGGTTACAGCAATATCGAATTGATAGGTAAAGGAGCCTATGGTTTTGTGTTTTCGGGTCAAGGAGAAGCCTTGCCAGATCATCAAAACCCAGAACATCAAAAACAGCAAGACAAACACGAGCAACAAGCTAGCCATCAGTTACAAGACTTTGTGTTTAAGTTTTCTCGATTGACCTTACCCCAACATGTACAAGACAGGTTCGAAGAAGAAGCGCATATGCAGCGCCAAATTTGTCATCCGCAAGTGCCAAAGGTTATCGAATATCGAAAAATAAAGCGTCAATCTGTGGTGCAAATGACAAGGGCACCGGGAATTAACCTCGAACAATACTCCCATCAGCACGGGCCACTCCCTCCCGAACAAATAGTACAGTTCGCGATTCAGCTGATTGAGCTATTAACGTATTTGCGTGGCGCTAAACAAAATGGTGAGGCTAAGCCAATTGTGCACGGCGATATTAAGCCGTCTAATTTAGTGTTCGATGAGCATACAGGGCAACTGCACTTAGTGGACTGGGGCTCAGCTGTTTACGCACAGATAGACGCGCAGGGGCAGACTACTGCGAATAATGTCATGGATTTAATGAGTGGTGATTTGCAGCATACCAATGCTCGCTTAGGTGATATTTATTTTATCGGGCCAGAGCAAATCAATGGGGAGCTTTCCAGCCCTCGTTTTGACGAGCAAGGAGCCGCTGCTACTTTATATGCGCTTGCGTCAGGCCAATCTAGCCGTTATGGCAAACAAGTGATCCCCGCCAGCAGTTTAGGCTTGCCTAAGCCGCTGGCGCAAGTGCTCGACGGTATGTTGAGTGAAGATATGAAAACAAGGCAGCAAGCGGGCGATTACTTTCTAAAGCAAATAGGCTTTTTTAAGAAATTAGTACTCGCAGAAAAGCCCACAGAACCATTAATTGAACCATTAATTCCGGTTTGGGTGAGAAATAGTGAAGCGCTAATCGATACGGTTGTTTATGGCTCGCGAAAATCTTTTTTACGCGAGCAAAGTGATGATGACTCTTTAACGGATGTCGATGATGCCCAGTTAGAAAAATATTATAAAAACTATCTGAGCGGTATGGGAGATAACGAAAAAGCCTTTGTTGCTGCAGTTAGTCGGCTGGGTAATTTTCCGGTTGTTGGTGGTTTAGCAGTGCGCTGGCAAAAAGAAGGTGTTTATATCGATTCCAATTTAACGCTGTTTGATCCATCACTGAAAAAGTCTTTTCAAAGCGCCGTCAATAACATGATTTATTTAGCGCAAGGCATATTTCGCATCGGTATGTTTAAAAGCTGTTTATTCAATGCCCGTACTACCTTGCACATTGAGCGAGAAAACGAACAAGAGCCGTTTATCGCCAATGAGAAAATGACCATTCCTTTTGATGTCAGTGTCGTACCAGAACTTGATGATGAAACTAGGCTTCACTCCTATTTTGAAGACGGTAAAGACCCAGATGAATACTTGCGCCTACCTGATGAAATCATGGCAGAGCTTGCCAAAATGAACCTAATTCATCATACCGGCTGTATTATTTTCGAAGTATTACCAACTCACCTTAAAATTCATAGCTACCTGATGCTACTGAATCATGAAAAACAAGCGGAATTCACTAAACACCTTCATAATATTCTAAAACTGTTACCAAATATTAGTGGCTTAGGCATATCTGGCTTTATGAAGCTACCCTATAAAGATACGCGGTTTTTTGAACATATTAGTCAGTTGCCAGATAAGTTTTATCCAAAAAATCCCAAATTACGCTAGCTGATTTTGGCAGCTTCAATAATGCAACAAGGAGTACAACAGTGAGTGATGAGAACTTAGGCGCTATTGCTTGGCTTGATCTAACGGTTGAAAACGCTCAGCAAACACGAGACTTCTATCAACAAGTTGTTGGCTGGCATGCTCAATCCGTTGATATGGATGGTTATCAAGATTACGCCATGGCGCCAACAAAAATAGGTGAGCCTGTCGCTGGTATTTGTCATGCGCGAGGTACGAACGCCGACTTACCCGCAATGTGGTTGCCTTACTTTTTAGTTAAAAATGTCGAACAAGCTGCGGCTGATGTAAAAGCACTGGGTGGCGTTTTGTGCACGCAAATTAAAACCATGGGTAATGACAGATTTGTGGTCATTAAAGATCCAGCAGGTGCTGCTTGTGCACTTTATGAGCAAGGCTCAAGTTGATTGATTAGCTTTGCCGTATATACTTTTTGTTACCGTTGTTAATGACTTGTAAGCATGGTTTATTCAAATTATTAAGAAGCCGTATAACCTAAGGGTATGGATTGATAAATTATTCTTATTAGTAAAGAAGTTGCTTGTCATCTAATTTTAAATAAGCGAATAAAAATAAAGCAATCTACTTATTGCACTGCGTTGAAAATTAATAACTAAGAACTCTGTTAGAGCGAACAAATAGTGGGAAAGTATCACATGTTTAAGTTAAAGAAAGTCTCAGAATCTTTATTGTTGGCAATCGCCAGTTACGGTATGGCAACTACGGTAAGTTACGCACAAGAAGCTCCTCAAGAAGAAGAGATTGAACGTATCTCGATTGTTGGTTCGAATATTAAGCGAGCTTCTGACATTGGTGCTTTGCCCGTCACAGCGATGACAGAGCAAGACATTGAAAATACCGCAGCTATAACGGGTGATGAACTATTGCGTTCAATCCCACAAATTGGTGAAGTGAACTTTGGTGCTTCAACCGGTAATGGTGGTGTAAATGATGCGCGTGGTGATGTTTCATCGATTAACTTACGCGGTGTTGGCACAGGTAACACGCTAACCTTGTTAAATGGCCGCCGTTTGGTTACTCACCCAGGTACACAGTCAGAGAACTTTGTTCCTGTTTCTACAGTTAACTCGAATACCTTGCCTGTTTCAGGCCTTCGTTCACTAGAAATATTACGTGATGGTGCGGCAGCGATTTATGGTTCGGATGCCGTTGCTGGTGTTGTGAACTACGCACTACAAGATGATTATGAAGGCAATAAATTGAGCCTTTCTTACGGCCAGTCTGAAGGCACACCGTTAGATGAACTGACATTTAGCTACTTAACAGGCTTTGATGTTGGCGATAAAACTCATGTTACAGCCTCTGTCGCTTACTACAGCCGTGACGGTATGATGGCAAGCGAGCGCAGATATTCACGTAGCCATGATCTCAGAAACTTCCCAACGTTGCCTGAAGAGTTTATTGGTGATACTCAACTCGACAATAGAACCACTGCAACTCCATGGGGTGATTTTGTGTCAGATTCACTTGGTCGTTTCCACTTGCAGCCAGCGGATATGGCACCTGGCGACTGTGTGGTTGACTTAGCAGGTGGTGTTTGTGCCGATAGTGGCAGTTTCCCTCGTGATTTGCGTTTTGACCGCGGTACAACTCGTTCGTTAGTGTCAGATGTTGATCGTTTTAATTTCTACACCTATATCACTCATGATTTGGGCAATGATATGGAGTTATTTGCTGAGGCTATTTATTACGAAGCCAATGCCGAGCGAACTCGTGAACAAACACCAAACTTAACCTCTCAGCGTTTTACGGTAGCAGCAGATGCGGCATTTAACCCGTTTGGCGAAGAAGTGCTAGTGCGCAGCTATCGTCCACTAGATGCTGGTCCTCGTAATATCGAAGTTGATGATACAAGCTATCGCGCATTACTTGGCTTGAAAGGTGAGTGGGGTGATTGGTATTGGGAAACAGCAGCTTTCTATACAGCGGCGGAAACTAATGATAAAGCCAATCGCGTAAATGCTATTTTGTTCCAAGAAGCGGTGAACAGTACTGACCCTTCTACTGCCTATAACATCTTTACTGGTGGTGACGTTAACAACCCTAATGAAGGTGATTCGACGCTTAATCCACAAAGTGTTATCGATTCATTTATTACCACAGTGCGTCGTGACTCTGAAACTGAACTTGCTTCAATCGATTTCAAAGCCAGTAATGAAGCCCTTTTCAGCCTGCCGACAGGTGATGTGGGTGTGGCACTTGGGTTAGAGTTTAGACATGAAGGCTTTGAAGACGACCGCGATCCACTACTTGATGGTAGCAGCCCGTTTACTAACCTAGTTACAGGTGCAACACGTCAAGACGCGAGTAGCGTTTTAGGTAGTAGCCCAACACCGGACTCTAAAGGTAGCCGCAATGTCGCATCAGCTTTTGTTGAATTTATTGCACCGCTAATTGATAGTGACTCTCAATACCTAGAAATGCAGTTAGCTGCACGATACGAGGACTTTTCTGATGTTGGTGGCAGCGGCCTAAAACCTAAAGTGGCGTTATTTTGGGTACCAGCAGATTGGATTAGCTTACGTGCATCATATGCTGAAGGCTTTAGAGCGCCAGGTCTACCGCAAGTAACGGCTGAAGGTGTACCAAGAGCCAATACAATTTATGACCCAGTTCAAGACAGAAGTTACTCAGTTGTCGATGTACGTAGTGGTACAACAGACCTAGAGCCGGAAGATGACGAAAACACATCATTCGGTATCGTGCTTGAGCCAACTGAAAGCTTAACCATTACGGCGGACTGGTGGAAAATAGAGCAAGAAGACTTAGTGGGTATTTTACCTGGAGCTTCTCACCTAGCGTTAGATTTCGTGCGACGCTCGCAAGGCTCAACCAACTCAGCGGTAGAGCGTGATCCGGTAAGTGGTGACGTAATTCGTATTAATAATGAATATTTGAACTTAGGTAAGCGTGAAATATCAGGTATTGATTTCAGTGTGATTTACGACTTTGAAACGGACTTTGGTGACTTTGAGTTTACCGTTAACGCTGCACACTTGAAGAAGTTTGACCAAGAACCAAGTGATATTGATAGCGAGTTAATTGCCTTTAATGAAGCTGGTGGGTTCCCGCAACCGATTATTATTCAAGGCGCTGGTGACTTGCTTAAACAAAATGGTCGCCCAGAATGGCGTGGTCGAGCTTCAATTAACTGGCGCTATGAGCAATGGGGTGCAGGTATTAACTCTAACTATGTAGGCTCTGTGATTGATACCTCAACGACAGCGACTGTCGATGGCGAAGTGATTGAATTACCAGTTGATAGCATGACCACAACCAACGTGTATGTTGACTACCGTATTGAGGGCAGTGACAGCTTATTAGATGGCAGTAAAATACGCTTCACCGTTCGTAACATTTCAGACCAAGAGCCACCGCTAGCGGATGAGCTTGCCCACGGTTACTTTGGTGCCTTACACTCGAACCGAGGTCGTTACTTCAACTTGAGCTACTCAAAAGAGTTCTAGTCAACGAAAAACGTTAAGTAACGAAAAATGTGACTCAAAACGGCCTAATGTGAAAACATTAGGCCATTTTTTATTGCCAAATACTCAACACCTTATGTTGAATATCAATAGTAATTGAGTTGTGCGTAACTGTTGTCACCAAGCCTGATGCGTAGAGTCGCAGTTAAATTCGATGCGTTGAGATTTGATGTTTACCTGCTATACCTATAGAGGGAAATAGACTAAGCGAGAATAGTTATGGCAGCGTGCGGCGGAACAGTTCAAAGTAACGGAACGGGTCGGGCTTCCGGAAAGTGGAAAGCCTATCGAAAAGCGTTAAATCATTTTATGAGTAACGGTCAGCAGCTTTGTTCGACCAAGCAATGTCAACAAGGTAATTGCACTTTTCACCTATCAGCAGCTCAATTTGAGGCAATAGAGGTTCAAGACCCGCAGCAGATAGGTGATAAGGTGCAAATTAGCGTACGCGGTGAAGGTTCTTGTATTTGTAGCTAACTCTGCACGCTAACCTATTCTTGTTAAGCTGTCTTAGCTGTGCGCGTCGTAATTATCACCTGTGCTAATCGGTAAAAATAACGTTTGATACAGGCGCGTTGCGTAACCGTCAGTCATGCCGGCAACATAATCAGCGATAACGCGATAGGCATTTTCATCATTGTCGCTCGCGGCTCGCCAACGCTTAGCTGTGCTTGTTGGCAGTAAACGCTCTGGGTCAGACGAAAGTGCTTCGAATAACTCCATCACCACTTGCTGACCTCGATATTCGATACGTTGAATAGCTGGCAGCCTAACAACAAAAGTTAAAACGAAGTTTTTAAAAATATCGAGCACATTTGCCTGCTCTGCTGGCAATTTAGCATTGTATCTTAACAGCGGCTCAGCAAACTCTTGCGCATTTGTGTTGACTGGAAGTAACTCGATAGCCGTGATTAAGTAGTTGACGAGCCCCCCGATAGCGTCCTTTTGCAAATAATGATGCTCAGAAAAGAGTTTATCGGTTAGCCCATCGCAATAGTTGGTCAGCCAGCCTTCGCCAATATCGAGCAAAGGTTTAATTACGTGTTCGTCAAAATCGTTGCGGTTAACAACCCCAGTTACGATGGCATCTTCTAGATCATGAATTCCATAGGCAATATCGTCAGCGAGTTCCATAATTGAACAGTCCAACGATTTATAGCAGGTTCTGCTATGCATGTTGTCACGTGTCACTATGGTTTGGAATAAGTCTCTATCATTGGATGAAAGTGGCGCGAGTATCCAGTCAATAATGTCACTGTCATCTTGATATAACCCTTTAGGCGGGTGCCAATGACGCGCTTGCAACTGACGATAACTAACAGGTGCTTGATTGGGAACTTTGTGCACCAAGTTGTCGATGAGTTGCGGATACTTGATTAAACCCAGTAGTGTGCGACGCGATAAATTCATACCGTGACACTCGCTAAATGGCTCTAGGCGCGCCACAATACGCAATGTTTGCCCATTGCCTTCAAAGCCACCGTGCTTGCGCATCATATAATGCAGTGCCACTTCACCACCGTGACCAAATGGCGGGTGGCCAATATCATGTGCCAAACAAAGTGCTTCAATTAAGGTGTCATCGTCGGGAAATAATTGCGCTGCTAAATCGGGATATTTCGACCTAAGCTGTGCAGTAATGCCGGAGCCAATTTGCGCGGCTTCAAGTGAGTGGGTTAGTCGGGTGCGGTAAAAATCGCTTTGCCCAGAGCTGATCACTTGTGTTTTAGATTGCAGACGGCGAAACGCAGCAGAGTGCAGAATTCTGGCTCTGTCTCTTTGAAATGGACTACGGTGATCTTGCTGGCGTTTTTTAGTGCTTGTTGAGCGACGTGCTAACCAATCTGAGTTCATAGCCTTCCTTTTCCTGTCGAAATCGAAGTTAATATTTTGCTAGCTTGACTTATTTTGACAGTAAAATGCAATACACAGAAAGGCTTAAAGCAGATTGAACAGTTATAGCAACGGTAAAATATAGAAACGGTGAAAAAGAGAATAGACAGTTGAACTGAAGTTGAAACTGCCAAACCTTGGTAGCAACGCAAACAGTGCAAATACTATTGCCGATAAAGTGGACAAAGTATTTGTACTGTTTGGGCTTAGTCGATGGCTTTTCAGCAATAAACTATTTATTGGCGATAAATATCGCGCGTTTAGGGGCAGGGTAGCCTTCAATCGTCTTGCTTGGGTCGTTCGGGTCGAGAAAATCTTTTAATGACTCAGTATCAATCCAATCTGTTTTGCGCTGCTCGGCAAGGTCGGTAACATCGGTATTAACCATGCGAACATTGCTAAAGCCACAACGTTCAAGCCAAGCACACATGGCTTCGCCACTGGGTAAGAACCATACATTGCGCATTTTGGCGTAACGCTCGCCGGGCACTAATACAGTATTTTCATCACCATCAACAATCAAGGTTTCGAGCACTAGCTCGCCACCTTTAACTAGCTGCGATTTAAGTTGATAAATAAAATCGATAGGTGAGCGGCGATGATAAAGCACACCCATGGCAAAAACTGTATCAAAGGCATTTAGTTCTGGTAGTTGCTCAACGCCTAATGGCAGCAGGTGAACACCGTTATCTTTGATAAAGTGTTGAATAGCATTGAATTGGGTGACGAATAGCTGGGTTGGATCAACGCCAACAACAAATTTCGCGCCAGCGCCGCGCATTCGCCATAAGTGATAACCACTACCACAGCCAATATCGAGTACATAACGGTTACTCAGGTCGCTAATATGGGGTGCTAGGCGATCCCATTTGAAATCCGAGCGCCATTCAGTATCAATGTGTAGGCCATGAATATGATAGGGCCCTTTACGCCAAGGTTTTAGCTTTTTCAGCATATGTTCTAGGCGTTTAAGTTGGCCTGGTTCAATTTCTTCTGCCAAACCAACTGTGACACTGTTTTTAATATCAAGGTGGTCAGTTTCCGTAACGGGCAGTTGTTCAATAACTTTTTGCCATTGGGCATATTCACCGTGCAAATGATTTTTTTGCCAGTCTGTCAGTTGAGCAGGTAAGGTATCTAACCAATGGCTTAATCGATTACCGGCGATCGCTTGGTAGAAAGAGTTGTATTGGCTCATTTATTTTTTCACCTTTTATTAAGCACCTTTAAAAGCCACGACGGATAAGAAATTAAAACACTGAAACCATTGGCTAACATTTATAAAGCCTGCTTGAGATAAGCGCTCGAAATGATCTTCTAATGAGTCTGGACGCATCACGTTTTCAAGGGCTGTGCGCTTTTGTGCAATTTCTAATTCGCTGTAACCATTGGCGCGTTTAAAGTCGTGATGCAAATCAATCAATAACTCATTGGTTTGATCATTTTGGTGGGCAATCTTTTCAGACAATACTAATAAACCACCCGGTTTTAAGCCTTGGTAAATCTTATCGATCAGGGCTTGGCGTTTTTCGTTTTCGATAAACTGTAACGTGAAATTAAGTACCACCATTGAAGCGTTTTTAATATCTACGTTTTCAATGTTGTCATTAAATATTTCGACAGGTGTGTTGCCTTTAAACGCCGCGACATGCATTTGGCAGCGCTCAACCATCGCCTGAGAATTATCAATGCCGATGATTTTCGCGTCACTGGCAGTAATGGCTCTGCGCATCGCTAAGGTAGCTGCGCCTAGCGAGCAACCTAGGTCGTAAACCGTTGAGTTGTCTTGCACATATTTCTGACTAAGACGCCCAATCGTGTCAATGATGGTATTGTAGCCGGGCACTGATCGACTGATCATATCAGGAAAAACTTCAACCACTTGCGCATCAAAGGTGAAATCTTTGACTTGGCTATGTGGGTTTGAATAGATTAAGTCGGTGTCGTTTTTTTGCATATAACGCAGTCATTATCTGGAAAATGGCGGCTATTTTACCCGAATGGATTGATCTTGATAAGATAATATTGCATGGTTGATGTGATGTAGTTTTAGGGTTGGTAATTAATGGATTTCAAAAAGGTAAGCACATTCATCGCAGGAGTGCTTTGGCTTATCACTATATTTTCTGGGCATGTTTTAGCAAATAATCAAACAGAGTCACCTACTGAAAGCGTTAGTCAACAAAGCTTTAAAATAGCGATTTATCAGCAGAATTATCCTTATCAATATCTCAATTCTACAGGGCAACCTTCAGGTATTTTCATTGATTTTTGGCGTCTATGGGCTGAAAAGCAAGGTGTAGATATTTCATTTCATGGGTACTCATGGGCTGAGGGACTTGCAGCTGTTGCTAACCAGCAAGTGGACTTTCATGCTGGGTTATTACCCAGTGATACACGTAAACATCAGTTATTGATGTCTAACGGCTTGTATCCTCACGATAGCTTCGTTTATATAGATAGCAAAGTGCAGGATGCGATTACGCTCAGTCAAATTGCGCCATACAAAGTTGGCGCGGTTAACGGGCTAGTTAACCTTGAAATCCTTACCGCCAACAATAATATCAGTGTTCAGCTTTTTCAGTCTCGCCCAGAGCTTTATGACGCGGTACTTAACGGAGAGCTACTCGCGTTTGTTGAGCAAGGAGAGTTAGACAATAGTTACCCACGAATTAAAGAGTTAGGCGCGATCTTCCCCAAATATAAGCGCTTAAATTATTTTACCGGAGACTATAGTGCAGCAGTCGCAAACGATAATGTTGAATTACTTAATTATATCAACCAAGGTTTAGCAAAAATAACCTTAGCGGAGCGTGTTGATATCGAGAAAAAGTTTTTGAATATGGCGCCAGAAGGCGATGTGCTAAACCTTGGATTTGCAGGTAATTTGCCGCCCTATATGGGGTATTCAGCGTCTGGCCAGCCACAAGGCTTGTTTATCGATATGTGGCGACTTTGGGCCAAACACACAGGTCATCAGGTCAACTTCGTTGGCGATTCGTTAAATCGCTCTTTCACCCAGCTAGTGCGTGGTAGCCTTGATGCACATATTGCTTATACCAGTGTCTTTGACGAGAACAGCGGCTTGCAAAAGTCAGCTAAGGTATATTCACTTAGTTCACAAGTTTTTGTCTCAAATCGATTGCCTAATATTACCTCGCTTGAACAGCTTAACGGTAAAGTTGTTGGTGTTTTTAAAGCAGCGCCTTATGTTGACAGCGTAACTAAGCAGTACCCTGAGATTAACTACCGAATGTTTTCAGAATTAGCGGAGATGATTGCCGCCGCTGAGCGTGGCGAAATTGATGCTGCCATTTCTGAAGTAGAAACCATGCAAGTCAAACTGGTTAATGCCAATTTGCAGGGGCTGTTCTACTTACTTGATCAGCCAGCTTTTCCTATCGATATTTTTGCGGTAGTTGCCAAAGGTGATACTCAATTAATGCGTGATATTGAGCAAGGATTTGCTAGCATTCCGCGCAAAGATCTGCACATGCTTGAATCTATTTGGTTAAAAGAGCATGCCAATTCTCATTTTTCGTTACTTGAACCGAAAATTCCACTCACGGCGCAACAACAGCATTGGGTGCAAGAAAATCCTGTGTTGAAAGTAGGCATCACCAAAGACTGGGAACCATTAGAGTTTATTGGTGAAAACGGTCAACCACTGGGTATTAATCGCGATGTTATTGAATCTGTAACGCAAAGTGCTGGCTTTGAACTTGAATTTTTAGCCTATGATAATTGGGCGGCGCTAGTTGCTGGATTTCGTGATAATGAGATTGATTTAATTCTGGGTGTGTCGAGCGATAATAGCCGCGCCCCTGACTTCGACTTTACCGACAGCTATTGGCAAATGCCGTGGAGTATCATTTACCGCCGTATTCTTGGGCGAATAAATAGTTTGACTGATTTAAACGGTAAAACACTCGCTATTGTCAAAGGTTACCAATTAACTAACTGGGTGAAAGCGAATTACCCTGAGATAGATGTAGTTTTGGTCAATTCAACCACAGAAGGGGTGTTAGCGGTGCAACAAGGTTTTGTTGATGGCTTTGTTGAAGGTTTGCCTGTTGCATCTAAGCTCGCGAAACAAGAGAGCATAGTTCCTTTAGAAGTTGCTGTAGTACCGGAATTTCCATCGCAAGATAGCCGCATCGGTATTCACAAAGGTAACCATGTACTGCAAAGTATTTTAAACCAAGGTTTGTCGACGATTGATGACAAAAAGCGGCAAGAAATTTTTAACCGTTGGTTTGATATCAATATTCACTCGGGTTGGGATAAACGATTAGTAACTCGGATCGCTACCCAAGTCGGTTTTGTGATTTTCGCAATTATCCTGTTTGTTGTGCTTTGGAACCGCAGACTGCATAAAGAAGTGGGGCGCCGTAAGGCACTCGAAATGCAAATGAAACACATGGCCACACATGATGAATTGACAGGACTAGCCAATCGAACACTGATTAAAACGCAAATGGAGTCGGCAATTGCACTGCATCAGCGCCAAGGGTTGAAACTTGCGGTAATGTTTGTTGATCTTGATGGTTTTAAAGCCGTTAATGACAAATACGGCCATGACTTTGGCGATGTTGTGCTGCAACAAGTGGCAGAGCGATTAACCAGCTGTGTTCGAAAATCTGATACCGTTTGTCGTTTTGGTGGTGATGAATTCGTGGTGTTGCTAACCAGTTTAAACAATAAAGAAGAAGCTGCATTTATCGCTGAAAAAATTATTAACTTGATTGCTAAACCATTTATTGGCAATCAAATTAAAGCGACGTTAGGGGCCAGTATTGGTATTTCAGTATTCCCCGATGATTCAGACAGCGCAGCCGATTTATTTAAAATGGCGGATAACTTAATGTATCGCGTTAAATCATCAGGCAAGAACAATTATAGTTATCTGTAAGCACTGCTTTTAGGGTAATTACCCGATATCTAAAAATTAGCGAAATCAAGCTGGTTCCATCGGGTGACATTAGCGCGCTTTTCTATATAATATCCGCAATTTTATGTATTCCCCGCTAATGATGGCGGGTTTTTCATGTCAGGATATTTCTAGATGCGTACTCTTTATTGTGGTGAGGTTAACGAATCTCACGTTGGGCAAGAAGTCACTTTATGTGGTTGGGTTAATCGTCGTCGCGACTTAGGCGCTGTGATCTTTTTAGATTTGCGTGATCGCGAAGGCATTGTACAAGTGGTATTTGACCCAGATTTACCCGAAGTACTTGAAACGGCTAACACACTGCGCAACGAGTTCTGTGTACAGGTTAAAGGTAAAGTGCGCGCACGCCCTGAAAGCCAAGTGAATAAAGATATGGCAACAGGTGCCATTGAAGTATTAGGTTTAGAGCTAAACATCTTAAACCGCGCTGCGCCATTACCGTTAGACTTCAATCAAGACAACTCAGAAGAGCAACGCTTAAAGTATCGCTACTTAGATTTACGTCGCCCAGAAATGACAGAGCGTTTACGTTTTCGTGCGAAAGTAACTGCGGCCGTTCGTGAATCGTTAGAGTCGCAAGACTTTATGGATATCGAAACGCCAATTCTTACCGCGGCGACACCAGAAGGTGCGCGTGATTACTTAGTACCAAGTCGTACGCACAAAGGTAGCTTCTTCGCATTGCCACAATCGCCGCAGTTATTTAAGCAATTGCTGATGATGTCGGGCATGGAGCGTTACTACCAAATCGTTAAGTGTTTCCGCGATGAAGACTTACGTGCTGATCGCCAACCAGAATTCACCCAAATTGATATTGAAACGTCATTTATGACGGCTGATCAAGTAATGGAAGTGACGGAAAAAATGATCCGTGATTTATTCCTTAAATTACTTGATGTTGACCTAGGTGATTTCCCACGTATGCCATATTCAGAAGCGATGACACGTTTTGGCTCAGACAAGCCAGACTTGCGTAACCCGCTTGAAATTGTTGACGTGGCAGACATCCTAAAAGATGTTGAATTCAAAGTATTCTCAGGCCCCGCGAATGATGAAAAAGGCCGCGTTGCGGTTATTCGCGTACCACAAGGCGCAGCGCAGTTCTCTCGTAAGAATATTGATGACCTAACAAAATTTGTTGGCATTTACGGCGCTAAAGGTATGCCGTGGCTGAAAGTGAACGACAAAGCCGCTGGCATGGAAGGTATCCAATCGCCAATTCTTAAATTCTTAGATGAAACAGCAGTGAACGCGCTACTTGAACGTACAGGCGCAGATACAGGCGACATTATTTTCTTCGGTTCAGACAGCTACAACTTGGTAACTGAATCATTAGGCGCGCTGCGTTTAAAACTGGGTGAAGACTTAGGCTTGACTACAGACGAGTGGAAACCATTGTGGGTTGTAGACTTCCCAATGTTTGAAGAAGTTGACGGTCACTTACACGCGCTTCACCACCCATTTACTGCACCAAGCAATATGACACCAGAAGAGCTTGAAGCAAACCCAATTGGCGCGCTTTCAAACGCTTACGATATGGTACTAAATGGTTGTGAGTTAGGTGGTGGTTCAGTGCGTATCCACGACCAAGCAATGCAAGCCGCGGTATTTAGAATTCTAGGTATCAGCGATGAAGAAGCACAAGAGAAGTTTGGCTTCTTATTAGAAGCACTACAGTACGGTGCGCCACCTCATGCTGGTTTAGCGTTTGGTCTTGACCGTCTAGTGATGCTAATGACAGGGGCAAGCTCTATTCGTGACGTAATGGCATTCCCGAAAACAACAACAGCGGCATGTCCATTAACCAATGCACCGGGTCAAGCTAACCCTGCGCAATTAGCAGAGTTAAGCATTGCCACGATTGCCAAGCAAGAAGAAAAAGCTGAACAAGAATAGTAGTGATAGGACGCAACGAGTTAAGTTGTTTCCTTAATCTAATTTTGTAAAGTGGTAAAACGCGCTAGGATATCAATTAGCATTAATGCATTGAGCCAGCGCGTTTTTTTATGGAATTTTTTAACGAATTATTAGGGTAACTCATTGGCAATTATTTTAGGTATCGACCCAGGTTCAAGGTTCACCGGTTATGGCGTGATAGAGCAGCACGGGCGAAAATTTACCTATCTAGGGAGTGGTTGTATCAAAGCGATTGCGGCAGGGGAAGATTTAGGTACACGTTTACAAACCATCTTTGCGGGTGTGTCAGAGCTGATCATCCAGTTTAAGCCAGATATGTTCGCCATCGAACAAGTGTTTATGGCAACTAACCCTGATTCAGCGCTAAAACTCGGGCAAGCACGAGGGGCAGCCATTGTCGCTGCAACCAATGCGGGTATGTCGATTGCTGAGTATTCAGCTCGCCAAATCAAGCAATCTGTGGTTGGCACAGGTGCTGCTGATAAAACCCAAGTGCAACATATGGTCAAATCCATTCTTAAACTGCCGGGTACACCACAAGCAGACGCCGCCGATGCGCTTGCGGTGGCGCTTTGTCATGCACATAGTCACGATTCGATTGTAAAAATGGCGGGGCAGGCGAGTAAAACGGTACGAGGCCGCCTACGAAAATAATTATACCCATACTACTTCAAGATGCTTGATTTCAGCGCTTTCACAGGGGGCAATATCAAGGTGCAACTCGCTGGAATGGTACTCGCTTTCTATGAGCTGTGAAATGATGATAATAAGTTTCCTGTGAAGCGCCCTCACTGCTTTAAAAATGGGTTGGTTTAAAAGCGATTTATGCTGAGTTATTGCTTTTGACAAGGGAACAACCATTCTCTGTAATCAATACCTTGCCTAAACCGCTTTTAATTCCAACTGAAACACACATTTTGAAATAGTATGGGCATCTAAGCATTTAAATCGGTTTACTGTATAAATATCTAGTGTTAAGCTCACTTTATTAAATAAGTTAGAACACTGAAGTTGGCTGAGCGAGAAGTTGTTGAGCTAGCAGCCGAAAAGAGGATGTGCCGTGATAGGACAATTACGTGGCAAATTATTAGTAAAACAGCCACCTGATATTATCATTGACTGCAACGGCGTTGGTTATGAAGTGCAAGTGCCAATGACCACGCTTTATGCATTACCTGAATTAAACCAAGAAACCACGCTTTATACCCACTTCGTTGTGCGAGAAGATGCACAGCTACTGTATGGTTTTGCCAATCAAGTGGATCGCAAACTGTTTCGTTTGTTAATTAAAGCCAGTGGTGTTGGGCCAAAACTAGCACTCGCGATTTTGTCTGGCATGTCGGCAGAGCAGTTTGTGAGTTGTGTCGCCCATGACGACGTTACAACCATAGTGAAAATTCCCGGTATTGGTAAGAAAACCGCTGAGCGCTTATTAATTGAAATGCGCGATCGCATTAAAGATTGGCAAACAGACTTAGCGACGCCTGCAACCGATGCTGCGCCATTTGAATTAGCCGCTGATAATGCACTTACAATCAGCGATGCCAAAGGCGATGCGATTAACGCACTGGTTTCGCTTGGCTATACACAAGCACAAGCTGATAAAGCAATTAAAGCTGTGTATGATGCTAACAAATCTAGCGAGCAGCTGATCAAAGATGCGCTCAAAGCCATGCTGTAGTTGGCAAAAAATTACGCTTAAAACGTAAATAAGACACAGAACAAGTCAGAAATAGAAGAATATAGATGATAGAAGCAGATCGACTAATCCAGCCGGCAGCAACGATAGAAGATGAAGGGGTAGATCGCGCGATTCGCCCTAAAATGCTGGCGGATTACACAGGGCAAGATCACGTAAAAGCGCAAATGGAAATCTTTATCCCTGCGGCAAAAAAGCGCAATGAACCGCTTGATCATCTACTCATTTTTGGCCCACCGGGATTAGGTAAAACCACACTTGCTAATATTGTTGCTAACGAAATGGGCGTAAGTATTCGCACTACGTCTGGGCCAGTATTGGAAAAAGCAGGGGACTTAGCGGCACTGCTGACCAATTTAGAAGAGAACGACGTTCTCTTTATTGATGAAATTCATCGCTTAAGTCCTATGGTAGAAGAAGTCTTGTATCCAGCGATGGAAGACTATCAACTGGATATTATGATTGGTGAAGGGCCAGCTGCTCGCTCGATTAAACTCGATTTACCGCCTTTTACCCTGATTGGCGCGACTACTAGAGCCGGTGCATTAACCTCTCCGCTTAGAGATCGTTTTGGCATTGTTCAACGCTTAGAGTTTTACTCAGCTAAAGATTTAACGGATATCGTTTCACGGTCCGCTCATTTCCTTAATCTGACGATTGATCAAGAAGGTGCATTTGAAGTAGCTCGCCGCTCGCGCGGTACACCGCGCATTGCCAACCGTTTATTGCGCCGAGTGCGTGACTACGCAGATATTAAAACTGGCGGTATCGTTAACAAAGAAAGTGCTGCTAGTGCGCTTGATATGCTTGAAGTTGATAACGAAGGCTTCGACATTATGGACAGAAAGCTATTGCAAGCCATAATCGATAAGTTTATGGGCGGGCCAGTAGGGCTTGATAATCTAGCAGCGGCCATTGGCGAAGAGCGTGAAACCATTGAAGATGTGCTTGAACCGTTTTTAATTCAGCAAGGCTTTTTACAACGTACACCAAGAGGCCGAATTGTTACAGAACGCACTTATCAGCATTTTGGGCTAACTAAACCCGCTTAGTATCAGCAGCAACGTATCCGCAGTAACAGGTACGAGAACGGTAGAAATTAAAATAATAAAAAGGATTAACGATCTAGTTAATCCTTTTTAGCTTGTGAGCTGAGAACAATAGCGTTAAGAGAAATAAAACCACACTCTCACTGCAAGTTATTTTTGCGACACCCACATACTGTCTTTCATTTCATTCAGTGACTTGCGCTGACAAGCCGCTTTTAATTGGCAGTCGCCACCAAGTCTACTGCCTGTAGAGTCATTTCTACTGCGAAAGTTGGCGAGCAACATGTCAAAGCCTTGTTTCAGCGTAGAGCCTGTAACTGTTATACGTTCGTATGTTTTACCTTCCCAGTTAGTCAAATCAACGCTACCAGCATCAGTTTTTGCCAACCACATGTTGTGCTCAACCAGCTTATTGTAAAGGGAAGGGTAATTAGTTTCATTAAACACTTTTTGGTTGTTTAGCTCTTCAACAAACTTAGGTAATTTGCTGTAGCGTTTATCAAATGCTCTGCTTAGCCACTTGTCTGAGGCCTGATAATTTGGTGCACCACTATTTTGAATATCACCTTGCGCATGCGCTTTGCCTAATAAAAACAAGGCGTGGATATGACCATTAGCCGCCGCGCGCTCTAGCCAATAAACACCTTGTTTATGATCTTGCAATCCAGGCTCAGAGACAAAAATTAGTCCCGTCATATATTGTGCTTCTTTAGAACCGTTAACTGCCGATTTTCGGTAGTATTTTAGAGCAAGCGTTTTGTCGACTTCAGTGCCGTAGCCATAGTAATAAAATTTAGCGGTGTTGTATTCAGCTGAAATGTAACCTTTACGTGCTGCACGTTTGAACTTCTTAAAATAAGAGACACACTCTGCTGTGTCACATGCGGTTATTTGTGCAGCATTTGCCGCGCCTGTGTAGGTTACAGATGCGAACACTAGTGCACTAGCCGCAACTAGTGTCGAAATTCGCTTAAAAGAAGCGCGTTTGGAATTTGTATTTACTTGGTTTGTCATATAGTCCCTCTCTTGACGTGTTTGATCCGTGTACAACAATAACGATTTACGTAATTATTGGCTTGCATAATTATTGACTTACGTAGTTATTACATTAACTAAGTTTAGCCTATACAACTAGCTTAACTTTAGTGTAGTAGCGTAGCGCTACTGCTCAAGTTTAGTGATTTTATGAAGTGATTAGTAAACATACAATTACCACTAAAGCGTAATCATTACAAATCTATCGTATCAGCGAACAGCGTTAGTAATTGAAACTATTAAGTTTTAGCAAAAATAAGCCCGCATATATGTGCGGGTAATACTGTTGGAAGATTGGAAAAATCCGCTTTCAGGTGATGAGCGTTCCTATTGCTGTGATACCCACTGACTGTCTTTCATTTCATTTAACGATTTACGTGCGCAAGCTCCGGTTAGCTGACAGTCGCTACCTAATCGGCTGCCTGTGGAGTTGTTTCTGCCACGGAAAGTAGCCAGTAAATTATCGAACGCTTCTGTTTGGCTGTAGCCCGTGACGGTTATGCGCTCATAAGTTTTACCATCCCAGTTACTCAAGGCAACTTCGCCATCGCTGTTTCTTGCTAGCCACATATTGTGCTCAACTAACTTGTTGTAAAGGGAAGGGTAGTTAGTTTCATTAAACACCTTTTTCGCATTTAACTCTTCAACGAGTGCTGGTAACTTGTTGTAGCGTTTATCAAAAGATTTGGTAAGCCATATATCTGATGCTTGATAGTTTGGTACACCACCATTAATCGTGTCGCCTTGCGCATGCGCTTTGCCCAGTAAAAATGCCGCGTGGATGTGACCATTAGCTGCGGCTCGCTCTAGCCAGTAAATACCTTGCTCGTGATCTTGCAAGTCAGGCTCCGACACGTAAATTAGGCCTGTCATATATTGTGCTTCTTTCGAACCGTTGACAGCTGTTTTTCTGTAGTACTTTAAAGCAAGTGCTTTGTCTGCTTCGGTGCCGTAACCGTAGTAATAAAACTTAGCCGTATTGTACTGTGCTGAAACATATCCTTTACGCGCTGCGCGCTTAAACTTTTTGAAATAAGAAGCACACTCTTCAGTGTTGCACGCTTCCAATTGATTCGCATTGGCAGGCTGAGTAAATGTGGTAGGTATGAGTAACATGGCAGCTACATAGCCAGCGATTAATGTTGATAAACGCTTATTAGTACTGCTTGCTGAGGTTATTCTTGTTGAGTTTGCCATATTTTCCCTCTCATGATGCGTGTGATCCGATTATAACGCTAACAACTTCTATCAAAAGTACACTGCAAAAACCTATTTAGCCAGCAAAAAACCTTAATTAAGTGGCTATATACTCAGTGTTTTAATCAGGTTTAACTAACAGGTTTAAGCCAAGTCCATGTCCAAGTTCAATTGAATTACGAAGCGGTTAGTACATTTACAAATATCACTAACGAGTAATGATTACAAACACTTGGCAAAAAATACTCATCATCAATTTGAAAAATAAGCAAATTACAGGCAAAAAAAAGCCCGCTTATTTGAAGCGGGCCAACTTAATAAAGTTGATAGAAGGAAGTTAAAAAATTCCAGGAAACATGTCAGAGAGAAGATGGTGTATCACCACCTTTTCAAGGTATCTGTGCTTGTGAGAAGATCTCACTGCGCTAGCTCAGAAAACAAGGGTATTTTAGGCAGGGCTAAGCGTGTTGGCAAACTAATAAAATTTTATTTAAGCATTAGAAAAACTAATCCGAAATGAGTGCGTGTTATTAGTATGCACTGCCTAATGAATAGTTATGGCGTGTTATTCATTGTTTTGTGAATTTTTATTCGCGAAATATGAATATTACGATTAGGTTAAATTAAGTAAGGAAAATGTTAGGTTTTTATTCGAGATACCGCTTTTTTACAATTTAATGACGAATTAAGCGCTTCAAGCCCTTGTCGGCGTAGGGCTTTGTTATTAAGATAATCGCCATAACAACTAGTGTAACTCTATTACTCAATAATTAATGACCTCTCCTTCGTTTCAATTACCTATCCGCGTGTTTTATGAAGACACGGATGCGGGTGGTATTGTCTATTACGCAAATTATTTAAAATTTTTTGAACGCGCGCGCACGGAGTGGTTAAGAGCACTAGGCATTGCTCAGTCAGATTTTCTCGAACATTCATTGGGTTTTGTTGTCAGACGAGTTGAAATGGACAACATTGCACCCGCCCGATTGGACGATCTTATTAAGGTTCACTCCGAGATAACGCGACTGAAAAAAGCCAGTGTGATGTTTTCACAGTCTATAACCCATGAAAACGGCAAGGTACTTTGCCGAGTGGAAGTTACCGTGGCTTGCGTAGATTTTTCGAAAAATAAACCCTGCCCAATACCAGCATTTATCCTAGGAGCATTGCAAAGTGTCAGCTGAATTATCAATTTTTGATTTATTTCTTCAAGCTAGTTTATTAGTTAAATCGGTAATGCTGATCTTGTTAGCATTCTCAATTGCCTGTTGGGCGATGATTTTTCAGCGTAAAAAGGCGCTAGATCAGGCTGCAAATCAACTAAAACAATTTGAAGATAGATTTTGGAGTGGGGCTGACTTAACTAAGCTTTATAACGAAATCTCATCTCGCCAGCACGTACAAGGTATTGAAAGCCTATTTGTTGCAGGATTCAAAGAATTTGCACGTTTACGCAAAAGTAATATTCAATCGCCGCAAGCAATAGTCGACGGTACTCATCGCGCAATGCGTGTTGCGCTGTCACGCGAAGTCGATAGTTTAGAAACCCACTTACCTTTTATGGCGACTGTAGGTTCAATTAGCCCGTATATCGGTTTATTCGGTACCGTTTGGGGGATCATGAATTCTTTTATTGCTCTAGGTGCAGTGCAACAAGCAACGTTAGCTATGGTCGCGCCAGGTATTGCCGAAGCACTTGTGGCAACCGCTATGGGTTTGTTTGCGGCAATTCCTGCGGTAATGGCGTTTAACCGCTTTAGTCATAAAGTTGAAAAACTTGAAAATAGCTATGGCAACTTTATGGAAGAGTTCTCTTCTATTTTACATCGTCAATCTGCGATTGAGCACTAAGAGGCGGAGTACATTATGTATAACCGTGTTAGACGAAGAAAAGTTGCGGAAATCAATGTAGTTCCCTACATCGATGTCATGTTGGTGTTGCTGATCATCTTTATGGTTACTGCGCCGCTTATCACCCAAGGGGTTAAAGTCGATTTACCAAAAGCTGATTCAGAGCCGCTGGATAAAGACAGCAAAACGCCTATTGTTGCGTCAGTTGATGCGCAAGGTAATTATTATATTGCAGAAGGCGCAGGCAAGAATAAACGCGTTAGCGCAGAAGAGTTGGAAATTGAAATTGCCGCTCAGCTGCAGAAAGACCCGAAAAAGCCCGTAGTTGTTAACGGTGATGGCGCGGTTTCTTATGACGCGGTTATTCAATTGATGGTACTACTGCAAAAAGCGGGTGTGCCTTCGGTTGGCTTGATGACTGACACGCCGGAGAAATAAGGCGTGCCAAGTAAACTGACTTCTTCGAAAGTGCTACTTAGCAAGTTAACCTCACCTGTTGGTTTAAGTCTAAGTTTACACTTTGCGCTGGGCATGGTGCTGCTTTTTGGTAATTTTACTTCGCACCCTCCTAAGCCGGCGCCAATGCAAGTTAACTTAAACCCTATTCAAGCGATAGTTGTTGACAATTCTGCGATTGAAAATCACGCGAAAAAGCTACGTGAAGAAAAAGCAAGAGCAGAAGCGGCCAAGCAAAAACGCATTCGTGAGCAAAAGGAAAAAGCCGAAGCAGCTAAACGCCGCAAAGCAAAAGAGCAAGCGCGTATTAAAAAGCTTGAACAGCAGCGCAAGCAAAAGGAAAAAAATAAGCGCATTGCCGAAGAAAAAGCCCGCCAAGCCAAACAAAAAGCAATAGCTGCAGAAAAAGCGCGTAAGAAAAAAGAGCAAGAGCGTAAGCGCAAAGAAAAAGCAGCCGCTGAAGCGAAAAAGAAACGTGAACGTGAAGAAGCTATTCGCAAAAAGAAAGAGCAAGAACGCAAGCGCAAAGCTGAAGCAGAGCGCAAACGTAAAGCACAAGAAGCGAAAGAGCGAGCAAGGCAAGAACAATTGCTCGCTGAGCAAATGGCGCAAGAAATGGCGGCAAGACAACGTGCGCGTGGTCAGCAAATGCAGTCTGAAATCAGCCGCTACACCGCACTTATTACCCAAACGATAAAGCGACACTTGATCACCGACCGCTCTACGATGGAAGGAAAGTCTTGTAAATTGACCATAACTCTAGCACCATCTGGATTTGTGACTAATGTGCAAACTGGCCAGGGCAGTGCGGTTGTTTGTAACGCAGCTAAAAATGCGGTTTATAAAGCGGCAACTTTACCGGTATCAAAAGATCCAGAAGTGTTCGCCCAAATGCGAAGAATTAGCTTAACCGTAGTACCAGAGTTCTAAATTGGTCACTATGCACGATAAAAATTATTAACAGAGCCACAACGAGTAAAGCAAAAATATATGTTTCAACAATTTAACGCCATACGCCAGTCGCTAAAGCTGGTATTGTCATTTGCACTATTAATGATGTCGAGCCACGCCTCGGCAACGTTAGAAATTGTCATCACAGAAGGTGTTGATAGCGCACGCCCAATCGCTGTTTTGCCATTTCAATGGCAAGGCGCAGGCCCTATGCCTGAAAATATCAGCAAAGTCGTAAGTGATGACTTATTGCGAAGCGGCAAGTTTAGCCCAATTGCGGCAAGTCGCTATCCACAGCAAGTTTACACAGATAAAGATGTAGACTATGCAGCGTGGGCAGCAGAAGGCGTTGAAGCAATCGTAGTGGGCAGCGTAAGTGAAGCGGGTATTGGGCGCTATCAAGTAAATTACCAGTTAATTGACGTAATTCGCGGCCAAATCACAGGTGGTAAATCTCAAATGTTAAGTGGCGGTCGTTTGGTTGCAGACTCTGCACACTTAATGTTAGACAGCGGCGCACAAATTGGTGCGAGTCAATTTCGTCGCTTTGCTCACCAAATTAGTAATGCTGTTTATGAAAAACTAACCGGCGAGCGCGGTGCATTCTTAACGAAAATTGCTTACGTCATTGTGCGTGACAATGGTGATTTTCCTTACCAATTGGTTTTTGCTGATTATGACGGTCACAACGAGCAAGTGCTATTAAAGTCAAAGGAACCTTTAATGTCGCCAGCATGGCACCCAAGTGCTGAGCAGTTAGCATATGTAACGTTTGAAAACCGCCAAGCGCAAGTTCATATTATTGATATCTACACAGGAAAGCGCCGTTTAATTAGTTCATTCTCTGGTATCAATGGTGCACCGCGTTTCTCACCAGATGGCAAAAAACTGGCATTAGTGCTGTCAAAAGATGGTAACCCTGAAATTTATACGTTAGACATCGCTTCTAATAAGTTACGTCGAGTGACTCGCCATCGTGCGATCGACACTGAACCAAGTTGGAGTCCTGACGGTAATTCATTGATTTTTAGTTCAGAACGGGGTGGAAAACCACAGCTTTATCGCGTAAATTTAGTCGATGGTAAAGTAAGACGCTTAACATTTGACGGCGAAATGAACTTAGGTGGTAGTTTAACTCCTGATGGTCGTCAATTAATTATGGTTAACCGAACGCGCGGTCAGTACCATTTAGCGAAACAAGAGTTAGATACTGGTGTATTCCAAGTATTAACAAAAACTCGCTTAGATGAGTCGCCGAGTGTATCACCAAATGGTGGCATGATAATCTATAGCACTATGCACAGAAGTCGCCAAGTGTTGAGTTTAGTGTCTGTTGATGGCCGCTTCAAAGCTCGCTTACCGGCATTGAATGGACAAGTAAAATCGCCAGCTTGGTCACCATTTTTATAATAATTATTAGTTAATTCTATTTACATGAATAAGGAAAATAAAATGCGCTTGAATAAAGTAATGAAGAGTGTAGCAATTGCATTACCTATGCTTGCATTAGGAGCTTGTAGCTCAAGCTCAGATACTGACGGTCAAAGCCAAGTTGACACCAACGCAAGTCAAACAGCTTCACAAACTCAAACGTCAGACAACGTACAAGTAACAGCGGCACAACGCGCAGCTGAAATTGAAGAGCAAAAGCGTCGTGAATTAGAGCAACTTCGCTCTGAGCACATTGTGTACTTCGACTTCGATACTTCATCATTATCAGGCTCATACTCAGCAATGCTTGATGCACATGCTAAATACTTGAACAACAACTCAGGTGTTAAAGTACTAATTGAAGGCCACGCAGATGAGCGTGGTACGCCAGAATACAACATTGCACTTGGCGAGCGTCGTGCAAAAGCGGTTGTTACTTACTTAGAAAACATGGGCGTTTCTCCGTCACAACTTAGCGTTGTAAGCTACGGTGAAGAAAAGCCAATGGTAAAAGATCGCACTGAAGCGGCTTTTGCTAAAAACCGTCGTGCTGTATTAGTTTACTAATTCGTAACTAATTACAAGTAACTAGGTAAATAGGACGGTAATGAAACTCAATAAAGTTTTATTCGGGCTTTTTGTTGCAGCTAGCACTCCTGTAGTGCTAGCTCAGCAACCGGCACCGGTGTTAGAAGTAAATGCTGGCTCTGGTTCGTTGTCAGATCGTATCGCGAATTTAGAGCGTCAATTAAGCGCACGTAATCGAGCACAAGTAAATATTCAACGTCAGCTTGATGAATTACAAACAGAGATGAGTGAATTGCGCGGTGTAACTGAGTTACATAGCCACCAACTCACGCAAGTGCTTGAACGTCAACGCGAGCTGTATCAAGAAATTGAACGCCGTGTTTCTGAAGCGCTTAAAACGCCTGCCCAAGTGCCTGCTGCACTTGCCGCACCGCAAGGTTCAGCTCCTGCAACTAACTACAGTAGCAATTTAACTGAAAATCAAGCGTATGATCGTGCAGTTAATATGGTGCTTAAAGAAAAGCAGTACGATAAAGCGATTCCTGAGTTTCAAGCGTTCAATAAAAACTTTCCTAATTCTTCCTACGCACCTAATGCTCATTACTGGCTAGGTCAGTTGTTATTCAACAAAGGTGAGTTAGCGCAAGCTGCCGCTGAGTTCGATATTGTCGTTCAGCGTCACACCACTTCAAATAAACGCCCTGATGCTATGCTAAAACTAGGCATGGTTGCACAAAAGCAAGGTCAAAACGCTAAAGCGGTTGCTATGTATCAGCAATTGATTGCGCAGTACCCAGACTCGACTGCAGCACAATTAGCCCAGCCTAGATTGCAAAGTTTACAGTAAATTTGTCGGTAACTTATTCTATTTGTTTGCTATTTGGGCAAACAAACCTGAATTACTAAAAAACATCAAAAATGTTGTTGCACTGACAAAAATTATAAGTATCATATGCGGCGCGTTGAACGAGAGGGCAACGCAACAACAAATGTCGGTCGTTAGCTCAGTTGGTAGAGCAGTTGGCTTTTAACCAATTTGTCGAAGGTTCAAATCCTTCACGACCGACCACTTTTCTTACCAAGGGGAAGTGTGAGGTAACTCATTTGTGACAACAATTTATATCGGTCGTTAGCTCAGTTGGTAGAGCAGTTGGCTTTTAACCAATTTGTCGAAGGTTCAAATCCTTCACGACCGACCACTCTTTTCGCAGCAATGCGAATACCAAATAAGTAGTGATGTAAATTGACGTAAAATTTCTGATATCGGTCGTTAGCTCAGTTGGTAGAGCAGTTGGCTTTTAACCAATTTGTCGAAGGTTCAAATCCTTCACGACCGACCACTTTCTTAACCTTGTTAAGTAATTAACAGTTAAGTAAGTAACAGTTAAGTAAGTAACAGTTAAGTAAGTAACAGAAATAAAAATCTGATATCGGTCGTTAGCTCAGTTGGTAGAGCAGTTGGCTTTTAACCAATTTGTCGAAGGTTCAAATCCTTCACGACCGACCACCTTTCTAACCTTGTTAGAGTGGTGACAAAAAATCAAATCTATATCGGTCGTTAGCTCAGTTGGTAGAGCAGTTGGCTTTTAACCAATTTGTCGAAGGTTCAAATCCTTCACGACCGACCACCTTTTTCAGGTGAATGAGTTTAAGTAGAGAGAAAAGCCAAGGCTTTTAACACTTGAACCCAAAGAATGGTCGAAGGTTTAAATCTTTTACGGCCTACAACCTTTCTAACCTTGTTAGAGTGGTGACAAAATATCAAATCTATATCGGTCGTTAGCTCAGTTGGTAGAGCAGTTGGCTTTTAACCAATTTGTCGAAGGTTCAAATCCTTCACGACCGACCACCTTGCTTTCAAATCTAAAGTTTACAGTGATACCCAAAGCCAAGGCTTTTAACGTTATTACCCAAATTATGTGTCAAAGGTTCAAATCCTTCACGACCGACCACCTTACTTTCAAGCCCTAATTTACCGAAAAAATCAAAGCCAAGGCTTTTAACGTTTTTACCTAAATTAAGTGTCGAAGGTTCTAATCTTTTACGACCGACCACCTTACTTTCAAGCCCTAATTTACCGAAAAAATCAAAGCCAAGGCTTTTAACGTTTTTACCCAAATTATGTGTCAAAGGTTCAAATCCTTCACGACCGACCACCTTACTTTCAAATCCTAATTTACCTAAAAAATCAAAGCCAAGGCTTTTAACGTTTTTACCTAAATTAAGTGTCGAAGGTTCTAATCTTTTACGAACGACCACCTTACTTACGAATCCTAATTTACCGTAAAAAATCAAAGCCAAGGCTTTTAACGTTTTTACCTAAATTACGTGTCGCAGGCTCAAATAATTCGCCATCGACCACCTTACTTAGGAATCCTAATTTACTGAAAAAATCAAAGCCAAGGCTTTTAACGTTCTTACCCAAATTACGTGTCGCAGGCTCAAATAATTCGCCATCGACCACCTTACTTAGGAATCCTAATTTACTGAAAAAATCAAAGCCAAGGCTTTTAACGTTTTTTACCTAAATTAAATGTCGCAGATCAAAACCCTTCACCACCGAGCACTTTACTCTCAAATCTCAAATAAAATAGATATTAAAGCCAAGGCTTTTAACTGTTGTACCTCAATCAAAAGCCAAATTTCTTTAAAACCAACGCTTTATTCTCAAACCTTTAGAGTTAAATTCGCTATTTCAGCGGTAGAACAGTCAAATAAGCCCAAGCGAGTATTGACCTGTTTATAGCCTTTCAAGAAAGTAATCACCGTTATTCGGATTTTAACTAGGATATATGACAACGCCATGACCTTAGGTACACTTTCTAATGGCTTTGGCGTATAATCGTCACCCGATTTTGTTCCCGTCAAGAAATTAGTTTAGAGAAAGGTAATGTCACAATCGAACTTAGCAGTTGATATTGATTTTCAATTTCCTGCCAAACCTCAGCCTCTTACTGCTGAGCAAAAAGCGCAGTACAAAGAAAGTATCAAAAAGCTGTTAAAAGAAAAAAATGCAGTACTTATCGCGCATTACTACACAGACCCAGAAATCCAAGCATTAGCCGAAGAAACCGGCGGCTGTGTTGCTGACTCGTTAGAAATGGCTCGTTTTGGTAACCAGCACGAAGCTGACACCTTAATTGTTGCTGGTGTACGTTTTATGGGGGAAACCGCCAAAGTACTTACGCCAGAAAAAACAGTGGTTATGCCAACACTTGAAGCCACTTGTTCACTAGATTTAGGCTGCCCAATCGACAAGTTCGATGCGTTTTGTAACGAGCACCCAGATCGTACGGTAGTGGTTTACGCTAATACTTCTACTGCGGTAAAAGCACGCGCAGACTGGATTGTTACCTCTTCTTGTGCACTTGAAATCGTTGAACATTTAGACGAACAAGGCGAAAAAATCCTTTGGGGTCCAGATCGCCACTTGGGTAACTATATCGAAAAGCAAACAGGTGCTGACATGCTGATGTGGCAGGGTGCTTGTATCGTTCACGACGAGTTCAAAACCAAAGCGTTAAAAGACATGAAAGGTCTGCACCCTGATGCAGCCGTTTTAGTGCACCCTGAATCGCCAGCGGAAATTGTCGAACTAGCGGATGCGGTGGGTTCAACTAGCCAATTGATTAAAGCTGCACAAGAGTTACCGAACAAGAAGTTTATTGTTGCGACCGACCGTGGCATTTTCTACAAAATGCAGCAGTTATGCCCAGAAAAAGAATTCTTCGAAGCGCCAACCGCAGGTCAAGGGGCGGCATGTCGCAGCTGTGCACATTGCCCGTGGATGGCAATGAATGGCCTAAAAGCGATTGAAGAAGCGCTAATTGACCCATCAGGTAAAGAAATCTTCGTCGACATGGAACTACGCGAAGGTGCACTGCGTTCAACCAACCGCATGTTGGAATTCTCTGCTTCGTTAAAGCGCTAAACTGTAAGCAATCCAGCAATATTTGTTGCTGAAATCAGACGAACTGATTAACGACTGAGCAGTTACCTGCAAATAATAAAGAAAGCCTTGCTAAAACAAGGCTTTTTTTCTAACATAGCGCAGCTTTTTTAAAGCACTGTCTAGCTAATGAAGTACTGATCCTAAGTTACTTAGCAAGACAATCTATTCAAAATAAGGTGACGTGTCCGAGTGGCTGAAGGAGCACGCCTGGAAAGTGTGTATACGGCAACGTATCGAGAGTTCGAATCTCTCCGTCACCGCCATAAATTTAAATAAATCATTAAAAACATATAGTTATAAAAGTGTTTTTTTACGATTTTTAAGGTCTGTCACATAACTTAGTCACAATAGGCAAGTTATGAAAAGACTAAGTCACTATTTATACAAATATCCTCACTCGAAAAATTTTTATTTCAGAGTTCGCATTCCAAATCAAATAATCAAGCTTTTTTCTCTTGAAAATCAGTTTTTTATTGGTAGTCTCAATACGTCTGATTTAAATGTAGCTCAACGGTTAGCACTGTTAATTAAACCGTTGTTATTTAGGGAGAGCAGTATGTGGGACTATTCAGAAGCTATGGATATGGTGCGTGAAATAAGAGAAGCGCAAGCGAAGGAAGATATGCAGGGCGAGAAGTGGGATTTTCGCAATTACCTAAAAGAGCGGTTTAAGCAGTATTTATCTTGGGGTAAACAAGCTATCGCTGCTGAAATGTCTGTAACTGAGTCGTTAGACGAGTTACCAGAGATTAACCCCAAAGATATATCAACATTCCAAGAGTATTTACAAAGTAACATTTCACCACAAGGCTTTAATGGCAATACTGAGTTATTGGCTCAAAAAGGCTATTTATTATCGTTTTTAGATGATTACGCAGCCTTTACTCGAACAAATGAATTTAGGCGTGCAAAACAGCCTTCTGATAGTCAATTATCCTTAACTCAGGCAACAGCAGCGGAAAAATTATTTTCTGAATTTGGGTATGGAGAAAGTTATGTAAAAGCCTTTCCTCTTGAAGTTTATACAGACGAACCAGACGGTGAAGCGCTTGCTCGGTTTGTCGCTCGTCATTTGAATTTAGAGTTCAGCTTTAAGCAATCCTTGGCTAAACAGCTCAAAGAATACAAGCAAAGCTTTGATTGTTTTAGCGAAGAAGCATTTGACCGTGAGTCTTTGTCGCCAACTCATATGCAATCGTTTAGCGAAATGTTCGCAACGCTACAAGAAACATTATCCACTATTAAAGATTTTAAGGAAGAACAAATGGCTAAAAAAGAAGCCGAAGAAGCCGTTCGGTTATCAGAAATGGCTAAGTTTTTTATGGTGGAAAAAGCTAAGTCCGCACAAGCTGACACGGTTAGACAGTATGAAATAGCATTTGAGTATCTCTATTCCTTGATTGGTGAAGACTGCAATATTCTTAATTTTGGTAGAGAACAGGCAGTAGAGATTAAAAAAAGTTTACTTTCCAAATACGCCAATGGTGAAAAAGGTAGAAAACAAGAAACTATATCGGTAGCCACACTCAATAAATATTTATCAAATTATGGTGCGTTTTTTAATTGGTGCTATCAACATAAAAAAATTAATCAAGGCAATCAGTTTACGAAGCTAAGTATTAAAGAAACGGATAAAAACACAGCTTCCAGACGTTCTTATACGCAAAGTGAAATCAATAAAATTATGGCTTACGAGCCGCTTAAAAAGTCGGAAGCTAAAACAATTCGTGATGATATATATTGGTTTCCTAAGGTGGCGTTATACACCGGAATGCGACTTAATGAGATAGCTGCTTTAACAGTTGACGACTTTCAAATAGTAAAAGGCATTCATTTTATTAATTTAACTGATAAGAAATTAAAAACAGAGTCGTCTCGAAGAGTTGTTCCTGTTCATTCAAAATTAATAGAACTGGGGTTAATCAAGTTTGTAGAGGAAAAGAGAAATAAAGGTGAGGAAATAGTTTTCTCTCAGATAAGAGTAGGGAAGACTGAGAAAAAACGAGATGGCTGGGCTGAACCTATTTCTCGTTGGTTTAATAGAACCGCTCTTAGAAATATGGGAGTCGATAAAGATCAAGAAGCACAACAAGGAATAATGATCGACTTTCACAGTTTTAGAACAACGTTTATTTCTCGTTTGAAGTTTAAAGGCTGTGACGGGTATATGGTTAAACAAGTGGTCGGCCATATGAAGTCTGATAACGTAACATTTGAGCGTTATGGTAAAAATACCTCTACACATATGGACGCATTGAAAGAGTTAGTTGAAGAGATTGATTATTAAAGGAAGTTAAAATGGGAAATCTATTCGAAAACCCCGAAATGCGGGATGCTGTTATTTATGAATTTACCAATTCACCATATGAAGCTTTGATCTATGCGGATTCTCTCAGGTTTGAAAAAGGTAATAAGACAATAGGTTTAGTGGATCAATTTCAAGGTAAGAGACCTGTTGTTCTTAACTATGATTTTGCAGTCCTAAGAAAGGAATTACAATTAGGATTTGTACATACCCTTATTATGGATTCCCATATAGTTGACGCATTGCATAGATTCGTTTCGGGTAAGGGAAAGCAGGATGAAGATTCAAAATTTGTGGTTACGCAGTTTCTGAACCACGTTTCTCAGATAAAGTGCGATTACAACCCCGTTTTTTATATGGTTGAAAACTGGGCTAAATCTCCCGAAGAAGTGTACTTAAAAACTACCTCTGAAAAGCTAACTTCGTTGCTTACGTTACACGCTATGGACGAAGAAGTATTTTTAAGATCTGGTGAAATATCCCTAAAACAAGAAGCCATTGATTATTATTTTGAAAAATATGATGCTTCGAGTATTGAAGAGTGCGCTTTAAGGTGGGCTGAATCTTTAATAAATGTGAATGCTTTTGATATGTATAAAAAGCACACAAGACTTACTTATGCTTGCTTATTGAAAATGGTGTTAATTCACTTTTTAAATCCAGAAGTATCTGAAAAAAATATAATAGATAAAACTCACCAATTTATAAAATTTTTGGTAGAAGATTTAGATATTATGCTTATGAGAGAGTTCTCACTCGCAATTTACTATTTTTCTAATTTAGCTGGTAGGTTCTTGAATATACAGCCGAATATGTCATACAAAAAAGCAGCAAAGAACCTAAGAGCAACGGCTTGGGATATGCTACTTTTGAGGTTGCCTGAGATGCTGTTAGAACCATCGAGGTTACCTGAGGTTAATACTTCATACATTGTAACGTCAGAAGATAAGCTACTTGCAGTAGGGGAGCTTTTTAACTTAGAGTCACTTTTTTATCCTAATTCTCAATCCTTTGGTACACCAGCATTGAGCACTAAAAGTGAAAATTTTGATTCAAAAGTATCACAAGAAAACTTGGATTTACTTTTTCAGGAATTATCTCAATTATCATTCATAAGGCGTCAAATTGATTATGATATTAAGTTAGATGATTCAAAGGTTGAATGGATAATTAATGACCTTGAACACCAATTGGGTCACTTATGTAGAGGTTAGTTCGCTTAACCATTAATGATTGACAATAAGGGCTTTGCCCTTTTTGCCAGCAAACGTCTGCCCTAGTCGATTAAGACCATTAGACGCTAACTGGCAAAGTTCAATCATAATAAATTATCTTCTTTTTGCCGTGGCTACTCTTGTTCTGTGTTAAACAATTTCACAAAGTGGACTTACCCAGCTAAAAACACAAAGCTGCATTCGCACCCTCCACTTAGCCGAGAACATTCATAACTTACTATTTTTAGCCCTACTTTTTTTACTTGGAGTTGGTTGGTTTGCCCGTATACCAAGACTTTTACTTTAGAAATAGTGTTAGTGAAGTCACCGCCCGCTGCGGGTTGGTCCTTGCGACCCCCTTGTAGACCTTGGCTTTACTATCCCACACTCCTGGCAACCCAAGAACAGTAAAGGCAAAAACAAATAATGATTAGCAACTAAATAATGAGATTTATAACAGGAATAATTTTTACCGTACTTTAAAAAGTACACCCATTACTAATTGATTTACCATCAATTTTTCTTTTGTCAAATTTTTGCTATGCAAAAACCAGAAGTAAACCTGAAAACTTGTTTTTGTATGGTTTGCCTATCTGGAAGTTAAATAATTTTGGGGTAGTTTGTGACTCATTACCAAAATTAATTAACACCAGATATTTACAATTCTCATTTTTATGTTTTATTGAAATAAGAACAAACGAGAATGGAATGAAAAATTGGACTGTAATCGCAGAACCTGTTCGGGATGAACATTCGGGTATCTGCTCTTATTTGAATTATTTAACTGCGAAAAATCATAAAAACCACCGTGGTATAACTCGCATAATACCTATTCATAATAGTGTTGAACGATATATAAATAACTGTATCTCAGAAGTAACACAGCGAAATCTTAAACGAGCAAAATCAAAAAAGGGTGGCAGAAATATAACGAGCTACGCCCAAAGTTTCGTATTTACATTACCACCAGATATTAAGCTCAGTGATTTGCAGTGGTATCAAGTCTCTAAGCATATTTTTAGCGATCTATCTGATTATCTACTGGTAGACAAAGAACAGCTATTAAAAAGTAGCTTTATCAATTTACACGACCAAAAGAACCAGCATATTAATTTAGTTGTTAATAAAGTTATTAATGGTGAAGTGAAACGTGAGATACAAAGGAAAGGAGCATTAAAGCTATTAAAAAAAAGCTTTAATGCTGCGGTGCTCAAATATAGCAACATTAATTGTCTGAATTATGTTCCTGAAACTCAGCGCACAAAGCGGTATAGCCCGTTTTACTTTAATGAGAATAAGGCTGAAATAAATGCAAAAAATAGCGCTGACATAGAGATTGTTTCCGGCGGAGCCGAAAACAATTTGCCTAATCAAACCATAAAGAAAAGAGCAAGGAGGCTCCAATGTTAAAACTACAATTACATATACAAAATCAACTCGTAAGAGAGATAGAACAAACAATTATCAATGAACAGTGTCATTGGTTATCAGATAAATATGAAGCTCCAACTAGGGTTGTATGGGCGGTTGAACATAAACTTTTGCTAACTAATAGCCTTTTACCTGTTGAGCTAATTAATGAGCTTGGTTTTTTACTTCAAGATTACGGTAGAGAATTGATTGAATCTATAAACAATCAATGCCCTCCGCTACCATTGGCTGCTGTAATATCTAAATTTATTTTTGATAAAGAAAAAGCTAAATTTCGAAAGCTACAAACTAAGCTTAACCCCAGTAAAGATATAGAAGAAATAAAAGGCTATAAGCTTAGTGATTATTTGATTTTAGGCTACCAGTTTTACGATGCTTTGTTCTTTGTTTACTCCCATTGCTATAAAAGTGAAATAGGATATTACTGGGGGTTAAAAGTTAATGAACTTACTGAATATCCTAAGTTTATAGAAAAAAGTTCAGATATTAATTTCAATCGTAAAAAGTTATCTTTGAAGTATAGATTGAAAATTTGAATTTAATATAAGGGCAAAAATGGAAAAGTTATTTGATACACCAAGATCAAAATCTGCTTTACAGTCATTTAGAGTTCGAGTGGAAGCCATTGAAGAGGGAACTGATTTTGAAAATGGCAGGAATAATGTAATAACCTTAGTTTTAAGTGCTATGGAGAATAACGCAGAACAGTGGGATAAAAATTGTCAAGTGAATATAAGTTGGATAGGGCAGTCATTTATTGATCGTTTGTCTAATAATGAACGTGTTTTAGATAAAGATAGATTAGATGGAGTATGCACTGACTGTTTTCGTTTTTTATTCGAATTATATCTTTCTATAAAAAATGACTTAGCAATTGAATTTGAACGTGCGAGACGTTTTGTTGTTACCAATGTAGATAACTTTGAAGAAGACTCCAAAGGACAAATTGAATATGCTCTAAGAGATATGCCCGTCAATATAATTAAGAATATTATCAACAGTGATGCTATCTCAAGTATTAAAGATTTTAATTCAAATCAACATAAAGCAGAAAAACTAAAAGGTGAATGGGAAAAAGAAATATCTGAAAAAGAAAAACGAGTGAACCAATTAAAAGCTTCTTTGGACGAGTATGAAAATGGGTTTAATTTTGTTGGTTTGTATCAGGGATTTGACGATTTAGCTACCGAAAAAACGAATGAAAAAAATTCTTTGCTATGTTGGTTGAGAATCCTCTCAGTGGTAATTCTCTTGCCTATTTTAATAGAGCTATATGTGATTTTAGATAATGTTGGCAATATCAGTGCTATTAAAGAAGGACTTTTAGTTTCATTAGTGCCGACAATATCATTTATCGCTATTTGCACATACTATTTTAGAATATTGTTGATAAATTATAAGTCTGTTAAATCTCAGCTGTTGCAAATAGATTTAAGAAAAACTCTATGCAGATTCATTCAAAGCTACTCTGGTTATTCAGCGGATATTAAAAAGCAAGATTCTGAATCATTGTCTAAATTTGAAAATATAATATTTTCTGGAATCGTCTCAGAAGAAGCTAAGTTACCTTCTTCGTATGACGGATTGGAACAAATCAGTAAGTTAGTAAAGAGTATGAAATCATAAGTTAATAAACTTAGTCACAAAGCTCTGTCACATAATTTTTATGGATGGTAGGATAGTTAATACATTCAAAAAGTTATGTGACTTTGTGTTTTGTGGCGGAAGATCTCTCCGTCACCGCCATCAAAAAAATTTTACCTGATTTAAATCATTACTAAATATATCCGAGTTAGGTTGAATCAGGCATTAACACGGAAATATAAAAGGAACTTTGACTTCAATGGAATTTAGAAATTGTGAGTTTAAATTTAAATGCCCTGAAGATTGGGACAGTATGAGCATTACAGATGATGATACTGTAAGGCATTGTGAAGTCTGTGAAAGGAATGTTTATCTTTGCCAAGATGAATCTGAAATTATAGATGCTCTGAAGTTTAATCGATGTGTTGCAATACCTGTAGGTTTTTTGGATAGTCAACGCCAGCCTTCACCACGTATGTATGTAGGAGAACTTGAGTCGTCGTCTTACCCACTGAATCACTCCGAAGCAAGTGTTGATGACGATTTATTTGAAGAGTTCGATCTATGATCTCACTTTAATTGTTTAACTAACCTTTAGTTTCAATTTTCAATTTTTAATTTTTAATAGTCGAAATGTAGCAATTGAGCCTAGGATGGCGTTAAAACAAACATCTGATATCCATATTCTTTTTGATAATTCAGATAAAACTCAACTTCGCGCGATAAATCAGCCAGTGCTTTTGAGCCTTTCATGCAATTAGATAAATTGTTAATTCGCTGTTTTAAGGGCAGATAATAGTTATCCCAAGAGGCTTGCTGATAAGTAAAATCAGTAATTAGCTCGTAACCTGCTTTGGCAATTTGTTGTCTTCTGGTATCAATAGTTTGTATATCTGGGTAGTCTTTTTGCCAATGTTCTACTACATCTTTGCTTGGCTTATCTGTCAGCAAAACGAGATCGCTAAACACCAGTATACCTTTATCAGTAAGTAACGGTTTCCAAGCAGCCAGTGCGTTTTCTACGCCCATAATATAGGCAGATGATTCTGCCCAAATAATATCAAAGCTATTAGGTTTAAATGGCAAGTCGGTCATACTCGAGCAAAGAGTGTTAACCGAGCTTTTTAAGTTTGTTTTAGGCTTGCTTTGAAGCATTTGTTTGACACTGACGAGTGCAGATTCTTCGTTGTCCACTGCAGTAATTTCAGCTTGTAAGTGCTGCGCAAGTACTTTGGTTGCTAAGCCCTTACCACAGCCAATTTCGAGCACCTTTTCGGGCTTGCTTGTTAGTAGCGAAAGGGCGTGCAGTGTTTCGCTTTCATCGCCTGGCCCCCACCTTTCTAGCCCATTAAAAATATGCATAAAGTCATTCATATATTGATCGTGTTGTGTCATGTTTTTTGATAACCATTTCAGTCGAAAGGCTTCTTTCTCGCTAAAGCCTTGTGTTAAAAGCCAATTAAAATGCGCTTCTGGTGTGTCGTGAATTGCTTTTTGGTGCCAGCTTTGTTCGCTAAACTCAGTGTTATGACCACTAGAGTCAGTATCACTCGATTTAAGCTCTGTAGTTAAGCCAGCCATGGCTGCAAGCATTTCTCGGGCTTGTTGTTTCTGTAATATCTCTTCGTCTAGTTTGGCAAGCCGTTGTTTAAGCATGTCTTTATCAATTTGGTGTGCCAAACAAGCTTTACATTCTTTTAACGACAAGCCACCAAGCTGAAGTTGTTGAATAAATTTTACTTGCTCCACATCTAATGCTGAATACAGCCGATAGCCATTCGCTTGTCGGTGGCCTTTGATAAGCCCTAGTTTTTCATAGTAGAGCAGGGCTGTTCTTGAAAGCCCCACTTGGTTTGCTAGCTCAGAGATACGGTACATGCGGATGCTCACTTAAATCTTGTTAGCTACTCTAAACTATAAAGTAATAGACGGGTCAATAGTAAGTGTATGACAGCCGATATGTAAATCTACAGAAATGGTGAGCCTTAACTACATAGGTTGTGAGCTTAGGGCTCGAGTATTAGCACGAACTCTTTGATACTCATTTACTTTTAATGACGCTGGCTTTATCCTTTGCGCCAATTGTGATCTATTCTTTTGTTATGCAAGCGTTTCTCTCTAAAGTTATTTTGTGGTTGTTAATGGTGACGGTGGTGTCTGCTCAGACATCGGCATTTGCTATGCATAACTGCAATATGAGCCACGCTTCCAGCACTGAGGTCACTGAACAAAACGCTCATGCCCACCACAATCAAACTAGTTACCAACAAGAAGTTCAAACTCTAAACGAATCTAAGGGGAACTTGCACTCAGGACATGCTATGCATATGGCTAGTATGAATGGAGCTGTTAGTGAAAGTGATAGCGCTAGCATGAGTGATACCGCCAACATGAGTGATATGGATTGCTGCGGTGCTGACTGCTCATGCCCAACGGCGAGCTGTTCAAGTGTTACAGCTTTTAATGACAATTCTTCACTCGCATTAGCGTTTAATTCAGATAAGGTTTTTGGCCTTACGCAAGTCGCTTTGCGCGGTATATTCTCTTCTTTATTCAAACCTCCAATACACGATTTATAGCTCTGGCGTTATTGCGCCCAAAATAAGGGCTTATTGCGCCCCAAACTCACCTTTTATTATTGTTTTTGCGCTTTTAGTTAGTTTTTGACTAGCGATCAGTGCATGTTGTTAAAGCTTTTTAGCTACAAGTTGGCATTACTTCCTTTATTCCGGTTGTGGTTTTATCCCTGATGGTTTTAAAGGTTGTGTGTATACATAGAAGCTAGGGCTAGGCACGGGAGTGTCGCTATGGTTTTCGTTACAAGTATCGTTAATTTTTATCATCAAGTTCACCACGGCGGTAGGCTTTATAACGCAGCTTTGTCGCTGGTCATTACCATTGCTAGTGCTTATTTACCTGCTGGAAATGCTAACACTGTTTCCAGCGCGACTAAGGTGCCCTCCATTTTAACCTTGGAAAAGGCTATTAACCTCGCTGTGAGTGAAGATCCTTGGCTTGGTCAAAGCCAGTATCAAGAACAGGCTAGCCTTGCCAAAGGCGAAGCCGCGATGAGCTTTTCAGACCCTGTAATTTCGCTTGGGGTGCAAAACCTGTCTACCGATACATGGAGTTTTAACCAAGAAAATATGACACAGCTAAGGTTAGGTATCAGTCAGCCATTACCAAGAAAGGGTGAGCGAGCGATACGAAAGTCCCAGTTTGATTTAACGGCAGGCAAGCAACCTCTGCTGAGGTTAGACAGAAGCGCTCAGCTTAAACGCCAAGTTTCTTTATTGTGGTTAGAAGCATTTCGTGCACAGCAGGTGATGCAATTTATTGAAGCCGATCGCGCTTTGTTTGAAAAACTAGTCGATAGCTCAAAGGCCAGTTATGGCAGTGTTAGCGGCAAGGTGAAACAGCAAGACATTATTGCGGCGCAGCTCGAGTTATTACAGCTCGATGATAAGTTAGTCGCCGAGCAGCAAAAGTATTTAGCTGCACTAGGTGCCCTGTTTGAGTACCTGCCGAGCGATGCAGCTGGATCAGAATATTTATCAATCCAGTTACCTAGCCTCCTACCTAGCTGCCTACCTTTGGTTGAATTTAACGGTCGCAACAAAAGCCATAGTCAGGCGAATCTCGTGCAACGTTTTTTATCTCACCCTAAAATTCGCGCGCAAGGCATGGATGAAAAAGTTGCGCAGCAAAGCGTTAAACTTGCCAAAACTCAGTATCAGCCTAAATGGCAGTTCAATGCGAGCTATGGTTATCGTGACGATGCTGACAACCGCTTTATCAATGAACGCAATGATGGCGAGCGCGCTGACTTTTTCTCCGTTGGGGTAAGTGTTGAAGTGCCACTGTTTACTGAAAAGCGCCAAGACAATTGGTTGTTAGCGGCAACGGCAGAAAGTGAAGCGGTAAAAACAGAACAACGTTTGCTACTGCAAAAAATGCTTGGTGAAACAGAGAAAGAGCTGGCAAATGTTGCGGGCTTAAAGAAACGCCAAACCTTATATCAATCGCAAATTCTTGAACAAACTCAGCAGCAATCAAAAGCAACGCTAACGGCATATACCAATGCTAATGGTAACTTTACCGATGTGGTGAGAGCACGCATCGCTGAGCTTAATGCCAAAGTAACGGCATTGACCATAGATGTAGAGCTGCTCAAAGCGGTCAGTCGCTTAAATTATTACTTCACCACAACGACCGAAAATACGGCAAGCAAATAAGGTTGTTGTTAGGAAATTTTATGAATACAAAATTAAAAAAAATAGTGAATAAGCCAGTTGCATTGTTAATCTTTGGCATAGCTATAGGTGTGCTTGGCGGCTATTTGTTGTTCCCGTCGGGGGCTGCTAAGCGAGGTGAAACTACTCAAGGTGAGACAGCCGAAAGCACAAGCGAAAAAGAGAAAAAACCATTGTATTGGGTCGCTCCAATGGACGCTAAGTATCGCCGCGACCAACCCGGTAAATCGCCCATGGGCATGGATCTTGTGCCTGTTTATGAAGACGAAATAAGCTCGCAAGGTCGTGGTAAAGATTACGGTGAAGGTGCGGTAAGCGTTGCCCCACATGTGATTAACAATCTTGGCGTTCGTACCGCTATCGCCAAAAAATCACCACTTGTGCATCAAATAAACACACTGGGTGTGGTGCAATACGATCAAGACTCTATCGTCCACATTCACCCGCGAGTTGCTGGTTGGGTAGAACAACTTTTTGTTAAAGCTGCGGGCGATCAAATTAAGGCAGAGCAGCCTCTTTATACCTTGTATTCCCCTGAATTAGTTAATGCACAAGAAGAGTTTTTAATCGCGCTTAACCGTGCCAATGTTGCTAGCACGGCTAATGCGCAAGCCTCCAAAAACTTTCCAAATAACAGTTTAGTAAAAGCGGCTAAAGCTCGTTTAAGCGCGCTGCACTTGAGTGAATCTTTTATTGAACGCTTAACCAAGTCGCGTCAAGTACAGCAAAACGTTACTTTTTACGCGCCCAAGTCAGGGGTGATCAACAATCTAAAAATTCGTGAAGGCTTTTATGTTGAGCCGGGTAATACCTTGATGAGCATTGGTGATTTAACGTCTGTGTGGGTTGAAGCACAAGTGCTAGAAAGTGATGCGAGTTATATTGCGACAGGCAATAACGTCAGCATGTCGCTCGATTTTTTAGCGGGTCAAATATGGCAAGGTAAAGTTGATTATATTTATCCGACCTTACGTGCTGATAACCGCACGCTGCGCGCTCGCCTTAAATTTGCTAACCCTAATGAGCAGTTAAAGCCGAATATGTATGCTCAGGTTACGATTGATGCAACGCCAAGTGAGCCGACCGTAAATGTACCGTTATCAGCAGTTATTCGCACTGGGCTGCAAGATCGTGTGGTATTGGCGTTAGGTGACGGGCAGTTTAAGTCAGTTGCAGTTAGGCTAGGGCAAGTGAGTGGCGAGCAAGTTGCCATTCTCGATGGTCTAGAAGCTGGCCTAGAAGCTGGCGATGAAGTGGTTATTTCCGCTCAGTTTTTAATTGATTCAGAATCGAGTGTTTCATCTGATTTTATGCGTATGTCGTCGATGGCCGGTGATACAGCTGCCACCGCGACAGTTAACGGTATTGTTAATGCCATCGCCCATGCAGACGATGATGCAGACGTTCATGCAGAAGAGGGAAATGCACAACGCATTATCAATATTTCCCGTGAAGCGATTGAAAAATGGCAACGACCAGCCACTACGATGGATTTTATTGCTGGCGAAAACTTGGATTTATCAGCAGTAAAGAGCGGTGATAAGGTGCGCTTTACTTTTGAGATACGTGCTGGTGATTTTGTTGTTACAGAGATAACCGCTATCGGTACTAGCGAGGCTAGCCAATGATCGCGCGTATAATTTACTGGTCTATTCACAATCGGTTATTGGTTTTACTTTTAACCTTGATGCTTGTTGCTGGCGGTTTGTTTGCGTTAAAAGAAACGCCTGTGGATGCAATTCCGGATTTGTCTGACGTGCAAGTGATCGTCAAAACTTCATATCCGGGTCAAGCGCCACAAGTGGTTGAAGATCAAGTGACTTACCCGTTAACCACGGCAATGTTATCGGTGCCGGGTGCAAAAACGGTGCGTGGCTATTCGTTTTTTGGCGATTCTTACGTTTATATTATTTTCGATGATGATACCGACTTGTACTGGGCACGTTCGCGGGTGTTAGAGTATTTGTCACAAGTTACACCGAGTTTGCCTGCTGCTGCAAAACCACAATTAGGGCCAGATGCAACCGGTGTTGGTTGGATTTATGTTTACGCGCTGCAAGACAAAACCGGTCAGCACGATATTAGCCAGCTTCGCAGTATCCAAGACTGGTTTTTAAAATACGAACTGCAAGCGGTTGCTGGCGTATCGGAAGTGGCAGCCGTTGGCGGTATGGTGAACCAATACCAAGTGGTGGTGAATCCCAATAAGCTGCGCGCCTTCAATATTCCGCTCAGTCATATTCAAATGGCGATACAGCAGGGTAACCAAGAAATAGGTGCATCCGTCATTGAAATGGCGGAAGCGGAATATATGGTTACCACCAGTGGCTATATTCAATCAAAGCAAGACCTAGCGGCTATTCCCTTAGGTCTTCCTGCCGACAAAAACAATCAAGGTAAACCATTACTCTTAGGCGATATTGCGGATATTCAGCTTGGCCCGCAAATGCGCCGTGGTATTGCTGAGCTTAACGGCGAAGGTGAAACTGTTGGTGGTGTGGTAGTGATGCGTTTTGGTGAAAACGCCGAGCAAACCATCGCTGGCGTTAAAGCAAAGCTTGAAGAGTTAAAGCAAGGGCTGCCAGACGGTGTTGAAATTGTCACTGTTTACGATCGCGCTAATTTAATAGAACGTGCTGTTGAAAACCTATGGTCAAAGCTGCTGGAAGAGTTGGCGATAGTCGCGCTGGTTTGCGCGGTATTTTTGTTTCACCTGCGCTCTGCGGTGGTTGCGGTTATCAGCCTACCTATCGGGATTTTAGTGGCCTTTATCATAATGCATTGGCAAGGCATAAACGCCAATATTATGTCGTTAGGCGGTATTGCGATTGCAATTGGCGCGATGACAGACGGCGCTATTGTGATGATTGAAAATATGCACAAGCATCTGGAAAAAGCTTCCTCGAATGGCGCAATAGATAATCAAGCGCGCTGGCAGTTAGTGGCGAAATCTGCTGCCGAAGTTGGGCCTGCATTATTCTTTAGCTTATTGATTATTACCGTAAGCTTTTTACCTGTATTTATACTAGAAGCGCAAGAAGGGCGAATGTTCTCGCCACTCGCTTACACCAAAACTTATGCAATGGCCGCTGCAGCGGGTTTAGCAATCACACTAATTCCTGTGCTGATGGGCTATTTTATTCGTGGCAAGGTAGTGTCTGAACGCAAAAATCCAATTAATCGTTTGTTGATTGCCATTTACCTGCCGGTGTTAAACGCTGTGCTTAGATTTCCAAAATCGACCGTATTAGCGGCCTTGGTGGTGACTTACATTGGCTTTATGCCGGTGAATCAAATTGGTAGTGAGTTTATGCCTTCGCTGGATGAAGGGGATTTAATGTATATGCCAACCACGTATCCGGGGCTGTCTATTGGTAAAGCCCGAGAGCTACTCCAACAAACCGACAAGTTGATTCGTACCATTCCCGAAGTGCAAAACGTGTTTGGCAAAATCGGCCGTGCTGAAACCGCAACAGATCCGGCGCCGCTGACCATGATTGAAACTTTTATTCAGCTTAAACCGCAAAGCAAGTGGCGAGCGGGAATAACCAACGATGATTTAATCGCTGAGCTGGATCAATTGGTGAAATTCCCCGGATTAACCAACGCTTGGGTGATGCCGATTAAAACCCGTATCGATATGCTTGCTACGGGGATTAAAACGCCTGTTGGCATTAAAATCGCGGGTAGTGATTTAGCGGTTATCGAGCAAATTGGCCAACAAATCGAGCAAGTGCTAAGTGAACATAAAGGTACAGCCTCTGTTTATGCCGAACGTGTTGCGGGTGGGCGCTATATTGATATTGACATTGATCGCATTAAAGCGTCGCATTATGGATTAAGTATCGTCGAGGTTCAGCAAGTGGTGGCAACTGCTGTCGGTGGTATGAACATCGGGCAAACGGTAGAAGGACTCGCGCGCTATCCGATCAACTTGCGCTACCCGCAAGATTTCCGTAATTCGCCAGAGCAGCTTGCTCGCTTGCCGCTAGTGACGAGTAGTGGCTTACATATAGCGCTAGGTGATGTTGCCAATATTGGTATCAAATTAGGGCCACCAGCCATTAAAAGTGAGAATGCACGCTTAAATGGTATTGTCTTTGTTGATGTCGACTCTGATGTTGACATTGCCAGCTATGTGACCAGCGCAAAAGCTAAGCTTGCTGAAGAATTACCGTTGCCAGCAGGCTATTCGCTCGCTTGGGCAGGACAATATGAATACATGGCCAGAGCACAGGAAAAATTGACTTATGTATTGCCCTTGACGATAGCGATTATCGTGATTTTGCTGTATTTAAATTTCCGTCAACTTACCGAAGTGGCGATTATCTTGGCAACACTGCCACTGGCAATGATTGGCGGTATTTGGCTGATTTACCTAGAGTCGTTTAATTTTTCTGTTGCTGTGGGCGTTGGTTTTATTGCCTTGGCAGGCGTAGCCGTGGAAATTGGTGTAATTATGCTGGTTTATCTTAATCAAGCTTATCAAGCAGTGTATGAGGAATGCCAGCAACGCGGCCAGTTAATGACTAATACCATGCTTATTGAAGCGATTTTGCAAGGGGCGGGGATGCGAGTTCGTCCTGTGGTGATGACGGTCGCCACCATTATCATTGGTTTATTGCCGATTTTATATGGCAGCGGCACAGGCGCTGAGGTGATGCGACGAATTGCCGCACCCATGGTGGGTGGTATGCTCTCGGCACTAGTGTTAACCTTGCTGGTATTACCTGTTGTATATTATCTTTGGCGAAGTAAAGGCATAAGAAAAAATTAGCAAAAATAGTTAGTTGCGACTAAGCCCAATATAAAAAAATGAACTCATTAACCATCATTATCCGTGCAAAATAAATACAAACAAAGCAAGCGAAAGACAAGCTGGCAACAACAAAGCCGGATTTGGCATAAATGGCTAATGGTGGTGTTAGGTGTGCCATTTTTGATTTGGGCAATCACCGGCCTTTATATGGTGACAATTAATATTCACTATATTCACGGCGACTCACTGGTTTACAACCATCAAACGACAATAACGCCAAGCGATATTAGGCTACCCATTAAAGAACTTGCTAGGCGTTATCCGAATATTCAATCTTTCACTATTGCCATGTTAATTGATAAACCTGTTTATCAATTAACAATGGAATCAAGCGAAAAACATGGCGATGGCTCGCACACAATTAATAGTAATCAAACACTACTCGTTGACGCCCAAACGGGTGAGCAGTTATCGCCGCTTTCAAAAGCATCAGCACTCGCCGTAGCTAGCTATGAATATACGGGCGAAGGTGAGGTAACGAGCGTCGAGTTAATTACAGAAAATGCGCCATTTGAGTTAAGTGCAAGGCATTTACCTGTTTGGCGCATTGATTATCAAGGGCTAGATGGTGCCAGTATTTATGTATCAGTGTTAACGGGGCAAGTGGTTACCAAACGCCACAACTACTGGCGTATTTTTGATTACTTCTTTCGTTTTCATTTAATGGATTATCAAGACGGTGAAGCTGACAACCAATTGTTGTTCTGGACAATAATCGCAAGCTTGCTGGCGGTGTTTAGCGGTACGGTATTACTGTACTTTTGCATGAAATCTCGCATGAAATCCCGTATGACACCTCGTATCAAATCTCGCAAGGAATTGCTCGATTTAAAGCCAAATCTTCGACAAGACCACCAGCCAAATACTGACTCTGTGTACTCATCTAGCGCCCAGCAAGGAGAGTCTCATGCGATGGATTAGAACAACGCACAAATGGCTATCTTTGCTATTAGCTCTGCAAGTATTACTTTGGCTACTCTCCGGCTTATATTTTAATGTCATGGATAGCCAAAAGGCACGGGGTAACACCTATCGTGCTAGCAGCAGCGCAGTGCTAGCGGCGCATCAACAATCGGATATTGATATGCGTCAGTTGATAGCGCCCAGTGTTATTCTTGGCAAAACGACACCAGCAACCGATATTCAACTCACGCAATTGCTTGGTGAGCCGATTTACATTGTTCGTCATAAAAAAGGCTTGTATCGCCATTTTGTCAATCAATACAGCCTATTCCACGCCTATACTGGCGAGCCATTTAGCTTGACCGAAAGCCATATCCGCCAAATAGCCAAGGCAAGCTACTCAGGGCAAGGCGATATAGCAAACGTGAGCTTTTATGAGTCAAACCTACCGGAATTTCCCAGTCAGGAAAACCCAAGTTGGCAGGTCAATTTTGCTGATGAGCTGGCGACAAGTGTTTATATTGAATCCGCGACGGGACGAGTTATAGGGCATAGCGATCAGCACAAACGCTTAGCCGATATTGCCTTCATGCTGCATTTCATGGACTACGGCAAAAGCGGCAATTTTAACCATGGGCTGATTATTTTCTTTGCCTTGTGTTTGGTGTGGCTTGCCATTAGTGGTGTTGTTTGGTCTGTGCATCTAGCTGCAAAAGGTGAATATCGAATTGGCAAAAAAAGCTATTAAGTTCATGACTTTTCGAAACCTTTAAATACTCTCAATAAAACCCGATTGCTTGATTATGTTAAGCGCTTTTACCAGTACTTTATGACTTTTTGCTGCAGTTAAGCTCACTCGGATCGCGTTTGGGAAGTGGTGGCTGACCGCAAAAACACGAGCCGGAACAACTCGCACGCCTTGAGTTTCCAACTGCTCAGCGACCAGATCTGCGTCTTGCTTCACCGGTAACCAAACATGAGAGCAAAGCGGATTTGCTTGCTTTTTGTTGTCAGCTTCTGTGTTTTGAGTATTACCTCTGACTTTATCGTCAGTAAACTCATTCGCTGTAGTTACTTTGCTAGGGAAGATCGTTGCAAATAACTTAAATCGCGCTGCTATCTCTTGCTGCTGTGCTTTAGTTCGAGCATGCGCTGTGCCATCGTCAATCCATAGTTTTGCAATCGCGGCAGTGAGTGGGCTAAGTTGCCAGCTTGTGGCATGGCTTTGTTGGCTAATTTGAGTCAGCACAGGGTGTTTACCGGCAATTACCGCAAAACGAATACCTGGCGATATCGCTTTGGCAAAGCTCGAAATGACAATCGATTGCGATTGAATATCAGCAGAAATAGGCGGTCTGCCAGATAGCGCTCCAATGACATACTCTTCGATAAACAAGATCTTCTCACGGCTAATAATTGCTTTAATATCCTTGATGCGTTTGTCGTTCATCGACGCAGCCGTGGGGTTTTGATAAAGCGGATCTGAAACCAGTACTTTCGCGCCCGTGGTGCGAATGGCAAGTGCCAAGGCTTCAGGCACTAGCCCTAAATGATCGCTTTTTACACCATAAAGCTTGATGCCCATTTGTTTGGCGAGCGCTTTCATTCCGGGAAATGTGAGCTCGTTTACTAATACCACCTCGTCTTTTTGACAACACGCCATTAGGCTGATCATTAGCGCATTTTGTGCGGTATTGGTGATCAAACAGTGCTGAGCGCTGATCGGGTAACCTAACTCTGATAGCCACTTTGCCCCTGCTAATTTCAGCTCTGCAACAAAGCTTGGTGACTGGTAATCTAGGTATTCGCTAAGCCCACCAGCTTGTTCACTGAGTTTGGCTATTGCTAGCTCAAGCGCATTATCTTGACCGTGCTTGTCGAGTAATTTTGCTGGTTGGTGGGTACTTAAATCGATCACGGTTTGTTCAGCCGATTGTTTTAATAAAAACAGTTCAGCCTCAGCGCTTTGGCCAAGAACATAAGTACCGCGCCCAACTTCACCTGAAATTAACTGTTGTTTTGCTGCTTGGCGAAACGCTTTAGTTACCGTACTCAGGTTAATATCTAAGTGCCATGCAAGTTGACGTTGCGGTGGTAGTTTTTCGCCAATCGCAAGCTTACCGCTGGCGATATCTTGCGCCATCGCATCAACAATTTGCAGGTAAAGTGGTTTTTTCGAATTGCTCGCTGCAAGTGCTTCGTTAAGATTAGGTGCCCAGATTTTATTGTCCGCCATACAATATAATTCTTGAACCATACAATTAAGGCTTCTATGCTTTTTGTCAAGTTTTTAGCCGAGCCAGATCAACGAGGGCGTTATGTTCAACCTGTCAGATATTAACCACGCAGCCGATGTTATTTATCAAATTATGCCGCCAACACCACAATACAACTGGCCGCAATTATCAAAGCAATTGGGCTGTGATGTTTGGGTAAAACATGAAAACCACACGCCAACGACTGCCTTTAAAGTGCGCGGCGGCATTTATTTACTGGATCAGTTGATGCAAAGCGCTGACAGGCCTGCAGGTATTTTGTCGGCAACACGTGGGAATCACGGACAAAGTTTGTCGTTTGCAGGTCAAAAAACGGGAATGCCAGTCACTATAGTTGTTCCAGAGGGCAACAGTGAGGATCAAAATGCAGCGATTAAAGGTTTTGGTGCCAATTTAGTCGTGCATGGCAAAGACTTTGAAGCGGCTAGGCAACACAGTGCCTCTCTGGTGGAAAGCACTGGCTATCAGCCTGTAGCGCCATTTGCTCCTGAGTTGGTAATCGGGGTTGCGACCTACGCGCTTGAATTCTTGCAAGCAGTAAAAGATTTAGATGTTGTTTATGTGCCAATCGGCATGGGTTCAGGTATTTGTGGTTTAATCAAAACTCGAGATTTATTGGGTATAAAAACAGAAATTGTTGGCGTGGTAGCAGAGGGTGCACCTGCTTTTGCTGAATCATTCAACGCTGGCAAAATCATTCCTGGCCAGGAAGTAAATACCTTGGCTGACGGTGTTGCCACACGCACACCGCTTCCTGAGGCGTTTGAGATTATTAAAGGTGGTGCCAGTCGCGTGATAACGGTGACCGAACAACAAATCACGCAGGCCATGTATTTGTACTTTAAAACGACGCACAACCTAAGTGAGGGAGCTGGTGCAGTCTCGCTCGCGGGCTTGATTGCTGAACAGGCCAATATGAAAGGAAAGATGAAAGGTAAGCGTGTTGGGGTTGTGCTTTCTGGCGGCAATATCGACTTTGCTCGTTTTAGTGAATATATTTCGCCTTATCTTTCCGGTGATTTAATGGCAAGCGTGGGTGCTTCTGCGGCCTAGCTATTAGCCGCTTAGTTTTTATCTGCTCAGTTTATAGCAGCTAATTTTTACCAGCTAATTTTGTACTAGCTAAGTTTCAGCTGGTTGGGTAAATCGCTTACAATAGTCACATTATTTCTTACTTTTGATAAGTGCAATGATAAGCACAATCGTTTATGAACCGTAAAAAGAAAATTAAATCGACCTTGTTGGCGAAGCAAAAGAAAGCCAATGCTAAGCTGCACAAAAGCAATAAGCCCAAATATATCTCGAAAGCAGAGCGCGCTAAGCTTGCTGAGCAAGCTGAAACAGATACATCAGAATCAGATGGTTCGGTAGTAGATACTTCAGATTAACTCGTCCTTTGCTAGCGCATTAAATGCGCTAGTTCTCTTTGTCAAACGCCTTTGGTAACTATGCTATTTGAGCAACAAAATAGCGGATTATTTGGCGCTAAGTACTTTTACCGCTTGAATATTATGTAACCAAATGTTGGTAGCAGGAATAGTTTGTTGCACAGGCGACGTAGATACGCTTATATGTCGTAAAGCACACAATTCCAACCAGATTTATTCACTGACAATGACAAGAATAATTAAGCTTTGCGCCATATTTTATTGTGGAGTTGCCTTTGCAAACAGCCATGTTCTAGGCGAACCCTTACCCACTAAGACAAGTAACCTAACTAACCAAACGATCATTTTGGCTAAAGATGGCAAAGCTGGTGATTCATTTGGCTATAGCGCAGCAATTGATGGCACCACAATACTGGTTGGTGCATTTAAAGCCGATATCGACAATACAACAGATGCTGGAGCGGCTTACGTTTTTGTAGAAGGCGGTAAAGGTCAGTATCAAAATGGCTGGCATCAACAGGCTAAACTGGTAGCGGAGCCAGCTTTTGCAGAAGACACTTTAGGTGGCAAAGTCGCATTAAATGGTGATATTGCCATGCTAGGCGTGATGCGACGCGATGATAAAGGGAAAGACGCTGGCGCTGTTGTTTCATTTGAACGTACATTGAGCAATTGGCGACAAACGCAGATTATTACCGCACCTGATGCAAAGCCAGGGGATGCCTTTGGTCAAAGCATCGCACTTACCGACAAGTACTTAGTTATCGGCGCGCCGCGTAATGATGCCTTGGGGAAGGATTCAGGCGCAGCTTATATATTCCTTCGAGAGCACAATACTTGGCGCTATCAAGCTAAGATTAAGGCAAATGATGGTGTCGCTGGCGATTTATTTGGTATTAGCGTGGCAATTGATGGCAATACTATGCTTGTTGGCGCTGATTTACACGACGCAAAAGCAGAAAACGCAGGTGCCGTATATGTGTATCGGTTCGACGACAATCAGTGGCAGCAAGAAGCAAAATTAATGGCATCCGATGGCGGGAAGACTGACATTTTTGGCGTTAGGGTCGCTATTTCTGGCGATACGGCATTAATTTCGGCACGGCGAGACGATATTGACAGCTTAGGAGTAGATGCTGGTTCTGCCTATATTTTTGTTCGAGAGGGTAAGACTTGGACAGAACAGGTTAAACTCACATCGCCAGATGGTTATGCTGACGATAGATTTGGCCGTGGTGTTGCCCTTAGTGGCGATACGGCAATTATCAGCGCGATGAATCACGATGCTAATGGTACAGACACTGGCGCCGCCTATGTCTACAAAAAAGGCCAAAATGGTTGGGGCTACGCGAACAAAATTATGGCTAAGCACAGTATGGCAGGCGATAGATTTGGCTGGAATTTAGATTTATCTGATGGAGTTGCCGTCATTACTACTCCTTATCATGCCGCTAATGGCAATGAATCGGGCGCCGTCTTTATTCAAGAGTTAAAGCCCACCGCGAAATAACGCATTCATCAACTCTTTCTAGCAGTTATCATGCGAAACTAAGGCACTAAACTCTAGGGCGTGTTGATCTTTCAGGGTTGTTTTTGCAGCAGTCTGTTTGGGTTTTATACAAGGCGGCACTTGTGTAGTGTAGTCATTCTCCATAAATAAGTGCCAACACAGTAGAAAATTCAAACAGACGCTGCCCCTTTATTTTGTGTTGAGGGGGTTATCTAAACGCTTCCTGTTCATTGTTGCTCGCTTTTTACATACGACTGCATGGATGCAGTAGGTAGAGCGACTCAGGAGACAAAGCCGAGAACGACTATGCGACAAAGCGAGCGCCGCGATCAGAAAGCGTTTAGATTGAACAAAATTCAATCTCGAAAGATCAACACGCCCTAGTCATTATTATAAGTGATGATTCACGCCAACTTACCATAGCTTTCTGGTTTTGGTGGCGATACAATTCGAATTATCGTATTAGTCATACAAATAGGTTTGTTGTGCACTTAAAAGGCAACGTCCAACAAGCAATAATCGCGCACAACAACATATAAAACAGCTTTTAAGGCATTGCCATGACAAGTTTTCAGCAAGTAATTCAACGTCGCGACTGGGAAAATCAGTCGTCTTTTCAAGTTAATCAAATACGCGCGCATAGTCCGTTAAACGGTTTTAGCACGGTCGAAGATGCGCTATCTAATCAGCATGCACAAAGACGATCGCTAAATGGTGATTGGTGGTTTCGTCTGTATGATGCGCCAGAGCAGGTTGAAAACGGTTTCGTTGAATCGGATGACAAAGTATTTAGCGAAGCATTAATCGCTAGCCAAGATTGGTCAACATTGCCTGTACCTGCGAATTGGCAATTACATGGTGTTGATAAGCCAATCTACTGCAACGTTAAATACCCATTCGAAGTCACCCCACCTTTTGTGCCTGCTGATAACCCAACAGGTTGTTATCGCACAACATTTGAGATGACCGAGGCACAACTCGTTAAACAACATTCTGTCATTTTCGATGGCGTAAATTCAGCATTTTACTTGTGGTGCAATGGCCACTGGGTTGGTTACTCGCAAGATAGTCGTTTGCCTAGTGAATTTGATTTAACGCCGTTCTTAAAAGCAGGGTCAAACTACCTTTCGGTGATGGTATTGCGTTGGAGTGATGGCAGCTACCTTGAAGATCAAGATATGTGGTGGCTTAGTGGTATTTTCCGTGATGTTACTTTGCTGGCAAAACCTAAGCAGCAAATTAAAGACGTGTTTATCACCCCTGATTTAGACGCTTGTTACCGCGATGGCAGCTTAGCCATTCAAACGCGAGTCAGTGCGCCTGAAAGCTATCAAGTGCAAGTTCAGTTGTTTGATGGAAAAACTGCCGTAACTGAGCCTGTGGTATCAGGCTTTAATGAAAAAGTGATTGATGAAAAGGGCGCTTGGCAAGATGTTAGTTTTAGCGAACTTCAGGTTAAAGCACCCAAGCAGTGGAGTGCAGAGCAGCCAAATCTATACCGCTGTATTATTGCGCTACTGGATGAACAGCAGCAAGTGGTGGATGTTGAAGCCTATAACGTGGGTTTTCGCAAAGTTGAAATGCTTGATGGGCAGTTGTGTTTGAACGGTAAACCGCTGCTTATTCGCGGCGTTAATCGTCATGAACATCACCCAGAGCTAGGTCATGTGGTCACGGAAGCGGATATGATCCACGACATTAAGTTAATGAAACAACATAACTTTAATGCGGTGCGCACTGCGCATTATCCAAACCACCCGCGTTGGTATGAGCTGTGTGATGAATACGGTTTATACGTTTGCGATGAAGCCAACATTGAAACGCATGGTATGTTTCCGATGGGGCGTTTGGCGTCTGACCCTCAGTGGAGCGCAGCATTTTTAAATCGCTACACGCAAATGGTTGAACGCGATAAAAACCATGCATCGATTATTATTTGGTCGTTAGGCAATGAATCAGGCCACGGTGCGACGCACGATGCCATGTACGCATGGTCAAAAGATTACGACCCATCACGTCCTGTGCAATACGAAGGTGGGGGGGCTAATACAAAAGCGACTGATATTATTTGCCCGATGTATGCGCGCGTTGATAGCGATCAGCCGTTTGAAGCAGTACCCAAATGGTCGATTAAAAAATGGTTGTCATTGCCCAATGAAACCCGTCCACTGATTTTATGTGAATACGCCCATGCGATGGGCAACAGCTTGGGTAGCTTTGCTGATTATTGGCAAGCGTTTCGCGCTTATCCGAAATTACAAGGTGGCTTTATTTGGGATTGGGTTGATCAAGGACTCACCAAAACCACAAAAAGTGGTGAGAAGTACTGGGCTTACGGTGGTGATTTTGGCGACGAGCTTAACGATCGCCAATTTTGTATTAATGGCCTACTTTTCCCTGATAGAAGTGTTCACCCAAGTATTTATGAAGCAAAATATTGTCAGCAGTTCTTCCAATTTAGCTTAAGTGAGGAATCAAATTCGGCCACTAGCCAAGAGTTTGAATTAACCATTACCAGTGAATTCTTGTTCAGAGCAACTGATAACGAACAGCTTGTTTGGCAAATTTTAGAAGATGGTAAGGTGATTGAAAGCGGGCAACTACCGCTATTAACTGCAGCAGAGCAATCTTTAGCGCTAGTTATTCAACCTGAATTTACCCGCAAGGCGGGCGCTAAATACCATCTGAACCTTGATGTCGTGCAAATCGCTGATTCAAGCTTTGCACCTGCTGGCCATGTATTGGCAACCGAACAGTTTGCGCTGAAAAATCATCAATCCCTAGTACCATTTAAAGCGCCTTTTAAAGTGCCGTTTAAAGCGAGCGAGCCAGCAGAATCAGAAACTCAATCGTTAACCATTAACGAAGACGATGAGACGATTTCAGTTACAGGCACTGGCACCGCTGACAATACAGATAGCTTTGTTTTTAGTTGGTCAAAAGCTAGTGGCCTGCTAAGTCAATGGCATGTCGGCGAGCAGGCGTTGTTAGCGACCCCGCTGCGGGATAATTTTTATCGGGCGCCGCTGGATAACGATATTGGCGTTAGTGAAGTGGATAATATTGATCCTAATGCTTGGGCAGAGCGCTGGAAAAAAGCGGGGTTAGGGCAGTGGCAGCAAAACTGTGTGCATTTGAATGCAAAACATTCGGGTAACAGTGTATTAGTGACCGCGCTTTACCAATTTACCCATGGCGATACACTTGTTGCACAAACCAAATGGCAAGGTAAAGTGACGCCAAAAGGTAAGTTGATAGTAGATGTTGATGTACAACTAAGCGAAGCATTACCGCTATTGCCGCGTGTTGGTGTTGAACTAGGACTTGCTCTATACAATGACGAGTTAGCTGAGAATAAGCGTATAGAATGGTTTGGCAAAGGGCCATTTGAAAACTACCCCGACCGCAATACGGCTGCGCGTATTGGCCACTATCAAGCAACGCTTGATGAGCTACATACGAACTATATTTTCCCTACCGATAATGGTTTGCGCACTGACTGTCAGTCGTTAACGCTTGATAAGCTTACTGTCGAAGGGAATTTCCACTTCGCGGTCAGCCAATACAGTCAAGAAAACTTAACGGCGGCAAAACATACGCATGAGCTGGTTAAAAGTAATGCGGTACACGTTTACATCGATCATCAGCATATGGGCATTGGTGGCGATGATTCGTGGAGCCCAAGCGTGCATTCTGAGTACTTATTAGCTGACTCAAACTATCGCTATCAATTGGTGCTAGTGCCAAAATAAGCCAGATGAGCGAGTTGGTGTACAGCATCAAATAGCAATAAGCCTGTCGCAAGCAATGCATGCGACAGGCTTTTTTGAGGTATTGTTTTAAGCCTATTGTTTAAGCCTACAGTGGTTTCTGATAAAGGCTTCTGACTATGGTTACAGATTAAGGCTGCTGACGTGTTGCGGTGATCACAACGTCGCGAATATTAACGCCTTGTGGCTGAGCATACATAAATTCAGCAGTACGAGCGATATCGTCAGCGTGCAATACGCCACCCATTGCGTCTTTCCAAGCTTGGTAACCGTCGATAATTTCTTGATCACTGGTGTGACCTAGAAGCTCTGTTTCAACTGCGCCAGGGCAAATTGCCATAACACGAACACCCGTATCCGCGACTTCTTCTCTAACATTTTCAGTAATCGCTGAAACTGCGAATTTAGTACCCACGTAGGCTGCGTGATTTGGGAATGATTTCTTACCCGCAATTGAACTGATATTCATAATGGTACCGTGATTACGAGCCTTCATATCGGCTAGTACAGCTTGCATACCATTTAACAGCGCCATTACGTTAACATCGTACATACGTTGCCATTCGCTAGGGTCTTGAGTATCAATTTGGCCTAGCATCATTAGGCCAGCGTTGTTAATTAGGCAATCAACCGCGCCAAATTTTGCTTCGGCCTCTTTGATTGCGGCCTTGAAGGCTTCAGCGTCCGTAACATCAACTTGTCGACACATCGCATTGGGTAGTCCAAGAGCTTCAATTTTTTCAATACGACGCGCAACCAATAACAATGAGTGTCCTGCAGCTGAAAAGCGCTTTGCCATTGCAGCACCAATACCCGAACTTGCGCCTGTAATTACGATAAGTGATTTCGTCATAATTTTTTCCTCAACACGGTCAAAAAAGGTTTGTTGTATTTCACAACTCGACAACAGTGTGAGAAATATAGCCTTTCCCTTTATAATGATAAATATAGGTAATTTGAAAACATTGTTAGGATTAGATGAACAATATTTCTTGGCGAGGCATTCGTGCATTTTTATTCGTTGCGGAACATGGCAGCTTTACAACAGCGGCGGAAGTCTCTGGCTTTTCAAAAGCGAATTTGAGCCAGTTGGTAACTGAATTAGAGCGTAGCTTAAGTGTGCAACTATTGCATCGCACCACTAGGCAGTTAAGGCTAACGGAAGTAGGCGAAGGCTACTATCAACGTTGTAAGCGGGCGATGAGTGAGCTTGATGGTGCTGCAGAGTGGGCGTCGCAATCAACAGATGAGCTCAAAGGTAAAATTCGCATGAACTCAGTTGGTGGTTTGTTAGGCGAAGAGTTAATCGCCCCGTTAGTGTTGAGCTTTCAGCAGGCGCACCCTGAAGTGCAAGTAAATTTAGATTTTTCTAGTGTTAGAGTCGGCCTGATTGAAGACCACTATGATTTAGTTTTGCGTATGGGCTCACTGCCAGATTCAACCTTAATAGCACGTAAAATTTGCGCACTCACCACACGATACATCGCAAGCCCTGAATTCTTAGCGCAATACCCTGAAATTAGTAACCCAGAAGATTTACAGAAATTGCCTTTAATTTATGGCTCTGTCGATAACTGGGTAATGAAACGTGGCGATCAGCAAAGTGTTATTCATATTGATAAAGGGATAAAAATAGTTAGTGGCCGGGTAATGCATAATGCCGCCATTAGTGGTTTAGGTATTACGCGTTTAGCTGATGTTTACTGTCAAGCAGATATCGAACAAGGGCGTTTAGTGGAAGTGTTGCCAGAGTGGTCAGAGCAAACTGATATTTCACTGGTATGCCCACCAATTAGGCACCAACTTACCCGAGTACAAGCGTTAATGAATTGGATTGCCGATCATTTTAATGAAAGATATCAGCAGATTCTAAGAGGCTAACGGGCAGCCTCTCGTTTATTCGAAATGCTAATAATAGTAACGGCTAACAAGATTAATCCAGTGGCAGCATAGTCTCTCACTTCAATATTTTCTCCAACAATTACAGCACCGATAGCCAGTGCCACAACAGGAGGAATGTAAGTGACAGAGGATGCTACCAACGCCCCTAATTTTTCAATAATAAAGTAGTAGCAAAGGTAGGCGATACCTGTGCCAAATAAACCTAATCCAATAAAGGTGGTGAGTAAAACGTTGGTATCGTTAGCTATGTTGCCGATTCCCTCAAAATCAGTAGTGAAGCATAAGATAATTAAACCAGCCCCTAGCTGATAAGTGGTTAGCGCAAGTGCCGATAGCTTTAAAGGAGTGATAAAGCGTTTGGCATAAACAAATGACACTCCCACACTGATTGAACCTAATACCATATAAATAGCGCCTGTTGCCGAAGCAAGTTGAGCGTTAAAAGGTCGCGCGAGCACGACAACGCCAATAAAGCCGAGCATTGCACCACACAGCTTGCCAAGAGTGACTTTTTCTTCTTTCAGGGCAAACAACGCTGTGCAAAGGGTAAATAAAGGAATAGCACCACTAATAGCCCCAGCGATGCCTGAGCTCAATAACGATGTACCTTTGGCAAAGCCAAAATAGTAGATAACTGTTGCCAGCAAACCCATGACAATAAAGTGTGGCACGTGTTTAAGATCTGAAAATTTCAGCACTTTTTGGCTAGCTGCAAACAGGGCAATAGGGAGAAAACCAAACAGTACTCTAACCAAGACAATTTGCATTGGGTTGATATGACTGGCAGCAAGTTTCATAAAAATAAAATTACTGCCCCAAACCAGCCCAACCAGCGCAATCGCCAAGTAAGGTAAGTATGAAGTATTGGGTAAGTATTTATGGGGTATAGGCACAGAGTTTCTCTCGTAATTTCTAAAAAATGATAAGCAGTTAATTCAGATGCGAGTGAATTTTGGCTAGTTCATGTGTTCATGTAAAATGATAGTTAATGAATTTAGATATCAAAAATTATGAATTTGTTATCTTTATGAACTAGGTCTGTAAAAAACTGTGCCTTTAAAAAGCTATGGATTTAAAAAACGATGGATTTTAAGAAGCTAAGAACCTTCCAATGTGCAGCGCGCACCCTGAATTTTAGTGAAGCGGCAGAGCAACTCGGTTATGTGCAATCAGCGGTGACTAATCAAATCAAAGCACTTGAAAGTGAGCTTAATGTTCAGTTATTCGTACGTAACGGCAGAGGTGTGGCGCTTAGTCAATCGGGACTTCAACTGTTTGATTATACGCAAAAATTATTTTCACTTCGCGATGAGGCAAGAGCTGCCGTGCAAAATGTGCCGTTAGCAGAGCCGATTAAAATTGGTGGGCATGAAACGGTTATTACCTACTACCTTCCTAAGCTGTTAAAAGAATACAGCCTAGAAAACCCTAATGCGCGTTTCGCTATTCAGCCAACACCCCCAGCGAAGTTGAAAAACGAACTACTAACACAAAATTTAGATGTCGCTTTTATTCTAGAAGCGCCTTTTCAGCGTCAAGGCTTGGCTGTGCATACGTTTCAGCAGGAAGAAATCGTGTTGGTTTGTGCTAACAGTCACCCCTTAGCAGCAAAAGCAAACGTCGAGGTACATGAACTTGCCAAGCAACATTTATTACTGACAGAAAAAGGTTGTTGTTACCGCAATCAATTCGAACGGCTGTTGATTAGTGCTGGCGCTTATAATACCTCGGCCGTCAGTGAGTTTGTCAGCATCGAAACGATAAAAGCATGTGTGGCATTAAATATGGGCATTGCTGCGCTAAGCAAAGTGTCGGCTGCCAAAGAACTTGCAAAGGGTGAACTGATCGCACTTAACCTGCCTGATAACAGCATGCGCTCAAGTGTTCATTGTGTGTTTAAAGACAGTGTTTTTAAAAATAAAGGCTTTGAAGACCAAAATTTGAGTGATGTGAATGATAGTCAAACCGCGCTGACAAACTTTATACAGTTTTGCCAGCGCTATACCTTTCAATAATCCTAGCCTGCATCAGGCTGATTGGCTGGTTGCGCATCAATAAACGCAGGTAACGTATTACAATGCTGGTAAATCGCCATAATACGTGGAAACGCAGTCATATCGACGTCAAATCGAAGCGCATTAAATACCTGTGGTATCAAATAGATATCAGCTAGAGTGAGCTGTTCACCAAAACAAAAGTTACCTTTGTGCTTGTTCTGGTTATCTACAAGCTGGGGTTCTAACGCACTAAAGCCCGTGGTTATCCAGTGGTGCAGCCAAGCCAATTTTCCTTCGCTGCCACCACCGAGCTCGTCAGCAACATAGTTAAGTACACGCAAGTTGCAAATTGGGTGAATATCGCAAGCGATTTGGTTACACCAACTGCGCACAGTTGCGCGCTCCAGTGCACTAATGGGCAATAGTGGTGTGCCAGGAAAGGTTTCTTCTAACCACTCCAGAATCGCTGGCGACTGGCTGAGCATTTCGTCATTATCGGTTTTTAGGCTAGGCACTAGCCCTTGCGGATTCAGTGCCAAGTAGTCTGCTGATTTGTGCTCGCCTTTTAGCAAGTTAACTGGCACTTGTTGATAGCTAATGCCTTTAACATTGAGTGCAATTCGCAGTCGATACGCTGCCGATGAACGAAAATAAGAATAAAGCTCCATGGGAACATCCTTCGCTATGTGCTGACAAAAAGTTAACGTTTTGCTGGCGCTTATGCAGGCACTTTTGCTGGCGTTCTTGCAGGAAGTATCGTACTGCTTACTTCACCAAAACCAATGCGCTTCGCGCCAGTTTTTACACAGTAACCACGCATAATGACGGTATCGCCATCTTCCAAGAAAGTGCGAGACTCGCCATTGGCTAAGGTGATTGGTTGTTTGCCACCATGCGTTAATTCCAGTAATGAGCCAGCTTCTGCTTTTTCAGGGCCAGATTGGGTACCAGTACCTAACAAGTCGCCGGCTTGCAGGTTACAACCGTTGACGCTGTGGTGCGCTACCATCTGCGCTACTGTCCAATAAGAATGTTTAAAATTAGACGTCGACACATGGTTTTCTTCGGCTGAATTTGACGTTTTTAATAGACAATCAAGTGTGACATTAAATTGGCCTGCCGCTGAGTTTTGCACAGAGGTTAAATACTCCATTGGCTGCGGATCTGCTTCGTTTCTAGTGAATGCTTCACGAAACGGTGCTAATGCTTCTGTGGTTACAATCCATGGTGAAATAGTTGATGCAAAGCTTTTCGCTAAAAATGGTCCTAGTGGCTGGTATTCCCATGCTTGAATGTCGCGTGCTGACCAATCGTTAAACAAACAAAGGCCAAATACATGATCTTCGGCGTTGTTGATGCTTATGCGCTCGCCAAGCTGATTACCTTGGCCGATAAAAATCCCCATTTCCACTTCGTAATCTAGGCGTCTACAAGGGCCGAAGCTTGGCTCTGTGGCATCAGGGGCTTTGGTTTGTCCACACGGGCGAGGGAAGGTTTGGCCACTTACATCAATGCTTGATGCACGGCCGTGATAACCAATAGGCACCCATTTATAGTTTGGCAGCAATGGGTTATCTGGTCTAAATAACGAGCCAACCGCGGTTGCATGGTGAATAGACGAGTAGAAATCGGTGTAGTCGTGAATATGACAAGGCAGCTGGTACTGAGCATCTTGCTGAGCGACTAAACAGGCTTCCACTTGGCTTTGCTCGCTGGCACCCGAGCGTAGGGCTTTTGAAAGTGCTAAACGCAACGCGCTCCAAGCGGTTTTGCCCATCTCCATAAACTCGTTAAGTTGCGGTTTCGCCGCAGCAACTAGTGACTGTTGAGCAAGCCCAGAGAAGATATCCAGCTCTGCTAATGCCGCAAGGTCAACAATCTGATCACCAATGGCAACGCCTCCGCGATAGGCTTGGTCTGTACCTGATGTTCTAAAACTGGCAAATGGTAAGTTTTGAATTGGAAAGTCGGTACCGTCGCTATTCGCGGCTTCAACCCAACTGGTTAACGCAATATCATGTGTTTCGTTTAATTGGTTCATTTTCTGCTCTGTTTGTTCTCAGTGTGCTCTGATGATTAATTTGTATTTGTTTATCTATAAATCAAGATTAAGCTTGGCCTGTGTAGAACTTTTTCAGTCCTTGCCAGCAGTCTAAGTAATCGTTTTGTTTGGCAGGCGTTGCCAACGCAAATTTAGTCGGTGTAATGACATAGCGCGACTCAAACATAAAAGCCAAGGTGTTTTCATAACGTTTGGGTTCAAGTTTGGCGTTAGATGCAGCCTCGAAAACATCTGCCTCTGGGCCGTGGGGTGTCATGCAATTGTGTAAACTCATGCCGCCAGGCTCAAAGCCTTTTTCTTTGGCGTCGTAAACACCTTCAATTAGCCCCATAAACTCGCTCATAATATTGCGGTGATAGTAGGGCGGTCGGAAGGTATCCTCAGCTACCATCCAGCGCGGCGGAAAGATAACAAAATCAACATTAGCCGTGCCGGCGGTGCCAGACGGTGAAGTTAACACGGTAAATATCGACGGATCAGGATGATCATAGCTAACGGTATTGATGGTATTAAACTTGGCTAAGTCGTATTTGTAGGGAGCTGAATTACCCACCCAAGCGACAACGTCTAGCGGGGAATGATCGAGGTTGGCACTAAATAAGTTACCTGCAAACTTCGCCACTAACTCAAAGTTATCGTCAATATCTTCAAACCAAGCTATGGGGTACTCAAAGTCTCGCTCGTTGGCGTAACCGTTAGCCCCCACAGGACCGCGCTCAGGAAGCTCAAGCGGCGCACCGTAATTTTCACAAATATAGCCGCGGGCATTACCCTCTGGAAGTGTGATTTTAAATTTAATACCGCGCGGAATAACGAGGATTTCACCGGGTTTGACTAGCAACTTGCCTAGCTCGGTATAAGCCAGCAATTGCCCTTGCTGGGGAACAATTAGAAGCTCACCATCAGCATTGTAGAAAAAGCGCTTGTCCATATTGGCGTTCGCGCAATACACATGAATACCAATACCTGTTTGCGTATTAGCATCGCCATTGGCGGCAATCGTCGTTAAGCCATCAATAAAATCCGTTGGTTCACTGGGCATTGGTAGCGCATCCCAGCGCATCACATTGGGTGGGGCTGCCACTTCAGTGATTGGCGCGGTGCGAATCAAGCCATTGTCAATGGGCGTAAAATCGCCCATGGCGATAGAAGGGCGAATGCGATAGGTCCATGTGCGGCGGTTTTTATCGCGCGGCGCAGTAAACGCCGTGCTGTTAAATTGCTCCGCATACAAACCGTATTTGACCTTTTGCGGACTAAACTGTCCTTTGGGTAATGCACCAGGCAAAGCCTCGGTTTCATGTTCGTTGCCAAAGCCGCATAGATAAGTCAGCTCCTTATGCTCCTGTTTTGACTTGTTCATTGTTGTTTCCATCTAGTTCCCCGCAGCTAGCAGTCTGTTTAACTGCTAGCTTATTTATTACTTTTTTGATGAATCAGCGATTTGTTGTTTTTGTTTTCGATTTTGTTTGTAGTTTTGTTTTTGTCGCTATAGAGCGGTTAGCTCTGTTTGCATTTTTGCCAAAAGCTTTTTAGTGAGCGTTGTTAACTGTTTTTGCTCTTGTTCAGTAAGCAGTTGCAAAATTTGCTGCTGGGCATATCGGACCTCAGGCACGATAGCTTGATAACGTTCAAGGCCTTTACCTGTCAGGGTAAAGTGGGTAAAACGCATATCGCTGGTACTTTGCCGACGTGTAACAAGCTTGGCTGCTTCTAATTGTTTTAGCGCACGGCTTACAGGCATTTTTGCTAATTGGGTAAAAGCACAAATGTCTTTTGCCGAAACTTTTGACTTGTTATCTTCGCTACTGTGCATTGCCAATACCGCCAGTATTCGCCATTCGTTGCGACTCATGCCAAATGCTTTTCGATAGTAAGCGCCGACGTGATCACTGACGTGGCTTTGTAAAATTGATAATTGATAAGGAAAGAAGTCAGTTAAATCTAGCGGTTGCATTGACGAGAATAACGCAAAATAAAGTTGTGCTTTGATACTAGTAACAATTGTTACTAAGTGGAAGTGGGTGAAGTTTAGCCTGTATTTTCATCTGTAAATTAGGTTTTACAACCTTTGTAAAGTTTCAAGTTCTTCAAGCGATAATTGTACTTTGTGGACTTACTCATTTTTTAATGAAACTTAGGCTTTGAAAATTAATCACTTAACGCATAATAAGAAATGAATATGGAAATCATAGCTATCGACTTTTATCTTATGAGCAATTCTTATGAGCAATTTTTATGGGCAATGGAGAGTAAAGTGAGCAATCAATCGAATAAAACAAATCACAAAACTGAGAATAAACCAAAGTTGAAAGAGTCTAACGATCCAATGGACTTAATAAGAATGCAGACAGAGGTTGGTTTGTTTGAATCTATGGCACAGTCAAAAACATTAACGATTATAGTGATATTGGCGATTATGTTCTTTGGTGGTTTTTTCTTCTTTCTCTATAAAATGGCTGGCGCAGCTTAATACCAGCAATACACTAATTGACATGCTGTCGCCGAAATTGTGATGGCGTACAACCCATCCAACCTTTAAATACTCGCGCAAAGTTGGAAGTATCGATAAACCCAACGGCTTCGGCGATGGATTCAATTGACGTTTCACTATTTTGCAATTGCCAGCAAGCCAGCTCTGCTCTTACTTCGTTGAGCAGCGCTTGAAAGCTGGTATGTTCACTTTTTAGCTTTCTGATCAAAGTACTCACTGATACCCCCATCGCTTTAGCGGCTTGTGCTTGTGAGCTGTAAAGCGGGCTAACGCTAAATAAATGGTTTTTAATGCGCTCAGAAAAGTCACCCCCTTGCTCACGTATCGCAATTAACTGATGGCATTCACGTAGTGCGTTGCGATAGGCGTAGTCATCTGCGGTAAGTGAGTGGGTATTTAGCAATTGTTGGGGTATTTCGACAAAAAAATGCTCGCTGCTAAATGTGTAATTAAATTCGGGAAAGAGCTCATAATATTTCGCTGACCACTCGGGTTCTACATATGGCAAGGACACTGGAATATTTGCTGCTTTTTTACCTGTCGTTTTTTCAACTATGTCGCAGAATGAGCCGAGCAACATGGGATACATCACTTGCGTAAGTTCTTGCAATGGTGACGATTCACGTATGGTGAATCGTGCGCCAAAATCTGTGTGTTGATACTCAAAATTATACAAAGTAATACGTGTTGCCATTGCTTGTTCAATGAGTTTAAAGGCACTTTTTACTGTTGGCGCAGTAACTGCACCATAACCTAATGACCCATGCACTGAAATTGGCAGCAAACGCGCCACTTCAAGGCCAAGCCAAGGCTTTTTCATGATGGCCAGCGCATTTAACACAATACGCCTAAACTGCTCAAAACTGATAAAGCGTTGCTGTTCTAGCAATGTCTGCCAGTTGAGGGTACTGCCGAGAAACAAGCGATCGATAGCAAAGCCATTATTTTTAATGTAGGCGCATAAAATTCTGGCATAGCTTGGGTGTATTGATGGCTGTAGCCACCAATTTTCACTGTCTAGTTTATTGATATCGCTTGTCATTACCCAAGCTCCTTATTTGCTTTTTCGACAGCATGAATGCTTTGATAATTTCGTATTATTTGTCATCAAATTGACAAAATATGACGATTACGCGTGAATTTCAACGGTTATTTTGTGAGCAGAAATGGTGTTTTATAGTGCAATGATAAAAATAACTCGATAAGAGAGTAGGGTATGAACCTTAGACACACTTTTGTTGCCGATAACGGCGAAGTGTATATCGATAAAAAACGCTATATGTGGTTACTTTCCTTGCTAACACCGCTTATTGCGGTGGTTGGTCCCTTGCTATTTTTGCGCTATGAAAGTGAGTGGTATTTATGGGTTTTCTTGCCTATTTGGTATCTTGCTTTTCCATTAATGGATTTTCTCATGGGAGAAGATACCAGTAACCCTCCAGAGTCAGTAATACCCAAGCTTGAAGCTGATAATTATTATCGCATTATCACCTTGCTGCACGTGCCACTCGTTATCGCCACCTTTATTTTTTTAGGTTGGTTTGTTGCGCATCATGAGCTATCACCCTCCGGCTATTTAGCAGCGGCTTTGCTCTCTGGCTATATTGGCGGTCATGGCTTAAACATAGGCCACGAATTAGGGCACAAGCGTTACAAGTTCGATCGGTGGATGTCGAAAATCGTGTTGGCGCCGGCGGCGTATGGTCATTTTTTTATTGAGCATAATCGCGGTCATCACAAACACGTGGCGACGCCTGAAGATCCAGCTTCGGCAAAAATGGGCGAGAGTATTTATCGGTTTGCACTTAGAGAATTACCAGGTGGCTTTTTACGTGCTTATCGTGTTGAGCATGAGCGGTTGATTAAAAAAGGGCTATCACCTTGGACGCTGAAAAATGAGTTTATTCAAACCATGCTGATGACCATCAGCTGTTATTTGGCGATGGCGGTTTGGCTAGGTGTTTCAGTCATCCCTTATTTGTTAATCGCTGCATTTTGGTCAATGTGGCAATTAACAACGGCAAATTATATTGAGCACTATGGTCTTAAACGTAAAAAGTTGGCTTCGGGTCGTTATGAAAAGCCGCAACCGAAACACAGTTGGAACAGTAATCATATTTTTTCAAACTGGGCGTTGTTTCATTTACAGAGGCATTCAGACCATCATGCCAATGCCGCGCGCAGCTATCAGTCACTAAGACATTTTGAAGATTTACCCTCACTGCCCAACGGTTATTTTGGTATGTATATTGTCGCTTTTATTCCGTGGCTGTGGTTTAAGGTGATGGATAAACGCTTGGTTGCCATCACAGGGCAAAAATTAGAGGAGATCAATATTTTGCCAAGTAAACAGGAAACCTTGGTAAGCAAATACGGTTTACAGTCAGCCTAGTGGGCGATATGCTGGGACACTATTCATCTGTGTGCTTTACAGCTATTAGGTGAAATATAAAATGAATTAAAAATTAGGGCGTGTTGATCTTTCAGGGTTGTTTTTGCAGCAGTCTGTTTGGGTTTTATACAAGGCGGCACTTGTGCAGTGTAGTCATTCTCCATAAATAAGTGCCAACACAGTAGAAAATTCAAACAGACGCTGCCCTTTTGTTTTAATAGATGGTGTTCATCTAAACGCTTCCTGCTCATTGTTGCTCGCATTTTACATACGACTGCATGGATGCAGGAGGTAGAGCGACTCAGGAGATAAAGCCGAGAACGACTATGCGACAAAGCGAGCACCGCGATCAGAAAGCGTTTAGATTGAACAAAATTCAATCTCGAAAGATCAACACGCCCTAAGTAAAAAGGAATTTATCTTGGGTGAATTAATTATTTCGCCAATTATCATTTTTGTTCTGTTGCTCTTGTTAACAGTTGCTCCTTGGGTGCTGGCGTTGATGTCCAAAAGAGCGCGAGGCGCAGATAAATTAATATGGTTTTTATCAGCGTTTGTTGCTTCTTGGTTAGGTTATTTCGCTTTCTATTATCTTGTATTACAGGGTCGCGATATTGCTGATAAAAACGCTACCATCGATTAATCATCACTGTTTAGCTCAAGTAAAAATTGTAGTACCTTCGTTTAAGTAAACCAGTAATTTTCGACTTTATGAATAAAAACACTATTCCCCATTTTATTGGCGTGATCGCCAGCGTGATCGTGATCGCTCTCCTCGTTAATTTTACAATCGTAGATGATTGTTTGAATAAAGGCGGTGCCTTTAGTTATGAAACAGGGCAGTGTCTATTAGCTAATCAAGAGATCTATGTGGCAAGCTATCACACTTACCTCGTTGCCCTGTATTTCTTTATCGGCGTTACGGTTGCGTTTTATGTGTCTAAGTTAGTTCGCAAAATATTGAGCAAGAGCGGTGGAATCTAAGCTATTAAAAATAAAGCTGAAAGCGGGATCGAAAGCAGATTTAGATAGGTTAGTGGCTTATATGCGAGAAAATATTAAGCACCCTCGTGATGAAATGTCACAAAAAGGCTACTTTTGGGACTCTGTTTTTGTTGAGCAAAGTGACAAGGTAGACTTGCTCTATATTGTGATTAAATCAGAAGACTTTTCACAAATTATGGTCGATGAAAGCGAGCTATCGCTAACACCATTTCGCCAAGTATATGATGACTTTAAAGCAAAGTGCTGGCTGCCTGAGCCTTATGAAGATTTGGAACCTGTATTTGCTTTAATTCAGCGATGCACTTCTCAAACAATTAAAAGCCAATACTTTAGCTATGATGCCGAGCTTGCGTTTAGGTTTGGCAATAACAGCCTTTAGCATCACTGACAACTAGATTCGCGGCATAGCCTTTTTGTAGATTGCTCAACACCGTTTGGGCAAAGCCATTGGTTTGCGAACATGCGATACCTTCGCCATAAGGCCCAAAGTACACCAACTGTCCTTTATCAATAATTGCTACTGCGGGTGTTGATGGTACAAGGGCTTGAAGTTGCCCTTTAAGTGTTAGCTGCTCAATGGCAAAGTTGTCACTTAGCGCTTGTTTGTTAATGGCATTAATGTGCCGTTCGCTAACCGCATTGCAGTGACAGCCCTCTTGCTTGAAGTGAACGATGGCACGTTCACTTGCATTAAACTCAGGTGCTTTCTGCCAGTTAGCTAACACTTCTTGATGGGATAGGGCGACTAAGGAACGATTTGGGTCAAACTCTACCACTCGCTGGTTGATCAAGTACGCGAAGCTGATCATAGTGATAAGCACCCAGCTTATCACTATGATTATCTGACGTTTTTTAATGGTCACTTTTTGCTAAAAGCCTTGTTTGCAAACCTAATCACTTGACCTGCACTGAGCCTTTGTTAACACCAGCGTTTACTTAAAGCGCGTGATGCAGTCAGCCAGTGACTTAGCCACATGGTCAACAGATAGCGCTTCGTTCGCTAGTAGCAGAATTTTTTCCTGATCTTGTTGTGCGGTTGCACGCAGGGTTTCAGCACTTTGCGCAATACCATCAGTTGTTGATGATTGCTCTTCCACGGCTGCAGCAACACTCATTGATATCGCACTGGCTTGCTCAACCATGTTGGCAACTTCCGCGATTTGGTCGCGCGCAGTATGAGTTTTATCAATGACTGATTGGACGATATCTATACTTGAAGCCATCGCGTCAGTGGTTGACTGTGAATAGCCTTTGAGCAAGTTAAGTGTTTCACTGATTTTGTCGGTACTTTCTTTGGTGCGATTAGCTAAGGCACGCACTTCATCAGCAACTACTGCGAAGCCGCGACCTTGTTCACCGGCACGTGCCGCTTCAATCGCTGCGTTAAGTGCTAGCAGGTTGGTTTGATCAGCAATCCCCGTGATTTCTGACAACACCGTTGCAATCGCTTCTGTTGAGTTTGCCAATTCAACAACGTGATCATTGGTTTGTTGCAGAGCAGTGGTTAATGCTTCAGTTTGTTGGTTGATACCAGAAATATCGTCGTTAGTGGATTGCGTACTAGCGTTAGCAGACTGCATTTGATCGCTTAGCTGGTTGCTCTCTTGAGCAATTGATTGCACGGTAACAGCCATTTCTTCTGCAGCAGTGGCGATCATCTCAGTTTCTTGTTGGCGTTGGCGTGACGATTGTTCCAATTCTTTCTTTGCGCTCACTAAATTACTGGCATTCTGAGTTAGCTCCATCACTTGCATTTGTGCGTGGCTGATAAGTTCAGATATCACTTTTAATAAGCCATTAAAGCTTGCCAGTGTTTTGTTATTACCACTGGTGTGCATTGATAAATCAATCGCTTGCTCATCTGCTGTCAGCTTTTCCGTTACGTCGCAAAGTTCATGGCCTGTGGCACTTTCTTTGGCCATTGATTTTGCCATATAACCTGCAATGAAAGCTTCGGTTATGGCATAAACCGCATGAATCAAGACGGTTGTAAAGGCAAGCCTGTCTTCGTCAAAAATATACACACCAGCATTGCTTGACTGCATAAAGTAAAACGCAAAATGATGAATAGCTACACAACTAATAGCCGTAATAAAAATACGCCAATCTTGGAACGCGATCAGGAAAGCCATCAAAATAAAGATTTCAAAGTGGACTTCAATCAAGCCATAAGTTTGGTGGATGTGTAGCGCGGCAAAAATCATAACTGCCATAGCACAAACATGCCTTGTTAATGCTGAATTAGGCGCGCTGTTTAAAAAGTACAGTGGAACTAACATCGCTGGTAAGCCAATTAAAAAGGCAGAAAGAAATGACTGGTATACAAAGCCCAATACAATGCTTTCGATAAATAAAGCTACAACGAGTTAGCTAAATAGTTTATTTATGTTATTCATAGAATCCCCACGATTAGAGTGATTCCAGTATTTTTATTATGCCCTTCACTGGGCAATCACTGCTACTAACTGAACTTAATGTTGTTAGTGTGAATAATAGACGATTGTAAAAAGGGCGTGAATTCTATGTAGGTTAAGTGTTAAATGCAATATAAATTTGATGTTAATCAGCAAGTAGTTAGCGAGTTTGTTACTATAGTGTCGCTATAAAAATTTCCCCTGAACAAAACAGTCATTCAAACGAGCCGTAATTTTGGATAAAGAGTTAAAAAACGCATTGGAGCACTTTGACCAGCTAAATGTACTTATCATAGAAGATAATACACTGGTTCATGGCTTACTCACTGACGCTCTATACGAGCTAGGCATAAAAGAAATTCGCTGCGCGCAAAACGCCTATTATGGCTTGCGTTTGTGTGAAGAAATGCATTTTCATATTGTGATTTGTTCATTCAATGTGCAAAGCGATAAAGACGGTTTTCATCTGTTAGAAGAACTAAAGTTTCGCGGTTTTGTAAAGAAAAGCACGGTATTAATATTCCTGAGCGCTGAAACCAGCGAAACCCTTGTTAATTCTATAGTTGAGTTACAACCAGATGATTTCTGGGTGAAACCCTTGTCGGCTAGCAATGTTAAAAAACGTTTAACCTACGCACTGCAAATTAAGCGCAAGCTATTTAATATCTATCAAGCCGTTGATAATAAAAACAGTTCAAAGGCTATTTATTACGCTGACCGTTATTTACTGGACGCTAGTTTAGAAAAATATTTCCCTAGTATTTTACGAATGAAGGGCGATTCTTTCTTACAGCTTCGAGAATTTTCAGAAGCAGAACGCTTTTTTAAGGAGCTTTTGAATACCTACCAATATTCATGGGTGTACTTGGGCTATGTTAAAGCATTGCTAAAACAAGGGCGAATTGATGAGATTCAACAGTTGCTGGCTGAGCTAACTGGCAAGCCTGATACCCGTTTTGCTACCCATGATATGCTTGCACAGTATTACATTGAGCAAGAAAATTACGCGCAGGCATATGACGAAATAAAACTGGCGCGTGAACTTGCACCGCGCAATATTGAGCGCAACAAAAAATATTGGGATCTTGCCCGTTTAAATCATGATCACTTAGGTCAATACCAAGCGACAAAATCGATAGCAACTTATGCTAAAAATTCAGTGCATGACTCGCCGCGACTATTGCTGAATGTGATTCGTGCCGGCATTGATTTAGCCTGTACCTTAGCTGATAGCAGCAGTGAAAAAGTGCTACAAGAGTCAGAGCGTTATATTAAACGCTTGCAGGAACACCAAGAGTTCGGTGAATTCAAAGAACAGCTTTTGGTTGCACAAGCTCGTATTCTTAATGTTCGTAAGCAGAATGAACTGGCAGAGCGTTTAGTTGAAACTCATTTATCGTTGCGTACTAGCACGGATATCGAAGACAATTTAGATAAAGTTAAAGTATTTCACGAGCTCGGTATGCGTGAAGAAGCTATCACCATTTTGCAAGCGATTAGCAATCAAATTGCTGGCGAGAACTTAACAAGCCAAGTGGTTAGCAAATACGTTGAACAGGAAATGAAAGAGCGGCAGGAGATATTTTTTACCGCACGCCAGCTGCACGAAATGGCGGTTGAACATTACCAAAAGAAACGTTTAGAACCAGCCCTTACATCACTTATGCAAGCGTTAGAACTTTCGCCGCAAAATAGTAAAATAGCGATCAGCATGCTCAAAGTGTTATTGGCAATGAAGCGTGATCATTTGTTTCAAGATGAACATCAAGCGCTTGCTGAACAAGGCTTTAATATTTTAAACGACCACCACTTTACCGGGTCGTCTCTTGAGGCAGTCAATAAACTAAAAGGCCAGTGGCAAGCCACGTTAAACTAACTTCTGGTAATTCCCGGAAAGGGTTAAAGCTACACCTAATCGAGTATTTTCTAGCTGTGTAGCTTTAACCTTTTACTGACAACACGCCCTAAGCTATCGATTATTTTTTATTGAGTTTTAGTTCTTCTTTAGCGACAAAAAAGAGCCTATCGCTGGCATGCTGAGGCAACAGTGGATTGATGGAAAATAAAAACGTTCCTGGTTGGCAGTATATATAGCCGTCTTCAATTGCCAGAAATTCCTCTAACGCTTGTTCATTTCGCGATTCGCTCTCAAGCAACTCCGATACAGGTTCGGCTGTCCAGCCGATATGCGTTTTTCCATCAAGTTTAGTAAAGTTGCACTGTTTTAACATGTCTTTGAGGGTGATATCGGCGTCACTTGGTTCAGTCCCATAGGCAACGCTTTTATTGGCACTTAGCTTGATCAGTTTTGCGTCGTGAATTACGGCGAGATCACTTGGTAGCTCTCTTAGGCTCAAGTCTTTCTGTTCGATAAAGTCGATTAGCGCAGTTTCTGTGAGATGATTATTTTCAGTAAATTCAGGGTTGCCACATTGAACACTTACGACAGGACAATCAAAATTCTGCTCGAAAAGAGCGCCAAGCCTTAAATCTGACACGACGAGTGTTCTACAAAATAGCGAAGCCAGTGCTAAGTGATCATGGCTCTGTCTTAAACCCATCGCATAAGCTGGACTAGACCCCTGACTATTTTGAAGATCGAGCACTGCAATAGGCTTTACTTGGCGAATGCTTGCTGCAAGCATTTGGGCACGCAAAAAATATTGGCTAAGACTTGTTGAACCAAAACAACGGTCAAGGTTTTTACCTTCAGGCAATGCAACATGACTAAACGCTGGTTCATGGCGAGCGGCTTCAACAGAGGCAACAATAACACGAACGTTTATTTTTAGTTTTTTGAACGCGCTTGCTTTGATTAATTGATGCACGGCATAAAAGCCTGATGGCGAGTTGCCTTGCAAAAGCGTGGTAATGACTCGCCATGGATGGTTTTCGTTGTTAACGAAATCAATAATGCTGGGTGAATCTAGAGACTGTAGCCAAGCCAAAGGCGTTTCTGGAATATCTTCCGCCGTTAAATTTTGAAAGTAAGCTATTTTGCTAAAGTCTATTGTCATGTTTCGCCTCAATAAATATCAGGTTTAACTTTTTATTGTTGGCGAATTACAAGAGGTCGTCGTTCTACCCGCCAAAATTCTATGAACCTAATCTCTGGTTCAAATTAAATCGCGTGGCGGCACACTGCAGCTAATTGCTATGTGCAACCACGTTTCAGCTACTTTGACATTTTTCGCAACGGCGCTTTTTGAGCAAGGTCAATTAAACCTTATCTTTTATACGGATAAGTTTTTCTAACTTATGCTCTGCGTTTTTTTCAATTGTTAGTGTGTTTGAGGTATGAGAAGAATTTCTAGTTACCTCTAGGTTTTGGAAAATTAATTCAATAAAAACAGCGTACTAAATGTTAGGTTTTGACTAAGTGGTGTTTTGTCGATTATTTGTTGTTCGTGAATTGATGATTATTTGGTCGTTAAAAATGTAACCATATGGTTAAATATTTTTCATTTCATTTTTGTGTAACATTATTTTAACATTTATGGGTCAAAATTTGGCTGCTTAAAACTCCGGTTAGGCAAAGATTAGACATATAATTTTACTTAAACAAGCTATCAACGTCCCAAAATGTCCGAGACAATTATGAAACATAATAATGATAAGAAGTTCTCTAAACGCGCAGAATTTAGTGCGCTTAAAAAGGTTTTGCTCGCTGTATTTCCTCTCACTGTCGCTGCTACTTCACTAGCCGAACAGCAAGAAGTTTGGTTAGAAGACTTTAATGATGTAGCAATTGATAATAAAGGTGCGATTTTTAACACCATTGACATGGATAATGTAACCAAGTGGTCAATTGATGTTGGAAATGCCGGATTAGAAAATGAATTTGATTGGTTCAAAGTGACCAATCAACAATTTGAAGGTCGAGACATAGGTGGTGATGCCGCTTGGATGTCAGAAACTATTGCTATCTCAGGTATGACCGATGTGTCGTTCTCAATGTTAGTGAGCGAATCGGGCACCCATGAAACATCAGATTTTGTCGATATTTTTTATGCACTTGATGGTGGTGATTTTGTTCGTGTGGAAAACTGGCAAGACAAGGGCAATGCCAGTCATACGCTAATTGACGACTTTGGTTCGGTTACCGTGTCAGTTGCTTTACCGAATGCAAATTCGTTACAGCTCAAAGTCGTTATGGCTAATAGCTCAGGCTCAGAATACACCCGTCTTGACGATGTACGTGTTGTGGCTGGTGAGCAAAGTGGTGGTGGTGAAGAGCCAGAGCCGACGCCAACACCGGTTAGCCAAGATTTATTCTTTTCTGAGTACGTAGAAGGCAGCAGCTTTAATAAAGCTGTTGAAATTTACAACCCAACCGATGCGACTATTTCGTTAGCCGATTATCAATTCAAGCTTTATTCAAATGGTAGTGCGCAGCCAACTTCGGTCGCTAACTTAAGCGGCGAAATACTACCTGGTGACGTGCTTGTTATCGGCAGTTCGCAAATTCGCGATGATAGTGAACTACTTGGCTATGTTGACGTGCAAGAAAGTGCGGTGAATTTCAACGGTGATGACTATTTTGAGCTGGTTAAGCAAGATCAGGTGATTGATTCGTTTGGTCAACGTGGCGTGCGCGAATCATGGGGGGCGAATAAAACGCTCGTGCGCAAACCTGAGGTGGTGCAGGGGGATAACATTGTTGATGATGCATTTGATCCAGATCAGCAATGGCTAGAATACGATAGTGACACGTTTACGTTTTTAGGTAGTCATAACAGTGATGACGACGGCAGCGGTGGTGACGGTGGCGGTTCAGAACCACCTGCACCTGCTGATTTTGGCCAATGTGGCGACCAGACAACTTTGATTAGTACAATACAAGGTAGCGGAGATGCATCAACATTAGTTAACCAAACTAATATTGTTGAAGCCGTGGTTACGAATGTATTACCCAATTTACAGGGCTTTATCGTACAAGAAGAGCAAGCTGATAACGATGGTGACGAAACCAGCTCTGAAGCACTATTTGTCTTCTTAAATGGCCGCTCAAACTTGCCAACCTTAGGCAATAAAGTTCGCGTTCAGGGTAATGTCAGCGAGTTTTTCAATCGCACGCAATTATCACTGACAGAAGAACACTTAGATTGTGGTCAAGGTGAAACCATTGAGCCAAAAGCCGTTACCTTACCTGTAGCTGATAGCGCAGCGTTTGAAGCGTTAGAAAATATGCTGGTTAGTTTACCGCAGTCATTGTCGGTTACTGATACCTTTAATTTGACGCGCTTTGGCCAATTTGCCGTATCAAATGGACGTTTGTTTATTCCGACCAATGTCTACGCGCCAAGTAGCCCAGAAGCACAAGCCTTAGCAGAGAGAAATAGTCGCAACAAACTGTTGGTTGACGACAAAAACTCACAGCAAAATCCTGCTGTTGTGCCTTATCCAAGCCCTTCGTTAAGTTACAACACGCCTGTTCGCTTGGGTGACAAAGTATCTGGCTTGCAAGGCACATTAGACTTTAGCTTCGGTAACTACCAAATACAACCGACAGCAGCACCGGTATTTTCACCAGCTAACGCGCGAAGTAATGAGGTTATTGCTAGTGCGTCAGATGAGCTTAAAATCGCCAGCTTTAACGTGCTTAACTACTTCAATGGTAATGGTGACGGCACAGGCTTCCCAACCCCTCGTGGGGCTGATAGTGCCGAAGAATTTGAACGCCAGCAAACCAAAATAGTGGCAGCGCTTGCGCAAATTGACGCTGACATATTTGGCTTAATGGAAATTGAAAATGATGGCTTTGGCGATAATTCAGCAATCGCACAATTGGTTCGAGAACTTAACAACCAAGTTGGCGCGAGTACTTATGACTACGTTGCTCTAGACGGCGACGGTATTGGCTCTGATGCAATCGCTGTCGGTATTATTTACAAGCCGAGTGCAGTGACACCTGTTGGCAGTGCGGCCACCATTACTACCACACCATTTGATTTTGGTAACCGTCAACCGCTTGCGCAAACATTTGCATCCAATGTCAATGGTGATGCACAGGAGAGTTTCACTTTCGTTGTTAATCACTTTAAATCTAAAGGTGGCTGTGGCAGTGCATCGGGTGCTAACCAAGATCAAAATGATGGTCAAGGTTGTTGGAATTTACTCCGCACCCAAGCTGCTAATGGCTTACTTGCTTGGTTAGCGACTAATCCAACGGGTATTGCCGATGAAGACGTGTTGATTGTTGGTGATTTAAACTCTTACGGTAAAGAAGACCCAATCACGGCAATAACCAATGCAGGCTACAGCAACTTGTTGTCAACCAAGGTTGGTCCAAGCGCCTACACCTATAGCTTTGGCGGTGAAATTGGCTACCTCGATCACGCCTTAGCATCAGCTTCATTAACTCCACAAGTGCAGCAAGTGCAAGCGTGGCACATCAATGCAGATGAGCCAAGAGCGTTTGATTACAACGAAGAGTTTAAATCGGCAGAGCAGCAAGCCGCTTTCTATGCACCTACTGCATTTCGCGCTTCAGATCACGATCCGGTGATTGTTACTGTGCGCTTGGGTACACAAGTAGATGGCGTGTTAGGCGATTTTGATGGCGACAATGACGTTGACATCAATGATATTCGTGCGCTTTTGGCAGCCATTCGCGCTAACAATATTGATTTAGCAACGCAAGACATTAACCAAGATGGTGTTGTTAATTTCACTGATGTACGCGCCATGTACGGGTTATGCACACGTGCTCGTTGCCGAGCGGAATAAGTCAGTAGAACTTATGTTTACGCGCGGCCCTTATTTAATACCAATAAAAGCGCCGCGCGGATAAAACGAATAAGAACAAAGCAAATTATATAAAAATAAGCAGAATAAGGAAAAACCATGAAAAATTTTACAAAGGTTATCTCAAAAACCTTGCTAACTGCTGTGTTAGCGATTACGTCGCATGCGAGTTTAGCGACCATACTAACTGTTGAAGTTGCCGACCAAGCATACCAAGTGGGTGACTTGGTTACGGCTGACATTGTGATTTCCGATATTGAACAATTGGCTGGTAGCCCGGTGGAAGTTGCCTCTTTTAGTTTAGACTTTTTGTTTGACAGCACTGAGGTTACAAATGCTCAAGTGACATTTGGTAATTTACTCGATCTAGGCGTTTTTGGTTCTAGTCAGTCAGATGTTAATAACGGAGATTCATTAGCCATTGACGAAGTATCGCTTGAAAGTCCTTTTGATTTGTTTTTTGAGCAAAACCTAGTGTCTTCGTTTGTATTAGCGTCAGTTCAATTCGAGTTAACCAGTGCAGGTACTGTGGATTTTTCGCTGGCCAATGTAAGCTTGACTGATGGGTTTGGCACGTCGGGTGTTTTTGCCCCTGCATCACTTGATTTGCGCGGCGCAAGTTTCGCAGTTAGCAGCGCTCAAGTGCCTGTACCAGCAAGCGCGGCATTAATGTTACTGCCGTTACTGTTTCTTGTGAGAAAGCGCGATAGCTAGTTGCTATCGCATATGCGTAAGTAAAACTCACACTTCAAACCGCTATGGTTTAGCCCCTGCATTTTGGGGCTTTTTTATACCCAACTTATTCATTATTCATAGCTAGCTTATGCTAGTGATTTTAGACCTTACTCTGCGTTAGTACCGCCTCGCTATTCTTCCAAACCAGCGTAGTCAGCATTTTTCCCAAAATGACGTAAACAGCAAAAATAAATTTTTATTGCAATATTTAACAACTCCACTGGGTCTTACATCGCAACTGTTTATGAGCTTACAATTGATATGGCCAATGTCTTACATTTTGTATGTGAATAAACCAAAGCCAAATTTAGTTGATCCAGATCAAAGTTCACTGAATTAATACAATTTGCGCGTATTTTTTGAAAAAAAAATAGGCTTTAATAAGCCGTTTTATAATGCTAGCACAAACCAATAAAAGTCTATAAATAACAATCACTAGCAACATAATTTAAGAATTTTGGCCGAGCAGGCCAGTTTTGTATTTCATTCAGTTTTTCATTCAATCAAGAGGTGTGAATGAGTAATGAGTAAAGAACAACGTTTTTCTGAGCAAGATATCTTGCTTTCAACCACCGACCTAAACAGTCATATCAAGTATGCTAATGATAGTTTTTGTAACATTGCGGGGTATGAATTAGATGAAATGATCGGTCAGCCGCACAATATGGTGCGTCACCCTGATATGCCAAAAGCTGCATTTAAGAATTTGTGGTCATATATTAAAGATGGCAAACCTTGGATGGGGCTCGTTAAGAATCGCTGTAAAAATGGCGATTATTATTGGGTTAACGCCTATGTTACGCCGATTAAAAACGAAAAAGGTGAAGTCTACGAGTACCAGTCAGTGCGTACCGCACCCGATCGTGATGCTGTTGCCCGTGCTGAAAAGCTTTACCAGCAACTTAACGAAGGTAAATCACCAGTTCAGTTAACAGCGCAGCTTGATGCGACACTCGTTTTTCAAATCATTGCAGCATTAATGAGTGTGTTGTCTATTACGTCACTAGTTTTAGAGCCTACTAGCGTACTTGCCTGGATCATGAGTATTTTGGCAACGTCCGGCTGCTTTTTATTTGGTTTATGGCGAAAGCGCTATAAAACTGTGGTTAATCGCGCGAAGCAAACGTTTGATAACCCGTTAATGAACCTCGTTTATTCAGGCATTAATAGTGACTTAAGCTGTGTTGATTTAGCACTGAGAATGCAAAAAGCTGAATTAAGGGCGGTTGTTGGTCGAGTTGCGGATGACTCTGGAAAAATAGCAGAAAGCGCAGTTGAATCTGCTGAACGAGGCAGTGGTATTGCACAAATACTGTCGAGTCAAAAATCAGAGACAGAACAAGTGGCCACGGCTATTCACCAAATGTCGTGTACCGTGCAAGAAATTGCAGAGGTCGTTGCCAACGGTGCCAATGTTGCTCAACAAGGCTTAGTCATCAACGATCAAGGTCAACAAGTTGTAACTAACATGGTGGCAGCAATTAGCGAGCTATCTGCGCAGCTAGGTAATGTTGATAGCGCCATTAGCCGTTTAATCACTGGCAGTCGAACCATTGAAACCGTGTTAAGCGAGATCAGTAGTATTGCTGATCAAACGAATTTATTGGCACTAAACGCTGCTATCGAAGCTGCTCGCGCCGGTGAACAAGGTCGCGGTTTTGCGGTAGTTGCTGAAGAAGTTCGCGCTTTGGCAATGCGCTCGCAGCAGTCTACTGACGAGATTGCTAAGTTGTTGGCACAGCTTAGGGAAGAATCAGATGCTGCGACCAATGCTATGGTCAAAGGCAATGACTTGTCAGCAAACTGTGTCGACCTTGCCAATGACACCGGTAGCGCGCTAGCTCAGCTCAATACCGAAGTTACTGAATTGGCCAACATCAGCGCGCAAATAGCAACGGCTGTTGAAGAACAATCTGTAGTTGCTGAGCAAATTAACCAAAACGTGTCTACTATCTCGCAAATGTCGAGTGAAAGTGAACAACACGGCAGGGAAGCCGTGAGTTTAAGTGAAAACCTGCTTGATAGATTAAACGATCAAAAGAGTTTAGTTGCTCAGTTTAATGGCTAGCCAATAGACTTTATTCTACCTAACACGCCTATTACTCGTAATAAGCGTGTTAGGTAGCTTATAAGTTGTCCTCTTGTTTATTAAAGGTAATTTGTTTATTAACGGTAATCTCATATCCACCTCAACCATCACCGCTGTAAACCTCTACTTTAAACAACTCTGATAAATATCAAACACTTATTTAATATTAAGTGGTGTCGCTGCCTACTTTGGCAATGTTGCTAAATATGTCGGTAAATATGTCTAAGTATGTCGAGTGATTACCAAGCGTTTCTCGTACGTCATTTATCGTATTAAAGTTGAATTTCATCCTATCCCTACTAGCGATAAACAATTGAGTTGTTAGCTTTTAGTCATGATTTATTGATATTGACTAACCCCTTTACAGCAACGGCTTGATGCAACTGCCAATTGATAATCAATAATTAAGGTAGTGCAAAACAGTACAGCGAGACTGTAAATGCGGGGGAGTTAAAGGGAATAGTACTGAAATGAAACTTACCTCCACCGCGCTGAAAAGTCCGGCTGCTGTATCAGTAGCTGTTGCGTTTATCTTGCTTGTTGGTTTACTGAGCCTAGTTAAACTGCCAATCCAATTGTTTCCAGATATTGAACGACCTCGTATCGCCATTCAAACATTTTGGCGTGCCGCTTCGCCGCAAGAAATTGAGTCAGAAATTATAGAGCCGCAAGAGCGCGTGCTAAGGGGCATTCCTGGCTTACATTCAATGAACGCATTTGCCAATCGCGGCAATGCTTTTATTAATTTGGAGTTTGGCGTCGAAACCGACATGGATCAAACGCTTATTGAGGTAATCAGCCGCATGACGCGTGTTCAAAACCAACCACGAGATGCGCGCCCGCCAAGGGTTATGCTCGGTGGCTTTGGTGGTGGTACGCCCGCATTGACCTTCTTTTTCTTGCAAGCCTTGCCCGATAATCCAGAGCCCATTGATAATTACATTGATTACGCCAGCGAAGTGGTGAAACCACGAATTGAGGCGGTACAAGGGGTCGCGGGCGTGCAATTATTTGCTGATCGCAATCGTGAAGAGCTACAAATTCGCTTTGATCCAATCAAAGTGGCGGAATATGGCATTCAAATCCCCCAATTAGTCTCACTGGTGACTGCAACGAATGATGTGACTGGTGGCTTTGTTGATGTCGGTCGTCGGCAGTACACATTGCGATTTAGCGGCAAATACGATGCTTCAGACCTAGCAAACCTAATACTGGAGTCGCGTAATGGTCGCAATATTCGCCTTGGCGATATTGCAACAGTAGAAGTGCGTCGACCTGACAAGTCTGAAACCGCCATCCAAAACGGCAACCCAGCGTTTTCTATGCGAATTGATCGCGCTAATGGTGCCAATGTATTGGAAACATTAAACCGTGTTAAAAACGAAATCACCTTAATTAATGAAGAGTTGCTGGCACCGAAGCAGTTAGTGATGGTGCAATCATTTGATGCCTCTGTGTTTATTTACCGAGCTATCAATCTAGTGCGTAACAATTTATTTGCCGGTGTGGTGCTGTCACTATCCGTACTTTGGCTGTTTGTCCGCCGTATGCGTGCCACCTTGATCATCGCAACGGCTATTCCGATCAGTTTATTCACCACCTTTATTGTGCTGCATATTACTGGCCGTAGTCTAAATGTGATTTCACTGGCGGGATTAGCCTTTGCCGTCGGGATGGTGTTAGATGCCGCGATAGTGGTGCTAGAAAACATTCTGCGCTTGCGCGACCAAGGTAAAGATCAGCATGAAGCGTCAGAGCTTGGCGCAAAACAAGTGTGGGGTGCGTTACTGGCATCTACCGCAACGACTGTTGCTATTTTTCTACCTGTGTTTTTCCTTAAAGATATAGAGGGGCAACTTTTTGGCGATTTAGCGCTAACCATCGCTATCGCAGTATCTGTATCTTTGCTGGTGGCAACTGTGCTGCTGCCTGTGTTAGCCAAGTATTTTCTTCGCCAACAGCAAGTGGTCGATCCAAATCAACGAGTCTGGCAATCCATTACCAACAAAGTGATGCAGGCAACGAGCACTAAGCGCCGCCGCTTGACCATTGCCTTTGTCATGTTGGCTCTGCCAATTGCGGTCACTTACATTGCGATGCCCAAACTAGACTATTTACCACCAGTTAAGCGTGATGCGGTTGATGCACGGTTACAATTTCCACCGGGCTCTAATGTTGACACGCTAGAGCGTGAAGTGGTGGCGAAAATCGTGGAGCGTTTACAGCCTTATATGGACGGCGAAAAAGAACCTGCGCTAAAAAATTACTACCTTTTCACTGGGCCATTCGGCGGTAATGTTGGCGTACGTGTTAAAGATCAATCGCGTGTTGATGAACTGTTAGATATCGTGCGCAATGAAGTGTTAGTTGATTTACCAGACACCAATGCTTTCGCCTTTCAAGGCAATCTTTTCGGCGGTTTCGGTGGTGGCAGACAAGTACAAATGCGCTTGCAATCAAAAGATAACCGCGCGTTGCAAGAAGCGGCTAAGCAAGGTTTAGAATTTGTTAAACAGGCCATTCCTGAAGTGAGTGTTCAAGCAAGACCAGGCGTTGAGATGGCTGAGCCAGAGCTGAGACTGACACCTAATGATCGCGCCATTTTAGAGCAAGGCTGGGACCGCCGTGCACTGGGCAGTGTCGTTCGAACATTAGGTGACGGTTTATATGTTGGCGAGTACTTCAATGGTACTAAACGTATCAACATGATTTTACGCGCTGATGGTTGGGAAAACCCTGACAATTTAGGCGATGTACCTGTGGTAACTGGCAACGGCAACATTACCCAATTGTCTGAACTCGTTAGCATCGACCGTACCGTTGGGCCGACAAGGCTAACCCGCGTTGATGGCAAGCGAACCATTACGTTAAATATAAATCCGCCTCAGGGCTGGTCATTAGAAGAGACCATCGATGCGCTAAAAAGCCAAGTAGAGCCGAAACTTGTACAAGTGATGCCGGAAGATGGCAGCATCCATTATGGCGGAAGCGCCGATCAATTGGAAAAAGCCATTGGTGTAATGAGTGAAAACTTTGCATTCGCATTGGTGATTCTATTTCTACTGATGGCTGCCTTATTCCGCTCGGTTAAAGACAGCATACTGGTTATTATCACCATTCCGCTAGCCACTGTAGGCGGTATTTTAGCGCTGCAAACACTCAACCTTGTGGTATTCCAGCCATTAGATTTATTGACCATGATTGGCTTTGTCATCTTGCTTGGCTTAGTGGTTAACAATGCCATTTTATTAGTCCATCAAACTCGCCAAGCCGAGCTAGTTGGTATGTCGCGCGATGACGCAGTTGAACAAGCGCTAATGTTGCGCTTGCGTCCAATTTTTATGAGTACAGCGACCAGCTTTTTCGGCATGTTGCCATTACTGCTTATGCCAGGTACGGGCAGTGTGATTTATCGCGGCTTAGCCTCGGTAATTGTCGGTGGCTTAGCAGTAAGTACCATTTTTACCATTATTTTATTGCCTTGTTTATTGCGTATCACTGGCCGAGATATTGCTATTAACGCCGCTCTCTTGGGCACTAATAAAATTATTGGAAAACCAGAACAAGCCCAACTAGTTGTGGTAAAGCCAGACTCTCAAACATAGGTGCAGCGCTGAGCAGTAAGTAATGCGCCTATGGGTTACACAACGAATAAAACAGAATACTAAATTATACGTACAGGAAAAGATCATGAAAAAGTCACTGTTAGCGGTTATCACTCAAACATTCTCAAAGCCAATGTCGAGCGCGGCTATCATCGTGGGCTTTGCCAGCCTGCCGGTGGCATCAATAACGAGTTTGGCAGCGGAAGCGGAAAAAGCGGCACTAGTGAGTATCGATTTTGCAAAAACCGAGCAAGTAAACCCGACCATGTGGCTACCAGCTAATGTTATCAGTCGACGTAACTCGCCGTTGTCGGCTGAGCAAACTGGGCAGCTACTATGGATTGAAGAAGTTGGCACTCAAGTAAGTGCAGGGCAAGTGATAGCGCGTCAAGACAACCGCCATTTAACACTACGTTTGGCACAGCAACAAGCTGAACTCAAACAATATCAAGCGGATGTTGTGTATTTAAAAAAACAGCAACAGCGGTTATCTACGCTAAACCAAACCAACCATACCGCACTAAGTGAATTAGAACGCACAGTTAAAGACTTAGCGGTGGCGATTAACGAAGTTGATGCGACAAAACTGGCAATGGAGCAAACGAAGCTGGCGATTGAAAAATCAGAAATTAAAGCACCGTTTAGTGGCAGTATCAGCCAACGCTTTGTTGATGAAGGGGTATTAGTGATGAGTGGTAGCCCAGTGTTGCAACTTGTTGATACTCATCACCTTGATGTAAAGATTGCTGCGCCTATCACCATCGCGCCACACATTAAGGCAAACGATAAGGTCTTGGTTAAATGGCAAGGTGAACTGTTAGAACTACCGGTCAGAACGTGGAGCTTAGCGGGTGATCAAGCTTCTCGAACATTCGATGTGCGCTTGCAAGCAGACGGTAGTGAGATGATGGCAGGCAGTGCTGTAACCGTATCTCTGCCTAAAGCGGCAAGCAAGCAGGCAACGCTTGTACCTCGTGATGCTTTGGTTTTACGTGAGCAAGAAACCTTTATTATGAAAATTGACGGTCAAGACACAGCACAAAAAATCAGCGTATTAGTTGGTCAAGGAATTGGTCAATGGATTTCTGTCACCGGTAATGTAAAGGCGGGTGACGAAGTTATTATTCGTGGTGGCGAGCGCTTGCAGGCAGGACAAAAAGTACGCCGCGATGAGGCATTAACGCAAGTGGCTGCGGTTAACCAATAGGGTTAATCGCATTAAACCGACAAACCTTAAGCTAAAACCGCTATACACTGACAAGTTCGCGTGATTTACTGTTTAAATCTTTGGAGATTAAAGGCTGTAACGCCATATCTTATGCAACGGTTAAAAGAGTAAGCGGAAAGTGTTATGAAGAAGTTGGTGGTATTGTCTGGCGCAGGGATGAGCGCAGAAAGCGGTTTAAAAACCTTCCGCGATGCTGATGGCTTGTGGGAAGGTCACGATGTGATGGAAGTGGCAAGTATTGAAGGCTGGCAGCAAAATCCTGCGTTAGTATTGGATTTTTACAATCAACGCCGTCGCCAATTACTTGCTGCGCAACCCAATATTGGACATCAATTATTAGCTGATCTAGAGCAGCATTTTGAAGTTTCAATTGTTACCCAAAACGTTGATGATTTGCACGAAAGGGCAGGTAGCCAAAAGGTAATTCATCTACATGGACAATTATTGGAGTCAAAGAGCAGCATAGATGATGACCTTATCTATCCTTGTCACCAAGATATCGAACTTGGGCAAACCTGTGAGCGTGGCAGCCAGTTAAGACCTAATATTGTCTGGTTCGGTGAAATGGTGCCTATGCTTGAACCCGCCGCCAAACTTGTTGCTCAGGCTGATGTATTAGTGATTATTGGAACGTCTATGCAGGTATACCCCGCGGCAAGTCTAGCAAACTTCGCGCCCGTTGATACGCCCATTTATTACATCGATCCTAAACCCGCGATTAATGAGGCGGTGCAGCAATTAACTAATTTAGTGGTAATTGCTGAGACAGCGAGTCAAGGCTTAGCATCGCTCAAAGAGCAGTTGCTGGAAATATAAATACATTTATCTTGCTAGCCAAACTTATTGTCAGGTATGGCTTAGGCGCATTTAAAAAATTAGTTATCGCCGCTCGCTAATAAAGATTGCCAAGTTAGCTCGGTACTTTTGATAGCTTGTAAATCGCGCAGCGAGTTCAGGCGATAAGTCGGCTGTTATTGAGTTCTTGTCGACCAGTGAAAAGCCGCAACTGCCATAAAATTGCGCTAAATGAGGCTCAGCAAAGCAAACAATATGATCAACCTCTAAGCTGCAATGTTTCAGTGCATGCTTGGTAAGCTTTTTACCCAACCCCAAACCGCGATAGCTTTGGCTTACAACGAGTCCATGCAGCAATGCTTGTTTGTTGCCTTGCCTTAATTGGCTGATGATCACGCCGCCAATAATATTTTTAGACAAGTTATTGTCTTGGTGGACAAGTGGTGCAATAGAATTGTATTCGCTGGCAACAAATGCTTGGTCGTATCCTTTAAATTTCGCGCTGTAGTTTTGGTTGCGGTAAAAGCGTTTAACATCATTTTTATTCGCGTCAGCGCTAAAACTTATGTGGTTGTCTTGCATTCTATGGCAGTTGTGGAATGTGTTAAGGGGCTGTGCATTGGCTTTGTAGTGACTTATAGGCTAGAGAACTTAGCGCTCGTCGCCATCGTCAAACTTTAGTGGGTTTCCGTTAAATCTCATTGTGTTTGACTATTAAACAGCTTGTACAAAGGGTTTAGGTTGGAAATGGCGTTTCACATTGCCAGCATATTTCAAATGCAGCGCCATTTTGCTCTTTGCAATTAGGACAAAACCAGTCTTCGCGTTGACCTTGGCGTTTAGCATCAGCAATTAACGTTTGTGCTTTGCTGAGCTGGCTATCATTTACCAGCCATAATTCTGGCCACGCATCTACAGCAGCTAATTCACCAACACCGCCACTGGCAAATTCATTCTTTAAGATAACTTCGATGCCAGCCATGGTCAGTAAGTTTTGAATATTAACAACGACAACTGGGTTTTCATGGGTGTAGATCAGCAATTAATCCTCCTGAATGGCTCGATATTTATTAAGTACCGCTTGCGGTATTTCGGGTGATTCTAATGCGAGAGAGTCCATTTTGTCTTTAATTTTATTTAATGACTCTTTGGCCGCTGCCATAGACTCTTCACATGTTATGTTGATGGTTTCTAGAGACCGTCTGACATCGCCATATCTTGCACCCGCCATACGATGGCGCTCAGCTCGCTGGCTTAGTTTAAGAAAGGTTTGCAACCCTGCCAATATAGCCACCAATAAACTTAAAACTCCAGAGATACTCTTGGCAACTTCTTGTGATAACACTTTAGATATTGCTTCAATAGGCACGATCACCTCTGCGCTACCTATCAACGCTGAGAGCACAATAACTGGAATACCAAGCTGTAAAAATCGCCTCTCATAAAGATTACCAGAGTCATAGTGTGCATTCTGCACTCGTACTACGCGAGTGTGCCATTCGTCGATAACTCGATGTGTTTCGCTGCTGATGTCCATAATTTTGTATCAAGCTAGGGCGTGTACAAATAATTATGGCAGGAGATATAAAAAAGGCAGACTTTAGTCGTCTGCCTTTGGTATCAGTTGATTTGCTGTAGGTTTATACGCGCAATGCTTTCTCACCGCGGCCAATGCCAACGCAACCTGAGCGAACTGATTCGATAACTTCGGTTTCGTTCGACACCGCACTAATAAAGGCATCAAGCTTTTCAGCATCACCAGTGACTTGCACTGTGTATACTTGCTTGCCGATATCAACGATATTACCTCGGAAAATATCCGCAATACGTTTGATTTCAGTACGTGTTTTGTCATTCATTGCTAATAACTTAATGAGCAGTAATTCACGCTCAACATGGCTGCGCTCTGTTAAGTCAGTGATCTTGATCACGTCGATGAGCTTGTTTACCTGCTTAACGATTTGCTCTAAAACACGATCATCGCCAGAAGTGGCAATGGTAATGCGCGATAAACTTTCGTCTTCTGTTGGTGCTACGGTCAAGCTTTCAATGTTAAATGCACGTTGTGAGAAAAGGCCAACAATGCGCGACAAGCTGCCAGGTTCGTTCTCAAGTAAAATGGCTAAAATACGACGCATTATGCTTTCTCTCCTTTTTTGATCCACATTTCATCAACTGCGCCGTGACGCACCTGCATTGGATAAACATGTTCTTTTTCGTCAACAAGTACATCAACGAACACTAGGCGATTACGAGTTTCAAACGCTTCTGTTAATTTTTCGTTTAATTCGCTTAAGTGGTTAATTTGAATACCAACATGACCATAAGATTCTGCTAATTTCACAAAATCAGGTAGCGACTCCATGTATGAAGACGAATGGCGACCACCGTAAATCATATCTTGCCACTGTCGCACCATACCCAGTGAACGGTTATTTAATGACACAATCACCACAGGTAAGTTGTACTGTAAACACGTCGATAATTCTTGAATGTTCATTTGCACTGAGCCATCACCAGTAATACAGATTACATGGCTGTCTGGGAAGGCCAATTTAGCGCCCATTGCTGCAGGCAAACCAAAGCCCATAGTGCCTAGGCCACCTGAATTAATCCATTGTCTAGGTTTGGCAAACGGATAGTACTGCGCGGCAAACATTTGGTGCTGACCAACATCAGAACAAACGTAAGCTTCACCTTTGGTAATCTCGTACATGGCTTCAACCACTTGTTGTGGTTTAATTTTGTCGCCATCAGCAGGAGCTTGGTAACTAAAGCTGTTAACACTGCGCCACTCTTCGATTTGCTTCCACCAGCTTGCTAGTGCCGCTTCATTGCGCTCATAACCAATGGCATCCATTTCTTCCATCAGTTGAGTCATTACATTGTCAACTAAGCCAACCACTGGGATATGGGCATTGATGGTTTTTGAGATTGACGTTGGATCAACATCAACATGGATAATTGTTGCGTTAGGGCAGAACTTTTGGACGTTATTTGTCACGCGATCATCAAAGCGGGCACCAAGCGCTAAAATAACATCAGCGTTTGCCATTGCTTTGTTGGCTTCCAAACTACCGTGCATGCCAAGCATACCCAAGAAGTTAGGGTGAATACCGGAAATGCCGCCAAGTCCCATTAAGGTATTGGTGATCGGAGCATTTAATCGCTCAACCAAGGTTGTTAATTGCTCAGATGCATCGGCTAAAACAATACCACCACCTGTGTAAACCACTAAGCGCTCTGCATTAGCAATGGTTTTCACCGCTTTCTTAATTTGCTTAGGGTGGCCTTTTACGGTTGGGCTGTAAGAGCGTAATTTTACATCAGTATCGATATGGAACTCGCCCTTATTTTGTGGGATCAGCATGTCTTTTGGTAGCTCAACCACAACTGGGCCTGGGCGACCTGAGTTGGCAATATAAAAAGCCTTAGCAATAATGTTTGGAATATCTTCTAATTTACGACAGTTAAAGCTGTGTTTCACAATTGGGCGGGAACAACCAACAATATCGGTTTCTTGGAAGGCATCATCACCAATTAGGCTGGTGGCTACTTGACCAGCTAATACCACCATTGGAATTGAATCCATGTAGGCTGTTGCGATACCTGTCACACAGTTTGTTGCGCCAGGGCCTGAAGTGGCTAGAACCACGCCAACTTCACCAGTAGCTCGGGTGTAACCGTCTGCCATGTGAGTGGCGGCTTGTTCGTGTCGTACCAGAATATGCTCAACATCATCCTGATTGAAAATTGCGTCATAAATATCAAGTACTGAACCACCCGGATAGCCAAAAATGTATTTGACCTTAAGTGCTGATAGTGCCTTGACCACCATTTCAGCGCCGGTATATAGCTCCTTCGTCATTGTCTCGCCCTTAATATGTTCTGAATTAATAAAAAACCCCCGGTCTGTGCAGAGCGGGGGTTTTTTGGTGTTTAAACTATGTCTTTCCTACGAATAGCACCAGCCCCGCTGTGGCTTGACAACCACGACGACCACGAGACGCACGATGAGGATAAATGCTGATTTCACGTTAACAAAAAGTTGCATAGCTGATTAAGTTGCCACCATTTTTAAGGGGTTCACGGTGCTTTGTCAACCATTAATTACAATAATCTCGAATTATTAAAAACTGCTCATTGTTGAGCTCTTGACAAGGGTTTTCTGCGTAATAACCACTATAAATAACAGTGATTAAACTCTTGGTGATGAAAGCCTCACCTATTAACGTTCTAGTTAATTTTAATAGGTGAGTTTAAGGTAATGATTTTTAGTGGTAAATTAGCTTCATACCAGTGAGTAGATGAGCCAAAGATAATATAGACACACGAAACTAGAAAGCACTATTGGTTGTCTAAGGTCTAGTTTAATGTGGGTTCTTGTCGTAAATAGGATGCAAGTTATGAAAATAGTTAAACAAGTGATGTTAGTCGCACTAGTAGCAGGTTTAGCGGGCTGCGCCAGTACATACAAAGCAAAGGTCAATTTTGACAAAAATGAACAAGTGAGCACGGCAGACTATAAAACTTTCGCATGGCTGAAAGAGTCAAAAATTTTAGCTGCACCTGCCGATATCAACCCCGTAATGAAAGTGCGCGTTGATGAAGCTATTGAACGAGCATTTATCGCCAAAGGTTACACTATGGTTGAATCAGCTCAAAATGCTGATTTTACTGTTTCTTATACCGTTGGTAGTCGAGACAAAGTGCGCGTTGACAGCTTCCCAACTGCTTATCGAGCTGGATGGGGCTGGGGGCGCGGCTACTATGGTGGTTACCATGGCAGTGTTGTGGTTGGCACCGATACGCATGTACGAAACTACACTGAAGGTAAATTAGCGATTGATGTATTTGACGTCAAAACAAAGCAGCCTACTTGGCATGGCTGGGCAGTAAAACGTATGACACGCGCTGATAATGACGATTCAATGGCAACAATCAAAACGGTTGTAGACGAAGTCGTCGCCAACTTCAATTAACGAATGCTGTTAGCAATTACGCAGGCTTGATATGTTTAAGTCTGTGTTGTCCTAGTACTATACAAAAGATACAAAAGATACAAAAGCGCCAACTAAGGCGCTTTTTTTATGTCACTAGAATGATTGATGAAATAGTTAAAATTGTTGAGAAAAGCGCAATAAAAGTGTCGAAAACATAAATAACAGGGCGAATTTTCCTTAAGTTTTTGGCAAAAATATGCCAGTGTATAGAACATAAGAACGATAAATAGAAGTACCAAATTCAAGTTATGGATAAGTTTATATTTAAGGATGAACCGGAAGAAAATAAGGGATTAACAACGGCAAAGGCTGATAAATATTGGCGCATCCTTATTGTTGATGACGATGAGTCGGTGCATCAGGTCACTAGTCTCGTCCTTGCAGATGCAGAAATTGAAGGGCGTAAGTTACAACTTGTCTCCGCTTATTCCAGTGAACAAGCACGAAAACTGCTCAAAGGCGATGATAGTTTTGCCTTAGCCTTTGTTGATGTTGTAATGGAAACAGACCATGCAGGGCTTGAATTGGTGGAATGGATTCGCGACGAACTGAAAAATCAGGCTATACGCCTTATTTTGCGCACTGGCCAAGCGGGTAGTGCACCAGAGGCCAAAGTTATTAAAGACTTTGATATTAACGATTACAAAGAAAAAACCGATTTTACCTCAGGTAAAATGATCACTAGCGTTTATGCTGGTATTCGCGCCTACCGCGACATTATGACCATTCAACGCAGTTTGGATGGTTTTAAACAATTGATTACTGCCACTCACGACTTACTCAAAATTAACCAAATTCGCTCATTTGGCTCCGCTGCCTTGCAACATTTGCTATCGCTTATGAATGTTGAAAGTTCAGCACTTTATATTGCCCGAAATCATATCGACTTTGATCAATCGGCATCCAATATGATTATCGCTTGTACGGGTAAGTACATCAGCGAGTCTGACAGTTTGGAAAGTTCGGCAATTGATGAGCCTATTAAAGCCTTAATTAGTGAAACCTTCGCGAGGAAAGCGCATTATAGTGATGATCAGTGTTTTATTGGCTATTACGAAACAGGCGAGTCGGGCAACAGTGCCGCCAGTGTGCTTTACATCGAGTTTGAACAAGATGCCGAACATTTTAAAACCAATCTTGCTGAGCTCTACGTTACAAATGTGGCCCTGATTCTCGAAGGTTTAACGCAGCGTCACGAAATAGAACGAACTCAAACTGAAATGTTGTATTTGGTTGGTGAAGCAATTGAAACCCGCAACCACCATATTGGTAGCCATGCCCAACGGGTTAGCTTGCTGAGTGCTTTGTTTGCACAGAAGCTTGGCTTATCCGAGCGCTTTGTGAGCGCTATTAAAATTGCTGCACCACTACATGATATTGGTAAGGTTGCCATTCCCGATCATATCTTAAACAAGCCAGATAAGCTGACTGAGGAAGAGTGGCGGGTAATGAAAACGCATGCCACGTTGGGTAGTGAAATATTAGCGCGTTCGAAAGCAAGTATTTCCCAGCTTGGCGCTCGTATAGCACACTATCAGCACGAAAACTGGGACGGCTCAGGCTACCCTGAAGGCTTGCAAGGGGAAGAAATTCCAGTAGAGGCACGTATTGCCGCAATTGCTAACGTTTTTGATACCTTAGGCAATGATCGTTGTTACAGTAGAAAGTGGCAAATGGATGAAATTAAAGATCACATTGCAGCACAGCGTGGCCTTCAATTTGAACCTAGGTTGGTAGATATTCTGTTTGCTAATTTTGAAGAATTCGCCGCAATTCGTCAGCAATTTCCAGAAACAGAGTAAGCCAAGGTATGTTACTAATAGTCGATAAAGCCATAGCGTAGATACGCTCAAAGCTGAGCTAAAAGAAAAGGCAATATGATCAGCTCATATTGCCTTTTTTGTATTTGGCTTGGGGGATACTAGTCAGCATTCACCACTTTTAATTGCATGGGTGCTTCAGTCATTTCATCAATTTCAGTTTCACCGCGATGATCTTTTGCCAACCAGTGATATAAAATGGGCAGCACAATCAAGGTAAAGAAAGTACCAATCAGCATACCTGCCACCAGAATAATCCCGATGCTATTACGCGCTTCTGCACCTGCGCCAGTCACTAACACTAGTGGGAAATGACCAAGTACCGTTGCCGCTGTCGTCATTAAGATAGGGCGTAAGCGGGTGCTGGCGGCTGATTTTACAGCATTCAGTTTGTTTGCTCCTTGCAACTGCATATGGTTGGCAAACTCAACAATTAATATGCCGTTTTTGGCGATCAAACCGATTAAGGTGATTAGGCCAATCTGCGAGTAAATATTCACTGAAGTTAGGCCGACAAAGGCCAACATTAACGCACCTGAAAGCGCTAGCGGGGCACAACCAAGCAACACTACTAATGGGTCTCTAAAGCTATTAAATTGAATCGTTAAGACAAAGTACACTACCACCATGGAAATCAGCAGTACACCAACCATAGTATTGCCTTCTTTGCGCAGTTGACGAGACTCGCCCGCATAATCTACCGAGTAATTCTTTGGTACGATATTAGTAGCAATTTGTTCAATGCTCGCTAGTCCTTGCTCTTTGGTTACATGCGGTAAAATACCAGCAAAAATACGGAATGATTTTTGTTGGTTAAAGGAACCTAAAACACGCGGCGCAGTAATAGCGCGAATACTGGCAAAGCTAGCAACAGGGACAAGTGTGCCATCGGCAGTCGCGATCTGCATATCTAACACATCTTCTGGGTTAAATTTCTGCTGATTGCCAACTACCGGGATAACGCGGTACGCCTTACCTTCGTTGTTAAAACGATTAACATAGTTATTGCTCATTAACACGCTAAGCTGATCGTTTACATCCGAGAGGTTTAAACCGAGATCTGCCACTAAGGTTTTATCAATAACTAACTCAGATTGTGGCAAATCGATTTTTAAATCGGTATCAACAAACATAAAGTTACCCGATTGATAAGCTTGAGCAATAATTTGCTCGGCGTAGTTACGCATTGTGCCGTAATCGTCGTTAGTGCGGATCACCACTTCTACATCAAACTGGCCAGCCGTTGGCAACGCCGCTGGTAATACCGGCAATAAATTTAGCTCTGAAATTTGACCGAGCTGGCCATACAGTGCTGGCAAACTTTCATGCACGCTTTGCTCACGTTGCTCAAAGCTTGCTAGCTCAATACCACCAAAACCGGCATTTTTAGTAAGGATTTGCCAAACAAACTTACCACCGTCAGTTGCCTTTAAGGTATCAACCACTTGGTTCATATTGTTAGTGGTGTAACTCATTGACGCTTCTGGCGGCGCTTCCACCACCACGTTGATGCTGTTTTGATCTTCCACTGGCGCTAATTCTTTTTGAGAAAACAGGTAAAATGGCACCACTAATAAACTAAAAACAATGGCGACAAAGATGATCGGCGCTTTGAAGGTAAAAATGCTGTCCAGTAGTTTTAGGTACTTAGCTTGTAAGCGCTCAAAACCACCATTAACTTTCTTCGTTAAACGTCCTTCTTTACCACCTTCTGGCGATACATAGGCACTCATCACAGGGGACAGAGTAATCGCTACTAGGCCAGAAATTAACACGGCAACTGCTAGGGTAAAGGCGAATTCGCGAAACAGATAGCCAATTAAACCAGATAAGAAACCAATTGGTGCGTAAACCGCGGCAAGCGTAAGTGTCATGGCAATTACTGGTACTAATAACTGGCGCGAGCTAATTAATGCAGCGTTAAATCGTGATTTACCTTCTCGCATATGGCGAGCGACATTTTCGACCACGACAATGGCGTCATCGACCACTAACCCGACAGAAAGCACAATCGCTAAAATGGTTAGTAAGTTGAGTGAAAAGCCCATCAGCGACATAACCGCAATCGCACCCAAAATTGAAATAGGAATAGTGATCAGCGGTACCAGCGCAGTTCTAAATGACCCCATCATGGCGATAACAACAATACCAACCAGTAATACGGTTTCGATCAATGTCGTGAAAATCTCTTTAATGGCATCACGCATATACAGCGTGCCATCGTAACCAATATCGATGCTCATACCATCAGGTAAAGTGGCATTTACGCGCTCTAGCTTTTGATAAAGGGCATCGCCAATAGAAATTTCATTGGCGCCCGGAAGTGGCCAAACTGCTAAGAAAATCGTGTTTTGGTGATCTAAACGCGCGGTGACAAAGCCTTCTTCTTCGCCTAATTCAACATCGGCGATATCACGCAGCCGAATGGTGGCACCATCCATTTCTTTGATTACTAACTGCTCGAAATCTTCAACCGTTTGCAAGGTAGTGTTGGCGAGTAAATCAATACGTTGGCGACTATTTTCACTGTAACCTAAAGTGGCAATGGTATTGTTACCTTGCAGTGCTCGTTGCACGTCGTTGGCGTTTAGGTTAAAAACCGCAAGCTTGTCGGCATCTATCCAAACGCGCATAGCTGGGTTCCTGCCACCTTCAAGGGTGACTTTTTGCACGCCGGGTATATCGCTTAATACTGGCGTGATATTACGGCTTAAATAGTCAGTGACTTGGCTACGGGCTTTACCTTCGGCATGCACGTTAAGGTAGAAAATTGCGTATGGGCTATCAGCACGGCGCACGGAAACGGCAGGATCTTCAGCACCAGCTGGTAATTCAAAGCTGATTTGACCAAGGCGGGTGGTCAGTTCAGCAAGGGCATCTGTGGTATCGTGATTGAGTTGCAGCCACGCAGTGACTTTACTGCTGCCAGCTAAGGTTTGCGAGTCAACATAATCTACACCGGGCACGGTCGAAGCAACACGCTCAATCGGTTCGGTGACATAGCCTTTAACTACTTCGGCAGAAGCGCCTGTGTAGGTGGTATTAATTTCCAGCGAAGCGCTTTCAATGCGCGGAAATTGCTGCACTGAGATTTTATGCGCAGAATGAAGGCCAGCCAAAACAATCAGCAGCGATAGCACAATAGCGAGCGCTGGGCGGCTAACGAAAATATCCATTAGTGATGGTTTGTTCTCATGCAGAGCGCTCATTAGTTTAGCTCCACAGTGTTTCTTGGCATTGGCATTAGAGCGGCACTGAGTGAGCTATCATCAGTCATTTCTGGATATACTAATAAACCTGGGCGCAGCTTAAATGAGCCTTCAGTAGCGATTAAGGTGCCTATCTCCAAACCTGAAAGAATTACTTGTTCATCACCCAAACGTTCACCTAAGCTAACCACTAGTTTTTGTGCACGGTATGCCTTGTTGTCATCTTTTACTAATTGATAGACAAACGATTCCAGTTGATTGCGAACAACGGCGGAATTTGGCACAACGACGAGTTGCTGAGCCTTTGCATTAATCGTGATTTTCACTAGCTCATTGTGGCGAAAATGGGTAGCACCATCGTTGATCTCTGCGCGGTAAATCATATGACGCGAACTCGCTTGCATTTGGGCATTTTGGCCAACGATTTTGGCTGCAAAACGCTGTGCTTCGCGGTTTTGGCCAATGGCGGTGACCACGACGGTTTCATTTACATTTAAGCGGCGTTTGGTTTGTGGTACTTGAAAATCTACCCAAATATTGGCATCGTCACCGACGATCGTGGTAATGGCCGAGTTGCTCGGTAAAAACTGGCCAACTTGGTAGGTGTCTAGGCCAACCACACCGCTAAACGGCGCGACAATTTGCTTTTTCGCGATAATACTTTGCAAGTTTTCTATGTTGGATTTGGCGATATCCATTTCTGCTTCGGCTAAATCGAACTCTTGCTGGCTCACCTTATTTTGCTTCACTAAAGTTGCCATACGCGCAAAATTGCTTTTACGCAATTTTAACGTCGCTTTAGCAGAGGCAAGCTGTGCTTGCTCTTCGCTGGTATTTAGTGACAGTAATAAATCGCCTTTATTTACTTTATCGCCACCAGCAAAGTTCACTTGGTAAATAATACCCGGTAGCTCATTTTGCAATTGCACGATCTGCTTAGCAACGATTTGACCATTAACTTGATAGCTTGGCACATACTCGCGCGACTGGGTGATATGGGTTTTTACTGCCGCCGATGGCTCAGGGAAAGCTTCAGCCATCGCCATTGCCGCTTGAATTTGTTGGAATTTGAAAAAGCCAAGCCCGCCTATGGTAATAACGATAATCAGCAGGGCGGTTAGCCAAGATTTAATATGCATTTTGTCTCTTCCTAAAAACTTTGTGTTTACTATCTCAAGCCAAGTTCGACTAATAAGGCGCTGGCTTTCTCAATGCCTTCAGGCGTCAGCGGGGTTTGCCATTCATAGCTATTCAGTAAACGAGCAACACTTTTAACAATAAGTGAGTCGGTTGGGGTGGGTTCGCGCAAGGTGTCGGTACCTTCCGAAATAAGGCGAGTTTGTGTAACACGTTGCACGTATTTGTGGCCCTCCATTAGCGCCCAACAGCTTAAATTGATTTCTTCAATCATTTGATCTGTGTTGCCATTAAGCTTTAGTTCGCCACTAAATGCCGCTTTGTGCATACATTTATTAAAAATAGCCTCACATCGCTCATGCTTACGTAGCATGCGCTCAGTCCAAAGTGGGGAAGCGCGGCTAATAACGACTTCATTTGCAGCGAAGCCATCAAGGTCAGTATCAAATGGGTAAACTTGCACTTTTACTGGGTCGAATAAACCAATCGCGACAATTTTCTCGGGTGTTGTCAAAGGCAGTTCGAATACCTGTTCGAACAGGTTGCTCCAGTGCTCAAATACGCGAGTAGCGAGGGCAAAGATAATGTCCTCTTTGCATTGTACATGCTTGTAGATGGAGCCCATTGAAAGTCCGGCAGCTTTGGAAATTGCCGACATGGTAAAATCTAAAACTGACGTTTCGGCAATACAATTTGCCGCCGCATTGAGAATTAATTCTTCTTGCTCTTGCGGGCTATATTTAGGTGCTGGCGCCATAAAATTCCTTAAATGTTAGCAAGCTATCAAATTAGCTTTGCCGTCGAAATTAATCATGTGTTGAGCTCAGTTTTAACGGCTCAAAATAAACGAGAACACCACGAGAATCGTTAATCATACTCTTCTTGATTCCTTTTAGACTTGTATTCGAATGGCGTTCGAATGAGGTTATTTTAGTTGGTATTAGTGATTTGTCAATTGGAAGAATTGTTCTCAAACGCCCACCAATCACAGGAGATTAAATAAAAAGCTAGTTATTCAATGAGTTAGCTAGTTGACTGTTAATTGGAAAAAGTCTATCGCCAATTAATAGCGACAGTGACCGTCTCTGACAGTAAAGAAACTGTTTTAGCTTAAACTACCAGGCATTAACAAAGGCAAAAGTTCAGCTTTTGGGAGGCAATTGTCGCTGAGCTTGTTCGGTAGGCTTGTTGGGTAGGGTAGCGGGATATTTTATCGGTAATCGGTGCTGTTAATGGTTTTGAAATTCAATTGGCTTTTATAGGTTTTCGTTAGAAGAGCAAGTAGTGCCAATAGGAAAATCAAAGCAGTTTTGGGCTCAGGGATGTCGTTTGCTGGTGCCGTAAATTGCAAGGCATCAATTCCAAATACGGCATTTGCATTTGATGAGGTGGTAAAGCCGGTTAAGGTAAATGAAGTTAAGGCAACGTCACTCGTGACGCCAAAGAAGGTACTGGCATTCCAAATATCGGTAACTGTTAAGGCGTCAGCTAACTCATTACCAAGGCTGTCGGTATAGGTTAAGTTGGTTGAATTGAGCTCGTTGACAAATAACCCAAAAGCAAAAACTTCGTGATTGAAGTGAAACGTCACCGAATTTCTTTCTCTTAGTGTTAGGGCGCGATCACCTTCAGAGACTAAACTGCTGTTTGTTCTATAACGAATATAGCCAGATTCCACGTCAACAAGCTCTAAGGCATTATCGTTAAAGCCCTCAAAGGCAAGTGGTGAACTCACTGCTGACTCAAACACCTCTTGGTCGGAGTAAATGATTAAGCTGGCATTAGCGTTCAAAGAAAAAAGGGTAGAGACAAATGCCAAGATAAGCAAAGGAGCAAATAACACTTTACTTGGCATTAAACAGTTAAATATCGACAACATAAGTCCCTCTATTTACGAAAGCTTTAAATACAGTTATCTGAGCCACGGAATCTTTAGCAGAATTAGTGCAAGCACCAGCAACAAAAATAGGTCAGATAAAATTGATAACACTAGGGTAGCGTCAGAATGTGAGGAAAATATGTGTTTAATGAAAGTGTTAATTAAAAATGTTGTCGTTAGCGTTAACAATAATTGTGGAACGGAGGGCTAGTGATCGTCTTGTGCTAACTTATCAACACTCACAAAGCAGTGCTCTTCAAAGGTATCTAAGAAAAACGCAACTTCTGGCAATTCTTGCTTGTATTGTTCGAGCATGCCCAGCAACCGCGTTTTAACATGACTAAACTCTTTGTTGCCATAAGAAATTTCATCATTGGCTTTAAGATATGCGGAAATCAAATCAGCGGCTTTCACTAACTTTTTATAGTCGCTGTCTACTTGAGATTGCACCAGCAGCGGCCTAAAGGTTTCGCGCAGTGGCTCAGGTAAGCTATGTAAACACTCAAACTCTGCCAACTCTTCTAGCTTTTTGAATTCTTTGGTTAAGGCTGGGTTATGGTATTTCGTGACATGATTAATGTCTTGCAGCTTTGTTTCTGAAACTTCGTGGTAGAGCGCAATTGTGGCGGCACGCTCTGGGCTGAGCGTACCGTTAAAGTATTGATTGCGGATCACCGCTAGTAAATGGGCAATAACCGCCACTTGATGAGAATGTTCAGCGATATTTTCTTTCTTCACTGAATGCATTAATGCCCATCGCTTTATCAGCGGCATACGTAAAATCCAAGCTAAAAAAGTACTTTTTATCATCAGTTCTCTTTTTTCAGGAATTGAAACTTATATTACTAATCCTGGCGATAAGTATTGAAAAAATGCCCCATACGCTCAATTGCCGGCACAAGTTCGTCAACATGTGGCAAAAACACTAAGCGGAAATAATTACTTTCTTCAATGTTGAATGCACGACCATGCACGAGCAAAATTTTCTCTTGCTTGAGTAAATCTAGCACCATTTTTTCATCGTCTTTGATATTGAACTTTTCCATATCTACTTTCACAAAGAGATACAGAGCGCCCATGGCTGGCTGGCAGGACAATCCGTCAATGGCATTGATCATCTCGTAGGCAGTATTACGCTGTTTAAGTAAACGACCATCACCGTTAATTAGCTCGTTAATGCTTTGATAACCACCTAATGCGGTTTGAATCGCATGCTGACAAGGTACGTTTGCACACAAACGCATACTAGACAGCATATTCAAACCTTCAATGTAATCTTCTGCGAGTAGCTTAGGGCCGGAAATCACCATCCAACCAGCGCGAAATCCGGCAATGCGATAGTTTTTTGAAAGGCCGCCCATGGTCATAATCAGCACATCTTCCGCTAAACAGGCAGTCGGTGTGTGAACGGCACCATCGTATAGAATTTTATCGTAAATCTCGTCGCTAAAAACAATCAGGCCATGTTTGCGCGCCAGCGCTAAAATGCCTTGCAAAACTTCTTCTGAATACACTGCACCCGTTGGATTATTCGGGTTGATTAAGACAATGGCACGCGTTTTTTTGGTGATTTTGCTTTCCATATCTTCAAGATTGGGAAACCAATGGTTCTCTTCATCACATTTGTAATGCACAGCTTTACCGCCAGATAGCGATACCGCCGCTGTCCAAAGCGGGTAGTCAGGTGCTGGGATCAATACTTGATCGCCATCTTCTAACAATGCTTGCATTGCCATCACAATAAGTTCGCTAACGCCATTGCCGATAAATATATCGTCTACGTTAACGCCTAAAATGCCTTGTTGCTGGAAGTACTGCATTACGGCAACGCGCGCAGAATAAATACCTTTTGAGTCACTGTACCCTTGTGCGGTTGGAAGGTTGTGGATCACATCTTTTAAAATATCATCAGGCGCCTCAAAGCCAAACGGGGCAGGGTTACCAATGTTGAGCTTGAGAATTTTATAACCTTCATCTTCTAAACGCTTGGCTTCGGCGGCGATTTGTCCTCTGATCTCATAACTGACATTGTTGAGCTTTGAGGATTTAGTCACTGTTTTCATGATTACTGCCACCGAATAATTAATGTTGATAGAAAAATGGGTAAGGCAGTTAATGTAACAGTATTTGTGGTTTTTGAAACAGTTACTTGCAACTTTTTTATCGCTTTTTAACAGGGTTTCAATCACATTGTGTATAAGCGCTAAGCGACTTGATAGCTCAGGTGTGTGCTTGGCTATACTTGAGCCAAAGGTTAGTGATTAATTTAACGAATTAGTGTTTAACGAGAACAAGTTTAGACAACAAAGGGCGATTGGTATTAAATGTTTTTGTTAGCGGTATCAGTGGAGGTGTTATGCCAATTCCTTTTTTCTGGTTAGGTGCGGCGGCGGTGTCCGCGTTAGCGGTAAAAGAGCTAGTGAGCGACGATAGGAAAAAGCAGCAGCTAAAGCGCAGGCAGTCTCCTCGTGCTAAACGACTTGACGAATACGACGAGCGCGGCGAAAAGTCTTCTGCTGTTGCAATCTACCCATCTGAGCTATTTAATACTGACCAAGTTGCTAAGCCTGCGATCGGTGCAATAGTGTGTTGCGGTATAGGTGGGGTGTTAGACCACACCGGTATATGGGTAGGCGATGATACGATTATCGAACTTGGCGGAAATGGTTTAATTAAACCTGTCTCACCTGCGCGGTTTACAAAGGAGCGCTCTGGTAAACGAATTTTTATTGCGTGCGACTCTACTGCAATGCCACTTGTTAGCGAGCTTGCGGCGCAGCGAGCAATTGAACAAATTTACCAATATCGCGACTATCATTTAATCGAAAACAACTGCCACCAGTTTATTTGGCAGTGTATTGAGCCTAATAGTGAGCCACTAACCACGTTTAGAGAACTCAACAAGCGGCTCGCTAAGCGCCACAATAAGCAAGTGTATTGGGATTTATGCTTGTTGTGATAGTTAGCTTTGCCAACTGCTAGCTCTTATAAACCGCTTTTAACTAACACCAATGATTTTTCGTAACTAAATACACTGATACCTCTGTACTCCAAGCCCAACAACCGCTATAAACTTAGCATTAAAAAATTTTGTAAATCGGTTATTCCCTTCTTGAAGCAACTCGTAAAATTTATTCTCTTGCTACCTTTACTATTGCTAGTCGGCATCTTTTCCTTGGCGCTGCTGTTAGTTGATAGCGAACCTTTGATTTACCAGCAACACCAAATTTCTGCTAGCCATGCTGATAACAGTAAGCGCCTTGCTAAGCGCATAGCTGATACCTGGCGTAATGGCGAGCAACAAACCAAGCTGGTATTAACGCAAGCCGAAATCAATGGCCTAACAGCGCTTTTTCACCGTGCGGTGCCAAATTCAGCGCTTAATATTACATTGTCTGAACACGGCGCAGTGCTGCTTGGTTCCGTCGGTTTACCTAAGCCGCTAAATCAACAGTTTGTTAATATTAGCGCGACGTTGTTGCCATCGGAAACAGGGCTTGAGCTGGCAGGTGTTCAGGTTGGTGGGTTGTCGCTAAGTGGCACTAACACCATTCGCTTAACGCGCTGGCTAGTTGATTATTACGTTGGCAAGGGAGCTACAAATAAGCTTCTAAATACCGTTACACAAGTTGCCATATCACCCAATCAGTTGGTGGTTGGTTTAAATGTCGATAAAGAAGTGCTTGCGCTGCGTCAAGATGCATCTTTACTTGCCAAGGTGCGTGATGAGTTAGCGCTATTTGGCGATAAAGCAATGATCACCATGTACTATCAAGAGCTTCTGACATTCGCCAATCATCAACCCATTAATGGCAAAGTTCATCAATATATCAATCATATTTTTAACTACGCCAACGCGCAAAATCAGCTAGCGTTGCCGGCATCATATATTGAGCAAAACAAAGCGCTGTTAGTGGCATTGGTGCTGTATTTCGGTGATGATCGAATGGCCTTGCTAGTAGGTGATATTGCTCAGCTTGATTGGCGACAACGCGTTAGGCAGGCGCGCCATCGCCAAGTGATTACCTTAGCGGGTCGGGGCGATTTACAGCAGCACTTTATTTATTCGGTAGCACTGCAATTATTAAGCAACGATCAAGCAAGTGATGCACTAGGTGAGTTCAAAGAGTTTTTGGATACCAATCAAGGCGGCAGTGGTTTTAGTTTTGCTGATTTAATGGCTGACCGAGCTGGTACACGTTTAGCAATGATGGCCACTTATTCAGAGGCTCAAGCTCAGCAGTTACAGACGGTTTTAGCTAAGGTGGGCGATGAAGAGCTGTTACCAACCATTCAAGGCTTAGCTGAAGGGCTGGACGAACAAGGTTTTAGCAAAGAATACCAAGGAGTAAGCTCTAGTAACTATCAGCAAATGTTGATACATATCGATAGCCGACTAAAAACCTTAAGCCTATACCAATATCACTGGCGTTAAAGGTTTCTAATTTAAAGAAAAATTGAAGGCATTAAAAAGCCAGCACTATGCCTTATCAAAAAGAGTAAGGCTTATGCTGGCTTTGTTTTGCTTGTTTGCCTAGCGTGTTCGCTTTGCTAGTTTGAATTAGTCAGAAATACTCACTATGCAAGCTAGCTATGCAAACTCACTACGCAAACTAACTATGCAAATAAGGACATCACATCTGCAATCGCAACCATTGTTTTTTCACCGGTAATACGGTTTTTCACTTCGATTTCTTGATTGTCTAAGTTGCGCTCACCAATGACTAATAATAGTGGTGTGCCCATTAATTCATGATCAGCAAACATAACGCCTGGGCGCTCTTTACGATCGTCAAATAGCACTTCAATACCTGCTTGTTGCAATTGGCTATAAAGCTGCTCAGCAGTTTCCTGCACGCGTGCTGATTTGTGCATATTCATCGGAACGATTGCCGCTTGGAAAGGTGCAATCGCTGCTGGCCATTTGATACCGTATTTGTCGTGGTTTTGCTCAATAGCAGCGGCGACAATACGTGAAACGCCAATACCGTAACAACCCATGGTTAATGTTTCGTGCTTGCCATTTTCAGTCAGCACGCCACAGTTCATTGCATCAGCATACTTCTTACCAAGCTGGAAGATATGACCGACTTCAATACCGCGTTTGATCACTATGTTACCTTGACCACAAGGGCTAGGGTCGCCTTCAACGACATTGCGAATATCTTCAACTGTGTAGTTGGTTGCGTCGCGATCCCAGTTAGCGCCGGTAAAGTGGTATCCGTCTTCATTGGCACCACAAACAAAGTCAGCTAAGTGAGCCGCACTGCGATCAACAATCACTGGAATATCAAGGTTAACTGGGCCAATTGAACCAGCGCTACAGCCTGCTGCCGCTAAAATCTGCTCGTCTGTGGCAAACGTGAAAGGTGCAGAAATTTGCGGTAAGTTTTCTGCTTTAACTTCGTTAAGCTCGTGATCACCACGCAATACGAGTGCGATAACCGGTGCTTGTTCGCCATCTTCAGCTGTGCCAAGTACCAATAAGGTTTTAACCGTTGATGTTGCAGGAACCTTTAAGAATTCCGCTACTGCTGCAATAGTTTTTGCATCAGGTGTTTCTACCTTAGTTAATTCTGCGTTTGCTGCTGGGCGTTCACCAGCTGGTGCTAAAGCTTCTGCTTTTTCAATATTGGCTGCAAAGTCGCTAGCATCACTGAACGCAATATCGTCTTCACCGCTATCAGCTAGCACGTGGAACTCATGTGAGCCTTCACCACCAATGGAACCGTTGTCGGCAATTACCGGACGGAATTCTAAGCCTAAGCGCTCGAAAATACGGCAGTAAGCGTCAAACATTACTTGGTACGTTGCTTTTAAACATTCATCTGTGGTGTGGAATGAGTAAGCGTCTTTCATTAAGAATTCGCGGCCACGCATAACACCAAAACGAGGGCGAATTTCATCACGGAACTTAGTTTGAATTTGGAATAAGTTCAGTGGTAATTGCTTGTAAGAGGCAATCTCGTTGCTGATAAGCTTAGTGATTACTTCTTCGTGCGTTGGGCCCAATACGAATGGACGTTGATGACGGTCGTTCAGACGCAGTAGCTCTGGGCCATAGTCGTCCCAACGGCCAGATTCTTCCCATAGATCTGCTGGCTGTACCATAGGCATTAAGGTTTCAATTGCGCCAGCACGTTCCATTTCTTCACGGACGATATTTTCGACTTTGCGCAATACCTTTAAACCGGTCGGCAGCCAAGTGTATAAGCCAGAAGCAACGTTTCTGACTAAACCCGCTCGTAACATTAATTGATGACTGACCACCTCAGCGCTGGCTGGGGTTTCTTTTAGTGTAGAAACTAAATATTGACTGGTACGCATTGAAAATTTTTCCGAAAAGCGAGGGTAAAAAAAGTGGCGTTATTCTAGCAGGGCAAACAAGGAAAAAAAATGCCGATAATCAGATTTATCGGCATTTCTGTGATTTATGTTTGCGCAGGCTAGAGCTTGGGCAAGTGATTGTTGAGGCTATTGTTTAACCTGTGATGTTTAAGCCGTTGTTGTTTTACTTTTCTAATACTCAGTTAAACATTATTTGCTTAAGTCAGCTTGCACAATCACCTTATCGGTCACTTCTTGGCCTTTAAGCATACCGCCAACCGATAGCAATTGGCCTTGATGTTTGATTAGCATGCGATGGTCCATGGTCGCGGTTTTCGCATTGCTAAGCTGCCATTGTTTATCGCTAAACTTAAACTGCCAAACTTTTCCATCTGGCTCACTTGGTACGCCGTTATAGCCGATACCTGAATAATTGTACGGATTGTCACTGCCACCGACAAAATATGCCGAGTTCGTGGCATCATCACCAATGGCTGCCATACGGTAGCGAGCAGTCCCTGTCGGGTGCTCCACTTTACGCCAGTCAATTTTATAAGGGGATTTGTCACTAATTTTGCCTAGATAACACGCTGGCTCGGCAGCATATGAACGGCGTTTATCAAGATGGACGTCAACTCGCACACCATCACAAACAATCATCTGATCATTGGCAATTGCACCTGCTTGACCAAATACCGGACGGCCAGGATACGGGCTCGCTTGTTGCCATGTGTCGTTTTTAACATCATAAACTTGCACTAAATTAACGTTGCCGTCGTTATGCCAACCACTAACTAAATAGATGTAACGATCTTGATAGGGCAGTGCAACGCTATCATCAACGGGTACTGGCATGGGGGCTAATTGACGATAGGATTTACTTAACGGATTGAATGCATAAACATCAGGGACCGACACTTCACTGTGATCTTTTGCCACCGTATAACCACCGAACACGTAAGCTTTACCGTTAATACTGGTCGCGACCGATGCTAACCGACCAACTAAGCCATTCACCGGCGTTTCAATTGGCACAGGCTTAATGGTTTGCCAGTTGTTATCGCCAACTTTAAGCATAAAGGCTTTATTGGTGACCGCTTGATAGTCTTTACCAGAGGTTAGCCCATTAAACGAGAGAAAATAGTCATGGCCTTTAGCGGTTATTTTAGTTACGGCATTATTGGCAATAGGCTCTGGCAGGCTGGGTAAATTTGCAGCACTAGCAGTAAACGATAAACTCCCTAAAGTCAGCGCTAAGGCAGAAAAAATACCTGCACTGTAATTTGTGCGAAAAGTTAATGAAGTAGAAATCGGTGAGCCGTTTTGAATAGTTGATTTTTGAATAGTTGAGATTCGAGTAGCTGAGTTTTGTTTAATCACGGTATTGTTGTATCTTTATTCTTTTCCGTAATTTAAGTGAAGCTTAAGTGAAAGTTAAACTGACTTAAATCGGCTAGCGTTTGACGCTACATTAATAATTATCTGCACCTTACCATTTTTCGTTTGGAAATGCTTATCTTGGCAATTTGCATGGCTTGTTTTCCGAGACTAGTCATTGCACTAGAACTATTGTCAGCCACTTTTAATATTGCTAACGTACTCAAACTATTAGCAAAAGTGATAGCCATTTCGACAAGCCCCAAAAATAGGGTAACAAACGTAGGGTAAGTAAAGCGATGTATCATGGAAGTGTTAAATGCAAACTGAAAATCAAATAGGCTACCAATACGGATGCCAATGCGGGTGCCAATGTGGTGAGGTTAGCTATCAGGTAACTGGTAAACCTTTGCTGCGGGCAATTTGCCATTGTTCAATTTGCCAAGCAGCGAACAAAGCCGCTTATTCTGATATAGTGCTTTTTCGAGTGCATGATGTGACGCAACCGGCAGAAGGGACAGTGGATTATCGCTCAGTGAAATTCCCGCCCATTTTGCAGCGTGGATACTGCCATGCGTGTCAGCAGTTATCGATTGAATACTTGCAGCTTTTTCCCATTCCTAAAACGATTTTTGTACCAACGAGGCGTATTGCTGATCAAAGCATAGTGCCAGCGCCATCTTTGCATATTTTTTATGATAAACGCGTCGCAGATATTGATGACGCATTACCTAAATACCAAGGATATCTGGCTAGTCAGCTAGCGTTTGCAAAACATCTGATTCCAGCACTCTGGCGCGGACAATAGCTGCGCAGATAAGTGTGGCGCAGATAAGGCGGCACAGATAAGAGCCGACGCTAACGTGGCAATCCTTACAAGCCCTTTTAAGCGATAAAATATAACCTCATTAATTCAAACAAGTAGAGAAATTTTCAATGAGCTACGACAACAATAATATTTTCGCCAAAATTCTTCGTGATGAAGCGCCGTGCATCAAGGTGTATGAAGACGATAAAACACTGGCATTTATGGATATTATGCCGCAAATGCCAGGCCATACCTTGGTCATTCCCAAAGAAGCGGCAGTGACAGTGCATGAATTATCCGATGATGCATCACTAGCCTGCATGAAAACAGTGCAAAAAGTGGGTAAGGCAGTAGAGCAAGCAATGGGCGTAACTGGCTTTACCTTGTTCCAATTAAACGGCGCGGAAGTAGGGCAAACAGTGCCTCATTTCCACTTTCATATTTTGCCGGGCTCAATTTTAAATGCGACAGGCATTAAAGGACATGCGGTAGAAATGGGCGATCAGCAAGAGCTAACTAAAATTGCTGATAAAATTAAACGCTTTTTAGCCTAGCTAGCGTCGAAATCGCGCCAAATTTTATCCACCGTAATTATTCAAAAGCATGACTATTTTTAATCGGTACAGGGCATGATTGTTATTTATGGCATTAAAGAACGGTTGAATCCGATCAAGGCTGAGCTTTCAGACATTGTGCATCAATGTATGCAAAGTGTGCTGGGTATGCCGGAAGATAAACGCGCACAACGTTTTATTCCATTAGCAAAAGAAGATTATTACTATCCTGCTGGCCGCAGCGATGCTTACACTGTTATTGAGATTAATATGATGTCAGGGCGCCAGCCAGAGACACAAAAACGATTAATCAAGACGCTGTTTTACATGTTGGAAACTAAGCTAAATATTGCGCCAATCGATATTGAAATTACCATTAAAGAACAAGCGCCTTACCAATGGGGCTTTCGCGGTATGACAGGTGATGAAGTGCAAGATCTTACCTACAAAGTGCAAGTGTAATAAAAACTAAAAAAGGTTTTAGGAGAAGTTATTCGTGAAACTTACTATCAATGTTGTCGATGCCTTTGCCGATCATCAGTTTGGCGGTAATTCAGCGGCAGTGATCATTACTGATAGCTGGTTGTCAGAAGAACTAATGCAGTCGATTGCCACGGAAAATAATCTCTCAGAAACTGCCTTTTTAGTGCCAGAAGGCGAAAACTCGGGCAAGCAAAATCATTATGCCATTCGTTGGTTTTCACCACTGATGGAAATCGATTTTTGCGGACATGCCACCTTAGCATCCGCTTGGGTGATCTTCTCCAAAAATCCAGAATTTACCGAATGTTCAATTTCTGCGCCTGCCGTTGGTGCTATGTTGATTAGGCAAGGTGCAGACGGTTATATTGATATGGACTTTCCAAATCGCATACCAACGCCTGTTAGTGAAGTACCTGATGCACTACTTAATGGCCTATCGCTTGCGCCAGAAAAAGTATTAAAGAATCAACAAGCTTATATCGCAGTTTATAAGACGGAAGCAGAGGTTAAAGCGGTTAGGCAAGACAGCCAGTTGATTAAACAACTCGCGCCTTATGATGTGGTAGTCACAGCGCCCAGTGCCAATAACCTAATTGACGATAACCTACCTGACTACGATTTTGTCTCACGATATTTTTGGCCTGCCAATGGCGGTGACGAAGATCCTGTCACGGGCTCAATTCATACGGCATTGGCACCTTTTTGGGCGGAACAGTTGGGTAAAACGGAACTTATTGCTTATCAAGCATCGAAACGTGGCGGTATATTAAAATGCCAGTTAGCAACGAATAAGCTAACAGGTGAGCGAGTTATTATCTCAGGTAAAGCCGTGCCTTATCTTGAGGGGATAATTACTATTTATGAAACGCATCAAGCTTAGGACTAGTATCCTATTTTTGGGTTGCCGGTTTTCCAATGTGCTCGGCAAGAAAGTCAATCAGCAACCTGACTTTGGGCGATAAATTTCGGTTTTTGGGATACAGTGCCCAGATGCCTTCTTTATCGTCACGATACTGATGCAGCACTTCAATTAATTCACCAGATTGTAATGCGTCTTTTATGTAGTAGTCTGGCAGTTGCACTAACCCAAGTCCTTGCTTAGCCGCATCAAGCAGGGCGTTGCCACTATTACATTTTAGTCGGCCCGCAACGCGAATCGATTTTTCCCTACCTTTTTCCTGAAAGCGCCAATGCTCAATGGAGCCAACTAAACACTGGTGATGTGCCAGTTCGGATAAACTATGGGGTTCACCATGGCGCTCAAGGTATTTTTTACTGGCACAAACATAAAGCTGGCGAGAGGCGAGGCGTTTGGCAATCATAGTGGAATCAGTTAGCCGACCTAAACGTATTGCTATATCTATCCCCGCTTCCAGCAAATCTAATTGTTGATTGGTTAAGTTAAGATCAATATTGACTTGCGGATAACGGGCTAAAAACTGGTTAAGCAATGATGCTAAGTGTTGCTCACCATAAGTGACAGGAGCGGTCACTTTGACCAAGCCTTTGGGCGTGGTTTGCATTTGCGTGACCGCCAGTTCTGCCACTTCTAGCCCTTCCACTAAGTGTTTACACTGCTGAAAATAAACTTGCCCAGCTTCACTTAGTGTGACTTTTCGCGTGGTTCTGTGTAGCAATTTTACCGCTAATCGCTCTTCTAAAGCAGATACTCGTCGACTCACCTGTGCGACTGAGGTTGAAAGTTTATTGGCTGCCAAGGTAAAGCTAGCTGTTTCTGCCACTGCAACAAACTCACTTACTCCCTCCCAATTTGCCATATCAATGATTTCACTCAGTGTGTATTTAGCAAAAGCTTAACTGATTATTGCAAATACGTAAAAATAAATTGTGAAATGGATGGATTATCAGTAAATAAGAAACAGCTATACTATGCAATATAGACTGAGCTTTAGTTAGCAAAGCATGTTAGCTCGCACATAGCGTAAACAGAATATTAAAGGAAACCCTTATGGCACTTGATATCAAACCTGGACAAGAATTTATTAAATCTAAAGCTGCAGTCGCTTGGGCGGCAGGCGAACCGCTAAAAATGGAAGAGGTGGATGTGCAGTTGCCAAAAGCGGGCGAAGTGTTAGTGCGCATTGTCGCCACGGGTGTTTGCCATACCGATGCCTTTACGTTATCAGGTGAAGACCCGGAAGGTATTTTTCCGTCAATTTTAGGTCACGAAGGTGGCGGTATTGTGGAAATGGTCGGTGAAGGGGTCACTAGCGTAGCCGTTGGCGATCACGTTATTCCACTGTATACCGCAGAATGTCGTGAATGTAAGTTCTGTAAATCAGGTAAAACTAACTTGTGTCAGGCGGTGCGTGAAACTCAAGGTAAAGGCTTAATGCCAGATGGCACCACACGTTTTTACATAGATGGTGAGCCAATTTATCACTACATGGGGTGCTCAACCTTTTCTGAATACACGGTATTACCTGAAATTTCATTGGCGAAAGTGAATAAACATGCACCACTGGAAGAAGTATGTTTACTTGGCTGTGGTGTTACTACTGGCATGGGCGCTGTGCTGAATACTGCTAAAGTAGAACAAGGTGATACGGTGGCCATATTTGGTTTAGGTGGTATTGGTTTGTCAGCGATTATTGGTGCACGTATGGCGGGCGCAAGCCGCATTATTGGCGTCGATATTAACGACAGTAAATTTGAGCTGGCAAAACAATTGGGCGCTACTGATGTGATTAACCCGCAAGAGTTTGATAAGCCAATTCAAGAAGTAATTATTGAAATGACGGATGGCGGCGTTGATTATTCATTTGAATGCATCGGTAACGTTAACGTGATGCGCCAAGCGTTAGAGTGTTGTCACAAAGGCTGGGGTGAGTCAGTGATTATTGGTGTGGCGGGTGCTGGTCAAGAAATCTCTACTCGCCCGTTCCAGTTAGTGACTGGCCGCGTATGGCGTGGCACGGCATTCGGCGGCGTGAAAGGGCGCACTGAGTTACCAGAAATTGTTGAGCGCTACATGGCTGGTGAATTTGGTTTGCAAGAGTTTATTACGCATACCATGGGCTTAGATGAAGTCAATCACGCCTTTGATTTAATGCACGAAGGGAAAAGTATTCGTTCGGTTGTTCATATGAATAAATAGGATGAATAAATAAGATGAATGGACAATCGAGCCATATAAATCGATGGTTAATATGATTTAGATTTATTAAAAACTCAGATGTTAGCGATTAGCCTCTGAGTTTTTTATTACAAGAATTCCATCTAAGGACATCAAAAATGATTGAAAATATCAGTCAAAACAAAGTATTTAACGGTTGGCAAAAACAATATACGCACGACTCGAACGGCCTTAATTGCACTATGCGCTTTGCTATTTATTTACCGCCGCAGGCAAGTGCTAGCAGCCCAGTTCCTGTGCTTTATTGGTTATCGGGCCTAACTTGCACTGATGAAAACTTTATGCACAAAGCCGGAGCGTTTCGCAAAGCTGCAGAGTTGGGTATTGCGATTGTTGCCCCTGATACTAGCCCGCGCGGTGAAAACGTGGCAAATGATGACGGCTATGATTTAGGGCAGGGCGCAGGCTTTTACCTTAACGCTACACAAGCGCCTTGGTCTGCACATTACCAAATGTATGATTACATCACCCAAGAGTTGCCAGCATTAATCGAAGCGAACTTTCCAGTTACATCTGTAAAATCAATCTCTGGGCATAGCATGGGGGGCCATGGTGCACTTACCATAGGTTTGAAAAATCAATCGGCCTATCGCTCAATTTCGGCATTCAGCCCAATTGCTAACCCAATGCGCTGCCCTTGGGGCCAAAAAGCGTTTAGTGCTTACTTAGGCACTGATAAATCAACTTGGCAAAACTATGATGCCAGTTACTTACTCACCCAAGATAAAGCTGAACTGCCTATGTTAGTGGATCAAGGTGACGCCGATCAGTTTTTAACTGAACAGCTAATGCCTGAGGCACTAACTGCTGCGGCTGAACAACATGGCTCCAAGTTAACCTTGCGTATGCAGCCGGGCTATGATCACAGTTATTACTTTATCGCCAGCTTTATTGATGACCATTTAATATTTCACGCCGAGCATTTGCAAGGTTAGCAGTTGGTTTAGTCGCTGAGTTAGCCTAGTGAAGGGTTGACAATCTGTGCTAAGCAGGTAGCTTATTTGCGATAATATTACTGTTTTACATAGGAAATTTATGGCAGTCGAAATACGTAAGGTCGATTATCACAACGCACAGCAAATGGCAGAGCTGATCACATTGCTAGATCAATATGCTCAAGATCCCATGGGCGGTGGTGAAGCGTTATCACCGGATACTAAGCAAAATTTGGCGGCAGCATTGCAACAGCGCAACTTTATGACCAGCTTGATCGCCTATGTCGATGACCAGCCAGCGGGCTTAGCCAACTGTATCGAAAGCTTCTCTACCTTTGCTTGTAAGCCTATCCTTAATATTCACGATATGGCGGTAAATAGTGAATTTCGTGGTTTAGGCTTAAGCCAAAAATTATTGGCTGCGGTTGAAACACTTGCCAGAGAAAAAGGCTGTAGCAAGGTGACGCTCGAAGTACTAACAGGCAATAAAGTGGCGATGAGCGCTTATGAAAAATTTGGCTTTACAGGTTACGAGTTAGATCCAGCCATGGGCAAAGCCGAATTTTGGGAGAAAAAGCTTAAATAGCTTATTTTGCAATTTAAGCCACTTAAGCCACTTAGCCCACTTAACCCATTGGGGCTTTAAATAGCTGGCGTGTTAAAACGAAATAGCGCGCCTTTTCCCTGAGTTTTTATCGGATTTTTTACCTGAACTGTCGGCTGGCTCGTTTGAATTTTTCTTCTTGCCTTTATTAAAAGCTGAAGTTTTTGATTTAGCTGCTTTAGATTTTGATTTGCTTGAGTTTTTGTTAACGCCTGTTGCTTGCTGTTTAGTTGCTGCTTGGCGTGGCTTAGGCTCGGTATTTTGATAGGCAAATGGTTCATCTCCGTCGCTGTTTTCTTGTCCGCTTTCTACCAGCTCATTTTCTTGCAAAGCAGATTCAACTAACTGTGGCTCATACTCAGGCGCCACATATTGCACTTCAATGATGTTATCGCCTAGTTGGATATAATCACCATCGTAAACTTTTTTACGCTTTTGAAATTCCACTTCATTATTTAGCAATACGTAACCTTCTGCGATCAATACTTTTGCTTCACCACCACCAGACACTAAATCAGCAATTTTTAGCAGTTTATAGAGTTCGATAGGTTGTTGATCAATTTCAACTAAGTAGACGTTTGCCATATTTTTATCAGCGATATAAAAAATTTTTCGCATTTTATCACAGTGCTAAAAATGCTGCATTGCTAATAAACTCATGGGTTTGAATGAAAAATAGACAATTTTTTTGGTAAAACATTGAGATAAAACAGTAAAAAGATGTAAAAAACTGCTTGCTAAATAAACTACCTTGCGTATAATTCGCGCCGCAAGAAACGGCAAGGTATCTGAAAGGGTGCTACGCAAAGTTATCGGTCTAAGGTTTTTATTTAACAGGATTTTCTGTTCAATAAACTACTACGACAGCGGTACTACCTAATGCAGCAGGGACCTTTTGTGCGTTTCAAGTACTTACTTATATTTTTGACTTGTTGTGTAAAGGTTTTTAATCCATGAAAAAATTATTGCTAGTTCCTGCAATCGCGTTAATCTCTTCTGTATCTGTTACTCCAGCGGCAAACGCTTCAGACGTTGCTCAAAGCCTATGTGAGTATGTGTCAGCAGATAACAAAAAGCGTTTACGTTCTTTCCTAAAAAGTAATAACCTTAAAATTCGTTCAGTATTTGACGGTGTTCAGTGTAACGGTCAAAACTTATTAGCATTCGCATCAGAGAAAAGCGCAGTAAAAACTGGTTCATTAATGATCAGCAAGTTACCAAAATCAAAAGTAAAAGATGCAATGGCATCAATTACTGACGCTACTTTGATTGAAGCTGCTAACAAGCGCGTAAATGGCTAATATCAAATAAAAGATTCAATAAAAAGCGAGCTCAGAGCTCGCTTTTTTTATGCCTAGAGTTCTTCTACGTATGCGCAATTGGGAATTTAGCTATGTGACTACTGGGCTATTTTAACTTTACGCTGAATTTCAACGCTGAGGTGATGAGCTTTAACGCCGACGAACATGGCCAGTATAAAAATGAGGCTTTCTCTTGGGTTAATTGTGATTCCTGCGATCGCTGGCCCTGGACAGTATCCACTTAACCCCCAACCTACGCCGAATATTATTGAACCTATGATAAGTTGACTGTCGATGTTACTTTTATTGGGTAAACGAAATTTAAGCGATAGCAAAGGCTTATTGAGTTTACTGAATAAAATACGATAGCCAACTAACGTAATAAGTAGTGCCGCACACATAACAAAGGCAAGTCGAATATCCCATTTTCCTGTGATATCTAAAAAGCCAATAACGGCTAGCGGGTTGGTCATTTGTGCCAGGGTTAAACCAAAGCCAAATAAGACGCCAATACTTAGCGCAATGATCGGTTTCATTCTGCTGCTTCCAAATCAAATATTTTTAGTAGTATTTTTCTAGTTAAGTATCCATTTAGAGCTTAACTAAATACACGGTAACTATTGCGCTTCCCATAAACAGACAAGTGGCTAGGATAGAACGTATCGATAATCGGGCGATGCCACAAACGCCGTGACCGCTAGTACAACCGTTGCCAAGTTGTGTACCAAAACCGACCAATATTCCTGAAAGAATAAGCAAGCTAGTGGAGAAATTTTCTCGCATGTCGAAGTTAATACCGAAAGCTTTACTATACAGCCAGCCACCAAGTGCCAAACCAATAAGAAAGTAGAACTGCCAGCTTGATGCAGCTGTTTTCAATGAACCTTTGCTAATCGTTATCAGTTGACCAAATGCACCGCTAATTCCAGCTATTTTTCCAAATAGCAGCATCATTAAAACGGCGCTTAAACCAATGAGTACACCACCAGAGAGAGCGCTGACGATTACTTGGCTGTTAACTTCAACCATTCGTTATAGCCTCCCGCAAGTGAACTTACATTATTAAAGCCCATATTCATAAGTGATTGAGCAGCAAGCGCTGAGCGCCCACCTGACTGGCAATAAAGTAAAATATTTGCTGCTGCTTTTTCTGCATCGGTTAATTTAGCAAGCTTTGGGTGATTCAATATTTGAAATTCTAATAAACCTCGAGAAATATGGCTGGCGCTTGGTAGTTGTCCTTTGTCTAGCTCGTTTACATCTCTAACATCGATGACTAGAAAGTCTTCTGCATTTTGCTGCCATTGCTCAATACTAATTTCATTGATTTCTTGGCGAGCATGGTCGACAAGGCTTGCTGGTGTCATTTTCATAAAGCTACTCATTCGCTTGTAGGACAAAAAATTTCGTGGAGTACATCAATAATTTTGATGCAGTGTTCATCTGCTAGGGAATAAAAAATGGTTTGAGACTCACGTCGCGTGCTGACTAAACCATGTTCGCGCAGTACCGCGAGGTGCTGTGAAAGAGCGGATTGGCTGACATTGGCAAGTTCACTTAACTCACTGAGCTCGCTAACTGAACGTTCGCCTTCGACCAGCGTACATAGCACCAGCAACCTCACGGGATGACTTAAACGTTTTAAATAGCTACTTGCAAGAGTAACTTGCTGGTGCAATTGTTCAGGGTTCATTTTCATACCAAAGTTTTACATTAGTATTTTCTAACATTAGAAATAGTCACATTAGGAAAATATAAATTAGAAAAACCTAAATTAGATATTACTAATATAGTAATGTATTAAATTGGTTAGTGCCAATGTAATCTTTGATTTAAATTGGCACTATTGTGTATGTGTATGTGTATGTGTATGTGTATGAAAATTATTTTTTAAATATTTCAAACCTAACTAGATTGGCGATAGTAGGTTATACGAGATGGCCAGAACTGCGCAATTCCTCGAGTAATTGCTGGCATCGCTGGGTAATGTGGTCACGAAGTAAACGCACTGCAGGTGTAATTAATTGACGAGAAGGGCAGATCAGCCAAAGCTCTTTAGGGCTTGGGGAATAATCAGGCATTAAATTGACTACTCGACCAGCAAGTAAATCGGTCGACATATCTAACACCGATTTCGTCGCAACGCCATAACCTGCTACACACCAGCGTCTAACTATTTCGGCGTCATTGACAACACGGTTACTAGGGACTTTAACTTTAAAGGTCTCGTCACCTTTAGAAAACTCCCATGTATTGTTAACTAAATCTCGAATTTGGTAGCACAAACCATTTAGTTTCGTTAGATCGTTAGGGTGCTTAGGTGGTGTAACTTTGTTGAGATATGACGGGGCTGCACATAATATTCGTGGTACGTCACATATTTTAAAACCAAACATGTTTGAGTCTTTTGGAACGCCGTAACGTAGGGCAACGTCTACCGGATCGCGATAAAAGTCTGTGTTTCGGTCCCCGATATTTAGCTTAATGCTGAGTTTTGGGTGTTCTTCAATAAAATCATCTAACCACGGCAGTAAGATATTACGACCCAAATCTGAAGGCACTGCAAGGCGTAATTCGCCATCAACAAGATTAAGTTCATCCTGAGCGCTTTGACCTATTTGATTTAGGGTTAATACTGCTTGTTCGATACGTGGAATATATTTTTCACCAGCAGAAGATAAACGTAATTGTCTTGTCGAGCGCACGAACAGTTCAATGCCGTAATGCTTTTCTACTCGCTTAACTGCTGTACTCGCAGTGGCTACGCGGATATCTAAACTGTCGGCGGCTTGTTTAATACTTTGAAATTCAGCAACTTTTAGTACAACTTGTAAATCGTCTACTAGCATATTGTTTAATACTATTTGATAATCTTTGAATAATTATCTTGGATTATAGACTTAAACTAGTCATTTACTAAGTGAGATATGGCGTTTACTCAGCATTGGGGAGCAAATAAAGGAGTACCCTAAAAGTGAGGGCGAACTTTACGCTATGGAAGGCTTTTTAGTAACAAGGCTATAGTTGTTAACCTTCCATAGTACCGATAGTGATCAAGCTTGGTGAAGAATGCTGAAGTTTTTTCTCATCGCACTTACAATAAAGCCAACTAATAACTTAAAAATTTTAACTTCAATGATTTCTGGGATGTAGGGAATATCAAACTTTTTGTTAAGTCTTTCGGTTAAGGTAGCTTCAAGCTCTTTGGCTTCGTCATCAGAGATGCCATCTTGTGAGTCTTTAACTAAACCGTACAACTCATTTGGCAAGTTTTTATAGAGCAGGCGATCAAACTTTTTCACCGTTTTGACTAAGATCATTTGCTCCTTTTTCTCTCTAACGAAGGGAATATTGACCTTGTCATTGATCTTACTTGCGAGTACCTCAACTTCTTCGTCACTCAGCATTTCTACTTGGTTTTCAAAATCCTGCTTTATCGCTTTACGCTGTTCTTCGGTTAATGTGATTGTAGCCATTGGATATTTCCTATACGTAAGTGTCCCTTACAACTACTAGGTAGAGGTGGGAAGTCTACCCAACCACACATTTTATTTAGTCAAAATAAAGTCATTAAAAAATAACGATAGCACATATTTGGGCAAGTAATCTGAAGCGAGCTTTGATGAATAGACAGAAGTCATTATGAGTCGTAATAAATAAAGTTTTGAAAACAGAATTTATTATGGAATAAGAGCACGTGACAACTCATTTATTTTTGACAATAGCGGACAAAATTAGAATGGTTTCTTTACTTCAAAGCCTTTGGCTAGGGAGCAACTAGTGTTGGCAAACAGTGTTAGTAAATAGCGCTGGTGAAGTAATAGCTCTGTGGTGTTTACAAACCGTACAAAGTGTTCTTAATTTTTAGAACTAAATAGAGTATTAAGAAGAAAATTAAACGTAGCTGAAAGTGTAGGGCTTGAACTAATGCATTGGTATAGGTTTTAAAGAGTAAAGAGTAAAGAGTAAAGAGTTCTCTTTGCTTACCAGTAGTTAAAGGAATAAAACTTACAGGACTAGATTAAGGGATAAACGAATAAATGGATAAATTAAGAGGATATAACTTTAAGAAGTGGTGGACGGTACTGGGCTTGAACCAGTGACCCCCGCCTTGTAAGGGCGGTGCTCTCCCAACTGAGCTAACCGTCCGGGTCGTTTGAGTTATCTTTATTTAGCCACTTGTTTCTCAAGAAAAGTGGTGGACGGTACTGGGCTTGAACCAGTGACCCCCGCCTTGTAAGGGCGGTGCTCTCCCAACTGAGCTAACCGTCCGGGTCGTTGAGTTATCTTTGTTTAGCCACTCGTTTCTCAAAAGAAGTGGTTAAGTTACTGATTTGAATCAGTGACTTGGTTCGGGTTGTAAAGAGTAGAAGGTGTACTTCATTTTTACAAACCATCTAGACCGTTACTACCAATAAAGATAGTGGTGGACGGTACTGGGCTTGAACCAGTGACCCCCGCCTTGTAAGGGCGGTGCTCTCCCAACTGAGCTAACCGTCCGGGTCGATTGAGTTATCTTTATTTAGCCACTTGTTTCTCAAGAGAAGTGGTTAAGTTACTGATTTGAATCAGTGACTTGGTTCGGGTTGTAAAGAGTAGAAGGTGTACTCCATTTTTACAAACCATCTAGACCATTACTACCAAAAAAGATAGTGGTGGACGGTACTGGGCTTGAACCAGTGACCCCCGCCTTGTAAGGGCGGTGCTCTCCCAACTGAGCTAACCGTCCGAGTCATTATTTACTTATTTAGTCACTGAGTAATAAAGTGATTGAGACCTAACACTTAAAACCTGAGGTGAGAAGTGGTGGACGGTACTGGGCTTGAACCAGTGACCCCCGCCTTGTAAGGGCGGTGCTCTCCCAACTGAGCTAACCGTCCGTCTCTGTGGGGGCGTATTATAGGGAGCTTTGATTTACTGTCAACACATAAAAGTCGATTTTTATGAAAATCGCCAGCATTTTAGATGGTTTGCGGGAATATTCGGCAATGTGTTGGTTTTACATACTTTTCTTGGCACTTAAACAGTATTCACCATAATAAAAGCTAGTATATAAGGCTGTTATATAAGGCATAGCGCTGATAAAATAGCGCGCAATTTTTTAAGAATAATGAACAGGCAAACCGCGCTTTGTCTGTTCACTCAATTAGTTGGTGAATTACTTATGACTTTAACTACGCGTTTTGCGCCAAGCCCAACCGGTTACCTTCACGTTGGCGGTGCTCGTACTGCTTTATATAGCTGGTTATATGCAAAGAAAAATGGCGGCGACTTTATCCTACGTATCGAAGATACCGATTTAGAGCGTTCAACTCAGGAATCGGTTGACGCCATTATGGATGGTATGAACTGGTTAAAGTTAGATTGGACCAAAGGCCCTTACTTCCAAACAGAGCGTTTTGACCGTTATAAAGAAGTGATTGCGCAGTTAATTGAATCAGGTAATGCTTATCGCTGTTACTGCACGCCAGAAGAAGTTGAAGCCATGCGTGAAGCAGCGCGTGAAAAAGGCGAAAAAGAGAAGTACAACGGCATGTGGCGTGAGCGCACAGATTGGCCTGAAGATAAGCCTTACGTAATTCGCTTTAAAAACCCATTAGACGGTGAAGTGGTGATCAAAGACTTAGTTAAAGGCGAGATCGTAATTGCTAACCAAGAACTTGATGACTTGATTATCGCACGTTCAGACGGCAGCCCAACGTATAACTTAACCGTTGTTGTTGATGACTGGGATATGGGTGTAACTCACGTGGTTCGCGGTGATGATCACGTTAACAACACGCCGCGTCAAATCAACATCTTAAATGCGTTAGGCGCAACCTTGCCTGAGTACGCTCATATTCCAATGATATTAGGTGATGACGGCAAGCGTCTATCTAAGCGTCACGGCGCGGTTAGCGTAATGCAATATCGCGATGAAGGTTACCTGCCAGAAGCGTTATTAAACTACTTAGTGCGTTTAGGTTGGTCACACGGCGACCAAGAAATTTTCTCAATTGATGAAATGATTGAGCTATTCGACTTAACCGGTTGTAACCGTGCGCCATCAGCGTTTAACACAGACAAGCTTATCTGGGTAAACCAGCACTACATGAAAACCATGGATCCAGAATATGTGGCTGAGCATTTAGCATGGCATATGGCTGATCAAGGTATCACTACTGACAATGGCCCTGCACTGGCTGAAATCGTTAAAGTACAAGCAGATCGCGTTAAAACATTGAAAGAAATGGCGCAAATTTCTAGCTATTTCTACCAAGACTTTACCGAGTTTGATGCAACAGCGGCGAAAAAACACTTACGTCCAGTAGCGGCAGAGCCGTTAACTTTAGTGAAAGAAAAGCTAGCTGCGCTTGAAAACTGGGTTGCAGCAGATATTCACGCTGCGATTAACGGTACGGCTGAAGAACTTGGCTTAGGCATGGGTAAAGTGGGTATGCCACTTCGCGTTGCGGCAACGGGCGCTGGTAACTCACCATCGCTTGATATCACGCTAGAGCTTTTACCAAAAGAAAAAGTATTAGCGCGTATTGATATGGCGTTAGCGGTTATTGCTGAGCGCGTTGCGAACAGTTAATTGTTTATTATATGGCTATGATGGCTGCAAGCACCTAGTCATTATCTTTTTGAATGCTGAGCTGCTAGTTCTATAAATGTGGCAGCTCAGCATTTTTAGTTTTTATTAGTTACATCGACTTTGTTAGTTAAGTTGTCGCGGTCAGAGCAACTATAATGAGGTCATTCAAGATTTTATTTTTAGGAGACAGTATTGAATTTTAGCAATTTTGGTTTAGATAAACGTTTAATGGAAAGTATTGAACATCAAGGGTTTACTGAGCCTACCGAAATTCAAACTAAAGCCATTCCGGTTGCAGTGGCAGGTCACGACTTAATTGCGTCTTCTAAAACTGGCTCGGGTAAAACCTTAGCCTTTATTTTGCCAGCTATTCAACGTGTTAGTACTCAACGCGCGTTATCCAAGAAAGATCCGCGTGTATTGATTTTGGCGCCAACGCGCGAATTAGCGAAACAAGTATACGGTCAACTGCGCTTATTTACCGCCAATACTCAATTTAAAACGGTATTAATTTTAGGTGGTGAAAACTTTAACGATCAGGTCAAAACCTTAAGTAAAGATCCACACTTTATTGTGGCAACGCCAGGTCGTTTAGCGGATCACTTAGACCAAGGGCATTTCTACTTACAAGGTTTAGAGCTTTTAGTACTCGATGAAGCCGATCGCATGCTCGACTTAGGTTTTGCTGAGCAACTAGCGAAAATAAATAAGGCAGCCGATCACCGTAAACGCCAAACCTTGCTATTCTCAGCAACCTTAGATCACGCCCAAGTCAATGACTTTGCTGTTGATTTATTAAAGTCACCTAAGCGTATCGCGATTGAACACGGTCACACTGAGCACCAAGATATCAACAAACGTTTTTATCTAGTGGACAACCTAGATCACAAGCAAGCTATGCTGAGCCATGTGCTAAAAAATGAAGAGATTCAGCAGCTAATCATCTTTACTGCAACCCGCAGTGATACTGAACGTTTGGCAGGAGAGCTAAGCGAGCAGGGCATAGACGCCATTGCCCTAAGCGGTGATTTAAACCAAAGCAAGCGCAACCAGATTATGGAAAGTTTTGCTAAAGGTCGTCACAAAGTATTGATCACTACAGACCTCGCTTCGCGTGGCTTAGATCTAATGAATGTATCGCACGTGATCAATTTTGATATGCCGAAGCATACCGAAGAATTTGTCCACCGCATCGGTCGTACAGGTCGTGCAGGTAACAAAGGTGATGCCATCTCATTTGTTGGTCCTAAAGACTGGCTGAGCTTCAAAAATGTAGAAGGCTTTTTACAGCAAACTATAAGCTTTGATGAAATTGAAGGTTTAAAAGCCAAGTTTAAAGGCTTAAAACCTAAGCCGAAGAAAAAGCCAATGAAAAAAGTGCAGCCGAAAAAAGCAGCGGCTAAATCGACAGCACCAAAAGCTAAACGTGTGAATAAGAAAACTATGTTTACACTACAAGACGCTGGCGATATGCCAATTATGCGTAAAGGTCCTAAGTTAGCGCCCAACGAAATAGATCGCGAGATAGCCCAAGAAATAGACAAGCAGGACGAAGAATAAGGCTAGGTATTTTTGCGTGTTTAAGGGAATATGCAGGTGACGATAGTATTGGTAAGCGATATCTTCGGTCGCACACCTGCGTTTGAAGCGCTCGCTAATTCACTTGCCGATATAACAGGCTCGCAAACAGTTTTGTTTGATCCATACCAAGGTGAAAAGCTTAATTTCACCGACGAACAAGCTGCCTATCAGTATTTCTCTCAGCATATTGGCGTTGAAACATACGCTGATATGCTGGTTAAATTTCTAACTTCATTAAATCAAGATGAACTAGCAAAGCCTTTAACAGTGTTAGGTTTTAGCGTTGGTGCATCTGCCGCTTGGTTACTGGCATGCCATTCGAATAACACTGGTTTATTATTTGATTATAATCTACCGGAAATAGGGAGGTTTATCGGTATTTATGGTGGTCAAATTCGCAACTATAGCGCGCTAGCACCTGATGTAGAAACAAGGCTAATTTTTCCGCAATCTGAATCTCATTTTGACGTAACTGCACTCACTGAAAAATTGGCCACTAAAGAAAATGTGACCGCCTATCAAGTGCCATATTCACATGGTTATTTAAACCAATGTTCAACTAATTTCGACAGCAAGGGCTATCAGGAATTTCTGAGCGGTTTTAGGTGCCTATCAAAAACTGATAAAACTAGCTTTTGAGCTATCTGATTAGCTTTTTATTCGCAGGTTTACCTTGGCAGAAAACTGTTACATTCATTGGGAAGTAGACAAGGTGGGCTAATAGTTTATTCACTACCTTAAGGCTAAATAGAAATTGTTAGCAAAAGGCTAGAAAAAACTGGGCGAAACTACACTTATTGCTAAGCTCTTAAATTTTACTGCGCTCAGCTGTCAATCATCATATCTAGAGTAATGTTAACAAGAGCGCAACGAGTTAGTGCTTGAACATGCAATATTCGCAATAGTTACATTAATTAGCCTTAGTTGAGTTTAGATAAATAAACTTCAAAATCACTTGCAGGCATAGGCTTAGCGTAATAGTAACCCTGCACTTCATCACAGTTCATTGATTTCAAAAATGCTTCTTCCGCGGGCCCTTCAACGCCCTCCGCGAGCACACTAAGCTTCATTGATTTACCTAGATTTAAAATCATTTCAATAATTGCTTGATCGTCTTCATTGTCGATAACATTGCGGACAAAAGACTGATCTATTTTCAGTCGATTAATTGGCAGGCGTTTCAAATAGTTTAATGAAGAATAGCCAGTGCCAAAATCGTCAATGGCTAATTCAATCCCTAGTTCTCGAAGCTGTGACAACTTAGCGATGATTTCGTTAATATCTGCCATTAACGCGGTTTCTGTAACCTCAAGTTCTAACCACTTAGGCTCTAACCCAGACAATGTTAATGCATTACTGACTTCATCAACGATGTTGTCCTGATCAAACTGCACGCCTGAGACATTTACCGCCACTCTAAAAGGTTTAAATCCTTTGTCTTGCCATTGCTTGTTGAGCTGACATGCTTGTTCAAGTACGAGTTTACCGATTGGTAAAATCAACCCTGAAGCTTCGGCAAGTGGAATAAAAGTAAAGGGTGGTACCAATGTGCCGTCTGGTTTGATCCAGCGAAGTAGTACCTCGGCACCCACTAGTTCACCGCTAGTTAAGTCAAGCTGCGGTTGAAAGAAAGGCACTAATTCATTGTTAGCAATGGCAAGTTTAAGTGCTTTAATCATTGAAACACGCTGGTTGAGCGCATTGGAAAGCTCTGGTGTATAGGTAACAATTTTTTGCGTATGGCTGGTTTCAGCTTGGTGAAGGGCAATATTACCATGAGCGACGATTTCATTTATTTGTTGTTCATTACTCGCTGAATTCACGACTTGATTAATACCAATTGAAATCGACAAGTGCAATTGATGTTCCTCAATCATCATTGGCGATTGCAAGCGATTAATAACTTGCTTGGTCATTGCTTCTACTTTCAATGGGCATGGTTCGCCCTTGGCGTTGTTACACGGCATTATTACCGCAAATTCTGTGGTATTAAAGCGTGCAACATACTCTTGGGCAAAAACGTCGGTGATGCGTTTAGCTACTTGGATTAGTGTTTGATCGCCAATGTTGTAGCCAAGTGTATCGTTTATCTCATTGAATTTTTCAATGTTAATGATGATCAGCGCAAATGAATGCTTGGTACTTGCCAAATTTGCTTGCTCGTTCAGCCGCTCTAACGCGGCACTGCGGTTAGGTAGGCCAGTTAACGAATCATAATAAGCAAGTTGACGTACTTCGTTCTCTAGCGCTTGTCGCTTCTGCTCACTATTTTGGAAGTTTAAAAATGCGTTACCTAGCGCATTAACTTCTTTGTAACCTGAGTGTGAGCTTTCTGTACTGACAATTTTGCGTTCCGACAAAGATGTCATTGCTGAAGTTATTGCAGACAGTGGTGTAACAACTTTTTTGGCAATATGGCGGTTAAACAGTACAAGTATCAATAAGCTGACAAAACTCACTAGAATCATCATAAAACTTAGTTGGTTTGCACGTTTCAAACTGAGCTCTACATCGACAGTAATTTCCAGAATGCCTCTAACATCGCCAAGTTGCCAATCTCTTCTAGACGAATCTTGATGAGAATTGTGGCAGTCAACACAGGCACTTGCTGTTAGTTTGTCTGGAAGCGCTACTTTAACGACACGATTTCCCGCAACATTATCAAAGGTACTAACCGGTTGTTCTGGATTAAGTGTTAATTGCTGCCATGCCAATTTTTGAAAGTCATCCATGGCCCTGCTTTTTCTTGAATTAAAAGGGTATGGGCTAGTCACATTGACACGTAGCTTGTCTTCTTCAGAATATGACTGTGCCATTTCCATTAAAAAGGTGGCTGGAATAGGGATACTGTTGTCGCTCAGCTTATGTAAGTGGGTGATTTCGATGCTTTCGGTATTACTTACTTCACTAAGCACGTGCTCTGCATAATAGTTTCTGATTTTCTGCAACGTTTTAGTCAAATCAACCGCGGTTTCAACGGCATTAGCTTTTACTAGGTCTTCAATGACTTTGGGTGCGACTAGCAATACCAACATTAGCGCTAGTCCGGCAAACAGGGGTAAGGGGGCACTGATATACCACTGCAAAGGTTTTGGCTGCTGGAGACGCTTTTTAAACGAGCTGAATATCGACTTCATATGCTTAGTTTTTATTTAAGATTAGTTACTAGATCGTATTTCTTTAGAATTTATTTCTTATCTAAGTCAATTGATTAGAAAAAATCAATGATCATATAGATCAAGTGCCTTGTTATTGGCGATAGATTGGTATTGTTTTGGCCATCAATAAACTAATCTTTCGATATTTAAACAGTTTCAAGCTAGAATAGCGCAAATTTTACAAATGAGATTTCTTCATGACTGATGCAAAAGTAGTTGTTGCTTTAGATTTTGATAACCAAGCAGACGCGCTAGCCTTTGTAGATAAGATACAGCCAGGTGATTGTCGCCTTAAGGTAGGCAAAGAGATGTTTACTTACTTTGGCCCTGAGTTTGTGCGCGAGCTCGTTAAACGTGGCTTTGATGTATTTTTAGATCTGAAATTTCATGACATTCCAAACACAGTGGCAAAAGCAGTTACTGCCGCTGCAGAATTAGGTGTATGGATGGTAAATGTACATGCCTCTGGTGGTACAAAAATGATGGAAAAAGCAAAAGAAGCGTTACTACCTTATGGTGATAAAGCACCGCTTTTGATTGCAGTGACTGTACTAACAAGCATGGGCCAAGACGATCTTGCGGGTATTAGTATTGAAAAATCGCCTGCTGAGCATGTTAACAGTCTAGCTACACTGACACAAAATGCTGGCCTAGATGGTGTGGTATGTTCTGCATGGGAAGCCGAATCACTAAAAGATACTTTTGGCGATGATTTTAAACTGGTAACTCCAGGTATTCGACCAGCAGGTAGCAGTACGGATGATCAAAAACGTATCATGACACCTGAGCAGGCCGTAGCTGTTGGTGTAGATTACTTAGTAATTGGCCGTCCAATCACAAAATCAGATAACCCTCACCAAGTATTGCGAGAGATCAATCAGTCACTTAGCAGCTAATTCTTGTTACAACTTCAAACAACGGCATAAATTTTGACAATCTGAGAAATGCGTACTAATTGTTTAGTCAGCTACATTAAGTAGCTGATTAAATAAAATGGAAAACATTACAAGGATTGATCATGAAAAACATTATCTTCGCTGCGATAGTAGCGTCCCTTACTCTTTTTTCACATTCATCATTGGCGAACAACGTGCCTGAAATAAGTGCTACCAACACTCAGGTGGTTATTCAGGAGCTAATAGATGTCAATCAGGCAACGATGGAACAACTTGTGCTGCTAAAAGGAATCGGCAAGAAAAAAGCGCAGGCAATCATCGACTATCGTCTGGAAAATGGCAACTTCATTAGCATTGATGATTTAACAAACGTAAAGGGAATAGGGGAGCGTTTTATTGAAAATAATCGGCACTTACTCAAGATATAAAGCCTGTTTTCAATAAGAGTAAATTAAAAAGGCCAGCTAAATCGCTGGCCTTTTTGTATTTTAGCTTTAGTAGAGTTGATTAGGGCTTTGCTGGCCCTGATTGGCTTGTATTAACCACTAGCGCTCTAATTGCTTGCTGTTCAGACTTCTGAACAATCAATCGCTGTTCAATTGGCATTGCAGCCGACGGAATCGAGTTCACCGTATCAACAGTGATAGGTTTTGCCATAGGCGAACTTGCTTTACCTTTAAACGATTGTGACACTTTATTAGGTTTAGCCGTTTTAGCTTTAGCAGCTACTTTTACTGGTTTTTCAGCAGTAACTGGGGCTTCTTGTTCGACATCTGTAGATGTTTCTGCCACAGCCTCTTCCTCAACAGCTTGCACCACTGCGTCTTTTACTACAGGTGCTTTAACTTCTATATCAGCGGCCGTAGGTTGTTCAGCAATAGCTTGAGCTTGCTGTTCGTTGCCTAAGCGAGAGTCTAAACCTGAATCTAAGCCAGGCAGCTCTTGTTGAACTTCTGCCTTTGGCTCGGCGACAATAGCAGCTTCAGTTTGCTGAGTAACTTCAGGGTAGCGTGCTTCTACTGGATCTTCAGTAATCTCAGCAACAGCTTGTTCGTTAACAGGTTGCTGAATGCTTTCAACTTGCACCCTGTCAGTTTGAGTGCTGGTTGTCTGAGCATCATTGACTTCAGTGTTAGCGATATCTGACGCAGCAACTGCTGAATTATCACCTGCTGCATTTTTTTCGGCATTTGTGTCTTCCGCTGAGCGGCGGCGGCGCTGACCATGAGAGCGTAAGTGTCTCGGTGAACGACGGTTGCGTGTACGCTCTGGCTTATCGCCTTCTACTGCCTCAGTCGCTGGGACTTCACTCGTATGCGTTTCCGTTAGCTGTTCAACAGATGCTGCATTGTCAGTTTTTTCCGCATGCGGTTTGTTACGCTTTCTTTGCGGTTTTGACTGCTTAGGTTTGGTTTCCTGTTGAGAGCTTTCGTGTTGAGCGCTCTCTGAAACAGTGCTTTCATCTGCTGACTTACGTTCAACCGATTTGTGCTCAGCCTTTTTATGTTCAGCCTTCTTCGGTTTCGCTTGTCTTGATGGTTTAGCGTCTGAATTGCGTTCTTCAGCTTTTGCTACTGAAACGTCAGTTTCTCTTTGAACTGCATTTTCATCAGCCACACGCACTTTCTTGCGATTGTTACGTCTCTGTCTGCGCTCTGCAACTTTCTCTTCCTTAGGCTTTTGCGCAGCTTTATCTTGCTCTGGCTTACGTGGCTTTTTCGGTTTGTTATTGCGCGTGTCTTTTGCTTCTCTAACGTCTTTGTTTTCGTCTCTGTCTTTAGCTGACTGACGATTGTTGCGACGCTGGTTTGCGTTGCGACCTTTACGGTTACGCTGATTATCACGGCCGCCTCTGTCGTCACGACGACCTCTTGGTTTAGCTTTCGGCGCTTCTTTTTGCTCTTCCTCTTCTTCAGAGAACAAACCACCTAACCAGTTAACAAAAGAAGCAAATAAACCTTTTTTCTCTGCAGGTTTGTTGCTCGCTTGTGGCTTGTTGTTTGCTGGGGCAGGCGCAGGTGCTCGCTTAGGAGCAGACATCCCTTGAATAACCGGCTCGTCTTTTTTCGCTGCTTCTTTGTTGAATTTTGGCATTACAGCTTCTTCAACTTCAGCAGGCTTTGTCTTAACGTTGTAGCTTGCTTCATCAATAGTTTCGTCTTCACGAACGCGCAATACTTCATATTGTGGTGTATGCATGTTCGGATTCGGAATGATCAATACTTTTACGCCGTGATGCTTTTCAATGTGCATTACCGAGCGACGTTTTTCATTTAATAAGTAAGTTGCCACTGGCACAGGTACTTGTGCTTGCACATGCGCAGTGTTTTCTTTGATGGCTTCTTCTTCCATTAAACGAAGAATTGATAACGCTAGTGATTCAATACCACGTACTTGGCCAGTGCCGTTACATCGTGGACAAACATTTTGACTAGTTTCACCAATCGATGGACGTAAACGCTGACGTGACATTTCCATCAAGCCAAAGCGTGAAATACGACCTAGCTGAATGCGCGCTCTGTCTTGTTGAACAGCGTCTCGTAAACGATTTTCCACTTCGCGTTGATGGCGTGTTGGCGTCATATCAATAAAATCAATAACCACAAGGCCACCAGCGTCACGCAAGCGTAATTGGCGAGCGATTTCTTCTGCTGCCTCTAGGTTGGTATTGAAAGCCGTTTCTTCAATATCGCCACCCTTTGTTGCACGTGCTGAGTTGATATCAATAGAGATCATCGCCTCAGTTGGGTCGATAACGATCGAGCCACCTGACGGCAAACGCACCTCACGTTGGAACGCAGATTCAATTTGCGTTTCAATTTGGTAGTGGGTGAATAGCGGAACGTCGTTAGTGTATAGCTTAATTTTGCTGGCAAAGTCAGGACGAACTAATTCGATATGCTGTTTAACACGCTCAAAAATTTTCGGGCGGTCAACGATGACTTCACCAATATCACGACGTAAATAATCGCGAATAGCGCGCTGGATTAGGCCACTTTCTTGGTGAATCAAAAATGGAGCAGGGCGGCTTGCCGCAGCTTCTTCAATGGTGTTCCAGTGGTGACGAAGGATGTCTAAATCCCAAGACAACTCTTCGTAGTCTTTACCCACACCAGCGGTACGAACAATTAAGCCCATGCCCTTAGGTAGGTCTAGTTTGCTAAGTGCCGCTTTAAGTTCAGTGCGCTCGTCACCTTCAATACGGCGCGAAATACCACCGGCACGTGGGTTGTTCGGCATTAGTACCAAGTAGCTACCCGCTAGGCTGATAAAGGTAGTAAGCGCAGCACCTTTTTGACCGCGCTCTTCTTTATCTACCTGAACGATTACTTCTTGGCCTTCAGTTAACACGTCTTTAATGTTAGGACGGCCTTGGAATTTGTAGCCTTCAGGGAAGTATTCGCGGGCAATTTCTTTCATTGGTAGGAAACCATGACGCTCGGCGCCATAGTCAACGAAAGCAGCTTCTAGTGAGGGTTCGATGCGAGTAATTTTCGCTTTGTAGATATTTGCCTTTTTCTGCTCATGGCCAGGGCTTTCGATATCTAAATCGTAAAGGCGTTGCCCGTCGACCAAGGCTACACGTAACTCTTCAGACTGTGTAGCGTTAATTAACATACGTTTCATAGTTTCTGTGACTCTATTTTGGTCACAGCACACCATTTGCTTAGAACACAAAGCAATCTATCGCAATGGTAACAGCTAGTTGTCAGCCTCACGGGTGTCATTCTTACCCGACTTAAGTGTGCCTTTGCCCGGTAAGCTGTTATTTTCTTCTGATTGTTAGATAGCAAGTTTGTCAGACTCACTACAATAATTCTTTATGTGCTCAGCTAGCGTGCTGTGCTGCCAACAACATACGTGTTTAACTAAGCTTGTTTAACATGATTGAGTTAATCCAAGGCTTAGGTGATGTTGTTATTTTTGTTATTTAGCATTGGTACGCTGGACAAAATGTTTATGTAGCCTCAAAGCAAGTTACACGCGCTTTGTTGTACAACGGGCTTGTCAGTTAATGTGTCTTATTTCGCACATTAAAGTAGCCTCATTTTGCCTCTTACTCTCTTTCGTCTTCGTTCGACTTTTTCTACACAATGCTGCCAATTTACGCTGTGTTTTATGCTTGTGCGACACAGCGGCTCGATTATCCCACTATCTGCTAGCAGATAGCAATCAAATACCTGTTTATTTTAGCTAAAAAACTACGTTTTTATGCTAGACTGCGCGCCATGAACGAAGAGAACAAACCTAAAGTACGATTTTTTACCGTTGAAGCGGATGACGCTGGTCAGAGAATCGACAACTATTTATTGAAAACCCTTAAAGGTGTGCCGAAAAGTATGATTTATCGGTTACTCCGCAAAGGGGAAATTCGCGTTAACAAAAAACGCACTAAACCAGAGTATAAACTGCAAGATGAAGACATTATTCGCGTGGCGCCTATTCGCGTCTCAGAAAAGTCTGCGCCAGTCTCTACTCAGCTTAATGTCGTTGCTAACTTAGAGTCACAAATTCTATACGAAGATGAAGTGCTGCTAGTTATTAACAAACCATCAGGTATGGCAGTACATGGTGGTAGTGGCGTTAACTTTGGCGTAATTGAGGCATTGCGAGCCCTTAGGCCACAAGCCAAAATGTTGGAGCTAGTGCATCGTCTAGACCGTGACACCTCGGGCTGTTTAGTGGTGGCAAAGAAACGCTCCGCTTTGCGTAATTTGCACGAACAACTACGTAAGAAGAATGTTCAGAAGTTTTATCATGCTTTGGTAAAAGGTCGTTGGTCACCGAAACTAACTAAAGTGACGGAAGGCCTACGCAAAAATGACCTTAAGTCAGGCGAGCGAGTGGTGATTGTTGACAACATTAATGGCAAAGAATCGGAAACTCGCTATAAAGTGATTCAGCATTATGATGGTGCTACCTTAGTTCGCGCTTTTCCAGTAACAGGGCGAACGCATCAAATTCGTGTGCATTGCCAAACGAAAGGGCACCCCATTGCTTGTGACCCGAAATATGGACATGAAGATTTTGATGGTGCAATGAAAGCAGCTGGCCTTAACCGTTTGTTTTTACATGCGGCAAGTATTGAGTTTACCCACCCGCGCACCGAGAAACGTTTAAAGGTTGAGGCACCGCTGGACAATGCCTTAGCCAAAGCACTTAAAAACCTTAAAACAAGCCAATCTAAATAGTGATTGGTTTGTTTTAACAACCTCTTTGCCCGACTTAAACAGAAAAACAAATCTAATATCAGTTTCAAGGTCAACTTCATTTGAAGTTTATAAAGACGAGATTGATGCAGTAAGGTCAAACTAATAACGATGGATAATTACAAGCTTTATATCTTTGATTGGGATGGCACCTTAATGGACTCCATTGCCCGAATTGTTACTTCTATTCAAATTGCCGCAGAGCGCTTATCTTTAGCACCACCAAGTGATGATGATGCAAAGAGTATTATTGGCCTGAGTTTAGTACCTGCTTTACAAAAGCTCTTTCCCGATCTTGAAGCACATACTGTGAATGAGATGATTGCTGCTTATAAAGCGCAATATTCAACGACTGAAGTTGCCTCGCCTTTATTTGAGCATGTCAAAGAAATGCTGAGCTTGTTAAGAACACAAAACAAGTTAGTGGCAGTGGCAACAGGTAAGGCACGGCAGGGGTTAAATCATATGTTGGATGAAACTCAGCTCCATCAACACTTTGATATGACTATTTGTGCAGATGAGTCTGTTTCAAAGCCAGCGCCAGATATGATTCATCAGCTATTAGAAAAATTAAATGTTAAACCGGAAGAGGCCGTGATGATAGGGGACTCACGTCACGATCTGAACATGGCAAATAACGCGGGTGTGGCCAGCATTGGTATTACCTTAGGAGCTGATAAGCGAGAGTCTCTCGATGCTTGCCAGCCAAATGCCATTGTCGATTCCATATTGGAGCTTAAAGCGCTAGTGACAGGGCACTAGCGCTATTATTTCCTTTGTTAATCAACTTTTACTTAGCAACGTTAACATGGTTTATTACTTGATTGCTGATTTAGCACATCAACGCCAAAGTGCTGTAATAACTTAGTGAGTTTAATTAGCGGCAAGCCGATTAGACTATTAGGGTCATCGCCTTCGAGCTTTTCAAATAAACAGATCCCTAATCCCTCGCTTTTAAAGCTGCCCGCACAATTAAGCGGCATTTCAGCATGTACATAGTTTGCTATTGCTTCATGAGTTAGCTCTCTAAAGTGTACAATAAAAGGTTCAACAATTGTTTGTGTTTGCCCTGATTGAGTGTCAACAATGCTAAGCCCAGTTAAAAAAGTCACAGATTGCCCACTAAAACCAGTCAATTGTTGTATAGCATTTTCTACGGTGTGAGGTTTGCCAAGAATTTTTCCTTGGTGAACAGCAACTTGATCTGAGCCAATCACTAATGCATTGTTCAAATTGGTGCCAGCGGCTTTTGCTTTAGCTTGTGCTAAGCGAGCAACTAGGGCTTCGGGGGACTCGTTTTCTAAAGGTGTTTCATCAACGTTGGGCTTAATACACTCAAAGGGAAGGTTGAGCTTTTCAAGTAAGGCTTTTCGGTAAATAGAAGTAGAGCCTAGAACGATATTTCTCATAATTTATACAATTTCTTATCATAGTTTGCACAAGATACTCCTTGATATAGGTTTGAATCTCGAAAATTAAAGAAAAAGCACAAAATTCTTTTGACACATGCAGGTCAGCCCTTTATTATTCGCGCCCTATGCAGAACCTTAAGCTACCAGTAACGATAGATCCTTACAAAAGCGCTCAACGAAGACTTGAGTGTGACGGGATATTTCAGTTAGCGGAAATGAACCGATTACTCGACTCGTGTGAAAGCACAACCGAGCAAATCGAAGTTAGTTTTCAATTTGATGTGGATGAACTTGGCCTAATAGTAATATCAGGTAAGGGCTCGGCATCAGTAGGGCTGATATGCCAACGTTGTAATGACGAATTTGCGCATACTCTGGAAATTGATTTCCAGTTTAGCCCGGTTAAAAATGCAGAAGGTGCTGCAGATTTGCCGTCATATTATGACGCAATAGAATTAGATGAAAATGGTGAAGTTAACTTGCGAGAGTTAGTGGAAGACGAGTTATTACTTGCGATTCCATTAATTCCACGGCATGAACTCGATGATTGTAAAGGTGAAGCCGATACAACATGGGGCGAACTGCCTGAAGAGCTTGATAAGCCAAATCCATTTGACGTATTGAAACAACTCAAGTAGTTATATTTTAGTTAGCAACCGATTTTAGGAGTTAGGCTATGGCAGTTCAAAAGAGCAAAAAGTCTCGTTCAAGACGTGGCATGCGCCGTTCACACGACGCTTTAACCGCAGAAAACTTATCAGTAGATCCAGTATCTGGTGAAACTCACCGTCGTCACCACGTGACAGCTGACGGTTTCTACAAAGGTGTTAAAGTTATCGCTAAATAGTCAATCGACTAGGCGAGCACAGCTTTGAAGAATCTAACCATAGCGTTAGATGTAATGGGGGGCGATAAAGGCCCCCTTGTTTCGATCGTAGCAGCAATTATGGCGGTCGAAAAACTTCCTTACTTATCTCTTATCCTATGCGGTGACCAAGACACCATTCAAGGTCATCTTAGACGCCAAAAAGCGTTAAACCACCCACAAATTACCATTGTTCATACCACGCAAGTGGTCACCATGGGCGAGAAGCCGCTCGCAGCAATGCGCACCAAAAAAGATTCGTCGCTGCGCAGAGCCATTGACCTTGTTAACGAGGGAAAAGCGGACGCGTGTGTCAGTGCGGGTAATACTGGCGCCTTGTTTGCTACTGCGCATTTGATCCTTAAAACCTTGCCAGGCGTTGAACGGCCAGCATTGATATCAGCCTTGCCGACACAGCAACCCAACCAACATGTATTTATGCTCGACCTTGGCGCCAACGTATTTTGTGATGCTAATGTCTTATACCAATTTGGTGTGATGGGCGCGGTGATGGCTGAGCAGGTTGACGGTATCAACAAACCCAGAGTTGCATTGCTTAATATGGGCGAAGAAGATATCAAGGGCAGTGATCATATTAAACTCGCGGCGGCACAACTTGCCGAGAGTCCCGATATCAATTATGTTGGTTTTATTGAAGGCAATGACATTTTCAATAACAAAGCCGATGTTATTGTGTGTGACGGCTTTGTCGGTAATGTTGCGTTAAAAACCTGTGAAGGGGTAGCCAATTTAGTCTTTGAAAAAGTCAAAGAAGTGTTTGATAAGAACGTTGTGACCAAAATATTAGGGCAGTTTTTGGCCCCAACGTTAAAAAAACTGTTTAAAACCTTGAACCCCGACCAGTACAACGGGGCAAGTCTGATAGGATTGCGGGGCATTGTCGTCAAAAGCCACGGTAATGCTAATTCAAAAGCACTTTTTACCGCCATATTAGAAGCAGTAAAAGAAGTAGAAAGGCAAGTTCCTCAGAAAATTAAAAACACGTTGGAACAAGAATTATTACAAGGCCCTAAATAATATATGTATGCAAAAATTGTTGGCACAGGCAGCTACTTTCCTTCACAAGTTAGAACCAACGAAGATTTAGAAAAACTGGTAGATACCACAGATCAGTGGATCACAGAGCGCACTGGTATCAAAGAGCGCCGCATCGCCAGTGAAGACGAAAATGTCGGCTTTATGGGCGCTGAAGCCGCTAAAGCCGCGATTGAGATGGCGGGTATAGATTCTGCCGACATTGACATGATCATTGTCGCAACAACAAGCTCGCATGCCGATTTACCAAGTGCAGCTTGCTATGTGCAAAAACATCTTAATATTCCTCATATTCCTGCATTTGACATAGCAGCAGCATGCTCTGGCTTTGTTTATGGCTTAAGTGTCGCAGATCAATATATTAAGTCTGGCATGGCCAAACGCGTATTGCTGATTGGCTCAGATGTGCTGTCTCATTTATGTGATCCGACTGACCGAGGCACTATCATTTTATTTGGTGATGGTGCAGGTGCTGTTTTACTAGAAGCGTCAGAGCAACCGGGTGTAATGTCGACCCATATTCATGCTGATGGCAATTATGGCACCTTATTAGGTGCGGATTCCCCAAAACGCGGTGGTTTGTTAACCGAAGAGCAAGCATACCTGTACATGAAAGGTAATGAAGTCTTTAAATGTGCGGTGACAAAACTGAGTGAAATCGTTACCGTTACATTGGCTGCGAACAATCTAGATAAATCCGATATCGACTGGCTGGTGCCGCACCAAGCTAATTTACGAATTATTAAAGCAACTGCGAAAAAGCTTAATATGCCGATGGAACAAGTTGTTGTTACGTTGGACAAATACGGTAACACTTCGGCTGCAACAATCCCTACAGCACTTGACGAGGCCATTCGAGATGGTCGAATTCAGCGCGGTCAAACCTTATTATTAGAAGCCTTTGGTAGTGGTTTTACCTGGGGCTCAGCACTTATTAAATACTAATAAACAACATTATATTAGGTAGAAAAATGCAAAATACTTTAGCGTTTGTTTTTCCTGGTCAGGGATCACAAGCGGTTGGCATGCTTAGCGATTTTGCCGACCATGAAGTTGTACAATCAACTTTTCAAGAAGCATCTGCAGCACTGGGCTATGATTTATGGCAATTAATTGCTCAGGGCCCAGCCGAACAGCTTAACTCAACCAACTTTACTCAGCCTGCGTTGCTAACAGCCAGCGTCGCGTTGTGGCGTGTGCTAAAAGCAGAAAGTGAATTGGCGCCTGCTTATCTTGCTGGCCACAGTTTAGGTGAATACTCTGCATTGGTATGTGCGGGTGTCTTGTCACTTGCAGATGCCGTAACACTCGTAGAAAAGCGTGGCGAATTTATGCAAGCTGCGGTACCTGAAGGTGTGGGGGCGATGGCTGCTGTTATTGGCTTAGGCGATGATGCAATAGTTGAAGCTTGTCAGCAAGCAGCGCAAGATCAAGTTGTTTCCGCCGTTAACTTTAACTCTCCTGGGCAAGTCGTGATTGCAGGTAACAGTGAAGCGGTTGTAAGAGCCTCTGAACTTTGTAAAGAGGCTGGTGCAAAGCGTGTTTTACCATTGCCTGTTAGTGTTCCATCACATTGCGCGCTGATGAAGCCTGCGGCTGACGAGCTAGCCAAGGTACTTGCTGAAGTCACTTTTAATGAACCTAGCATACCAGTGGTTAATAATGTTGATGTTGCGCTTGAAAATTCAGCTGAAGCCATCAAAGACGCCTTGATTCGCCAATTATACAGCCCAGTTCGTTGGACAGAAACGGTTGAGTTTTTGGCAAGCCAACAAGTAGAAAATTTATTAGAAGTGGGTCCAGGTAAAGTGTTACAGGGCTTAACGAAACGAATTAATAAAGCATTAACGTGTTTAGCGGTTAATGACAATGACACACTCGCAAAGGCTAAATCACTTTACTAAGTGATTTAGCCTAGCGATTATTAAAAGCTACTAAAAATAGGAAATATATGTTTTCTTTAGAAGGTAAAATCGCACTTGTTACAGGCGCAAGTCGCGGTATTGGTAAAGCTATAGCAAGCCAACTTAAGGCGCTTGGCGCAACTGTTATTGGTACTGCTACATCAGAGCACGGTGCTGAAAAAATTAGTGAATACTTAGGCCAAGGGCATGGCTTAGTGTTAAATGTGACCAGTGATGATTCTATTGCGGCGATGTTTGAAACCATTAAAACAGAGCATGGCGCTATCGATATTTTAGTAAATAACGCTGGTATAACGCGCGATAACTTGATCATGCGCATGAAAGCAGATGAATGGGACGATATTATCGAGACTAATTTGTCATCTGTTTTTAAACTAAGTAAAGCTGTATTGCGCCCAATGATGAAGAATCGTTGTGGTCGCATAATCAATATTGGCTCTGTTGTTGGCACTATGGGTAATGCTGGCCAAGTCAACTATGCGACAGCTAAAGCAGGCTTGTTAGGTTTCACCAAGTCATTGGCTAGAGAAGTTGCCTCACGTGGAATTACGGTTAATACCGTCGCACCTGGCTTTATCGACACAGATATGACGCAAACGCTGACCGATGAACAAAAAGAAGGTATTTTTTCTCAAGTACCAGCGAATCGTTTAGGTAAGCCGGAAGAAATTGCTAGCACGGTTGCTTTTTTAGCGTCTGATGCAGCAGCTTACATTACCGGTGAAACGATTCACGTAAATGGTGGTATGTACATGGTCTAGTAGGCTTGCTACAGACCTTGTTAAATGCTACAAAATTGATATAAATATATACAGGCCAGCAGGTTAGACCAGAACAAAAACTAAAATTAGTTGCTTGCATGGATAACTTTTGGCGAATACACTACACGCAATTTGCAAAATTGCATATTCTAGTAAAGGAAAAAAAATGAGTACTATCGAAGAACGCGTAAAAAAAATTACAGTTGAGCAACTGGGTGTAAGCGAAGACGAAGTAACGAATGAAGCATCTTTCGTTGACGACTTAGGCGCTGACTCACTTGATACTGTTGAATTAGTTATGGCGTTAGAAGAAGAGTTTGACACAGAGATCCCTGACGAAGAAGCAGAGAAGATCACAACTGTTCAAGCTGCAATCGATTACGTAACAGCTAACCAGTAATTATTAAATCAGGCGGTACATACCGCCTGATTACTTTCTACCTAAGTCATCTCGTTATCGCTCGTGTTAAATAGAATCAACTAAACTGAGCATTAACGAACTATAATTACCTATCTAAAATCTATTCTATCGGAGGCAACTCTTCCTATGCGACGTGTTGTAGTTACCGGTCTTGGTATGTTGAGCCCGCTGGGCAATTCACCTGAACAAACATTTAATGCCTTGCTTGCTGGTCAAAGTGGCATCAGCATGATTGAGCATTTTGATACCACAGACTACCCAACTAAGTTTGCTGGTTTGGTAAAAGACTTCAATGTTGAAGACTATATGCCAAAAAAAGAAGCCAAAAAAATGGACTTGTTTATCCAGTACGGCGTAGCCGCAGGTATTCAGGCAATTAAAGATTCTGGCATTGACGTGACAGAACAAAATGCAGCACGTATTGGCGTTGCTGTCGGCTCAGGGATTGGCGGTTTAGGCTTAATTGAAGAGAACCACGAGAAGTTATTAAATAGCAGCCCACGTAGACTATCACCATTTTTTGTTCCTGCGACCATTATCAATATGATCTCAGGCCACCTGTCTATTCAGTACGGCTTAAAAGGTCCAAACATTTCAATTGTCACGGCGTGTACTAGCGGTGTTCACAATATTGGTCATGCGGCGCGTATGATTGCTTACGGCGATGCCGATGCAATGCTTGCTGGCGGTGCAGAAAAAGCTTCAACGCCACTAGGCATGGGTGGCTTCGGCGCGGCACGTGCCTTATCAACACGAAATGACGATCCAGAGAAAGCCTCTCGCCCTTGGGATCAAGACAGAGATGGATTTGTACTGGGTGATGGTGCAGGCGTAATTATGCTAGAAGAGTATGAACACGCGAAAGCTCGTGGTGCAAAAGTTTACGCTGAACTTGTTGGCTTTGGTATGAGCGGTGATGCCCATCATATGACGTCACCACCGGCTGATGGTGAAGGTGCGGCTGCTGCAATGCAAAATGCTATTAATGATGCCGACATCGATATTACAAAAATTGGTTATATTAATGCCCATGGTACATCGACACCTGCGGGTGACATTGCTGAAACCAACGCAGTAAAAACCGTATTTGGTGATCATGCAAAAGCATTGATGGTAGGTTCAACAAAGTCGATGACAGGTCATTTACTTGGTGCCGCCGGTGCTGTTGAAGCGATCTTTACTATTCAGGCCATTGCTAATGGCAAAGTACCGCCGACGATTAATTTAGAAAACCCAAGCGAAGGCTGCGACTTAGATTACATTGCTGATGGCGCCCGCGACGTTGACCTTGAATATGCACTTTGTAATTCATTCGGTTTTGGCGGCACAAACGGCTCTTTATTATTTAAAAAAGTTTAGAAGAGTTTAAAAAAGTCGATTAGTAAGCAGTTTACGTAACACAGGCTAAATAAATTTTCGGTCGCTAATTACCGTCTAAGGTGTAGTTAACACGTAAATATCGCTTGCTATCAATCAATTAAGCTTGAATACTTTAGGTATTCAAGCTTTTTTATTTTTAGCATGTAAGTATTACATGTCATTTTTACATGTCACATAGCTACGTCGAAATATTCCAACAACCAAAAAAACAAAACCGACAAAAGATTAGTACCAGTGATCGCGCCTTGGCCTATGGTGATGGCCTTTTTACCACTGCAAAAATTGCTGAGGGTAAAGTATTAAACCTATCTGCACATATTGAACGATTGTTAAACGGCGTTCAGCGCCTTGTAATTGATGTAGAGTTATCAGGTTTAGAGCAGCGGTTAGCCGAGCTTGCCAAAGACTACCCGCTGGCAGTGCTCAAAGTCCTGATTTCAGCAGGTGAGGGGGGAAGAGGGTATTCTCGACTTGGTTGCACCCAAGGTAAGGTAATCATTTCAATTCATGAATTTCCTGTACATTACAACACGTGGCATCAACAGGGGATCAATCTAGGGTTAGCGAAAACTGCGCTTGGCGTTAATCCGTTGCTGGCCGGTATAAAGCATCTCAATCGGTTAGAACAAGTACTCGTGAGACAAGAACTAGATGAACGCGAAGAGGATGACTTGTTGGTCAGTAATTGTTTAGGTCATATAATTGAAGCGAGTGCTGGCAATGTTTTTTGGCTTACTAAGCAGCAAGCTAGTCTTGCAACTTCTGATGAAAAAAGCACTTGGTTAACACCTAACCTTTCGATGTCGGGCGTAGATGGGTTGGCGAGGCAATATCTTATCCAGCAGTTAAAAAAAAGCGATAAATACTCAGTGGAAATTGTTGAACAAAAGGAATTGGTAATGAGTGACATCAACAGCATGTTAGTTTGTAATTCTGTACTTGGGATTGCTCCTGTCCATAAGTTTGCGGGCTCTGCACTTAGTCTCGCCCCTGTTCACAAGTTGCAAAAAGAGTTTACGCTATGATCAAGAAGTTAGTTTTCACCCTGTTGGCATTAGGTGCACTTATTTCAGTGATTGCCGCGATTGGCTGGCAACAAATGCAACAAGCCATGAGTACACCACTGAATATTAACGAAGCGCAACTTATCTCGATAAAGCCTGGCGATACTATGCATCGATTTTCGAAGGCATTAGTCGATAAAAAGTTGATTGAGAATCGCTTTTGGTTAAGAAACTTCGCGCGTTTAAACCCAACACGTGTCGCCTTGAAAACGGGTACCTATCAAGTAACACCGCAAGATAATTTGTATTCATTAATCGACAGAATTGCACAAGGTAAAGAGTATCAAGCACAAATTACCTTTATTGAAGGTACTACATTGAGTGAGTGGTTGGTGCAACTGCGCAATGAACCAATGATTGAAAAAAGTGATACGGCCGTCGATATATCAACAATTGTTGATGCTTTGGGGCTTGAGCTAACACAACCGGAAGGTTGGTTTTTTCCCGATACTTATGCATTTACTGTCGGCACTAAAGATATTGAATTGCTCAAACGTGCTTATCAGCGGATGAACGAAACCTTGAATGAACAATGGCAAAACAGAGCACCAGACTTGCCATATCAAACGCCTTATCAAGCACTGATAATGGCGTCTATCATCGAAAAAGAAACAGGCTTAGTACGTGAACAGCCACGCATTGCATCGGTATTCGTCAATCGTTTACGCAAAAAAATGCGCTTGCAGACGGACCCAACGGTTATTTATGGCTTAGGGGATCGTTATCAAGGCGATATTACGCGTGCCCACTTAAGAGAAAAAACCGAGTATAATACCTATCGCATTAATGGCTTGCCACCAACGCCTATCGCAATGCCCGGGTTATCGGCGATACAAGCCGCGTTGAATCCAGAGCATAGTGACTACTTATATTTCGTCAGTAAAGGCGACGGCAGCCACCAATTCTCCAAAACATTAACTGAGCATAATCGAGCAGTTAGAAAATATCAGTTAGGAAAGTCTTAATGACACAAGGTAAATTTATTGTTGTTGAAGGCATGGAAGGAGCAGGGAAATCGTCTGCTATTCATGTGATTACCGACTATTTAAGCCAACAAAATATTAACTTTATTCAAACCAGAGAGCCAGGCGGTACCAAGCTTGCCGAGCAATTACGCAATATCGTTAAATCTGCTGATCACCAAGAAACGATCACCCAAGAAACTGAGCTTTTACTGATGTATGCAAGCCGTAGTCAGTTACTTGCCAACGTTATTCAACCAGCGCTTGAAAATGGTACTTGGGTGATTGGCGATCGTCATGATTTATCATCCCGTGCCTACCAAGGGGGCGGCCGACAAATTGCGGATGAAGTCATGAATACGATTGCTGATGTAACGCTAAAAGGCTTTAAGCCTGACTTGACCTTATATTTAGATATTGCGCCTAGCATTGGCCTTGCTAGAGCGAGAGCGCGTGGTGCACTCGATCGAATCGAGCTAGAGCAGATGGACTTTTTTGAGCGTGTTCATCAAAAATACCAATCACTAGCGGCTGAAGATGAAACGATAGTATCAATTGATGCGAGCCAAGAGATGTCAAAAGTGCATCAAGACATTAAACAAGCACTAGCCCAGTTTGTCAGTTAATATGACCAATATGAGCTCTTCATACCCTTGGCTTAGCAAACATCAGCAGTCATTAGTACAGCAAATTCGCACCCAGCGCCTGCCTCACGCGCTACTGATAACTGGTGAAGCTGGCGCTGGCAAAGCAACGCTGGCGCTTTGGCTGGCATCTCGTTTGGCGTGCGTTAACGTTAATAATGGACAAAGTGCCGATCAGACTGCTGTTAACATTAAACAAGCGCCTTGTGGTTATTGTAAGCATTGTAAACTTATCGCGAGCCAAAGTTTTCCCGATCTATTAACCATAGATGAAGGCGACAAGACCATAGGTGTTGAGTCAATCCGTGCGGTTACCAAGTTCCTGGAGACTCGACCACAGATCGCCTCACAAAAAACCGTGCTGATTAAACAAGTAGAGCAACTGACTGTTGCGGCGGCTAACGCCTTATTGAAAACGCTTGAAGAGCCTTCACTGGGTAATACTTTGGTATTAACAACCAACAACATTGAAAGCTTGTTGCCGACTATTTTGAGTCGATGTCAGTTAGTATCATTACGGCCACTATTGACCGAGCAATTCAAGCAAAACATCGGTCACCAGCCATACGCCAATACAACTTACTTGCCAGAATTGCAGAGCGTGCAAGAGAATCAAGCATACGAAGAGTTAGCGTCGGCCACCATAGATTTGCTTGTTGGTACGTTGAACTTTCCATTATTTGAGCAAGCACTTCTAGCGGAGCCTAGAGCGCTTATCTGGCTTGAACGTATTGTTTCAACATTATTGCGAGTTAATCAGGGATGGCAGGCACCCGAAAGCGATAAAATTAACTGGCATGCGGCACAATCTATGGATAGTGATACGCTGATGCGTATTTTTCAGGTAATATTGTCAGCAAATAAGCGGTCACGTGACTATCAGCAAGCAAATCAAGATGTATTAACTCAACAGCTTGCTATAACAATAAAAGAAATTGTTACCGTATAAGAGGGGAAGAATGGATAGCTTGTATTTGGAGTTCTTAACAGAGCGTGACTTATATCAGTCATATATGCCGTTTTTGAAAAACGGCGGTCTGTTTGTTAGAACACCAGAGTATTTTGAATTAGGCACGGAAATAGAGCTAGATGTGCTGTTGCCAGACTCATTAGAAAAATCACGTGTAAAAGGCGTTATTTGCTGGCTAACACCTGTGGGGGCACAAAACGGTACACCGCCTGGTATTGGTGTAAGCTTTGTTGAAGACACGGAAAATGTTCGCGCACAAATTGAAAAAATGATCGCACGCCACCTAAACTCCTCTGAGCCAACATTAACCATGTAACACAACAATTAGGTGTATTTTGTATATTGACTCTCACTGCCATTTAGATCGACTCGATCTTTCTGATTTTAACCAAAGTATTGCTAACGTCGTTTCTTCTGCTAGTGCAGTCGGCGTTGAAAAAATGTTATGCGTGAGCGTAACACTTGAAGAATTTCCCTCGATGGTTGAGAAAACGCTAGCTTTCGACAATGTTTATTTGTCGTGCGGCGTTCACCCACTTAATCAAGAGCACGTTACGTCAATCGATCAGCTAGAACAATTATCTGCAACGGATAAAGTCATTGCGATTGGTGAAACTGGCTTGGATTACTATTACGCGCCAGAAACGAAAGAATTGCAACTTGATGCTTTTGTTAAGCATATTCAGGTTGCGCGTAACGTAAAAAAACCTTTAATTATTCACACTCGTGATGCACGACAAGACACCATTGATTTACTGCGTAGCGAGCATGCTTCAGAAGTCGGTGGTATTTTACATTGCTTTACCGAAAACTGGGAAATGGCTAAGCAAGCGATTGATTTAGGGTTTTATATTTCATTCTCAGGGATCGTAACTTTTAAGAATGCACATGAACTAAGAGAAGTTGCTAAGCAAGTACCAGCGGACCGATTTCTCATTGAAACCGACTCTCCTTATTTAGCGCCAGTTCCGCATCGTGGCAAACAAAATCAACCCGCTTATGTGGTTGAAGTGGCCAAGCATTTAGCAAGTATTCGTGGCTGCTCTGTGGAAGATATTGCAAGACAATCGACTGAAAACTTTAATCAATTGTTCGAGCTTTAAATGGTTCAGCCTTTAGAAAAGTAGATGGAGTTATTACGTAGGTTGTTGATAGAGAAATAAAAAAGGACCCGAAATAAACAGCAATTTCGGGTTCCAGGGGAATGGCTCAAAAGGAGTTGAGCCGTGCGCTAATTAACTTGTTCAGACTTCAATCAATAATATTTGACCTAAATCCTTTTAAGTCTAACCATAGATTTTGTTGGGTAACTACAACTTCAACCTAACTTCTATATAACAGAGCTTGCGAGCATATTTTAATCACCGCTATTCTATTGAACTTAATAATATATTCTCAATTTAAATACTGAAAGATTAAAATTTTGAATAATGTTTAAAAAATAGACAGTGCAAACTAAATTGTAGTGCAAACTGATAGCTTTGCGAGAAAATTCTCTATATTTTTTATCTTGTTGAAAGTTAAATATAAATATCTATTTATTACGTGTTAAACCACAGCTTATCCCTTACCTTTATACGGGTTATTAACACTTTTTCTACAGCTACGTCATCGTAATAAAGACAATTATTTACTGTCATAAGTAAAGGCAGGACAGTAGATATAGCACAAGCAATTATGCCATCATATTACAGCGTGCAATTTCATAAATAAGAATAACTTGTGCTAAACAAAATCTGGATCAGCTTCTTTTTTCTCGCTTTATTTTCATCACTACATCAATGGTTTTTTCTAGGCAATGGCGAAATCTTTTCAGCCGTTATCAATAGCATATTTGACATGTCGAAGGTTACGGTAGAAATTGCGATCGGCTTGATTGGTATTTTAAGCTTTTGGCTAGGCATGATGAAGGTAGCTGAGCAAGCAGGGGTGATCAATCGCCTGTCATTAATGATCTCACCTTTGTTTCAAAAGTTGATGCCACAAGTGCCAAAAGGTCATCCGGCGATGGGCTCAATGACCATGAACTTATCGGCAAACTTTCTCGGACTCGACAATGCGGCTACGCCTCTCGGGCTAAAAGCGATGCAGGACTTGCAAACTCTTAACCCCAAAAAAGATACCGCGACCGATGCCCAAATTTTGTTTTTGGTACTTAACACTAGCTCAGTCACACTCTTTCCAATCGCAGTGTTTGTTTATCGCGCGCAGCAAGGGGCGGCAAATCCGACCGATGTGTTTATTCCTATTCTGCTGGCAACCTTTGCCTCTAGTTTTGTTGGTTTACTGGCAGTGGCTTACAAACAAAAAATTCAATTAATGCAGAAAGTGATCTTACTCTATTTTAGCGCTGGTGCAGCAGTGTTAATTGCATTAATTATCTATTTTGCCCAACTCAGCAGCGAACTTCTGGCTCAGCAGTCGTCTATTTTAGGTAACTCGTTAATTTTCCTAACCATCATAGCGTTTATCTCAGTAGCAATGTGGCGCAAGATTAATGTTTACGACGCCTTTATAAATGGTGCTAAAGAGGGCTTCGAAACCAGTATCAAGCTGATCCCGTATTTATTAGCGATGTTGGTAGCGATAGGCGTGCTTCGTGCGAGCGGGGCATTAACCTTGATTGTCGACACTTTTCGCCATTTTGTTGCGTTATTAGGTTTTGATACGGCGTTTGTTGATGCTATGCCAACGGCTTTAATGAAACCCCTTAGTGGCTCAGGCTCGCGCGCCATGATGATAGAGACCATGAATACTTATGGCGCTGATTCATTTGCAGGGCGTTTAGCCTCTATTATGCAAGGTTCTACGGAAACCACCTTTTATGTATTGGCGGTTTATTTCGGCTCTGTGGGTATTCGCTATACCCGTCATGCGGTTACCTGTGGGCTGATTGCTGACTTTGCCGGCATGTTCGCTGCTATTTGCGTATGCTACTGGTTCTTTGGCTAGCCTATTAGCGTTCTCTATAAACAGGCTTTACGCTAACCTTTTTTACTCTACTCTCAATTATTGTCGACAATATGTTCATTTCTTGGTTGATCTTTAACTTTCAATCACTATACTGAACTCAATGTTTATCAATTGTCGACAATCTAGTGTCAGTTAATCCAACCGAATACACACCAATCACTACTTCAGATAAAGTCTTCGTACAACTGCAACAAGCGATTGTTAGCGGTGAAATTCGCGCTGGTACAAAAATTAGTGAACCAGAGCTTGCCAAGCAATATCAAATTTCTCGTTCTACCTTACGCGAAGCGCTAAATCGATTAGAAAAGTGCCATTTAATTGAGCGTAAAGCGAACGTTGGTTCAAAGGTCGTAGATTGCACGGTCGAAGGGTTGCTTGACTTGTACATTGCGCGCGAAGCACTTGAAGGTATGGCTTGTCGTCAAGCCGCAATAAATATGTCTGATGAAGAAATTGCCGCGATGAAGGCAATGCTCGCTGAGCACGCGAAAGCAAAAGCGCTGCAAGACGGCATCGCTTATTACCAAGAAGAAGGCGATCTTGATTTTCACTACAAAGTCATTTTAGGCAGCCATAATCAACAACTCATTAATATTTTATGCGGCCAGTTGTATTACTTACTACGCATGTATCGCTGTCAGTTTGGCATGAATAGCCCACGAGCGAGTCGCGCCTTTGATGAGCATTCGCGCATTATCGAAGCCATTGCTGATCGCGATGGCGAATTAGCAGAACTCTTGATGCGTCGGCATATCGCTGCATCTCGCAAGAACATAGAAAACAAAATAGCGCAGCTGGCATCAGCTAAGCACTCGCTAAATACAGACACTACAACAGGGTAATAAAGGGTAGTTATATGTCAATACCAATGTCAGCAGGGGCTAAATTTAGACAAGCACTTGCCAATAATAAGCCGTTACAAATTGTCGGTACGATCAATGCCTATTGCGCCATGATGGCGGAGCAACTAGGGCATCAAGCCATTTATTTATCGGGTGGCGGCGTAGCAAACGCATCTTACGGTTTGCCAGATCTAGGTATGACGTCACTTAACGATGTTATCGCCGATGTTCAGCGAATTACATCTGCATCTAGCTTACCTTTGATGGTCGATATTGATACTGGTTGGGGCGGTGCGTTTAACATTGCTAAAACTATTCGCGATATGGAAAAGGCGGGGGCAGCAGCAGTACATATTGAAGATCAAGTGGCGCAAAAGCGCTGTGGCCACAGGCCAAATAAAGAAATTGTATCCACCGAAGAAATGGTTGATCGCATTAAAGCAGCAGTCGATGCCCGCACTGATGATGACTTTTTTATCATGGCACGCACCGACGCGTTTGCTCAAGAAGGTCTAGAAAAAGCACTTGAGCGCGCAAATGCGTATGTTGCTGCCGGTGCAGACGGCATTTTTGCCGAAGCAGTGCAAACTGAGGCGCATTATCGTGCCTTTGCTGAGGCGCTAGATGTGCCAATTTTAGCGAACATTACCGAATTTGGTAAAACCGAGTTGTGGAACAAAGCGCAATTAGGAGAGTGGGGCTGCGCTATGGTGCTTTATCCACTTTCGGCATTTAGAGCAATGAACAAAGCGGCTGAGTCAGTTTATAAAACATTGTTGGTTGACGGCGATCAAACAGCCGAAATCGACAATATGCAAACGCGTATGGAATTATATGATTACTTGGGGTATCACGAGTACGAGCAAAAACTCGACTCATTGTTTGCCGAAGGTAAAAATAAGTAAAAATGCAGTAAAAAGAATAAAAAAGCTGCATGCCATCTAACCGTCAGAGTATGAGGCAAGGCAGCTAACAACAAGTGAATTTATGGAGGAAAGTGTAATGGTTGATAAGAAACTCGGTGGTGCCGGTTTACGTGGGCAAAGTGCGGGCGAAACTGCCCTATGCACAGTGGGTAAATCAGGCTCAGGTTTAACCTATCGCGGATACGACATTAAAGACTTAGCCGCAAATGCACAATTTGAGGAAGTGGCCTATTTGCTACTTTACGGCAAATTACCTAATCAAACTGAGCTAACGGCTTATAAGATACGCTTAAAAGGAATGCGAGGTCTACCCGCACCCTTAAAAGTGGTGTTGGAAAATATTCCAAAAGATGCCCATCCAATGGATGTAATGCGCACAGGTTGCTCAATGTTGGGTAATTTGGAAACGGAGCAGGGCGACTTTTCTGACCAACTTGACCACATGGATCGCATGTTGGCGGTGTTTCCTGGCTTAATTAACTATTGGTATAACTTTAGCCATCACGGTATTCGTGTTGAGGTTGAAACCGAAGCAGATTCAATCGCTGAGCAATTCCTTTGGACGCTACATAATAAAAAACCAGAGCCAATGCATGTGGATGTGATGCATGCCTCGTTGGTGCTATATGCAGAGCACGAATTTAACGCATCAACCTTTACTGGCCGTGTTTGTGCTTCAACCTTATCAGATATTCACTCGGTTGTTACTGGCGCCATTGGTTCATTGCGCGGTCCATTGCATGGCGGAGCCAATGAAGCGGCCATGGAGATGATTGAAGATTGGCAAAGTGCTGATGAAGCCGAAGCCAATATTATGGGGATGCTTGACCGTAAAGAAAAGATTATGGGCTTTGGTCATGCGGTTTATCGCGAGTCAGATCCGCGTAATGCGATTATTAAGGAATGGTCTAAAAAGCTAGCTGAGCAAACTGGCGATACACGTTTATATGATGTTTCTGAGCGTTGTGAAGCGGTGATGTGGCGTGAGAAAAAACTCTTCTGTAATGCCGATTTCTTCCACGCCTCTGCGTATAACTTTATGGGCATTCCGACTAAGCTGTTTACGCCAATTTTTGTTTGCTCAAGAGTCGCGGGTTGGACTGCACACGCGATGGAGCAACGAGCTAATAATCGAATCATTCGACCGTCTGCTGATTATATAGGGGAAGACGCACGCGATTATGTTGCGATTGAAAACAGATAGTGGCGGCTAGTTGACGTCGTTTGTTAACCAGCAATATGGCTTGGAATACTCAGATAGTTAACTAGACGAGTATTCCCCTAGTAAGCTTCTTCGCAACGGCTAGATCACAGATTAAGGCTGTAATCTCAGTATTTACCGCTAATTAGCCTTTATATTTTCTAATCACTTTCCAGCTATTAGAGCACAAGTTATCAGATCATGAATACAAATTACCGCAAACCATTAACTGGCACTCAGCTAGATTATTTCGATACCCGCCAAGCAATAGAAGATATTGAGCCGGGTAGTTATCAAAAATTACCTTACACGTCACGCGTATTAGCGGAGCAATTAGTACGTCGCTGCGAACCTGAAAACTTGACAGCCGCATTGCAGCAAATCATTGGCAATAAACGTGATTTAGACTTTCCTTGGTATCCCGCTCGCGTTGTTTGCCACGATATCTTAGGACAAACGGCACTCGTTGATTTAGCGGGCTTACGTGATGCTATCGCCGAGCAAGGAGGTGATCCCGCGAAAGTCAATCCTGTGGTGCCCACTCAACTGATTGTTGATCACTCGTTAGCCGTGGAACACGGCGGCTTTGAAGCTAATGCGTTTGAGAAAAACCGCGCTATTGAGGACAGACGCAATGAAGACAGATTCCATTTTATTGAATGGACCAAAACTGCTTTTGAAAATGTTGATGTTATACCTGCGGGTAACGGCATTATGCATCAAATTAACCTAGAGAAAATGTCGCCAGTCATTCAAGCTCGTGATGGTATTGCCTTTCCCGATACTTGTGTTGGCACTGACTCGCACACGCCACATGTTGATGCTCTGGGGGTTATCGCTATTGGGGTTGGTGGCCTAGAAGCTGAAACAGTGATGTTAGGCCGTCCATCTATGATGCGCTTGCCTGATATTGTTGGTGTTAAATTGGTCGGTAAGCGCCAACCGGGCATTACCGCAACCGATATCGTTTTAGCGATTACGGAATTTCTTCGCAACGAAAAAGTGGTGTCGAGCTACTTAGAGTTTTTCGGTGAAGGAGCCGCAAGCTTAACTATAGGTGATCGCGCAACTATCTCGAATATGACACCGGAATATGGTGCGTCTGCGGGGATGTTTTATATCGATCAGCAAACTTTAGATTACTTGACCATTACTGGTCGTGAGCCAGAGCAAGTCGCTTTAGTTGAAAACTATGCGAAAACCACCGGCCTATGGGCAGACGACTTAGCAAATGCTGAGTATGAGCGCGTCTTAACCTTTGATTTATCCAGTGTAACGCGCAATATGGCAGGGCCTTCTAATCCACATCGTCGTTTGCCAACGTCCGATTTGCAAGCGCGAGGTGTGGCTGGTCAGTGGCAATCACCGGAATTAAATAACTGGCAAGGCAATATGCCGGATGGTGCTTGTATAATTGCGGCGATTACCTCATGTACAAATACTTCAAATCCTAGAAATGTCGTCGCTGCAGGACTAGTTGCTAAGCACGCTAATGAATTGGGTTTAGTACGTAAGCCTTGGGTTAAAACCTCATTTGCACCCGGCTCAAAAGTGGCCAAGCTGTACTTAGAAGAAGCTGGCTTGCTAACCGAACTTGAGCAATTAGGCTTTGGCATAGTCGCGTATGCTTGTACTACTTGTAATGGTATGTCTGGGGCATTAGACCCACAAATTCAACAAGAAGTGATTGACCGCGATTTGTATGCCACCGCAGTACTTTCAGGTAATCGCAACTTTGATGGCCGCATTCACCCTTACGCGAAACAAGCGTTTTTAGCGTCTCCGCCACTTGTAGTCGCCTATGCGATTGCGGGCACAGTGCGTTTTGATATCGAGCAAGATGTACTTGGCATCGATAAGAACGGTGAGCCAATTACGTTAAAAGATATTTGGCCAAGTGATGAAGAAATTGACGCCATCGTCAACGCTGCGGTAAAACCTGAGCAATTTAAAAAGATTTACGAGCCAATGTTCAATAGAGACAAAGGGTTTAGTAAGGAAATCGACTTAAAAGTCGATTTTGGTGACGAGCAAAACCCGTATATCGACCCGCTTTATCAGTGGCGCGAAATGTCAACTTATATTCGCCGTCCACCTTATTGGGCAACCGAAGGAGAAGGAGCGTTAGCAGGTGAGCGTACGATGAAAGGCATGCGCCCACTAGCGGTTTTAGGGGACAATATCACCACCGACCATTTATCGCCGTCGAACGCGATTCTTGCCAGCTCAGCTGCTGGCGAGTATCTCGCTAAAATGGGGTTGCCAGAAGAAGATTTTAACTCTTACGCGACTCATCGCGGCGATCATTTAACCGCGCAGCGGGCAACTTTTGCTAACCCTAAACTCTTTAACGAAATGTGCCGTGATGAACAAGGGCAGGTAATCCAAGGATCACTTGCGCGTGTTGAACCCGAAGGTATACAAGCTCGCATGTGGGAAGCGATTGAGACATATATGTCGCGTAAGCAGCCACTGTGTATTATTGCTGGTGCTGACTATGGACAAGGATCTTCACGCGACTGGGCAGCAAAAGGTGTTCGCTTAGCAGGTGTTGAAGTGATTGTTGCAGAAGGGTTTGAACGTATTCACCGAACTAACTTGATAGGTATGGGAGTTTTACCGCTAGAGTTTGTTAACGGTGATACCCGTAATACCTACCAAATTGACGGTAGTGAAACCTTCGATGTGCAAGGAAAAACCTCACCAGGCGGTGCCATGACAGTAGTGATGACCCGTCAAAAAGGTGCTAATGCTGGCGAGCAAATTAATATTCCAGTGAAGTGCCGCTTAGATACTGCTGAAGAAGTGATTGTGCACGCAGCGGGCGGCGTATTACAAAAATTCGCGCAGGATTTTTTAGAGTCATCAACCTGTCAGTTAGAAAGTGAGGCAGCAAGCAATGACTAGCGCACCACAAGTAAAAATTCCCGCCACCTATATGCGCGGCGGAACCTCCAAAGGCGTGTTTTTCAGCTTAACTGACTTGCCTGAGCGCTGCCAAGTGCCAGGTGAGGCGCGTGATAATTTGTTACTTCGCGTCATTGGCTCACCTGATCCTTATGGTAAACAAACCGATGGCATGGGCGGGGCAACCTCCAGCACATCAAAAACTGTGATTGTTGCTAAATCTAGTCAAGCAGATCACGATGTGGATTATTTGTTTGGTCAAGTGGCAATTGATAGGCCTTTTGTTGATTGGTCTGGCAACTGTGGCAATTTAACTGCTGCTGTTGGCGCCTTTGCGATTATGTCGGGCTTGGTTGAACCGCCAAAAATACCGGAAAATGGTGTTTGTACTGTGCGTATTTGGCAGCAAAATATTGGCAAAACAATTATTGCGCAAGTTCCTATCACTAACGGAGAAGTGCAAGAAACAGGCAACTTTGAATTAGATGGCGTGACTTTTCCTGCAGCAGAGGTACCGGTTGAATTCATTGAGCCAGTTGATCCCAGCGAAGCCATGTTCCCAACGGGTAATCTTGTCGATCAGCTTGAGGTGCCAGGAATTGGCACTTTTAATGCGACATTAATTAATGCAGGTATTCCGACCATTTTCTTAGATGCGGCAGAAATTGGATATCTGGGGACTGAACTGCAAGACGATATTAACAACTCGGCTGAAAAGCTGGCCTATTTTGAGAATATTCGCACGGCTGGTGCGCTGAAAATGGGGTTGATTAATCATCCAGACGAAGCGAAAACGCGCCAACATACGCCTAAAGTTGCGTTTGTTGCGCCTGCTCAAAGTTATCAGGCATCAAGCGGTAAGCTAATATCGGCGGATGATATAGATATCAACGTTAGAGCGTTATCAATGGGCAAGTTACATCATGCCATGATGGGCACGGCTGCGGTGGCCATTGCCAGTGCGGCTGCTATCCCTGGTACAGTTGTGAACAGCGCAGCAGGAGGTGGTGAGCGAGAAAGCATCGTATTTGGTCACCCTTCAGGTACGTTAAAAGTAGGCGCGAAGGCGAGCGATATTGACGGGCAGTGGCGGATTGATAAAGCTGTGATGAGTCGAAGCGCTCGACTGCTAATGGAAGGGCGAGTGGCAGTTCCTGCAGATAGCTTTTAGTATGAGCAGAACAATAAACATGAAAAAGCACCAGTTGGTGCTTTTTCTTTGGGTTATGATTGCCTAAAATAAGGGCATCAAGATTCTTTGGCCCATGAGCCAAAAACCATAAAATTCAATCGATATGAAATCATCCTTAATCTCCCCTTTAAAATTTATTAGCCTTGCTACAAGCTTTTTTATTCTTTTCAATGTTCAGAGTTTATCTGCCAAAGAACTTATTTTTCCTGACGTTTACGAAGTTTTAAAAGTTAATGGCGATTCATTTAGCCGTGGCTTGTTTGAATCTGAAAGCAAGATTACCTTGCCTGTTGGCCGCCACGTGATTCTATATCGTTACAGCGAGCTTTTTGAGGATGCCGATAACGACGATCATGTAAAGGTTAAATCTGATCAATTTGTTTTGGTTGTCAATAAAGCAGAAGAAACCATTAAAGTTTCATCTCCTAGAAACCAAGAAGAAAAACAAGCGCGTGAATATGCGAAATCGCCATCTTTAACATTAACGACGTCAAGTGACAAAAAGGTCGTATACCAAACTTTTGCGTTGGCCGATTTTGAGCAGCGTCAATATCAATCGGTGTTAGACACTCGTTCTAGTAACGAGGGAGCGTCAGCTAAACCTGCAATGCTGCCAGCACTTCCTAATCAAGTAGGTAGCGATAGAACAGCTCATTCTCGTGCATTAGACATGCTCAATTACTGGTGGCAGCAAGCAAGTGAACAAGAAAAAGCTGCCTTTAAACAACAACACAATTTATAGTCGAAAATGCTTAGCTAGTGTCGCTAATATCATTCATATCGCTAACCAGGAGGCCAGATGAAGCTCAGGTTATTTCTTTTCACTTTACTTGTGATTAACAGCAATTATTTATTTGCTGAACAAGCTAAAGGTATTACCGTTGTTGGCAAAGCGTCGATTGCTAAGGCACCCGATCAATTTAAAGTGGTCTTTACGTTTGAACAACGCACGGCAATCATTGCTAAAGCTAAGGCAAAAATAGATCAACAAACCAATTTGCTAACACGCTCGGCCAAAGCAATGCGCATCAAAGATGATGATATCAAAACGACTAGCGTTCAAGTGGTGCCGATTTACCCCAAACCAAATACCAACCTTCATCGCGTGTATGTTGAGCAAGACTTTAATCAAGGTGACGGTGTGGTTGCCTTAAATAGCAATGCAGAATCTAAAACTAAGGCGAAACCTAATCGTCGCGCAGAGATTGTCTTTGATCTTCGTCGTCAAGTGGAAGTGATATTAACGGATGTTGATGATTATGAGCGCTTGTTGGATAAGGCTTTAAAAATTGGCGTAACACGCATTTCTCCTGTGCAATCAAGCCTCGCTAAAGCAGAAACACTATACCAACAAGCATTAACTCAAGCGGTTGCCAATGCGAAAACTAAGGCGTTGCGTTTGGCTGAGAATTTAGGCGTAGAATTAGGACCAGTGCAAATGTTGAACGAGCATGCTTATAGAGCGCCTGGGCAAGTGATGATGGCTGCTGAGGCGTTTGATGGCGTTCGACAGATGAAAAGTTATTCAGGTACAAGTGAGATTAGCGCAGAGGTAACCGTTACATTTATGTTAAAAAGCAATTAAATGCTAACGGTAAGCGATTAAAACTTTAATTTAAGGCGTTATCAAGGTATCTTTAGCGCTTTTTAACGGTGTTGTTAGATTTAATGGATAAGACCGCATTTTATCAGCAGTTATACAAGCAAGTGGCTGCTATTATTGAGGGTGAGCACGACCTAATTGCCAACATGGCAAACATCAGCGCACTTTTGTTCGAGTCATTGGAATATGTTAACTGGGCAGGCTTTTACCGTCGTGAAGGTGATGGCCTAGTGTTAGGGCCGTTTCAAGGCAAAGTTGCTTGTATTCGCATCCCTCTAGGTAAGGGCGTTTGTGGCACAGCAGCAGCAACAGCACAAACGCAGCGTATCGCTGATGTACATGCTTTTGAAGGCCATATTGCTTGTGATGCTGCGAGCAATTCTGAAATTGTTATTCCAGTAAAATTAAATGACGAAGTGGTTGCGGTACTCGATATAGATAGCATCGAATACGACCGCTTTGAACAAGCAGACCAAGATGGCTTAGAAGCCATAGTGCGTTTACTTGAGCAACAAGCTGCTAGCTAATGAAAGAGTTTGTCGTTATTCACGATTACTTAGTTTCAGAAGCTGTGGTAGGCGACTGGGACGGTGAAGAAGAGCTAGTTGCTGAACGCATTAATGAAATCTATCACGCACTATACGATATGGCAGAAGATGATATTGCTCCTGAAGAGCTTATCGCTATTCTCGCGTTAGTGTGGGACACCTGGATTCCGCAAGAAGCACTTCCAGAATTAGATATGGAAGATATTTATGATTGGTGTCGACATGTTATGACAAATCGAGACCAGTACATTCAACAGTAATTGAGTATATAAGTTGTATTATGGAAACTAAAAGAACTAGCAGCAAAGAAATTATTGCCTATTTAGCAGAAAAATTTCCTGCGTGCTTTAGCATAGAAGGTGCTGCTAAGCCTTTAAAAATTGGCATTTTCCAAGATTTAGCTGAGCAATTAAGTGAAGATGAAACGGTCAGTAAAACACGTTTACGTCAAGCACTTCGTCACTACACTAGTAGCTGGCGTTACCTGAAGTCAATTAAAGTTGGCAGTCACCGTGTTGACTTAGCTGGCAACAATGCTGAAGCAATTGATGAAGCGCAAGCAGAGTACGCTGCGAAGACACTCAAAGAAAGCCAAGATAAATTTGCTAACAAAAAACAGCAAGACAACAAGGACAAAAAGCCTTATAAGGGTAAGAAGAACAACAATGCACAAGCTACTGGCGACAACAAGCGTAGCCAGAAGTTTAAAGCTGTTAAATCACCTACTAAGCGTGCACCAAAACCAGCGGTTGAGCTAAAGCCTGTAGAATCAACTACAATAAAGGTCAACCAACAAGTTAAGGTGCGAATTGGCCAAGCACCAATGAACGCGACAATTACAGAAGTAGCAGGTGATGATATTAGTGTTCAACTTGACTCAGGAATGGTGATTAAAACTCACATTCAAAATATTTTCTCCGAATAATATGAGGTAACTGGCATGCAAAAATTTTGTCGTATAGCACTTGCCATATCGCTAGCATTTTCTGCCAATGTAATGGCAGAGAAGGCTCAAGAACCTGACGCTCTTCCAACGTTAAAACCTGAAAGCCAACACGCTACCGCCAGTAAGCGCATTACGGCACAATTTACCCGTGCCCATTACAAGCAAATAAAAGTTGACGATCTGCTCTCTGAGCAGATTTTCGACCGCTATATCAAGCAACTTGATTACGCTAAGAATGTTTTTCTAGCGTCTGATATCGAAAAATTTGCCAAGTACCGCGATGATTTTGATCAAGTGATTGCTCGTGGCAAGCTTGATATTGCATACGAAATCTACAACTTGAACCTTCAACGTAGATTAGAGCGTTATGAGTACGCGCTGACATTGCTAGAGAAACCATTCGACTTCACGGTTGATGAAGTTTATGCCTATGATCGCGAAGATGCCTCAGCGCCGCAGAGCATTGAAGAGCTGAATGAACTTTGGCGTCAAAAAGTAAAGTATGATGCCTTGAACTTAACGCTTGCTGGCAAAGAGTGGGAAAAAGTCCAAGAAATTCTTGGTAAACGATACCGCTATGCTATTCGTCGCTTAAAGCAAAGTGAAAGCGAAGATGTTTTCCAAATTGTGATGAATAGCTTTGCTCGTGTTGTTGAGCCTCACACCTCTTATTTATCACCGCGCAATGCTGAACGTTTCCAAATGGAAATGAACCTTTCACTTGAAGGTATTGGTGCTGTGTTGCGTGCAGAAGAAGACTACACAGTTATTCAAAGCATTGTGAATGGCGGCCCAGCTGATAAATCAAACGAATTAAAGCCTAAAGATCGCATTGTTGGTGTTGCACAAGACCAAGACGATTTTGTCGATGTGATTGGCTGGCGCTTAGATGATGTTGTCGACTTAATCAAAGGGCCAAAAGGTAGTAATGTGCGTTTACAAGTGCTGCCTGGCGATTCAGATGATTCATCGAATATTAAAGTTGTCTCAATTGTTCGCGATAAAATTAAGTTAGAAGACAGAGCTGCTAAGTCTGAGGTCTACTACGAGCATGACTTAGAGCAAAGTGGCAAGAAGCTTGGCGTTATCACTATTCCTAGCTTTTACAACAATTTATCACGCGATGTGAAAAAAGAACTTGAAAAGCTTAAGTCTGAGAAGGTCGAGGGCGTTATTGTTGATTTACGCGGCAATGGCGGTGGTTCGTTAACGGAAGCAACGTTACTAACTGGCTTATTCATCGATAAGGGACCTGTCGTTCAAGTTCGCGATGGTGCGAACCGTGTGCAAGTCAACAGTGATCGCGATGGTTTTAGCTATTATGACGGCCCGTTAACCGTAATGGTTGATCGCTACAGTGCGTCAGCTAGCGAAATATTCTCTGCGGCAATTCAAGACTATGGCCGCGGTGTTATCGTTGGAGAACAAACCTTTGGCAAGGGCACTGTGCAACAGCACCGTGGGCTAGGTCGAGTATATGATTTGTTTGATAAGCCGTTTGGTAGTATTCAGTTCACGATCGCTAAGTTTTATCGCATTAACGGTGGTTCAACGCAACATCGTGGTGTAACGCCTGACATCTTATTCCCATCGGCAATTGACCCAGCGGAGTGGGGCGAGAGTAAAGAAGAGAATGCATTGCCTTGGGACCAGATCGCCAAAGCAAAATACCGAACGCTTGATGATATTACCACGGATGTTTCATATCTTGACTCATTGCATCAAGAGCGTATCAAAGCGAATGCTGAATTTAACTATTTGCTAAGTGATATTGAAGAATATAAGCAAGAGAAAGACGACAAGTCGATTTCGCTTAATCTAGTTGCACGTAAAGAAAAACGTGAAGCGCGCAAAGCTAAACAGCTCGTAAGAGCAAATGAACGTTTGGCTATGCTAGGGCTAAAAACCGTAGAAAGCCTAGACGATCTACCTGATGAGCTTGATGAAATCGATCCTTTCTTAGATGAAGCGGCGAAAATCACCTACGATTTAGTTGCATTGGGAAAAGTGGCAAAAAATAAAGTCACTCAATAATATCAAAGCGCAGTCTAACGAATAAAACGCCATTTAGCGGTTAGCTAGATGGCGTTTTTCTTTGTTAATTCCTAAGAAACGCCTTTGCATAGAGCACTAGTGTTTATATTTTTATACAGCAAAAGCGAATAGTTATTGGCAAACATTTCTTTGCACCGACAAATTTTAGTATAATTGCTTTAATAAATGTCTTGCAGTCACCGACTTGTCTAGGCAGATTAATACATCTCGCCGCCCCGGCGAATATAATAATTATTTCAGGGTTTATATAAATAATGTCACAACCTCTTGATTCGCAGCCTAGAATCCCGAGCATGCTGGATGCATTTATTCCGATAATTGCACTGATTGCCATGCTTTCTACCGCAGTAGTTTATTTTGGTGATAACTCGTCTTATGGTCCCAACCAAATAGCCTTATTAATCGCAATGGGTATTGCGATCATCATTGGCTTAAAAAATGGTTTTGATTGGCACTCTATTGAAAAAGCCATTGTTAACGGTATTTCATTGTCGCTCAGTGCGGTTTTGATTTTGTTAGCCGTTGGCTCGCTTATTGGTACTTGGTTATTATCAGGGACCGTGCCAACGCTGGTTTATTTTGGTCTGCAAATTATTGACCCCAGTTGGTTCTATGCTGCAGCCTGTGTGGTGTGTGGTATTGTCGCCATGAGTATTGGTAGTTCATGGACTACTGCCGCCACTGTTGGTGTTGCTTTTATTGGTATAGCAACTGGTTTTGAAATGTCGACCGCCGTAACTGCTGGTGCGGTAATTTCTGGTGCCTATTTTGGTGATAAGTTGTCGCCATTATCTGAAACAACAAACTTGGCACCAGCGGTAGCTGGTACTGAACTATTTGCCCATATTCGCAATATGCTATGGACAACGGTACCTTCAATTACTATAGCGTTAATTTTATTTTTAATTATTGGTTTTGATCATTCAGGGCAGGGTACAGGCAATACTGACAGCATAACTACGCTAACTTCTACGCTTGAAGCGACCTACAATATTTCAGCGTTAAATCTTATCCCGTTAGCTGTGTTATTAACATTAGCATACAAAAAAATGCCAGCGTTTCCTGCCGTATCGGTAGGTGCCTTAATTGGTGCTGTGTGGGCAGTGATTTTTCAACAAGAGTTAATCGCGACCATGGCCGCCGAGGGCGTTGAAGGTGTCAAGGCAACTATTATGGTGGTTTGGACAGCATTTTTTGATGGTGTTACCGTCGATACTGGTAATGCCAACATTGATGAGCTGTTAAGCCGCGGCGGCATGTCAAGCATGCTTAACACTATCTGGCTAGTGATGACGGCGTTGAGCTTTGGCGCAGTGTTAGAACATTTGGGGATGTTACGTCGCTTTGTTGATGCCATTTTAGCCGCGGCTAAATCAACCGGTAGTTTGATTGCCAGCACAGTGGCTACCTGTATTGGTACTAACCTAATTACGGCCGATCAGTATATGGCAATAGTCATGCCTGGTCGCATGTACAAAGAAGAATATGAACGCAGAGGCTTCCATCCAACGACGTTAAGCAGAACATTAGAAGATTCTGGCACTATCACTTCGCCACTGATCCCATGGAATACTTGTGGTGCATTTATGATGGGGGCATTGGCATTAGGTTCTTATGAGTATATTTTTTACTGCTTCTTTAATATTATTAACCCAATACTAGCGATTATTTATGGTTACGCTGGCTTTAAAATGAATAAAATGTCTGAGCAGCCTGCCTAGCGTCAATGGCGCTAGCATGAATAATTATCTATTTTAATTTGTAAAGGCCTGCTTCGAGCAGGCTTTTTATTCGAATTTTTCGTAAGTTATAGCAATAGAATTAATGAATTGAGCAATTATGGCGCAGGAAAAAGGTTCATAAACACAGGTTTTGTGCTCCCAGCAAAACCTAAGTACCTACATCCATGTATGCAAGGTGTTATTTTTTGCTAACTAGTTGTTCTAATTTCAAAAATAACAACGTAGTTAATGAGCGTTTTAACCAGCCAGAATGATTAAGTAATTAATGAAATTGGTATTTTTAAAAACACATTTCGAGACAAGCTATGTCAGAGTTTACTGCCAAATATTTAGCTGACTATTTACCGTCAGATTTTACCATTGATACCGTTAATTTAACGGTCGAACTTGATGACAATCACACTCGTGTCACTAACACGCTTGCTATCAAAAAAGCGAATTTTGAACAAAACCAACTCATTTTAGATGGTGAGCATCTTAAGCTCGTTAGCGCGAAAATTAATGGTGAGCAACTAACAAGTGATGCTTTTGAACAAACTGAACAGCAGCTTACCATCTTCAATGTACCTGATGAATTTACGTTAGAACTAGTCACTGAAATTGACCCTGCTAACAATACCGCACTTGAAGGCTTGTATAAATCTGGTGGTGCGTTTTGTACGCAATGTGAAGCAGAAGGTTTTAGGCGCATTACTTACTATTTAGATCGCCCAGATGTGATGGCAATTTTTACCACTAAGGTGATTGCTGACAAAGCGACATACCCGTACTTACTGGCTAACGGAAATCCAGTTGAGCGTGGCGAACTTGCCAATGGCAAGCACTTCGTGACATGGCATGACCCATTCCGTAAACCTTGTTATTTATTTGCACTGGTCGCGGGTGATTTTGATTTACTCAAAGATGAGTTTGTGACTCAGTCTGGCCGCAGTGTTGCTTTGGAAATTTTTGTTGATCGTGGCAACAAGCATAAAGCGGTTCATGCAATGGACTCACTGAAACGTTCGATGGCATGGGACGAGCAAGTTTTTGGTTTAGAGTACGACCTTGATATTTACATGATAGTCGCCGTTGACTTCTTCAATATGGGAGCGATGGAAAACAAAGGGCTGAACGTATTTAATAGCAAATACGTGCTAGCAGATAAAGACAGCGCCACCGATACAGACTTCTTTAATATTGAAGCGGTTATTGCACACGAGTATTTCCATAACTGGACGGGTAACCGTGTTACCTGTCGTGATTGGTTCCAGTTAAGCTTAAAAGAAGGGTTAACGGTATTTAGAGATCAGCAGTTTAGTGCTGACATGCACTCAAGTGCGGTAACGCGTATACAAAATGTTAAGTTATTGCGGGCTCAACAGTTTGCTGAAGACGCCGGACCAATGTCGCATCCAATTCGCCCTGAAAAAGTGATGGAAATGAATAATTTCTACACCTTAACGGTTTATGAAAAGGGTAGTGAAGTGATTCGCATGTTACATACCTTGCTAGGTCAACAAGGCTTTAGACAAGGTATGGATTTGTACTTTAAACGTTTTGACGGCATGGCAGTGACTTGTGACGATTTTGTCGATGCTATGGCAGACGCAAATGGCAAAGATTTATCCTTATTTAAACGCTGGTACAATCAATCAGGTACACCTGAGCTCACAGTAACGCAGCAATTCGATGCAGAGCTTAATAAGTTCAAGTTAACCATTGTACAGCATACTCCGCCGAGTGAAGCGCAACCTGAAAAACGCCACTTGCATATTCCAATTAACATTGAATTGATTGACCCTGTTACGCAACAAGTGACGAATCAATTGTTGGAATTAACTGATGTACAACAAACATGGCAGTTTGATGCTAGTAATCAAACTATTGTTGCGCTGCTTGGTGATTTTTCCGCGCCGGTTAAAACACATTTTGAACAATCGGTTGAGGAGTTACTGTCAATCATCGAGCTGGGTGACAACAGCTTCTGTATTTGGGATGCCGGTCAAAAGATCATGGCACAGGAAGTTGCATTCTTGCTGGCAAATCAAAGTGCTAAACCTAGCGAGTCAATCACGCGAATGATGGCTGCGGTGATGAAAGCTGATTATGATGACGAATTTAAGGCGCTAATGCTAACGCTGCCGTCTTTTGATGAGCTCGTTTCTGGTCTAGATAAAGTTAATCCGCAACAGTTGTTAAGCGCAGTTGGGCAACTGAAATTATTTATTGCTCAGCAATTTGATGAAAATTTAATTGGGCTTTATCAAACGAGCGAACAATTAATTCAGAACACAGACGGTGACACAGACGACCATACAAACGAAAGCACAGAAGGCAAACAAGTCGCTGCTCGCTCTTTAGCAAACACCTGTTTAAGTTATTTAAGTATGTTATCTAAGTACCATCACATAATTGAACAACAGTTTACGCAAGCCAAAGAGATGACTAGCAAGCTTGGTGCGCTGCAAAGTGCTGTGAGGCATGCACCGCTAGAAGTTGGTGACAAGATATTGTCGCAATTCGAGCAAACATGGCTAGAAGACACCTTAGTGATGGACAAGTGGTTTAGCCTGCAAGCGAATATGCAAGTTGATACGATTTTCGAAAGGTTAGAACAGCTAATGGCGCGCGACGATTTTGCACTGACCAATCCAAATCGGGCGCGCTCGTTAATTGGTGCGTTCGCTATGCAAAATGCGCGATATTTTCATGATGCGCAAGGTAAAGGCTATCAATTCCTTGCCGAGCAGATTATCGCCATGGACAAGATCAATCCACAAGTCGCTTCTCGTTTGATCACACCGTTAATCCAGTTTAAAGCGTTTGATGAGCACCACAGTGGATTGATGATCAAAGCATTGGAGCTTATTGCGGCTCAGCCTGAATTATCGCGTGATATTACTGAAAAGTTGAACGCAGCATTACCGCAGCACTAAATAGATATAGGAAGCTTAGTGTGAAGTATTATTTCAAGGTATCTATGTCAGCGGATGATGTGATGCCTTATTACCGCGGTCAAGCGTCTACCGTTGTAGCATTTGCAACTAACGGACAGCGCATTCAATTTCCGGCAATGCATTTGCGCAAGTTTATGACGCCAAGTGGTGTATATGGCATGTTCTGCTTGGAAACTGAGAACAATAAATTTGTGTCGCTAACCAAAGTGTCTTAGCTTTTAATCAACCTTGAGTAAGTACAATATAAAACTGGCGAATAATAAAGCCACAAAGAAAAGCAGTCTATGAAGCCTAAGGCTGCTTTCATTTTTCATTAACTTGCTATGGATATACTAAAGCAACCTTTGAACCTAGCCATTCAAAGCAAATTCATTCTTGAACAAATCATTATTTAACGTTTAGCGCTGATATAAACTAAGACTCTTACACCTCCTAATTTATCGAGCTAAACCGCTATATCATTCGTCAAATATTCTAAGCGTTTGAATATAAATCACTATTTCTCTTTACCACCTTGTAGTAAATAAAAACTAAGTCTTAGAGTATATATTTCAAACAGTTTTTATATTCACTAGGTTAATTGTCACTATACACAGCGTTCAATATTACCCACGAAATGCTGCGAAAGCCTTTTACGACAGTGATTTAGTGTTCAATTTAACACCAAGTTAATAGGCGCCTGTAACTAGAAAAAGCCTGTTTGAACAAATTATTTTCAATCAAATGGAATTTCGTAGAGTATATACTTTAAACAAGAGGGGGCATTTATTTGTTCGAAGTGTCATTGTTTATTTTAGTAGGCGGTAGACAGCACAAAGCCCACAAAGTGGTCAGTCCATCCAATGGCTTTTGTTTAAAACAGATGTTTTAAACATTGATTTGGTTATTGTGAAAGCCAGTCTGTAAGTCTTTAAAAATAAGTGTATTTAGGAAAAATATTTGCGCTTGCCTGTTCTGATAAATGATGCAATTATGGTTTTGCGCACAAGAATCGTGAGCAAAAAAACAACAAGCACTAGAACAATAAGAATTTATAAAAAGTAGATAATACTTTGTTTCAGGACTGGGGAGAGATTGAATGAAACATAGCCCTCGTATATCTTTTTTTAAGAAACCAATCGCGCTAAGCGTTGCTGCTGCCTTAGCAGTATCTATTACACCAAGCGTTAATGCCGCAATATTTGAATTAGGTGATTTTGAAATTACCTTTGACTCAACATTTTCATTAGGTACCAGTATTCGCGTTGAAAATCGCGACTGGGCAAATCACGTCAGTAAACCAAACAACGTGAACAATGGATTTGACTTTAGCAGTTACCATCCTGCATTTAACCCAGTACCAAGTGGTGCTGATGTCTGGAATGGTGAAGGTAAGTATTCGTCAAACAGTGACAATGCAAATCTTAACTTTGATGCTGGTGATGCATTTTCTACCATTTTCAAAGGCACGCATGAGCTAGATATTCGCAGAGATAACATGGGTGTGTTCATTCGTGGCCTATACTTCTACGATTTTGAAATGTCGGACGAAGATAGAGCCTGGACAAATACCTTAACTGGCCGTACCGACGATCCTTGTCGTGACTCTATTGCGGAAGAGCAAGTTTGTAGTGACTTCCGTATTCTTGATGCCTTCTTCTATGGCGATTTCGATATTGGCGAAATGCCATTCTCAATTCGTGTTGGTCAACAGGTTATTAGCTGGGGTGAGAGTGCACTAATTCCGCATGGTATTAGTGAATTAAACCCAGTAGATATTGCTCGTTTAAGAGCACCAGGTGCAGAATTAAAAGAAGCTTTCATCCCGTTTGGCGCGGTATGGGGTTCATTAGGCGTAACAGAGAACTTTAACATTGAAGCCTTCTATCAGTACGACTGGGAAAAAACCGTAATTCCAGCAGCGGGTAGCTACTTCGCAGGCAACGATTTTGCGGGTGACGGCGGTCACTTCAATAACGTTCAGTTAAACTTTGCAAGTAACCCAGATATGGATCTTGATTACTTAATCGGTAACCTAAATGGCTTAGGCGATGCACTACGCAGCGGTGATCCAGCAGTAGCTGCGGCAGCCGCAGGAATTTACCTAGCGCACGGTACAAGATTAACGCTAAAAGCACCGGGCAATGAATCGCTTGTACGTCCAGACAATGGCGGTCAATACGGTTTACGTCTTTCTTGGTTCCTACCTGAATTGAATGACTCTGAAATTAGTTTGTACTACATGAACTACCACAGCCGTCGTCCATTATTCTCAGGTGTTGTTGCAGACTTTACAGCGCCTGCTATTGGCGCTGATTTAGCCTTTATCGCACAAAACCAAATTACCTATGATAACTACGCTGATTTGCGTGGCTTCTCTAAAGTAGAGTTAGACTACCCAGAAGACATTCAACTATATGCATTTAGCTTTAATACTACAGTAGGTGCTACAGCGGTCGCGGGTGAAGTAAGCTACCGTCAAGATGAGCCACTACAAATTGATGACGTAGAGTTACTATTTGCTGCTATGCCGCAGCAGTTAGCCAACGCTGGTATTCGTCCAGATCTAAACGGTATTTCGCAGATGGACATCTTTGCACCAGGCGAGCGTGCTGAAGGTTTCATTTTATCGGACACGTTACAAGCACAGTTTACCTTAACTCACTTATTCGGTCCTATGATGGGCGCGGATCAGGTAACGGGTTTACTTGAAGTTGGTGGTGTTAATATCAACGATATGCCGGATGAAGATGTACTGCGCTTAAATGGTCCTGGTACAGCAAGAAATGGCGGTATCGCAGGTATTGAAGGTTTAGAACTTGCCGTTCAAGATGGTGTTGAAACCAACCCGTTCCCAGATGAGTTTTCATGGGGTTATCGAGCGCTATTGAAGCTTGATTTCAATAACGTATTCGCGGGTATCAACGTTTCACCACGTATCGTATTTTCTCATGATGTTGAAGGTATCACGCCTGATCCATTGTTTATGTTTATTGAAGATCGCAAGTCTGTAGCATTTAGTCTCGACTTTGATTATCAAAACCGTTGGTCTGGTAGTTTTGGTTACAATGCCTTCTTTGGCGGCGTAGGCACGACTAACATTCTTGAAGATCGCGACTTTATTTCGTTTAGCGTTAAGTATTCAATTTAAGGAAGTAATGATAATGAAAAAACTCACCTTATTATCTTTAGCCGTATCGCTTGCGGTGAGCAGCACGTCAGTGTTTGCCAAGGTTTCGGCAGACGAAGCTGCCAAGCTAAAAACAGAGTTTACACCGATGGGGGCAGTGCGCGGCGCTAACGAAGACGGTTCTATTCCTGAGTGGACAGGGGGTATTACAGAGTGGCCAGCTGGTTACAAGCCAGGTGACCATCATCCTGATCCGTACCCAGACGATAAAGTTCTGTACACAGTTACCGCTCAAAACATGGGCGAGTACAAAGATTTGTTAACACCGGGTCAAATTAAGTTATTTGAAACATACCCGGAAACATTCAAAATGAATGTTTATCAAACGCGCCGCTCTGCATCATATCCACAACACGTTTATGATGAGTCAATTAACAACGCATCGCGCACTGAGTTAGTAACAGGCGGTAACGGTATTGCAAATGGTGCTGTTGGTATCCCATTCCCAATGCCGCAAAACGGTTTAGAAGCTATTTGGAACCACATCTTGCGCTACCGCGGTGTTTCTATGCAGAACAAAGCGGGTCAAGCGGGTCCTACGGCAAGTGGTGATTACACCTACATCGGTTTTGATCAACAGTTGATGTTTACCTACCACGAGGAAGGCGCAACACCAGCAGAGCTTGAAGAGTCGAATATCGTTTTCAAGTTTAAGCAAAAGGTAAATAAGCCAGCACGTATCGCCGGTACCGCATTGCTTGTTCATGAAACCATGGATCAAATTAGAACGCCACGCCAAGCATGGACTTACAACACTGGTCAACGTCGTGTACGTCGTGCACCAAACGTTGCTTATGATGCACCAGGTACAGCGTCAGATGGCTTGCGTACAACCGATGATTTCGATATGTACAACGGCGCACCAAACCGCTACAACTGGACATTAAAAGGCAAGCAAGAATTGTTGATTCCATACAACGATTACCGCTTACACAGTGACAGCCTAAAGTATGATGACATTCTTCAGCCTGGTCATATCAATAAAGATCTAGTGCGCTATGAAAAACACCGTGTATGGGTAGTAGAAGCTAACTTGAAAGATGACACACGTCATATCTACAAGAAGCGTGTGTTCTACATTGACGAAGATAGCTGGCAAGTAGCGGTTACTGATATTTATGATAACCGAGATGAATTGTACAGAGTGGGTATCGCTCATGGTATAAACTACTATGAAGTGCCAACACAATGGACTACATTGGAAGTTTTCCATGACTTGCAAGCTCGCCGTTATATCGCTATTGGCTTAGATAACGAAGAGTCCATGTATGACTTCAGTGTTAAGCTGAAAGACAAGGTGTTTACACCTGCAGCCTTAAGACGAGAAGGACGTCGTTAATCACATTTGATTAGCGATGAGCGGCTGGCACCGGGCCAGCCGTTTTTGTTTATAACTAGAAAGAAAGCGTGGTTTTAGGAATGAAGAATGTATTTGCAGCGGCACTATGCTGCGCATTAGCGACAAAGGTTTATGCTGTTACCGAGCCTATGCCTGCGATACAAGCTCCTCTAGCGAGTAAATCTCTACTATTAGATATTCACCAGATAGAACAAGGACAGTTAGTTGCTGTGGGCGAGAGAGGGCACGTACTCCTTTCTACTGATGGCGAAAACTGGCAACAACAAGCGGTGCCGGTGCAATCAACACTAACTGCGGTCACTTTTGCAGATGAAGATCATGGTTGGGCTGTTGGTTACGATGCAACCATATTGGCCACAACTGATGGCGGTGCTACTTGGACTATTCAGCAATACTTACCTGAAAAGCAAAAGCCTTTGCTTGATGTTGTATTTAAAGATCAGAACAACGGTGTTGCTATTGGTGCTTACGGTTTGTTTTATCGCACAACTGATGGCGGTAAAAACTGGGTAGAAGAATTTCACGGCGAATTTTTACCTGAAGAAGACATTGAGTACCTCAATGAGCTCAAGATGGAGGACGAGGAAGCCTACCTTGACGAGCGAGGCAGTATTTTACCGCACTTTAATAAAATGGTCATGGATGGTCGCACATCATATCTCGTTGGCGAGATTGGTCTAATCGCAAAAAGTAATGATTTTGGCCAAAGCTGGCAGCAATTCGATCCTATTTATGAAGGCTCATTTTTCGATATCGAGCGAACGCAGCAAGGAAATTTACTTGCCGCTGGCCTAAGGGGCAATGTTTTTAGAAGCCTTAGAAATGGCACCCCATGGCAACATATTCCGACAGATTCCACAGCACTGATTAATGATATCGTGTTAACTGATGATGATCGCTTACTACTGTTAGGTAATGGTGGTGCATTATTAGTGAGTGAAGACGATGGCCAAAAGTTCGTAGCTTGGTCACAGCCAGATGGTAAGTCACTTATCGCTGGTGTCTGGTTTAACAATCGTCTAGTTGCCGTTTCTGAAGATGGTGTTAGAACAATAACAATCGCGAAGTAGTGTTTATGAGTATTAATTCAGCAATCAATAAAATTGAATTCGGTATTTTCCGTCACCGAGCATTCGTCTTAGCACTATTCGTGATTACGACTTTTGTGCTTTTATACCAAGCGACGCATCTAAAACTAGATGCTGCGTTTACCAAAAATATTCCACTTAACCACCAATACATGCAAACCTACCTAAAACATCAAAAAGATTTTGGTGGTGCAAACAATGTACTTATCTCTGTGTGTGATGTTGATGGTGATATTTTTAACGAACCTTTCTTTAACGCCTTAAAAGGTGTGCATGATCAACTATTCTTCATTCCAGGCGTTGATCGTATTCAAGTAAAATCACTTTACTCACCAAGCACTCGCTTTGTTGAAGTAGTCGAAGATGGTTTCTCTGGTGGCCCAGTAATTCCTGCGAGCTTTAAGCCAAGCGATGAAAAAGGCATGGCGGTTGTAAAGGCTAACATTGAAAAAGCCGGTATCGTAGGCAGAATCGTCGCTGATGATTACAGCTGTGCCATGGTTACCGCAACACTAATGGAAATTGACCCGAACACAGGTGAACCATTAGATACGTTGAAAATTGCTGAGCAATTAGAAAACGATATTCGCGTTAAATACGAAAGTGATAAGGTGTCTGTGCACGTTATCGGTTTCGCTAAAATGGTTGGCGACGTTGCCAATGGCGCTAAAAATGTTGTTACTTTCTTTGCCATTGCAATAGCGATCACCGCGGTAATGGTATTCTTCTTCTGTCGCTCTATTAGCCTTACGTTATTAACCATTGTTTGTTCACTAGTTGCTGTAATTTGGCAAATGGGTATGTTAGCGAGCCTTGGCTTTGGTATTGACCCAATGTCGATTCTTGTACCATTCCTAGTGTTTGCTATTGGTGTGAGTCACGCTGTGCAAATGATTAATTCAGTTGTTAAGCAGGTTGAATCAGGGATTAGCTGTAAGCAGGGCGCTCAAAATAGTTTCCGCGCGTTATTAATTCCAGGCGGTGTTGCGTTACTATCAGATACCATTGGTTTCATTACCTTACTGTCGATTGATATTGGTATTATTCGCGAGCTAGCGATTACCGCATCACTTGGTGTTGCGATGATCATCCTAACTAACTTGGTGTTACTACCTGTTTTGATTTCTTACATGAAATTAGAGGGTGCTAAACAGCCAGAAGCTAGCACTAAGAAAAAGTCGAATAGTAACGACGTTTGGCACATGATGGCGAAGTTCGCAACACGTGGTCCAGCGACGATTATTTTAGCGATTGTTGCAGGTTTATATGCCTTTGGTTTATATCACGCACAAAACATGAAAATTGGTGAGTTGCACGCCGGTGCACCAGCGCTTCATGAAGACTCTCGCTACAACCAAGATACCTTCTTAATTACTGATCGATACGCAATTAGTGTTGATTACATGTCTGTGATTGTTGAAACCCAACCAGACGCTTGTACTTCGTTTGAAACATTAGAAGTGATCGATCGCTTTCAATGGCACTTGCAGAATGTTGAAGGTGTGCAGTCAGCGGCAAGTTTAGCAGCGGTATCGAAAATCGTTAACGCTGGTTACAACGAAGGTAACCCAAAATGGCGTGTTATTCCGCGTAATCAACAAACATTAGTTCAATCGATTGCCAACGTACCGACCACCAGTGGTTTACTAAATCGCGACTGTAGTGTGATGCCAGTGATTCTATTCTTGGAAGACCACAAAGCAGAAACCATTAATCGTGTCGTTAACAGAGTGAAGGAAGTAGCTGAGGAGTTAAATACAGATCAACTAACGTTTAAGTTAGCATCTGGCCCAGTAGGTGTAATGGCTGCAACCAACGAAGCTGTAGAAGCCGCGCAACTGCCGATGATGTTATACGTTTACGGCGCTGTTATCTTACTTTGTTTAGTGAGCTTCAAGAGTGTTCGTGCAACCATCTCTGTTGTGTTACCGCTTTATATCGTATCAACTTTGGCGCAAGGTTTAATGACAGCGCTTGATATTGGTCTAACGGTTTCAACGTTACCGGTAATCGCACTTGGTGTTGGTATTGGTGTTGACTATGGTATCTATATCTTATCAACCATGAGTCTGCGTTTACGCGAAGGCGATAGTGTTAAGAAAGCTTACTTAACTGCCTTACAAGAACGTGGCAACGCGGTATTACTAACCGGTATTACACTTGCAATTGGTGTTTCTACTTGGTTCTTCTCTGCACTTAAATTCCAAGTAGACATGGGTATTTTGTTAACCTTTATGTTCTTGGTAAATATGTTAGCCGCAATTATTGTGTTACCAGCAATAGCCGCTTACTTATGGCCAGAGAAAAAAGCCGTCAAAAAATAATTTTATGCACCATAAATGAGGCAAAAATCTGATAAATTTTTGCCTGCATAAATAACCACGAAAATGGCCGAAAGGCCATTTTCTATTTACAGACATTGAATAAACAATTACTCGCCAATCAAGCCCTTATCCAAATTACTCTGAGAGTGAGTTATAGCTCTAAAAAATAGCTCGCAATACCTTAAATTTATTAATAAAATTCGCGCCATTGGTCTATGCTGAACAGAATAGGCTGAATAAAGTACAATTTGCTTGCTTTTTCGTAAGTTTATGCCGCTGAGCGCCCTAAAATTACAATAATATTAGCCATGAGGGATAACCTTCGAATAAGTAAAAAGTACTTTAAAAAAACACAACAATTACTCAATTCGTTTTATCCAAAAGGAAAGCGACATGGCGTTCGTAGACGGTTTACCCTCAGTTTTATTAACAAACGTAGCTCAATCTATTCAACAAAAAGTCCCAGCAGAAACAGCAGGCCTAGTCGAGCAATTCGCTCATTTACTTTACGGTAATATCTCCACCACTGACCTTGCCAACCGTAATGATAGTGACATGTATGGTGCCACTATGAGTTTATGGAATTCATTAAACGGCCATCAAGATGATAGCCCAGTGATCAAAGTGTTTAACCCAGAAGTGGCTAAACATGGCTGGAAATCAAGCCATACGATTATCGAAGTTATTGTCGCCGACATGCCGTTTTTAGTAGATTCATTAAGAATTGCACTAAATCGTCAAGGCGTATCGCCGCACTTAATGATCAACACGCCAATGCAAGTAGTGCGTGACGCGAAAAACCAAATTAAACAACTCGGCGCTTCAGTGGACAAGAAGCTTAGAGGTAGCAAAGTTGAGACAGTATTCTTCATCGAGATTGATCGTCAAGACGACAGCGCGGTGCTTACTGCGATCGCCGAAGACTTACATTCAGTTGTCAGCGACATTTCCTTAACGGTTTCTGATTGGCAACCAATGTTGAAAAAGCTGCAATCAGTTGTAGCTGATGTTAAAAAAGCAAAAGTGCCTTGCTCTGATCAAGAAAAGCAGGATTCATTAGAGTTTTTAGAGTGGATTGCAAACAATCATTTTACCTTGATGGGCTACCGCTCTTACGACATTAAAACGTTAAAAGGGGACATGGCGCTTGCAGCTAATGTCGATTCAAGCCTAGGCTTGATGAAAAACTCAAAAGGCACTGAACAACGCTTGATCTCAACGTTAAGCGAAACCGCTAGAGAAGTTGCGTTAGGTGATAGCTTACTTATTTTGACAAAAACGAATTCACGCTCACGCGTACACCGTCCAGCCCACTTAGATTACATCGGTATTAAGCGCTTTGATGCAAAAGGTAACGTTGTTGGTGAAGAGCGCTTTATCGGGCTATTTGGCTCAGCCTACTACACCAACAGCGCGTTAGATTTACCATTAATTAAGTCAAAAGTTGCCGGTGTCTGTGAATTATCAGGTTTTGCTCCAGGTTCACATGCATATAAAACATTGATCAATATTTTGGAAACCTATCCACGTGATGAAATTTTGCAGTCAAGCGTTGCCGAGTTACTGCAAAACGTAAAAGGCATCTTGCAGATGCAGGAGCGTGACTATACTGGCTTGTTTGTGCGCCGTGATGCTTTTTCACGTTTCTATTCATGCATGGTGTATGTACCAAGAGAGCGTTACAACACAAAACTAAGAATTCAAACGCAGCAGCTATTAAGTGATGCTTTTGGCAGCAAAGAAGAAGTTGAATTTAACACTTACTTCTCAGAATCAGTACAAGCAAGAACTCACTACATTGTCCGTGTCGATCACACAAAAGCAGATATCAACGTGAAAGAAATTGAAAAGAACTTGAATGAAGCGGCCCGCAGTTGGGATGACAAATTATCGGCCTTGTTGAATTCTCATAAAGGTGAGTCGGTTGGCAAGGCATTAAGCCGCAAATATTCTGCATTCCCGCAATCTTATAAAGATGAAGTGATGCCAGGTACAGCGATTGTTGATATCGAGAAATTAGAATCGGTATGTGAAAGCTGTCCACTAGAGATGCTGTTCTACCAACCACAAGAAGAAAAGTCGGGTAGCCGTTTTGTTAAATTAAAACTATTCCACAAAGGTGAGCCGTTACATTTGTCTGACGTGCTACCTATGTTGGAAAACTTTGGTTTACGTGTTATCGGTGAAAGCCCATATGCCATTCGTACTGCAGACGGTGAAACTTGTTGGATTCTAGACTTTTCGATGTTGTTAACTGGCGATCGCGCTTTCAACTTAGAACAAGTTCAAATGTTATTCCAAGATGCTTTTGCAAAAGTATGGGCAGGGCAGTTAGAAGACGATGGCTTCAACCGTTTGATTCTAGGTGCAGGGCTAGCAGGTCGTGAAGTATCAATCATTCGTGCTTTCGCGAAATATGAACGCCAAATTGGCGGTACATTTAGTCAAAGTTATGTGGAAGACACCTTTGCTCGTTACCCTAATTTAGCTGAACTATTGGTTAAGCTGTTTAACTTACGCTTTAGCCCGAGTGCAAAGCGCACTGAAAAAGCAGTTAACAAGGTACTTGATGACATTGAACAGTCACTAGATAACGTCGCTAATCTTGATGACGACCGTATTATTCGTCGTTTCGTTGAAATGATTAATGCGACCATTCGAACAAACTACTTCCAGAAAAATGCGAGTGGGCAAGAAAAGTCTTATATCTCATTCAAAATTTTACCTGAAGAAATCTCAGAAATGCCGCTACCTATGCCTAAATTTGAGATTTTTGTTTACTCACCGCAAGTTGAAGGTGTTCACTTACGCGGTGGTAAAGTGGCTCGTGGTGGTTTGCGTTGGTCTGACCGCCGCGAAGATTTCCGTACTGAAGTTTTAGGCTTAGTAAAAGCGCAGCAAGTTAAAAATACTGTGATTGTGCCTGTTGGTGCGAAAGGTGGTTTTGTTTGTAAACAATTACCACTAGGTGGTACCCGACAAGAAATCTTTGAAGCGGGTCAAGAGTGTTATAAAACCTTCATTCGCGGTTTATTAGATATCACAGACAACATCATCAAGGGCGATATCATTCCGCCAATTGATGTTGTTCGCCATGACGAAGATGACCCATATTTAGTCGTTGCAGCAGACAAAGGTACTGCAACCTTCTCAGATATCGCTAACGGTATCTCTGATGACTACAACTTCTGGATGGGTGATGCTTTCGCTTCAGGTGGCAGTGTCGGTTACGACCATAAAGGCATGGGTATTACTGCAAAAGGTGCTTGGGAATCGGTTAAGCGTCACTTCCGCGAAATGGATATTGACTGCCAAACAACTGATTTTACAGCGATTGGTGTCGGTGACATGGCAGGTGACGTATTTGGTAACGGTATGCTGTTATCTAAGCACATTCGCTTACAAGCTGCGTTTAACCATATGCATATCTTTATCGACCCAGATCCTGTTGCAGCACCGACTTACAAAGAGCGTGAGCGCTTGTTCAACATGCCAGGTTGTACGTGGGAAGATTACAACAAAGAGTTGATTTCTGAAGGCGGTGGTATTTTCAGCCGCGCAGCGAAATCAATTAAGCTTACACCGCAAATTAAGAAAATGATCGGCACGCAAAAGCAAAGCATGGCGCCGAACGACTTAATTAAAGCCATTTTAAAAATGAAGGTCGACTTACTTTGGAATGGTGGTATTGGTACTTATGTTAAAGGCAGTGGCGAGACTCATTTAGAAGTAGGTGACCGTGCTAACGACGCATTGCGTATCAACGGCAGCGAGCTGCAAGCTAAAGTTGTAGGTGAAGGTGGTAACTTGGGTTTAACTCAGCTTGGCCGTATTGAATACGCAGCTAATGGTGGCCGAATTAATGCAGACTCTGTTGATAACGTTGGTGGTGTAGATTGTTCGGATAACGAAGTCAATATCAAAATTCTGCTTAACGGTTTAGTACAAAGCGGTGACTTGACTGTTAAACAGCGTAACAAGTTACTTTATGACATGACTGATGAAGTATCAGAAATCGTGTTGAAAGACTGTTACGACCAAACTCACTCATTATCTATTACGGCAATGCGCGGCGCTGATCAATTAAAAGAGCAAACTCGCTTTATTCACGAATTAGAGCGTGATGGCAAACTTGATCGCGCTTTAGAGTTTATTCCAAATGATGACGAAATTGCTGAGCGCCTAGCGCAAGGTAATGGTCTTACACGTCCAGAACTTTCAGTACTGCTTGCTTACAGCAAAATGGTATTAAAAGAAGACTTAGTTTGTGAAGAAATCACTAGTAACCCATATCACGATCGCTTACTGATTGGTGCATTCCCTGGTCTATTACAAGAAAAATACAGTGCGCAAATGCAAGATCACCCGCTACGCGCTGAAATTATTGCCACTAAACTTGCTAACAAGCTTGGCAACGACATGGGCTTTAACTTCGTAAACCGTATGCAGGAAGAAACTGGCGCAAGTGTTGCTGAAGTTGCTAATTGCTACACCATGGCAAGTGAAGTATTTGAAATGGGCGCAGTATGGCAAGACATTGCCGCGTTAGACAACAAAATTGAAACGTCTGTGCAAACTGAAATGTTGTTCCAACTGCGTCGCAATGTTCGTCGCGCAACGCGCTGGTTCTTGAGACACCGTGACAAGGGCATGGATATTCAACAAGCGATTGATTTCTATCGTCCAACGTTTGATGCATTAGCGAAAAACTTAAGCAAATACATGGCTGCTGATGAAGTAGAGCAGTTGGTACACGTTGAGTCTGGTTTAGTTAAATCAGGTGTGCCGAAGAAAACAGCTAAGCGTATTTCACAGCTAAGTACATTGTTCTCAGTAATGGATATTGCAGAGATTGCTGCAATTGATGGTCGCTCGATTGAGTTTGTTGCAGAGCTTTACTTCAAGCTTGGTGACCGATTAGACCTACATTGGTTCTTAGATCAGATCACTGCACAGCCTGTTGCTAACCACTGGCAAGCACTGGCAAGAGCGTCATTTAGAGAAGAACTTGACTGGCAGCAGCGAGCTATTACTATTGTCGCCTTGAAAGTAGATGCTAAGAGCAAAAACTCAGATGATTTGCTTGAGCAGTGGTTTGAACAGAGCGCACAACCACTTGAGCGCTGGCGTCATATCTTGGCTGACTTTAGAATGTCGCCAACGCATGAATTTGCTAAGTTCTCAGTCGCATTAAGAGAATTAATGCTACTAAGTTTACATAGCGCGGCGTAAGCCAAGTTAATCTATTAAAGTCCCTGCTAAGCAGGGACTTTTTGTATTTAATTCATAATTTAATTTATAACTTAACTCATAACTTAAACAAGAGGAAAACCATGTTGTATTCGGCGATTCGAAAGATGATGTTTCAATTTGATCCAGAAGCTATTCACAACTTCACAATCAAAGGGTTGCATGTAACCGGAAACTCACCATTAAAAGCCGTATACAAACAAACTGTGCAAGATAAGCCAGTGGAAGTGATGGGCATTCGTTTTCCTAACCCGGTAGGTTTATCTGCCGGTCTTGATAAAAACGGCGAATGTATTCAAGCCTTTGCTGCGATGGGGTTTGGCTTTGTAGAAATTGGTACGATTACGCCTAGACCTCAACCGGGTAACCCTAAACCACGTATCTTTCGGTTAGAAGAAGCTAATGCTGTGATTAATCGTATGGGCTTTAACAACAAAGGTGTTGATTACTTAGTAGAGCAAGTGCGAAAAGCTAATTTCAAAGGCGTTTTAGGCATTAATATTGGTAAAAACAAAGATACACCAGAAGAAAATGCGAAAGATGATTACATTCACTGTATGCGTAAGGTGTATGACTATGCCAGTTATATTACCGTTAATATTTCTTCGCCAAATACGCCAGGTCTGCGCTCATTACAATATGGTGAAGCGTTAAATGAGTTACTTGCGGCTTTAAAAGTTGAGCAAAAATCGCTTGCTGAGCAATACGGTAAATATGTGCCAGTTGCAGTAAAAATTGCACCAGATTTAACGCAAGAAGAAGTTGAGGGTATTGCTGACTGCTTAAAAGCGAATGATATTGATGCGGTCATTGCGACTAATACCACGCTTGCTCGTGATAAAGTTGCGCATTTGCCACATGGCGATGAGCAAGGCGGTTTAAGCGGCGCTCCAGTCAAAGAACAAAGCACGATTGTTATTAAGCAATTGTCGCAAGCTTTAGAAGGGCAGTTACCTATTATTGGTGTTGGTGGTATTCAATCAGCTGAAGATGCCAAAGAAAAGCTTGCCGCAGGAGCTTCGTTGGTTCAAGTCTATACTGGCTTTATCTATGAAGGGCCCAAACTGGTTAAAGATATTGTTGATGCGTTATAAGTGAATCATCACGCTTATCTAGTAAAAGTTAGCAATCGCTAAGTTTTACTAATCCCCTTTAAGTCTCAGTTTTACGCAAAGCTGGGGCTTAAAGCCTACTCGACATAGCGATATCAGGGTTGAAATTAACCCAATTGCAATTCATGAGTGCTTATTACTTTCAGTAGTTAACCATAAATCCTACACCCTAGTTTACCTCACTTGAGGTTATTTCTTTTTAGGTTTTCTCACTTTGATTTTCTTAATGCAGCTGATGAATAAATATTCGATTTACAGTGTGTTTTATGCATAAAAGTTGAACAGGTTTAAACTTGTAACTACATTTTTAATAACTCATTAACGTTGTAATTGCCCATTTAATTTAAAGATTTTACGCATTGATTTTGTAGTTCCCAGAGCTCACTAAAAATAAAGGTGAGTGTATTTAATATACAATAATGTGTTGTTTATAAAGCATAAAAAATAATCTTTACTTGCTAGTACTATACTTTGTCGAATGAGCTTGAATAACGAAAATACAATATGGCTACATATTGTTCGTAAATATTAATTATCGTTCAAATAGTATAAATAGTTGTTTGAAATATTATTCATCAGATATAAGATGAAATTGCATTACAACAGTATTACAACAATTTATGCAGTATAAAAAATTATCAATAATTATTAGTTCTCTTCTTCTTTCATCTTCATTTTCTCAAATTACCCAAGCCGCAGGCTTTAAAATTTATGAACAATCAACTAGTAGCATGGGCAATGCTTATGCAGGGCGTGGTGCGGTAGTTGAAGATGCTTCTATCTTGTATTCCAATCCTGCTGGGTTAACAAAACTGCCAGGTGCTAGCTTATCCATCGGTGGTGGTTATATCTTTGGTCAGTCTGAATATTCTAATGTGTCGGCCACCAACGTACTTGGTCAGCCTGTTTCTGGAGAAACCAGCGGTGACTTTGATATTAGTGAGGTGGTGCCATATGCATTTTATGCCTCACCGATTAACGATGAATGGGCATGGGGTGTAGGTCTATATGCTCCTGCCGCAATTTCAAGTACTTACGACGAAAACTTTATAGGCCGAAACTTCGCACAAGACACTGAACTAACCATTATCAGTTTACAGCCAACACTCGCGTATCAAGTTTCCGAGCAGTTCTCGGTAGGCCTTGGTATTAGCATTTCGTATGCCGAAGGGCGCTTAACCGCCTTTAAAGATATCGGTGGCCTTTGTGAAAATGAAGACTTTATTAATGCTGCCTATGCGCCATTGGGGTTAGGTGATGTTCACAACAGTAACTACTGCGATATTCAATATGAGCTAGATAGCAGCGACTGGGCAGTCAGTGCCACATTAGGAGCACTATGGCAGCCAAGTCGTGAAACCAGTATCGCTTTTGTTTACAACTCCGCAATTGATTTGACCTTAGCAAATGATTTTGAAATTACTAATGTGCCTATTGTTGGCGCGGCAGCTGGAGGGCATGATGATTTATTTGTCGTTGCTCCAGAGTTACCAGCCGTTGATTTAAACACTGGCTTATTGGCTTCGTCACCGCTTGAAAAAGAAGCGGCGCAAATGGACTTAACCCTGCCACAAAATTTTTCAATTAGTGTTGATCAAGTCTTGTCTCCTGAACTATCGGTACAAGCATCATTGCAATGGATGGATTGGAGCGAGTTTGACAATATCAGCATCATTAGCGAACAAGAAACTGGCCCTATTTCGCAAGTAACTGAGGCTGACTTAAATGAAGATGGCTACATTGCTTATATACCAGAAAAGTGGGAAGACACTTTTGCATTAGCGCTAGGAGTAACCTACCAGTGGTCGCCTAAGGTCAAATTGAAAACGGGTGTGGCATATGACACTAGCCCAATTCCACAAGAGCGAAGAACTGCACGTATTCCAACTGATGATCGAATTTGGTGGACGATTGGTGGCAACTGGCAACTAAATAGTGATTGGACGTTAGACTTAGCCTATGGCTATATGTGGATGAAAGACACTAGCATCAATGAATTTGAATACAATGTGCAAGATCAGCGTATAACCAACGCTAATTTAACCGCTGACTATGATACTAACGTTCATCTATTGTCTGTACAGCTAAATTACTGGTTGTAGTTTAACGTTAGTTGCACAAGTTCAACTGAAAAAATGCCAATCATATGATTGGCATATTTATTTTTTAAAAGAATTTACTCGCAGAACCTAACGCTATTGCGCAGGTGTTGGCGTAGCCGCTGATTTGGTTGTTGAAGCGCCAGCAGCAGGGCGTTCCATACGCTCAATCAATAGCTTTACTGATGTATCAAGCTCAGCAACCATAGTGGCTAACTCTATTTGTTGTTGATCGCGACTCGATGATTTGTTTTCTAAGCTGGATAACTGACTAGCAAGCTTTTCGATTTCTTGTTTAACCGACTGAGCCTTACCTAGTTGATCGGTAAGTGCATTAATATTAAATGCCGTTGCGCTTTGCTTATCGCCTAACTCAATAATCGCCGTTTTGTTGGTGAGAATTTCTGTGTTGGTTTCAGTTAACTTATTGTCGGTTTTGATGGTTTTAGAGCGTAGCTCTTTAATCTGTGATTGGTTTTTACGCCACGCCGATGCCCACAGCTTATCCATCTCACTCCATAACTTATCAGTCTTTTCAATTAAGCCTTCGAGTTTCGCGCGCATCGCAACCGTTGATTCACCCATTTCTTCATCAGTTGCCGATAGCTGACGCTCTAAATCAAGAATACGATTCTCTGCGGAAATAAGCTCCTGCTCGCGTTTTACATCTTGTTGAAATGCCCAATAACCACCAGCTGCAATCACGCCGTAAATGATGAGGTTATTTAAAATACCTAAAGCAGAGCTTTTCTTTGGCGCAGGTTGACTTGGCTCTGTCGGTGCGCTTGGCGAAGGTGATGAACCCGCTTTGCTTGGTTTTTTCGTACTGCGGTAGGCTTCAACCTGATCAAGATCAGGCTTAATACTTGGAATATTTTCGTCGATTGGGTTAGTCAAAACAGGAGATCCTAACTGTTTTACCGGGTTTATGGCTTAGATGTCACTACTTTAAAGTAATTTTCACTAAAAATTAACTGACAAGTGTAAATAATCTAAACAATCAATAAATTTTGTGACTCACTGGTGAAAATCAATGCGTTAACTTTGCTTGTTCTCTCGATGATTAAGTTTTGAATGATTATTTTTCGATAAAAAATTATTTTTTTATCGTTATTAAAATCAACCAAATAGCATCGTAATACAGGTGTGAACTCATATGCTACCGCTTTTTATAATTGTAAACCTGTGCTTAGTTTGATTTAATTAATCATGTGATTAATTAAATGGTGTGTATCGCATCATAACAGAATTTAGTTTCGTAGATGTGCAAGGTGACAATATGACGCAAGAAACCAATCGAGGGCGCCCAAAAGATACAGCTAAGCAAGCTGAGCAAAAACAAAAGTTAATTGATGCGGCTAACGTACTGATGCGTGAAAAAAGTTATCGCAGTGTCACCATCCGTGAATTAGGGGCTGCGGCGGGCGTTAACTCTGCAATGATAAAGTACTATTTTGGCGGTAAAGAGGAGTTGTTTCTTGAAGCGATGAATCAAATGGTGGTGCAACACTTTTCTAGTGTGCAAGCCATTCAAGACAAGCCAGAGCCAGTCAAAGGCTTTATTAAATATATCGTTAACACCTTAAATCAAGACAAAGGCCTTGCTAAATTTATTCACGACGAAGTGCTTAATGAAAACTATCCACTACGAGATAAATTTCTTGCGGGCTTTCCTAGTCAAATGGCCGAGCTTTTACCGGCATTAATTGAAAGAGAAGTCGCCGCGCTTCAAGCACATAAAGCCATAAAGGGCGATGTTAATTGCAAATATGCTGCATTTAACCTGATGTCGATGATCATGATGCCTTATGTGGCTGCACCTATACGGAAAATTGTATGGCAGATCTGTGATGAACAACTACACGAGCAGGCTTGGGTCGACCATCTTTACCAGCAATTTATTGGCGGCATTATTCGGGGGCAGAGTGATGACAACTAATCAATCTATCCTTACTCAATTCAAAGCCAGTTTGCGAATGAGAAAAGCTCTACCTTTAGTCGCTGCATTAGGAATATTGCTAACAGTAGCTATTGTAAAACTCCAGCCTGAGATGCAGCATAATCCGCAGGCGCAATTAGTTACCCCTGTAAACGTAGTAGAAATTGAGCAGCATAAGGTTAAGCCTAATCTTGTCGGGTTTGGAACCGTTAAACCCGATATAAAGTTAAACGCAATTGCTGAAGTTTCGGGTCGAATTACTTATGTGCATCCTGAGTTAAAAAAAGGTGCATTTATCGCTAAAGACACTTTGGTACTCAGCATTGACGATAAAGACTACAAGTTGGCTATACAACAAGTTCAGGCAGATTTGTTGGCGGCTCAAGAAAATGTCAAAGAACTTGAGCTAACCATAGAGAATAATAAGCTTGAACTTAAATTGGCGAATCAGCAGTTAAAGGTGAGTCAGTCAGAGCTTGAGCGACTCTCAACATTGAGAAAAAATGGCACAGTATCTCAATCGCGTTTAGATCAAGAAACCAAAGCTGTGCTTGCTCAGCGACAGGAAGTGCAGAAGTTAGAGAGTCAGCGCACGACATTGCCATCTGAGCTGGCTGTGCTTCACACCAAAATTGATATTGCCAAAGCAAAGCTTGAACAAGCGGAACGTGACCTATCCCGCACTCAAATATATTTACCTTTTAATGGCAGAATTGCTGAAGTGTCTAGTGAAAAGGACCAGTTTGTTTCACTAGGCAGCAAGCTGTTTAGTGCAGTTGGTATCGACAAAATTACCATTAATGCCCAGTTTCCTATTGATCAGTTTAGCCAATTTATTGCCGAGACCGATCGTGACCAACTTGATTTAACTAACATGACTCAATTACCTGTAATGAGTGAAGTGTTAGCACAAATGGGATTGACTGCTCAGGTCGAAGTTGCCGGAGAGCAATTTAAAGGCTGGCAAGCTAAGGTTGAGCGGTTGAGCGACAGCCTTGATCTAAAAACTCGTACCGTAGGTGTCATTGTTTCTGTTCAAGGTAGCTACTTGCAAGTTGAGCCCGGTATTAGGCCACCTTTACTCGAAGGCATGTACATGAAAGTAACCCTTAAAGGTAAACCTAAAGAGTTTTTAGTGCTGCCAAGATTTGCTATAAAAAATCAGCAAATATACAAAGTTACCGCTCAAAACACGCTTGCACGCCTTGCTGTTGAAAATGCACTGTTACAGGGGAACTTAGCGCTTTTACTGCCCAATAAGCAGTTAACAGAGGAAAACGCAGATGAGCAACTGCTTAAAGCGGGTGATAAAATACTCGTGTCCGATGTCTTTCCTGCCGTTAATGGTATGGCACTCAAGCCAGTTCAAGATACAGCGACGCAGAATCAATTACGTGCTTGGCTGGAGCGAACACAATGATCCGATTTTTTGCCGCCCACCCAACAGCAGCCAATTTGGTCATGCTGGTGTTTATTATCTTAGGGGCGATCAGCCTGCCAGAAATTAAACGAGAAACTTTTCCTGAGATAAAAAGCTATGCCGTTGATATTTCTGTACCTTACCCAGGCGCAGGCCCGATCGACGTTGAACGCGGTATATGTTTACCCTTGGAAGACGCGTTAGATGGCATTAGTTTTATCGAAGAGAAAGTATGCGACGCTCGCCAAAACTTAGGCTTAATGACAGTCAAAATGAAAGAGCAAGGGGATTTTGATAAGTTTATTGATGATGTAAAAACCTCAGTTGATAGCGTTAACGACTTTCCACAAGAAGCAGAAGTGGCGATTGTCTCTGAAAAGGGGCGTACACAAGATGTTGTTGCAATCGCACTAACTGCCGATATATCGCGTGCTGAGCTAAAAACACTTGCTGAGCAAGTTAAACAAAGTTTGCTTCAGAACCCGTTAATCCCACTTGTTGAAATTCAGGGGTTTTCTGAGCGCCAATTACGCATTGAAGTGCCAAGCTATAACTTACGAAAATACGGACTAAGCCTAGATCAGCTAGCAGCTAAGATTGAACAACAAGATCTAGATTTACCACTTGGTACACTTACTACCAGCCATCAAGAGCTACAAATCCGTTTCGATGATGAACGTCGAACCGTTGCTGAACTTGCTGAGCTGGTGGTGCTTTCCGGTAGTGAAGGCGGTGAGGTAAGGCTTGGTGATATTGCCAAGATCCAAGACACCTTTGAGCTTGCTGAAGAGAAAGTGGCATTCAATGGCCAACCAACGGCGCTGCTTAAAGTGCTTAAAAATACTCAAGACGACAGTTTAGATGTGTTGGCTGCGGTAGAGAAAGTAGTGACAGAGCAGCGAGCAAACTTACCAGCTCAAGTCTCGCTGAGTTTAACCCAAGATGCGACAAGCATAGTAAAAGATCGCATTAATATGCTGGCAACAAACGCGTGGCAAGGACTCGTACTTGTATTCGCTGTGATGTGGCTGTTTTTTACTATTCGCTATGCTTTTTGGGTGGTAATGGGGTTACCTGTTTCCTTCTTAATGAGTTTTTTCTTGTTGGGTCACTTAGGTATCACTATTAACATGATTTCGATGGTAGCACTCTTGCTTGCCTTAGGCATTTTAATGGACGATGCCATTGTTATTTCGGAATCAATTGCGAGTCAGATTAAAAAGGGCTTACAGCCTCTCGAAGCCACAATTGAAGGCACTAAAGCTGTGGCGCGCGGTGTTGCATCTTCGTTTGCCACTACCTTGTCTATCTTTATCGGCTTAATCTTTTTAGCTGGTGATTTAGGGCAAATCCTCAAGGTGATCCCAATAGTGCTGATTTCAGTGATAACGGTTTCACTGATTGAAGCTTTCTTTATTTTGCCTAGTCATTTGTATCACTCATTGCATCATGCTGAAAAGCAAGCACCAAAACCGTTTCGCCTTGCGTTTGATAAAAAATTTGAAGTGTTGCGAGTTAGTGTATTTAAGAAAGTTGAGCAACTGATTGACTATCGTTATGCATTCGTTGGTGGCGTTATTGCACTGTTCTTTTTGTCGGTTAGTTTGCTAGCTAGTGGCGTGCTAAAGTTTTCAGCTTTCCCAAGTATTGAGGGGGATATTGTGCAGGCAAGAGTGCTTATGCCAAGCGGTACACCACTGACCCGCACAGAAGCGGTAGTTAATCAGCTAATTGAAGCACTTGAAAAAACTAACGCAACAATGTCTAAAGATGAGCAGGACAAACTTGTAAGAGCAGTGACTGTGAGCTACAACCAAAATGCCGATGCATACGACACAGGCGCTCATTTAGCTACGGTTACTGTAGATTTACTAGCAGCCGAGCAGCGCAATAGCAAAATGCAAGACATTATCAACTTGTGGCGCAGCCATACTCAAGACAACCCCACACTTATTGCTGAAGCGAAAACCATTGCTTTTAAAGAGCCGGCTATTGGGCCAAGTGGACGGGCATTAGAAATTCGACTTTCTGGTGATGACTTTGATGAGTTAACACAAGCGTCATTAAACCTGCAAGACTGGTTAGGGGGGTACCCTGGGGTTCAAAACCTAACAACTGACTTACGCCCCGGTAAGCCAATATTTTCGGTAAAACTAAAATCTGGTGCTGTTAATCTGGGGATCACTGCACAAGAAATTGCTCGGCAGACTCGTGCCGCCTTTCAAGGTGTTAAAGTGTTGGAAACTTATGTTGGCTTAGATACCTTTGAGGTCACCGTTAAGCTGGCACCTGAATCGCGTGATGAATTTCAAGACTTTGATAATTTTGTCATTATTCACCCAGAGCATAAGGTTGAAATTCCACTCTCTAGTATTGCGACTATTGAATGGCAACAGGAATACTCGCGCATTGGTAGAGTTGACAATAGGCGGACAGTAACGGTTTATGGCGATATAGATACACAGGTAAATAATACCGTTGCCGTAATTACTGATCTTAAACAGCGATGGTTAGATGATTTCCAGTCGGCATTTCCTAATATTCAAATTAGCTTTGAGGGGGAAATAAAAAATTCAGCCACTACACAGCAATCAATGATGCGGGCATTTTTATTAGGACTATTTGGTGTTTTTATCCTGTTATCGTTTCAATTTAAAAGCTACGTTGAGCCAGTAATTGTAATGGTTGCCATTCCGCTGGCATTGATTGGTGTGATATGGGGGCATGTCATTATGGGGCTGAATTTTACGATGCCGTCAATGCTTGGCTTTGTCTCGCTCGCGGGTATCGTCGTCAATGATTCCATCTTACTTGTAGAGTTCGTTAAACGTCGTGTTCACGAAGGGTTGAGTGTTCATGCCGCAGCAGCAAAAGCGAGCTATGACAGATTTAGGGCAGTGTTTTTAACATCAGTTACTACCATTGCGGGGATGACACCGCTACTTTTTGAGTCCAGCTTACAAGCACAAGTATTGATTCCGCTAGCCACGAGTATTGTTTTTGGTATCGCAATGTCGACCTTGTTAGTGCTGTTCGTAATTCCTTGCCTGTATTCGATTTTGGAAGATTTTGGTGTGGCAAAACCAGAAACACTTACTCCGTTGAATAACCCAGAGCAAGGGCGAGAAGTTGGCATTAATCAAGCTCACTCAAGTTAATAACATTTAGCTTTGAGCCACCCTGTTTCGGACGGGTCACAATCAATAAAAAAGGCGCTACTGATAGTTTAGTAGCGCCTTTTAATTGTTGATAACAATCGTTTTACAACGTTAACTAGTAACTGTCGTTATGTACCGACTGTACGGCACGACCTGAAGGGTCGGCCATGTTTTGAAATGCTTCATCCCATGCTAATGCTTGTGGGGTAGAGCAGGCAACTGACTTACCACCCGGTACACATTTCGCGGCGCTTTCCAGTGGGAATTTCTCTTCAAACACAGTGCGGTAGAAGTAAGCTTCTTTGGTATCTGGCGTGTTAACTGGGAACTTGAATTCCGCGTTTGCTAACTGTTGATCGCTGACTTGCGATTCAACATATTCTTTCAAGCCATCAATCCACGAGTAGCCAACACCGTCCGAGAACTGCTCTTTTTGGCGCCATAAAATTTCTTCTGGCAAGTAGCCTTCAAACGACTCACGTAAAATGCTTTTCTCCATTTTACCGCCGCCACACATTTTATCTTCTGGGTTAATGCGCATTGCAACATCAAGGAAGTTCTTATCCAAGAATGGTACTCGAGCCTCAATACCCCAAGCCGACATTGATTTGTTGGCACGTAAGCAATCAAACATATGTAATTTGTCTAACTTACGCAGTAACTCTTCATGGAACTCTTGTGCGTTTGGTGCTTTGTGGAAGTATAAGTAACCGCCAAATATTTCATCAGCACCTTCGCCAGAAAGTACCATTTTAATGCCCATGGCTTTAATTTTACGCGCCATTAAGTACATCGGTGTTGAAGCACGAACGGTAGTAACATCGTATGTTTCTAAGTGATAAATCACTTCTTTTAACGCATCGATACCTTCTTGCTCGGTAAACACTACATTGTGGTGCACCGTACCAATCGCATCGGCAACTTTCTGCGCGGCGATTAAGTCAGGCGAGCCTTCTAAACCACAGGCAAATGAGTGAACTTTTGGCCACCAAGCCTCAGATAAATCGTTTTCTTCAATACGGCGTGAGGCGTATTTTTGCGTAATTGCAGATACCAGTGATGAATCTAAACCGCCTGATAGCAACACACCGTAAGGTACGTCGGTCATCAAGTGACTTTTTACAGAGTCTTCAAGCGCCGTGCGCAGTTTTTCTTTGCTGGTGTGGTTGTCTTTAATCGCATCGTATTGCATCCAGTTGCGCTTAAAGTACTTGCGCAATTCACCAGTTTTGCTGTCTAACACATGGCCTGGAGGGAATTCTTTAACCGTTTTACAAACCGGCATGAGTGATTTCATTTCAGAGGCAACATAGAAGTTACCGTCTTCATCATAGCCTGTGTACAGCGGGATAATACCAATATGGTCGCGAGCGATGATGTAGCGGTCTGCTTTTTCATCGTATAAACAGAATGCGAACATGCCTTGTAGCTTGTCAATAAACTCTGCGCCGAATTCCTTGTACAGCGGTAAAATAACTTCACAGTCGGAGTGCGTTTGGAATTCGTAATCTACCGTTAAACTCGCCGCAAGTGCTTTGTGGTTATAAATTTCACCGTTAACGGCTAAAACGTGGGTTTTGTCTTCGTTATAAAGTGGCTGAGCGCCGTGCTCAGTATCAACAATGGCTAAACGTTCGTGCACTAAAATTGCATTGTCGCTAGTGTAAATGCCAGACCAGTCGGGGCCGCGATGACGTAAAAGACGAGAACATTCTAATGCAGTAGGGCGAAGTGCCGACGCACTAGTTTTAATATCAAGAATACCAAAGATCGAACACATTGAAGTGCTACTCCTTTTTCCAAATTGTATGAGGTGCAGTGTTTAAATTTATTGAAGCGACTGCGGATAAATGTCCAATTAAAGTAAAACTATTCAGCCTGTTAGTTATTGGATAACTACTATTGGACTTAGGTTAAATAGGGTTAACGTTAACACTTAAACAAACGGTTGACCGTCTGCAGTTGCTATTTAACATGCCAGCTTCTCGTGAAAAAGCAACCCTTAATTTCACTAATTCAGTAAATTTTGAATAAAAACTCTATTTCTTATCCCAAATACCTGAATAGAGCTTACCTTGATAGTCGATATTTTGCGCAGAGAAGCTGATTTCAGGCTTGGTTTTACTCTGATCTGGTGACGACATTTGAGTCGTTCGCTGCTGACAATAATCTTTAAACAAAGCTTTAATGGTTGGAGTTAATTGCACTATGGCAAAAATATTAACCAGCGTCATTAAACCCAACGCCATATCCGCCATTGCCCACACGTGAAATAGCGATGCATTTGCCCCCCAAAGTACCATGGCGAGATAACAGCTAGTGTAAATACCACGCCCAAGTTTATTGTCTAGCTTAAACAAATGCAGGTTGCTCTCGGCATAGGCATAGTTAGCAACCACTGAGGTAAAGGCGAATAAGGTAATTGCTGCGGCAACAAAATAAATACCGCCTTCACCAATATGGGCGGTCATCGCATCTTGGGTTAGACGAATACCTTCCATTTCACCACTCATGGGCAGGTCCGCCAGTAAAATAATCACGGCAGTGCAAGTACAAAGCACCACAGTATCAACAAATACGCCGAGCATTTGCACATAACCTTGAGCAACCGGGTGATTAGGGGTAGGGGAAGCACTTGCCGAGGCGTGAGGCACAGAGCCGGCACCGGCTTCATTCGAATATAAGCCTCTCTGAATACCATTTTTAATGGCAGCACCAAGGGCACCGGCACCAGCTTCTTGTAAACCAAAAGCAGATGCTAAAATATCGCCAATTAGCGCAGGGATGTGCTCAATGTTAAGGGCAGTAACCGTTAGCGCCGCTAAAATATAGGCTATCCCCATAAATGGCACAACTAGCTCTGCAAAGCGGGCAATGCTTTTAAACCCGCCCATCACAATCACACCGGCAAATAAGGTAATCGCGAGACCTGAATACATATGTGGAATATCAAGCGCGTGGTTTAGTGCATCGCTAATGGTGTTGGCTTGCATGGCACTAAAACTAAAGCCATAACCTAAGAACAAGCAAATAGCGAACGCCACTGCCAGCCAAGGCTTATTCAAGCCCATTTTTATGTAGTAAGCAGGGCCACCGCGATATTCTTTATGGTCGTCTTTTACTTTGTAAAGTTGACCCAAAATGCTTTCGGCAAAACCAGTTGCCATGCCCAAAAAGGCAATTACCCACATCCAAAAAACAGCACCGGCGCCGCCTAGTGAAATTGCGACTGATACACCTGCTAGATTACCTGTACCTACGCGGGCAGATAAGCCAGTGCACAATGCCTGAAAAGAGCTAATACCGGCACTATCGCCCTTAGTACTGTTTTTCATCACCGAAAACATATGGCGAAAATGGGCAAACTGGACAAACTTCAGTTTGAACGAAAACCAGAAACCGGCAAAAACCAGAATATAGATGAGTAGTTGACCAGAGCCCCACAACAAGTTGTTAATATTGCCAACGGTGGCATTAAAGATCTGATCAAACATACGACTTCCTTATTTGTTCTACGAAATTATTATTCGAATCGCCTTACCTTAGCGTATTCTAAGTATATGTGTACACTTACATTTTATTGTTATGTCTAAAGCTTTGGTGACGGTGTTAAATGAATACCTGCCAGCATACAGCGAATTGAGCCACCCGCCATTTCAATGGTTGGGATATCAAAAGTTTCAATACGTGTTTTTGCCAGTAGCACTGAGATTTGTTGTTTTGATAACGACTGGTAAGCAGTAGTCGACATCGCGATAAATCGTCCTTCGCTACCGCTAAGCTCAAACATATTGCCAGCAAATTGATTTATTTGATTTTCGGTAAGTGAAATATGAGCTTTACCACTATGGCGTATAAACTTTAAGACTTGCTCGCGCTCCTTATTATCGGGAATCATTTCATCAGCAATAATGACAAAATCAGTCGTCACACACATCAGTACATTGGTGTGATAAATAGCTTTACCTCGGCGATCGGTAGCAGTGAAAAATACAGGAGATAAGTTTTGCTGTTGGCAAAAGTCCATTAGCGGCGCTTCATCTGCGCGTTTTGAGCGAGTGACATAGACCAAGTGATTTAGGTGATCGATCACTAATACCCCGGTTCCTTCCAAAAACTGTTGTTTTTGCTCCCAAGATGAAAGATCAGTTAACTGTGTAACCTGATAATTAGCGATCAAGTGCTCAATAATATCGTCTCGTTTTTCCAAGCGACGATTTTCTGCGTACATTGGATATATATAAAGTTGCCCGTCACTATGCGTGGAAAACCAATTGTTGGGAAAGACAGCATCTGGCGTACTCGAAAGCTTATCTTCAAACAAATGCACTTTTACCCCTAGGGTAGATAACTTGCTGGCCACCTGAGTCACTTCATCAAACGCTTGTTTAGCAATTTGTTGCTGACTCAGCGTAATTTTGTCGTTTACTTGAAAGGCATTATCGTTTGCTGTTTGTGGATTGGGTTTAAATTGATGTGGGCGCACCATCACTACAGCCCCAGGTGCATGAATGGCTGCTTGAATGTGGGCTTGTTTTGACGCCTGCATTGGTGCTTGTTTTGACGCTGGTATTGGCGCTTGAGTTGTTTCTGATGCGTGTACCTCTGATCCTGAACAATTTAAGTCGGCAATTGTTAGAGTGGTTTTAGCTGGGTTAGCGTGAGTTGATAACATAATGAAATTCGCTTTGTACAATATATTGCTAGGCTAACCCCCAAGCATGCTAAACAAAAAGCGTAATAATGTGATAAATTGATAGCCAAAATATACAAATAGATAAGCTTAGGTATGCAAAATGATAACATTGAGCCAAAAACGCTCAATCCACATCGTTACGACGCGTTAGATCAATCGCTTATTGCCTTGCTGCGTAATGACGGCCGTGCGCCTGTTTCTGAGTTAGCGAAACAACTCAAAGTATCGCGTGCGACGGTGCAAAGTCGAATTGATAAATTAATCAGCACAGGGGCAATTTTAGGTTTTACGATTCGCGCTCATGAAGGGCTTGAGCAAGATACGGTGCGCGCAATGATGATGATTGAAGTGATTGGTCGTTCAACCTCACAAGTGATCCAACTGTTAAGAGGCATTCCTGAATTAGTTAAACTGCATACTACTAATGGTAAGTGGGACTTGGTAGCAGAGATAAACACCAGCAATCTTGTTGAGTTTGATCGAGTTTTGCGAATTGTTCGCGAGATAGAAGGGATTATTGCCAGTGAAACTAGTATTTTGCTAACCACAATTTAAATTGGTTAATGTGGCCTGGAGCAGGGCTAGTGAGATTTTCTAGACGAAAAAAAAGACCATCAAATGATGGTCTTTCTTGTTTCACTTGCTAGTGAATTAATTGGCTCCCCTGGTCTGATTTGAACAGACGACACATGGATTAACAGTCCACCGCTCTAACCAACTGAGCTACAGGGGAATAAACTTTTACTGCCATCGTTTGATGGGATTTTTCTTAACTTATTACCTAACCAATTTATTAGTAAATAATAAGTATAAGAAGAAATTGGCTCCCCTGGTCTGATTTGAACAGACGACACATGGATTAACAGTCCACCGCTCTAACCAACTGAGCTACAGGGGAATAAACTTTTACTTTCTTTTACCTTGAGCTTTCACTCAGATAACCGCTAACAATATCAGCCATTACCTTTAATTCTAGTTTTTTTCTTTAGAAGAAAGTGGCTCCCCTGGTCTGATTTGAACAGACGACACATGGATTAACAGTCCACCGCTCTAACCAACTGAGCTACAGGGGAATAAATTTTTACTTTCTTTAACACTAAATGATTTAATAACAACAGATTTACCTAGTCATTATCTTTACTCTTAAAAAAGAGTGGCTCCCCTGGTCTGATTTGAACAGACGACACATGGATTAACAGTCCACCGCTCTAACCAACTGAGCTACAGGGGAATAGTGTTTATTCAGTAGTGAAACATACCGTTTAATAGGCTTGCCTCGCTAACGGGGCGGAATATTAAAGCCCGTTAGTGAGAGTGTCAACACAAAAATGACAAATTCTTTCACAATTAGATCGTTTGCTGAATATGTGGTCAAGTGGTGGTAATTTTGCGCACAATTAGCTGATATCTTTAAGGTTGCCTGCTGTTACTTACAAGTGTTTGTTGATGTTTTAATCGAAAGTCTTCAGTCTGCATTATTTAGATAGTCGCTTATTTATTTGTATGGCAATGAGGAATACAGTTTGATGTTGTCATTAAAAGCTCAGTTCACATCAGTTCACATAAGTAACGTCATTCATTCAGAACACTCATTTACAGCATTCTTTTGAAACTCATTTTTTGAACCCATTCTTTTGAACTACAGCGCCGCTTAACACTCCGCAAAAGGCTCTAATTGACCCTTTCAGTTGAGTCAACTATTCTCAGTTTTGTCGTTACACTTCTAGCTTGCTTATTATTGATTTATTAGGAGTTAGTTGAAAACCACTAGAAACATTGAGGGTAGCGATAAAACAATAAAAATATGGTCAGAGGTATCGACTAATTACAATAAGGAACGTGAAATGAACCATAAAATATCATCGCTATTGGTGATTATGGGCTTGCTATTGGGGTGTAGCGAGTCTGGTAACACCAATCAAGAGACGGTGTCCGCCGCAAAACCTGATGCACAAGAAGTAAAACTACCAGAAGCAACGCCAACCATACCAACATATTCAGCCGAAACCTTTTTCAAAACCACGAGTATTTATGGCTCACGCATCAATTATTCTGGCGAATATGCCCTAGTGAGCTCTGACGAGTCAGGTATCTACAATGCTTACCAATATCCGCTCAATGGCGATAAGCCCACACAACTGACCCTATCGACCACAGACGCTATTTGGGTTGTTGATTGGTTTCCAACCGATGATCGGTTTTTATATTCTTCTGACCAAGGCGGCAATGAGCTCAATCACGTTTATGTTCAATCAACAGATGGCACCGTAAAAGACTTAACGCCGGGTGAGAACTTAAAAGCATCATTTGTTGGTTGGCACGAAAGTGATAAGTGGTTTTATATAGCGACCAATGAACGCGATTCCAAAGTATTTGATTTGTATAAATATAGTGTTGAAGATTACAGCAGAGAGTTAATCTTTGAAAATGACAATAACTATTTTATCAGCGGTGTCACACCAAATGGGCAGTGGATAGGGCTTTCAAAATCTAACCGCAATACAGATACAGATTTAATTATTGCGAACGTTAGTAATGGTAAATTAATCAATCTATCAGATGATGATAACGATGCTGAAGTTAACTTACTGGACTTTTCACCTGACAATAACATAGTTGCGTATTCAACTAATCTTAACGGCGAGTTTTCCCAGCCATGGACTTATAACATTGAAACGGGTGAGCACAAGCAAATCACTAACTTGAACTGGGACGTCGCTTATTTAGTGTATTCACCTACTGGCAAGTACAGTGTTATGGGGGTGAATGAAGATGCGAGCACAACGGTAACCATTACTGAACTAGGCAATGTAGATCAATCAAGTGTAGAGCAAACAAGTGGTAAGCAAGTCATCATCCCAAATTTAGCAGCAGGTGATATTCGCGGTGTAAACTTTTCGTCTGATGAGCGCGTTGTTAACTTCTTGTTGAACTCAGATACTTCTCCTTCCAATCTTTATACCTATCAATTTGGCAGTGATGCCCCCACTAAGCTAACCAATACGTTGGCGAAAGAAATGGACGAGCAACATCTAGTAGCAAGTAGTGTTGTTCGTTTTAATAGCTATGATGAGTTGCCGATACCAAGCTTGTTGTTCAAGCCTAAGCAAGCTTCAAGTGCCAACAAGGTACCAGCGCTAATATGGATACATGGCGGCCCCGGCGGACAATCAAGAACAGGTTATTCTGCGGCAAGGCAGCATTTGGTCAACCATGGCTATGCGATTTTCGCCGTTAATAATCGAGGTTCGTCCGGTTATGGCAAAACCTTCTATCACCTTGACGATAAAAAGCACGGCGATGTTGATTTAAAAGACATTGTTTACGGTAAAAAGTACCTGCAATCATTGGACTGGGTTGATGCTGATAAAATTGGTTTGATAGGTGGTAGCTATGGCGGGTACCTAACCATGGCGGGTCTTGCCTTTACCGATGAATTTGAAGTTGGTATCAACATTTTTGGTGTGACCAACTGGGTTCGCACATTGAAAAGTATTCCACCTTGGTGGGAGGCGTTTAAAGAAAGCCTCTACCAAGAAATGGGTGATCCTGCGACAGACGAAGAGCGCCACCGCGCGATTTCTCCTTTATTCCATGCTAGCAACATCAAAGCACCAGTGCTGATTGTGCAAGGCGCCAACGACCCTCGTGTTTTACAGGTTGAAAGCGATGAAATGGTGGAAGCGATTCGTAAAAACAATGTGCCAGTGGATTATGTTTTGTTTGACGATGAAGGTCATGGTTTTAGGAACAAAAGCAATCGCATTGAAGCGTCTGAAGCCTATGTAAATTTCCTAAAAAAATATTTATAAACATAGTTGAAAACTTGCTCTCTGTTCAGTTCTGCGCTGTGAGTTAGCACAGAGAGCAATCCGTGTTTTCATCAAGGTTATTCATTACCCAATATCCTCCAACTTAGCCTTCCAAGCTATATAGCTCTTACCTGCTAATTACCGTGTTGATTGGACTTACACTCCGCATTTAGCGTACTACCATAACTGAATTATCAGTAGTGAGCTTAGATAACTTGGTAACTCTGATGAGTTATCCACGTAAATTGTGGATAACTGTGTGAGTTAAAGTGTAATAGTTGGTAATTGCGAATAAATATGGGGTCTGTAGCGCATTGGTTAAAATTTAACTAGTTGTCGTGATACCTTTTATAAACAACGAGATAGCTTGTATTTTGTACAATGCTGAGCCGTGCAGCCTATTTATTAGGCGATTCATCGATTTTGCCGAGTATCTGTGTGTTCTTTTTGCGATGATGCGCTGGTAGGGCTTGTTCTATGTGTAGAATCTATGCGCAGAACTTTTATGTAGTAGCACAACAAGTGTTTACACTTTGTTGCGAATCAATCTAGGTGAAATAAAAGATAGCAATAGCGAGTCTTATCACTATCTTTTACAATAGTTGTTTCGCGATATCGCAAAGCATACAAAAACACAAAGTGTGCGAAGAACACAAAGAACCTTCCTTGTTTGTTTGACCAGTTACATACGGTAATCAATTAAGTACATGACCGACACAAAACATAAACACCAGATCGACTTGCTGGCCGATCCGGTAGGGCCAACCTTGAAAAATATGACCATTCCTATGATATACGGCATGGTTCTATTGATGACCTTCAACTTGGTTGACACGTTTTTTATTGGCTTATTAGGCACACAGCCGCTAGCCGCAGTAAGTTTTACCTTTCCAATCACCTTCACTGTGTTAAGCCTAACCATAGGATTAGGCATAGGCACATCCGCAGTCATTGCAAAATACTTAGGTGCAAAAGACAAAGAAACGGCAAAAGACAACGCAACCAGTGCGATGTATTTAGCCGCTGTAATTGTCTCGATAGTATCGGGTATAGGCTATTACTTTACTGATGAAATTTTCCACTTGCTTGGTGCAAGCGATAGCTTATTGCCACTTATTCACGATTACATGGACATTTGGTATTTAGGCAGTGTCTGTTTAATTGGTCCAATGATTGGTAATGCTGTGCTGCGTGCTTCAGGGGATACGCGAACACCTAGTATTATTATGGGCAGTGCTGGTTTAATTAATGCCGTATTAGACCCTTTGTTTATTTTTGGCCTTGGCCCGGTACCAGCGATGGGAATCAAAGGTGCGGCAATTGCTACCTTAGTATCATGGCTTGTCGGCTTAGCGTTAGTCCTTCATATTTTGGTCAACAAACGCCAGCTTATTCATGCTCATTTGATTCCAATACACACCTTGCTTAAATCGTGCAAAGGAATTTTACACATTGGCTTGCCTGCCGCTGGCGCAAATATGCTAACGCCTATTGCCGCAGCGATTATGACGGCAATAATTGCAGGCTACGGTGAATCTGCAGTGGCGGCCTTCGGTGTTGGCTCACGAATTGAATCGATCGCTAGCTTAGTGGTATTGGCGATGTCGATGACCTTACCACCATTTATTAGCCAAAACTTTGGTGCGGGTAATATGGCTAGAGTTGAGCAGGCATACCGCACCTCAGTGAAATTCGTGATGATTTGGCAAGTATTAATTTATGCCATTCTTATTGTGATATCTTCATGGGTTGCAGATGCCTTTGCTAAAGAACAAGCAGTGGCCGATCTTATCAAGTTATTCATTTACACCTTACCGCTAGGCTATGGCTTACAAGGTATTATTATTCTAACTAACTCATCATTTAATGCACTGCATAAACCTATGGTTGCCTTAGTGCTATCAGTTGTGCGTTTATTTGTTTGTTATGTGCCGCTTGCTTACCTAGGTAGCTACTTATATGGCATAGAAGGTTTCTTTATTGGTGCACTGCTGGGCAATTTAGTCATGGCATTTATCTCTTACTATTCATTTACGCGCCAATTTATCGATGAAAATATAGACGCGGAGCCGCAGTCGACATGAAGTCAATTGAATTAGTTTCTGATTATACGCCAAGTGGCGACCAACCAACCGCGATCGAACAATTGCTTGATGGCATAGACTCAGGTCTTGCTCATCAAACACTACTTGGCGTAACTGGCTCAGGTAAAACCTTTACGGTGGCGAATGTTATTGCCAAATTAAATCGCCCAACCATGATGCTAGCGCCAAATAAAACCTTGGCAGCGCAGCTTTACGGGGAGATGAAAGAATTTTTCCCGAACAATGCCGTTGAATACTTTGTTTCTTACTACGATTACTATCAGCCGGAAGCTTACGTGCCAACAACGGATACATTTATCGAGAAAGATGCCTCAATAAATGATCATATTGAGCAGATGCGACTATCGGCAACTAAAGCCTTACTTGAGCGACGAGACGTTATAATTGTCGCGTCGGTGTCGGCGATATACGGTTTGGGTGACCCTGATTCTTACCTGCAGATGATGCTGCATTTGCGTCAGGGCGATATCATCAATCAACGTGATATTTTGCGCCGCCTAGCTGAATTGCAATACACCCGCAACGATTTAGCGTTTCAACGGGCAACTTACCGTGTGCGTGGTGATGTGATTGATATTTTCCCTGCCGAATCTGATCGTCTTGCATTACGTGTTGAGCTGTTCGACGAAGAAGTGGAAAAAATCAGTGAATTCGACCCATTAACTGGCGCGGTTGAGCGCACGCTTGCTCGAGTAACCGTTTACCCTAAAACTCACTATGCGACACCGCGCGATAAAATATTAGCAGCGGTAGAATCGATCAAAGTTGAGCTTAAAGATCGCGCTCAGCAGTTAAAAGACAATAACAAGCTGATAGAAGAGCAACGCATTGTTCAGCGCACTCAGTTTGATATTGAAATGATGACTGAACTTGGTTACTGCTCAGGTATCGAAAACTATTCACGCTACCTATCAGGTCGCGAAGCAGGTGAAGCGCCACCGACGTTATTTGACTACTTACCGGATGACGGTTTGCTGGTGATTGACGAATCACATGTTACTGTGCCGCAAATTGGCGCCATGTATAAAGGTGACCGATCGCGCAAAGAAAACCTCGTGGAATATGGTTTTCGATTACCATCAGCACTTGATAACCGCCCGATGAAATTCGAAGAGTTTGAAGCACTGGCACCACAAACTATTTATGTGTCGGCAACGCCGAGTGATTACGAACTGGAAAAGTCTTCAGGCGAAGTCGCTGAGCAGGTAGTTAGGCCAACGGGTCTGCTTGATCCAGAAATTATGGTGCGACCAGTAGACACGCAAGTAGATGACTTATTATCAGAGATTAATAAGCGCATTCCGCTAGGAGAACGTGTACTTGCTACAACACTGACTAAGCGTATGGCCGAAGACTTAACCGATTACTTAGACGAGCACAATATTAAAACCCGTTATCTGCACTCTGATGTCGATACCGTTGAGCGGGTCGAAATTATTCGTGATTTTCGCTTGGGCAAATTTGATGTGCTCGTCGGTATTAACTTGCTGCGTGAGGGCTTAGATATGCCCGAAGTTTCCTTAGTCGCTATTTTAGACGCAGACAAAGAAGGCTTCTTACGCTCAGAGCGTTCGCTTATTCAAACCATCGGTCGTGCAGCGCGTAATGTGAATGGTAAGGCGATTTTATATGCTGACCGCATTACTGGCTCAATGCGCAGAGCCATTGATGAAACAGAACGTCGCCGTGCTAAACAAGACGATCACAACAAAGCCAATAACATCACACCAAAAGGGGTGAAGCGTAAAATTACGGATGTGATGGACGTTGGCTTAGATCCTGAAGAGCAATTGATCGCCAATAAAGTGGCCGAGCAAAAAGCTGCCTATAAAACGCTTTCGTTTGAGGAAATTGATGAGCAAGTTAAGCAGCTTGAAGCAAAAATGATTGAACATGCTAAAAATCTAGAATTTGAACAAGCTGCTGCGATACGAGATGAAGTAGCTAAACTAAGAGAGCAACAGCTAAGTCGCTAGTGCATATACAAAATAGAATCGCCTAGCTAATTTGGTCGGCGCATTTAGTTATAGTGGCCAGATGTACTCGTGTTGCTCTCGTTTGCGCTACCTTAACTCAGGCATAGAGTAGCGCCCTATAATGTCTGCAACGGCGTCACTGTTGCAATGCGACAAATTACTAATTTCTTCTATTATTTTATCCTGCACGTCAAGCGGGAATAGCATCAGCTGTTCCAAATACAGATGTGCAGCGGTCTCCTTATTGCAATTAATCATATTGGCTAAGTGCATGGCATGATTTCTCCATATAGCGCTCATAAATACATCCTCATATGTGTGAACACTAATATTAATTGTAGTTGATGCCCCTTAAGGGGTTAGATTCTTTGGTTATCTAAAAAATACCCACACTTTTTATGTGTTATAAACGTTCGTGGTTGAGTTATAACTTTGTCGTAAGTTTTCTAAGCAGTTACCTAGAAAAGTTCGCCATTTCAGTGAACAAGGAGTAAAATCCGCGATCTAATTTTATTAGTTGCCGTAAAACTAATAAACGCAAAGAGATCAAATAGAGATATGTCAGAAATTAGAGCCAGAGTTAGCCTTAAAGTTGGCCAAAACAGTGATATCGACGCAGAAATTATTAGCTTCACTGGTTTTGATAAAGATAATGAACACGTTGCCATGGTGTTCAAACAAGCAGATTTAAATCAAGATGTACCATTGGTGCGCGTGCATTCAGAATGTTTAACCGGTGACGTGTTCCATTCATCACGCTGTGACTGTGGTGAACAACTCGATGAAAGTATCAATGTAATGGCAGAGCAGGGTGGTATCATTCTGTATATGCGCCAAGAAGGCAGAGGCATTGGTCTTTACAACAAAATAGATGCTTATGTGCTGCAAAGCCAAGGTTTAAATACCTATCAAGCCAATAATCACTTAGGTTTTGAAGATGACCAGCGTAGCTTCGAACATGCGTTTTCTATGTTGGATGCACTTAATATTCAACGTATAAAGTTACTGACCAATAACCCAAGAAAAGCGAAAGCACTCGCTACCCACGTAGAAGTGACTGAGGTGGTCAATACTCAAGTTCATTTAAAAGATGATAACGCCAATTATCTTGCTGCCAAGCAAGAGCACGGCAAGCACAATATAAAACTTGAGCCATAAGGTCTTTGGAGGCAAAACATTTACGTTCTGTCATCCGCGCCAGATCTGAACTAGCTCAGATCTGGCGTATGTTATTACGACTTACCTGCTAAACTAAGCCAGTACCGATGGTGATGTACACCAGTTAATACAGGTTTGTTTAAGCGTTGCCACAGCCGATTGCACGCTACTTCCTCCAGTATCAATACACTGGGTTAATAGTGCACCCCAAGCAACACAGACTAGAAACTCGGCAGATTCTGCCACATTTATATTGGCGTTAATTTCGCCAGCTTCTTGATTTATCTTCAAAATATCATGAGCTCTTGAAACCAGCATCGATCTATAGCTATGTACTAGTTCAATATGCCTTTCTTCAAGCACTGAACGTTGAGATGCAGCTCCCACCATCAAGCAGCCTAACGGAAATTTTTTACCTTCTTCATTTTGCCTGTCTAGCATTGCTTCAAATACGCTAACTAGTGAATCCATAGTTGGTTTTGCGGTAATTTCAGCGAAATGTCCCTCCATAACTCGATGATACAAGGAAAGAATCTGGGCAAAAATGTCAGCTTTATTACCAAAAGCATTGTACAAGCTAGTTCTTGGCAAGGACGTGACAGCCTCAAGGTGACCGAGATTAGTTGCCTCATAGCCTTGCTCCCAAAAAGTCCACATGATCTTGTACAGGACTTCCTCTTCATTAAAACTGCGATTTCTTGGCATTTTGTACTAACCTAAACAAAATAGATTGAACTGTGTTATTTATTCTGCCATATTTAAATTGTATTGCGCAGTACAAAATAAATTAATAAAGGAGAATAAACCATGTCTATTGAATTGCTTTCGCTTTACACCTTTTGTGCAACCATCCTATTTACCTTGTTTACACAGGCAATGGTGTTAGTTGCAAATTCTAACTTTGCCTATGTATCAGGCAACAGAGACTTACCATTGGATAACCCGCCCGCGATTTTAGGCCGAATTGAACGTACTATTCGAAACTCGATTGAAGCCGCCGTTGTTTTTGCACCTTTGGTATTTATTGCCGCACACAGTGGTGTTTCAAACGTTATAACACAATGGAGCGCTATTATATTCGCTGGCGCACGCGTACTGTACGCCATTAGCTACGTGCTAGGTATTACTGGCGCTAGAACACTAGTTTGGAATGTTGGGGTGACTGCTATTGGGGCATTTGGCGTTGGGATTTTAATGGGGTAAACAGTTAGAGAATAATTGTGCTTGGTCTTTATCGGGAGCGTGATGAGCCGCTTGGCTCGCACGATCCCAGTGATAGTGACTTGCGTCTAACTAACGCAAAACTAGCATATAAGTTAAGCGGGAATGGCTTGTGCTTTAGGCGAAGTAGCCTCTGAATTTAAGGTTATTTGATAAGACTCGGCAAATTGTTGTGGCATACGTTTTGGACGCCCAGTGCTTAAATCTGTGCAAATATAGTCTGTTCTTGCGCGTAGCAAGGTTTTCTTATCTTTTACTCTTACAACTTGAAAAGTGCGGCTTGCCCGCAGTTTACCGTCATTGGCGGACAGCCAGTTAAACACGGCAATCTCATCATCCAAATAAGCTGAGCTAATATAATCAAGTTCGTGGCGAACCACCGCCATACCACGATTAAGTGATTGGCAAGTATGCTCATCTAAACCAACATATCGAGTATGCGCCCATACAGTGGCATCAAGCCATTTTAAGTAAACGGCATTGTTAACATGACCAAAGCCATCTATATCCTCTTCGGTTACTTTGAACATTTTGCCAAAGGCGTTGGGGTATTCTGCTAACTGTAAAATTGACTCGTCCATAAATATCTAACTACCAGTACATAAAACAACTTGTAAGCTTTAGCTTAACCTTGCCATTGAGCGATTGTCACTAGTGCTATGCAATGATTTTTTGCATCTATGTTTTGGTGTGAACCGTATGCTTGGTTTAATTTCAACTTTAGTTTTAGCTAGCGTATGAAAATAAATGTTAGACTTACCATAGAGATAGCAGAGACTTAGCTACTCAACTTTTTAGTCAGTCATCAATTTAATCAGTCAATTAGCAAGTATCGTTTGAACCATAACTCGTCGTGTAGCGGAATAAATTAAGAGCGTTGTAGCAATATGCCCCGTAGAAGCCATCACCCTGATCGTGAAGTCACCGAGATAAATTGGCGAGTATTGAAAACTTTATGGCCATATTTACTCGAATTTCGCACGCGTATATCGATTGCGATTGCTTGCTTAATTCTGACGAAAATTGCCAGCGTTTATTTACCTTTTATTCTAAAAGACCTGGTTGATACCTTAGATCAAAACAACAAACAAAGCTTGTTACTGGTGCCGCTTGGTTTGGTTGCGGCCTATGGTTTAGTGCGTTTCTCAATTGTTATTTTTGCCGAGATACGAGATACATTATTTGGCCGAGTAACAGAACGTGCAATTCGCCGTATTGGCCTGAAAGTCTTTCAACATTTGCATCAACTAGAATTGGACTTTCACTTAAACCGTCAAACGGGTGGATTGTCGCGAGATATTGATCGTGGCACCTCTGGCATCAGCTTTTTAATGCGCTTTATGGTCTTTAACATAGTACCCACCTTGTTTGAAATTGCCTTGGTGATTGGCATTTTAGGCTACAACTACGGTTTAACCTTTTCACTTGCAGTGCTCACCTCTATCGTTTGCTATGTTGGTTATTCGGTAAAAGCGACAGAATGGCGCACTCGCTATATACGCGAAGCTAATAAAGCCGACTCTTCCAGTAATACCCGTGCAATTGACAGCCTTTTAAATTACGAGACCGTTAAATATTTTACCAACGAGCGTTACGAAGCAAATGCCTATGACGAGCAATTAGCCACTTGGGAGCAGGCAAAAATTAAAAACCGGTTGTCACTCTTTGCCTTAAATGGTGGTCAGGCGCTCATTATTGCCACTTCAATGACGGGCATGCTGGCGATGGCAGCTTACCAAGTGACGCATCAGCAAATGACGTTAGGGGATTTTGTGCTGATTAATGCGTTTATGATGCAGCTGTTTTTACCACTGAATTTTCTGGGCTTTGTCTATCGCGAAATTAAAGGTTCGATGGCAAATATTGAGCACATGTTTAGCTTGTTGGCGAAAACACCTAAGGTGGTTGACGGTAAAGATGCTAAGCCACTTAAGGTGAGTGAAGGCGTAATATCGTTTAATAACGTTGGCTTTAGCTACGATGGTAAGCGAGACGTGATAAAAGCGCTGAATTTTACGATTGCACCTGGACAAAAAGTTGCCGTGGTGGGTGATAGCGGCTCTGGCAAGTCGACACTCGTCAAACTATTGTTTCGTTTCTACGATACTACTTGTGGCAATATCGCAATTGATGGGCAAGATATTCGGGAAGTCACGCAGCATAGTCTTCGCGCACATATCGGTATTGTTCCGCAAGATACCGTGCTATTTAACGATACACTGTTGGCTAATGTTCATTATGGCGATCCACAAGCATCAAAATCACGAGTGCGTGAGGCAATAAAATTAGCCTATTTAGACCAGTTTATTGACAGTTTACCTGACGGTGAAAATACTATGGTGGGTGAGCGTGGCTTAAAGTTGTCCGGTGGTGAGAAACAACGGGTTGCCATAGCGCGAACTATTTTAAAAGCACCAGACATTTTAGTATTTGACGAAGCAACTTCTTCGCTAGATAGCCATTCAGAGCAGGCCATTTTGAAGGCAATAAAACAGGTCAGTCGCAACAAGACGAGTTTAGTGATAGCTCACCGTTTATCTACCATAGTCGATGCTGATCATATCATTGTGATGAAACAAGGTAAGCTGATAGAGCAGGGGGATCATCAAACGTTAATGGCCAAAGGCGGGCAATATGCCTCGATGTGGGCATTGCAGCAAAGCGAATAACCTGATAAAAAGCGTGCCCGAAAACTTCTAGCATACTCTCAACGCAAAACGACTGGTAAATTTAAAATGACTGACGAAAAACTACACCCTGCAGTAGTAAAAACTAAACACTGGCTTGAACAGATAGTGATCGGCTTAAACTTTTGCCCTTTTGCAAAAAAAGAGTTTGTTAATAACACTATTCGATACGCGACCAGCAATACTGGCCTTCTTGAACAAGCGCTAAGTGAAGTTGCCGAGCAATTACAATACCTAGTTGAACACCCAGAAATTGAAACCACGCTAGTGATTTTTACAACCGGTTTTCGCAGTTTTGACAAATACCTTGATCTGGTCGATTACGCTAACGAGTTACTTGTTGATTTAGGTTTAGATGGCGAAATACAAATTGCTAGCTTTCATCCAGACTATGTTTTTGAAGGCGAAGATGAGCAGGGGGCTAGCAACTATACTAACCGTTCGCCACTACCAACTTTGCATTTAATTCGCGAAGCTAGTATGGCGAAAGTGTTGGCAGTGTATCAAAATCCCGAACAAATCCCAGAAGATAATATTGCTTTGGCCGAAGAAAAAGGCACAAAGTTCTTTAAACAATTTTTGGCTGGCTTGAATAAGCTGAGCTAGCACTGCATAAACTAAGCCTTCCGCGAGGTGAATAGGTGAATAGGTGAATAAATAACGTACAACTTATTACATTCAAATAGCACTCTATAACGCTTTCTTTTGATTGATTTATATACAATTGCCACCATCAATCGGTGAAAGCGTTTCTTGCATCGACATTAACGTAAGTTAAAGCAAATAAACGCAAGTGTTAGGTGAATGTGATGAAAGCAATGTACCACGGCAAATTATACAAATTTAGCAATTTTGAGGAATTATGGCAGTTCTACGCAGCTAAACTGGAAAAAGCAGTGAGTTAACCATTCACCGTTAACCGTTAACCATGTAACTTTAACCATTCAACCAAGTAATTTATATATTCAGCCAAACCAGCGATATATCGAGCATGGTATTAGCCACTTAACTGCGAACCCGCCCAAAACAGAATAATTCCTCTCGCTATTATTCAGTACCGACAATAAAGCTTGTCACCACCTCCCCAGTAATCTAGACCTAGCTACAGAATAAAATCGCAACCACCTATCTTCTTTCCATCACTGGTACTTCAACAACCCAACATCACCTCTATAAAAATTAACTCTATAAAATTGCTATAAAATTTATTAACTTTACGCATAGTGAATAATCCTAGGTGTTACAGAATGATATTGCGTTGCCACTAGAGCTTCGCGATTGACTAAGGAGTGACGGTGCGGTTGTTTTTGCTTATTTTAGGTTGGTCATCTGTGGTCGGTAGCTTAGGTGATGGTGTCTTAGCAGTTTATGCCATATGGATAAATGTTGCAGAGAATTGGGTACTTGTAGGTATTTCTGTCAACGATTTGCTTCGTGATTTTGTGCCGTTCATTTTTTGGGTTAAACAAGTGGCGTTTTATGTGTTGCCTGAAAAAGTTGTTTATTGGATTTTTGATCTACCTGCATTAATTTATTTTCCCATTAGAACTGTAATGAGTATTTTTATAGGTTGGTGGGCTTTGTCAAAAGCTGCAACTCTGCAAGAACAAGAAAATGCGAGCCAACTTTCGTAGAGGGATTTTCTGTCTTGAATGCCAAATTATGCATAACTGACAAATAAATAGGAAATTATTGAGAATGGAATCGTTAAGAGAATTATTGGCCGTGCTTTGCTTTGTCGCAGGATGCGTTTTGGCCGCCTCGTTGGTAACCGCTGAGTTTAGTTGGAGCCTCTTGTTCGTCAGCGTTGTCTTATTTGTTTGCGCTTATTGGTGCTGGCCTAGCAAAAGACGTGGTAAACGAGATGGAGATCACGTCGTTTTGGATGTTATCGAAGTTTTCATTGAGTTTCCTGTTGACTTCGCCGTTTGGTTTTTCAGATTAGTTGGCCGAATTTTAGGGGGATTCTTTGGCGGAAAAGGTGATGGGATTGACATCGACGTTTAGCTCATACCACATGAACCAGCAAACAACTGCCAATTAGCCATCAACTTTCTCAGTAATTGCTTGCACAATAAATGCACAGCATTACAACCCTCATTAAGGTACAATAAGCGTTCAAATGTCTTTTAAACCCCAATAAAAATAGGGGTATGTTCTTGCTACTTATAGGTATTTTGTGGACAAAAATTCGATTATTCAAGTTGGTGGTGATGTTGAAAAAGCGCTGAAAGGTCAGTACGTCATCAACCCTAAACAAGTGCTACAAGAAGCATGGCAAAAAACCACCACAACACGCTGGTCGATAAATATCGGCCTTTTGTTTGTATTACTTATTGGCATGGCTTGCTCATTGTTAGTCGGTGAGTACTTGGGTGGTGTTGAAAATATTATGGAAAACCCTGAAGCGAGTTTAATCCTTAATATCGTTGTTACCCTTGTGATTTGGCCATTTCTTGCTGGTGTCGAAATGATGGGAGTATTGCACGCAGTGGGCGTAAAAACACAGCCGAAGCTAGTGTTTGCATTTTTGAAACGTGGCAGTTGGGTAGCACTGTGCGCTGTGATGACATCTGTACTGATCAGTTTAGGTTTACAGCTACTGATCATTCCCGGCATATTCTTAGCTGTTGCCTTATCTCTTACTATTCCACTGGTACTTGAAAAGCGTTTAACACCAGGGAAAGCGATTATTTTATCGCTCAAAGCACTGCGCTTTCAGTGGTTTAATATTTTTGCTGTTTACTTATTTATGGTGATGGCACTTGCTGCGTCACTCTTGCCAATGGTGATTGCACAAACTGAAATTATGATGTTTATCGCTAGCGTTATTTTTATCTTCTCGCTATCTTATCTAGCGCCTTGTTATTACAACGCTAAAGGCATTTTATATCGTGAAATTTTCGGGATGAAATTACACGCAGTTGCTGCTGACGCGCAAGTAGGTGATGACACGTTTGTCGCCTAGCATGGTAAAGAAAGGGATTGAGCAATTATGTTGCAAAAGATGTTAAGGAAATTACTGTTTGTTTTAGGTGCGGTTGTTATTGCTGCAGCACTTATTCGCCCATTTGTTGTTGAAACCGAACGAGAAGAAGTGGTGCCGGCGCCTGTGATTCCGCCACCACCTAAGCCCGTCATTATTGAAAAACCGCTGCACAATGTAACGCTTCCAGACTTCGCAGCAATTGTTGATGTTAACCAGAAAAAATCTGCTTTTTTTGATTTTATTCGACCCGCCGTAGAGTCAAATAATAGTGCTATTCTTGCAAACCGAGCAGCACTTGAAGAAATGTTAGTAACGGTATCTTTAGGTGAACCGCTGATGCCCGGCCAAGAGCAACAATTGGATGAGTTGGCTAGCCGTTATCGGGTGAGTAAAAAGAGCAGCCAAATGCAGCAATTACACCATTTGTTACTAAAGGTTGATGAGATCCCAACTGCACTTGTGCTAGTGCAGGCTGCAAACGAATCTGCTTGGGGAACATCAAGGTTTGCTCGAATTGGTTTAAATTTCTTTGGTATATGGTGCTATAAATCGGGCTGTGGCATGGTGCCTCGCTCTCGCAATAGCGGCGCTAAACATGAAGTGGAAGCATTCCAATCTGTTGACCAGGCGGTTGACCGTTACTTGCACAATATCAACACGAATAACGCATACAGCGTATTTCGTTCAATTCGCCAACAACTGCGCGAGCAAGACCAGCCTTTGGTGCCTGAAGTGTTAGCCATGGGTTTGTTGCCATACTCTGAGCGCGGTTCAGACTATGTGTTGGAAATCTCAGATATGCTGCGCCACAATAGCCAATACTTGCAATCATCAACCGCGCCCTAACTATTCTGCGCCCATACAGCTCAGTTGTGCAGCTTATCTATCGCTTAGTTTATCTTTAACTAAGCGAATTGCTTCGGCTAATTTTGTTTTGCTTTAATCGTAATCGTGAGTGTATCGATTGGATTATTTCAATCAAAATACAGCTAGACCAAGTAGTTTTAAGAAGAGTTTTAACCTTTTAACTATCCATTGATAAATCTAAGATAAAATAACAACGACTAAGGTTTGGTTGATTCGAATATAGGGCTAACAGCAGAGCTAACTATAGGGCTAGAGGATGAGTCAGCTGATAACGGAAGGCAAATAAAAATGCCGCAGTTTAAATGATTTAAACTGCGGCATTGTTTTATTTTTTATAAGTCTATTGCTTAAGCTTTTAAGGAGGAGTCTTATAAAAATACTTTTACGATGGCGCTAACAACGCTTTCGTCATCGATACCAGCGATACCGAATTTGTTGTGCCAGTAGCTGTATTCAATACCCACTTCAACAGCGTTTGGCTTGCCAAAGTAGTTACCTACGTCTAAACGCACTTGCGGGTTGAAGTGGAAATCAGCAGCGTGATCGTCGGCTGAAGAAGACCAATCAATGTAACCATCAATCATTACTTTGTGTTTGCCCATCGTAATCGGGTAGCCGTAAGTAATGGTTAATTGTGTGTCGTTGTCGGTTAACTCGTTATTCGCTTGGTAAACATCAGCGCCAAAGAAAGCGAAACCTGGAATATTCCAAGAGGTACCAACACCAATTAAGTAGTTATCAAAGCCAGTGCTAAAGTTAGGCTGAGAGATGCTTGCATGCTCGTATGTACCAGCAATGAATACGTCTTTTAGTGGGCCGTAAGAAATCTTGCTGTCTAACGCGTAAGAAAGACTTAAACGAGCGGTAACTTCACCGTAAGTTTCTTTGTGTGTTGGTGCATTGGCATCTGCTTTAGCATCAATGCGGTCAACAAACATAAAAGCGTCACCCCAGTTGTGGCCTGAAGCGTGCTCTAAAGTGAAAACATCTACGTCGTCATTAGTTAATACTTCAAAATCACTGGTGTTTTTGAGGTAAGTTAAGCTATTTGAACTCCATATTGTTTGTGCAGAAGTCATACTTGATACAACAAGGCCGCCAGCGACCAAAAAAGTACGAGATAAAGTCATTGAACTTTCCTATCCAAAATAAATGAACTTAATTACAAATAGTGCGGCTATACATAGCACACTGGCTGATAACTGATTAAACTTGCCTGCAAAAATTCGCACTGCTGCATAACCAATAAAGCCAAAGGCAATACCGTGAGCAATAGAGAAAGTTAATGGCATAGTAATACAGATTAGGGCTGCAGGTACTGCTTCTAACAAGTCGTCCCAATCAATATGAGCTAGGCTTGAAAGCATTAATACCGCAACGAAAAATAGAGGGCCTGCTGTGGCGTAAGCTGGCACCATACCCGCTAGTGGCGAGAATAATAAGGCAAGTAAGAATAAACAGCCAACCACAACCGCAGTTAAGCCTGTGCGACCACCAGCGGCAACACCTGAAGCACTTTCAACATAACTGGTGGTAGTTGAGGTGCCTAACATGCTACCTGCGATAGTTGCAGATGAGTCAGCAAGTAGTGCTTTATCTAGGCGAGGCAGTGAACCGTCTTCATTTAGCAGTTTACCTTTTTGGGCAACAGCGATTAATGTGCCTGAAGTATCGAACAAGTCGACGAACAAGAATGCGAAGATAACACTGATCATGCTCACTTCTAATGCGCCCATGATGTCTAATTGCATAAACGTTGGAGTCACATCAGGTGGCAGCGACACTAAACCGTTAAATTGAACGTCGCCAAGTAAAATGCCTAAACCAGTCACAATTAAAATTGAGTACATTACCGCGCCATTCATACCGCGACTTGCCATTGCTACAATCAGGAATAAACCAAGTGCCGCCATCAACGCAGGTAATGAAGTAATATCGCCAAGGTTAACTAAAGTTGCTGGGTTATCTACGATAATGCCAGCGCTTTTTAAGCCGATAAAAGCGAGGAATAAACCAATACCGGCAGCAATACCATAGCGCAGTGATTGTGGAATACTGTTGATAATCCATTCACGAATTTTGAAGATGCTCAGTATTACGAAAATGATACCTGAGATAAATACGCCACCAAGTGCCACTTGCCAGCTGTAACCCATCTCAAGGACTACTGTGTAGGTGAAAAAGGCGTTTAGGCCCATGCCTGGTGCAAGGGCAATTGGGTAGTTGGCGAAAAAGCCCATAATAAAACAGCCAACCGCTGCGGCAACACAGGTTGCGACAAATACGGCGCCGTGATCCATACCGGCATCGGCTAACATAGCGGGGTTAACAAAAATAATGTAAGCCATTGTCAGGAATGTAGTGATCCCCGCAACAACTTCTTGGCGAACGTTAGTTCCGTGTTCTGTAAGTTTGAAAAGTTTTTCTAACATCATGGGTTGCTAAGCTTAAAGTTTGGGCCAATTCATTGGCGTTAAAAAGAAAGCGTTCAATGTCCTAGATGCTGTTTGCGTAAAATTAGGCAAAAAGCAGCGCATCAGGACGTATTTATTCGTTAAATAATCCGTTAATTTTTCTAAACAACTTTTCTAAATAGTTTTTACAAATAGTGTTTAGATATTGGAAACGTCGATAATCATTGAATCGTCTATGTTGCTATCTAACGAATTGGCAAGTTCAGTCGCTATATTGGTAGACGAGACAGTTTCTTTTGAAAAGTCATAAGCTTCGCGTGGCGCGCTGCGATCAATTGGCAGGTTGGCGAAGTCAAATAGCTCAGTATCGGCTAATTGGCTTGGACTGACATTTTTCAATGATTTAAATATGTTCTCAATGCGACCCGGGGTTTGGGCGTCCCAGCTGCTAAGCAAAGCCTTAATATTTTGGCGTTGCAGGTTTTCCTGAGAGCCACACAAGTTACATGGAATAATTGGATATTCACGTACTTCTGCAAAGGCAATAAGGTCTTTTTCACGAACATAGCTCAACGGGCGAATAACTGTGTTTCGACCATCGTCTGCACGAAGCTTCGGCGGCATTGCTTTTAGCTTTGCGCCAAAGAACATATTTAAAAATAAGGTTTCCACGATATCGTCCATGTGGTGGCCAAGAGCAATCTTAGTTGCACCAATTTGCTCAGCAAACGAATAAAGCGTGCCGCGACGTAAACGCGAACACAAACCACAAGTGGTTTTACCTTCCGGAACTTTTTGTTTAACAACCGAATAAGTGTCTTTATCGATGATGTAGTAGGGGATATCAAGTGATTCGAAGTAGTCGGGTAAGATGTGTGCAGGAAAGCCTGGTTGCTTTTGATCCAAGTTAACGGCAATCACATCAAAATTGATCGGTGCTGACTTTTTTAAGCTAAGCAAAATATCAAGCATGGCAAAAGAATCTTTGCCGCCACTAATAGCTGCCATAACAACGTCGCCTTCTTCGATCATATTGTAATCAGCAATCGCTTTACCGACTTTACTACGAAGTCGCTTCTGCAACTTGTTGGCTTCAAAGATGGCCTTTCTGTTATCTGCTTCAGTCATACCAAAAAACTACTCAAATAATTGGGCGCGTATTATATAGCTAACTAGTATAAAAGATAAGTAAAAATAACCAACAGTAGCATTCTTTTTAGCGACTGTTGGTTACGATTTTGTTAATGTTTTTGGTAACTTACCGAGCGGTCAGCTTTGATTTTGGTGTTTTAATATTTTGTTTTATATTCGTTATATCAATCTATGTATGGCTCAGTAGCTAGCTTTGTAGCGGTGAAATATAGCCTGCTGGTTTTAACGCCAAGACATCACAATTCAATCGGTCAATAACATGTTCGGCAGTATTACCAATTAGTGCTGCTGACAATCCGGTACGGCCAATTGTCCCTAAAATGACCAATTCGGCATCAAGTTCTTGTGATAGCTCGTCAATAACATCTTCCGGTAGCCCTTCTTTGATATAGGTATTGGCGGTATCGATGCCGTATTTTTCAGCATGTGTTTGCATTGATTGTTGATGATGCTGCAACATGGTGTCGTTGTATTGGCTGGCATCAAATTCGGGGATTTCGATGGCAATGTTGACCGGAGTGCCAGGAAATGAATTAACTAAATGCACATTAGCGCTAATTAAATCAGCTAAGTGTTTGGCTTCTTCTGTGATGATGCTATTGAGCGATTGGTGCTCATCTTCATCACTACCGACATTAACTGCCGCTAAAATATTGCCGTTTGCTGGCCATGAATGGTCTTTAACCAATAATAATGGGCATGGGCATTTACGTAATAAATGCCAGTCAGTTGGTGTGAAAATCACGGATTTGAGTTTGTCGTGCTCGTGCGTACCTTTGATAACAACGTCATAGCCATGCTCTAACACTTGGTCAATAACGGCTTCAAAAGGTCTGTTATGCCAGATCACTTTGATGTCGATGTCTTTTTCAGAAGCGCCTAGCTCCTTTATACGTTCATCAATCCACAACATACGATCATTGATCACAATTTGCCGCATGGATTCACGCTCGTCGCTAGAGAGCATAGTCGTCATTTCGTATGAAAAATCGAAAATGCTCAAAAACGCTGTGATTTTGCCTTGCGTTTTATCAGCAAGCTCAATTGCCCGACTTAAGGCTTTTTGTTCTTCAGTTGTTGGGTCAACTACGACTAAGATTTTTTGATACGTTTCCATGCTCGGTACCTCGCTGATTCAATAGTGTACAAACAGTGTGCTTTTAATGAGCAAATAATTATTTGTTTTAAATCAATAAATAGGCGCTACTAACCAATTACTTTTAGCTTAGTAGGTAAATGCACTGATGCAAGGTTGTTAGCGGTGAAAACGGATTGTTAAAGGGGAATAAAAATAGAAGTGAAGAAGAAAAAGGAAAGAAATCGCCTTGCTTTACAGCATGGCGACTTCATTCAATCCATCGAGATCATTGATGGTAATTAACTTTCCTTCAACAATGATGAGCTCTTGTTTATGAAAACGATTTAGCAAGCGACTAATCGTTTCAACGGTCAAGCCAATGTAGTTGCCAATGTCGCCACGCGTCATTGTTAAGCGGTACTGGCTGGCAGATAAGCCACGGGCTTTATATCGGCTACTTAACGATGATAAAAATGTTGCTAAACGCTGCTCGGCATTTTTACGGTTAAGTAGTGATAGCATATCTTGATCTGCTCGAATCTCGTTGCTCATTAGTCTTAAAACTTGGCGTTTAAGCGCTGGCATCGAATTCGAAAGTTCATCTAGAGTATGGTAGGGAATTTCACAAACCATTGATGTTTCTAGTGCTTGTGCAAAGCTTTGGTGCTCGCTGCTGGCTAAGGCGTCGAAACCCAGTAAATCACCAGCTAAGTGAAAGCCAGTAATTTGCTCTTCGCCGTTAGAATCAATAGTAAATGTTTTAAAAGTGCCTGAGCGGATAGCGAATAGAGAGTGAAGTGCTTCGCCGTCTTGGAAAATCTTTTCGCCTTTGTGGATAGGGCGCTTGCGGTCGATAATATTATCGAGTGTATCTAACTCCTGCTCGTTAAGGGAAAATGGTAAGCAAAGCTCACTGATACTGCAGTTTTGGCAATGAATATGGTTGTTGCTTGCACAGTGACTAGACATGGCGGAATAACCTTAATATTTCCTTGGAATTACGCTCGGTATAGTATTAAAACATCAGCCTGTAAGCAATAAACAATGTATAAAAACCGTAACAAATCAGACCTGTAGCCAAAACGTTTCTAAATGTTCGATTTTGTAGCATTTTTTTGACCGAAAACACACCAAAGGAAAGGGTGAGCAATGCGGGTAGGGTGCCAGCACCAAATGCTGCCATAATCAGTGCCCCTTGGCTAAAGCTACCGCTGGCGAGTGCCCATGTTAGCGTTGAGTAAACTAAACCACAGGGTAACCAACCCCAAACAGCCCCTAAGCCAAATGCTTTACGTTTGTTATTCACCGGCAAAAAGTGTTTCGCTAACGGTGAGATAAACTGCCAAAGCTTTTTACCGGCTTGCTCAACTTTCGCCAGTAACATAAACCACTGGCCTAAATACAAGCCAAGTAAAATTAGAAAGACGCCTGACAGTAGTCTTAAGCCCGTCAATGGCACACCGAGGTTTTTTGCTGTGATTGAGCCGGTAAAACCGACAATACCGCCGATTAAACTATAAGAGAGAATACGGCCTAGGTTATAGCCAATAATAAGTGAGAATTTTTGTTGGTTTTGCCCAGCAGGAATGGCCGACAACAACATACCAGAAACGCCGCCACACATGGCAATACAATGGCCCGCACCGAGCAGGCCAATAATAAATGCCGAAAATAGATCGATGTTCATTAACGCTTATTGCTAGTGTCAGATGATGTGCTAGATGATTGCTCTGAAGCTTCGGTATTACTTACTTCGGTATTCGCTGTCTCTTCTTTTAATTTTTCATCATCGAATAAGATGCTTAAACCTTCTTTTTCCAAATCATTAAATTGCTCGGTTTTTACCGCCCAAAAGAACAAGTAAATGCCGACAATAAGTAGGATGATAGCTATGGGAATTAGTACGTAAATTACACTCATTTTTTCAATAATCGCAACGAGTTAGTGATAACCAATATTGAACTGGCTGACATGCCAATTACCGCCATATAAGGCGTGATGTAACCGCAAACGGCTAATGGCAGTACAATAGCATTATAGCCAAATGCCCAGCCATAATTTTGCCAGATAATACGGCGAGTCTTTTGTGCAACATGACGCAATACCGACAATGACGTTAATCGGTTGTTAAGTAAAATCACATCAGCGCCACTTTTTGCGACGTCTGTACCACTGCCCATGGCAATAGAAACGTGTGCTGCGCTAAACACTGGTGTGTCGTTTACACCATCACCGACCATAGCCACAGTATGATCACTTTGCAGTGATTTTACCTTTTCCATTTTCTCGTGCGCACTCAGGCTTGAATGCACGTGGTCGATTGGTAGTTGAGCGGCAATTTGTTGGCAGCCCGCACTGCTATCACCTGACAGCATATACGTTGTCATCGCCTTCGCTTTTAGCGCGCTAAGCACACTTTGGGCGTCTTCACGTGCGCTATCGGTGAGATAAATAGCGGCAACTAGCTTGTCGTTAATCATCACAGCAATTTGTGCGTCGTCACAATTTAACTGCTTTTCCTCATTGCTGTCGGTAATTAACCAACTGACTTTACCCAGTGAAATTTCATCGTTACCTACTCGGCCTGTAACACCTAGCCCTGGATGTACTTTAATCTCAGTTGCGTTAATCGCAAAGTCGCGATATTGGGTAAATGCTTTGGCAAGTGGGTGTTGAGAATGAGCTTCCAGTGCTGCTACCAAGGTTAATAGTTGCTGTTCACTATAGTTTTGATCATAGCGCTTAAGCTGGGTTACTTGGAACTCACCTTGAGTGAGAGTACCGGTTTTATCAAACGCGTAGGTGTCAACTTCAGGAATAGTTTCCATCACATGGCCTGATTTGATCATAATCCCATCACGATTAAGGCGCGTAGTGCCGCAAGTGAGCGCGGTTGGCGTGGCAAGCGATAATGCACAAGGGCAGGTAGCAACTAACACGGAAAGCGTAATCCAGAACGCTTCACTTGGCATATGTTGCTGCCAGTATAGTGCGGTGCCTATCGCGGTTAGTAAAATAATAGCAACAAAATACTGAGCGATTTTATCGGAAAGTTGGGCGATTTTAGGCTTGTGCGCTTGCGAAGACTCGCTTAATCGGATCAGTTGGCTTAAAAAGGTATCACTGCCCGGTTGTACGACATTGGCAACTAGATTGCCGTCGCCATTAATAGTACCGGCAAATATATTGTCACCAACTTTTTTCGCCACAGGGCGCTGCTCACCAGAGAGCATGGCCTCGTTAAAGTGGCTATCGCCGTGTTCAATAACACAGTCTGCCGGTACGGTTTCGCCCGGCTTAATCATCACTTTATCGCCAATTGCTAATGATTTAGCAGCAACATACTGTTCTATGTCATTGACTAGTTTAGTCGCCGTCATTGGCATGAGTTTCAATAAATTGGCAGAGACTTGCGCGGCACGAGAGCGAGCGCGAAACTCTAAAAACTTACCAATGAGCAGTAAAAAGGTGAACATGGAGACAGATTCAAAATAAACCTCGCCTTGCTGGCTAATAGTCGCCCACGCACTGGCAAAAAAGGCTAGTAGTATGGCGATAGATACGGGCACATCCATTGATAAGCGTTTTGATTTCAACGCATTAATCGCGCCGGTATAAAATGGCAGCGCACCATAGAAAATAATAGGCGTGGTCAGCAGTAAGCTGGTGTAGCGAAGGTACACCAGATTGTGCTCTGACATATCAGAGAACGCGCCGAAATATAAACCAACGGCAATCATCATCACTTGCATCATTAAAATGCCAGAAATGCCTAAGCGTTTAATAAACGTTTTGCTTTGCGCTAAGTTTTGTTGCTCAGCATCGCTCGCTTTAAAGGGCAGGGCATGGTAACCAAGTCGTTCAATTTGTTCGATAATATTGCTGAGCTTAATGTGATCATTTTGCCAATGAACCGACGCACGTTGGGTGGTGGCATTAACCGAAATTTTACTGACACCACTAATTTGCTCGAGCTTCATTTCAATCAGCCACGCACACGCGGCACAGCTAATGCCATCAACCGTTAAGATGGTTTCTCGAGTATTACCGTCTTGATGCGTAAATTCATGCTGAAGATTATCATCATCGAGCAGTTGATTTCGTTTCAACTGCTCTGGTACTAGTGCCGTACCTTTAGGCGCATTCTCGGTGCGAAACTTGTAGTAGTCGGTGAGGTTATTTTCAACGATAGTTTCGGCAACCGCCTGACAACCAGCACAACACATGGCTTGTGATTGCTGATCAATCGTCACAAATAGCGAAATGCCCTTAGGAATGGGCTCGCCGCAATGAAAGCAAGGATCTGACATGTGTACGTTATTACTGAGCTTGTGCAGGGTTTGGTATTAACTCAATGAATTCTTCTTGTGGTAATGCAACTGTTGCTTGCACTTTCCAGTTATTTTCAAAAGATGAGAGGGTAACACGCCACTTGCCAGATACTGCATCTTCAAAGCGGTGTCTGAAATCACCATTGCCGTCAGGCGTTAGCGCTAAGTAAAAATCTCTTTCTTCTAGCGTTGGGTGATAGAAATTGGCATTAATTACTGGAAATTCTTTTTCAATGCCGAGTGGGCGAATAACTAATTCGTTATCAGAAAGTTTTAAGCCGAATTTCATGCCAAGTTTTTGAGCAAGCTTAACTTTAGACACCTCAATATTAATTGCCTTACCCTTTTTATAGTAGTCGCCTACCACTAAGTCATCGGGATCGGTGTTTGCAATAATCACGGTAGTGATACCTGCGATCACCGCAGATAAAGGTAGGAAAAAGACTAACCAAGCCCACGGCTCTTTATACCAAGGAGTTTTCATTAATTTATTCTACAGTCTAGTTACGACAAATAAGGGCAATATTGTAGCGTTTTTCATCGTCGGGCTCTACGATTTAATCGAAAATTAAAGATCTGTATCAATAAAACATGTTAGTTTGTTCGCCAAATGATAATGAAGCAATGTAGCCGAACTAAGTAGCTGGTATTTATTGGTTTATTGATATTTTTCCAATGCGGTTTCAATTGTATTTAATGAGAAAGCTTTAGATGTTTTATCATTTTTTTGATTCAATCGCTCAGATTTGAAAGTTGAGGGGTAATGCGAACACAACGCAATACAATCAAGAAATAAGCTATCTTGCTTTTCATCTTCAAGCTCTCTGGCAACTGGATGTTGTGAGACCAGCGTAAAACCAGTTTTAATTCCTGTTTTCAACATATCAACTTCTACCGCTAGTTGATTCATTTCACTCTTGAGTGCCAAATCTGCTTTTTTCCGCTCTCGAGTTTCTTGTAGTTGAATCAACAACATTTTTTCTACATCAAAGTCACCATCTGACATCGATGTATTGTTAGCATTTGTCGACGGGTGAGTATAAGTACCTGTTTCTATTACACTTGGAAGGACTTCTTCAAGTATCCATTCTTGAAATTTAATACATGCAGGTGAATTGTCCTGTAAAACTACTCTAAGCAAACCTGCTTTCGTAACATAGGCTTCTCTCAGAGGCTCATCTATATTTTCCGGTATATTGTCACGCACCATTACTTCTGTAGGGAGGAGGTGTGTAACATGTGCTCTAATAAGATTTAACAAAGACTTTCCTGGTCTGTTAGCATCGAGCGCTCTATTTTCAGCAGAAATAGTCTTTACAACATCAAATAGTGAGAAATACAATTTCCCTTCTTTTGTTAGGGTTCTAATTGCCGATTGACCACCAGCGCTTTCGTAAGAAAAAATTGTTTCTGATAAGATCATGATTGATTTATGTTTTATTAAAGTTTAACTATTTTAAAAGGTTTATCGCTAAAGAGATTAGAGGACGTTTAGACTATCTAGATGCAATAAAAACAATAACATATTGCAACAACACTTGCACTAAACAACTTATTGAAAATAAAAACGCCTTGCTAATTGCTTAGCAAGGCGTTTTTAAAGAGGAACTTGCGTTTAATGATTACTTATTAGATAAGCTGTAAACGTAAGCACTGATAACGTGAATTTTCTCTTCGCCTAGGATATCTAACCAAGCTGGCATTACACCGGCACGGCCATTGCGAATAGATTCTTCAACGGCTTTTTGTGAGCCACCGTATAACCAGATGTTGTCGTTTAGGGCAGGTGCACCAAGTGCGATACCCATAGCATTACTGCCTTGACCTTCTGGACCGTGACATGCCGCACACATCGCGAACTTAGGCGCTGCTTTTGCTGCGTCTTCAGCGTTAACTTCACGGCCACTTAAGCTTAATACGTAAGCTGCCATTTCTTTAACACCTTGCTCACCACCTAGTGCTGATTTCCAAGCCATCATACCGTTAGCCTTACGGCCGTGGATTAATGAGTGCTTGATGTCAGCTGGTGTGCCGCCGTATAACCAATCGTTGTCCGTTAGGTTAGGGAAGCCAGTTGTACCGCGTGCATCAGAGCCGTGACATTGTGCACAGTTTTGTAGGAACAAACGTTGACCTACTTTACGTGCTTCTTCGTCACCAGCTAAATCTTCAATGCTACGCGCTGCGTATGCTTCAAAGATTGGGCCGTATTTTTCGTCAGCTTGCGCTACTTCACGGTCGTACTGGTTAAGTACACCAGAATCTGACTTTAAGTTAGCAGCAGTTAACGCTTTTGACTCTTCGATGCTCATAATACCTTGGTTAGATGACTTCCAGCCAAAAAGACCTTGCCAGTTACCTAAACCAGGGTAGAAAAGTAAGTAGCCGAAGCCCCAAATGATAGTAATTAGGAAGAATGTCGACCACCACTTAGGAAGTGGGTTGTTTAATTCTTCGATACCATCAAATTCGTGTCCCATTGATTCGCCTTCAGGGACACCAGCGAAGTTCTTTAAACACCAGCGTAATAATAGGTAACAACCTACTAATGTTCCTAGTGAAAGAACTGTAATCCAAATACTCCAGAAGCTAGACATTATTTATTAGTCTCCTGTTTGTTTACCTCATCTTTATGGTCTTCTTCGAAAATAGAGTTCGCTGCTTGGTCAAAAGACGATTTGCGACTCTTGCTGTAAGCCCAGACCACAATGATGATAAAAAGTGCCAATATTAGAAGGGCAATTAACCCTCTTAGTGTTCCATAGTCCATGGTGATTACTTCAATGCGTGACCTAACGACTGAAGGTAAGCGATGATAGCTTCCATTTCCGTTTTACCTTGTACGTCAGAACGTGCGTTTGCGATGTCTTCAGCTGAGTAAAGTGGAATAGGGTTGCCATTTTCATCTTTATGGCCACGGTTACGAGTTAACATGTTGAACGTTTCTAACTTCTTCGCAGTTAGCTTGCCGTCTAAGGTGTTCTCTTCTAACCATCTGAACGATGGCATGTTTGACTCTGGCACTACCGAGCGTGGGTCGATTAAGTGAGCACGATGCCAGTCATCACTGTAACGGCCACCTACGCGCGCTAAATCAGGACCAGTACGCTTAGAACCCCATAGGAACGGATGCTCCCATACGTGCTCACCAGCAACTGAGTAGTGACCGTAGCGTTCAGTTTCTGCACGGAAAGGACGGATCATTTGACTGTGACATACGTTACAACCTTCACGGATGTAAATGTCACGACCTTCCATTTCTAGTGCAGTGTATGGACGTAAGTTAGTTACCGGCGTCGTTGTTTCTTTTTGGAAGAATAGTGGGGTAATTTCCACTAAACCACCAATACTGATCGCCATAATCGTAAAGATGAAGAACCAGCCAACGTGCTTTTCAACTTTTTCGTGCTTGTTTTGCATATTATTAGCCATGATAACGCTCCTTAAGCTGCTTCAACTTTCTTAAGGCTGCCGTTTTCAGCACCTATGGTTTTTAACATGTTGTAGATCATGATACCGAAACCAGCTACAACCAATACACCACCTAAGAAACGCATAAAGTAGAATGGGTAAGAAGCCGTTAAGCTTTCAACAAAGCTATAAGTTAACGTACCGTCAGTGTTAACTGCACGCCACATTAAGCCTTGCATTACACCTGAAATCCACATTGCTACGATGTATAAAACGATACCCGCAGTGTGCATCCAGAAGTGGATGTTGATTAAGCGAACGCTGTACATACGCTCTTGGCTAAATAACACTGGAATTAAGTGGTACATTGCACCAATTGAAACCATTGCAACCCAACCTAACGCACCTGAGTGAACGTGACCAACAGTCCAGTCAGTGTAGTGAGATAGTGCGTTTACAGATTTAATCGCCATCATTGGGCCTTCGAAAGTAGACATACCGTAGAAAGACAATGAAACGATTAGGAAACGAAGAATAGGGTCATTACGTAGTTTGTGCCATGCACCAGACAACGTCATGATACCGTTGATCATACCACCCCAAGAAGGAAGGAATAATACAACAGACATTACCATACCTAAGCTTTGTGCCCAGTCAGGAAGTGCCGTGTAGTGTAAGTGGTGAGGACCTGCCCAAATGTATAGTGATACTAGTGCCCAGAAGTGAACAATAGATAAACGGTAAGAGTAAACTGGACGTTCTGCTTGCTTAGGTACGAAGTAGTACATCATACCAAGGAAACCTGCTGTTAGTAGGAAACCTACAGCGTTGTGACCGTACCACCATTGCATCATTGCGTCGATTGCACCGGAGTAAATCGAGTAAGACTTCATACCAGAAATTGGAATTGCCATGCTGTTACCAATGTGCAATACCGCAACGGTAATGATGAAGCCACCGAAGAACCAGTTCGCAACGTAGATGTGCGAGGTCGTTCGTTTGATTACAGTACCAAAGAATACAATTGCATAGCTTACCCAAACTACCGTGATAGCAATATCAATCGGCCATTCTAATTCAGCGTATTCCTTACTTGAAGTGTAACCTAACGGTAGGGTGATTACGGCAGCAAGGATAACGGCCTGCCAACCCCAGAAGGTGAACGATGCTAAGCTGCCACCAAACAATGCTGTTTTACAAGTACGTTGTACAACATAGTAAGATGTAGCGAAAAGTGCACTAGTACCAAAAGCGAAGATTACCGCATTGGTGTGCAGTGGACGTAAACGGGAGTAGGTTAGCCAAGGAGTATCGAAATTTAGCGCAGGCCAAATTAATTGAGCTGCAATTAAGACACCAACTAGCGTACCTACAAACCCCCAAATGACAGTCATCACAGTAAATTGACGTACAACTTTCATGTTGTAGTCTACTGCTGCTGTATTACTTTGACTCATGTTATGGTTTCCGCAGTTTTTAGTTATTCATTAACAGAACGTGGATTGCGCCTAATGGCCCGCAAAACGATCTCACTCAAAGCTAACCTTAAGTTATAGACCAAATTTTGTGAGTCACCAGCGGTTCTCCAACCCGTGCGCATATTAAAGAGTTACCCCCAAAAAGTCATTAGCGTTACGGGTAAAACCTGTTCTAAATCAAAAAAAAACTGAGATATCCGCCATAATCAATAAAAATGCCAGTAAAATACCATTTTATCGACCGTGAAACGGCAGTGTTGTGACCAAAAAATACACTTATATCATTTTGTTTTTATTCTCTTTATTTGGCTGTAAACCAAGCGGTAATCGCATAGATATTAGCCAGGAGGTTGGCTGCATTTATGGTCAATCTAGTTGTCAATTATCCACTCAGTTTGGCGAGATTAGTCTAGGTTTTAATACTAAATTTTTAGTTGCTGAAACGCCGTTTGAGATGCATATCTTGGCGCTACCAAATGAGCTTACTGTAACCAGCGCACACATGGCTGGCGAAGACATGTACATGGGTAAAATCCCATTGTTTTTCAAACAGGTAAGCGATGGTGGCTGGGCGGCGCACACCATGTTCGGTAGCTGCGCACAAGCACAAATGACATGGCGAGTGTGGTTAACGCTTGAATCGGCCATTGGCGAGACGCAAACAGTTAGTTTTACCGTGCAAAGTTTTCAAAGTTTCAACGCCATACCTGAAGATTTATTGTAATCTTCGGGGATAGTCTTACAGTTTAGCTGCTAATCATGACTGCTATTGATGGATTTTATCCATCACTTTTATACATCACTTTTATCTATGACTTTTATACTTCACTTTTATAAAAAGCTGCTAGCTAGCAAATAGCCATAGTGCGACACAAAGCATTAACCCACCTGAAATTCTATTGAGTAATTTCACGTTGCCCTGCGAGGTGAGTAACTTACCTATGGTTTTCCCACCCGTTGCATACAGCATCATGCAAATAAACTCTGAAAGTAAGATAATGGCGACCAGAAAGCTTAGCTGCGGTGCCAGTGGCATTGATTGGTTAATAAAAGGCGGTAGTAAGGAAACCATAAACGCCCAGCCTTTGGGGTTTGCTATTGCGGTGACAAAGCCTTGTGAAAAAAGTTGTAGCGGCTGTCTTTCTCCGTTGTCGTCTTTACTAATGGCAAGCTTGCCTTTCGATCGCCACATGTTAATACCGATATACGCTAAATAAATGCCACCGATAATTTTTAGGGCGGCGAATGCGCTAGGGTAGTTAAGCATTACCGCCGCAACCCCCATTACAGCAGCAATGGCAACGCTAGCAACGCCCAATAGCTCACCAAACATCATAAATAGCGTGCGCCTGACGCCAATAGACATGCCCAGCGTCATCGCTAAGGTCATGCACATGCCGGGTGTGATGCTAACGAAAAAAATGGTTGGAATAAAAACGGCGAGCAGGGTGGTATCTATCATCTGATTTTCAAGTGTTTGTCATTTGTACCAATTAAATTAGAAGCCAAAACCACAATCATTAGCTTAGTGAAAAACGGCTCCTTAAGGAGCCGTTTTAATCATATTAATATTCCAAGAAGAAAGACGCTTATCGCCTAGATACTATTGGTAACGTCAACAGACAATTTCAGCATTTGGCCTGGTTGTAAGTAGTTTTTGCGGCTCAAACTATTCCAACGCTCAATATCTTTAATGGACACGTTAAACTTATTCGCGATACGGGCAAATGAGTCACCACGACGAACCTTGTAAGTAATATTGCGCATGACAACTTGTTCAGCGGGTTTACCGGCTGACTGCTTTAAACCACTCTTTTGCCAAATCACGAGCTTTTGACCTGGTTTAATGTAATCACGCGGTGCCATGCCATTCCACTTCGCAATGCTCTTGGTAGAGACATTGTATAAGCGGCTAATGTCCCAAAGTGTGTCGCCTGATTTCACCTTGTGGTAGGTTTTGATGCCATTGCGTTTGCGCTGCTGGGTTTTGGTTAAACGCTGTTCTTGCGACAAAATGTAGTCATCAAGCGCTTGCGCCGCGACAGGGATCAGCAAATGTTTACCTGCGCGAATATTATTGCCTTTAATGCTGTTAACTCTGCGGATCAGCTCTGGTGTGGTATGAAACTTCTTGGCGATACGAATTAAGCTGTCACCTGATTTGATCTGATAACGCTGCCAAGACAAACGCTCTTTATCGGTCAGTTTTGCTAAACCTGTTTCAAATGCTTCAACTTTTGCGGTTGGTACAACCACATAATGTGGCCCGTCAGGGTCGGTTGCCCAACGATTAAAACCTGGGTTTAGTCGTTGAAATTCAGCAAGAGATAAATCAGCTAACCGCGCGGCTTTGGCTAAATCGAGTTGAGATTTAATATCAACCGTTGAAATGACTTGGTTGTTATTAATTTTGTATAAGTTCAAACCGAAGTCATCAGGACGCTTAACAATATCAGCTAGTGCTAGCAGTTTCGGCACATAAGCGCGAGTTTCTTTAGGTAAATCAAGTGACCAAAAATCAGTAGGCTTGTTCTTACGTGCATTAGCTTTCATTGCTCGTTTGACTCGACCTTCACCTGAGTTATAGGCTGCTAGGGCTAATAACCAGTCACCGTCAAAATATTTATGTAGGTATTTAAGGTATTTAATGGCGCCATCGGTTGAGGCAATCACGTCGCGTCTGCCGTCGTACCACCAATTTTGCTTCATGCCAAAGCGTTTACCTGTACCTGGTACAAATTGCCACATGCCAGAAGCTCGCCCGTGAGAGTAGGCAAACGGGTCAAAGGCACTTTCAACAATTGGCAACAATGCCATTTCAATTGGCATATCATTCTTTTCAAGCTCTTGCACTATGTAGTGCAAAAATGGCTCTGCGCGCTTTGCAACGCGATCTAAATAGCTTTGGTGTTTTGCATACCAGTTGCGCTGTACAACAACACGTTTGTTTTGCGGAATATCGAACGTAATTTGTTGTTGAATGTGTTGCCAAATATCATCAGAGATATGTATGTCATCATCCGCTAAATTAATATCAACGTCAGCTACAGGATGAATAACGTCTATGGATTCATCAGCCATTAATGCTTGATTGATTTCAACCGGAGTCGCGATGTATTCGTTAGCGGCGATTAAATCAGATGACTGCTCTTGCTGCGTGGTTTGACAGCCGAGCAATAGTAAAGAGGCTGATATTGAAAGTGTTAACTGCTTCATAGACGCTTATTTTGACAAAAACTAACCGAATTCTACTGGTTTGAATAACTAATTCAAGTTGTTATTAAATTTCATCAATCGTCGCTAAAATTCATCTTTCCAGCGTCGAACCGCAGCGAACACGTCAACTTCATTACTAAGTGTTGCGCCAGTGTATGATTGCGCGCTTTGCTGAACTTCAGCTTGGTCAGCACGTAAAAAAGGATTAATTGCCAATTCTCTTGCCATTGTGGTGGGTATGGTAGCTATTTGCTGTGCTCTTAATTGCTTAGCGGTTTCTACATATTCATTGAGTTCACCATTATTTGGCTCAACGGCTTGCGCAAACGCTAAATTGGCTAAGGTGTATTCGTGCGCACAGTACACAGTTGTTGATGGTGGCAATTGTTTAAGCTTGGCAAGTGAGTGGTGCATTTGCGCAGGCGTACCTTCAAATAAACGGCCACAACCGCCACTAAATAATGTATCGCCACAAAAAAGAACATCGTCGTTAACGTAAACAATATGGCCTGCGGTGTGACCGGGAACATCAAGCACCTGAAAACTAAGTTGAGGCTTATCGATATTGACGCTATCGCCCTCGGTTAATGGATAACGACAAAGGGGAATGTTTTCAGTGGCAGGGCCATAAATATTTATGTCGTTACCATATTGCGCAACAAGCGCTTTAACAGCGCCAACATGATCACCATGATGATGAGTAATCAATATATTGGTCAGTTTCAGGTCGTTAGCTTCGATGTAGTCTATACAAGGTTCGGCTTGGCCTGGATCGACAAGTGTTAGTTCAGGTTCATTTTCTTGTGTAATCGCCCAAATATAATTGTCGTTAAATGCATGAATCGCCGTTATATTAATAGTCATAGAGTTGTTTAATTCGCTAAATGTGCCCAATTGTTGGCTAGTATAACTAAATTAAGTCGTTTGCATAAAAATAACGAGTAGTCATGGGTGTAAATAGCTGTTGGAGTAATACGTAACGATGAAATCGGCTTTAGCCTTCCGAGAACCGAGCTCGCCGCAAAGCTGGCAGTCTTTGCCGATGGGCAATGTGATACTCGATGCGATTAATCAAACAATCGCGCCGTGGACTGCGAAATTCTTTGGTTATCATCTGATGAAAATAGGGGCATTGAGTGGCGCTTTAGATACCCACTTATCACCCATTAAGCATCAAATCACTGTCGCTCATTGTCGTCATAATAGTTCTGTTATTGCTGATATTGACGACTTGCCGTTTATCGAACACAGCGTAGATGTGTGTTTACTGGGGCATGCATTAGAATTTAGTGTTGACCCACACCATGTGCTCAGGGAAGCGAGTAGGGTACTAATTCCCAATGGCTACATGGTGATTACCGGTTACAACCCGATAAGTTTTGCCGGATTAAATAAAATACTGCCATATCGCCGCAAACAAATGCCATGGCGAGAGCACTTTTTTACCCCGATGCGGGTTAAAGATTGGCTTGAGTTGATGGGCTTTGAAATCTTGGAAGATACGCGTTTACTGCATTCAACACTAGCTGGGCAAGCCTCAGCAGATAATCAAACAGCAGTAAAGCAAGAAACAGCTAAATCTGCAGCAGATGCTGATGGCAATGAACAACCTTTGCCACAGGGTAAAATAAAACAAGCATGGCAAAAACTCGCACAAGCATATTTTCCCGCCATTGGCAGTATTTATGTGATTGTCGCGAAAAAACGCGTACACCCACTGACACCGATAAAACCTAAATGGCGATTACGCCCAAGTCTACAGCCAGCGCGAGTGCCTTCTATGAACAGTAATAGAGTGAATAGCAATAGGCTGAACAGTAACAGAATGAACAGCAACAGAGTGATTAGCAACAGAAATAGCAAGGCAACTAAAAATAAGTAGTGCTTTACAAACTGCCCTTGTGCGTAAAAAGAAATTTTATTGCAGTTGGCCGTTTCTTAACTAAGACAGCCCGTTAACAAACTCAATGCGATGAAGCTACTATCAATGCCAAATGCAGTTACCTTGACGTTTTCCTATCTGTGCCTGTTACTTTCCTTCGGCACGTTTTCTCAAACCTTTGTTAGCCCCAAACAACAAGTTAATTTAGTGGAAGTATATAGCTCTCAAGGTTGCAGCAGCTGTCCTCCAGCAGAAAAGTGGCTTAGTCAATTTAAAACTGACAAACGCCTGTTTGAGCAGTTTATTCCAATTAATCTTCATGTCGACTATTGGGACTACATTGGCTGGAAAGATCCTTACGCCTTACGTGCTTTTACTAAACGTCAGCAAAATTACCAGCGCCTTGGTCACACACAAAACATTGCGACCCCAGGTTTTGTGGTTAACGGCAAAGGGTGGAATGGTTGGTTTTACCGCCAAGAATTACCGATAGATAACGCGCTAGTCGTTGGCGAGCTTAGTGCCAAAATTGATGAACAACAAGTAACACTGACCTTTGATGCTGAGCAAGCCCTACCGCCATATGTTCAGGCACACGTTGCGATTCTTGGATTTGATCAAATAACGCGTGTTACTCGCGGTGAAAATAGAGGCAAGGCATTGCCACATGATTTTGTTGTGATTGACTATCAGCAATCCAGTGTCAAAGTCAGCAATACTCAGTTGACGGCGAGTTTGCCTATTCCTAACAGCGGTAAGTTTGAGTCAAACCAAAAAGCAATTGTTGTATGGCTTTCTAAGCGATTTGACCCTAAACCTATACAAGCCGTTGGCGGTTGGTTAGATTAATGTCGCTGACTATAAAACAAATAGCCACAAAGTATATTTATTTACTAATCTCATAAACGTGAAAAATAAGAATAAGGAATCGAGTATGCCGATAGTTGCACTGAGAACGCCTGAAGAAAGATTTTCATTACTTCCAGCCTTTCCATACCAGCCTAATTATGTTGACGATTTAGCAGGTTATGAAACGCTTCGTATGGCTTATATTGATGAAGGTAGCAAAGATGCCAAAGCCACTTTTCTTTGTTTACACGGTGAGCCAAGTTGGAGTTATTTGTATCGTAAAATGATTCCTGTGTTCACTGAAGCGGGTTATCGTGTCGTCGCGCCTGATCTTTATGGATTTGGTCGCTCTGATAAGCCTGTTGATGATGATACATACACCTTTGAATTTCACCGAAACAGCTTAATGCGATTGATTGAGCGTTTAGATTTGAAAAATATCACCTTAGTCTGCCAAGATTGGGGCGGGATTCTAGGCTTAACCTTACCCATGGATATGGCCGCTCGCTTTGATAATTTATTAGTGATGAATACCGGCTTACCCGCAGGTGACGGTGCAACAGAGGGCTTTTACCGCTGGCGAGGATTTTGTGCCAGTGCACCTGAAATACCAGTTGGCGGTTTAATTGCGACAGATGCCGGCAGCGCAATGAATATGCTAGATGTTGTTGCTTACGATGCCCCATATCCAGACAATAGCTACAAAGCAGGAGTGCGCCGCTTCCCCCAATTAGTGCCAGTAGATCCAGATATGCCAGCTATTGATATAACAACGCGTGCTCGATCATTTTGGTCTAACGAGTGGCAAGGACAAAGCTTTATGGCAATTGGTATGCGAGATGCCGTGTTAGGTGAAAAATCTATGGAAGTACTAAGGTCGTTTATTAAGGGCTGTCCCGAACCCATGAAGCTCGAAGAAGCAGGGCACTTTGTTCAGGAATACGGCGTGCCCATTGCTAAGCAAGCATTAGCTAAGTTTGGTTTATAAATCCGTTTAATAACTTTGTGGTAGGTATACGTTTGGCATTGAGTGTACCTACCATTTAGCTTTGTCAGAATGTCGCTGTGTTAACCCGTGCTAAATTGTATTTACTTGTGTCAGTCGGCTCTAGAATAAATCGAGAGTATAGGAAACTTATGCTCGCCAAAATTAATGGTTAACGACAGCGTTTCTCCTGCCTTAAAATGTTGCTCTATATGCGTTGGGTTAACTCGTTCGCCATTTGCCGTGAGCGCCAGTAAATGTTTTTGATCTAGCATTCGCCATCCACTGGCTAAATTCCTGACCGTAACCACAGCCCAGCGCTCACCTGCCTGATTGCTCATCAAAGCATAATTAATAACCGCAAAGTCACTTTTACGAGGCTGTAGGTTTTGTTCATTGGGGAAGGCCAGCTCAAAATTTTCGGGAATCAGGCGCTCAATGCTCAGGGCTTGCTGATTCGCTAATGCATTTACTTTGAAAAATGCCGAAAAAAGTAAAAGTGATAACACTATCTTTTGTATCATCGATGGTTCCAGTTAATAAAGTTTGACAGTCACCTTAGCGGTTTACTTTAGCGACATGCATTAGCAACTCACGTTAGCAAAGCCCGCTTAACCTAACCTGAACTAATGCTACTGACTCTCGTCTCGCTCTAGCAGCGTTCTCTAAATTGGCTTGAGCTCTTTGGTTCAACTAAACTTTCTAAGTGCGTATATTTCCTTCTTTCACCTGTATTTAGATACTATGAAACTTAATACCGATCGATTGAATGCGTTTTATCAGGTGGCATTAGACAAGAGCTTTTGTCAGGCGGCTGACAACTTGTATATTACCCAATCAGCCTTGTCTCAGCGGGTGCTTAAATTGGAGCAGGAGCTGGACACCAACTTGCTGATCCGCAGTCCTGAAGGCATTGGTTTGACAGAGCAGGGGAAGGCCCTTTTCGAATATGTGTCGGACTTGCAGGCACGCGAGCAAGATGTGTTGAATCAAGTGACCGGCCGTAGCGCTATTGCTAACGGTATTATCCGTGTGGGAGCGTTCAGCTCAGTGATGCGTTCAGTGATTATGCCATCGTTATTGCCTTTGATTAATTCTCCTCATCAACTGAAGGTGGAGTTTTTTTCCAGAGAGTTGCGAGAATTACCCCCGTTGTTGTTGTCCGGAGAGGTCGACTTTATCGTCGTGGATGCCGAATTCACTGACCCGCGTTTGCAATTTGAGTTACTAGGCCACGAAACCTTGGTACATATACGTAATAAGGCCAGCGAACATCGGTTGGACCCGCCTATTTTTCTAGATCATGATGCGCATGATGTTACCACCTACAACTTTTTTGACACTCAAGGAATGGCGGATTTTGAGTTCGACCGCTGTTTTTATGATGACGTCTACGGGCTGATAGATGGCGTTCGCCTTGGGTTTGGTGAAGCTGTGGTGTCTGAGCATATTATTAAAGACAGTGATGATTTCGAGATTGTTACCCACGCGAAAGCCGTCACCAGCCCAGTCATTCTCTGTTATGTGAAAAACCGTTACATGTCGGCATTACAAAAACAAGTTATTGAGCATCTGCAACAGAATGCTCCTCGTCATTTGTGAATTTGTTAGTTTCGAGAAAAATTATTCTTTTGCTCTTACAACGACACTAATAGATTGTATTTACTAGCATTAAAGCAATTCTTATAGGGCAATTAATTTTAATAATTGTACCTTCTTAACCGCTGTCATTAAGCTTGGTTTCGTCCAATAACGGAACGGGAAAAAGACGATGGTTAAGCAAATAAACACGGTACAAAGCTCGGTAAAAAAAGACTCGGCAAAACCTCAAGGGCAATCACACGCTACTGCAAAGAGGTATACGCAATACTTTTTAGGGCTGTGCGTGCTCTTTATTGTTTCAGCGGTTTCTTTCTGTCCTGTCACTCAGGCTGCACTTGCAAACGTGCTGACGCCAATAATATCTGTTTTGAAATTAAGTTCTCTGAAATTCAGTACTGAGGGGATTGCCTATTCGGTTTTCTTCGGCTTATTGGTGATTGGATTAAGCATACGAACCAAGTATCAGGGTTGATACTCGGGAATAAATTGAATGATGCAGAAACCGACACATAACTTTAAATTAGGATGATTCCATGAAAACAATACAACTTGCGATTAGCGCGGCCATATATTTGCTGTTTTGGTGTGTGTTCACGTATCTATTGGTCTTTTTAGGTGGGCCGTTCTTTAGCTATTATTTTCCTCTGCCGGAAATCATTAAAACGGTAGGAAGTGGCCCAGTTTTAGGCAACATTCCATTGTTACCCGCCGTTATTGCTAATGCCTTACTTATTGTTGCCTTTGGGGTACAACATAGTGTGATGGCCAGATCAGGGTTTAAAAAGCTTATCTTGAAATGGATACCTTCGTCGCTAGAGCGCAGTGTATTTATGCTGGCAACCTGCTTCGTGCTTATCTGGTTCTATCTGGCATGGCAACCTATCGACATTATGGTCTGGCAAGCCACAGGAATGGCCTCGGTTGTGCTGCAACTTAGCTTCTTCGCGGGTGCAAGCTTGGTATTGTGGTCAACCTTTTTGATCAGCCATACGCAACTTTTTGGACTTGCTCAGGCTTGGTATGCCTATAAAGACAAACCTATGGTAGAAGAGGATTTCAAAACCCCATCTTTGTATAAAGTTTCTCGCCATCCTATGTATCTGGGTATGTTGATTGTGTTCTGGTCAACCCCTGAGATGACAGTCGGCCATCTGGTTGCGGCAAGTTTGTTCTCTATTTATGTGTTTATCGGCATTGGTTATGAAGAGCGTGACTTATTGGCGAGATTTGGCAAAGTTTACGCCGATTACATGGAGCGGGTGCCGCAGTTATTACCTATCGGGTTGAAGCGAGTTCAAAGCACACAACAGCAACAACCTACAAAAGCCCGTACATGATTTATCTGCTGATTTGGTCATGAATTCCTATAAGAGACTTTATGACTCTTTATGTAACAGGCTGTTTATCTTGGTGATAAGCAGCCATTACGTAATAAAGTGGGGCAGCTAAAACGACACATATTCACCTTTTCTCTCACAAGCCATAAATACAAACATTTTTTAATTTCTACATGTGTATAAATACAGTTTAAAGTAAATCCTTCTTTCCACGGTGAAAGCGCGCAAATTGCGCGCTTTCTTCCAATATATACTTTTTCATATTTTATAAGTTGTTGACTAGTATTGAAAAGTCCTTTTAACTAAAGTAAATATCAATGAATAAAGCGTTGAAGGGAATTGTGGAAAGCGCGCAATTTGCCTTCTAATAAACTGTTATGTGTCATTGAAGGGTGCTAAATCATGTATGACGTACTCGAGTTCGCAGGTGATGGGCCATATTTAGTAGAAGCTGAAGTCACACTATACAAGACCGAAGATGGTGGGCGACATACTCCTTTCACACAATACTATAGACCCAACCACAATTTTGATTGGCCTGAAAATTCAAGAATGTTTATGGGGCAATTTGAGTTACAAGAGGATGAATGGGTTTACCCCGGGGAAACTAAAATCTTAAACGTAACTTTTATTGACTCTATTGGGTTACGCGAGTTGTTAACTATAGGCCGAGTATGGAAGATTCAAGAAGGTTCAAATGTTATTAGTCAAGCGACCGTAAGGTATGTGGTCATAAACACATAACAAGAGACTATGGCGTCAATAGCTAACTTTTAGCCCTTGGCGCTTCCCACATTACTCCGTCTCTGAGCATCGAATTTAATATCACCACCATCTTTCTGATACAGGCAATAATCGCCACTTTTTTAGGTTTGCCTGCAACGACTAATCGTTGATAGGTGTCTTTAAACACGGGATTACTTTGAATAGCTGACAGCATGGCCATATATAACACCGTGCGTACTTGGTGCCGCCCACCTTGGATTCTCCGTTGCCCTTTATAACGGCCACTTTCTCGATTCATCGGCGCAACACCAACTAGGCTGCTCGCTTGTTTACCCGTCACATAGCCAAGCTCGGGTAAATTACAGATGATTGACGCTGCCGCTATCTTGCCAATACCTGTCATGCTTTGCAGAATCGTATTTTTCGCCTGGTATTCAGGACAAGACTCGATGAGTTCAACGAGCTTTTTTTCAATTTTTAGGATTTGATGTTTAAACGCGGTGAGTATTGGTTTTATCGTCATCGACAAGCTTTTCGGTAGGGATTGAAGGCGGTTCTTTTCCATCGTTTGCATCACAAGTAACTGATTTCTTCTGGCGACCAAATCACTCATGGCCTGCATGATGCTTGGTTTGAGTTGTGATAGTGCTGGTTTAATCACTTCCCCATAGTGGGCGATAAGCTGCGCATCAAGTTTGTCCGTTTTAGCCCGTTGCCCAATCGCACCAGCAAAGCGTTTGATGTGAATAGGATTGGCGATAACAAAGGGAAGTTTACTATTCGCACACGCCATAATAAAGGGCATTTCTAACCGTCCTGTCGCTTCAATAACGATGCGTTCAATCGGGTATTGCTTGAGCTGATTTATGGCCTCTGTAATCCCTTTTTCGTCATTGGTGACGGTGAAGTAAATGTCCAAAGGACGAAGGTAAACATCCAGTTGGTATTTACCTGTATCAACCCCAACGTGAATCTTTTGATTGATGACTGTTTTCATAATAAGCTAACCCTTGCTTGCATAATGCGGGTTCGAGACCCAGTAGACTATTCGAGTATGTTGCTTGGAGTCTTTTACAGCGTTCGTTCTTGTTACCGGTCTCTCAATTGAGGAGCCATTAATCAATCGAACTACTGTAAAAGAAGGCCTTAGTTGCCGCTAAGGCTTGGGTCTCACTTTACCGAAAATGGTTATTTAGGTGGGTAATTATCCATACAAGTTACTCAAAAGGACAATGCAGTTCAGCTGTTTTGACTGACACCTTCTTATCACTATAAATTTAAAGGGAAATTAAATGTTCGAACTATTACTCGTTATTTTAACTTTTGCATCACCGATCTTAATTGGTATTTTTATTTCTAAGTATTTTAAATACAAATCAGAAGTAAATGCCCAATTGCAAGCGCTACAAAGTGGGCTTGATAGCAAGACAAACCTTGAGCTTCAAAATGAAGTAAAAGCATTAAAAGAAAGGTTAGCCGCAGTAGAGGCTATCGTTACCGATAGTGGCTATGAGCTAAATCAGAAAATAGCGAACCTAAAATAAAGTATTCCTAACTCAAGGCTTTGAGATCAATAACTAATTTTTCACTGTTTATTCAAACATTAGGCATTACATGGAAACCAAACCTGAAAACTCCAACTCTCCAAAACCAAAACCAAAACGAAACGAAAACCAAAACTCAATATGATAATTCGTGATTATTTAGAAAAAGACTGGGCCCGTATCTGCGAGATACACGACTCAGCTCGATTAGATGAACTGCGAGGTGCCTCACTAGAAAGTGCGTTCTTACCACTGGAAGTAGCTGCAGAGAATGAAGATTTGTTTGAATATGAAATATTGATTGCTGAGCAAAATGATCAAGTTGTTGGGTTTATTGCATATGACAAAGAAGAAATTGCTTGGTTATATGTTGATCCAACTACCTATCGCAGTGGCATTGGTAAAGCATTAGTGAAAGCTGTTATTGGGTCACCTGCTCGCATATTTTCAATAGAAGTATTGAAAGGCAATAATGCCGCGTTAGCGTTCTATAAATCGCTTGGCTTTATTGAAACTGGCATGGCTAGTGGTCAAATGCCTGGCAACGAAAAGTATGAAGTAACGGTACACGAGCTAAATAACAATAAAGAGCCTAATAGGCTGTTGAATAAATAAAGCTTTTAGTTTCTTGCCGTTTTCTTTCAGATTTCAGTTTTGCTCTTGTCGCAATTCGGTTAGTTTAGCTTTTCTAAAGCTAATAAAAATCAAATAAAAAACTATAAAAAAGCCCGGTAATTACCGTAATGCCAGTCAGTTAAGAGCTGACTGGCATTTTTCGTTTATAAGGATATTTCGTCGGTTTCTTTCTAACGACTCTTGGGTAATGCCTATCGGGTAATTTGTCTGGTAATGTAAACATCCTCAAGGTGGTGAGTAATTCCTCATAGTGAATTGGCAGTTTGCTTGCGCTACGTATCGGTGTAAGCATGAGAAATGCAATCACGTGTCGCATGCATAAACTAAAACTTAGCCTCGTTGGTGATATCATTTCATCTGCGTTGGCGGCATCAAGCATCGCAATACGTATCAGGTTATAAGCCAGTAAAAGTCCCCATAACTCCTGACGCACCATGTCAGGCTTTTTACTACGTAGGACATGTTTGGCTTGATGTAATCCCTGCTTCATCTCCCTAAATCCTAGTTCGATTTCCCAGCGCTGCGTATAGACTTCGGTGAGTTCATCGTATGGAAATCGTAGCGGGTCGGTTAATGAGCTTAGTACACGATAAGACTTTCCATTCACTTGGTATGACGTGAGCCTCGCAGTGAGGTGTGCAGGCAGCCCCCTAAATTTCTTTCTTGCTTGTGGGCTGGTCGATAATGTGACTATCTTATCGTATTCACCCAAGCTGCGTTCAACTTGATACTGTAGGTCTTTTCTCGCGGGGATCATCCAATGAGTATTTTGCCCTTGATGTTGCCAGTTATGCAAAAGCCCCAGTGAATAATAACCTCGATCGAATAGGGTTAAAGACTCTTCTGGTACTGTTGGCAAAAGTCGCTCTGCTAATGTCATTTCGCCCACATGGCGACTATCAAATGCACTATCCAATAACAGGTGGCTTGACACTTCCATGAGCCCACACATGCGTATCTGAGGATAACTGCCTTCACCGCGCTGATTACGGTCACTCCCAAACGCTACACGGTTATCTTCATTGTCTTGTGTGCGAAAAACTACACCATCTACCGCGAGCAAATTTAACCCACACCAATGCTCAAAGGCATGAGTAGAAAATGCTCTATGAGCAAGTAATTGAAATGTTTGTTGCACCGCTTCGTAACCTAAGCGTTGGCGCCCTTGTACAAGCGCACTAGGCGCTACTAGCTTATGTTTGCCGGGGAGAGAAATATCAAGACGACTGGCAATATCCCAAACCGTTTCATGACGAAATAGACTCATTCCTATCACTGACCACATAACCGCTTCCAATGGCAGCCTTCTTCGCCTTACTGTCGCAACTCCGGCATACTCGAAAGCTTGTTCAAGAATATTTGGGTCAAGTATCGCTTTGAGTTTATCCAGTGTATTAACGTCATCTAAAAACGACGATACATCTTCAAAAGCTTGGACAAGGGGCATAAAAAAATCCGATAGCAGAAAACTGATATCGGATTTTGAAGCCTTTTAAATATCGGTCAACCGATCGATTAAATTTCTTAACTGATCGGCATTACGGTAATTACCGGGCTTTTATCACATAATATTCACTTAATTAGAACTTATATGTTGCTTGTGCGTAGGCAAAGCGGCCTTGACCGTTATGTACGTTAACCACAAAACCCATAAAGTCGTGGTAAGCAAACGGAGGTTCTTCATTAAATAAGTTAGTTGCACCTAACGTTAGTACAGTGTCTTCAATGCCGTAGTAGTTGATAGTGGCATCAACCGTGGTCATTGAATCAACTTTCTTATCGATGTTTAACGATGCTTCTTGGTCAAACTCACCGATGTAGTTAACCGCTACTGTAGCGCTAAAGTCATCTTTTAACCAGTCAACCGACGTTGTCCAACGCACTTCTGGTTGCTCGAAACCACCTTCTTCTGTACCACGGAAGTCTTCAAACTTAGTTACGTAGTTCATGATGTAACCAAAGCGGAATTGACCGTATTCAGTTTCTAGGTTGTAACGAATATCAATGTCTAAACCTGAAGTTTCTAAGTCACCAATGTTTTGGAAGCTGTCGTTAACTTGAATAACTTCACCTGGGTCACCAGGAATTGAAGTTGGGCGACGCTCTACGATGTTTGGATCTAAACCAAAGTTGTCCATTACAAACTGAGTATCAGAGTCGATAATGTCTTCAATATCGTAGTTGTAGTAGTCAATTGAGAAGCTTAAATCGTCGGTAACGTTGTAAATTACACCAAAGTTGTAACTCTCTGACTCTTCTGGGCCAAGATCCGGGTTACCTTCGAATACTGCTGTATATTCTTGAGGATCACATGCACGGTCTTGATCGCCAATTAATGCACAGCGCTGCGTATCAACTAAGTTTGGTGATTCGTCAGTGCGGCCTAAACCTAGCTGATGTAAAGAAGGTGCACGGAACGCAGTACCGTATGAACCACGAACACTTAAGTCATCACTTGGTGCCCACAAGAAAGATACTTTTGGATCGGTCGTCGTACCAAAGTCTGAGTAGTCTTCGTAACGTACCGCTAGTTGTACTTCTAAGGTATCAAGCACTGGAATTGCTAATTCACCGAAAATGGCGGTGTTATCGCGTGAACCGTTAGCTTGTGTTGCTTCGGTACCGAAGATGTCACCACGTAGGAATTGATCATCTGGGTTATCAGCAATGCTTTCTTCACGGTACTCGGCACCTAATGCAAGTAGTAAGTCGCCGTGTTCCATTTCTAGCACAGGGCCAGAGATCTTAAAGTCAATTGAGCGGTTAGTTGATTTACCGACACGAACAGTGGTTGTTTCGATGTAATCAAGTGATTCTTGAGAGTTAGCAGAAGGCTCAAACGGATTCCAGTAAAGGGTTGTACCATCATCTAACTGTACACCGTCAATGGCTTCTTGGATGCGGCGTGAGTTAGGGAAGCCGTCAACACCACGCTCTGTTGATTCGCTCTTAATGTAGCTGTAAGCAAGTTCCCAGCTCCAGTCGTTAACTTCACCTTGCAAACCAAGAATTGCACGGTAGTAGTCAGAATCAACACGCTTCTCACGGTTACCGATATCTACGGTACGACGACGCATGGTTAAGTCTTGTTGATAGAACGGATGATCTGGCATATCGGCAAATGGATGATTTGGGTTGTCGCCAGACATAAACAATTCGTTGAAGCTTGGGCTACCTGCACCGCGAACAATTGATTTTGAGTTTTGACCGTTTAACTCAGCAAATGCACGTACCGTGTCGTTAATTTCGTACTTACCCATGTAGTTCCAGCTAAAGCGTTCTGCATCTGGGATCATGGTCATGTGTGGCGCGTAATCGTAACGACAAAGGTTGTTCTCAGGGTCTTGGTCTTCAACTGGACAAATGTCGTTGCCGAATAAGTCAATCAAACGATTTGACGGATCAGAGGCAAGGGCAATTGTACCTGGAATACCTGAAGATGAACGGAAATCAGTTGCTAATGGGTCGCCAGTTAGCGCTGCTTGGTTAGCTGAACGAGAGTAGTCGCGATCAGCGTATAATACTTCTTCACGATCAAAATATTCTAAGATGAACGTATGGCTAGATTTTTCAGTTTGATTACCAAACACTAAACTAAAGCTTTGTTCATCACCGCCACCATCGGCGGTTGTGCCCACTTTACCTGATAGTTCAACACCATCAACATCGTCGCGAAGTACAACGTTAATTACACCTGCAACAGCGTCTGAACCATAAGTTGCAGAAGCACCATCTTTTAAGATGTCTACACGTTTAATGGCAGATAATGGAATGTTGTTGATATCAACGAAAGCGGTATCAATACCTTTAGCGAATGGACTGACCGAAACACGGCGACCATTAACTAAGATTAGCGTTGAATCGGCACCTAGGCCGCGCAGTGATACCGATGAACCACCATTAGCCGTATCATCTGAGCTGTTTGCTTGGGTTGAGAAAGTCCCTTGGCCAGAGATAGGTAACTTAGTGAATAAGCTAATTAAATCTGTGACACCGGTTTTTTGAATATCGTCTGACGATAAACTTGTGATCGGCGATGGGCCTTCCATACTGGTGCGTTTGATGTGTGAACCAGTAATTTGAATGCGTTCGATTTCTTCGTTTGCTTCTTCGGCTACAGCGTTGAAACTTTGAGAGGCAAGCAGTGCTGCTGAAATGCTAAGCGCAAGTGACGTTTTCTTTGAAAAGAACTTTGTCATTTCCATATTTCCTTTTGCGTTATTTTGCTTTTGTTATTTGTGTCAAATCCTGATGGTAAACCATTGTTCACAAAGTGTTACAGGGGAGAAGCACTTAGTTCACTCGGTACAACATGACGCTAATTTTGTATCAAATAAATCAGCATATAGAAATAGGGTATATGTATATAACTTAATCAAATTGTAAATTATTCTGTCCGTAAATTATGAAATTTCGCGCTGCAGCCCTTGTATACACTTAGTTTCTTTACGATTTAGTTCGTACGAAAATAAATTTATAAAAAATAACCGTTTGCTGAATTAATATTCACATAAGCAGCATAAATATAATTTAAGTGTTGTTTTTCGCATAAATTCTGAACACTAAAAGCAAGCTTCTTGGGGCGAAAGTGCAAGATTTTGCTTAATGCTGTGTAGTAAATCTTACTTGTTGGGCGCAAGTGAAAGTAATTTGAGGTAAAGTAGGCGCAATCAAATGTTAGGTTATTTTTGGAATTTACATGCTTAGAACAGAATTCGTTCAATATTTGCAGGCACTTTTAAAACCTGAACAAATTAAAGACTTTTGCCCCAATGGATTGCAAGTACAAGGAGCAGAGGAAGTTACCAATATTGTCACAGGGGTAACCGCAACAGAAGCGCTAATTGATGAGGCTATCGCTTTAAAAGCCGATACTATTTTGGTGCATCATGGGTATTTCTGGAAAGGTGAAAACCAAACGATTACAGGTATGAAATATCAGCGTATTAAAAAGTTATTAGATCACAATATTAATTTATTCGCTTACCACTTGCCGTTAGATATTCACCCTGAGCTTGGTAATAATGCGCAGTTGGCTAAATTGTTAGGCATTAAGGTCACTGGGCCATTAGAACTTGGTAATCCTGTAAGCGTGCCAATTCAAGGGGAGTTGCCGTTTGGTATTGATGGTGTCAGCTTTAACGAAATGATCAGTAAAAAGCTCAATCGCCAATGTTTACATATCGCACCACCGTCAAACAAACCAATAAAAACCGTGGCTTGGTGCACTGGCGGTGGGCAAGGTTATATCGAACTGGCAGCAGAGCAGGGGATAGATGCCTTTATTTCAGGTGAAGCTTCAGAGCAGACAACCCATATAGCGCGTGAAATGGATATTCATTTTTTTGCTGCTGGTCATCACGCTACTGAACGTTATGGCGCAAAAGCATTAGGCGAATTTGTTGCTCGTGATTTAGGCCTCAACGTTGATTTTATTGATATTGATAACCCAGTGTAAATACGAATAATTCACTCGATAACAACACAGCCCAAACATTAGAAAGTGTTCGGGCTTTTTTCTTGTTAGGCCTGTTTATGGTCGATCTGATGTTTAGTTGCTCAGTTACTGAATTATGCAATACCTTCAGGCTATGTCTTTAACTAATACCATTAAGCAATACCTTCAAGAAATACCCTCAAGAAGTGCCATCAACTAAAATGATCAACCATTCGGTAAACTCTTGGTAAGTCATTCTATTAATTTCATCGGCGATTAGTGCGTTGTAATCTAAGTTTCTAAAGCCATTGTCTAACTGCCAATTTAGCTGATGTAGCTGCTGCTCGCGGCGATAGAAAGTATTCAATTGTTCAATAACGATTGGCTTAGCTTGCAAAAACTTTTGCTGATTGGTTGTTAAATTATCTTCATTGGTTAGTTTAGAAGCGGTGTCGATAAAAAACACCTTTGTTCGTTTGGCAAGCTCGGTAGCATTTACTTTTGAAGACTCCGCGACAAAACTTAACGCTGGCTTTTGAGTATTAAATAAAAGGCTTCCCGCATGATAAGCAAGTTGCTGCTTTACACGAATCTCATCTCTGTATTCTCGTGTCGTCATCTGCTTAAACATATGAAGTAGCGCATTCGCTTTGACACTATCTTGAATTTGCATAAATGGTAAGTCGGGGTTGAAAACAATGGTAAATGCTAACGCCGCTTGCTTCTCCGATGTGACATTTACAATCTTAAATTGCTTAGCCAGGCTAACCACCTCAGATGCATTTGTGTTTATTACATTAACGTTACTTGTATTTGCGTTGACTGACGAGTTGTTGTGTAGGGTATTTGCTTCAACTGGTTCAGAGTTGACGTGCGTGATAAAGCGAGTTGAAAGCTTGTGGCTATTTGCCATCGAGTCTGTATAAATGGTCAGTGATGGTATCATCTGCGCAACAAACGTTTGGTAGTCTGCGAGAGTTACAGCGTTAATTTGTTCAAGCGTTGCTTTTATACTTGGCAAGCTATTACCTAGGTTGCTGGCGGCTTTAATAACCTGCCTGAACTCATTCTCGTGTAAAACATTCTCGTAATTGCGATAAGCGCTTTTTTTCAGTACATCAAATTCTGCCGCGCTAAGCTTTTGCCAATGAAAAGGTGAAATAAGATCAAATGCATAATCTACTATGTGTGATTGCTTGCCACTGAGCACAAGTCCAAGCGATTGGTTAGTGACTTTTTCATCAAAATGGTAGCCTGCCAACTCAGCATAAATATGATTCTCTCCTAAGTTACGGCTTAGCTGCTCGGCCATCAGCAAGAATAATACATAGCTATTTGGGTAAGCTTTGCTCTCGTTGTTTGTGTCGTTATCAAACTCACTATTGAGTGTTAAGTTGCTTAGCCTTATCAGCAATGTATCTTCAATGGCAAATGCTGGATTTGTTACTATCTGCGCAGCTAATTTATCTTGCGTGGTAATCGATGAGTTTACTTCAGCTGTTTGCGTTTTTCTGGGCTTGAGGTAAGGGTTTTGTTTGGGAAACGAGAAGCTATCGTTTTTAGCGAGCTGCCATTGAGTTAGCAACGTTGGTGAGACACGCTGCTCAGTGTAAGGCTTTAAGTAATGAGGTGTTTGCTGAATCTTGCCTGCTAATGGTTGATTACTGGAAACATAGGCTTGGAAGTTATTCACCGAAAAGTGGCTTAGTAGCTTATCAATTGTGCTTTGAGTCATCGGCCTAGCGTTATACATTGATGTGAATATATCGCTAGAATTTGCCACATGCATTTGATCGGAAAGCTCACTTAACCAATCGCCGGGTTCCATTTCAATAGGGCGCTTGTAATCGCGGGCTTGAACGGCTGCCAATTCTTGTTGTAAATAATCAGGATGAGGGTGAGTTTTGAGATGATTAAAATAAGCAAAGGTGGCTTCAATTACCGTGTTTACCTGGTCATAACCTTCATTCGTTAGGTCAACATATATGTTGATTACAGTGTTAAGGCTGTCGCCATGCAAGGCGGCAAACGCCTGATGAGCTAGCCCTTTCTGATTTAAATAGTGAGCAAGCGAGCCTGAATTATCATAATCAAGCAAATAACGAATATAAGCTATCGCTTTTTTTTCATTTGCAGGTACTTCAAATCGCAAGTCCAATGCTGGATGGTCGGTAGACGACAATACATCGATACGCTTGCCAAGATCATCTTTTTCGTAAAGTCGGCTGTATGGCATACGATGCGTTGAAAACAGTCGATTGTTTAATTGTATGTTTAGGTTTTGGTTTATGGTTTGGTCTAGGTTTTTAGGGCTTTTGAATACTTGTTTTATGATATTTTTAAGTGTGTTTAAATCTTGTTTACTGTAAACTGCCAACGTCATATTTTCGAGCTTATAGTAATTTTGGTGAAACGCTTTTAAGGCGCTCGATACATGTTTAATGTCAGTTGTCGTCCCTTGAAGCGATATTTTATTGCCAACGTCCATATATCGCGCGGAGTTATTTGGAGACATATTTGCTTTAAAAACTGAAACAATGCCCGCAAAGTCGTTTGATTTACGGCTTTGAAATTCCTCGTCTACTTCTTCAATTGCGAGTTTAATGTCACCTTCTCGCATCAATGGATTGATTAACATGTCGTGCAGGCGCGCAAGGCCCTCAATTAAGGCGTCTGCACTTGGGCTGTTGTTTAGCTGGAAATGATAACGCGTGGTCAGAGGGCGAGTGGTGCCGTTACTCCACCCATTATGCTTTTTTACAAACCCATCAAAATCTTTCGTGCCAGCGTAAGATTTGCTTCCCAGAAAAACAGTATGCTCTAGTAAATGAGCTAGCCCCTGAAAAGATTTTGGTGAATGCCGCCCGCCGACATTAATGGTGATAGATGCTGCAGAACTTTTAGCATTTGGATCTGAAAGCAGTAACACTCTTAGCCCATTATCCAGCTCAACATAGTTTGACAAGTTTTTATCAAATGCTTCAGGGCTAGGTAATACATGATTGGCGAAAATGGCGGTTGAAAAAAACGTAGCGAATACACTGATAAATACCAACACACAGGCATTTACGAGCTTTTTTCTAAAGTCAAAGCGACACATTGGGGCGATATTCCTTTATCTAATATTGTTGTTTTTATTTTGTATATATTTAGCAGTTATGCTTAATTAAATCGCTATAACACTTTGATAATAATGTGAAATGCTAAATAAAGTAAACGGACTTTTAGTGGTGTTAAATCAAATGCTAAGTAGAACACAGGATATATCTAGGTACAAAACTGCGATATAACCTGCGTTATTATTGTGGTTGTTTAGCTGAGTTAAAAGAAGGTTAGTGGTTATAGCTTGCTAGTAAGCAAGCCACTGCCAAATACGCCCCATGGTTTCGTACCAAACAATGCTTGAGGTTTGAAGGTTTTTGGCACTAGGCACTAAATGAGGCCAAACAAAGTCCTGATCTGGGTTGATAGCGTAGTAGCCAGCAGGCGCTGGTATTGGCTTAACTCCTTCTAACTCAAAATACTTCATTGCTCTGGGCAAATGGTAAGCGTCGGTAACTAAAACTGTTGTTTTTCCTTTTACTCGTGGGGCAATTAATTGTGCTTCTTCACGAGTATCTTTTGGGTAAGGCTCAACGATAATTTTGGCGTTTGGTACGCCTAACGCGATAGCGGCTTTTTGCACTGTTTCGGCGTTTGTTTGTTCGTCGTAAAGTCCGTAGCCAGAAACAATTAACTTAGCCTCAGGGTGCAGCTTTAATACTCGCATACCTTCGATCAAACGCCTTAAAGAGCAGGCTTTTAGCTGTGACGTCGCAGGCAGTGCATGATTTGTCGCGTGCCCACAACCTAGCACAACAATGTAACTAATTGGCTTAATAGAGCGGCTAAAGCTTTCATACGTTTGCTCAAAAGGCGCTATTGTTTTATCTGCAACAGGGGTAATTGAAGAGATACCAAGAATTAGCGTCCCCAAGATTAAAGAGGTTCGGCTCAGTTTAGGTTTTAGCTTAAAAAACATAGCGGCGATTATCAGTAATAGAAGAGATATATTGAGTGGCATAACAACCGCTGCAATAATTTTTTTAAAGAGAAAAAAGTCCATTGGAAAATTAAGAGGCCATAGCGTATTTTTGAAGGCTAACTATATCAGTAGATGTTTTTGAAGTTAAAAGGAAATTAAAGTACTAAATTGTTATAGGGCGATTGAAAAACAATGTATGCACGAAGTGCTTTTTTAATTAGAGTGACGATATTAGCGGAAACTAATTGGGCATTTTGTGGTGTATAGAAGCGTAGGTGTAATATAGGTTTAGGATTCAAGGAGTTGGTTGCGGGAGCCGGATTTGAACCGACGACCTTCGGGTTATGAGCCCGACGAGCTACCAGGCTGCTCCATCCCGCGTCCGAATGGTTTACTAAGTAAACGAGCCAAGATTGTTTTACTTCTGAATCTATAACGAAGAATTGCTTGCGTGAGCCCTTGATTTTAAAAGAGGGAACCGACGACTTGGTCGTTTCACACAACAATTAGTGTTTATTTTGCTTCTAACATCTAAAGAAATTGGTTGCGGGAGCCGGATTTGAACCGACGACCTTCGGGTTATGAGCCCGACGAGCTACCAGGCTGCTCCATCCCGCGTCCGAATGGTTTACTGAGTAAACGAGCCAAGATTGTTTTACTTCTGAATCTATAACGAAGAATTGCTTGCGTGAGCCCTTGATTTTAAAAGAGGGAACCGGTGACTTGGTCGTTTCACACAATAATTAATGTTTGTTTTGCTTCTAACATCTAAAGAAATTGGTTGCGGGAGCCGGATTTGAACCGACGACCTTCGGGTTATGAGCCCGACGAGCTACCAGGCTGCTCCATCCCGCGCCAAGTATTGTAACAGTTTGAGTCGGTTACCAACGACTTCGCTTTCTAATGAAGTGTTCATTATCAGAGATTTATTGCATCTCTGTGAAAGCGAGGCGTATGTTAAGGATAGTTAATGTGATTTGCAACTGCTTTTTTGAAGGATTTTACTGCTCGCTCTAATAGTGAGCAAAAAGGTGCGTAAATATACGTATTTGTCGTGTTTGCTATCACAACCTGTTCATTTTTCTGGGCAAGTATCGAGGCCATAGCAGCTCACACTATAGTTACTTCCTGCGAATAGTTGCCTTTGGCAGTTACGTTCAACGATTTGCTTAAATGATTTATCTAAGCACATCTTTTAATTCAACCTATCAAAGTATTTTCCTTCTCTCACTTCTCTTTAATGAAATACGAGATAGAAAATCTACAACGCAATTAGCATCAGATATTACAAACAATTGTTTAGACATCTAAATGCCTATTGATCACAACGAATAATTAATGTTTAATGAGGGCGTTATTGAGTTTTTACTTTAAATTTTTACAAGATAAATACTCGCTAACACCAGAAGAGGAGCGATAGCCAGGTAACTAACGTTAGGGTCACTGCCCGTTATGCGTTAATGAGGGGGACTATCGCCGAGGATTTAGTTTGAGTGGCAAACTAAATTCGGTCATTAGGGTTGAATCCCTAAGGCTGTCACCAGTAACGAGGTAATCGTTAAATAGGTGGAGAGCTTCTGGCTGAAAATGTCTTGCTTTTGGGCTTCAGAATATCCTCAGCCATGCTCTTCCTTTGTTGTAAGTAGTTTTTTGCTATATAGGGAGACCCTTTAATGAACATTATCACCAAAATCCACAATCAACTTGCGGCGTGTTTACCAAGCACCCTTGAAAGTACAACTGAATCTAGCGACTGGGCTAGTGATTGGGGGATTTATGTCTAATTTTACGGTTGCAAAATTTGGTGGTACTAGCGTTGCTAACCATCAAGCGATGGAGCGCTGTGCAACGATTATCAAAAATGATCTTGCCAATCGTGTTGTTGTGGTCTCGGCGAGCGCTGGTGTTACCAATCATCTAGTGCGTTTAGGGCAGGAGAATGTACCTGCGACAGAGCGCAATGAGATTATTGCGAGCATACGTGAAATTCAATTCAATATTATTGAAGCCTTTACGGGCGACCATAACCTTGGTGACTTTGTCGATGAAAAGCTTTCGCAGCTTGGTGAAATAGCTGAAATTCAGGCGCAACAGCACAGTGTCAAAAATGCTGATGAGATTTTGTCTTTTGGCGAGCAGCTGAGTTCAGCTTTATTTACCCAAATGCTTAATGAGCTTGGTGTCAACGCCAAATGTTTTGATATTCGCCAAGTCATGAAAACTAACAGTTTGTATGGGCAAGCTGTTGTAGATATTGAAGCGCTTAAAATAAACGCTATTGAACATTTAGCGCCACTTACAAAAAATAGTGTGATTGTTACGCAAGGCTTTATTGGTCAAGATGGGTTAGGTCATACCACGACGCTTGGCCGTGGCGGCTCTGATTACAGTGCAGCATTGATTGCTGAAGCACTTGATGCCACTAACCTCAGTATTTGGACTGACGTGGTCGGGATTTTTACAACGGATCCGCGCATTACTGATCAAGCCCGCGCTATTCCTGAAATCAGTTTTGGCGAAGCGGCTGAAATGGCTACCTTTGGTGCCAAAATTCTGCATCCAGCAACGCTTATTCCTGCCATGCGACAAAATATTCCGGTATTTGTTGGTTCGAGCAAAGAGCCAGAGCAAGGTGGTACTTTTATTCAGCAAAGTGTTTCTTCATCACCTACATATCGCTCTATTGCATTGCGCCGAGAGCAAACCTTAGTGACGGTAAAAAGCCCTGCGATGTTACATGCCAGTGGTTTCTTAGCTAAGGTGTTTGCAATTTTAGCCAAGCATGAGCTCAGTGTTGATTTGATCACAACCAGTGAGATTAGTGTTGCGTTGACATTCGATAACCCAACGGGCAGCACACAATCGCTGATCAACAATTCGGTGTTAGCGGAACTGGAACAACTTTGTGAAGTGTCTGTTGAGCACGGCTTGTCACTTGTTGCGGTAATTGGCAACAACCTTCATGCAACTAAAGGACTGGGTAGCAGTGTGTTTGACAAAATTAACGACTTTAATATTCGTATGATTTGTCACGGTGCAAGTTCAAACAACTTATGCTTTTTAGTGCCAGAGCAAGACGCAAATACGGTTGTTGAACAACTTCACGATACACTTTTTGCTGCTTAGCGTTACTGGCTTAGTTCTACTGGTTTAGCTTTTGATTGTTATTGGCAAATGAAACATACAAAAGTGCGCTAGGTGCTTTACGCATTTATTGCAAGTATTAACCTAGCTGTGCTTTTGTGTTGTTTAACGCCTTGTCGAGCGTTTGTTGTAAATTCACCACTTCTTCTATCGACAAGCCAGTTAGTGAAAACATAGTTTCTGGTATTTGCGCGGCTTGTTGTTTTAGCTGCTTACCCTTTTTGGTGAGGTTAATGTGCACGGAGCGCTCATCTTGTTCACTTCGCGTTCTAACAAGCAGGTTGGCTTGTTCCATTCGCTTTAACAAGGGCGACAAAGTTCCCGTGTCTAGTTCTAGTTGCTGACAAAGCGTTTTAATTGGCACACTTTGCTTGGCTTGCCACATTACCAACATCACTAAATACTGCGGATAGGTAAGCCCCAGTGCTTTTAGCAATGGGCTGTAGAGCTTAGTGATGGTTTTATTCAAGCTGTACAGCCGAAAACAAAGCTGTTTTTCTAGTTTTAAGTTGTCACTCATTACTTTTTTCGTCTGCAGACTAAAGCAGGGCCTTTATCGCTGGCTCTATGGCTTTGGGTTTAGTCATGGTTGAATAACGCTGAATAACTTTGCCATCGCGGCCAACTAAAAATTTCGTGAAATTCCATTTGATACCTTGGCTACCTAAAATACCAGGAGCCTCTTGCTTTAGATGCTTGTAAAGTGGGTGAGCGTTGTCGCCATTGACATCAATTTTGGCAAACAAAGGAAACTGAATATTAAAGTGTAAATCGCAGAATGATTTTATCTCTTCGTTACTGCCTTTTTCTTGCTCTTTAAATTGATTACAAGGGAATGCCAGAATTTCTAAACCCTCATCTTTATATTTTTCGTAAAGATCTTGCAAACCTTCATACTGTGGCGTAAATCCACAAGCACTTGCCGTGTTTACAATCAGTAGAACCTTACCTTCATATGTTTTAAGCGATACGTTTTCACCACGATAGTCTTGGGCGTTGTAGTCATATACAGAAGACGACATATTATTTCCTTTTTAAAAGTAGTAACTTGTTAACATTGTTGTGCATGATTAAGTTGTACGCAATATAAATAATAAAGTTCACTTTGTATGGTTAAAAAAATAAATTTATTTTTGGTGAGTTGTACCCTTTGAGTTCACCCGTATTTATTGAATAGATTGATACTAATACGGCTTAATTTTCAGTAATATACTGGTTGATATAACACTGACATAGCAAACGTAGTTATCGATAATTGATTGTTAGCGTTTGATATTAGTTTGATCATTTTTAATTAGGAGAGAGCATGGCAAATGTAGCATTTATTGGCTTAGGGGTTATGGGGTATCCGATGGCTGGTCACTTAGCAAAAGCAGGCCATCAAGTAAATGTATACAACCGTACTCATTCCAAAGCTGAGCAGTGGGTTAAGGAATTTGGCGGAGCATGCTTTACGACGCCTAAACAAGCAGCAACTGGCTGTGACATTGTTTTAACGTGTGTTGGAAACGATGATGATGTTCGCTCAGTTTGTTTAGGTGATGATGGTGCTTTAGCTGGCATGTCAGCGGGCTCAATTTTAGTTGATCATACAACCGCATCAGCAGAGCTAGCTAGAGAATTAGCGCAGCAAGCGCAAACGCAAGATGTAGGCTTTCTAGATGCACCTGTCTCAGGTGGTCAAGCTGGCGCAGACAATGGTGTGTTGACTGTGATGTTAGGGGGCGATCAGGCAACTTATCAAACAGCGAAGCCTTTTATGGCTACATACTCACGGTTCACGCAATTAATGGGTGAAGTAGGAAGTGGACAGCTAGCGAAAATGGTTAATCAAATTTGTATCGCTGGTGTTGTTCAGGGGCTTGCTGAAGCTTTCACTTTTGCTGAAAATGCTGGCTTAGATCCAGACTTGCTGGTTGAGACTATTTCAAAAGGAGCTGCAGGCTCATGGCAAATGGAAAATCGCTACAAAACGATGTTTGCGGGCGAATACGATTTTGGCTTTGCGGTTGATTGGATGCGTAAAGATTTATCAATCGCTTTTGCTGAAGCAAAGAAAAATGGCACACAATTGCCAATGACCAAAATGGTTGATGGTTTTTATAAAGAAATTCAACGGGTTGGTGGTAATCGTTGGGATACATCGAGTTTGATATCGCGTTATAAAAAATAACGATGCTTTAACGCCATAAGAAGGCATGCTATTGAAAATCTACTCGCTGAAAACGGCAAAATTAAGCAAGTGGAATGATATCGTAAATAGAGGAGAAAATAGCTGAGCGATTACTCATCATACTCAGCTATCACTTTTAATACATATATAGAGGGAATCTAATGAAAATAAGTTAAAACCCGCTATTGTTTACCAAGTTTACTGCTGTAAATATTGATAAAGTGCTTTTAACACTGACATCTTTCCAGCGTTGTCTTCGTGCTCATGCGCTAAGTTTTCTAACCGGATCATAAATTCATCGGCACTGAGTATGCCTTTACCACCAAATTGAATTTTGTCTTGGCAGTATTGCTGCCACTTTTGTTTTTCCGCTGCTGAAAGCGTGTATGGGTAGTTTCTCGCGCGATAGCGAAACAGCATAACGGGCAAACGCTCATCTTGAAATTCAAATTGATGCTGAGCCAGTTGCTCAGGTGTGAGGCCATGTAAAACTGCCATCTGCGCTTTATCGGCTTCAGAGAAAAAAGCACCGCCATATAACGCGTGTTCCGCATCTATTTGTTCACTTTCATCATAGTCGGGCGCAAAAACATCATTAAGCTTATCGATTATCTCGCGGTGTTCTTTTAACTTGCTTAGGTTCGCTAAGCACTGCTCGCGTGGTATGGCTAATCGCGCTGCATTTTCCGGCAAGAGTGTTTTCGCTGGCGCTATCACAGGACATTTGTTGATGTGAATCAGTTTAAGCGGGATCGGCAGTTCGTCTTCAGCTAAATCACTATAGCGTGTATACAGTCTTTCTTTGATCTGCTGAGCACTTAAGTCAAATAGTGGCTGTGGATCACGCGCTAAATCTATTGCAATAATCGCATTTTTATTGGTTGGGTGGTAAGCCAATGGGGCAAACCAGCTAGTACAACCGTGCTGTGATGAAATCTTGCTTGAGGTGTGTACAACTGGGGTCATGTTATACACATCAATCAGCTCGGCCACTTGTTTTTTATTACGCAGACCAAACAAAAAGTGGTATAGCTTAGGCTGTTTTTCTTTAATAAGCTTGGCCATGGCAATTGTGGCGTATACGTCGCTCATTGCGTCATGTGCAGCTTCATGACTGATACCATTAGCGGCGGTTAATAGTTCTAAGCGAAAGCTGACGCGCTCTTCTCCTGTTTCTTCGTCTGTAACTTTGGGCCATTCAATGCCCTCTGGACGCAATGCATAACAAGCGCGAACCATATCAATGATATCCCAGCGACTGTTACCATTTTGCCACTCACGAGCATAAGGGTCGTAAAAATTACGATAGAGCAGATAGCGGGTCATTTCATCGTCGAAGCGAATATTGTTATAGCCAGCTACACAGGTATTTGGTGCTGAGAATAGGGCGTGAATGCGATCAGCGAATTCAGCTTCAGGTAGCCCTTCAGACATCGCTTTTTGAGGCGTAATTCCGGTGACTAATGCAGCTTCGGGGTTCGGTAGGTAATCTGCAGGAGGTTGGCAATAGAACATGATTGGCTCACCGACTATGTTCAAGTCAAAATCGGTGCGGATACCTGCAAATTGGGATAGTTTGTCGTACTTTGGGCTAATGCCCCAACTTTCAAAGTCGTACCATAGAATGGTCGGCTGGTTATTCATATAGTTAATATCGTTTTTGTTTAGTTATTCGCCGTTGTCTTTTGATTTGGCGAAAGAATTCGCGGTTGGGCATCGGCTTTTTAGTTATTGCCGTACTTTAACACAATAGTAGGGTAAGTTCGTTATTTAGCTGAGTACTATAAATCTACCTGGATAACGGGTTGTCAATCTTTAGCGTAAATCAGTGTAATTAAATTTGTAGCCATAACTTTACGTTATGGTTTGGCTAATTTATGTGCATTTTAAATGTTGCAGATTTATTGCATATTACACTTGAACTAAGCGCATACGGCAGGAAATATCATGGCTCAACAACAACCGTCAACCAACAACACTGGTGTAGAAACTATTGTTAATCAAATTAATGAAACTTTACAGCAACTACCTAAGGTAGTATCTGCTAAGTCTAAAGTCGTTAAACAAGATTTAACACGCAAGTATCAGGTACAGTTTCTTGGCGGGCAAGCACAGGAATATGTGTTGGGCTATAACTAGTCGCTAGAATTTTAAGCTATTTAAAGTAATGCTCGCTGAATAAGACATTTACTGGCTACGTGAATTTATAATTAGACTCCCAATAAAAAGGCAGGTTATCAATATGATAGCCTGCCTTTTTTTATTTCGTTCACTAAGTCTTGCTAATGCGTCAGCCTAAAGCCCAATAATGCATAACAACACGTATATCAATTTGCCGATTTTCTAACGTATTGACCTGCTAGTTTTTGGTTGTACTCACCATTTTCCACGACAACTTGCCCATTGACTAATACCGTATCAACGCCAGAGGCTAAAACATTCCATTTTTGGAAGGTTGCATTGCTTTTGAACGTATTCGCGTCCCAGACAATAATATCTGCCGCTAAGCCTTTTTCTAACTTACCGCGATCTTTTAGTCCTAAAATGTCTGCGGTTTGGCTTGCACTTTTGATGATAAAGTCTTCAATTGATAAGAGTTTTTTATCAATCACCATATCTTGATACTTTTTAGGAAAGCTACCATATTTTCTTGGGTGACCATTGGTGCCATCAGAAGAGGTAACAACCCATGGTTGAACAACAAATTTATTCAAATCGTTTGGCGACATATTAAAAGAAGCTACTCGAATGCGGCCAAGTTGTACCAAATCAATGGCGGTATCAACAGGTGTTTTACCTTTTTCGCTGGCAATTTCTTCGAGTGTTTTACCTACTAAATTAGGTCTACTGTGAAACTCTGTGATAAGTAGGGCATTGGCACCACCACGACGGCGAATATTTTCGGCAATTTCTGTGCGAATACGCGGTAATAAATCTTTATCTTTTAGGCGATGAAAGAAGGCGATTTGATTACCAGCCAATGCCCACTTAGGCATAATAGCACTGCGAATATTCGTGCCTGACGCTAGCCAAGGGTATTGGTCTGCACTAATACTGACACCTTGCTGCTGAGCTTGTTCAATTTGCTTGATAACGGGGGTGCTTTCACCCCAAACATCCACTCCCAAGGCTTTGATATGGGCAATGTGCAAATGAATATCAGCATCTTTGGCAATGTTAATCGCTTCATCAACTGCATTTGCAAAGCCAATGTTAAAGGTGCTTTCATCTCTTAAATGCGTGTCATAAATGCCACCATAGGCCGAGGCCGCTTTAGCCAAAGCAATCACTTCTTCTGTTTTTGCATAGCTGCCAGGTACGTAATATAAGCCTGACGACAAGCCAAGCGCACCGTCTTGCATTGCTTTGTCGACAATGCCGACCATTTGCGCAATTTCTTGGTCTGAAGAATAACGGTTTTCGCGACCCATAACGGCGGTACGAACGCTATTGTGGCCTATGAAAAAAGCGACATTTGTGCCGATACCGTTTGTCTCTAATGTTTTTGCAGTTTTAGCAATATCAATTGGGCTGCCACCATCATTGCCATTAATGACAGTTGTCACCCCTTGCATTAGGTAATTAACATTGGCGTTTTTGTCTTGGCTTTCAAGCTCGGCGAGCGTATGTGTATGAGGGTCAATAAAACCAGGGCTAACAACATGACCACTCGCATCAATTATGCGCGTTGCCTGATATTGCTGACTACCACTAGGCGATATAGCACAGATAACTTGCTGACAGATACCAATATCGAGTGATTGCGCGCCGCTGCCATCACCTAAATAAACGTCGCCATTAATGATTAGGGTATCAACTTGCGGTGATACTTGGTTCGAACAGCCTGATGTGATTGCCGCAAGTGCTAATGCCATAGCACTGGTTAGCTTTTTGAAGTTATGTTTTGCCATTTTTTGTAGCTTATCGTTGTAGTTTATCGTTTTCGCTGATGTTTGATTCGTAGGTGCTGTGCGGCATCAAACGAGATTTTTTCATCTGACGCCGCTGAGATAAGTTAATTGTGCTACAGCTTTAATAATTACCATTGCAGTAGTCACTAAAGATTCATTTCATTCAGCATCAATTAACGTAGCTGGTCGTTATCCTTAAGCATCGTTTGCATTAAGGTATTTGCTGCATCTTTGGCCAGTTTGTGAATGAATTTGCGGTCAGTGTTATCGCCCATCTCGTACGTGATAGCGTGAACGTCGAACTTGTCAGCAACATACTGTTTGAATACACCCATTTGCGGGTTGTTACCTGGTTTTTGGATAACGTTAAACTCTGGATACTGTTTATCAAGTTTGTTCAACCAGTTATTAACCAAATAGCGTTGTTGTACGCCATAGTCGTTAGGCATGGTGTAAAAAATGTCTTTGTGGGTAGAGTGGAAATCAACCGCCATTGAAATTTTATGACCTTTCGCTACTAAGTCGGTTAGCAACTTATCAACCGCAATAACTTCTGGTTGCTTGAATTTGTTCCAGTCACGGTTTAAATCAACACCGTTAGCGTTATGACGCCAGTAACCGAGTTCTACACCATCTGGGTTCATGTTTGGCACAACAACGATATTGTAGTTTTGGCGAAAATAGCGTGCTAATTCGCTATTACCTAATAGTGTGTCGACAAACGGGAATAGTGCAATGGCACCAGTTACTTCAGGTGGGTGTTGGCGACCAAGCACAACCAACCACTGTTTTACGCTCGGTTGATTGGTGATGACTTGGTAAATTGGTTTACCGTTTACTGAGCGACCAATCACATTGTGATCAATAAATTCAAACTCGCTTAGCTTCTTACCCCAATCAATGTAGTCTTTATTGGTGATCAGCTCTTGTCCGGCGATCCACGTAGTTTTTGTATCAATGGCTAGCTCAACGTGCATTTTGTCTTCAACAATTTTGTAGTCGACTTGCTGCCAGTTTTTACCATCTCTACTGACTTTCGGTAGGTAACGATGATCACCATCGTTAACGGTTAAGGTCAGAGTTACTGTTCTTGGCTCTTTGCTAACAAGTTGAAAAGCGTACCAAGGGCTATTATTAATCGGTTTGTTTTCAGGCAGTAGTTTGACGTTAATTTGGTTGTTGCTTTCGTCGATTTCACAATTCTGCATTAATGATGCAGACGTTGCATTTGAAAAGTTGTTAAGCAACTGAATGTTGTCAGATTGGCAAGCGAAACTGCTTGCTGCGAATAATGATAGTACTGTTGAAGTCACAAATTTGTACATGGCAATTGGCTTCTTTATTAATTGATTTGTTTAATATTTCGTTAGCCGTCATAAGATTATCGGCTAACGAATATGAATTTTTAGCATAGCAAACCTGATAATTAATCATGATTGCTAGCTAAGGTTGTAACGAATTCTTGCTAATAACTAATGTTACTGTTTCGGTTGCTAACGCTTTTTGGATAAAGCTCTTTTGCTGCGGCTCTTTACAACTGAAGCAGGCAAGCACATTAGCTAACTGCACTTAACTCTAACCTTGGTCAAAATTAGCTGAATTAACAATTGACTGTTGAACATTAACCTATAACCTAAAGTTATAGGTTGGCTTTGTTTCGCTACATCACGTCAGGGAAAATAATTGCTACCGTTAAAATAACATCTAAAACGCAGGTGCATTGCAGATGCATCATTGCGGCTAAAATCAGCGAGAATGCATGTGAAAAATTATAACAAATTAGCGCTATTGGTGGTTATATTTGGTTTATTTTCTGCGGTTTATGTCAGCCAGTATGTTCCTAAAACTTGGCTCGAACAGTCGCTCGTATATGAAGTTTACCAAACCAATGATGGTGATAATGCCTATATCTATCGCGGTAAAGAGGTCATTATTGAAGATGTTGTTCCCTATCAAGAGTCAGCGCTTAATCAGGCAACACTCAACAATGTTGACGAGCCGGCATTAAGTCAGCAATGGGTGATTGATGAACAAGGGACGATTAAACAGCTGAAGCCAGCATTTCATTTTGGCGTTTGGTCGTTGTTGCCGGCGCTGATCACTGTTTCACTTTGTTTAATTACGAAAGAGCCGTTAAGTGCGTTGTTTACTGGTATCGTTACTGGCGCGCTAATGCTTGGTGAATACGATATAACTGACAGCGTGATAATTCCGCAACTTGCTAAAGAAGGCAGTGCAGCGCTATTACTGCTGTATTTGTGGTTACTGGGCGGTTTACTTGGTGTATGGGCGAAAACTGGTGCAGCCCAAGCTTTTGCCGATATGATGACACGCAGGTTCGTGCGCGGGCAACGATCGGCTAAATTAGTTTCTTGGTGTTTAGGTGTCTTGTTTTTCCAAGGGGGCACCATGAGCACTGTGTTAGTGGGGACAACAGTCAGGCCGCTAGCGGATAGAGCAAAAGTCAGCCATGAGGAAATGAGTTATATCGTTGACTCAACGGCTTCACCTATTGCTGCTGTGTTAGCATTCAATGCGTGGCCAGCTTATGTACAGGCGCTTATTTTTGTACCTGGGGTTGCGTTTTTAGCAACAGAAGCTGATCGTCTCGATTTCTTTTTCAGCAGTATTCCATTTAGTTTCTATGGCATTTTAGCCGTCGTCGGTACCTTGTTATTAAGCTTAAACATCACGACTTTTTCAGGTCGAAGAATACGCGAAGCGCACCACAGAGCGAACACCACAGGGCAATTAGATGCGCCCAATGCTCAGCCGCTAAGTGCGAAGGAATTGCAAAGCAGGGTAGTGCCGGAAGGTTATCACTCTCACCATTTTGAATTTATTTTCCCGCTGGTCGCATTAATCGGTATTGCGGTTTTCACCTTCATTTTGCTGGGCTCACCAAAAGTGAATTGGGCATTTGGCGCGGCATTAATGTTAGCGATAGGTATTGCCCTTGCAAAAGGTATGAGTCTTAAAAACGTGATGGACGGGCTAAATCTGGGCTTAAAAAGTGTCGTCTTTGCCTCTGTTATTTTAATGATGGCGGTGATCATTGGCTTTATCAGCAAAGAGATTGGTGGCGGTTTATATCTTGTTTCATTGTTAGGTGAACAACTACCGTATTGGGCATTGCCTATTACCTTGCAATTAATGACCATGGTGATCGCGTTTTCTACGGGCACAAGCTGGGGAACCTATGCCATCGCGTTTCCACTGGCGATGCCGCTGGCGTGGGCTATTGGCGAGCACCAAATGCTGGCAAATCCAGAAATTTATTTGATGATTTGTTTCGCCACCGTGCTAAACGGTAGTATTTATGGTGACCAATGTTCGCCAATTTCAGATACCACCATATTAAGCGCGATGACCACGGGCTGTGACTTAATGGACCATGTAAAATCGCAAATTGTACCGGCTAGTTTTGCTGCAGCTACGGCAGCACTGCTTTGGACCTTATGTGTTATTGGATTTGCAGCCTAGTATGTGAACTATGGTCATTCAGGCAAAGTCACCCAAAAATACAGAGTAAAAGACAACAAGAAAACAAGAATAACTTAGATGAAAAACATAAATCGTGGAGGAGAATAAATGAGACTTAGACATATTGAGGTGTTTCATGCCATTTATTCAACTGGCTCTATCACAAATGCAGCGAAAATATTGCACGTTTCCCAGCCTTCGGTGAGTAAGGTGCTAGCGCACGCTGAAATGCAACTTGGCTTCCAATTGTTTGAACGTGTTAAAGGCCGACTCATTCCAACCAATGAAGCGGAAATGTTGTTTGATGAAGCAGATAAAATTTATCAGCAGATGCGTTCAATCAACAATACCGCTGAAAATATTAAAAAGTCTGAATATGGCAATATTAGTATCGCAGTAACGCCAGCCTTAGGGTTTGACGTGTTGCCAGTCGCTATTGCTAATTTTCAGCAAGCACACCCAAAAGTAAATTTTCAGGTGCAGACAGTGCACAACGATGAAGTGATGCAGTCACTTTACGAGCACAAGTGTGATATTGCCGTGGTATTCTCGCCAACGGCGATGGCGGGTGTGGTTGAAACGGTATGCGATCAATCTGAGCTCGTTGTTATGTATCCCAAATCACTGTTTCCGTCAGAGCCAACATCGCTAAACTTAACTGATTTAAAAGACTTACCATTTATTGATATTAGCGACAGTGGTCCGCTGGGTGATCAGCTCTGGACGCGAATGATGAAAGAAAACATCAAGCTACAATCCACCATCAAAGTACAAACATACTTTATTGCTGCGCGCATGGTTGCCAATGGTGCTGGCGTGTGTGTTGTAGATAAATACACAGCCTACGGCAATGCCATGGATGATGTGGCTTATGCACCTTTTGAGCCGCGTTTGTCGTTCAATGTCAGTATGTTGCATTTAGAAAACAGGCGACTATCCGTTGCGGCGGATGACTTTATGGAGTTTTTAAATAAACAGATCCAAAGTATTTAGACTGCTGCTTTTACCTCATATCGGCAACAAGGCGTTTGTACCGTCAATTTACCTTGTTGCTTTACCTCTTTTTTCCACAGTTTCATTCATAGTTTCAGCCATACTTTCATTCATCGAAAATTCCATCAATTGCTGTTTAATATAAGTGTTGCCACTAGCTAGCATGCTAGGTTTATTTGCCTTGGTAACAATGAGTTAAGCTTATTGTTGGTGCGTTTTCTTCGTATTTTTAAGACCTTATAAATTGTTCAGAAAATAATTCACAGGGAGAAGTTTTCGCGTATAGCCTCAAGTTATGGACATGACAACACACGCTATTTTTCAAACTTGAAGTCACCCTCTAAGCTGAATCTAAGTCTTTGAAAATTTAATACTCAGCTAAAGGATGTGTTATGCAAATTGTCGGCCCTTACTTACTTTTTATTGGCGATGCGACCGATGCCTTATCAATTAAAATGGCACGTGGTGTAGCCGACTTTCGCCCTGAGCTTTGTATTGGCGAAATGCAAGTTGAAGGTTGTACCGTGACTACAGGCTTGCCGCAACTTACTATCGCTGAAGGCGTTGCCAAAGGTGCTAAAACATTCGTGTTAGGTTTTGCCAACAGTGGTGGCGTGTTAGATCCTAAATGGCACCCATACATTCTAGAAGCGCTTGCTGCTGGTATGGATGTCGTTAGTGGTTTACATGAAAAAATGAGCGACGTACCAGAACTAGCAAAGGCTGCGGCGGCAAACAAAGTTAAGCTTCTCGATATTCGCCATCCAGATGGTGAGTTTAAAACGGGCACAGCAGTTCCGCGTAAAGGCAAGCGTTTGTTAACCGTGGGTACTGATTGCTCAGTAGGTAAAATGTACACCTCGCTTAGCCTTGAAAAAGCCATGAAAGATCAAAACATGGACGTTGACTTCCGCGCAACAGGGCAGTGCGGCATTCTTATCGCAGGTCAAGGTGTGGCAATTGATTGCGTAATTTCTGATTTCATCTCTGGTGCCACAGAGTCGTTGTCACCAGACAATAACGAACAACACTGGGACATCATTGAAGGCCAAGGGTCACTTTCACATCCAGCGTTTGCTGGCGTGAGCATGGGGTTATTACATGGCTCTCAACCTGACGCCTTGGTGATTTGTCATGCGTTAAATCGCCATCATATGCGCGGTTTACCGCATACTGCATTCCCAAGTTTACAAGAAACCATTGCGCTTAATTTACAAGCTGCAAAGTTAACTAATCCGAACGTTAAAGTTGCTGGTATTGCCGTTAACACGTCGAGTGTCAGTGTCGAAGAAGGGCAAGCTATTTGTCAGCAAATCAGTGATGAGCTTTCATTACCGTGTGTTGACCCTGTTCGCGATGGTTGTGATGCAATTGTTGAGCGCTTAACGCAGGAATTTTAAAGATGACTGCTGCAATATCACTTGAATATCGACAAACTGATTTTCCGCTAGCACAAGTATTTCGCATTGCTAGAGGTGCTAAAACCGAAGCGAAAGTTGTTGAAGTTAGCTTAATCCAAGATGGCAAAGTAGGGCGCGCAGAGTCTGTGCCTTATAACCGCTACCAAGAAACGATCGAGAGTGTCGCGAATCAACTCGATTATGTGCAAAATCGTCTGGCAAGCGGTGTCGATATTGACTTGATTTTAGCTGCTATGTCGCCTGGCTCGGCAAAAAATGCCATTGATTGTGCATTCTGGGACTTAAAAGCCAAGCTTGCTGGTAAATCGGTTGCGCAACTCTTGGCGTTAACCGAACCTGCTTCATGCATTACAGCGCAAACTTTAAGTATTGATACTCCCGAGGCAATGGCAAAAGCTGCCGCAGCACTTGAACATCCTCCGCTGATAAAAGTGAAGTTGGATAACCAAGATATTGCTGAGAAAATGCAGGCAATATACAAAGCGTCGCCAAACAGCCAGTTTATTGTTGACGCGAATGAGGGTTGGAGCATGTCTCAGCTCGTTGATAACGCTCAAGTGCTCGCTGATTGCAATGTAGTACTTATTGAGCAGCCATTGCCAACAGGTGAAGATGTTGAACTTATCAACGTTAAACTACCAGTTGCGTTATGTGCTGATGAGTCCTGCCATACGCGTAAAGACCTCGATTATTTAGCTGCTCGTTATCAGGCGGTCAATATCAAACTAGATAAAACAGGTGGCTTAACCGAAGCTGTCGCATTAGCGCAAGAAGCACAAGCACTTGGTTTAGATATTATGGTTGGTTGTATGGTGGGCAGTTCGCTCGCTATGGCTCCGGCGTATTTATTGGCCTCAAAAGCAAAATATGTAGATTTAGACGGCCCCGTATTAGTCGCTAAAGATCGCGAATATGGCTTTAACATTGATCGCGGTTTGATGTCGGCACTTGATCATCGCTTATGGGGCGGCGCAAGCGCTAATTACTAATCGAGTAAGCAGCATTTTGGGGTTATATACTTTTGGTGAGTGACCTTAAATAGACTTTAGATTTATTCTAATGTTCTCCTGTTATAGCCCCGTATAGGGGCTTTTTTTATCGATAAGTTAATGTAATGCACTGAATTGATGGTTTTAATTAGAGGCCGCGATATTAAGCAAGGCTTAAAAACAAGACTCGTGCCATAGCCACTTATCTTGTTCAGCTTTGAACTCTTCTAATATTTTCATTGCAGCAGTTGGCCTAGTAACCCATTTATCGTTTTCCATGACTTGAAACGTTTCATTCAACCCACCGTGAGCATCAAAGTACTCGATGACCTCAAGATAAAAGCTTTCAATTAACTCAAGTTCTCTTTTACTCGTCGGGGGTAAACGCACAGAGTCAACAATTAACACTTTAGTTGATACTTGGCTCCGCAAGAAATTTTTCGCTTTTTCAATTTCATCATCCTCTAAATGTTTCAATGCCCAAAGCATGAAGCGTCCATTATCAATATGCTCTTTTGTATAGGTGCTTCCTAGAGATGCGTAATTTAAATAAAACGCCGAAATAAAGCCGCCAGTGAATACTAGTAAGGTGAATATTCCGCCAACAATCCATGTGAAAACGCTAGACTTCATCGATATGCTCACTTTAACAAGTTTGTTATGTGGTCTTTATTTCTCTTGTTAGCATTTGATAAATACTGACTAAATATACAAAAACGACCGCACAAGATATTGCCAGCAGGCCGTGGTTAGGAAAAATATACCAAACTAAAAGGATAAGAATCGTTCGTAGCACCGCATGAAGAACACCAACAGAGTGCTGAACTATCCACGAATAGACAACCCAATGAAGGCCCAACCCAATACCTAAGGTCATAGGTACAAACTCGGGGGCATTGAGTAATAATGGAATATGCACAGCCCATAGCAGGTTGACCATAAGCACACAAAGCCCCATAAGTTTAGCTAACGGGTTTGTTGATGAAACTAAGTTTTCGTTTCTTAGTTTCGAAATCATTAACGCTAAAGGGAAAATGCCACCTGTTGCAAATAATAGAATGTAGACTGCTATCGCTTGGTCAAACTGAGTGCTCAATAGCGCAATAACGCCCCAGATTATGGTGCCAGCAATGGGCATTGAAACAGACCTATTTGAAGATTGCTCAAATTCGCTTCTGTAATCATCTAATGTCAAAATATTCCTCTCCCTGAACATAAATACCGCCAATATTTAAGCACATATGCTTAGATAAACGGCTAAAGTTAATTGTTAACGCGTCACTCTATTTTTATTTAACTACTGAATTAATTTAGTCTTTTAACTCTTGAATATCTTTCGGATGAATATTCGTGATAGATGTCGTCTAAATATTTTTCCAGCTCACTTTCGTTTAGGTCAGAAGGAATTACCACGTCATAGACCCGCGTGTGGATGCCTGTCTCGGAGTCATTAAACAACTGCCATTCCAGTTCTTTTTTCATCACGGACATTTTTTTACCAAACACATCAAACTTAATTAACACTCTAAACCTCCTAAGCAAATAAGAATATGTAAATCACGCTCTGTTTTGTCTCTGTTATTACTGAGAATGAGTTATGAGCCTTTCGCAAAAAAACGAGGCTAACGCTACGTGCCCTAATGAGCTCTTTGTTAGATAAAATATTTAACCCAATCTATTTTCGAGACTTTATAAATGCAATGTTCACGCAAATGTTCTGTACTTGGGAGTTCAGGGTGCAAAAAAATTTCCCTATAATGAACCATATTCGCTCTTTCCATAACGGAGCGTTAAGGGTAAATGTCTGCAAGAGCGAAGAAAAAAATTTTGAAATTTAGCTCGTCAAATCCTATTTTCAATACTGCATTAGCAGCTTGTGTGGCATATCCATAGCCCTAATGTTAGCCGTGCTAATCTCCAAGTAATTTCAACTTTTTTTAACGGTAGCATCACTCTTGTCACGACTTAGTGTATGCGAAAAGGGTTTTATTACTTCAGGGTCTGAGGACATGGTAAACATACATAGAAATCGCCCAGCGCCCTTTGGCGAATTTGAAGCCTCTTCATTCCGCTCAGTTTATTGGCTTATTAGGTTTGACTTTACTAAGTTAAAAGCCAATAAACAACAAATTCACTAAAAATAACGAAGATTTAAAGCATTGAAATTGTTATCAATAATATTGTTTTTGGAAAAGTGGACTATTCGCAATACTGTTTGTGTTTTGTGTATAAATTGATGTGTTATCAGAATCTTTACGAAGCAAATAAACAGTCTGTCGGACAAGCAGTACAGAGGGAACTGCAATTAGTGGGTAGATGATTTTGGAAACTCATGTATTGGCATTTGAATCTAACGACTAATTATTAACTTAAAAATCGATTACGAGTTTGTTTGGCCAGAAAAATGCTCATAAGATTTGGAGAATATCAACTTTCACAAATCATAAAATTTTGTTGTTTTAGGAGTTGTACATAATTTCTCCACAATTCGTGACTATAGTCTTTGATTAGGTTGAATACATTATAGTCATAATAAGGATATATGTATGAACAGCTGTCCCCACCTTTTCTGGCAAAAAAACAGGAAAAAATGCTGGCGAAATTCGAGAGTATTTTTGCTTATCACGGCTCCGTTCTGGGCCTATCAAACACAAGCGGCACAATGTGAATTTAGCGTTGTAAATCAATGGCCAAATGGATACCAAGGTAAATTGGTTATCACCAACGACAGCGCAGATGTAATCAACGGCTGGCAAGTTGGCCTAGCGTTTAGTCAGAACGAAACAATTGGTAGTGCATGGAACGCTAATTTAAGCGGTAGTAACCCTTACACGCTGACCAATAAAGGTTGGAATGCCAAGATCAACCCTGGTGATTCAAAATCGTTCGGCTTTAACGGTACAAAGCCAAATGGTTCAACGGTCTCACAGCCTTCGTTAAGTGGCGCGTGTGACAGTGCAGATGGCGACAACGACAACAACGATGCCCCTTTCTCGATTGAAATTGACGCTTCTACATTATCCGGCGTAGCCCCTTTAACCGTTGATTTTACGTCACAAGTTGAAGGGGCAGGTGGGAGTGACGTCGAGTACGTTTGGCAGCTTGAAGACGAAACCATCGCGGATACTCCTAACGCACAACACACGTTTGATACTGCAGGCGAGTATACGGTTACGTTTATTGCTACCCGAATTGAGCAAGGGCTAGAACAAGCACTAGAGTCACAGTTAACTGTAACAGTTGAAGATCCGCAGCCAGAGTCAGCGCTGTGTCAATTAACCATAGAGCAAGAGTGGAATTCTGGTTTTAGAGCGCGAGTTGATATTAGCAATACCGCCAATCAAGCCATTGAAGGCTGGCAAGTGCTAATGCAGTTCGAAGACACAACCAGAATTACCGGCGTTTGGCACGGCAATCACACAGGCAGCAATCCATACACTGTCGTTAACGAGCAGTACAATTCAACGATTGCCGCAGGGCAAACCATTAACTTTGGTTTTAACGCTGAAAAACCAGTTCCTGATACTGCACCGACAATTCCTGCGTTAGGCGGGTTATGCTCGTTCGACGGTAACATTAACAATGCACCAACGGCAGTTGCTATCGCTTCTGTCACCTCTGGCGAAGGGCCATTAAGTGTTACTTTCAATGCTGCGCAGTCAGCAGATATTGACGGTGATGAATTAACGTATTTTTGGGATTTTGGTGATGGCAACTCGTCAACAGATATTCAAGCTACGCACATTTATCAAGCGCAGGGCAATTATTCAGTTACCTTAACGGTTAACGATGGCGCTGTTAGTTCAAGTACAGACCCACTAACGATTTTGGTATCCGAACCGCAAATAAGCCTGCCTTATGTGTTAGACAGCAATAACTCGTCGCTGTATTTCGTTTCTACCAAAAAAGATCACACGCTTGAAACCCATACATTCCGCACGATATCTGGTGCTATTTCAGTTGAAGGTGAAGCGAGCTTACAAATTGACTTAAATAGCGTTGATACTGGGGTAGATACCCGTGACAGTCGTATGACTGAACACTTATTTGCAGTTGATACTTATCCGTTTGCCCAGGTTAGCTTGTCGTTAGATTACGATACGGTTAAAGCAGTACCAGCAGGTACGACACAGGCTATGGACATTAGCGCCACATTAAATTTGTATGGCGCTGATATCCAAATTGATACTCAAGTGCAAGTAAGCCGGTTGTCTTCATCGCGTATTTTGGTTCAGAGCAACCAACCTATCTTATTAGATGCAACAGACTTCGGACTTGAAGCGGGCATTGAAACCTTAAGAACGTTAGCAAACTTAACGTCAATTAGTTATGCGGTGCCAGTAAACTTCAATTTAGTATTCACAACAGAAGCAAGCGCAAAAGAACAAGTGCAAGCAGGGGAGGAATAAGACAATGAGATTATTTAACCTTCAACACCTGTTTGGCCGCAACTCAAACTGCGCATCTAAACTGAAATCGCCTCGCTTTTCTCTTCTGTTACTGGCGGGAATGGGACTGCTATCGCACAACGCATATGCGGCAACCTGCGAATTCTCGATACCAGATAATTGGAATAGCGGATTTAAAACCGAAATTGTTATTCAAAATAACGAGGTCGCTAAAAACGACTGGACACTCAACCTTACTTGGCCAGAGGGTGTTTCAATTAATAATGGTTGGAATGCAACTTACGATTGTTCGAATACGGGATGTACGATTACCAAACAAAATGCCAATTCAGTTCTAAATCCAAATGAGCGATTAGGGCTGGGCTTTGTCGCCAGTAAAAATGGTTACGAAGGTGAGGTTGAACTGTCACTAAGTGGTGATATTTGCGATGGCGTTGTCGGCTCGGATTCAGGTAGCGGTGGTGATGGCAACAGTGACAATCAGACCGACACTGGTTTGTGGTCATTAAATGGCGACACTTCATCATTGCGCTATGTTTCAGTGAAGAAGTTGCACACTGCAGAAGTAAACGCATTCCAAGGCGACGATGTTAACGGCGAGGCATTATCGGGTAGTATTGATACCGATGGAAATGTGGTGTTAGCGGTAAACTTGAACAACATCGAAACTGGCATTGATATTCGCAACAGCCGAGTCGTCGATTTATTATTTGCCACCGAGCTTTTACCTACTGCCTATTTTACCACCCAAATAGATACCTCAGAAATATCTGCGATGCCAACAGGCGATATTGCCACGCAGACGGTGAGCGGTAATTTAACGATTCACGGGGTAAGCCAATCAATGTCGCTAGACTTATTAGTGGCTAAACTTGGAGCTGGCACAGTCAAGGTATCAACGCTGCGACCACTTATTGTAGATAGCAATAGCTTTGATATGGCGTATGGTATTGAAGCCTTGCGTGTGGTCGCGGGGCTATCAGGCATTGGTGAAGCGGTACCCGTTTATTTCGACTTGCAGTTTACCTCGGTGAGCGCGAATAATTTCGTGCAAACTGATAAGGCTGAAGCGCCAATCGCGCCTGACAGCCTTGTGGTGCAATATGAACCGTCAGACAGTCAGGCGCACTTAAATTGGCGTGATAACAGCAATAATGAAACCGCTTATCTGGTTAGGCGACAAACCCTAGGTGGTGATTGGCACACGGTTGCCGAGCTTGCCGCCAGTGCAACCTTAATGTCTGAGGGTTTGCCTGATACGGGCGAGTTTAACTATAAAGTTATTGCGCTTAACCAAAGTGTGCCCTCTATGCCAACAGAATCAGTTTCAGTAACCGTGACTGAAACCAATGCAGTAGCCAGAGGAATGGAGCAATTCAACGCCAACTGTGCTGGTTGTCATGGTTCAGAGGGGGGCGGTTTGGGCGGTTTCCCAGCGTTGAACACTGAGCGAAATGTCGATGCGATGATTGATGTCATTGTTCGTACTATGCCCTATAGCAATCCAGCGTCTTGTGATCAGCAATGTGCTGAAGATATCGCCGCGTTTATTCAAACATTATGGCCAGCCACATTAACCTGTGATATCGGTGTTACGCCAGTGGCATATGGTGCAAGACAGCTTAAAATCCTGACCCAACGTGAATACCAAAATACCGTTGAAGACTTGTTACAGGTCGATTATCACGTAGCCGATGGTCTGTCACCAGACAGCCAAGTAGGCTTCTTCACAAACAACACTCATGCAAGCGTATTATCCACCACCTATAACAACTATTTGTTGGTGGCTGAAGAACTCGCACAATGGTCGGCGGATCAGAATTTCTCAAATATCCTGTCGTGTGCAGCGCTTGATAGCAGCTGTGCCAATGCCTTGATCACTGATGTTGCCCCTAAGATATTTAGACGTCCATTAACATCGGAAGAGGCAACTACTTACGAATCCATTGCGTTAGGAACATTCAATGGTGGCGATATTGCCACTGGCATGCAGCTGGCGCTAGAGGGCTTGTTATCTTCGCCACAATTTATTTATCGTCATGAATTAGGTGAGGCCAACCCTGACAATCCAGAGTTGGACAACGATGCCTTTGAGCTAACGTCATACGAAATGGCAACCTTCTTAGCTTATACCTTTACAGGCTCCACGCCCGATGATGAATTGCTAGCTGCGGCCGCCAATGATGAACTGCGAGATGAAGATAAGATCATGGAACACGCCGCTCGCTTGGCCTCAAGTGCAGAGGGGGTATTGGCCGACTTTATTGGTAGTTGGCTCGGTACAGCAGAATTAGAAGTGGCAGCGAAAGACGAAACCTTATATCCGAACTACCAAAATGTAGTGCCACATATGAAAGAAGAGCTAAATAAAACGTTCGCTTGGATCATGATGCAGCAAGATGAAAGTTTTGCTTCGCTCTACACCGCTAATTACACCTTCTTAAATGAAACGCTTGCGAATCACTATGGTATTGCTGGCGTAACAGGACAAGAAATGCAAAAAACCGACACCGCAGATCGTGGTGGAATTTTAGCTAATGGTGCATTTATGGCGCGGTGGGCAGAGCCTGCTGAATCTCACCCTGTGCTTCGCTCGGTGCGTGTTCGTCGCCGTATGTTGTGCCAAGACCAGCCGGATCCGCCTGCTGGTACGTTCGAAGCGCGCGATGAAAAGCTTGCCGAGCTATCCGAGTTTCTGCAAGACCCAACAACCACCAACCGCGATAAGTATCACGCGTTAACGGAAGACAGCCCCTGTAGCAGTTGTCATGCTGAGTACATCAATCCACTGGGGTTCGGTATGGAAGACTTCGACGCCGTAGGTAATGTTCGTAGCAATGATAACAACGGAAACCAAGTTGACGCTTCGGGCGCCTTGTATGCCCCTGAAAACTACGCGGATCTTGATGCTGTGCAGCTGTTCAACGGCACTCAAGGGTTAGCTAATGTAATCGCTGGATTAAACTCAGCGCAAAGTTGTTTAACACAGCAAATGTTCCGCTACACGATGGGCGTGGGACATGACGAAATTGATCCCAATAACCCAGAGGATGCAAACTTGTCTGAAACTGAACAAGCGGGTTATTTATGTGAAATCGACACGCTAAAAGACAAGATGGCAACCGAAAGCCCAAGAGCCATGTTAGAAAACTTTGGTTATCTAAAATCTGTTAGGTATCGTAAAGCTTGGTCAAGAGATGAGTAATCGTTTGAGCTGCAAAGGAAATTATGATGAATAAAGATCAGTTAAATAAATTAGCTATATCGCGTCGCAGCTTGTTAAAAATAGTTGCAGCCTCAGGTATATCAAGCAGCTTGATTCGCACATCTCCACTTGTAGCTGGTATGTTGTTCCAACGACATGCCGACGCTCAAGAGTTTGGCTTACCGAATAAAACCATCTGTATTTTTACGCCTGGCGGCGCGATTGCCAACCTCTGGAATCCAACAGGGGCGGGCGAAGATATGGTGTTGGGGCCGATGTCACAAGGGTACGATTCGGTAAAAAACGAATGTAACTTTTTAGTGAACATGGCACATGGTAATGCTGGCCACGGCCGGATGCCCATTATTTGGGCAAAGGAATGGAACAGCGACAGTTACGACGTCATGATGGGGAATGCACTAGGGCCGGATATGCCATTTCGGTACATCAACTTGGGAGTGCATAGCAACGGCGCTAACTACATGACGAAAGACAGTAAGAATCGAATACCATTTCAAGACAACCCATTTACAGTGTTCGATTTAGTCTTTGGCTCTAGTCAAGGTAGCAGCTCAAAAACGCCAATTATGAATGCTCATGTGTCTGCGGCTAATGCTATTCGCAGTAAATTAGCGGGTTATGAAGTGCAAAGAATAGATGACCACTTAGACGCTATTGCCGATACCCAGCGTCGTTTAGATGAACTGTCTGGCGGTTCGAGCTGTGGTATTGCACCCGACAATACCGAATTTACGCTAACTCACGACACATTCTCTCAGCAAGCTCAGTTGCAAGCAGATATTGCAGTTGCGGCATTACAATGTGGCTTAACCCGTTCAGTTTCCTTGGCTTATGGCAATAGTCAATGCGACTTTAGAATTCCAGAGTTAAGTTATCAAGGTGTCTATCATCAGTCGATTCATGGTGGTGGCGGGGGAAAAGTGAATTACCCGTATTACACAGAAATGCGTAGCCATATGGCGAGCTATAACGCTTACTTAATCCAAAAGCTGAGAGCAGCAGGTATTTTAGATAGCACAGTTGTAGTGGAAACCACAGACATGGGCCACGCTGATACCCACTCGGCGAGCCCTGTGGCCTATACCATTGCTGGTGGCGGCACCAGAATTAACCGTGGCGTAGTCACGGACGCGGGTACTGGTTATGATCATCACGATGTACTTTATACCGCAGCTAAAGCATGTGGTGTCGACATTGGCTTTGGCAAAGAAATTCCAGGTGTAATCGCTTAAATCAATGCGTGCCCCGCATGTAAATAGACTTGACAAAGTTTGGTTAAACTTTGTAGCGAAGTGGAAGTGAGCCAAACGTTATTTATTGATGCCATAGTCTCTTGTTAGGCATCATTACTAAACAAGGTTACCCTTATTGTTTTTTCTTGTTCAAATTGATGGTGAATTTTAATGTTTCCCAATTGAACTTTAATCCACCACTTAAACATATCGCTGCCAGGTTCACCAGGGCTAGCAATATAATCCATAGCGTTTTCTTTATAGTAGCTTTCAGCGTTATCAAAATTCTCGAACGTCTTAACATCAATCATTGAATGCTGAATTGGTGAAAAGCCATCGTGTGCGGATAAGTAAAGGAAAACAGTGTCTAGTATCTGCTCTTTATTAAAGCGCAACTGAAACCCGCCAACTTCACACGATGCCCAATAAACGTCATCCATGTTTTCAAAATGGCGATCAAAATCATAAACAACCTCAATCTCATTTTGTTCTAATAATTCTATTATTTCGGGATCCTTTAGCTTTTTCCCTATTAATTCTGAAAATTTCAACTGGCTATTCCTTGATGCCTAACGAATGATATGGACTCCCCGCTCGGCATCTTTCTCTAGCGAGTGTGCCATAGTGAAGTTGATAAGTAGCTTCAATTGAGGAGAGTCCATATGTCACTAATTAAAGCAATTGGCATCGATTTAGCCAAATCTGTTTTCAGTATCCACGGTGTCGATAGTCATGACAAGTGTCAATTACGAAAAACCGTTAAGCGAAACAAACTGTTAGCTGAAGTTGCTAAGTTGCCAGCGTGTATCATTGGTATGGAAGCGTGCTCAGGCGCACACTACTGGGCAAGAGAGTTTACTAAGCTTGGCCATGAAGTACGCATCATGGCCTCAAAGTTCGTGATTCCGTATCGCCAAAACGAAAAGAACGATGCCAACGACGCTGAAGCCATTTGTGAAGCGGTGACCCGTCCCAAAACGCGCTTTGTCACCATCAAAAGTGAAGAGCAACAAGCCGTGCTTTGCCTACACCGTATTCGCCAAGGGGCTATCAAGGACAGAACCGCACTCATTAATCGGCTTCGGGGCTTACTCGCAGAATTTGGTATTATCATGCCCAAAGGACGTTATCCGGCACAACATGCCATTAGTGGCATCTTAGAAGATGGTGAGAACAACTTACCCATGCTCGCTAGAGAGCTACTAAGTGACTTATGGCAAGACATTAAAGCATTAAACCAGCAAATTCTTAAACATGACCGAAAGCTCTATCAACTCGCGAACCAAATGAACGCGGCAAGGCGCTTAATGACCATTCCTGGGGTTGGCGAAATCACGGCAACGGCGGTTGTTGCGACGGTGAGTGATGCAAAAGATTTTGATACCAGCCGCGCCTTTAGCGCTTGGATTGGTCTAGTACCTAGGCAATACACGACAGGTGGGCAAGTGAAACTTGGCCGAATCAGTAAACGTGGCGAAAAACACATTCGCACCTCACTCATTCACGGTGCTCGAGCCGTAATAGCCAACTGCAAACATAAAACAGACAGAACCAGTTTATGGGTAAAAGAGCTGATTGAGCGACGAGGATTTAAACGGGCAACCGTCGCGCTTGCAGCCAAGAATGCACGGTTGATATGGGCATTGCTTCGAAGTAAAAACGAATACCAAATAGATTATGTAAAATAGAAAAGATTGAAGTTGTAGAGGTAACCCTAACGGTTAACCCCACCGCGTCTTAGCATGAGCGATTGACGATAACACGGTCAGACCGAGAGCATAAAAGCCTGTTTAGTCGGGAAGCGCATTTCTTGAAAGAGAAGACGCTGTTTAACGAATGAGGCCATGCTCAAGCGCAAATCATCAGGGCGATAGCACAAGCTGTTACGGCAGTATGCTAATAAACGCCGAATGTAGAGCTGCTGTCAGATCTTCTTGTTGTCAGAGGCTGCTTGTGCTTGACAAAGGGGAGTCCATGTAGCCCGCTTAACGGGCAAATAATAGCTTAGCTAAAATTAGGAGAGCAACGACGGGAGCTAAGCTTTATTTGTCCCGTTAAAGCGCTTGTTATGTTTTTAGCCTAAGCAATTACCATCTTTAAAATTATATGTAAGTAATTTTCTATTTTTAGATACAGCGATAACTTCTCGTTCTTTTACTGATTGAATAGAAATGTTTTTTTGCTTTAATTGCTGAAGAAGTTCTTGGCAGCTTTCATAGTCACCAGGCTGAGGCAAACCTGCAAATTGAGATTTCATTAAGTCTTGGATTGTCCCTACCGGTTTAAGGTTGAGTTTTTTCGCTTGCTCTTTACTAATTCTTTTCCCTGTAATTTCTGTTTTATCATTTTTATTACTTGCACAAGCTGTCAGTAATAGACTTAGAGACAGTACTACAATTTTATTCATTCTGAATTCCTTGAGAAAACATAACGCCTCAATAACCGGCGCAGCTTTGCTGCGTCCGGCCCCGCAGGGGCGTAGTTGATTGATTTGTTAGGTTTTTAGCCTTCAATTTTTACCACCGTAATGGGCCAGCCATTATTCTCGGCCTTGGTATTTGCCCGCATTTCCATTGGGCTAGTTCTAATGAAATAGAATTTTTCGCCCTCCATTTCATTGAGCTTTGCCATCGTGTTTTTCATTCGAGTATCAATCACACCTTGGGGCTTTTCGGATGTGGTTGCCTCGGCTGATATAACTACCCGCCCTTCGAAAGTGCCTCGCAAATCAGGTTCAGTGGAATCACCAGTTTGACGAGGATTCCAATACCAATGTGTACCTGAATGTGCGTGGCCGTTTGAATTAAGCCAGATTAGCCCCTGAAGGATCAGATACTCATGCTGAATTTGATTGAGACTTTCATACACGGAAGAGCGAATATTTCTGAGTTTAGACAAGCCAGATCCGAGGTCTAAGACATCTTCGCTAGCGAAATCACGAACACTCGATAGAAAGGTGTTCATATCAGCGAGAACCTTCTCTTTGGCTTGTTCGATGTTGTCTATTCGTTCCATTTGAAACCTAACGCTTAAATAAACGGCTAAAAATGCTTGGCTATACTTGTGAGTGAAACGAACCAAGCCAAGCGTTTTTAGTCCGATTTAATTTTCTTGTTATACGCGCCTATCAACATCTTTTGAAATATTATCCTAAACCTGTTTGACTCGTCTATAAGTTCAGGGTTGATAATGCCCCTGTGTTTAACGAGAGATACAAAAATGCTTACAGTAACCAAACTAGCAAAAACATGCGGCATATCCCGTGCTGCGGTACTCTATTACGAGCGAGAAGGACTACTAAAACCCAAACTTCGCTCTGAAAATGGATACCGCTGGTATGGTGACACTGAGTTACAAAGGTTAAAAGAAATATTGCGCTTTCGCTCCTTTGGTATTCCTGTAGCTGATATAACTGCCCTCGTTGAACACAATGATAAAGAGACTCAATCTGAAATGTTAAAAGCTCAATTCAATATACTTGAGCAAAATATTTCGGAACTGAGAAAACAGCAAAGTGCAATTGTTGCACTATTAAAACAACCTGAATTATTGGAGCAAGGTATGGTTACAAAAGAACGCTGGGTAGAGATAATGAGGGCTTCTGGTTTCACTGAGCAGGATATGACTAAATGGCATCAAAACTTTGAAAAAATGGAGCCACAAGAACACCAGAAATTTTTAGAATCTTTAGGTATTGAAGCTGAAGAGATATCTAGAATTAGAAACTTCTAACAAATGGCTCAAGGATGAGCTAGGACTTCTTAGCGTATAACGAATGATATGGACTCCCCGCTCGGCATCTTTCTCTAGCGAGTGTGCCATAGTGAAGTTGATAAGTAGCTTCAATTGAGGAGAGTCCATATGTCACTAATTAAAGCAATTGGCATCGATTTAGCCAAATCTGTTTTCAGTATCCACGGTGTCGATAGTCATGACAAGTGTCAATTACGAAAAACCGTTAAGCGAAACAAACTGTTAGCTGAAGTTGCTAAGTTGCCAGCGTGTATCATTGGTATGGAAGCGTGCTCAGGCGCACACTACTGGGCAAGAGAGTTTACTAAGCTTGGCCATGAAGTACGCATCATGGCCTCAAAGTTCGTGATTCCGTATCGCCAAAACGAAAAGAACGATGCCAACGACGCTGAAGCCATTTGTGAAGCGGTGACCCGTCCCAAAACGCGCTTTGTCACCATCAAAAGTGAAGAGCAACAAGCCGTGCTTTGCCTACACCGTATTCGCCAAGGGGCTATCAAGGACAGAACCGCACTCATTAATCGGCTTCGGGGCTTACTCGCAGAATTTGGTATTATCATGCCCAAAGGACGTTATCCGGCACAACATGCCATTAGTGGCATCTTAGAAGATGGTGAGAACAACTTACCCATGCTCGCTAGAGAGCTACTAAGTGACTTATGGCAAGACATTAAAGCATTAAACCAGCAAATTCTTAAACATGACCGAAAGCTCTATCAACTCGCGAACCAAATGAACGCGGCAAGGCGCTTAATGACCATTCCTGGGGTTGGCGAAATCACGGCAACGGCGGTTGTTGCGACGGTGAGTGATGCAAAAGATTTTGATACCAGCCGCGCCTTTAGCGCTTGGATTGGTCTAGTACCTAGGCAATACACGACAGGTGGGCAAGTGAAACTTGGCCGAATCAGTAAACGTGGCGAAAAACACATTCGCACCTCACTCATTCACGGTGCTCGAGCCGTAATAGCCAACTGCAAACATAAAACAGACAGAACCAGTTTATGGGTAAAAGAGCTGATTGAGCGACGAGGATTTAAACGGGCAACCGTCGCGCTTGCAGCCAAGAATGCACGGTTGATATGGGCATTGCTTCGAAGTAAAAACGAATACCAAATAGATTATGTAAAATAGAAAAGATTGAAGTTGTAGAGGTAACCCTAACGGTTAACCCCACCGCGTCTTAGCATGAGCGATTGACGATAACACGGTCAGACCGAGAGCATAAAAGCCTGTTTAGTCGGGAAGCGCATTTCTTGAAAGAGAAGACGCTGTTTAACGAATGAGGCCATGCTCAAGCGCAAATCATCAGGGCGATAGCACAAGCTGTTACGGCAGTATGCTAACAAACGCCGAATGTAGAGCTGCTGTCAGACTTTCTTGTTGTCAGAGACTGCTTGTGCTTGACAAAGGGGAGTCCATGTAGCCCAAATAACGGGCTTAAAATAGTGGGCTAAACTTGAGCGAAGCGAAAATAGCCCGCGATTTTAAGTGATCTTGCCCCGATAAAGTGGACACGCTCCATGTTTAATTTACTGCTGACTCAAATTCAGCAGGTGTTTGATATCCTAAACTCGAATGTAATCGCTGTCTATTGTAGAAGTTATTTAGGTAACTCTTTAATAATGCGTGTAATTTATTTGCCGATGAGAATGTATTGCCGCGAATGAGGTCTGCTTTAAGCGAATGAAAAAAGGACTCCACTTCAGCATTGTCTGTGCAACATCCAGGGCGATTCATACTGGCCTCTACGTTATTGCGTTGTAGAAATTGCTGCACGACGTGCGCGCGGTATTCAGCGCCCCTGTCGGTGTGAAAGAGTAAACGTGTTTGAGGCTTTCGTTGATGTAGTGCTTGGCGCAAAGCGCTAAGGGTTAATGCTGTTGATTTCTTCGCCCCAAATGCCCAGCCCACGATTCGACGAGAGAATAAATCAATCACGACAGCTAAGTAGTGCCACCGTTTACCCACTTTAAGGTAAGTAATGTCGCCCGACCATTGTTGGTTGATACCCTCAGGCTTCTCAAGCGATTGGCGCTTGTTCTCAATTTCCTTATAGAAAAACTTCACTTTCGCGGTTTTACGGTAGGTTTTGACGGCACGGGCGACAAGACCGTACTCGTGCATAAGCCGTGCTACTCGCTTTTTACTTGTTCGAATACCGAGCCTTTTGAGTGCCTCAAACACCCTGGGACTACCATAGGTATGAAGGCTGGCATTAAATACGTTTTTTATGTTGTTTAGCAATGTCTTATCGGCCAGCACTCTATTCGAAGGGGAGCGGTGTAGCCATGCGTAATAGCCACTACGTGACACCTTTAACCAAGTACAAAGGTACTTAACACCTAAGGCTTTTCCGTGCCTTTTGATGAATCCAAATCGTGCTGATGTACTTCCGCCAGATACCGTTGCCACTTTTTTAGCAGGTCATTCTCCTGCTTTAAGCGTTCATTTTCTCGTTGGAGTTGTTTGATTTTATTCAGCTCTTGTTTGGAGGGGAGTTCACTCATTAATTCCTTGTTGCTTTTATAGCGCACGGGTAAGTTAAATTTCCCCTCTCGATATTCTTTACGCCACCGGCTTAACATAAAGGGATGAATATCGAGCGCATGAGCAACATCCTTTGACATGACATCGTCTTTTAAGCTTAGTTCGACGGCTTTGATTTTGAAATCAACTGGGTAAAACCATGTTTTTCTGGGGTTGGTATATCTGGGCATAATGGCCTCCTCATTGAGATAAGGAGGTGTCCACTAAAATGGGGGAACTACATTGTCCCGTTAAAGCGCTTGTTAGTTACCTTTATAGCAAAAATACAAATATAGTCCGATAGTAAAACCTACCATTTGTAGCACCGTAAGTGAAACATCGTAGCCTTGAATAATTGCATACAGCCCTAATACAACTGTTTTATTACGATAACTCTCTCCAATAACTACTACACAGGGAGAGCAGAAAAAACCGTATACAGCCGACTTAAGCGCTCTACTACTTTCCAAACCTATTTTCTCAGATACAACTGAGTAAACAAGTAAAGCCAGAGGATATGTAACTATAAGGAAAAACACGTAGCCAAACATTGGAGTGCGACTTGATCCTTCTAGGTAACTAACGCTTAAATAAACGGCTAAAAATGCTTGGCTATACTTTGTGAGTGCAGCGAACCAAGCCAAGCGTTTTTAGTCCGATTTAATTTTCTTGTTAAGCTGATCTACTTTTGAACCTTTTGCATTATGTCGGCAAGCACAGCAAAATTTTGCATACCTGTTTCTGGGTTGCTCATCATTTGCTCTAACATTTGCATTCCCATTTTTTCACCCATATCTTCTTTTTTCGGGATGACTGTTTCATTAAGAATATTAGTTAATGTATCCATTAATTTTTGTTGTGAGTCAGATACGGTTCTTTCAATTACCGCTGATTTTTTATCGATCTCAGCCATAACCTCTTTGTTCCTAGATTCGAATTGATTGAGCATTTCTTGAGTTTTGAGGAAATTTTCACGAACTTCTTTTTCGGAAGATTTTGCAGCCTGGATAGCTACAACAGCCAATATTAAAGATGCAATACTTGCTACTAAAGAAATTAAGTCAAGTAACGATAAATTTTCCATGTATTTCCTAGTTATGTACTTCAAATATCCTGAGATATATGGACATGCTTTCAGATTTCAAGAGGCGTGAAAGCAGCTTAACGCCCAAATAACGGGCTTAAAATTGTGGGCTAAACTTGAGCGAAGCGAAAAGAGCCCGCAGTTTTAAGTCCCAGTTAATTTGCTTGTTATGTAATTTAGCTTACTTTACTGAGGGTTAGATTAACCGCTAAACCTAGAAAGTATACGTACTGAACCAGCCAGCAACTCGCCACCACAACACACTAAATCTGAATTTTGAGCCGCATACTGTTCTGGAAAAAAGACTAAATGCTGACGGCGAAAAACACATGAACGTGCAGATAAATTCAGAAAAGGGTGTTTGATTAGATTAACTTTCATCCTTGATATTGTGGTGGTACATAACGCCCTGTTAACAGGCAAAAAATTGTTGGCTAAAATTAGCGACGAAGGAGCAAAAGCCAACAGTTTTTTGTCCTTGTTAAACAGCTTGTTAGAAGTAATTTACCTTCCGTGCTTTCCACCTACGAGTAAATCATAACTCCACTCAAAACTTGCATTTGGAAACAGCTTTTCAAATTTGGCTTTTACACTTGGCATATCTGGGTCAAGAATACGATCATCGGCAACTGAAACTTTAGTAACATTTTTATATTTCGCTATTCGCCTATACAAGTTTGATAACCCAACTTCACTATAGCATTTGGCTCCTACTCTAAGAGAAATAACCTCTTCAGCAGGAACTTCTTTTTCGGCTCTTTCAAGCTCATTTTTATCCCAAATAATAAGACTACCGTCTGTGAATATTTCCATATGCTCGAATTCCAGATTACTTCTAACGCCGCAATAAACGGCCTAAAATAGCTGGCTATACTGTGGAGCGAAGCGAAACCTAGCCAGCTGTTTTAGGTCCGCTTTTTAATTGCCTTGTTATACCTCTCGCCACTAATGCGCTACTAAGCTGACTTCCCAAGTCATCTATGCTTCCATCAATTAACGATACTTTTTTATCATATTTCTCTAATAACTCAATTGCGGAAGAAGAAAACCCGCTCTTTGATATGAAAAATACAATTGCAATATCACTAGGAAGTCTGCTTGTGTAGTCTTTGATTGCATTGGCCGACAGCGGTTTTTTGTGCGATTTTACTTCAACTGCAACTAACTCTCCGTCTTTCTCAAATAATAAGTCATAGCCCTTATCCATACTGTTTTGAGGCTTATCTTTAACATTTAAATTTAACTCTACTAACTTTTCAAATACAAATTTCTCGAAGTCGATTGCCTCATTTAAATAAGCACTATACTCATTTTTGCTATCTCCAATTTCAGCAAAAATTTCTCTGACTTCTCCCTTATCATTTTTCAATACAATTTTATTTTCTTCCAATATGGACTTCGCCGCTTTTCGAACTAAAAAAACAGAAATAAAAGCTACAAGAGACGAAAGGATACTTAGCAATAAACTTAGCAATTCACTATTCATTACACATACTCCTTAACAGTACTCAGGATTATACTTATTACGTATAGTGCTGCACCTGCTACTATTTGGGCAGGAAACCCTAACCAAGTGATGGGAGTACTTTGAATAGATAAAGTGCATACCCAAAACCAAACGAATAAAGAAACAAAAAGCAATAACCATGTTAAATTGACAAAAGCTTGATCTCTTTTCGATACTTTTACCCACCTTTCACCCTCGGCGGTTTCAAACTCTAATTCTTTGAGTTTTGTTAGAGGAACCAGAAAAGAGATTCCTGTCGCAGCAAGCGTAGGCCCCACAAAAGCAAATGTGTCTACGTTAATTAGATTACGTAGTAAAGCTTCAAATGAAACAAGTATCATTGGGAACCCATAAACAATAATTGAATGCACTTATTAATTATCCTTTTTCATCGGGGCTTCAAGAGGTATAACGCCCCAATAAACGGCGGGTAATAGTTGGCTAAAATTGTGAACGAAGTGAACGTAGCCAACTGTTAAACGTCCGACTTGATTGGCTTGTTATACGTTGTAGTTTTGTTTCTTTCTTGGAACAAATTTATCTCTACGCTCTTCAATAGGCGGTTCATCATCTTTTTTCTTATTTACTAACATTTTATAAGCTCCAATATTAATTTTGTAATCGCAAAGAAACTGATTAGCCAAACTGCAATAACTAATTCAGAATATGCCAACTTTAAAGGCTTAATCTTTTCATCATTATACTTTGCACTTTTTTTAACTGCATTGGCATACCAATCAAATATTTTCGATACAACTTTTTCTTTCCGCTTTTCTCTTAGCCAATTTGATGTTTTATCACACCTAGGAACAAGTACAGCTTTTTTTATTTTTAAACACAAGAGTAAATGCCCAAATGAACATACTAATGAAAAAATAGCACCTACAGCACTAATTAAAGCTAAGTATTCTAAAAAATTATTAGGTTTGAACAAATCACTGTTTTGAAACCCAAGAATAGAACTGAATGCAACAATGATTATGGTAATTAGTGTTAAATATCGAGCGCACTTGTTTTCTATATTCTCGAACGTAGCGATTTCCTCACTGTATCGCTCTTTTATATACGCAATAGACTCTTCTGTTGGCTCCATGCTTTAATTCTCCTGTACGTATAACGCCCGCTTAAGTGGTGAGCAACGCTACCACTAAACCTGATTATTTCACCGTAAACACTAAAGCCGATTCAAACTAAAAATGCCAAGCGTTGGGAATCCGTCTTAAAGCGTTTGTTAAGTGAATTTTTCAAGGTACGAAGATGCTACTTTATGATTATCTGTTATGCCCAGACACAACTTTAAATAAAGATCCCTATGCAGTTTAGTAAATTGTAAATTATGCTGCTTATGTGCATCAGTGTAAAAATCAAGCATACCACCAAATCTTTCTAACATCCCCTTTGAGCTATCAAACTCTCTTTTGGCAAGAGCGTATTTTTCAGCCTCGGGAACAGGTAAATTACAAAAAACATTTAAGTCATATCTCCAGGGGTTCTTAACCCTATCATTGTCCCATAGAGTTAAGTAACCAGACTCTAAAACAACTTTAGATATTTGACTGTCAAACTGTGGCTGCTTAAAAAGGAAATGAGGAAGTTCAGATAAAGTTTGAATGTCTTTCTTAAAGAGCGCTCTCGCCGCGAACAAAATTTTGTTAGTAGCTTCAGCCTGTTTGTCTAATGGAGAGTCACTAGTTGCAAACTCTATCTCGGCCTCATTAGCCTTTACGGTAATTTTATTCACTCTCTTCAAATACTGGGAATCTTCAATCTCTTTTGGCATACAAGTATCAGCATTTTCGACTAATTTTAGTCCTGCAAACTCGTATGCCTTAGCAACTAATTTTGAACAAAACTGACGATTAGTATCTACGTTAAGAGGAGCCTTTATTTTCGCGTTAATTGCACCTTTTACAGAGTACTCCTTCCCTACTTGAGAACGCGCAAAATCACAAGCCAATGAAACTACTTGTTCATTAGCAGCTCTTAACACCATCACATTGCTCTCTTCTTCAAAAAGCAGCCTTTGAATATTGCTAGAATGTACGCCGTCTCTGTCGGAGTGAATATAACTTCCATCCCCGACATACAAAATTGCATGAGAAAATGAACCTTTAGTGAACTTTTTTATCACTCGACTTAATTTAGCATCACTCCCAGTCAAAATAATATCACCGGGCTTTAATAACCCCATATTCAACAAATACATCGATACTCCAAATTCACTTAACGAATGATATGGACTCCCCGCTCGGCATCTTTCTCTAGCGAGTGTGCCATAGTGAAGTTGATAAGTAGCTTCAATTGAGGAGAGTCCATATGTCACTAATTAAAGCAATTGGCATCGATTTAGCCAAATCTGTTTTCAGTATCCACGGTGTCGATAGTCATGACAAGTGTCAATTACGAAAAACCGTTAAGCGAAACAAACTGTTAGCTGAAGTTGCTAAGTTGCCAGCGTGTATCATTGGTATGGAAGCGTGCTCAGGCGCACACTACTGGGCAAGAGAGTTTACTAAGCTTGGCCATGAAGTACGCATCATGGCCTCAAAGTTCGTGATTCCGTATCGCCAAAACGAAAAGAACGATGCCAACGACGCTGAAGCCATTTGTGAAGCGGTGACCCGTCCCAAAACGCGCTTTGTCACCATCAAAAGTGAAGAGCAACAAGCCGTGCTTTGCCTACACCGTATTCGCCAAGGGGCTATCAAGGACAGAACCGCACTCATTAATCGGCTTCGGGGCTTACTCGCAGAATTTGGTATTATCATGCCCAAAGGACGTTATCCGGCACAACATGCCATTAGTGGCATCTTAGAAGATGGTGAGAACAACTTACCCATGCTCGCTAGAGAGCTACTAAGTGACTTATGGCAAGACATTAAAGCATTAAACCAGCAAATTCTTAAACATGACCGAAAGCTCTATCAACTCGCGAACCAAATGAACGCGGCAAGGCGCTTAATGACCATTCCTGGGGTTGGCGAAATCACGGCAACGGCGGTTGTTGCGACGGTGAGTGATGCAAAAGATTTTGATACCAGCCGCGCCTTTAGCGCTTGGATTGGTCTAGTACCTAGGCAATACACGACAGGTGGGCAAGTGAAACTTGGCCGAATCAGTAAACGTGGCGAAAAACACATTCGCACCTCACTCATTCACGGTGCTCGAGCCGTAATAGCCAACTGCAAACATAAAACAGACAGAACCAGTTTATGGGTAAAAGAGCTGATTGAGCGACGAGGATTTAAACGGGCAACCGTCGCGCTTGCAGCCAAGAATGCACGGTTGATATGGGCATTGCTTCGAAGTAAAAACGAATACCAAATAGATTATGTAAAATAGAAAAGATTGAAGTTGTAGAGGTAACCCTAACGGTTAACCCCACCGCGTCTTAGCATGAGCGATTGACGATAACACGGTCAGACCGAGAGCATAAAAGCCTGTTTAGTCGGGAAGCGCATTTCTTGAAAGAGAAGACGCTGTTTAACGAATGAGGCCATGCTCAAGCGCAAATCATCAGGGCGATAGCACAAGCTGTTACGGCAGTATGCTAACAAACGCCGAATGTAGAGCTGCTGTCAGACTTTCTTGTTGTCAGAGACTGCTTGTGCTTGACAAAGGGGAGTCCATGTAGCCCCAATAAGGGGCTGATAAATGCTTGGCTAAACTTGTGTAGCGGAGCGGAACTGAGCCAAGCTTTAGCAGTCCCGCACTTAATTGGCTTGTTATATGCCGACTTTTTTGTGGCCATATATTCTTATGCCGCGATCAGTTTGCTCAAGTTCAAACTCCCCAGTTGACTCAAGTATTGAAATAACTAGATCTACATCCTGTTCAAAATTCATATGAGGTATATTTTCATAACAGGGATCTACACCAATTCTTGGAATTTCGATCCATTCAATTCTTCGGTAGGCAAGTGGAGCGCCAGCAAGCCCACAATCACCAATAAACCTATCCATTAAATCACTTTCGTCGACGAAGCAACTGCGCAACTCATAATCTAAATCGACATACTTCCAAAACGCTTGTTTCAAGGGGACAACACTTAAAGCTGTAAATACCTTCCGCCATTTTGTATTGGACATAAACGAAGCATCAAACTTACGCTTGATTAATTTTTTAAGTGCTTCTTCCATTCTAGCAGGCATGAAATTCCTCAGGCATATAACAATTTATTATCCGACAAAATGTCCAAGTTTCTACCGACATTTTGTCCAATAATATTCTTAATGATTTTTAACCATACGCTAGGCTAATAATATTTCAAGGGTTTTAACTTTGGCTAATATAGCGGCGGATAAACTTGGACAAAATGTCCACGATCCTGAATATTGTTTAAATTTCCTGTTTATGTGTATAAATACAGTGTTGTTATCCTGGGTTTAAAACAAAAAATTTAAGAGCGATCTTTAGTGTAGGGGAAGATATTTTTCAAGTTTTATATAGCTAAATGCACTATAAAGCTGATGGGTAGGGCTATTCACTAAAAAAGAGCATAGGCTTTCCACTAATAATTGCCATTGCAGCGCAGTTAGTAAAAATCGCGAAAATTGGAAAGCGGTAGCGAATAAACAAGGTTAAGAATCGCTAAATTCCTTACCTCTAATATTAATTTTTATGGTAGAAAAAAGCTTACTTAGCGAAGTTCACTAAGTAAGCACTTTTAACAATGGTTTCGAGTGATAAGTGTTAGTAACTAGTGGCTTTTTATTGTTATTGCTTTGCTAGCAGTTTTATTCACGCCAATATAGTCAGCCATTTGTCCATCTTCATCTAGGGTAAATGGTTTAACGTTTTGCTGGAACGCTGTATGCCATTCAACCAGTGCAAAGTTATCTAACAACACATTGGCATCAATGTTTTCCATATTCTCAAACTCAACGAGTACGCGGTAACTGCGATAGCGTATGCGCGGTGAGTCAAAGTCAACTTCAAGCGCTTGCCAACCATTATTTGGGGTTAGTTCAAAAGATTGAATAAAGTGTTTAGGGCTTTCGGCGTAAGCATCTAATAGCTTTTGCCCGCTTTTACGGCCTTGCCAATAAACATTTACCTTCACAGGCTTATTTGTTTTTGCTTGTACAGTCATAGTCATTGGATTATCCGCTGCGTAAACACGGCGAAAGTGCTTCATGCCAAATAAGCTTGTCGAATTTTTATCTACGGTTAATTGCATCGCTTGTTTGCTTTGAAAGCCGTCTGTAACCAATTGCCATTGTTTAGGTAATTTGAAATTGCGCTCTGGTGCGTTAAACCAAGTGAATTGTTCAAAGTCGCTGCCATTAACTAAGTTACTACCCAAACGATATTGCAAATCATTGTTTGTTAAGTCAGCGCTTGGTAAGTCAGCGTTTGGTAATTCAACTTTTTGAATTTTCTCAGACCAAGCTTTGTAGGGGATAGGCAACGTAGTCATTTTGCTAACATCAAGGCGATATGCTTGAGCAAGCTTTCTCTTAGCACTTTGTTTTACAGTGTTTGCCGCAGAAATAACGCCATGTCCATGATGATTGGCAATATGGGTGTTACGCTTTGCCGACAAGGTAGCGATACGAGTCAGTGCGCGATTGCGTTCGTCGTCCATTGCTGGTGTTGGTTTGTAGTCTTTTACATATATTGGCACTAACTCTGCGCGACTAAATTCGCCGTCATCTAGCCAAACATATAAAATGTAGCTGTGTTGTGTGGCACTAAAGTTTTGGTCGAAAATAAAGTTACCCATTGAATAGGCAATTAAATTGCCGTTATATAATTCAATACCTTGGGTGACATGTGGATGATGTGCAACGACCAGCGCTGCGCCGTTATCTACCGCTGATTTTAAGCGCTGTTCGGTAACGCCTGTTGGCTCTTTAACGTACTCTAATCCGCCGTGATACTGTACGATAGGCAAGTTACCTTGTTGTTTGGCGTCGCTTACCGATTGCTTAATATTTTCCATGTTGCCAAACGCAGCACCACCTTGATGAGCATCTGCCGTTTGCGTTGGCTTTTTACCACCATGCCAGCCAACATAACCCAATAGTGCCAGTGGTTGATTGTTGACAGTCATATTGTAGGGTTTGAGTGCTTCTGCTTCATTATAACCCGCACCAGAATAGGGGAGTTTGGCTTCGTTTAGAGCGTTTAGTGTTGATGTTAACCCTTCGTCCATGTAATCAAACGTATGGTTATTGCCTAAGGTTACGTAATCAATGCCTGCCCATTGCAACGCAGTAACGGTTTCTGGCGCTGAATAAAAGGTCACCGACTTTTGCAGGCGCTGTATTGGCTCGTCTGCTGCTAATTGAGTTTCAAGATTAACGGCAGCGATATCGGCTAAGGCCATGTAGGGTTTTACATGCTCAACTAAGGCTTTGCTGTCAGGCAAAATTGAATCAGGCTTGATCAGTACGGGATCGTCAAAGTAGGGTTTGTAGTAGCGTCTCCCCATCATCACGTCGCCGCCAAAGGCAAACATCACTCGACCGCTCTTTTTCTCTATCAATTGAAATGGTGCCTTGGTGTTAAGGTTTTCCAGCTCTTTATGACTAAAGGTATGAACGCGTTGGTAGTAGTCACCTTTGCTTAACGTTACTTGATAGTAGTTTTGTTCTGGCAAATTAAGCGTAAACTCACCCTGTCGGTTCGAGCGAACTTTTTGCCCGTTAATGCTAACGTCTACGCCAGCAATAGGTTGGTTGTTTTCATCTGCAACCTTTGCGCTAAACCTTGTGTCGGCATAACTATAAAATGAAGAAGACAATGAAAGGGCGAGAGTCGCCAAGCTCAATAATTTCGGCGGAAATAGTTTGCTCATGGGCTGCCTGCTGTGGTTATTTTTGTAATGATTTTAGCAGTATATCTTGGTGATAATAGTGATATCTATTCCATTGGGTGAAAAGGCTATAACTTGAAGGAATGTTTGCGCGTTAATGAAAGTTTAACCTTGATGTATGTGCGAAAAAGTCGTCGGACTAACCAATCTTTTTTAAGGCCTGTGGCCTAGTTACTTATCTCGGTTGCAACGCGGAAGATAGTTAATACTTGTTTTAGCGACCCTAAATCATTGGCCTCGTTGCTGGAAAAGAAAATACCAATGGGCATTGATTGCATCGCACTGGCAAATTGTGCGGATGTCATGTTGATTCTTTCAAGGGTTAAACGATTTGCTGTAATTTCTTGTTCAATGCGATTAATAATAACGCCGAGCATGTCTTCTTGCTCTTTATCCATGAGCGCTTGGCAAAGTGAGTGACCTGCATGAACCAATTCAGTTCGAATCACTTGGCTTGATATATCGTCAAATACGCCTTGGCAGCGATTGACAAACAGGTTTTCTGTTTCTTGCCAAAAATCCCCATTAGCTTCGGCGTATTCGTTTAACGCAATATCATATTCAGCAAATTGGCGTTGTACCATGGCTTGGAACAAGGCTTCTTTTGAGCTGAAGTTTTTATAAATCGTTGCTCGTGAAATACCTGCATACCGGGCAATCAATGAGACGTTACTGGCGTGATAGCCATGCTGAAAAAAGCATTCTCGTGCGGCACTTACAATTTTTCCAACTGATTTAGGCAAAACAATCAATCCAAGCGGGGGGTCATAGATGCGCTAATGATAATGTGTTGTCTATTCATAAACAATACACATACGAAACAAGTTTACATATTATGCAAATGTGTAAACCTGTGTTAGCATGCCTGTCATGATGTAAACCTAGTGTTTACACAAATTACTTTTGAGTATGGTTAAAACGGCGGGCTAGTCGCTATTAATTCAGCAAGCTATACCAAGCCCCAACAAGCTAAAAAAGGCTAACCCCAAATTGCTACCTTACTCAGCTTAAAAATTTCCATTGTTGGTATGTAACAAACTACTGGAGTTGATGTGTTTCGTATTTTAATCGTGATGATGGCGCTTACTTTACAAGCGTGTTCAGAGCAAACTGTAGAAGTGGCTGAAAAGCCACCATTAGTTGTGCAATTAACCGAAGTTAATGCAACAAATATTAATGAAGTTTATGAATTTCCTGCGATTGTTTCAGCAGTAAAAGATGTTGATGTTAAATTTGAAGTCTCTGGCCGCTTAATTGAAGAAAACCTTATCGAAGGTAGCCTAGTGAAAAAAGGTGAAGTGCTGGCGAGAATTGATCCGGCACCGTTTCGTCGTAAGGTTGAAGAAAGTCGCACTCGCCATCAAGATGCCGCTAGAGCGCTGCGCCGTATTGAAGAAGTTCATGCAAAGAACGTCGCCTCACAGCGCGAATTAGACGATGCCCAGTCACTATTTACACTCACCAAAATTGCCCTTGAAGATGCAGAACAAGATTTAAGCTACTGCACAATTCGCGCACCTTTTGATGCCGTTATTGGCACACGCTCTATCGAAAACAACAGCTATATTCGTGCTGGTGATACCGTTGCAAATATCCAAGATCGTTCAGAGCTATATTTTTCATTTGAAGTACCAGAGCGCGTAATGACGGCCAATGCAGGTAATCGCGAAATTAAGGCGACAGCCTCGGTGATTGGTCATGAGCAGCAAATATTTGATATTCATTATGTTGAGCATGAAACAACACCTGATCCGATTGCCCAAACCTATAAAATTACGTTTGCAATTGACGGCGAAGCGTCAGAACTTTTTTACCCAGGCTCTCGTGCAACCGTTAAAGTAAGTGACGTTCATGAAGACCAAGCAGCACTCGTGGTACCGTTAAATGCCTTAACGGGGAGTAAAGACAGCGGATTTTTTGTCTGGCTGTTTGATAAAAACACAAATACCGTGGCTAAGGCATCTGTTGAAATTGCTGCAATTAGCGGTGAATTTGCATTAATTGGCAAAGGCTTAAAAGCTGGTGACAAGGTTGTATCCGCAGCTGTTCAGCAAATGCGCGAAGGGTTAAAAGTTAAAGAATATCAGGCGGATTTCTAATATGGATATCGCACGTTATTCACTTATTCGGCCGATTAATGTTTGGCTTATCACTCTATGTTTGTTGGTTGGTGGTGTCATTGGCTTAAATGATATTGGCCGTCTGGAAGATCCTGCTTTTACCATCAAGCAAGCGGTGATCATGACCTATTATCCGGGCGCAAATGCGGAAAAAGTCGAAAAAGAAGTCACGGAGCAACTGGAAATCGCACTGCAACAAATGTGGCAGTTAAAGCGGGTTGAGTCAGAGAGTAAACCAGGTTTTTCACGCATTACCATGGAAGTAAAGTCGAACCTTGACGGACCACTGCTACCGCAAATCTGGGATGAATTACGCAAACGTTTGCGTGATGTAAGAGCGGATTTACCGTTAGGAGCAAGCCAGCCGGTAGTGATTGATGATTTTGGTGATGTATTTGGTATTTACTACGCACTTACTGCACCAGATTTTTCCGCTTACCAAATGCGTGAATTCTCGCGCATTATTCGCCGTGAGTTATTAACGGTAGATGGCGTCGCAAAAGTCGCCGTTAGCGGCATTCTAGAAGAGCAAATTGTTGCGGAAATTGACCTTTATCAAATTGCTGGTTTAGGGCTTTCATTTCCAGATATTGAACAAATTCTTGCGAGTAACTTAAAGCCGTTTGCGGGTGGTCGTTTATACGTAGGTGACAAGCAAATTCGTATTCCGGTATCTGCAGCAACCGATAAAATAGCTGAAATTGAGAATATTTCTTTTGTTTTACCTGGTCGCAATGCGTCGATCAAAATCAAAGATGTTGCGACGTTAAGCTTGCAGCCTGTTGATATTCCGTCTGATCTTAAACGCTACAATGGTGAAAGTGCGATAACCCTGAGTATCTCGGCACAAAACGATGTCAACATTGTTGAAGTTGGTGAGCGCATTGAAGCAAAACTTGCGAATGTACTTGCCGGTTTGCCTGCGGGTATCGATGTTTCACCTATCTACAACCAAGCTAAAATCGTTGATAAAGCGGTTGATGGTTTTATTTTAAACCTTGAAATGTCAGTTGCTGTGGTAACGATAGCGCTATGTATTTTCATGGGCTGGCGCTCAGGTGTCGTGGTTGGTGGCACTTTGCTCGTCACAGTCTTGGGTACAGTACTGATAATGTGGCTTTATGGCCTACAGCTAGAGCGTATTTCGCTTGGTGCTATGGTGATCGCGATGGGGATGCTTGTCGATAATGCCATAGTAGTTGCTGAAGGCATGATGCTGCGTATGGAAAAGGGCAAGTCCGCACTAGAGTCAGCCAGTTTTATTGTAAAGCGCACTCAATGGCCGCTTTTAGGCGCGACCATTATTGGTATTGCGGCGTTTAGTGGCATTGGCTTGTCTGACGACGCAACAGGTGAATTCTTATTCTCGTTGTTTGCGGTTGTGCTCATTTCACTGATGCTAAGTTGGGTACTCGCGGTGTCGTTAACTCCGTTACTAGGCAAATACTTCTACAAAGTAGCAGCAACTGAAACGGAACATGAGCAGCACTCTTTCTTCCATCGTGGCTATTTAGTCTTATTGCGCAATGCATTGCATTACCGTGGCTTGTCAGTACTTGTGTTGCTGGTGATCACTGTTGGTGCTTATGCAAGTTTTGGTTTGATCAAACAAGGCTTTTTCCCTCCATCGAACACTCCTAACTTTTTTGTCCATTACTGGGGTCCACAAGATAGCGACATTCGAGCGACAGAAAAGTACATGAAGGCTGGCGAATCACTCATTCTGGAAACTGAAGGTGTAAGCTCATTAACGACTTTTATTGGCCGTGGCGCAGAGCGTTTTACCTTAGTTTACGGGCCGCAAATGCCTAATGAAAGTTACGGCATGTACTTAGTGCGCGTTGACGATGCGAAAGATATTCCTCGCATTGCCAAAGACTTGGGCGAGCGTTTACAAGCAATTAACCCGAACGCCAATTACTACCCAGAAGTTATGCAATTTGGCCCAAGTTCAGGGGCAAAACTGCAAGTGCGCTTTTCAGGATCAGATCCTGTGGTGCTAAGGGATTTAGCCGAGCAAGCAAAAACCTTGTATCAACAAGACGGTAATATTCGAGATGTTCGCCATAATTGGCGAACTAAAGGCATGGTGTTAATGCCTGAATATGACATTAACGCAGCGGGTATGGCTGGGGTTTCACGTAGTGACTTTAATCAAACTGTGCAGTTCTACACTAATGGTCTAACAGTTGGACAGTTGCAAGAGGGCGATTATTTATACCCAATTGTCGCGAAAAATCGGGTGACTCAGGGGGAGTCGGGACCAGCGCAACTTGGCGAGCTAGAAAATGGTTTAGTGTGGAGCGCCAGCCAACGTACTTATATTCCATTTCGCCAGGTCAGTGGCAATACCAGCTTCGATAGTGAAGAGATGCTGATTAACCGTCGCGATCGCGTTAGAACCATAACCGTCATGGCGGAAGCGGGTTATAACGAAACGGCGGGAGCAGCGTTTAACCGTATGCGTCCATTGATAGAAGCTATTGAACTGCCTGACGGCTACCAATTAGAGTGGGGTGGAGAGTTTGAATCTTCACGCGATGCGCAAGCTGCACTAGGTAAAGGTTTACCGCTAGGTTTCTTGGTGATGTTTATTATTAGCGTGCTGCTATTTGGCCGCACTCGTCAGCCGTTGATCATCTGGCTTGTTGTGCCTATGGCGATTGTTGGTGTAGTCGCTGGTTTATTAATTGCTGATTTACCGTTTGGTTTTATGTCGTTGCTTGGTTTCCTGAGTTTATTCGGCATGTTAATCAAAAATGCTATTGTGTTACTGGAAGAAATCGATTTGCAAATTGAAGAAGGTAAAGCAAAAGGTGTGGCAATTGTTGATGCGAGCTTAAGTCGTTTACGCCCTGTATCGCTAGCGGCGATTACCACTATTTTAGGGGTGATGCCGTTGATTGCAGATCCTTTCTTTGCCGATATGTCAGTGACCATTATGGGCGGATTAGCATTTGCAACACTGTTAACCCTAGTTGCTGTGCCGGTGCTGTATAGCATTCTCTATCGCATTAAAGTAACTAAAGTTAAAAGTGCTTAAGAGCTGGCTAAAACGGTTTAGCCAGCTGACCATCTAACAAAAATGTTTCGCGGGAAAAGATGCTTGGTTGCTGACCTTGAGTAGAAAAAGTGACACTTTCGTTATTCGTTTGACAAAGCCAGAGCTGCATTTGCTCTGGCTTTTTTGATTTTATGGCGTCAGGTGTTGCAATCGCCAAGTTCACACCGCGTTCCATATCCTGATTCATACCGTGTGTGTCTCGGGCTGAATAAAAGCGGATAACTTCTGTTCCTTTCTGCTGTGTTAGGTGTTTACCTATGGCTTGCGAGGTTTGATAGCTGGTCGCGGCGCTAATGGCACTGAGGTGGTCTTGCTCGGCCAGTTTAGTTAAATCGCTGCAACGTGTTGTGCTCACTTTTACGCTAAAAATAGAGTGTTCAGATTGAATGGTACCTTCATAAGGGGTTGCCATATCATGCAAAAACACAAAACGATAAAACGCACACTCTGCCAGTACCGTTGATATTTGCTCAGCACCATAAAAATAGCTAGGCATTGTGATATCGCCAAAGCGTGAACCGTATTTAAGTGGTGGGTAGCGAAAAGGCGTGCTGATTAAATAGTGCAGCTCTTCAGTTGCTGGGCGATAGGCGGGTTTCACCTCATCTAATAACTGTTCAAGTAAATGTTGTTCACTTAAATCATCAACAATTTTAGTGGTTGCGGCGTATTCTTGCGTTTCAACAATGCGAAATACATGATTTGAATAGGCGGTATGCTTGGGGCAGGCAGCAATGATGTTGTTTATCATAGAAGTTCCATTTCTATGCGGGTAAGGTTGTGTGTTGGCTTGTTGGCAATATAACTAAACTAAGTAAGTGTAACGAAGCTATATAACCAGTAATAACAGTAACGAAATAGCGCTACCGGAGCTACCGGACATTAAATTTTACCGCGCATTGCATCTAAATATTGATTGGTTCGATATAAACCTTCAATGGTCGGACAAATTTCTGCTGGGATACCATTTAAGGCGTTATTATGTGTGCGATACCAATGTTGCATAAAAGCTTCATCACCACCTGCTATCGCGAAGAGTGAGCGATACAAACGGATAAAATGCAGCAGAATTTCACCTGTTTTAGATTTAGGCGAGAATCCTTTGTGTTGATTGCGTGAAAGCGTTGAGGCATTAACGCCAGAAATAGCCACTTTCTCTTGTGTTGAGATATTGAGTGACTGGCAGGCATTGTTAAACGCTTTGATGATCACCTGCGCTTCACTGCGTTGTTGATCGGTATTGTGATGATCATCAGTGCTCGAATACATCGCTTGGCTTGATGTATTTGTGTTAAGTTTCGGAACAGCAGTCATTAGGCCTCCTAAATGCATATGCAAATTTTGGTATAAAAAATGTGCAAATGCAAGTTTTGAGGTTGGCTGCTATAGGAACAAGCGAAACCTTAAAGCCAGCTATAGGAACTTATTCAGAGCTGAGGTTATTTACTTTCTACGATTGAATTGCGCAATATAAGGCTAGGCTCAAAAACGCGTTCAATTGATAAGTCTTTGCGCTTATAAATATCGGTTAACACCATTTTGGCGGCCATACGTCCCATTTTTTCAACAGGATTATCGATAGTGGTCAAAGTAGGGTAAAGGTAATTGGCAAAAATAACATTATCGAATCCGATCACCGATAAATCATTGGGTAGTGTATAGCCGTGCTCACGAGCGTACTTCATGGCACCAGATGCCATTTCGTCATTGGCACAAACGACAGCGCTAAAACTCAATTGATTGTCGATAAAATGCTTTAATCCTTCGCTACCACCAGTTTCTTTAAAGTCGCCAATGAACAATAAGTCGCTATTAAATTCGATTCCGTGTTCTTGCAGTGCGCGCTTATGACCTAGTAGTCGATTGCTGGCATCTGCTTTAAATTGTGGTCCTGCGATGTAAGCAATGTTGTTATGGCCGTGATCAATCAGCGCTTTTGTTGCCAAATAACCACCAACTTCATTGTCTAAACTAATGCACTTATCTTTAAGCTGCTCAACATAGCGGCTAAGTAGATAAATAGGCGTATTGCCTTGGCTAACCTCGACTAAGTAGTCATCAGTTACCGCTTCAACATGAATGATAATGGCGTCGCAATTACGGCCCATTAAAAACTCGATACCGTCTTTTTCTCGGTCTTCTTCTGAATGCCCAGTAGTAAAGATAACGTGTTTACCAGCGGCTCTTAGCTCTGATTCAATACCGGCCATCATTTGACCAAAGAAAGGGCCATGTAGCTCAGACACCATAATACCCACCGAGTCACTGCGGTTTGATGCTAGCGAACGGGCGTTTGCATTGGGTCTGTAACCAAGCTCATTCATGGCATCAAGCACTTTTTGCTTGGTTTTATCGCTGACACGCGCATTATTATTCATTACGCGAGAAACCGTTGCGAGTGATACACCAGCTAATTTTGATACTTCATAAATCGTTGCCATGAGCGCTATTAACTACCTTGCTGTTGTTCTTTGACCAAATGGGCGGCAATCATACCTAAGATAATCTTTGTTAACCAGAGGTTAATGCATTGTGTTTTAGCTTGCCTTGGATCGTTTCTAGTTTATTTGATGTTAAGGTGTAGCGGGTCATGATCGCCGCAACTAAAAATGAACCTAACGCCGGTAATACCGTAAACGATAACAAAATACCTTGCTGGGTTGCTTCGGTTTGGCCAAAATCTGGTTGATATTGGTAGTATGCCAGCAACCAGCCGGCAATTGCGCCACCAAGAGCTACGCCCATTTTGATGAAAAAGATAACACCAGAATAGACTAGCCCAGTAATACGAATGCCCGTTTTTTCATGGCCGTAATCTATGGTGTCGGCCATTTTGGCCCAAAGTAGTGGCGTTGCCATGTCGAGGAAGAATTTCCATAAAATAAAAGCGACAAAAGCGAGTACCAGTTGATCAGCACCAATAAAGAAACTCAATAAGCAAATGGTCGCGGCAATAAACTGAAGGCTAATATAGGCCTTAATTTTACATACTCGTTTAGCCAGTGGTTGTGCGAGCGCACAGCCTACCATACTGGCAACCACCCCTAGGGTCATAAATGAAGTGATTAAGTCTTCACGACCTAGGTAATACTTGACGTAGTATACGGCTAAGGTAAATCGTAACACTTGTCCGGTGAGTAGAAATAGCGCGGCTAAACAGAGGATTCGCCATTGATCGTTTTGCCATAGTGATCGAGCGCTTTTTAATAAACTCACTTCTTGCTCTTTTGGCTGTTCGATACGTTCTTTAGTGCCGATAAAACACAATAAAAACATAATCAGCCCCATGGTACTCATCGCCGCCATCGTGTATTGATAGCCCTTCGCGTTATCTCCTTGCCCGAAAAACTCGACTAAGGGCATGGTGCAACCTGCGACAATAACGCCGCCGAGCATGCCAAAGACAAAACGATACGATTGCACGGTGACACGCTCTTTAGCATCAGCCGTTAACACGCCGCCAAGCGCACAATAAGGAATATTGATTGCAGTGTAGGCAATCATCAACAGCGTATAGGTAGTAAAGGCATAAACCAGCTTACTGGTACCTTGCAAGTCAGGAGTGGTAAATGCGAGCACGCTGATAATGGCAAATGGCAGTGCTAACCAGAGCAGGTAAGGGCGAAAGTGTCCCCATTTGGTGTGTGTGCGATCGGCTAGTGTTCCCATTAACGGGTCGGTAATTGCATCGACCACGCGCACGACTAAAAACATGGTACCAACTACAGCTGGCGATAAACCAACAACATCAGTGTAGTAAAGCATTAAAAACATCATGACCGTTTGGAAAATAATGTTACTCGCGGTATCGCCAAGGCCATAGGCGATTTTTTCACGTACACTAACGCTGCTGTTTATTGTCATTTGCATTACCTAAGTTTTATACCTAATTATTATTTTTATGGGCGCTTTTTTTAAGGTCGGCTTAAAATCAAATCACGATAGGCGAGGCCACTTTGCTTTATCGTACGTTGTTGCGTGTCATAATCAACATGAACAATACCAAAGCGTTTTAGATAGCCTTCAGCCCATTCAAAATTATCCATTAAGCTCCAAGCAAAATAGCCTTGAACATTAACGCCTTGCTCAATGGCATTGTTCACAGCAACTAAATGCTGTTGGTAATAGTTCAGGCGATCTAAGTCGTTAACTTGTCCGTCAACGAAGGTATCAGCCATTGCGGCTCCGTTTTCGGTAATGTAAATCGGCGGCAGTTGGTAGCGACTATTCAAATCCGTAAGTAACTTAGTAAACGATGAAGGGTAAATTTCCCAGCCGATGTCGGTTATTGGTGCTGGTGGCGGTAGTTGTTCAAAAATTTCTTCATCATGCGAGGTATAAATTGCACGTGTATAGAAGTTAATACCAAGGAAATCTAGCGGTTGACTAATAATCTCAAAGTCACCATCAAATACTTCAGGCTGTTGCGACTTTGGCAAGTCGTCAATAATTGTTGGATAAGCTTTATCAAGTATTGGCTTGATATACCACTGGTTAAAATAATCGTCCGCGTAGTTCGCTGCTGCTTGATCTGCAGAAGTTTCTGGATAACAAGGAGTGAAATTCAACACAATGCCGTTCATGGTATTTGGGCTATTTTTTTGTAGCACTTGCATACCTAAACCATGCGCTAACAGTAAATGGTGAGCGGCTTTCTTGCCAAACTCTTTACCTACTTTACCCGGCGCATGAATACCCACTTCATAACCAAGGTAGGCACTACAGAAAGGTTCGTTTAGCGTTGCGTAAGAATGAACGCGATCGCCAAATGCTTTGGTTACTAGCTCGACGTATTCTTGGAATTTATAGGCGGTGTCTCTGTTTAACCAGCCACCATTATCTTCAAGGTGCTGTGGTAGATCCCAGTGGTAAAGGGTGACAAACGGCTTAATATTACGTGCAATTAACGCATCTAAAATAGCAATATAAAAGTCCAAGCCTTGTTGGTTAGCAGAGCCATCTTGGTTCATGACTCTAGGCCATGAAATTGACAAGCGATAGGCGTCTACCCCCAATGAATCAATAAGCTTGATATCGTCTTGCCATTTTTCGTAATGGTTGCAGGCGATAGCGCCGTTAGAGCTGTCGGCAATTTTGCCTTCGGTGGCACAGAATGTGTCCCAAATACAAGCTAACCTGTCGTCGATACCGCCTTCAATCTGAAATGAAGCCGTTGCAACACCATAAACAAAATCCTTGTTTAACATGGTTGAGTTAGCGGGTAGCTCTAGTTTATTCATTCACTTTTACCTATTTAATTGGGCACAATATCAGCGACCATTTTGAATTACGTTATACTGAGTTCAAGAAAGATTGAAAGCGCTTACAAATGTATTGAAAAACAACCCTTGTTGGTTTTTAATAACGGGGAGTGAAAGCGCTTACATTGATTAGGGTAGTAGTTATCAACTCTAACGTCAATAAATTGCGTGAAAACGCGGGGCGCGTAGCGACGTATTTCATGTTACCGCATATCGTGAGCTAGTGTCGCAAGTTGCTTTCTCTACTATTACAAAAATTCATAATTAAGGGGGCTGTATGGCAGGCGCATCTGCGGTACCAGAGACGAATAACACTAAGGTAAGTGCAAGCGGTGAAAACTACCGATTTGCACTTACATCATTGACTTCACTGTTTTTTATGTGGGGTTTTATCACTTGCCTTAATGATATATTGATCCCACATTTAAAAGCGGTGTTTGATCTAACCTACACACAAGCCATGTTGATTCAATTCTGCTTCTTCGGGGCTTACTTTATTGTGTCAATTCCATCGGGTGTATTGGTTAAAAAGCTTGGTTTTCAAAAGGGTATAGTTATTGGTTTAGTGATCGCTGCTGTCGGTTGCTTAGGCTTTTATCCTGCGGCCTCTTTGCAAAGCTACCCAGTTTTTCTGATAGCACTCTTTGTATTAGCAAGTGGCATTACTTTATTGCAAGTTTCTGCCAATCCTTATGTCAGTATCCTTGGTAAGCCTGAAACCGCTTCTTCTCGATTAACGATGACACAGGCGTTCAATTCATTAGGTACGACAGTGGCGCCTTTCTTCGGCGCATTCTTGATTTTAGAGCAAGCAGCAACAGAAGTCGGTAATGCTGCAGCAGGTGCAGAAGCAGTGCAGATGCCTTACGTATTGTTAGCTTCTATGTTGCTGTTACTGGCAGCAATTTTTGCATACTTAAAATTACCTGTTGTAGAACAAGTAGAGACAGATGAAGACAAAGCGGTTTCTGGCAGTGCTTGGCAATACAGTCACTTAGTGCTTGGTGCGATCGGTATATTTGTTTACGTGGGCGGCGAAGTCGCAATTGGTAGTTTTCTTGTTAGCTTTTTAAATCAGCCAGATATTGCAGGCCTAGAAGAAGCGGATGCAGCCACTTACATTGCCTACTACTGGGGCGGCGCTATGGTGGGTCGTTTTATCGGCGCTGCGGTGATGCAAAAAATCGCTGCAGGTAAGGTGTTAGCGTTTAACGCTGCATTTGCTGTGCTGTTTGTCTTTGTGGCTATTTTCACTAAAGGCGACTTGGCGATGTGGGCAATTTTGGCGGTTGGCCTATGCAATTCGATAATGTTCCCAACCATTTTCAGTTTAGCTATTACCGGTCTTGGTAAACATACCTCACAAGGTTCGGGGATTTTATGTTTGGCTATTGTTGGTGGTGCAATTATCCCGGTATTCCAAGGTATGTTGGCCGATTCTATTGGGGTTCAGTTGTCGTTCTTCTTACCGATTTTCTGCTACCTCTACATTGCTTACTACGGCTTGATTGGTCACAAGCCAAAGCAGGCAGTTAAACAAGTATAAAAGCGGATATAGCAAGGCTTTAAATAAGGAAACCCGTGATCATGAATTCAAATTAACTGCAATTCGTTGATACGGGTTAGACAACAAACACAAAAAAGTTAACGAACATTATGTTTAAGAAAAATAAAATTGCTTACTTACTGCCATTGGCGCTAATGGCTACGGCATGTAATCAAGAAAAAGCATCAAGCGAAAGTGCAGAGCAAACGGCAGCTACCCAAGCCTCTGCAACTACCAGTGTAGAAAAGAACAATTTAGCGATTTGGCCAACACTTGATATTGCCGTTAAGAAAGACGCACAGGTAGAAGCGAAAGTTGAGCGCTTGTTAAGCGGTATGACGCTAGCGCAAAAAGTGGCGCAAATGATCCAGCCTGAAATACGTGATATCACCGTAGAAGATATGCGTAAATACGGCTTTGGCTCTTACCTCAATGGTGGCGGTGCGTTTCCGAATAACAATAAACACGCTACACCACAAGATTGGATCGCATTAGCTGAAAAGCTGTATCAAGCATCAATTGATGATTCACTAGATGGCTCTAGCATACCAACTATGTGGGGAACAGACGCAGTGCATGGCCATAACAATGTGATTGGTGCCACTTTGTTCCCACACAACATTGGTTTAGGGGCAGCAAATAACCCCGCGCTAATTGAAAAAATTGCTGAAATTACCGCCAAAGAAGTGATGGTCACGGGGATTGATTGGGTGTTTGCGCCTACTGTTGCTGTTGTTCGTGATGACCGTTGGGGACGCACATACGAGGGCTACTCGGAAGACCCAGAAATCGTTCGTGAATACTCAGCTGCGATTGTAAAAGGTCTGCAAGGACATGCTGATGGAGATTTCTTGAGCGATCAACGGGTTATTTCTACTGTTAAACACTTCTTAGGTGATGGTGGTACGGTTGCTGGTGACGACCAAGGCGATAATGTCGCCTCAGAACAAGAGCTGTTTGATATTCACGCACAAGGCTATGTTGGTGGCTTAAGTGCTGGCTCGCAGTCGGTGATGGCATCATTTAATAGTTGGCATGGCAAGAAAAACCATGGCAACAAATACCTAATGACTGACGTGTTGAAAAATAAAATGGGCTTTGATGGTTTTGTCGTTGGCGACTGGAATGGTCATGGTCAAGTTAAAGGCTGCACGAATGAAAGTTGCCCGCAAGCGGTCAATGCTGGCCTAGATATTTTTATGGTGCCAACCGCGGCGTGGAAGCCTTTGTATGAAAATACCATCGCGCAGGTTAATAACGGTGAGATTCCAATGGCGCGTATTGATGACGCTGTACGTCGCATCTTACGAGTAAAAATTCGCGCTGGATTATTTGAAAAACCAAGCCCTGCTAATCGTCCGTTTTCAGGTAAAACAGAGCTCATTGGCGCAGCTGAGCACAGAGCCGTTGCCAGACAAGCCGTGCGAGAATCTTTAGTTCTATTAAAAAACAATGAGAATTTATTGCCGTTATCGCCAACAGCTAATGTATTGGTAGCTGGCGACGGCGCAGATAATATTGGTAAACAGTCTGGCGGCTGGACAATTACTTGGCAAGGCACGGGCAATAATAACAAGGACTTCCCAGGCGGTAGTTCAATCTACGATGGAATTGCAGAGCAAGTTGCTAAAGCAGGCGGCAAAGCGACCTTAAGTACCGATGGTAGCTTCAGCGAAAAACCTGATGTAGCGATTGTTGTATTCGGTGAAGATCCCTACGCGGAAGGCCATGGCGACCGTGATAATTTAGCTTTTCAGCGTGGTGATAAGCGCGACTTGGCGTTGCTGAAAAGCCTTAAAGCGCAAGGTATACCAGTAGTATCGGTATTTATTAGTGGCCGCCCTATGTGGGTTAACCCTGAACTTAATGCATCTGATGCGTTTGTTGCCGCTTGGTTACCTGGCTCTGAAGGTAATGGAGTAGCTGATGTTTTATTTACGGATGGACAAGGCAAAGTACAGCATGACTTTGTCGGTAAGCTGTCATTTTCTTGGCCAGTAAGCCCAACGCAAGTCATTGTAAACCGTGGCGACAAAGATTATGCGCCATTGCTACCATACGGTTTTGGGTTAACTTACGATAAAAATACCGGTGATGTAAATGTACTAGCGAAATTGTTAGACGAAACGGTAGAGGTTTCAGCGACAGACGCTCAGCAAGAAATTTTCTTCGATGGCAAAATGCATAAGCCTTGGCTAATGTGGTTAAATGCTGGCGATACACGTTTAGAGCCTAATGCGAATACTCACGTTTTGGAAGGGTTAGCGTATCGTACCGTTGATAAAAAAGTACAAGAAGATGCTCGGCAGATTACCCTAGATGGCAGTGTTAAAGCTGGTTTATCACTGGTGAGCAAGAGTAATTTCAGAGAAGATTTACGCTCAGCGTTGGAAAACAAATCAGCCCTTCATTTTGCTGTTAGCGTGAATAGCAAACCGCAAGATAAAGTGATTGTGGCTACTCGTTGTCAAAAGGCGGAAAGCCCAACCGATAACTGTGGTGCCGAAATTGATATTACCGATGCACTTAACCAAATCGTTCATCACGGCTGGTCAGCAATTAGTATTGATTTACAGTGTTTTGCTAACAAAGGCACAAGCTTTGGCGACTTAGTTGTACCTTTTGAGATTTACTCACAAGGTGCTGTCGAGTTGCAACTTGCGGAAATTAGCTATCAACCTAATATGGCAGAAAGCGCGACAATTTCTTGCCAATAAGCAAATTATCAGTAAATACATTCAGTTCTGCGCTAGGTTCGCTAGCAGTAATTACTGAAACTAATTAGATTAATGTAAAACGCTCATTAGGTTACTTACCTAATGAGCGTTTTTTGTTTGGTTAAGTTATTAATAGCTATGGCTTTATTTAAAGTATTAGCGTAACTTTCATGACGTTATGTATTTGCTAAAAAACTAATAGTCGTTTAACTAATGTAGATGCGTGAGTATGGAATCTGTTAACAAAGGAAAGTATTGGATGAAAAAGTTTACCTGTTTATTAATCTCGACAATAAGCTTTAATTGCGTTGCCGTTGAACTCAACAGGTTTGATATTGTTGCCGAGAAATATAAACAATCCTCGCTTGATCGTAAAACGATTGAAAATGCGAAAATGCAAGGAGAGTGTTTAGTTCAGATTAAAGATCTTACCTTCAAAAAGAAAGACAAGTTTGACCCCATTTCTGAGTGGGTAAATTATCGCTCAGTATCGTTATTGGAAAAATATTCACCGTGTGAAACGCTGATTATGTTGGAAGTTGCAAATAAGCAAATCCGAGCACAAAAAAGTCAATAGCTTATTGAAACTCGATAAAAATATTCGCGGTTAGCCTGCCTGTTTCTGGGATAGCACTGATGTCATTAGTGTTATCAACTAAGGTGGAATGCAGCAGGTTACCTGGGAAAATCACTAACCGGTTGGCTTGTGTCTAAAAAAGCCTGTTCCGCCATGTGTAGCTTCGTTTAGATAGAGTATGATTTTATATTTAATAATGTTGCTATTGATACCATTCCCCATATCACTTTGGTGTTGTTTGAAAGCAAATTTTTACCATCAAGTTAAATTTCATTTCGCGATAAAAGTATGCCAACAATCAGGCTTTGGTAACTGTTTTCTATTGAAAGGCGGGTTAGTGTGGACTTGGAATAAAGGGCTTGGGAAATTTATTACGCGGGACTACACATTGCGTTATATCGTGTTGCCCCGCTAGTTTAGTTACGATGATGACAAGCCTAGTTTGTCGATAATTCAACTTCTGTATCAGTAAATCGTAGCTTCTCAATACCGCTTAAGGTGTTAGTACCATCACGGTTATCAACTAGGTCGACTACTGTAACCTCCTTATCAACACTCGTGATTTGATACTCAGAAGATGCTCCTGAGAATATTACCGTATTCACCGCGCTGTTACCTGTAATTGAGTTATTAAGCTGGTTAACAATAACCTTACTGGGGTTTTCGCCGGTAAGTGTAATATCTTTTAAGTATTGAGCGTGATGTGTATACGGAAGGCTAGCGTTAAATTTCAAGCTGAAATCACCTTTAAAACTTTCGTCGATACGCGCGTTATATGCCAAGTAGGGCAAGAAAAAGCTATTGTCGAGTAAAGCTTCTCCTTGTGGGTCTTCAGTGCGGATATCTGCTCGATGTTTAGGTAGGTAAATGTCATACATACCGGTATGAGGAAACTGAGTGTTTGCTCCCCATAAGCCATAGTAAACATCGATAAGCGCGGCTAAATATTCTTGTGACAAACTATTTTCGTCTTGGAGCTCATCGATCCAACTGGGTTGGTTAGCTCCCCAAATACCAGAGTTTAGAGCGTTAATTTGCGCAGCTCGAATATCTGCTTGAAATTCAGGTAAAGCGCCAAAAAATTCAGACTCTTGATCGATACCTATGCCAAAGTCATGCACAAGGTGAAGGATTTCTTCAAATGACGCATCGCGGTGTTGATAGTCTTGTTGGATGTACCATTGGCCGCCTTCCACTTGCATCTCACCATAATAAAGAGGCTGGCCATCAAGCTCGGCTGCCTTGTTGCTGCCATCATCAACTCCATTGAGTAGCATAAGAATTGCGCCGTTATCTGACATTTTGTTCGCTACAGCGGATTTATCTTCGCCATATTTTGAACCGGGGAAAGGAGCGAGGTAGCTTTGTAAAATACTTCGAGCACGTACTATTTGATTGTCGGTAATTTGATTCTGCGCGACGATATGAATGGCCTTGCCATTAGGCGTATCTACCTTAGTATAACGATCGAAGTTTAATGACGTTGAGTAAGTTCTACTTAATGAACTAGGGATGACCTCAATACCCAGTGCCTTTGTGGCATCTGATAGGTTGTTGGTTGTGTTACCCGAACCCTGTGTATTAGGTGCAAGAGTTTGGCTATTGGGTGAAGTCGTCGTGTTCTCCGACGAATCTGAGCCACAGCCAACTAATAACGTGGTCGCTGAAAGCAAAGCTAGAGAAGAAAGGTGTAAAAATTTCACTGCTATTTTACCCGTTTAAATTTAACAGAAAGGATGTGCAGCTATGTTAACCAAGACAAGGCTGCTGTTGGGTAAGCGAATGTAAGCGTTTTAATGGTTTGTAAGCGTTTGTAAGCAAAATCGAACTTTTCGCGAATTTAAGTACAATATAGGCTTTGTTTAATTGCCTGATTATTAACTGGGCTTTTACAGGGGCTTTTCTTAATGAATTTGCCTATAAGGTATGGTTGTTATGCACATTTTAATTATTGAAGACGATGCAGAAATTGCCCGCCTGACACAGCTTTTTCTAAAAAGTGAAGGCTACGATACTAGCCTCGTAAGTGATGGTAAAGACGCATTGGCAACCACCCGAAACCTTCAGCCCGATTTGGTCTTGCTTGATTTAATGTTGCCCACTGTGGATGGTTTTGAAATTTGCCAACAAGCTCGAATGTTTTATTTTGGCCCTATTTTGGTGATGACTGCCCGCGAAGACGATATGAGTGAAGTGAGTTTGCTCAAGCTCGGCGCAGATGACTACTTACGTAAACCAGTTAAACCTCATATTATGCTGGCTCGCATTGAAGCGCTGTTGAGGCGAGCAACATCGCAACAGGGGGCTAGGCCAGTTGCGTTGGCTAATCAATTAGTCATCCATGACCATAACCATACGGTTACACTTGGCGGGGCCCGAGTTGATTTAACTTCTGCGGAATTTGACTTGTTGGCATTGCTTGCTAGTCACAAAGGAGAAACGGTTTCGAGAGCTGCATGTATACAAGCGCTGCGCGGCATCAACTATGAGGTTTCAGATCGTTCAGTAGACATGCGTATTTCGGGATTGCGCAAGAAACTCGGCGACGAAGTGGCCCCTTATCAAATGATCAAAACAATCCGTAACAAAGGTTACATGCTAGTTAATGAATAAGCTGTTTTCTTCTTTTTTTGCTAGGTTATATGGCTATATCGTTATTGCTATGCTTGCAAGCATGTTACTGACGTTTGCTGTGCTGGATAACTGGAATGAGCATAACAACACCGAGGATTTTGTTGACGATACACTATTTGTAGTGGCAGTTTTAGAGCGACAAAGGCATGAAAAGGCACAATCCGCGAAGGTGTTTTACCCTCTGCTTGATAGCCTTCTTTACCCCTTTGAAGTTAATTGGATTAACAATACCTCTATCGAAAGTAAGTGCGCAGACTGTGAGTTTATTGGCAGCTACAAAAATGTTGATGTTTACGAACGTGTAGATGGCTTATTAGTCGCTGTGCATCGCCTAACACAAGCAATGCCAGGCGTTCTGTTGTTACAAGATAAACAGACCTTATTGCCTGAGCATCGTGATGAAAACCTCTTTTATGCATTTGACCTAGAAGCATATGCGGTTGAGGTAGTTTGCGTTTTTATTATTTTAGCATCGGGTGCTGCTTTGTATTTGCCATTAAGGCAACTGCAACATAGCATAATTCATTTAGATGATGTCAGTGAGAAAATAGGCGCAGGTGACTTTTCAGTTAGGGCTAACAAAGACTTACCTGTGCCACTAAACAAGCTTGCAGATCGTTTTAATACCATGGCAAAAGAGTTGAGCAGTAAGTTCAATGAGAGCCAAATTTTTGCGCAAGCAGTACCTCACGAACTGCGCACACCGTTAAGTCGAATACAGCTTGCAGCAGGTATCTTAAGGCAACACATGCCAAATGAAGAACAACTCACATTGATTGACAATATCGATCAATATATCGATGACATCGACGGTCTTTGTACCCAAATTATTGCCTTCTCAAAGCTCAATTTACAGTCTGAGAAATCCTCGAAAAAACAGGTTACCTTAGTCAATTTTATTAATAATCGTGTTCAACAACTAGCATTAGAACCCGATATTGAAATCCGTGTTTATTGCTCAACTAGCATTGAGTTGTTTGTTAATGAAGTCAATTTGCGATTGGTGCTAGATAATCTTCTTAAAAATGCTGTTTTATACGCTCATCAACAGGTGACGGTGAGGATTGAGAGCAATGAAGCACAGGTAGTGTTGTGTATCGAGGATGACGGTGATGGTATACCTGAACAAGACAGAGCAAATATTTTTATCCCTTTTGCCCGTCTTGATAAAAGTCGCAATCGGAATACTGGCGGGTTAGGGTTAGGGCTTGCAATAACTAGTGCAGCCACAAAAGCAATGCATGGCTCAATAAAGGTCACCGATGCCAATCCTCACGGCGCTAAATTTATGGTAGTGATACCGGTATAATTGATTCATCTCAGTCATAAAGTTGCTGGGCTTATACCAATTTAATTCCGTTGATTAAGGTTCAGATTGATATCAATTCCGTGAGTATGGTTATTGAAATTCGATAAAAATATTCGCGGTTAACCGGCCTATTTCGGGGATAACACTAATGTCATTTGTGTTATCAACTAAGGTGGAATGTAGTAGGTTACCTGGGTAAATCACTAGCCGATTGGCTCGGTAGGCAATGCTATCAATTAGTTCATACTGTTGATTTGTGCCCGTTTGATAACTGTGATGGTGACTACCTTGATCATTCTGTCCATCAAACTCTGTTTGTACTGATGCTAAATAACTGTCGACCTTACTATCACTTATTCGCTCGTAATTAGTTGCTTTGTGTCTAAAAAAGCCCGTTCCGCCGTGTGTAGCTTCATTTAGATAAAGTAAGGCGGCAAAGTAGTAGGGGCGTGAGGTGTCAAAATGCGGAATTGTTTGCATGGCCACCAATTGTTCCGGCTGTTTGGTAATGAGCGAAAAGTAGCTAGGGTGTGCGGCTGCCTTATGACTACTAGGAACCTTTAGTGCTTTGTAAAAGCCAGTCAACACAGGTTGAATAAGTGCAACGACTGTTTTAGTGGCTATTGGGCTTCGAATACCGGGATAAAAACTTTGCTTATCTTCACGATAGTCCTGTTTGCTAGCCTGCTGCCTAAGCTCATCGATATTCGCTAAGTAATCATCAATGACTAATACAGGTGTTTTTTCGAAGCCAATACGCTTAACCCTAACAGTAAAGTTAGGGTTAATGGTAAGTTCAGTTGCGGCTCCAGTGGCTGGCAAGCTTGCGTTACCTCGCTTCGATCAAGTTTAACTTGCTTCGGCCGAGTTTGTCTTACTTCGACTTACCTTACTGCGGCAATAATGATTAATAAAGTCGATATGCGATGGCCAGCTGGCCACTTTTTTACTGGTGTTCTGTTTGATACGGTTTAGAAAGTTGGCAAGCTCCTGCTCAGACATCTGATCAACAATCGGGTGGTACTGATCTGGCAGTAACCCTTGTCCCATCATTACCTGTACCCAACTGGCTTCACCAAACAATTCTTCTGCTTTTTTAAATACCCGCCCAGATTCTTTAAACAGCGCCATGCGATGCTTTAGGCTATCTGGAATCGGCATGTTGGCACAATGTCGCCAAAATGGTGTGTCATTGCGCTCAGTTTGATAGTAGTGCAAGACAATAAAGTCGCGAATATTGTCCATTTCTTCTTGGGTTTGCTTGTTAAATTCATCCACAATGGCGTCATCAATACCGGTATGTGGAAATAGTTGTAATAAGCGAACAATAGCCTTTTGGAACAAGTGAATACCTGTTGATTCAAGTGGCTCAACAAAACCGCCTGACAAACCAACCGCGATACAGTTTTTATTCCAATGTTTACGACGTGTACCTGTTGTGTACTTAATAACACGGGGATCGTTTAACGTTTTTCCTTCAATATTACTGAGTAACGTATCAATCGCTTGCTCGTCACTGATGTATTTGTCACAAAATACGAATCCATTGCCTGTGCGATTTTGCAGAGGAATTCGCCATTGCCAGCCCGCATCTCGGGCGATAGAGCGAGTATAAGGGACAGGTGAACCAACCGTTTCTGTTTGCACTGCAATGGCACTGTTACAAGGTAAATAGTGGCTCCAGTCATCAAAGCCTGTGTGCAGGGCTTGCTCAATTAACAAGCCTCTAAAGCCAGTACAATCAATAAATAAATCGCCACTGACTTGCTGGCCATTATCTAAGGTGAGTGTTGTGATAAAGCCGGTATGGTTATCTTGATGAACTTGGCTAATTTTACCTTCTACTCGCTCACAGCCGTGTTTAAAAGCAATTCCTTGTAAGAATTTTGCGTAAAGTCCTGCGTCTAGATGGTACGCATGATTGAGGTCTTGATTGGCCATCACAGCAAATCGACCTTCTCGACTAGCGAGGTGCTCTGGACAATAATCGCCAATTTCAGAAACCAGTCCTAAATCTAAGCCCTTGCGCCAAAAGTGATGAAAGCCACAGGCCCAGCAGTCTTGCCCAAGGTAGCCAAAGGAGTGAATATAGTCTTGGTTTAGGTCTTTCCAATTCTCAAAAGAAATGCCTAACTTAAAGGTGGCATTAGTTGCCGACATAAACTCAGCTTCATTAATCCCTAGCAGTTGATGAAGAATATGCAGAGTTGGAATTGTTGCTTCACCAACGCCGATAGTAGGAATTTGGTCGGACTCAACGAGGGTTACGCTCACCGCTTTGCCAAGCAGTTTACTTATCGCTGCTGCTGCCATCCAACCAGCGGTACCACCGCCTGCAATCACGACTTTTTTTACCGGCATATTTACCTGCATATGTGCGGGATTAGCTGTTTGCTTATTCATCGTTTAAGTTTCTCTAATAGTTCAGCGCGAATACGACGAGCGGTTAGTTCATCCATTGGCGTTGCTAACATACCTTTTGCGTGATCAGGTAGATACGTAAAATCAGCATCGTCGTGTTCAAAAATATAGTGATTAAAAATGGCTTGCCATGCTTTACGTTGAGCTTTCGGCAGGTTGCGCAAGCTAAGCATCGCGGTCAACAAGGCGTTATTGGGGCGACCCATGTATGCTGGCGTATCGCGCCACCAATGGGTGAGTAGTACACTAAAACTGCTGAGTGCTTCAACATGGTGCCACCACATGCTTGGAATAAAAACCGCATCGCCGGCTTCAAGTTCAGCCACTTGTGCATGTTCGAGTGCTACTTTGAAGTTGGGAAACTGTTCAAAATCAGGGTTTGCAAAATCCACCATGGAAACATCTTGGCCGCCGGGTGCAAACTCCATAGGCCCAGGGTAAAGGTTAACGACTTGCTCTGGCGGAAACAGGGTGAAGCGACGCTTACCTACCATGGCACAGGCGATATTGTGTGGAAAGTCGTAATGAGCGGCCACTCGGCTCTTATTGCCAATCCACAAGCTGGTTAACGGTGAGAATGTATCAAGTGCTGATGTATGTGCTGCTTTAAAACCAGGAAAATAGCTTTCAACTTCAGTTGAACCGACATAGATGCCTGCAGGCTTTTCTTCCTGCGACGATAGCAAATAAGCGAGCACCTGTTGCAATGGAACGCGCGATGGCTGAAAGTTAAAACCATCGATGCTTTCGTTGTAAAATACGCGGCCATTTTCCTCTGCTGGTAAGTGGCAAGCATTAACCGGACGACCGTTGTAAAAAGACAGCAAGCATTCCGCGGCTTTTTGCTCAGAATGTGCTCCAGCTTGAACAAGTGGCCAGCTTTCACCAAAGTTTTTTAAGACAACAGGCTGTTCCTCAGCGTATAACCAATCGGGAATATTGTCAGCCCGAATATCGCTAACTTGCTTCATGTTGCCTTGCTTTATGTTGCCTTGCTTTGTGTTAACTTGCTTCATGTGGTCTTAGCTTATGCTCACTTGCTTGTGGTTGACTTGACCAGTATTTGTCATTAATTCGATTCAACTCAATCCAACCCAACTGTTGTTAAAGGCTTAAATAAACGTTTTTAAGACTAAATTGTTAACCTGAAACTTTTGCGTTTTTCTTTGCCAATAGGTGATGAATATTGCCTTGTGAGGCGAGCATCATATAAATGGCTTGTAAATAACCTTTGTTCTTAAGCTCAAGTACTTGCTCGTCAGTTAGTGCATCCAGGTTTTCTTCATTGATAGTATAAAAGCCAATCATTTGATACTTTTTGCCGTCTTTTAGCTGAATATCAAAGGTGCACGACTCGATAAGATCTAGGTCAGCTAAGGCTTTGCAAAATGCTTCGCCGTCGCTCATGCCCAAGTGCATGGCTTCCATCATGCTAGCGGTTTGATCAAGAAATTCCGTGTTACCACCAAATTCCAAAAACAGTGGCTCACCTTGTTCTTTATTAACGCGAGGATGTTCCATATCAATACACAGCATGCGATCTTGTATTTCTTTACCATCAACCATTCGGGTTTGGTTGGCAATGAGGAATGGTTGGCGCTTAACCGAGACCGGAATGTAGGCTGCGTGCCAACCAGCGTCATCGAGAAATAAATTTTCTCCTTCTTGGAAACCAAAAAGCGCAACGGATAAAAATTGGCCGGTTTGCGGGTCTTTGTGCAGAAGAATAGGATAGTGGGTTTGTACGCTACGAAATTCTCTAGGAAACGTTAGTGCATACCAAAGGTCATCGCCCAACTCAGCAGAGCGTTTATTGATGATTTTGATATCTTTGTGGTCAATGTTATTCACTAGCGCGTGCTGTGCCATATATCTCACCCTAATAATTGTTTTTAGACTTTACTTAATCCGTACTGCTTTATTTTATTAATCAGCTCGCGATTGCTTGGCAATGCGTGCATTAGTTTTGCCGTACGTTGTTTATTCTCATTAAATATTTGTTGCGCATTAGCTGCAACACTTGCTCTTTTTTCTCTCGCAGGTAGCTGGGTCTCAAACCCCATGCCATACAAAATATATTGGAAGCTGGCAGCAGGGAATAATTCTTCAGTTTGATGCGTATCATACTGATAGGGCGTTTGATATCGCCACAAGCTGAGCAGTTCTTGCAGTTCTTCAGGAATCGTCTGTGCTCTGCGATTTGCTTGCCAATAATCACTTTCTCGCTCGGAAAGCACGTAATGTAATTTTAAAAATTCAATAATACGTTGCCAGCGGTGGCTAAATTTGCGATTGAAGCGGGCAGCGGTAATAGCCATTACATCACTGTTAGCAGGCAGTTGCTCTGCGACAAAGTTGGCTGATAACTCAATAAGCGCAATTGCTGAAGCTTCAAGCGGCTCAATAAAGCCCGCAGATAGGCCAATTGCAACACAGTTCTTGTGCCAAAATTTCTCTCTGTAACCAGGATTAATCACCAATTTACGAACGTTAATGTCGTCCTCTTTAATATCGCTTGTGCGGCTAATATAGCGACGTAAATCAATTTCTGCTTGCTCGTCACTGGTAAAATTACTGGCGTAGACATGACCGACACCACGACGAGATTGCAAACCAATGTCCCATATCCAGCCATTGTCTTGTGCGCTTGATACCGTATGCGATGCAATGGGCGCATCGGCTTGCGAATAGGGTACTTGTGCTGCTAACGCGCGATCATTAAACAAAATATGGTCTTGAGGTTTTAGCGAAATACCATAGTGTTTGTCGACTAAAAGACCCGTAAAACCGGTGCAATCAATAAATAGATCACCTTCAACGTCTCCGTGTTGAGCGGTAGCGATGGATGCAATCGCACCATCATCATGCGTATTTACCGCGGTCACATTATCTTTAATATGCTTAACGGCTAGCTTTTGTGTGCAATGCTTTGTGAGGAAATTGCTAAATTTTCCGGCATCTAAGTGATAGCCATAGTTTTGCAAAAAAGCGTATTCAGGCGTGGCAATTTGTTTAGGGGCTTTGCCTTGTTCACATAAATGGCTTTGGCTAGAGGTGGCGTTTGCAAAGTTGATTTGTTCGCGATATTGCAACCATTGCTCAGCAATGTTCGCCTCAAAAAAGCCAGTGGGAATGGTGAAAGGGTGGTAGTAGCTGTCGCCACCGTTATCTTCTTCATAAAGCCAGTTATTAAATTTTGATGCTTGTTTAAAGCTCGCATCACAATGAAGAATAAACTCGGCTTCGCTAATGCCTAGCTTTTTAAGCGTTCCGCGCATTGAAGGCCAAGTACCTTCGCCAACACCAATGGTGGCGACATCAGGTGACTCAACCAAAGTGACGTTTATCGCGTTATCACCTTGTGTTTGATAGTGTGCCGCGATAATGCCAGCGGATAACCACCCAGCGCTACCGCCACCTACGACAACAATTTGCGTTACGTCTTTTGTCATTCTTGCTACCAAAAATACTTAACAAAATATTTGTTTATAATTTTACCTGATGTTTGGACAGTTGATTGCGCTGTTGCTTTGCATGCGCTTAATTTGTCTTAGCCTATGTCTTTTAACTTAGCTGCTGCTTAGTCAAAACTAAAGTGTTTTGGCAAAGTGGCTATTAAGTGTGAGCATATTCCTTGCTGCAACCGTTTCAATTAATGAGTACAGTCAATCACTACGTTTACTTATTACTTAGTTAAGTATTTTTTATCTTTTCTTTGTCATTTCTATATGGCTTAAAATTAAGCCTTTAATAAAAATAAAGTTGCAAAAATAAAGCCGCGTGAACAGGAGAGAGCATTCACACGGCTTTAAATTAGCTAATCGTCATCAACATTAGAAGTTGTAACGAACACCTAAGCTATAACGCGCACCTTGTTGGGTTACGTTAAGTACTTGGTGAGAGTTGCGACCATGTTTACGGCGATATTCGTCCGTAATGTTAATACCTTCGAAGAATACCGATAACCCTTCAACCCATGGGGTGTCGTAGCTAATGTTAAAATCTAACTGGTCATAAGCTTCAACAAAAGTTGGATTAGAACCCGTATCGTCGCCTACTTTTTCTAGGTAATCATCACGCCAGTTGTACGCAAGGCGAGCTGAAACACCATAATTCTCGTAGAAGAGCACTAAGTTTGCTGTATCTGAAATACCATTTTGTACGTCATCGTTAGTGTCACCTAAGATATCAGTATTGTCGTAAGGTGCGCCGGTAATAACTTGAGTGTTGTAATCGTCACCAGCGTCAACCATAGTGTAGTTGGCGAAGAAACCGAAACCCGTGTCGCCGAATACATGTTGAATAGCGAACTCGAAACCATCGAACGTATTTTCGATATCGTCGTTTACTGGCACATCAATTAAGAATTCAACTAAGTTATCTTCGTCAACACCTTCGATAATCAGCTTACCGTCTTGAATGTAAACTTCTGGACGATCGCCAAAGTTATCTAAGATCCATTGACGTTGTTGACCTGCATCACCACCCACTGCTGCAACTGCGGCATCGTATTTCGGGCCATCAATTGGGTTGCGGATGTTGAACAGGGTATCGCGGATTTGGCCGTTGGTAACCCAGTTTTCTACATCCTTCTTAAACCAACCGATAGCGGCATAGCTTGAATCGCTGTAGTACCATTCAAATGATAGGTCAAAGTTAGTTGACTCTAGCGGCTCTAAATTCGGGTTACCCGAAGAACCAGAGCCACCACCACGGTTGTACTGTGTGCCAACCGTTGTACCGCCTTGTAATTGGTCGTATGCTGCGCGGCCAATGGTTTCGCTGTATGCTGCACGAACAATAATGTCGTCAGTCACTTCTAGATTGAAGTTGATATTCGGCAGGGTATGGTCGTAGTCACCTGACTTACTCAGTGACTCACGTTCGCCGTTGCCTGTCAGCACGATTTCGGTGTCACCTTCCCAACGCGCTCCGTTGTATATTGGTACTACAGAGGTTGAGTCAATCTCCGTTTCTTCGTATCGAACACCGATATGCACGTCATAAGGCATATCGCCAATTTCACCTTCATAGTTCCATTGGATGTAGTAAGAGGTGACCTCTTCTTCAACGAAGCGATCAGTATCAGCTGCATAGTCAGTAGATGCACAGAATTGGTTACCACAATCACCGACGATACCGGTTAATTCTGCTGGGGTATAGTTGGCAGCAGCAAATGAGCGCAGTGCTTCAAAATCCCAGTTGATAATACTATCAACAATTTCAAAACCGTCTGGTCCGTCGGGGTGATCTTCAAAATTACCACCGCTTACGTCATCAAACTTGTCTTGCACGCCACTAATATCACCGGCGATATTGGTTAAATCACCAGCTGCACCGACACCGCCCCAATCGTTACGTTGTACTTGCACGGCACGGTTGTGTTTTTCAGCTTTAATCAAGCTAACACCAAAGTCGATGCTACCGTACTCGTCTAGCTCGTATGTACCTCTCAGTTGAGTTTGGTCGATTTCAGCGCGGTTATCTTCGTTTCTAAAGAAAGAGCCTGTCACTAGCATATCGGCTTTACTGACATCACTAGAGCCGCGAACCGCTAAAATAGGCAAGTCACCTGTAAAGTCCGTTGCGGCTGCTCGACGCACAAAGCCCGCTGTTGACAGCGAATTTGAGCTACCGTATGGGCTATTTGGTGTTTCTTCTGCCTCTGACGAGTGGTGATCAAACTCAAGGTTTAAGTTGTCATTCACCTGCCATTGTAAATTTAGGGCGATTGAATTTGATTCAGCTTTAGTCGATGAATTCGAAACTGCCATTGATAAATCTTGGTTACCAATGCCATTTGCCTCGTAATCTTCGCTGTAAAATAGTGGAGCAGCGACAGGGCCATCAGTCCACACATTTTCAGACGGTGCAAACGTGTACCAAGCTGATATGTCGTTAAACTGCACATCAATTTCATTACTCATGTGAGTAACGTCTAAAGTTGCGGTGAAGCTATCGGTTGGTGCATATTGCAGTACTAGCTGACCATTAATGCGTTCACGTTGTTGTTCTTCAAAACGGTAGATAGTTGTTTGAGGAACTGAATAGATATCATCCGAGCTAGGATCTGGTCGGTTAACTTGGTTTTCGTAAGGCACGCCGCCCCAGTCTGCATTACCACCACTCCAGTCTTGGTTAACGCGAGCTGGAAAGGTACGCCAACCGGTGCCGACTTCAGCGCGTTGATTACCACTTTCACGCTCTGAGTAGCTACCTGCGATAGAGATACCAAAAGTATCATTAGCGAAGGTTTCGGAGTACATACCTGATAATTCTGGCGTAATATCACCATCTTCAGCCGAAGTATCATCTAATAATTTTCCGCTAATTGTCGCGGTGCGGCCAGGGCTGTTCAGTGGGCGATGGGTTTGGATGTTTATCGTGGCACCAATACCACCGGTTGCAATCGTTGCATCACTTGTTTTGTAAACTTCAGCGCCCGAAATCATTTCTGAGGCGATATTGGCAAAGTCAAATGAACGGTCACCCGTTGATGTTGGCATTTGGCGGCCGTTAAGTAACACTAAGTTACGATCTGGACCAAAACCACGAACAGAGACTCGGCTACCCTCACCATTGTCACGGTCAATGGCCACACCAGAAATACGTTGTAGTGATTCCGCTAAGTTTGAATCAGGAAACTTACCAATATCTTCCGCATTAATTGCTTCTACAACGCCTTTACTACTGCGTTTGATATCCATCGCTTTGACTAGCGAGCTTCGGATACCGCGTACTTCAATGACCTCAACATTTTCGGCATTTTGACTTTCAGCAGCTTGGGCGGGAGTGACGATAGAAGCACCTAAAATCAAAGATAGGCTGGTCGCCAACTTTGATTTATTGAACTTTTTGTTTGCCATTCGAATCCCCTCGATTTCTATTTTTTATCATCATTATTATACGTTAATGATTTGTTGTAAGCGCTTACATGGTGTTTTAAAAAAAATCACAAGTCATAAAGATTTGTGAAACCTGAAAGCGCTTACATTAATTTAGTTCATAATATAACTTTGATCAACTTGAAATCAAAAAAGTTGTTTAAACTCTGACCAGTGAGGGGGCGCTTGATGAATTTATACTCGTTGAGTCATTAATACTCATTAAGATACATGAGCTTATCAAGCCTGACGTAAATGCTAGGTAGTATTCGCTTATAGTTAAATGACTAGCTAATTTTACTTTCCGGAGCTTTGAAACTAAGAAGCGAAGAATTGAAACAATGCATAGCTTGAATGCGATTGAATCTTTGTATTTGTACAATATTAAAGGACGAAGAAATGAACGCCATCTGGCCTGTTAGTAAAATAATTACATCATGTTTTGTTGGTGGTATTCCGATGGCTACCGCGGTATTCAGTGAAGTGATATACGCCAATAATTCGATACACGTTAAAAGAGCTGTGCAAGCTATCGAAATTGACGGCATTGTTAACGAAACTGCTTGGCAAGAGGCAAGTTGGCTGCCGATTGATAAACAGATAATAGGTAGCTACCCAACACCTGATGATTTTTCTGCAAGTTATAAATTACTGTGGGATAAAGACTACTTATATGTGTTGGTAAAGCTATTCGATAACGTATTGTATGATGCGCACCCTGATCCGTTGATTCGTTATTGGGATGATGACTGTTTAGAGGTATTTATCGATGAAGACAACTCTAAAGGGGAGCATTTGGCTAATTTTAATGCGTTTGCCTACCACATTGCGCTCGACAATCAGGTCGTTGATATTGCCCCTTCGATAGAAACAACAGTCGAAAACGAGCAGTTAGCGAAACAACGAAATAGACAAGGTGAACCTAAACTGTTTAACCATCACATTGATAGCCAATGGCAGCGGAGTCTTGAAGTTGGAAACCCGTTTTATTGGGAACTGGCGGTTAAGCTTTACAATGATCGCTATGTTTATCAAGAATCTAATGCTGAACGTTATCGGGTGAGCAATGTAGAAGGTAAAAAAATCGGTTTTATGTTGGCCTATTGCGATAATGATGGCAGCGAGTACAGAGAGCACTTTATCGGTTCAACTGACATTATCCCCGTTAACGGTGATAAAAACCTAGGTTATAAAACTGCAGATGTTTTCGATACCTTGATCTTAGTCGGCGACGATTATTTCAATGATACTAAGTCCGTTGATAGCAATTCTGAGAATCAAAATTAATGCAAAATGCTGATTGGCGGTTTGATTGCTATTTGTTAGTCATTTGTTAGTCATTTGTGAGAGCCGAATGTAAGCGCCATTTAATAAATGTTCGCACGATAGCGGAAGAGCTCATAAGTTAAATGAAAGTTAAAGAAAAGCCATCGCTAGTAAAATGTTAGCGATAGCTATTAAAAATCAAACAAAGAGTCAGGTGCTTAACATTATATTGTTAACAGATTACCTGATAGATGCTTTAGTTTTGTCGGCTGCTACTAAGCGTAAGTCAAAGTAGCCTTTAATCAAGAATAGCTGCAACTTGTTGATGCCAGCGATTCAAGTTTTCGCATTCTGTCGGAATGCTTGCTTTTACCCAACTCGCAAATTGACAAATAGCGTATGCATCGATATCTGCTTGACTAAAACCACTTGCGGCAACAAATTCGCGTTCACTTAGGTGTTTATCAAGCATATTCCAGAATAGTCCAATACGGGTTTGGCCACGTTCAACTAATGCTGGTAATTGCTTTATTGGCGTTAAGCCGGGTAGGGCGCGATCAGCAAAAAATTCACTGCCATTGCGCAACACCTCTGCAACTGCACTAAACCCCTCAACGTAAAGCTTGTGGCACCAGCCGATGACTTGCGCGTATTCTTTATCATTCTGCCCAAACAAAGGTTTTTCTGGGTGCTTGCGCTCTAGGTAAGCACAAATCGCGATGCTGTCAGTGAGCAGCGTGTTATCGTCTAACAATAGAGCTGGTACGGTGGCATTGGGGTTTACCGCGACATACTCGGCGTTAAACTGTTGTTTCTCTTTTAAATCGATAATTTCGGTTTCAATTTCTAGCCCTTTGTATTTTAAAAAATAGCTAACGCGTAAAGGGTTTGGTGCGGGCGGAAAGGTAAAGAGCTTCATATTTGGATCCTTGTTATTCTTTTGTCGTTAAAATTACGTGCTAAGTAAACTTTGTCGTGGCTAGTGCTAAGATAGCCCCGCAAGCCATTAGATGCAATCTAGACGCGTGTGTTAGGAAGTAAGAAGGAAATTGAATCGGGAGGTCAAAATTGTTCTAAAAATAAGCTGTAACTTGTTGCTGACAGTCATTCGGTGTGATGTTTTTATTAAAACTTCTGATCACTTAAGGCTTTGTGTACACTACGGCTTCATGTCAGAGCAATAAAACAAACGTTATGCAAATTTCTTCTAACTTCGACAGCGGCAATATTCAAGTATTAGCAGCTAATGATCCAAGCGATATTCAACTAGCCATTAACAAAGATAACGGCTCAGAATTCTATCAATGGTTTCACTTTAAATTACACAACAATGAGCGTGTTGAGCATAACATTCGCATCGTCAATGCTGGGCAATCAGCCTATGTAGAAGGCTGGCACGATTATCAAGCGGTGGCTTCTTACGATCGCGAGCATTGGTTCCGCGTGCCTACCGAATTTGATGGCCAAGAGCTTAAAATCACGTTTATGCCGGAATTTGATTCGGTATATTTTGCTTACTTCCAGCCATACAGCTATGAACGCCATCAAGACCTATTACATCAAGCGCAATTAGACATCGACTGTGAACTACAGGTATTAGGTCAAACCTTAGATGGTCGTGATATGTCACTGTTAAAAATTGGTGAAGAAGGGGCAGACAAGAAAGCCGTTTGGATCACTGCTCGCCAACACCCAGGTGAAACGATGGCGGAGTGGTTTGTCGAAGGCTTTATTGACCGTTTATTAGATGAAGATGACGGTGTTGCACGTGCACTGTTAAACAAAGCTGTATTCTACATTGTGCCGAACATGAACCCAGATGGCAGTGTTCGTGGCCACTTAAGAACTAATGCGATTGGTGTTAACTTAAACCGTGAATGGCAGTCGCCATCAATGGAACAAAGCCCGGAAGTTTTCCTCGTCACAGAAAAAATGAAGCAGACAGGTGTTGATATGCACCTTGATATTCATGGTGATGAAGCGTTACCTTATAACTTCGTTGCTGGTTGTGAAGGCTGTCCTTCATACGACGAACGTCATAAAGCGTTAGAAGACAAGTTTAAACAAGTGCTTTTAGCGATTACGCCTGAATTCCAAGATGAAAAAGGCTACGACAAAGATGAGCCAGGCCAAGCTAACTTAACTGTAGGTAGCAACTGGGTTGGTGAAACCTTTAAATGTTTAGCTTATACCATTGAAATGCCATTTAAAGACAATGCTTTATTGCCAGATTATAGCGTTGGCTGGTCAGGTGAACGAAGCAGCTTATTTGGTCGCGATGTCTTAACAGCGGTTTACCATGTGGTAGACGATCTGCGATAAAAATAACGATTTCAGGAAACATGACAATAAAAACAATAACAATATTGGAGTTAATTAGTGTTAGAACTAGTCAATACGCTTAACAGCGTGATATGGAGCCCTGCGCTTATTTATTTGTGCCTAGGCGCAGGTTTATTTTTCTCAGTTATTACCCGTTTTGTGCAAGTTCGCCATTTTCGCGAAATGTGGCGCCTGCTGCTGTCAGGAAAAAGCTCTGAGCAGGGTATTTCTTCCTTTCAGGCCTTAGCGGTTTCACTCTCTGGCCGCGTTGGTACGGGTAATATTGCAGGGGTTGCCGCTGCCATCGGTTTCGGTGGCCCTGGCGCGGTATTTTGGATGTGGGTTGTGGCGTTTTTTGGTGCTGCGACTGCTTATATCGAATCTACGAATGCGCAGATATTCAAAGAAGAGCACGATGGCTTATACCGTGGTGGCCCAGCTTATTACATTGAAAAAGCTATGGGTCAAAAATGGTATGCATGGATATTTGCGATAGCAACTATTTTAGCCTGTGGTGTGTTGTTACCAACGGTGCAGTCAAACAGTATTGGTGAAGCGGTAACTATGGTCTTTGGTCAAGGGCATGTTGTTGATACAGCCTTTGGCCCGCTCGCTATCACTAAAGTGTATACGGCGGTTGCTATTGTGTTGTTACTTGGTTTTATCATCTTTGGTGGTGTTAAGCGTATAGCTAATTTCACTCAGGTTGTCGTGCCGTTTATGGCATTGGCATACATTATTATTGCTTGTGTGATGATCGCGCTTAATATCGATAAATTACCAGGCGTTTTCATGATGATTATCAATGATGCATTCTCACCAATGGCAGGTGTTGGTGCTGCTATTGGTTGGGGTGTTAAACGCGGTGTATATTCAAATGAAGCTGGCCAAGGGACTGGCCCTCATGCGGCAGCAGCTGCCGAGGTTAAGCACCCTGCGCAGCAAGGGCTTGTGCAAGCTTTCTCTGTTTACATTGACACGCTATTTGTTTGTTCAGCAACTGCCTTTATGATTTTAATCACGGGTGCGTACAATGTTCATGGTGCAGGTGACGCCTTTATTATTCAAAATGTAGCCGCTGATGTTGCAGCCAATAGCCCAGCATTTACGCAAATTGCTGTGGAAGGCATGCTGCCAGGCATTGGCAAACCATTTATTGCATTAGCCTTGTTCTTCTTTGCGTTTACCACTATTTTGGCTTACTACTTTATTGCGGAAAACAACGTTGCTTACATTAAGCGTACGTTCAAAATCCCTGCATTAACTTTCTTGTTAAAAGTTGCCATTATGGTGGCCACTTTCTACGGTACGGTAAAAGCAGCAGATATTGCATGGGGCTTAGGTGATGTTGGTGTTGGCTTAATGGCCTGGTTAAATATCATTGGTATTTTAGTGATTTTCTTTATGGCTAAACCAGCGATTAAAGCACTGAAAGACTACGAGCGTCAGCAGCAAGAAGGGGTTGAAGAGTACAGTTTTGACCCTGATAAGTTAGGCATAAAAAATGCCGACATTTGGCGCGATAAAAAATAATCGATAATCCAAGAAAAAACGCCCGCAAGGGCGTTTTTTTTGGTTAAAATACCGAGGTATTTAGAAAAACAGGAAGCTATATGGCTGTTATCAATTGCCCGTCTTGCCGTAAAAAAATATCTGATAAAAGTGAATCTTGTAGCCATTGTGGCGTTCCGCTTAAGGGCGTAGACCAAGAAAAACTCGCCAGTTTTGAGCGTGAAAAACGCATTAAGCAGCAACAATCGTTAATGACGCATTCTTTTATCGCCATGTTGCTATTTTGTGGCGGTTTCTTGTTTTTATTTTGGCAAAACGCTCAGCCAGGTAGCTGGCAGTATGTTACCGCCATGAGTAGCACAGTGATCGGTTTCATTCTGTATATCGTTACTCGCGTAAGAATTTTATTAGTGAAAAGAAAATTAAAATAAATGGATATCATTCAAGTTGTAGATAATCTTTCTGTGGATATGTTTGAACGTTTCAAGTGTGCCGCAGAAACGGGAAAGTGGCCAGAAGGCACCAACGTCGATCAAGCACAACGCGATACTGCCATGCAGATTGTAATGGCGTATCAGGCACGCGTACTTAAATCAAAAGAAATGCTCACTGTTGGTGAAAATGGAGAAATTGTCAGTAAAAGCAAACGTGAGTTGAAGGCTGAGTTTAGTCATAACCAAGAGCAATCTTCAACACCCCTTGAACAGAACAATATTGCTAGGTTTACGGATCTATGATCTTTTCAAAGTTATTCGCTTCAAAAGCGAATTGGCAGCACCAAGACCCGAACGTTCGGGTTAGCTGCATCGAGCAAGAATTACAATTGAACGAAGCACAAGACGAGCAAATTATTCGTCAGCTTGCCAGTGAAGACGAGAGTGCGCTTGTGCGACGTGCTGCGCTGTTAAAGTTGAATGATTATTCGCTTTGGCAACAGGCACTAACGAACGACAGTGCCAGCTCAATTCGCCGAGTTGCTGAGCAAAAAATTGTTGAACACATCGCCAGTGAAGACAGTCAGTCAAGCATTGAAAAGCGTATAGAGCTTGGCGGGCAGCTAAATAAAGCATTAGCTGAACAGGTTTTAAACCAAACCAATTCGATTGACCTTATTCTGGCATTGTTTAGCAAGCTTGATAAGCCTCACTTGCTGGTGAGCATCGCGCAGCAAAAGAATCAACTAGCGCTATGGCAATATATTATTGATAACAATAGTGACATCGATTCGCTGGAAAAGCTTGCCAAGAAGGTTAACCTTGAGTCGGCATCAACGCTATTAAATAATAAAATTACGGCGCTAAAAGAAGCGGAACAAGCACCGATAAAAATTAGCAAAGATGCTCAATTGAACTTGTCTAAGCTATTAGCATTGAAAGATGTGACTGACTATGGTGTTGTTTTATCAAAGCGTGCTGAGTTAGAGCAAGAATGGCAAGTGCTAAGCGAACAATTTCAGCTATTGTCAGAAGAAAGTGCGCAAACCTTCAATGAAAAATACGTAACGATTAACGCGACATTAGATAAGGTTTTCGTTGCTAAAGCAGAGCAGTACCAACAAGCACAAATAGCAGCCAAAGTTGCCCAACAGCAACAAGACCAACAGCAAGATTTTGAGCAATTTTTATCGTCAACAACACAAGCAATAAGTGAAGCTATTTTTGAAAATGCTAGTCTTGACGAGCAGCAATTGTTGAATGATATTGCAGAATTTGAACGCCTAGTAAAAGCGTCGGTACTTAGTGAACAAGCGGTAAAATCGTTGTTAGTACAATCACAAGAGCTGACCAATAAGCTTTCCAAAGTGAATGAAATTGCTGCTTCTGTCGCTAATGCTACGCAGTTAATTGCCAGAATGTCGCAGCAAACACCACCGGTAAGCCAATCAGAATTATCTGACAAGCAAGGTATCTTCAAATCTTGGCTTAGAGATTGGCAAGAAAATATGCGCCAAGCCAGTGGCGTATTGCCTGAATCAATTATTGCAGCGCACAAAGAAGTGAAAACAGCTTGGTTAGCAGCGTTGGCACCACTTGAAAAAGAGCAAGAACAGTTGCTGCGCCAAACCCAGCGTAAAGTGTCTGACTTGAAACGTTTGTTAGCATCGGGCAAATACAATGCGGCATTTGGTGTATTTAACAAATTCAAACGCGCCTATAACGAGTTGACGGAAGAACTCCAACGTAAGCTACATCGTGATTTTGAGCATTTATCAGAGAAAATGGCAGAGTTAAGTGACTGGGAGCACTACATTGCCACGCCACGTAAGAAAGAGTTACTGCAAGAAATTAAAATGCTTGCACAGACACCGCTCGATAATCCGAACGAGCAAGCTGACAAAGTTAAATGGTATAGAAAAACGTGGAATACATTAGGTCACGCCGATGAAGAAGTTGATCGTGAATTAAACCAAGCGTTTAACCAGGCTTGCGAGCAGGCATTTGCTCCATGTCGTTTGTTTTATGCTGAACAAGAGAAAATTCGCGATGCACATTTAGCGACACGTAAAGAGCTGATTGAACACCTGAAGTTGCTTGTTGAACAGCTATCTAGCAAGGATATTGATTTTAAGACGATAGAATCGAGCTTTAACAAATTAAATCAACAATGGCGAAATGCCGGAGATGTCGATCGCAAAGTTTATCGCAACATCAACCAAGAATATCAAACGCTCTCTAAGCCTGTGCGTACAGCGATTAATCAATATCACGATAACAATGAACTAGCCAAACAGGCGCTAATTGATGAGGCACAATCACTCGCTAGTCATATGGACGACGAGCAAGCTGTTTTTGATGCGGTTAACCGTGTTAAACGACTGCAAGAACAATGGAAGACAGTTGGATACGCTGGTGCTAAGAAAGAAAACCGTTTATGGCAACAGTTTCGCGCCATAAATGATCAAATATTTGGTCAGCGACAACAATTACAGTCAAAGCACAAGCAAGAAAGTGCCGAGCAATTGTCTTCAGTAAAAGCTACGCTTGAAGCACTCAATGTTAAACTAACAGCAGAAACCACAACACCTAGTGACATAAAAGCCTTGCAAAGCGAGGCACAGCAGTTGAAACAGCAACTTCTTGGGGAGTCACACCCAAATAAAACGGCGCTAGGCCAAGTGAGTCAGTTTGTCAGCCAATGCCAAAGCAAACTTGAGTTGTTGTTGGCACAAAGCAGTAAAAAGGACTGGCAACAGGTTTTTGCTTTATTTGAGCAAATTGCGCAAGAAAGTCTTACCCGTCAAGCTTGTGAAGATACAGCAGCGTATGAAAGCTTGTCTAAAGCAAGCAAGCGTAAAGTGCTTGACCATTTATCTGAGCAGAATGCTGAAAATCGCTTAGCGCTAACCATTACGTTAGAGATTATTGCTGGCGTTGAATCACCAGCACAAGACCAAGCGCAGCGCAGAATAATTCAAGTTGAGCTCATGCAACAAAAAATGAACTCTGGTGAATTAACGTCGGCTGAAGATAAGCTTTGGTCTTGGCTAAATGATGGACAATTAACGGCTGAAGACTTGCCGTTAATAGATCGAGCAAAAAGAATTTTCTGCTAGTCTTTTAGGCTTAAGCTTAGGTTTAGTTAAGAATAAGAAGTTTGGGTAGCTATCACTATCAAAGTGATAGCTCACCACGCAGGTTTTCTTGCATTAGTTGACATAGTGTTTCATAAGGCAAGTTTTGACTTAACAAGAAGTGTAGCTTGGTTAAGGCAGCTTCCAAAGTCATATCTGCGCCACTAATTAGGCCACATTGGCTTAGACTTGAGCCTGTTGCATAACCGCCCATATTTACCTTACCTTTGACACACTGGCTAAGGTTTAGAATTAAAATCCCTTTCTCTGTCGCTTGCTTAAGTACACTTAGTAGCTGTTCATCTTGTGGGGCATTACCCACACCATAACTTCTTAAAATTAAGGCTTTAACCGGCTGTTGTAATACGTTGCTAATTAGTTCATGACTAATTCCAGGATACAAATGAACTACGCCAACAGGTTGCGGTGTAATTGGAACGAGTTTAAGCGCTTGTCGCTCTTTTTCCGTTGTTGTATCGGCAAGCCTTCCAGCCTTTATTTTAATATCTATACCGGCTTCAAGTAATGGTTCCATGTTCGGAGAATCAAAGGCGTTAAAACCATCAGCGTAGGCTTTAATACTTCGATTACCGCGAAATAGCTTGTTATTAAAATACAAGCCCACTTCATTGATTGGGTAGTTGGCAGCAATAAATAAAGAGTTCAGCAAGTTCTCTTGTCCGTCTGAACGCAATTGACTAAAAGGGATCTGCGAACCCGTCACAATAATGGGTTTACTGAGGTGCTGAAACATAAATGACAGGGCAGAAGCGGTATACGCCATAGTGTCTGTGCCGTGCAGCACGACAAAGGCGTCAAAGTCGTCGTAATGTTGGTAGATATCATCAGCAATACGTTGCCAGTCTTTTGGTGTCATATTTGATGAGTCAATTAATGGCTCATATTCATTGATGACAAAATCTGGCATTTCTGTGCGATGAAAATCAGGTGTACGATTGATAGCATCGGTTAAGTGGCCTTTAACAGGGATGTACCCTTGATCACTTTGCTTCATGCCGATAGTACCGCCTGTGTAGGCGACATAAATGTTTTTCTTCATGATCATTAACCTCAGCTCAGGATAACTAATGCGCTTCTAGCGGCTATTTTTCCTGGTATCAGCGTTGAATTTACTTGCAATAGACCAGCTATTGACGCGCAAATTCGCCTTGATCTCAGAAAAAATTTCTCGTTAGAAGGTAACGGTAAATTTAAATGTATAAATTTATTGTTTATTTGCTATTTCTTATCCAAACCTGAGGTTAAGTAAAAAAAAGCCCCGAATAATCGGGGCATTAAGAATTAATTTACTTCACAAGTCAAACAAAATGAGTATATGCCTTGTGGGTCGTTAAATTGCTCGAGTTGTTTAACCTCGTCGATAACTTGCTGCACGATTTGGCGAGCTTGTCCCATATGGGCAATTGGTGAAGACGATTGATATTCATAACCTAATTTCTCAGCAACAAATGCGCTGCTGTCCACTAGGTTTTGCCAGAACAAATCTTGAGGGCTCAATTCGCGCTCAATCAATACTTGTTCAAAGTCTTCAAGCTTAGCTAAATCTGCTGCAATGTTAACAGCTTCGTCTAGCGAGCCTAGCTCGTCAACCAAGCCAAGCTCTTGCGCCTTAATGCCTGACCACACTCTACCTTGTGCAACTTTATCTACTTGCTGCTTGGTCATCGCTCGGTTTTCTGCCACTAGCGAAATGAAGTCTTCGTAACCCCGATTAATGCTTAATTGAAATAACTTCGACATACCTTCAGAGAGTGGGCGAGTTACACCAAAACCAGCAATATCAGTTGTACCAACGCCGTCGGTGTGAATACCAAGTTTGCCAAGCGTATTTTCTAACGTCATAAACATGCCAAAAATACCAATTGAACCTGTAATCGTGGTTGGTGACGCGACAATTTTATCTGCAGATGCTGAAATCCAGTAACCACCAGATGCCGCAACACTACCCATAGAGGCGACAACAGGCTTACCCGCCTGCTTTAACAGTTCTACTTCTTGGCGAATAATTTCTGATGCATAAGCACTGCCGCCTGGGCTATCAACACGCAGTACAACAGCCTTTACTTGCTTGTCAAAACGGGCGCGTTTTAATAGTTTAGCCGTGCTATCGCCACCAATGGTACCAGGTGCTTGGTTACCATTTAAAATCGTGCCTTTTGCAACGACAACAGCTACTTTATCACTACCGTTTGTATCTAACGGGAACGGAGGTTTAATCGCCTTAAGGTAAGACTTATAGTTGATGTGCTTAAAGTATTCACCACTGGTGTTTTTGCCTACACGAGACATTAAATCGTTAACCATTTCATCGCGAGTTTTTAGTGAATCTACCCACTGGTTTTGCTTCGCGTATTCAGCGAAACTGCCATTAGCCTCGCTAAATTTAGTTAACAAAGATTCAATGTTTTCGTCGAAATTAGATGTTTCAAAGCCACGCTCTTTAGCTACATCTTTTTTATATTCTTGCCATAGGTCGTTTAACCATAACTGATTAGCGGCTTTCGCTTCCTCAGACATATCGTCGCGAATGTAAGGTTCAACCGCTGATTTGTAGGTGCCTACTCGGAAAATATGCGGGCTGATGGCGAGCTTTTCTAACGCTGATTTGAAATAAAGTTGATAGCGACCAAAGCCATCGAGCAGCAAATAGCCTTTAGGATCTAACCATATCTCGTCGGCATAGCTAGCGAGGTAGTATTGTCCTTGTGAATATGAATCGCCAAGTGCAATTACGTGTTTATCGGCGCCTTTGAAGTCGTTTAATGCTTGACCGATATCTTGTAACTTGCTCAAACCACCGCGACCAAGTTGATCTAACTTAAGTACCAATAGCTTGATGCGATCATCATTTTTTGCATGCTCAATTGCAGAAAGTACATTACTTACTAACACTTCGGGTCTTTCTTCTTTTTGGCCTAAAGCTTCGTTAAATAATGCATCCATGGGGTCAATCGCCACTTTTTGTTCTACCAAGTCACCACGCAAATTAAGCACAAGTGCAGAATTTTCTGGGACGGTGACTTGCGTATCGTCACTACTAATGATGCCAATAATAGCGATAATGATCGCGAGAAAAATTAGGTTTACTACAAGTTTGCGACTTGTGTCGACAACACGCCAACTTGCTGAAAAAAATCGTCTAATAAGGCCAGGATTACTATTCATTCATATTTTCCATTACATCGGATTGAGAAGCTACCGTCATGGTACTAATGCTACATAATTTATTAACTTGCAGTAGTAAATTTTGTAAAATTTATTATCTTTAAATATAACAAATACGTAGGAGAATTATTTTGGGTTTTCTACGGTCTAGTCCAACTATATTATTTAACACAACAAAAGTGAACTTATGAACTTACCTTCTTTATATCAAAGTTTTACTCAACAGCTTTCAAAACTTGACGGTATTCCAGCGCTGTTAATTCGTTTATATCTTGCTCCTGTATTCATCATTGCTGGTTATTCTAAATTACAACTTGGCAACCCAGATGTTACCGGTTTAGCATCGCTGGCTGCGGATCCAAACATTGTGAATTGGTTTGGCAACACGGAATGGGGCTTAGGTTTACCATTCCCAACACTGTTGGCAAATTTAGCAGCATGGACTGAATTTTTAGGTGGTTGGTTGTTGATTATCGGTTTATTCACTCGCTTAATCTCAATTCCGCTAATGTTCACTATGGTTGTTGCCGCAACAAGTGTGCACGCTGACAATGGTTGGTTCGCTATCACGCCGACAAACCCAGATACAAGCCCAGCAAAAATGGTTGCTTGGTTAGGCTTTGACAGTGCAAAAGCGAGCTTGGAAAATTCAGAAGAAACGTCAGTACGCTTAAATAAAATGCGCGATATTTTGGATGAGAATGGCAACACCAACTGGTTATATGAAAACGGTAATATTGTTGTGCTAAACAATGGTATTGAGTTTGCAGTAACTTATTTCATCATGCTACTTGCGCTATTCTTTATTGGTGCCGGTCGCCTTACGAGTGCCGATCACTTCGTTCGTGCACGATTTTTGTCTGCTGATTAATAATAAATAGTGTAGAAATTAGCTATTTTTATAAACCCGCACTAAGTGCGGGTTTTTATTATTTTTATATTCATTACAATGAAAGGAACACAACACAGATAAACACAGATAAAAGTACGCTTGTGATCGATTTTCTACTTCAACGCCAATCTAACCCAAACTTAACCTTACCTGCGCCAAGCGAACATGAGCTTGAACAATTGCTGCAAGCCGCAATGTCAGTGCCTGATCACGGTGGTTTAACGCCATTTAACATTATCGTTGTTAAAGAAGAAGCCCGCGCTTCACTTGGACAAGCGTTCAAACAATCAGCACAGGCCAATAGTGGTGATGAATTTAAAGTGACTAAAGCGGAAAAAATGCCATTTCGCTCGCCAATGATGATTGTTGTCGCAACCAATTACCAAGAACATCCGAAGGTACCCAAGGAAGAACAGCTAATTACCGCAGGCTGTGCCGTTTACGCTATGCAAATGGCCGCAGTAGCATTGGGTTATCAAGCGATGTGGCGCACTGGCGATATGGCGCATTGTGAAATCGTAAAGCAGTCGCTAAATGTAGCTGCAGAGCAAGATATTGTTGGCTATTTATATGTCGGCACTGAGAGTAAAGTACTGCCAAGTAAGTCACGAAAATCATTTGAAACAGTGACCCGTTATTTGGATTAATGCTCGTTGCTAGTTTTAGCGATGCTGGTCGACAAGAATGGGGTTGCCATCTGGGTCTAACACCACAAAACTTGCAGGTCCTTCGCTATTGCTATCAGCTTGCGTCACAAAATTTACGCCATCGGCTAATAACTGAGTTTGAATTTTTCGTACATCGTCAAAGCTTGTTAACGATTGTGCGCTTTGATCCCAGCCTGGATTAAAAGTGAGGGTGTTGTTATCTAACATACCTTCGAACAAGCCAATAATATGCTTATCTTCGTTTTGTAAAATTAGCCATTTTTGTTCGATATCACCGCCAAATTGAGTGAAGCCTAGTTTTTGATAAAACTCATATGAGAGCTTAATGTCTTTAACATTTAAACTGATTGAAAATGCGCCAAGTTTCATGTGTGTTCCTCTTTTGTGCGTTTCTCTTTTGTGCGTTCGTTTTTATGTGTAGCTCAGTTGGCTTTAAAGTCCTTCGGTTTAATAAAATGACACAATGCAAAGCTATTCCTCGTTAAATCTTGCCATGAAATAGGACCGATAGATGTTAGTTGTGCATAGCCAGCTGTCGGTATGTTGCCTATGTCGCTACCCGTTAAATAGTCGCACAGGTCAGTTAGAGCAGGGTTGTGGCCAATAACAACAAGGTTACTTATATGAAGCTCTAGACATTGTAAATAGGCCAGCAGGGCGGATGCACTGAATGTGTATAACTGCGGTTCAGTGTGCCACTGCAATTGAATATTCGGAAGACTGCTGGCGATTTCTTCAATAGTTTGTTGTGCGCGTGTCGCGTTGCTGACAAGTACCTGTTGAAAGTCACAACCTAACTCTGCAATTTTGGGCGCAATTATTCTGCAACTTTGCTTGCCTCTTTGATTGAGTGGCCGCTCAATATCTGCGAGCATATGGTTATCCCAACTCGATTTGGCGTGCCTGATCAAATGTAAGGTTATCTTTTCCACCTTTCTAATGTAGCCAATCTTGGCAATTCCTGCTGGCAAATAATTGTTTGTAGAGGTTGGAAGAGCCAATTATTTAATTCGTTATATCAATCTCTTGGTTGTTAACACTAAGTTCTTTGTTGAAATAACCTTTACTGTCTTCTATTCGTTAATAGGGCGTTTGAAAAATGTTCAACAAAAAAAGAGCTAAAAGATAATAAGGAGAACTTGTCGATGATGAAGAGGCAAAAACGTGATCGTCACGATAGAGCACACTCTAAAGGTTACCAAGCAGGCGTCGCAGGGCGTTCTAAAGAAATGTGTCCATATCAAAACAGTGAAGCAAAATCTGAGTGGCTAGGTGGTTGGCGAGAGGCCATTGCCGATAAACAGCAAGGTTTATTTAAGTAGAAAACAACACAATTGAAAATACAAATAGTAGAAAAGCAAAAGCCCGACTTGTCGTCGGGCTTTTGTGTATTGTCTGTTCAAGTATTTAACATCAAGCTTTGAATTAAAAGCTTGATGTATCTGTAAATAAACCTACTTTAAGATCAGTTGCGGTATAAATCACTTTGCCATCAACAGAAACGGTGCCGTCAGCAATACCCATAAACAGCTTACGCTTGATCACTCGTTTTAGTTGAATGTTATAAGTTACTTTTTTCGCCGTAGGTAATATTTGGCCCGTAAATTTAACCTCGCCAACACCTAATGCACGGCCACGGCCTGGACCGCCTGCCCATGCTAAGTAAAAGCCTACAAGTTGCCACATAGCATCTAGACCTAAGCAGCCTGGCATTACCGGATCACCTTTAAAGTGGCAATCAAAAAACCAAAGGTCGGGATTAATATCAAGTTCGGCAATGATTTCACCCTTACCAAACTCACCACCTTCTTCAGTAATAAGATTGATACGGTCCATCATCAGCATGTTGTCAGCGGGCAATTTGCTGTTACCTTCACCAAAAAAGTCGGTGGTACCGGCTAACACTAAGTCTTCTTTGCTGAATGCGTTTTTTTGTTCCATATTTTTTCTGTTCATTAATCATTGCTGTAATTTAGAGTAGCTACTTTAGCGAACACTTGTACACTAAACAACTCGGAGCAGTTATTTTGTTGCAATTTTGATGGTTATGCGTAACCATCAGTAGCGTATATTAATTGAGCTTAATGACAAGGAGATGACATGGCGTTAAGCAATGCAGAAAAACAGCGGCGTTATCGCGAACGTCAAAAAGAAAATGGTAAAAAGGAAATGCGCGGCTATCTATCGAAAGAAGCATTGGAATGTTATGAGCTAATCCAAGAACAAACCAACTGGTCTGATTCTGTTATTTTAAGCAATGCGGTTAGGCTAACTTATGCGGCTTATAAAAATGGTCAAATAGGATTACTAAATAATTGGTTAACAAAGAATAAGCTTTAGTCAAAAGGTGTTTATACGCCTAATTTATAAGCGTTTTATGGAATTAATTAATTGTCATAATAGGTATTTCACTATATAGTTTTGATCTATCTCTGAATAAGTTCGTAGAGCAAAATACTAACAACAATGCTCCGGCGAATAATGCAATAGCAATTAAAAACATAATAAAAATTCAGGGATAACAATGTATAACAAAACAAAGGTAGATGCTCTTGATTAACGTTCTTTTAGTTGACGATCATGAATTAGTCCGTACAGGGATACGCAAGATACTTGACGAAGTTAAAGGAATTAAAGTCATCAGCGAAGCTGAAACCGGTGAAGAGGCTGTGCAGTTCTGTCGTAAGGAACAGCAACCTGATGTTGTCTTGATGGACATGAACATGCCGGGCATTGGTGGTCTAGAAGCCACCAAAAAAATCATCCGCTATGCACCTGATGTTAAAGTTATTGTCTTAACTATCCATAGTGAAGATCCTTTCCCGACAAAAGTGATGCAAATTGGTGCCGCTGGCTATTTAACCAAGGGCGCAGGGCCAGATGAAATGGTCAATGCAATCCGTGCAGTTAACAGTGGGCAGCGCTATATAACGCCAGAAATTGCGCAACAAATGGCGCTCAATCAATTTAAATCTACAGAAGAGAATCCATTTAACGCGCTATCAGAGCGTGAGTTACAAATTATGTGGATGATCACTCGAGGCGAAAAAGTGCCAGATATTTCTGAGCAACTGGTACTAAGTACTAAAACGATCAATAGTTATCGTTATCGGATGTTTGATAAGCTTAACGTGAGTAATGACGTTGAACTTACCCATTTGGCAATTCGCCACGGCATGTTAAAAACAGAAAAATTCTAGAGTCGGCCTTGCCTGAACAAACAGAATCACCTGAACTTTCCAAACAAAGTTCACCAACCGCACAAACTTTTGATCACCAGTCGTTTCTCAAAATAGTAACGGAAAAGGCTGGTGTTTATCGCATGTATAACCTTGAGCAAGAGGTTATTTATGTGGGTAAAGCCAAAAATCTTAAAAAACGCCTCGCCAGTTATTTTCGTAAAGACGTTGCCAGTGTCAAAACCAAAGCCTTAGTGCGGCAAATACTGGCAATTGACGTGACCATCACCCATACCGAGGGTGAAGCGTTAATTCTTGAAAATAACTACATTAAAAAGTACCAGCCTAAATACAATATTCTGTTGCGTGATGATAAGTCGTATCCGTATTTACTGATCACTAGCCATAAACACCCAAAGCTTGGTATGCATCGCGGTGTAAAAAGACAAAAGGGCGAGTACTTTGGCCCGTTCCCAAGCCCTGGTGCTGTTTGGGAGTCGCTGCGCTTAATGCAAAAGATTTTTCCCATTCGACAATGTGAAGACAGCTATTATCGCGCCAGAACACGCCCGTGTTTGCAGTATCAATTAGGCCGATGTTCTGCACCTTGCGTGGATAAAATTTCAGAGCCCGACTATCAGCAGCAAGTTAGCCTTGCCAAGTTATTCCTTCGTGGTAAAAGCTCGCAGGTGATTGACACACTCGTTGGCCGTATGGAAGAAGCGAGTATGGCACTTGAATTTGAGCAGGCGGCACGTTATCGCGATCAAATAGCGACGCTTCGCAAAGTTCAGCAACAGCAATTTGTTAGTGGCGTTGCTGCAGAAATGGACGTTATTGGTTTGTATCGCAAAGGGGCGCAAGTGTGTCTGCACGTGTTATTTGTTCGCGATCATAAAATTCTCGGGAGTAAAAGCTACTATCCAACATTGATGGCGGAAGATACCGACGAAGAAATTATCGCTGCGTTTATTGGCCAACATTATTTAGTCAATGAAGCATTTCAAGGCGCAATACCGAAAGAAATTGTGATCGACTATAAAATTGAAAGTGCCAGCGAACTGTCAGCCTTGTTGTCAGAGCAGTCGGAATACGAAGTTAAAATTTCGAGTAATGTGCGCCAAGAGCGAAAACAGTATTTAAAGCTTGCTGCTACGAATGCTGAACAAGCACTGATCACTCGCAATAGTGAAAAAGAGTCAATGCATAAACGCTTTGAACAATTAAACGAAGTGTTTGAACTAGACCAGCAAATAGAGCGGTTAGAGTGTTTTGATATCAGCCATACTATGGGGCAACAAACGGTTGCTTCTTGTGTGGTGTTTAATACTGAAGGACCGTTGAAAAGCGATTATCGCCGATACAATGTTAAAGGGATAACGCCGGGTGATGATTATGCCGCCATGGCATTCGCGCTCAACAAGCGCTATGGCAAAGTCACTGACGAAGATAAATTACCTGATATTGTCTTTATTGACGGTGGTAAAGGACAGTTAGCTAAAGCAGAAGAGTTTTTCGCCACCTTGTCACTCTCTAAAATACCGCTGTTGGTGGGGGTAGCAAAAGGGGAGTCGCGTAAGCCAGGCTTAGAAACGCTTATTCTCGCAGGTAGCCATCAACTTATTTCATTGCCAGCGACCTCTCCAGCATTGCATTTAGTACAACACATTCGAGATGAGTCGCACCGGTTTGCGATAACGGGTCATCGCGCTAAGCGACAAAAGCACGCGAAAACGTCATCGCTTGAATCTATTCCTGGTATCGGTGCTAAGAAGCGCCAAGCTTTGCTTAAATACCTTGGTGGTATGCAGGAAGTAAAAAATGCCGATGTTAAAACCTTAGAGAAGGTGCCAGGCATCAGCCAAACCCTCGCGCAAAATATATATGATGCGCTGCATGACAATTAGTTAAATAACTGTGTAGAATAGCTTCACAAACTGCCGTTGCTATAGAGATGATGTTTGATTGTCTTCTATATAGTAACGGTAGCAACGATAAGAATAGCTTTGTGAAGTATCTATGTGGACCATTCCTAACCAAATTACCTTATTTCGAATTGTATTAATTCCTGTATTTATCATTGTTTTCTATTTACCTGTCTCATGGAATCATTTCGGTGCGTTTGCCATTTTCTGGTTAGCAGCGGTTAGTGATGCATTAGATGGCTACCTAGCTAGAAAGCTTAATCAATCTTCGGCATTTGGTGCCTTTATTGATCCTGTCGCCGATAAACTTATGGTTGCTTCAGCGCTGATTATGATTGCTGAAGATTATGCCGTGTGGTGGATCTCGGTTCCGGCGATGATAATGATCGCCCGCGAAATTTTTATTAGTGCCTTACGAGAACTGATGTCATCTAAAGGCAAGCGCGACACCGTAGCGGTGTCAACATTAGGTAAATATAAAACGGCTGCACAAATGCTCGGGATCATGGGGTTAATTTGGCAACCAGATTACGATATTCCGTTGATTGTGTTTAATTTCCCACATGAAATTTTAATGGGTGCTGCTTATTTGTTCTATTTCATTGCGACTGTCTTAACGGTCTCAACTATGGTGAGTTATTTCAAAGCTGCATGGCCTGATTTAAAAGCTGAATAAATGCTTGTTTTTGTCGCGAAAAAGCTAAAAAAACATCACATTAAACGCTTTTTAATCACTTGAAATATTTTTGATATTTAATTGTTGACTCCCATTAATATCAATGTAGAATGCACCACCAGTTGACAGGGAGTCAGCGTCAGGAAGCGGCTGTAGCTCAGTTGGTAGAGCACCACCTTGCCAAGGTGGATGTCACGAGTTCGAGCCTCGTCAGCCGCTCCAATTTCTCTTTCTTTTAAGAGGTAACTTCAAGGAATACTACCCAGTCGTAGTGATATGGCGGGTTGGCAGAGTGGCTATGCAGCGGATTGCAAATCCGTGGACCTCGGTTCGACTCCGGGACCCGCCTCCATGATGCCCGGGTGGTGGAATTGGTAGACACAAGGGATTTAAAATCCCTCGCTTGTAAGAGCGTGCCGGTTCAAGTCCGGCCCTGGGTACCATTTCACTTCGAACGGTGTTGTATAAAGAAGTTGTCATAGAGAAATAGGTGCGTTAGAATGCGCGCCGCAATTTACGAAGCGGCTGTAGCTCAGTTGGTAGAGCACCACCTTGCCAAGGTGGATGTCACGAGTTCGAGCCTCGTCAGCCGCTCCAAATTTTACTACTCAGTTCAAGATGAATGAGTGGCATTACTTAAACAGTAAGCAGTGCCCGGGTGGTGGAATTGGTAGACACAAGGGATTTAAAATCCCTCGCTTGTAAGAGCGTGCCGGTTCAAGTCCGGCCCTGGGTACCATTTCATCTGAATCGGATAGTAAACACATGAAGCGGCTGTAGCTCAGTTGGTAGAGCACCACCTTGCCAAGGTGGATGTCACGAGTTCGAGCCTCGTCAGCCGCTCCAATTCCTCTTAGGAAACAAAGTCTTTGCTAATTTAGCATTAGTGAAGCATCTCAAGTTTTGAGATTTGCTTGTCTTGCTTTTTATAAGAAACACGGGATAAGTACGAAGCGGCTGTAGCTCAGTTGGTAGAGCACCACCTTGCCAAGGTGGATGTCACGAGTTCGAGCCTCGTCAGCCGCTCCAAATTTTACTGCTCATTCTAGATGAATAGTGGCATTAACAATTAACTAGTTGTTAACACAGTGCCCGGGTGGTGGAATTGGTAGACACAAGGGATTTAAAATCCCTCGCTTGTAAGAGCGTGCCGGTTCAAGTCCGGCCCTGGGTACCATTTCATCTGAATCGAATAGTAAATACACGAAGCGGCTGTAGCTCAGTTGGTAGAGCACCACCTTGCCAAGGTGGATGTCACGAGTTCGAGCCTCGTCAGCCGCTCCAAATTTTAAATCTCAGGTTTCTATATATCCTAGGTTAAAATACACTTTGTTATGCCAACGATAACAAAGACAGAATAGTCGACTAGACTATTTGACAAGAAGCGGCTGTAGCTCAGTTGGTAGAGCACCACCTTGCCAAGGTGGATGTCACGAGTTCGAGCCTCGTCAGCCGCTCCAATTTCTCAAAGAGAAGCTAAAATACTACCCCCGAGTCGTAGTGATATGGCGGGTTGGCAGAGTGGCTATGCAGCGGATTGCAAATCCGTGGACCTCGGTTCGACTCCGGGACCCGCCTCCATAATGCCCGGGTGGTGGAATTGGTAGACACAAGGGATTTAAAATCCCTCGCTTGTAAGAGCGTGCCGGTTCAAGTCCGGCCCTGGGTACCATTTCACTATGATAAGTGGATAGTTAAAAGTTTTTCTTCATATTGCGGCTGTAGCTCAGTTGGTAGAGCACCACCTTGCCAAGGTGGATGTCACGAGTTCGAGCCTCGTCAGCCGCTCCAAATTTCCAATAAACTCTTATAAAAATACACAGACAATATTCACTATATAATTCTCTGTATTCATTTCTTATCTTAATTTTTTCAAGTATTGCGTTAAAAACCGTTGTTACCAGTTTGTCCTCGCTACGGCTACATTCATCGAATAATTCACACTTGTTAAGCCCTGAATCTATAGCGCCTTCGAAAGCTCATTTGAGAAGTTATTCTATTGGTTAACCCTTAACGGTTAATATGTAATCCATATTTAACAAAGTGTTAACAAGTGTGAAAAAAAGTTACCATAATTCCGCAATTGTTTATAAATTGCTATTCACTTTTATGTAGTTTGAATGCAATATGTAGCTAATATGTAATTTTACGTTAGTACTTTTTCAAGCGCCTATAAAAGGCGCGCAGTCGAATGAGTCGATTGGTTGTTAGAAAAGAATAAGTGCTGGAAGCATTAAACAGGTTTAGTTTTTGAAAAAGCTGGCAGTAAAACTTTTTAATACTTTTATGACAACGCTGATAATGATCAGCATTATGTCTTATGTGTTATTTGTGTCTAGTTTATCAAAAGAACTAGAGCAACCGAACAAGTTCCCAAGTATTGAACTCAAACAACAAAGCGTACAACCGCTTTCTACCTTAGAACAAGTCTACACAGATGCCTTGTTACTCAGTAATATCACCAAAATAGATAATACTTTGGCGATCAGGTTTACTGATGAAACAGGGCAACGAAAAACGATCGCCTTAAGGCCTGTACTGTTTAAAACTTTTGTTGATATTGTTCTGCCGCTAACTGCCTTGATCGCTGTCGCTGCCATCATGTTTATGATGTCAGGGAAATATCATCGCGCTCGCCTAAATGTCAAAATGGCTGCTTTAGTTAGTAAAGCAGAGCAAACTGCAGATGTCTTTGGTAAGGAATTAAAACCTGACGAAGGCCAATCATCTCTTACTCGTATCAACATGGCCTTGGATGGCTTATCGTCTTTTGCAAACGAATATCACGCACGTTCAATTAATAATGCTCATCGCGATCGTTTAACTGGTTTAGTGAATCGTCATCGCTTTTTAGAACACATCACGGAAAGGTTGGGAGAGAACGGGCAGCAATCTAAGAAAAGCGGTTTATTGTTTATCGATTTAGACGGTTTCAAACAAGTTAATGACTCATTTGGTCACTCCTTCGGTGACGAAGTACTTATTCAAGTTGCGGAGCGTTTATTAACCATTGTACGCACTGAAAAGCTATCTTATGAATGTAACGATAATTCAGGTCTTGAATACAGCCTTGCCCGTTTAGGTGGTGATGAATTTACCTTATTTGTGGAAGATTTATCTGAGTCTTCACGAATGATTGAAATTGCCAAGAATGTACTAAAAGAAATAGAAAAAGACTTCGTGCTTGGTAATAAAGAAATCAAGATAAGTGCAAGCATTGGTATTGCTATCTATCCAGACAGTGCTAATTCTCCAGAAGCACTGGTTCAAATGGCAGATGTTGCTATGTATCGTGCGAAGAAGGAAGGGCGTGGTATTTATCGCATCTACTCTCCTGAAATGGGCAGTAACATGAGGCGATACCATTATTTACTGGAAGAAATGCGTGTTGCACTTGATACCAATAGTTTTACACTTTCGTTTCAACCGATAATTAATGTAGATGGCAGTGCCATTAGTTATTTTGAGGCATTAGTTCGTTGGCACCACCCAGCTGAAGGTAGTATTGCACCAAGCGAATTTATCCCAATTGCAGAAGACTCCAACTTAATCTTAAAACTAGGTGATTGGATATTAGATGAAGCCTGCCGACAAATGGCCGCATGGTATAATGCGGGTATGTCTAAAACTCGTATTTCGGTAAATTTATCGGGTGTGCAGCTTAAACATCGTTCTTTGTACCAATGGGTGATGGCGAGTTTGAATAAAATTGGCCTGCCACCAAGTTCGTTGATGCTTGAAATTACCGAATCCTCATTTATCGATTTATCTGATAATACTGTTGATGAGCTTAACAAGTTACGCAACGAGGGGATTATTATTGCGATAGATGATTTTGGCACAGGCTTTAGTTCATTATCGTTATTGGCTAATTTGCCAGTCGATGTGCTGAAAATAGATAAATTATTTGTTAGCCAAGCAACAAAAAATACTAAGTACAATAAAATTATCCAATCGATTGCCGATCTCTCTAAGCAACTAGATTTAAAAGTTGTTGCCGAAGGTATTGAGGATATCGAACAATTAGAACTGCTCAAATCTTTGGGTATTGTTTATATCCAAGGTTATTTGATTAGCCGCCCGCAAACATCAGCACATGTTGGTGATAAAGTGCTAAAACAAAGTGTTAGTCACCTTTCTATGACTGGTACTGGTGTCTGGCCACCACAAAAGTCACGCGTTGTGAGTTCTGCATTAGGTTAATTTATAACTTTCGATTTTATAAGTCTTATCTCTTCAAAACTCTTTAATGACCAAATGTTTTTGATGGTATCAGTTGCGTATTGATACCAAGGAAACTGATTTGGCTAGCACCTCAAAGTTTCAACTTTCATAAACTTACGATTGTAAAGTATCGTAAATCTAATTTTGTTCTCTACAGCTCACAATTACTATGACTGTCGTTAATCGACCATCATTTTGGCGAGTATTACAAAATTAGGAATAATGTGTGAAGAAATCGAGTTCTAAAGTTTGCTCAATTCCGACATATCGACCGACGGCACGCGTAATCACCAAAGTATCCAATAGTATTGTGTGCACTGGGCTGATATTACTTACAACAGGTTGTGCCTCTCAATCAGCGATATCAGAATTGGCGAAAAAGCCGCCATTACCAGAGCAGTGGCAAACGCAAATCGCTAAACCACAATTAGCTATACATAGAACAACGGAACCAGCATCAGATAGTCAGTTAGCAGTGGGTGAGCTAACCTCAAATCAAGGTGTGGTGGGTGAATGGCAGTTAGTTGTTAATAGTGAATTACTCAATAAACTTATTAGCACTGGCTTAGCTAATAACTATCAGCTAAACGCTAGCTACCAAAATTTGTTAATCACTAAAGAACAGTTAAATATTGCAGACGCGAGCGATTTTCCGGAACTATCACTTGCCATCAATCAAAGCCGACGAAAATCGGTTAGTGCTGAGCAAGCAAGTTTTTCCAATAGCGCCGACTTAAGTTTACAGCTAAGTTACGAACTAGACATTTGGGGCAAATTGTCAGCGGAGCAGCGGCAAGCGCAGCTTGAGTATTCAGCGGCAAAACTCGATCTTAACCAAAGACAAAATGACCTTATCTCGCAAATCGTATCTTCATGGTATGCCTTGGCACAAGCCCAAACGCTGGTTAACTTGTACCAAGATCGTGCGGCTAACTTATTCAATAACCTCGATATTATCAATGCCTCTTATAAACTTGGTTTAACTGATGCGCTTGATGTTTACCTTGCACAAAATGAAGTTAACAGTGAGCAAGCGCGCGTTGATGCTCAGCAACAAGTGGTATTGGAGCGTCAACGGGAACTGGAACTATTAGTTGCTAATTACCCTAAAGGGCATTTGGTTAAAAATACACGCTTCGAATTGCCAACATTTGCCAAACAGTCGTTGAGTGAATTACCTGCTAGTGTGTTAACTAATAACTTTGAGTTGCAATCAAGCTGGTTGTCTTTGCTCGCTGCCGATGCAGGTGTTGCCGTTGCCCATAAGCAGCGTTTTCCATCACTTAGATTGACGGCATCAGGCGGAGATAGTAGTGACGAGCTGGGAAATCTACTTTCAGGAAACCCGCTCGCTTGGTCAATCAGTGGTGCAATCACAGCTCCTTTGTTTAATGCGGGTCGACTTAAATCGCTTGAACAACAAGCACGTTTGCAAGTTAAAGCGCAAGAGCAAGCCTATTTAGACCAGGTGTACAGTAAGTTGGCTGATATCGAAAACCAAATTAGCAACCATACAGCATTAACCAAGCAACTTAACCATATTCAGCAAGCGAAGGATAATGCTATTGCAGCGGAAGACTTGTCTTTTAATCAGTATTTAAAAGGCTTGGTGAATTACACAACGGTGCTTGAAGCTCAGCGCAGAGCATTTGACGCACAAACCAACTTGGTAGAAATCACCCATCAAATTATTCAAAACCGCATTGCTATGCTAACCAGTATTGGCGGTAAAAACATAGGCGCTATGCTTGCTGACGGTAACTTATCTAAAAATAATGACGGTGCGATAGCATTGGCATCGAGCACGCAAGCAGAAACTCAGCAAGTGACTTCAGACTCTAACCGTGTAGAAAAACATCATGACGTTCAATAAAAAGCTAACCCGATTTGGTGTGCCAATCCTTGTATTGGCAACCTTTATTATTGCGGCTAATTTTGTGGCAAGTAATCCGCCGCAAGCTAAACGCGGTAAACCGAGTGCTGCGCCACAACTTAACGTTGCCGTGCAAACCATTAACAATGAAAAACTAACGTTAAAAATTAGCAGTTACGGCACGGTACAGCCAAGAACACAAAGCATATTAATGCCGCAAGTTGCAGGCGAGATCACTGCAATTAGCGACAACTTTCGTGAAGGTGGTTTTTTTGAACAAGGTGAAGTGCTGGTTAAGTTAGACGATAGAGATTACCTTGCAGATATTAATATCGCCAAAGCCAATTTATACAGTGCTAAGCAAGCGTTAACAGAAGAATTAGCGCGTGCAGAGCAAGCAAAACAGGATTGGCAGCGGTTGGGTAACAGCGAGCAAGCCTCGGAGTTAGTATTGCGAAAGCCACAGTTACTTGCAGCCGAAGCTGCTGTGTATTCGGCAGAGGCGCAACTAGCAAAGGCACAATTGTCACTAGAACGCACTGAAATTAAAGCACCCTATACGGGACGAATTCTCAATAAAGCTGCAGATCTCGGGCAAGTTGTGTCAGCTAATACCCAGCTTGCCGAAATATTCGCAGTTGATTATGTCGAAGTTCGATTGCCAATTAAAAACAATGATCTGCCCTATATGAACCTGCCAGAGCGCACTCGCTTTGATAACGAAGTAAAAGTCCAACTGCCGAGTGTCACTATATATTCAGAACTCGTGAATGAACAGCAGTGGCAAGGACGAGTGATTAGAACTGAAGGCGCGTTTGATCAAAATTCGCAACAACTCTTTGTTGTTGCGCAAATTGATGACCCTTACGGCGTGGCCTCTACCAATGGTTTACCGCTTAAAATTGGCCAGTACGTACGTGCCGACATCGAAGGTAAATCGCTGAGCAAGGTTATTAAAATCCCAAATAAAGCCATTTATCAGGGCAGCTATGTGTTTGTGGTTAAAGACGGTTTGTTAAAAAGGCAGGCAATCAATATTGCATGGCAAAACAAAGAGTTTGCGCTGTTAGAACAAGGATATACGAAAGGGGAACAAGGATATACGCAAGAGGAACAAGGGCTTACGGAAGGCGATTTATTAGTATTAACGCCTTTAGGGCAGGTGAATTCAGGAACACCTGTTGCTGTAGTGGCTAAAGATGGTCGTAACCTTAACCTAAAACAAAGCCAAAACAACAACCAAGTAACAAGCGCCTCTAATCAAACAACTAGCCAAGCTGCTCGTCAGACGAAACAGCATCGAGGAAAAAAACCGAGCGCGGATCAAGTTCAAGCGTCAAAAAAAGCGCTGATGAATAAGGAGGCAGCATTATGATCGCCTGGTTTGCTCGTAACCACGTCGCGGCAAATTTATTGATGATCACCATTTTAATGGTGGGCTTGATGTCAATGAATCTGCGTATTCCGCTCGAAGTCTTTCCGTCATTCGATTCTGATGTGGTCTCCGTCAATATCAGTTTACGCGGCGCGACGCCAGAGGATGTTGAGCTGGGTGTTGCTATTAAAGTGGAAGAGGCCGTACAAGATTTGGAAGGGATCAAAAAGATCACCAGTAGTTCGGTTGAAGGCGCAGCGACAATTAATATTGAAGCTGAATCTGGCTATGATGCCCGTGAATTATTGGCTGATATTAAAAGTCGAGTTGATGCGGTAAATACCTTTCCGGCTGACGCGGAAAAGCCTGTAATTGCGCTTCGTCAACGTCAGCGTGAAGTTATTGCCGTCACCATAGCCTCAAACTATAGCGAAAAAGAGCTTAGAGAGTTTGCGGAAAAAGTGCGTGATGATCTACTTAGGCTGCCTGAAGTAACCCAGCTTTCACTTGACGCTGTGCGAAACTATGAAATCGGCATTCATTTATCACAAGACAAGCTACGCGAGTTTAATTTATCGCTTAATGCTGTAGCGAGTGCTATCAGTAATAGCTCTGTTGATTTATCTGCCGGTAACATTAAAACCGAAGGTGGCGATGTACTGGTGCGCAGTAAAGGCCAAGCTTATCGGCAAGATGAATTTGAAAGTATTGTGGTAAAAACAAATCCTGATGGCACGATTGTTAAGCTGGGTGATATCGCCAACGTCAATGATGGTTTTGAAGAAACACCGATGAGAGCGCGTTTTAACGGCCAGCAAGCGGCATTAATTGAGGTTTATCGAATTGGTCAGCAAAATGCGATTGAAGTCGCTGATGCGGTCAAAGATTACATTGAGCAGCAGCAAGATAGCTTGCCTGCTGGCTTTACCCTAAGCTATTGGGATGATGACTCAGAAATTGTTAAAAGCCGCTTAAACACGTTAATTAGCAATGCCTTGCAGGGCGGCTTCTTGGTATTACTGTTATTAACCTTGTTCTTGCGTCCAAGCATTGCTTTTTGGGTATTTATTGGCATTCCCGTCAGCTTTATGGGCGCCTTTGTATTTATGCCAATTTTTGATATTTCGCTCAATATCATGAGCCTATTTGGCTTCATTTTAGTGTTGGGCATCGTTGTAGATGATGCCATTGTTACTGGTGAGAATATTTATCGTCATAGCCAGTTTGCTGAATCAGGCTTACAGGCAGCGATTAAAGGCACGGAAGAGGTGGCAACTCCAGTGACCTTTGGCATTTTAACCACAATCGCTGCATTTCTGCCACTGGCATTTATTGAAGGCACTCGTGGTGCCTTGTTTGCGCAAATTCCGATTGTGGTGATTCCTGTCTTACTATTTTCTCTGATTGAATCTAAATTCGTTTTACCGTCCCATTTACGCCATTTAAAACTGCGACATGAAAAAGAAAACACATCTAAATTACAGGCACTACAACAGAGATTCGCCGATGGTTTTGAGCAAGCCATTATTCAGTACTATCAGCCGATATTAGCGCTTGCCGTGCGCAACCGTTTAACCACCTTAATGAGCTTTATCGGCGTCTTTATTTTGATCTTGTCTTTTATCACCAGTGGCTGGACTAAGTTTACGTTTTTTCCACGTATTCCTAGCGAAACTGCACGTGCTAATTTAGTTATGCCGGTTGGCACCAGCTTTGACGTCATAGATGGCTATGTTGAGAAAATGGCTAATGCAGCCATTGAATTGCAAGAAAAGTATCGCGATGAAGAAGGGAATAGCGTGATCACCAATGTACTTGCCATTACTGGCGGTAATAATACTAATATTGGTCGTGTTCGATTTGAAATTTTGCCAGCAGATAAAAATGAATCAGGTGTTACTATTCGCCAACTCGTCAATGAATGGCGCGGGTTGATAGGCGCATTACCGGGTGCTGAAAGTTTAACTTTTAGGGCAGAAATCGGGCGCGGCGGTGATCCCATTGATGTTCAGCTATCTGCTACCGATCTCGGTTTGTTAAAAACAGTCGCTGAAGAAGTTAAAGGGCGCTTGGCAACTTATCCCACAGTGTTTGAAATTGCCGATAGCTTATCCAATGGTAAAGAAGAGATACAAATCGAATTAACGGAACAAGGTCACGCCATGGGTTTGTCGGTCAGCAGTGTCACTCAGCAAGTACGCAACGCCTTTTTTGGCGCGCAAATTCAACGTATTCAACGGGGTCGAGATGATGTGCGTGTGATGCTCCGTTTTCCACTCGCAGAGCGTTCAGCAATAGCAAATCTCGCCGATATGCAAATATCAACGCCACAAGGTGGCGATGTGCCGCTGTCTCACATTGCCACATTTAACACTGGTAAAAGTCCGTCAACTATTAGTCGCATTGATCGCTACCGAACCGTTAATGTTACGGCCGATGTAGAGAAAGAAAGCACTAACATGACGGTACTTAATGCAGATTTAAAACCTTTCTTGGATGAACTTGTTGTTAAGTACCCTGGGGTAAGCTATTCACTGGAAGGGGAAGCGCGTGAGCAACAAGACTCGTTTGGCAGCCTGTTTTATGGCTTAATTTTTGTGTTCTTTATTATCTATTGTTTGTTAGCGATTCCGTTTAAATCGTACTTGCAGCCAATTATTGTAATGTCTGTTATACCATTTGGCGCAATTGGTGCGGTAATTGGCCATTGGATCATGGGCATGAATTTAACCATTATGAGTCTGCTGGGATTAATGGCGCTCATTGGTGTAGTTGTTAATGACTCCTTGGTACTCGTTGATTTCGTCAATAAAAAACGGGCAGAAGGGGCGCAATTAATGGAGTCGGTGTTAATTGCTGGTGCTGCACGTTTTCGCCCAGTAATGCTTACATCACTAACCACCTTTATTGGCTTAATGCCGCTATTGTTTGAAAAAGCGACGCAAGCTCAACTCCTAATTCCAATGGCCGTGTCACTGGGGTTTGGGATTATATTTGCTACCTTGATCACCTTAGTTTTAGTACCCGTTAATTATTTGCTGGTGGAAGATCTAAAAAGCGCGTTAAAATTTAGTAAAGACGCTAGGCAGCTCTCCGCTGCCAATTAATCCGTCGTTGTGTTCAAAGGTAGTGGTTTGGCATCATTACCTTTAAATATTACGATGTAACAAGGATATAAAATGGAAAATACTGACTGGCAAGAAACCATTTTCTCTAAAATTATTCGCCAAGAGATCCCAACCGAATTACTTTATCAAGATGAGCTAGTTACAGCTTTTCGTGATATTTCACCACGGGCTAAATCACACATACTGATCATTCCCAATAAATTAATTCCAACGGTCAATGATGTCACTGAAAGTGATGAATTAGCACTTGGCCGCTTATTTACAGTGGCTAAGAAGCTGGCTGAGCAAGAAGGCATTGCTGAAGATGGCTATCGGCTGATCATGAATTGCAATAAACATGGCGGCCAAGAGGTTTATCATATTCATATGCATTTATTAGGCGGTCAACCCATGGGGCCTATGGTAAGTGTGTAGCTACCTGATTCCAACATCATTAAACTAACTATTCATTCGGCTAAAGGTTGATTGATTTTTACTTTGCAAAGAAGCGGCTGTAAAAAAAGATCAATAAAATGATGAGTATTTACGCATAAGCTATTTGAAATAGTTTGTATACTTTTCGTTAATACTTGATAATATGCCGCGAAAACCAAGGGGTGCGGGTATATGGAAGTTACTTTTAGTAATTTATACCTGCTGAGATTGCTGGCTTCTCACATTGTATTGTTTACATTGTGTTGAAAGTGCAGAACCCTTATTACCTGATCCGGTTAATACTGGCGTAGGGATGGTTAGCACATCATATCTGCATTCTCCGCCGCTTGGCTCCTAAGCATTATGCTGTCGCTCTAACGATATCTGCGTCTGTTTTGGTTTTTACTCAACTTCCTATAACAAAACGCCGATTTTAGAGAAATCGAACGAGAGTATAATGAAAACAAGACAATCAATTCTTGCCGCTGCTATTACCAGTGCCATTTTTTCTTCTGTTGTTTATGCCGAAAATAACGACGCGACTTCGCTAGAAGAAGTAGAGGTGATTACCGTTACTTCGGATTTTCGCGACACTAACTTACAAAAGATTCCTGCTTCATTAAGTGTGCTATCGGCACAAGACATTGCCAATTTAAACGCACAAAACTTAGAGGAAGTGATCTCTATCGCGCCTAATGTAAACTTTTCGGCAGGCACCCAGCGAGCGCGTTATTACCAAATTCGTGGCATTGGCGAACGCAGTCAATTCCGTGAGCCAATTAACCCATCGGTTGGTATTATCATTGATGATATCGACTTTACTGGCGTTGGCAGTATTGCTTCATTATTTGATGTTAACCAAACTGAAGTTTTTCGCGGGCCACAAGGAACACGCTTTGGTGCTAACGCGTTAGCAGGTTTAATCAACATCACCACAAATGCACCAAGTAATGATTTTGAAGGCGCAGCTAAGCTCACAGCGGGTAATTACGGTAGCTATGGTGCTGGTCTTGCTTTGTCTGGCCCTGCAACAGACAGCGTTAACTATCGCTTTGCATTAGAAAAATACCAAAGTGATGGCTTCATCGACAATATTCACCTAAACCGCGACGACACCAATGATCGCGATGAACTTACTGCGCGCGGTAAACTTGCCATTACACTTAGCGATGACCATCACCTCGATTTGGGCTTATATTACTTTGATTTTGACAATGGATATGATGCATTTTCCCTCGATAACAACCGTCAAACACGCTCAGATCAACCGGGTTTTGATCGCCAAGAAACTTATGCATTAAGTGCTAAATCTCATTATTCAGGTTTTGATTTTGGTGAGCTTGTTACCATAGTGACTCATGCAGACAGTGATATTGACTATGGTTATGACGAAGACTGGAGCTTTGTTGGCTTGCATCCATTCGAATACAGCTCAACTGACCATTATTTCCGTGAAAAATCGAGTTCAACACTTGAGTTAAGAGCCGTTTCAAATAACCAAAGTAAATTGTTCAATGGTACAACGGCATGGGTTGCTGGACTATACGCTAAAACAGAGTCTGAAGAGTTGCTGCGAGAATACACTTTTGCTGATGGCGACTTTGGGTCAAACTTCGATACCGATACGATTGCTGCTTATGTTCAGCTAGACAGCCAATTAACGGAAAAGCTGACGTTAACGTCAGGCTTACGTGTAGAAGAGCGCAGTGCCGATTACGATAACACCGATGGTTTAACATTTAGCCCAGACGATACTATGGTAGGTGGTAAATTAGTCTTGTCTTATCAGCAAACGGAGCAAGCATTAGTTTTTGCTTCAATCAACCGCGGTTATAAAGCCGGCGGCGTTAATACTGATGGTAGTTTGCCTGCTGACCTTCGAGAATTTGATCCAGAGTATTTATGGAACTACGAATTAGGTTACAAATACAGCTTTGACGACAACTCTGGCTATGTTCGCGTGACGGCGTTTTACATGGATCGCACTGATATGCAGGTCAATAGCAGTCGCACAGACGTTAGACCTGACGGTAGTGCAGAGTTCATTAGCTATTTAGGTAACGCTGCAGAAGGGAAAAACCAAGGGGTTGAACTTGATGCTAGCTGGCAACTAACTGAAAGTGCAGAAATTTATGGTGCATTTGGCTATTTAGACACTGAACTTCGCGATTTTGTCAATCAGGAAGGCGTTGATTTAACTGGCCGCGATCAAGCTCATGCACCGAATTACCAAGCGACATTGGGCGTAAATGCGTTTATTAATGATCAAGTGACATTTAACGTTAATATTATTGCCAAAGACGACTTTTATTTCTCAGACAGTCATAACGAGCAATCAGACGGTTATGAGACTCTTAATGCGTCCTTAACTTATGAGATGAGTGACTGGCAAGTCAAAGTATGGGCGCGTAATATCACAGATGAAGATTACAAAACTCGTGGCTTCTTCTTTGGTAATGATCCGCGCGACGGGTATCAAGCTAAGCAATATTACCAGCTAGGTGAGCCAAGAGTTTATGGCGTTACACTGGACTATCAGTTCTAGTAAGCTTTTTTGTAAATTAAGCAATAAATTAAGCAGTAAGCTACTTAACTAGCGAAGTAACCAGCAACGTAACAAGTAAAATGACCAGCGCATCAAACGTAAAAATTTGATGCGCTTAACCTTTACTTCAATAAGTACATCAAAAAACGCATCAAAAAATGCATCAAATAAGAACACAAAGTGGAGAAGGTAATGCAAATATCCATCGATTTAAGCCTTTATCCGTTGGCACAGAAGGCCTATAAAACCGAAATATGGGCATTTATTAACGCCTTGAAAGCAGACGCGCAAGTGAAAGTCGTTTCCAATGGCATGAGTACTCAGGTGTTTGGTGAGTATGATCACACACTCAATTTCGTCATGGCGGAAATGAAAAAAGTACACCAAACGGTTGGCGGTGCCGTGTTTATTCTCAAGATAATTGCCGACGATCGCTTTCGCGAATATGAAAACTAATCAATACAAGACTCAGCAAATAAGCATAAGTAAAAATGTGGCAAGAAACCTATCAATATTTTAGCCAAATGGCTGTTCTGGAAATAATCGCGGTGATTACCGCAATGGCTTACGTAATTTTGGCTGCCCGTGAGCATATTTTGTGTTGGCCAGCAGCACTCATCAGCACGCTTTTATATACCATTATTTTTTATGACGTGTATTTGTGGATGGATAGTGCGCTACAAGTTTATTATTTTGCCATGGCAATTTATGGTTTTTATTGTTGGCGTAAGGTGCGAGCAAATGATGGTGCGCTTGCCCAAAACAAGGAGCAAACGGCGACTGTTATTCATCAACAGCCACTAATTAAGCATCTTAAAGCCTTATTGGCGCTTTCGATCACGTCAATTCTTGTGGGCTATTTCATGGCCAACAATACGCCGACGACTTTCCCATACTTAGACGCAGCAACTACGGTTTTCGCTGTTTATGCGACTTACTTGGTGACTCAAAAAGTGCTTGAAAACTGGCTGTACTGGATAGTGATCGACCTAGTGTCGATATATATCTATATCGAAAAAGGGTTAACGCCAACGGCAATGCTATTTGTTGTCTATGTGGTTGTCGCTATTGTTGGTTACTTTACTTGGCTTGATAAATATAAAAGGAACCATCAAGCGTTAGCTGAAGGTCATGATAGCTTTGCAGGTGTCGATAACAAAATAGTACAAGGTAAAAGCTAGCAAGCTTGTGTGTCAGGTTTGGCTGTTAAGTTTGACTGTTAGGTTTGAGTGTTTTTAGTACTTTATGCCAGTAACGATTGGAATGAACGATAAACAAAGCGAACACACTGAATACAGTGAACAAAAGAGCAACAAAAGTTTACCTAGATTCATTGAAAGCGTTAATACTGAGCTTTCTAGGCTAAGTTGCTTTGTGGGTAAATCACTTGAGATCATTAAAATTAATTCGGGCTTTAGCCAACAAGTTTTTAAAGTATCTACCGTTGAAGTAAGCGTTTCAGGAAAGGACAAAGACAAGGACAAGCACAAGCGCAAGGAAAAAGACAAGTGCAGGGAAAATAAGCAAGCGAACTGCTCAACATCGCCCAATACTGCCCTTGAACCTGAATTTTATATTGCTAAGCGCTTTAGCGATAAAACAACAGCACAATTAGAAGCTTTTGTTCAACGGTTTTTAGCAGACAAGGCGTTGTCTCCTAAAATTATTTACTGCGAAGGGCAGTGGCTAGTTTCAGAATTTATTGATAAACCACTTTTAAGCCAGTTAACACTCAGTGAAGAAGAAAAGATAACAATTGCGACAAGCGCACTAGCCAAATTTCATCGTGCATTTAACATCGCCACGGATACGAGAAATATTACTAAGCTAGATTTAGTTTCGGTACTTAGCGAACTAGTGTCCGAGCTCAAGGAGTTGGAGGTAGGTTTGGCTGAAAGTGATCAGCAGCTCATCAGCAAGGCAGTCTCCTTTGCGAAAGCGTTGCAACATGATGTTGATTTATTCTCTATTCAAAGCAAAGCTAGCAAAACTAAAGCTAGCAAGGTTAAAGCCAGCAAGGTTGAAACGAGCAACTCAATGACTGATTGCACGGCCACTAATAAGTCACATCGGCAACTTCAACATTCCGCAAACCTTGTCGTTGTTCACGGAGACTTGAACTACACCAACCTATTAGTCAGTCAAACCAATAAAGACATTGACGCTTGTGTTATTGATTTTGAATCGGTGGCAATGGCGCCGGTTGAATATGATCTTGGCATGTTGATGGCGATAAATAATGTTCCTTTGTCTTTAACTTCGTTAACCGTGAAAAATTATTTAAAATCGTCGCTTAAACTGCGTAAAATTAATCTCGAAGAGGTTACGCGTTACGCATTTATTTCTTCTATAATCAACTGGTTATGGTTTTTAGGCCAAGCGGGCGATAAATTTAACAATAGCTGTGTAGAAAACTATAAGGCGATGGCCTTGAAGCAAAAAAATTACGCAAAAATGGTAATTTCTGCGGTTTAGCATTAGCTGCTTCATAAATACTTCAATATTTTGCCTTAACCTAAAATAAAAGCCGGTTAACCGAATTCGACGACTAACAATAACTAAGATAAATCATGTAAAAAGACGTAAAGCGGGCGCAAATTTGGACCAAATTGAGGCTAAATTGAGGCTGAATTGAGACAGGGTGCCAAAAAGTTACGATTAACCGTAATGCGCCTTTCCTGCTATTTTCGCATAATTACAGTAACTAAATTATTAACCTGTGTTGGTCGTTGTTTGTGAACTGGAAAGCACTTATTGAAAACCGCAATCGCTTTTTCTGGCTGCTGCATACTGCAGGCTGGTTTGGCTTTGCCTTAGTTCAGTTCCTTGGCTCTTTGCTGCATGATTTACGTGATTTATTTGTCATCGTTATCTTCTTAAACAGTTATGCAGGTTGGATGCTTACTGTACCTTTGCGCTACGTTTATCGTCGTGCTTGGAACTTGTCACCGATAAAGCTTGTCGCCGTTGTTATCTTGAGTTCTTACGTTACCGCAGTAATTTGGCAGGTGATTAAAAACATTAACTATTGGGAAATCTATAAGCACGGTTGGCAGCCTGAATTTTGGTTGTATTACACCAAATCGAGTGTCTGGTCGTTCTACATTATTTTGAGCTGGAGCTGTTTGTATTTTGGCATCAAGTACTACCAGATGCTGCAAAAAGAAAAGCAAAATGTATTACAAGCGAATACCGCTGCCCATCAAGCACAGTTAAAAATGTTGCGTTACCAGTTAAACCCACACTTTTTGTTTAACACTCTTAATGCCATTTCTACGTTAATCTTGGTCAAAGAAAATGATACCGCTAACGGTATGGTCACCAAACTTAGTGAGTTCTTGCGCTATTCATTGGATAAAGACCCAATGAAGCGAGTCACTTTAACTAACGAAATACAGGCGCTACAGCTTTATTTAGATATTGAAAAAGTCAGATTTGAAGAGCGCTTGCAAGTCGATATTAATATTGCCGATGACTGCGCCAACGCACTAGTGCCGAGTATGGTGTTACAGCCACTTGCTGAAAATGCGATTAAATATGCGATAGCGGTAAAAGAAGAAGGCGGTACCATTTCTATCACGGTTAATCGTTTTGGCAATGACTTACTGGTAGAGCTAGCCGATAATGGCCCAGGTGCAGAGATCAAAAATGGTAATTTACATCGTGAAAACGGCGTAGGTCTAGCAAATACTCGTGAGCGCTTAGCGGCGCTTTATAAAGATAATTTTTCACTGGTAGTATCCTCAAACAAGCCTTCAGGTGTTAAAGTAAATATCAGAATTCCCTACGAACTTGGACATTAATAGGACGTTAATATGACTGCCACGCTGTCTACCATCATAGTGGATGATGAGCCGTTAGCACGTAAAGGTCTTGCCATTCGTTTAGCTGCCCATAATGACATTAGTATTGTTGCTCAATGTAGCAATGGTCGTGAAGCGATTGAGGCGATTAAAACGCATCGCCCTGATCTCGTTTTTCTAGATATTCAAATGCCAGGAATAAATGGCTTTGAAGTGATAGACGCACTAATAGCGCAAGGGCTGCCTATGCCCATGGTCGTTTTCGTTACCGCCTTTGATCAATATGCGATTAAAGCCTTTGACGTACATGCGGTTGATTACTTAATGAAGCCTGCTGATGACGCGCGCCTAGCTCAAGCAATGGACCGCATTCGCGAACACTTGCAAAGCAAAACTGACGCAGAGCACAAAAATAAGCTCGTTAAACTGGTTAGCGATGTGACAGGTAATGATCAAAACACCATTTTGGAAGAGTTAGCTAACAAGCAAACAGTGTCAATTTCACAGTATTCTGATGTTTTACCCATTAAAGACGGCGGCGAATTAAGCCGAGTCCCCGTTAATACCATTTCATGGATTGATGCGGCGGGCGACTATATGTGTGTTCATACAGAAGAGGGCACGCACATTTTACGCAAGACCATGAAGCAATTAGAAGAGTTGCTTGACCCACGTATATTTATTCGCAGCCACCGTTCAACCATAGTCAATAAAAATTATGTGCAGAAGTTCTGTAGCCAGCTTAACGGCGAGTACTACTTAGTGATGAACAGTGGTAAAGAACTCAAAGTTAGTCGCAGTTATAAAGACAAAGTTAAACAGGCGGTTACTCAGTAGTTTATCCATTTTATAGATAGCTGTTTTCACCTGAAAGCAGCTATTTTTCTCATTATTCCTTCTATTGTCACATTCATAGATTTGCGTAATTTTTTCACATTAAGCCTTATCCAAAGCTATTCTATAGGTTCAATTTACCCTTCTTTACATTAAAACCCATTGACTGTCGGTTTTATTTTTGGCTTAATACCCATCGTTAATCGGTATTAGTAGGTGCTCATATGAAATTAGGTGAGTTAGAAAAATTAGTGCTGCAGTACTTGTGGCAACACAAGTCCGCAGATGTGAAACAGGTATTTGCTCACTTTGAAAGAATTCGCGGTGGTAGTTTAAATACCTATCAAAGCACGTTAGATCGTTTGTTTAAGAAAGATCTGTTGGCAAGAGAGAAAATTGGCTATGCCTTTCACTATCGCCCTCGCGTTGAAAGACATGAATTGATTGGTCAATTGATCAAGTCGGTCACTAGCGATTTTGTCACTGAAGACGATAACAGTCTCATTGCTGCATTTTCTTCTATGTCGAAAGACTTTAATGTCGAGCAACTGTCTAAGTTAGAAGCATTGATTGAAGCGCAGAAACAAAAGCTAACTGACGAGAACGATTAGGATTTGACGATGGAAGTATTGTTGAATGTGTTGGCAATTTTCTCGATCACTTTTGTCGTGGCAAATATTTTCTTGTCTGCGCTATTTTCCCTAGTCAGCCAACAAGTCCTCAATATTCAATTAGACTCTCGCAAGCTCTTGCTATGGTCTATTGTGCTTTTACCTTGGCTAGTCAGTGTAGCAAGTTCTGGCTATTTGTTTACCTCCTATCACACCAATGATTCATTAACTGGCTATGGTTTTCCCCATTGGCATCATATGGCTGACTTTCAATGGCATAGCTGGCATGGCGTTAGCGTGATCGCCTTGGTTAGCTATATTGTCTTTGTACTGGCTCGCAGTATAAAGGACCTTTGGCTGCATAAAAAAGAAGTGTCCGCCTTGTTAAATTTTGCCAATGAAAAAGAAGCTGGTGTCTATCAACTGGAAACGGATAACGCGTCAGCTTTTACCACAGGTTTTTTTACTAAAAAATGCTTTGTTAGTACAGGGCTTATCAATCAAACATCTGCTGAAGAATATGATGTTGTGATCAAGCATGAAAAAGCGCACAGATTAGCAAATGATCCATTTAAGAAATGGCTGTTTTCACTGCTAAGTACGTTTTTTATTAAACCGATAGGGCAAAGGCTTAAATTACATATGACGCTTGCAATGGAGCAAGCAGCAGACAGTGCCGTTATTGAAAGTGGCACGCCAAAGCTATTCGTTGCTAGCACTCTAGTCAAAATCGCTAAATTTAATGCCCAAAGTAGCCTGTTAAAAAGCAATGATTTGGTCGTAAATTTTGGCGCTGATGTGCTGGAGCAACGTATTTATTTTCTACTCGACAAACTGAAATTAGCCCCCGTACATAAAGGCATTACAGTCATCTTATTGACCTTATTAGTGGTTATTTCAACAACTTCTATCGACGGCATTCATCACTTTATGGAGACCTTATTTAGTCATTAGAAGCTAGCCATTAATAGCCAATCATTAAAAATTGGCCATTAATAACTAGGTATTAAAATTTAGCTATTTTTTTACATTTAAAACCGATTATGGATGGGTTTTAGCTGTCGGTTTCTTGCTATTAACGCAAAAACGCATTTTATGGAGCTTAAAGCCGTTCTGAGCAAGCTAGGTACAGGTTAGTACAAAGATAAACAACCTCAAATGAGGTTAAACACATAAGCACTTATACACTTATAACGTAAAGGTTAGACGCATGTTTTGTGGGAAAAATTTAAACTTAAAACCGATTGTGAATCGGTATTTAAAGGGGGTTGGCCGCGTAGGACTCTGTTGTATTGCACTGTCAGTCAATTTATCCGTGGCTGCAACAGCTAATGCCGCAGAAGCCATGTCGCTGAATAAAGCCATTGCCTTATCGCTAAAGCAGCACCCTGAGCTGGCAACATTTACTTATAAAACTGAGGCGGCACAAGCACTGGTTGAACAAGCAGGAGTAGGCACACCGCTTGCGGTAAATGCTATGGTCGAAGATGCGTTTGGTACAGGGAGTTACTCTGGTATTAAAGGGCTGCAAACGACACTGAGTATTTCGTGGTTACTCGAAGACGATATTATAGATTCACGGGTAAAGCTCGCAAACAGTGAAGTTGCAGCCGCAACGATCGAACGGGAAATTAAAGCCATTGATATCGCGGCTGAGACAGCGAGTATTTTTATCACAATACTTTCCCAGCAGGAAAAGCTAAAGCTTGCCAAACTGGCCGAACAACAAGCGCAAGCTGTGGTTCAGCAAATCAGTAAGAAGGTAAGCGCTGGTAAGCTGTTTGTTGTTGATGAGTTGCGGGCAAAAGCGGCGCTGTCAATGTTCACACTAGAGGTGGAAGACTTAACCCATGAAATAGCCGCTTCTAAGGCACAGCTTGCGGCGCAGTTTTCTGATAGCTGGAGTGGCGAGAATGCCAGCGGTACTGACTTTGATATCGTAGGTAATTTGGCTGATATTCTAAGCGTTAAATCGCTGGATAGTGCGTTGGCAAAGTTAACATCCAATCCATTATTAAAGCGCTTTTTAGTTGAGCAAGATATCGCCCAATCCGCCATTGACTTAGCCATAACGGAACAAGATCCAGCTTGGCAGATAACAACGGGAATAAGACGCAATGAGGTCGCTGATGATTACTCGTTTACCGCAGGCATAACCGTCCCATTTGGCACTAGTCATAGAAATAAAGGTCAAATTGCAGCCCTTAAAGCCAAGCAAAATCAAAGCAGGGCCGAGTCAACTGCGCTGTATCAGCGCATCTCAACACAAGCGTTACTGTTAACCCATAAACTAAAGCACAACCTTCACGTTATCGACAGCCTGACAAATCAGTCGATTCCTTATTTGCAGCAAGCGAGCAGTAAAGCTAATGAAGCCTATCAATTGGGCAGCTATCGCTATACCGACCTCTATGCGGTTCAGCAAGAGCTGATTAATGCGCAGTCACAATTGATAGATGCTTATACCAATATTCAACAATTTAACATTGAGTTAGAACGATTAACTGGCACGTCAGTGTCAAGGTAAGAGAGAAGATAATGAAACTTAAATCAATAGCCGCAGTTATCGCGTTAAGTCAGCTAGGTTTCGGATTTTCGATATATAGCCAAAGTGCCAATGCCGAAAGTCAGCCAGTTGAAATTCAAGCGGAAGTAGAGAAGGGGCCAAACAATGGTCGTATGCTGCGCGATGGTGATTTTGCCATTGAATTGGCGATCTTCGAAACGGGTGTACCCCCCGAATTTCGCGTTTACGCAACTAAATCCGGTCAGCCGATAAATGCACAAGAATTTGAGGTTAACGTTAAGCTAACGCGCCTTGGCGACGGTGTTGACGACATTAACTTCTTTGTTGAAAACGACTATCAGCGCGGCAACATGGAAATTTACGAGCCACATTCATTTCTGGTGACGTTAACGGCGTACTATCAAGGAAAAAGCTACCAATGGTCTTATGACAACTTTGAGGGGCGTATCCAAATTCCAAACGCGCTTGCACAGTCGATGGGGATTGAAACGGAAGTGGTAGCCAGTCAGGAAATGGAAGAACGGTTAAAAGTTTATGGCGCGCTTTCATTACCCGCCAACGCGACTCGTAATGTTGCTGCTCGCTTTGCCGGCGAGGTGAAATCACTAAACGCAACAATGGGTGATAAGGTCAAAAAAGGCCAAGTGCTCATGACCATCGAAGCCAATGAAAGTCTACAAACTTACCAAATAACATCGCCAATTAGCGGTGTGATTACCCAACAAAATGTTGGCGTTGGCGAGCAGTCTGGTGATCGTGTGCTGCTTAGCATCACTGACACCAGCAAGCTATTGGCGGATGTCAATGTTTACCCTATGGATCAAGCGAAAATCACATTAGGTGCCAAAGTTGATATCCATATTGCTAGCAGCGAAACACCCATAAAAACTGTGTTAACGGAGTCGCTTTATCAATTAACTGCGCAGCAAGCGAAAGTTTACCGCGCGGTAATCGATAATAGCCAAGGGTTGTTTAGCCTAGGGCAATTTGTCACCGGGCAAGTACTGGTGAATACCTATACGGTCGAAAAAGCGGTTAAAGCCGAAGGGTTACAGTCATTTCGTGATTTTACCGTGGTCTACGGTAAATTTGGTGACCAATACGAAGTACGGATGCTTGAACTCGGCCGTAAAGCAGGCCCTTGGGTGGAAGTGCTTGGCGGTATACCACTAGGCACAGAATACGTTACCACCAATAGTTACATCATCAAGGCCGACATTGAAAAGTCTGGCGCTTCACACGACCACTAGGAATTGATGATATGTTGGAATCGATTTTAAAATTTTCTATTGAGCGCAGTAAGCTGATACTAGTATTTGTGTTTGCGGTTGCCATGTTAGGGCTTTGGAATTTCCAAAAACTACCGATTGACGCTGTACCAGACATTACTAACGTGCAAGTAGTCATCAACACGGAAACGGCGGGTTTTACGCCATTGGAAGTTGAGCAAAGGGTGACATTTCCAATAGAAACCGCGCTTTCAGGTGTTCCTAACCTAACCTACACCCGCTCCGTTTCACGCTATGGCTTGTCTCAAGTAGTTGCCGTTTTTAGTGATGAAACCGATATTTATTTTGCGCGCCAGTTAGTGAATGAGCGTTTAAGTGCCGCTAAGTCAGAAATACCCGCTGGATTGGAGCCCGAATTAGGCCCTATATCAACGGGGCTTGGTGAAATCTTTATGTTTACGGTGGACGCGAAAGCAGGGGCAACTAACCCTGATGGCAGTGCAATCACGTCAACCGATTTAAGAACTGTTCACGACTGGGTTATTCGCCCGCAGCTAATGCAAGTAGAAGGGGTGGTTGAAGTTAACCCCATTGGCGGCTATAAGCGCGAGATTTTAATTGCCATAAACCCAGATAAACTGCTGATGTTTGGCTTAAGCCAGCAAGACGTGATCAAGGCTGTTGGCACACATAACCAAAATCGCGGTGCTGGCTTTATCGAAAAAAGTGGTGCCCAGTGGTTAATTCGCTTGCCAGGCCAAGTCGATAGCGTTGAGCAACTGGCTAATATTCCGTTGCCATTAAACTCTTTAACAGCAAAAGCTGGGCAAATTCTGCGCGTTAAAGACGTTGCTGACGTAACTGAAGGCAAAGAATTACGCTCAGGTGCAGCGACCCAAAATGGCCGTGAAGTCGTGCTCAGTACAGTGTTTATGCTAATTGGTGAAAACAGCCAAAAGGTTGCCAAAGGAGTGGGTGAAAAGCTTGAGGAAATCAGCAAGTCGTTGCCACAAGGTATAGTGGTTAACGCGGTTTATGACCGTACTAAGTTAGTTAATAAAACTTTAGACACGGTTAAAATGAATCTGACCGAAGGTGCCGTGTTAGTAATTGTCGTGTTGTTTTTATTGCTTGGTAATATCAAAGCAGCATTACTAACCGCGCTGGTGATCCCTTTTGCCATGTTAATGACAGTAACTGGCATGATCCAAACCCGTACGAGCGCGAACTTAATGAGCTTAGGGGCATTGGATTTTGGCCTACTCGTCGATGGCGCGATTATTATTGTCGAAAACTGTTTGCGCCGTTTAAGCCATGCTTCAAAAGGTAAGATATTACCGGTAAAAGAACGCTTAGTTTTGGTGTATGACGCAACCCGAGAAGTGATCCGCCCAGCACTATTTGGTGTCTTTATTATCACCGCCGTTTATCTGCCCATCTTTGCCTTGTCAGGGGTAGAAGGCAAGATGTTCCACCCCATGGCGATTACCGTGGTGATCGCTTTGATTAGCGCCATGATTTTATCGATTACCTTTATTCCTGCCGCTATTGCCTTAACGTTTAAAGGTAAAGTGGTAGAAAAAGAAAACGTGATTATTAAAGCAAGCGTTTCACTTTATCAACCAATTCTAACGTTCGTGTTAAAAGCACGTTGGTTGGTGGTAGCAGGTGCTGTGGCGTTGGTCAGCTATGCCGGTGTGATGAGCACACAACTGGGCAGTGAATTTGTTCCGAACCTCGATGAAGGCGATATTGCCATGCATGCGCTGCGCATTCCAGGTACTTCGTTATCGCAATCTATTGCGATGCAAAAAGCACTGGAAGAACGGATCAAACAACTGCCAGAAGTTGAGCGAGTGTTTGCCAAAGTGGGCACGCCAGATGTCGCCACAGACGCCGTGCCACCGAGCGTTGCCGATAACTTTATTATTTTAAAACCGCGAGATGAATGGCCTAACCCAAACAAGCCTAAAGAAGCTTTAGTCAAAGAGTTGGAAGCGTTAGTAACCCCTGTGCCAGGTAATCGTTATGAATTTTTGCAACCGATTCAAATGCGCTTTAATGAACTGCTTGCGGGTGTGCGTGCTGAGCTAGCCATTAAAGTATTTGGCGACGATTTTGATACCTTAGCTGAACTTGGCAAGGCGTTAGAAAAAGCCATTGTGAACGTTGACGGCATTCGTGATGTGCAAGTAGAGCAAACCAAGGGTTTACCTGTGTTGACCTTTTCTCCTAAACGCGAGCAACTGGCGTTATATGGTTTGAGCCTTGCGGACTTCCAAGCTCAGGTAGCAATTGCTATGGGAGGCAAAACCGCGGGTAAATTTTATCAAGGTGATAAACGCTTTGATATTGTTGTGCGGTTACCTGAACAACAGCGTCAAGACGTGGATGCCTTAGGCCAATTACCGATCTCAGTGCCGATCTCATTGCCAAATTCAGTGTCAGAAAAGAGTTATGTACCGCTGCAAGAATTGGCCAATATCGAGATGGTGGTGGGTGCCAACCAAGTCAATCGTGAAAACGGCAAGCGCCGTGTGGTGGTTACCGCCAATGTCCGTGGCAGAGACTTAGGAAGCTTTGTTAAGGATATTCAACAAGCGGTTAATGCCAATGTTGAACTGCCAGCGGGCTATTGGATTGAGTACGGTGGCACCTATCAAAAATTGCAATCTGCCTCACAGCGTTTAAGCATAGTGGTACCTGTGACACTTGTGCTGATTATTGGCTTGTTGCTACTAGCACTTGGCTCAATGAAAGATTCATTGATTATTTTTTCAGGGGTACCTCTGGCCTTAACAGGTGGTGTTTTTGCCCTGATGATTCGCGATATACCTTTTTCAATTTCTGCTGCGGTTGGATTTATTGCGCTTTCGGGCATCGCCATTCTTAATGGCTTGGTCATGGTGTCTTTTATTCGCGATTTGATTAAACAAAACTATGCGTTAGAAAAAGCAATCATTACCGGCGCCTTAACCCGACTTCGTCCCGTACTTACCACGGCCTTAGTGGCATCACTAGGTTTTATTCCAATGGCGCTAAATACTGGCATTGGCTCTGAAGTTCAAAGACCACTGGCTACGGTGGTGATTGGCGGCGTTATTTCATCAACCATTCTAACTTTGTTTGTTTTACCAGCACTTTATCGTTTGTTACATGCAAACGATAAACAACTAGTGTCAGCAAAAAACAACTTAACAATAGCAAAAGGGTAAATCGATGTTAGGAAAATTTAAACTCACTTATTTGTGGTGCCCAATGTTAATGCTGGCAGTCTTGGTTTCTTTTGAAACTTTCGCTCACGGTGTTGATGACAGTACACGTAACTTTCTCGAAAACAATACCGGCGTACAAATATTACCGTTTGTGTATATCGGCGCGAAACACATGGTAACAGGCTACGATCACTTGTTGTTCTTGGTCGGTGTGCTCTTCTTTTTAAGAAGTACGCGTGATGTTTTGTTGTATGTCAGTATGTTTACGATTGGTCATAGCTTGACCTTGATGACCGGCGTGTTAGCCAACATTCAAGTAAATGCCTACCTGATTGACGCCATTATTGGTTTGTCTGTGGTTTACAAAGGTTTTGATAACTTGGGTGGTTTTAAACATTTCTTTGGTAAACAGCCGGATCCAAAAAAAACCGTGTTGATTTTTGGCTTATTCCACGGTTTTGGCCTAGCCACCAAAATACAAGAGTTTGCATTACCGAGTGAAGGGCTGGCGACAAACCTACTGTCGTTCAATATCGGGGTAGAGATAGGGCAATTCTTAGCACTGATATTTATCTTATTGGCCATTAATTTCTGGCGTCAATTTGAGAGTTTTAACCGTTTTGCCAAAGCCACCAATACCGCGCTGATGAGTGCGGGCTTTATGCTAGTTGGCATGCAGCTGACAGGCTTTATTGTCAGTTAGCCTTGTCAGTTAGCTTTGTCAGATAGTAATGCCAGCTAGTTTTATCAATCTACATTTTTAGTTAACCATTATGAGAAACATTTTTATGGAAACCAGTCAAGTTAATCAAACCAATCGCTCATTAGTGAAAGCGACCATCAGTTCACTCGTTGTTGCGGTAATCGCATTAGTGCTATTCATTCTACCCGCAGAATACAGCATCGACCCGACAGGTGTTGGTCAAAAATTGGGGCTAACTGTCTTTAATGAAGCAGGTTCAACACCAACATCCGCATCATCTGATGGCGAGCAAGATGCTGTTTTACTTACCGTACCAGCAGGCAAAGGCATTGAATACAAGTTGAGTATGAACAAGTTTCAAAAAGCTACCTACGAGTGGGTAACCGATGGTGGTGCCTTATATGTTGACTTACATGGCGAGCCCAAAGGCGATACCACAGGCTATTTTGAGTCTTATACCATTGCCAGTGTTGAAGAAATGAAAGGGAGTTTCACTGTCCCTTTTGACGGTTCACACGGCTGGTATTGGAAAAACAACTCAGATAAAGACATCAACATTCAACTTCTTTTCAGTGGCAACTATGTCATTGAAGGTCTTAAATAACAGCAAATAAGGAAAAATTATGAAAGCTTTAACTCAAGCAATAACTCAAACATTAACTCAAAAAATAAGCCGACTCGTTTTAGCCTCGACGCTTATTTTCACCTCATCAGCCTTCGCCCATGGTGACGGCCACAGTAAGCTAGATCAAAGTAAGATTATTCAAGCTGCGCAAACTTCAGCCAAAATGTTAACGTTTAAGGACAAAGGCATGTCAGTGGGTAAGCTTGATAGTTCATGGAACAAGGTAGCTAAAGGTGCGTTTAAGCTGGTTGAAGAAACGGATAATGCTATTATCGTTAAAGCGACTAATACGAATAACCAACAAACCTTGCTTTTTAACGTCAGCAAAGGTGGAAAAGTGCTGGATGTCAAAGAAGCCAAGTCACAATCTGGTGAGCATGGTCATAGTCACGGGCACGCCCATTAAGTTTAAACGAGTTGTTAGCATGCACTGGGCGCATAGATTTTGAACTGTGCTCAGTGCTCAGTGCTCAGTGCTCATGCTCCGTATACAACGAAGATTATCTTGAACCTTATTGAACATACAACAGGGCCGGCATTTCTTATTGACTAGTGATTACCTATTTTGAAAATATCTTCGTGAATACTAACCAAGTCATCGTTAACCATTTTCTGATGTTGTATGGTTTTGGTAAGTGGTGTGTGAGTAATTTTGCTTTCGCATTCGCCAATCATAATGCCGGATTTCTTTGTAATAATCGCTTCAATCGCGGCGACCCCAAGTTTAGTGGCTAATATTCTATCTTTTGCAACGGGTGAACCACCTCGTTGAATATGGCCAAGTACACAAATACCAACATCGATATTACCCTGTTGCTTTAGTGCTTCGCCTAGCGAGTGAGCGCCACCGGGCCAAAGGTTCTCTGCAAGTACAATTAAATAACTGTGCGCTTTGTTTAGCTTTTGCTGTTCAATATCAGCAATTATCTCGGCTAATTTAGCTTCTTGCGCTAGTGGATCAAAATTTTCAAAGGAAATAATTTGCTCTGCGGCGCATGCGACCCCAACATTAAATGCGATGTGGCCACTATGACGCCCCATCAACTCCACAACGAACACACGATCGAAGGCATCAGCGGTATCACGGATTTTATCAATAGCATTGATTGCTGTATTAATTGCGGTGGAAAAACCAATCGTAAAATCTGTGCCATCTAAATCATTGTCGATGGTGCCAGGCAGGCCAATTAACTTACCCTGCCAATGATCTTGTATGGCTAACATGCCGTTGAAAGAGCCATCACCACCAATCACAATCAAGGCATCGATATTCTCTTTGATTAGACAGCTAACAGCTTGCTTTATTCCCGTTTGGGTCATCATTTCTGGGCAGCGAGCGCTTTTTAAGATGGTACCGCCTTGATGAATAATATTGGTTACGTTATCAGGCGCTAAAATGCCGTAATCTTGATTGATTAATCCGTTATAACCATGGTGAAAACCATAGCAAGTAAGCTTGTGGTGTGCGGCCGCTAGGGTGATAGCTCGAATGGCAGCGTTCATTCCAGGGGCATCGCCACCGCTGGTAAGTAGCCCTATCTTAAGTGGTTTTTCGCGTGTTGCCATCGTTATTCACTCCTAAGCTTTTTGAAATATTTGCTGACATAACCGCATGTTTACAATCCTTTGTATTCTGACTATCGTAGTTTAATTCAACTAACTTAAACACAGATTGTGTTGAATCAATAATTTATACCGAGGGATTGTGTTAATGATGAGCTTCATCAAACGTGGTAAACAGTTTGCAACCGTCATATTTTGTTCTTTATTTTTAACCGGTTGTAGTTTTACTTTCGTTTACAACAATCTTGATTGGTGGGTTGATTGGTATCTAGATGACTATGTCTCACTAAATAAATCACAGAAAAAAGTGTTTGATGCCAAGTTTAGCGAGTTACATGATTGGCACCGAGCGACACAATTAACTGCTTACGCAAAACAATTAACGTCGCTAAAAGAGCAGGTGAACCAAGGCATTACGCCAGAGCAAATCGCTGAGCACTTAAAGCAAATGAGGGCTCACTGGGTTAATTTGCGCGAGCATGCAAAGCCAGATCTGATTGAGCTTACCAGCTTACTAGATCAAGAACAGCGTCAGGATTTATTAGAAGGTATTGCTGAAACTAATCGAGAAAATAAAGAGGAGTATGAGGCAGAGTATCAAAACCTGACACGCGATGAATGGGTTAAAAAAGAGTGTGTGGAGCAACAAGAACAATTCAGAAAATGGGTTGGCAAGCTCAATAAGGAGCAAAAAGCTCAGCTTTGTGTTTTGAGCGAAGGGTTTCAATCAACCTATAGCCATTGGTTAACGTATCGTCAGGCTTGGTATCAAGGCTTTAGCCATGCACTAAGCCCTGAGCTAAATAAAGAAACGTATCAGCAATTGTTTGCCGAGCTTATCTCTTCGCCAGATGACTTAAAAAGTAAAGAGTATGTCGCAATACAAACACAAAATAATCAAAACTTTTCCGATATCTTTTACTATATGATGCACAGCCTAACGCCTAAGCAGAAAAATCGTTTTAATAACCGTCTACAAGATTATATTGACGATTTGAACGACTTAGCAGATGATTAGTGCGTTGAATCACATCACCATCGCTGTTAGTGATTTATACCAATTGAAATAAATACTTAATCATTCAGCGAGAATTAAAAGGCTGAGAGGCAAGGCATTGATTGCAGAGAATGGTTATTCCCTTGTTAAAATCAATAACGCAGCATATAAGCCTTTTAAACTCGCCCTTTGGGAGCGTGTCAGCGGCGCGATAATTTCGCCAAATTTATTCGATGTAGAGTAACTATATCTGCACAAATTTGGCTGATTCTCCCACCGCTGTCAACGCTCTGAATTGATCAATTAATTAATTCAATTGGTATCAGATCGTTCTCTACGGTTTTACACAGAAGTGTTGGGAATGAAAGGGGAAGTCAAATGGAATACTGGGGCTTATACAACACTTGATTCTTTGTGGTTTTGTTTGTCGCTTGGAGAGGTCAAGCCAAGCAAAGACTATAGCCATATTGCATTTACTATTGCCACGGATAAATTTGACGTGTTTCGTCAATTAATCACAAAACATAATATGAAACAGTGGCAGGACAACACAAGTGAGGGAAATTCGCTTTATATTCTAGACCCTGACGGCCACAAACTAGAAATTCATTGCGGCAATTTAACAAGTCGATTGTTATCACTAAAGCGTTCACCTTATCAAGGGCTTGAATACCTTTAAACCAGTAACTCAGTTTTTAAAGACTAAAGCTGCAAATCAGCAGTTCTATATTATCCGTATAAAAAAATCAGCATAAAAAAAGCGAGTACTTGGTTACGGGTACTCGCTTTTTTGAATGAAAGAAAATTAGCGCAACAAGTCTATTTCACCATGTTTTAACGTGCCATTTAGTGCTTTAACAAGTCCTTGGTTACTTTAAGCACTTTCATGGTATTTGTTGCACCAACTGTTTCCATTAAATCGCCGTGGGTGAAAATGACTTTGTCGTTTTCTTTAAAATCACCGTGACTAACAACAGCTTTCAGTACATCTTTAGTTAACGATTGGTCTGTGCTTTCGGTTGAATCAAATTGCACTGGGTAAACACCACGGTAGATAACCGTTTTTGTTAATGTTTTGTGATGGCGCGAAAGTGAATAAATCGGCAATCCTGAGGTAATGCGCGACATAATTTTCGATGTTTGGCCTGATTCTGTTAAGGCGATAATTGCTTTTACACCTTCTAAATGGTTAGCGGCGTACATTGCTGACAGTGCTAAGGTTTCTGAAATTTCAGTAAACATTAACTCAATACGATGTCTCGACATATTAACTGAACGGTGTTGCTCAGCGCCCAAACATACTGCCGCCATTGCAGTTACGGTTTCTACTGGGTATTTACCAGCAGCTGTTTCAGCTGACAGCATAACTGCGTCAGTGCCATCAAGAACCGCGTTTGAAACGTCCATCACTTCTGCACGAGTCGGCATAGGTTGGCTGATCATGGTTTCCATCATTTGTGTTGCGGTGATCACTACACGGTTAAGCTGACGGGTACGAGCGATAATGTGTTTTTGTTTGCCCACTAGGGCAGGGTCGCCAATTTCCACACCTAAGTCACCACGCGCTACCATGACCACGTCTGACGCTAAAATAATTTCATCTAACACTTGGTCGTCGTTAACCGCTTCTGCGCGTTCGATTTTCGCAACTAGTCGAGCGTTGCAGCCAGCTTCTTGGGCGAGTAAACGCGCTTCGCGCATATCAGCGGCGTCACGTGGGAATGAAACCGCAAGAAAATCAGCATCTAGTTTAGCTGCTAGCTTAATGTCTTCTTTGTCTTTATCGGTTAGTGCAGGCGCCGTTAGGCCACCACCTTGGCGGTTTATACCTTTGTTATTTGATAGCGGGCCACCGACAACAACTTCAGTAAATACTGATGTGCCTTGAGTGTTTAGAACTTTTAGTTGTACTCGACCATCATCAAGTAACAAGACATCGCCACTGCTCACATCATTAGGCAATTCTTTGTAATCAATTCCAACTTTTTCTTGGGTGCCTTCACCTTTAGGTAAGGTGGCATCTAACTCAAATTTATCGCCAACGTTTAACTGTATAGGACCGTCTTTAAACGTTGAAACTCGAATTTTAGGGCCTTGTAAATCGCCCAAAATACCAACGTAAATACCAAGCTCAGCTGATAGTTCACGCACCATATTTGCGCGATTGATGTGATCTTCAGGTGTGCCATGCGAGAAATTTAAACGTACAACATTCACGCCCGCTGCCAGTACCTTTTTTAGTGTTTCTTTATCGTCTGTTGCTGGACCTAAGGTAGCAACAATTTTGGTTCTTCTAGGCATTTTTGTGATTCATCCTGTGTAAGTGGGTACTAAAAAAGGCATACCTAAGTATGCCTGTTTTTTATTCTTTGCGTTCAAATCTCGAGCTACGCAGACTGTCTTTAACTTTTTTGAGGTTGTCTCTAAATTTACTGCCACGGCGCAGAGTAAAACCAGTTGCTAAGATATCAACGAGCGTTAACTGGGCAATGCGAGAAGACATTGGCATGTATAAATCGGTATCTTCGGCAACATCTACTGAAAGCACTAAGCTACACTCTTTGGCAAGTGGAGAGCCATCAGTAGTAATACCAATTACAGTAGCATCGTTTTCTTTTGCTAGAGCAGCAACTTCAACTAAGGCTTTAGTACGACCTGTGTGCGAAATCACGATAACCACGTCGCCTTGCTGGCTATTAATAGCACTCATGCGTTGCATCAAGACATCGTCAAAGTAAACAACAGGTACGTTGAAACGGAAGAACTTATTCAAAGCATCATGTGCGACAACAGCAGAAGCACCTAAGCCGAAAAACGATATTTTGTTGGCTTGTGTGAGCAAATCAACGGCGCGATTAACGGCGGTTGTATTTAAGCTTTTTCTTGCTAATTCTAAGCTCGCCATGGTTGACTCGAAGATCTTTGCTGTATATTCATCAGCAGTGTCGTCTTCATCGACATGTCGGTTTACATAAGGTGTACCATTTGCCAAGCTTTGAGCTAAATGCAGCTTAAAGTCCGGATAACCTTTGGTGTCTAATCGGCGACAAAAGCGGTTAACGGTTGGCTCACTAATATTGGCTTGTTTAGCCAAAGCGGCAATACTTGCGTGAATAACTGTATTTGGCGACGCTAGAATGACTTCAGCAACCTTTCGTTCAGACTTACTAAAGGTGTCTAGCTCGTTAGCGATCTTTTCTAAAATGTTCATATAATTTTTCCAGATCTTTTTTGCTAACTGTAATTTATTTTCTCAATAAATAACAGTAAAAATGTAAATTTATTACAATATTTCATTAGATTACTCTTATCTGTTGAAAATAAACTCGATGTTTAATTAATAGCCATTGCTCAGCTGCTATAATTACAAGCGACACATAAAGGTAGCGACTACATACGTATGAAGTGTAGTAAAATTACAGAAAGTTCTTTACTGCGCTTATAAGTAGCGCTAAATTAACCGCAAATGTAGTTTAGTTACAGCATGTAAACTAGAGATTTATATATGAAAAATGCACAAAGCAGCCCAGCAGTTGACGTCGTACTATTTGGAGTACTTGGAGATTTATCACGCAGAAAGTTACTCCCAGCGCTTTATCAACTGGATTTAGCTGGCCTGCTTGATGAGAGCACTCGTGTTGTAGGTGTCGCCAGACAAGAGCATTCAAACCAAGATTTAGTCGACTTTGCTAAAGAAAACTTAACGCAGTTTGTCAAAGAAGGGCTAAATGAAGAGGTACTGAGTCGTTTCTTAGCACGCTTGGTATATCAGCGTTTAGACTTCAAGCAAACTGACAGTTACGCAGACTTAGCGAATACAGTAGCCGCAGATAAAGAGCGTATTTATTACTTCTCAACACCACCTGCTATTTATGGTGATATTACCGAAGGCTTACATAAAGCTGATTTAATTCAGCCAAAAGACCGTGTGGTTATGGAAAAGCCAATTGGTCATTGTCTTGCGTCATCTAAAGTTATCAACGACATGGTGTCCAAGCATTTTGAAGAAAATCAGATTTACCGCATCGACCATTACTTAGGTAAGGAAACGGTACTAAATTTATTGGTACTGCGCTTTGCCAATTCCTTGTTTACTAATAATTGGGATCGCAACCATATCGACCATATCCAAATTACCGTCGCCGAAAGTGTCGGTATTGAAGGACGTTGGGGCTTCTATGATGAAGCTGGCCAGATGCGTGATATGGTACAAAACCACCTATTGCAAATTCTATCGCTACTGGCGATGGAACCACCAGCCGATCTGAGTGCTGACAGCATTCGTGACGAAAAACTAAAAGTCATCAAAGCGTTATTGCCTATCACTCGTCAGAACATTAAAGAGAAAACGGTTCGAGGCCAGTACACTGAAGGTTTTTTAGCTGGTAAAGCGGTACCAGGTTACCTTGAAGAAGAGGGCGCCAATAAAAATAGCAATACGGAAAGCTTTGTCGCGATTAAAGCAGAAATTGATAACTGGCGTTGGACGGGGGTTCCTTTCTACTTGAGAACGGGCAAACGTATGCCAGCCAAACACAGTGAAATTGTTGTTCACTTTAAAGAGCAGCCACACAACATCTTTAAAGATAGCTATGCTGATTTACCTGCAAATAAATTAACCATACGATTGCAACCAGATGAAGGTGTAGAGCTTGAGGTTATGAATAAGATCCCAGGTATCGCATCACAAATGAACATTCACGAAAACAAGCTGGATTTGAGCTTCTCAGAAACGTATGAAAATGAGCGTGTGGTTGATGCTTACGAGCGTTTGATGTTGGAAGTTATCAATGGCAACCAATCGTTATTTGTACGCCGCGATGAAGTGGAAGCCGCATGGAAGTGGGCAGATAGCATTATTGATGCATGGCAAGCGAGCAATGATAAGCCGAAACCATATGCAGCAGGTTCATGGGGACCAGTGTCGTCAATTTCACTGATCGCTCGTGATGATAGACAATGGGTAGAATAATAGATGTATAAAATTAACGAATTTGAATCTCGCGCAAATTTAGACCAAGCGCTTGCTAATCAAGTGGCTGAAATTCTAGTTAGTGCGGTAAAGTTAAAAGGTAAAGCAAGCATTGCCGTTTCTGGCGGTTCGACGCCAAAAGGTTTTTTTGCCGCACTTTCCAACATGGATCTGCCTTGGAAACAAATTACGGTAACGTTAGCCGATGAGCGTTGGGTTGATATTACTGATGACGCTAGCAATACCAAGCTAGTTCATGAAAACCTACTACAAAATAAGGCACTGGACGCTAACTTCTTTCATATCAAACAAGGCGACGAGCTTACAGTTGAAGTACTTTCAGACTTAAACCTTGCCGCAGGCACTACAGTGTTGCCATTTGATGTGCTGATTTTAGGCATGGGTGAAGACGGTCATACAGCTTCACTGTTCCCGTGCAGCAACGAAATTCACTCAGCCTTATCACGCGACGCGGCGCCACTGTTAAAGGTGGTACCGCAAACGGCGCCACACGAACGCATTACCTTTAGCTACGCGTACTTAGCGCAAAGTAAAAACACCTTTTTACACATTTGTGGCGATAGCAAGAAAGAAGTATTAGAGGAAGCACTAGCAGACTCTGATGCGACGCAAATGCCAATTCGTGCATTTTTGCACCATGAGTCACTTGAGACTCAAGTATACTGGGCGGAATAATGATGAATCCCCAAATTCAAGCGATAACTGAACGAATCATAGAACGCAGTAAGCCTACTCGTCAGGCTTACCTAGATAAAATTGAACGAGCAAAATCGGACACAGTCCACCGTGCCAGTTTGTCTTGTGGCAACTTAGCACATGGCTTTGCTGCGTGTGGCAAAGAAGATAAAAACAAACTTAAAGGTTTAAATCACTCAGATATTGCCATTGTATCAGCTTATAACGATATGCTTTCGGCACATCAGCCTTACGAAACGTATCCAGCGATTATCAAGCAAGCAGTATCTGAAACTGGTGGCGTAGCTCAATTTGCCGGTGGTGTACCTGCAATGTGTGATGGTGTCACCCAAGGTCAACCGGGTATGGATCTGAGCTTGATGAGCCGAGATGTGATTGCAATGTCTACGGCTGTTGGCTTGTCACACAACATGTTTGATGGCGCGTTAATGCTTGGCATCTGTGACAAAATCGTCCCTGGCTTGTTATTAGCGAGTTTAACCTTTGGCCACTTACCAACAGTATTTGTGCCAGCTGGCCCTATGCCTTCAGGTATTCCTAACAAAGAAAAAGCACGTGTTAGACAGCAATTTGCCAAAGGTGAAGTGGGCAAAGAAGAGCTACTAGCAGCAGAATCAGCGTCATATCACAGTGCTGGTACTTGTACTTTCTTTGGAACAGCTAACTCTAACCAGTTAGTCGTTGAAGTAATGGGCTTGCATTTACCGGGTGCATCTTTTGTCGCGCCAAACACGGAACTACGTGAAGAGTTAACCAAAGCAGCAGCACGCCAAGTCACGCGTCTAACACAGCAATCAGGTAACTACTTACCTATTGGTAAAATGGTTGACGAGCGCTCAGTGGTTAACGCGATTGTGGCACTACTTGCCACTGGTGGTTCGACAAACTTAACCATGCATATTATCGCATTTGCAAAAGCTGCCGGCATCATTATCGACTTCCAAGATTTTAATGATTTGTCGGACGCAGTCCCACTGATCACTCGCATTTATCCTAATGGTCATGCCGATATTAACCACTTCCAACAAGCAGGTGGTATGGCGTTGTTATTCAAAGAACTAATCGGTGCTGGTTTACTACATGAAGATGTAGAGACGATTTGTGGTAAAGGCTTAACACGCTACACCCAGCAACCTTTGCTAGAGAATGGCAAATTAGTATGGGTAGACAGTACTGACGTTTCTGGCGATCCAGAAGTGATCGCAACTACAGCACAACCATTCAAGCCAGACGGTGGCTTGAAAGTACTCAAAGGTAACTTGGGAACTTCAGTACTAAAAACGTCTGCACTACGCGATGGCAGTACAGTGATTAAAGCGCCAGCCGTTGTTTTTGAAGATCAACACGAATTAGAAGCTGCATTTAAAGCTGGTGAGCTTGAAAAAGACTTTGTTGCAGTAGTGCGCTTTCAAGGGCCGAAAGCGCGTGGTATGCCTGAACTTCATAAATTAACGCCACCGTTAGGTGTTTTGCAAGACAAGGGTTTTAAAGTTGCGTTAGTAACTGACGGACGTATGTCTGGTGCATCAGGTAAAGTGCCGGCTGCTATCCACTTGTGTCCAGAAGCACTAGATGGTGGTTGGATCGCTAAAGTGCAGAACGGCGACATGATCATGGTTGATGGTGAATCAGGCGAATTAACCTTGTTAGTTGACGAACAAGAGTTAGCACAGCGTCCGTTAGCTAATTTTAATGTTAATGGCCACCATGAAGGTATGGGACGTGAGTTGTTTGGCTTTATGCGTCAAAGCTTGAGTTCAGCTGACACTGGCGCATGTTCACTATTTGGTAATCTTGAGGGTGAGCATTAATGCTCGAGAATGTAGTTAATATTGTCGCCGATATTGGCGGCACTAATTTAAGAATTGGCATTGCCCAGCAAGATGGTAGTTGCGAGGCCTTAACTGTTTACCAATGCGCTAAATATGCAAGTTTGGTTGAAGTAATTGCTGATTTTATTGAAAAAGAGCAGCTGTCGGGTAAAACAATCAATGCATGTTTTGCAATAGCATGCCCGGTCGAAAATGATCTTGTGGTTATGACCAACTTACCTTGGCAATTTTCAAAAACACAATTGAAATCGGCTCTTGGGCTCAACAAGTTACTGCTTATTAATGACTTTACCGCAATTGCCCACGCGATTCCTATGCTAAGTGATGAGCAAAAAGTTCAAATTGGTGGTGGTGAGTCAGTCGCTGGTAAACCTATTTCGGTTTGTGGGCCGGGCACTGGTTTAGGTGTTGCGAACCTAATTCAAGAGCAAGATGCCCAACAGCAAGAAACTTGGTTAAGTTTAAGCGGCGAGGGTGGACATGTCGACTTTGCGCCTGTAGATAAACAAGAAATCGACATATTGGAATTTTTACTGACGAAATATCAGCATGTTTCGTATGAGCAGCTGCTTTCTGGCTTGGGGATTGAACAAATATACCAAGCGCTTGCCAGTAAAAATTCCTCGGTTGAGACCGAGCTAGCCGCACAAGATATTACCACTCGCGCCTTAGCAAGCGAGTGTGAAGTATGTGCTCAAGCTTTAGCACAATTTTGCAAAACACTTGGCAGCTTTGCTGGCAATCTAGCATTAACGCTAGGAAGTTTCGGCGGAGTTTATATTGCTGGTGGCATAGTTCCAAGATTTATAGAGTATTTTAAAAGCAGTGATTTTAGGCAACGTTTCGAAGAAAAAGGCCGTATGTCTGGTTTTAACCAAAACATTCCTACTTATGTGATTACTGAATCTCAACCTGGGATTTTGGGTGCAACCGCATACCTTCTTCAAGACAACCTTCAACACGATTTACAAGACGATATACAAGATAAGAAAGAGGCATTATGAAGGATTTAAAAAAATGGCAACTGGCGCCATCTGAGCTATTTGCAATGGGACCAATTGTGCCTGTACTTGTTATCGAGCATGTTGAAGATGCGTTGCCGATCGCTGAAGCGCTAATGGCTGCTAATATTAACGTATTAGAAGTTACGCTTCGCACACCTTCTGCGTTGCAGGTTATTGAGACCATTGCTAAGAATTTACCAGATGCTGTGGTTGGCGCGGGTACCGTAACTAACCGTGAATTATTGCAAAGATCACGAGATGCAGGCGCTAAGTTTGCTATTAGCCCTGGGTTAACCAAAGATTTGCTTAAAGCGGGTAATGAAGGTGATATTGCATTAATTCCAGGAATATCCTCGATTTCAGAATTAATGGATGGCATTGACTTTGGTTATGACCACTTTAAGTTTTTCCCCGCTGAGGCATCAGGTGGCGTTAAGGCAATTAAATCCATTGGTGGACCTTTCCCTAACATCAAGTTCTGTCCAACGGGTGGTATTAACCTAAACAATGTTAACAACTATTTATCTTTAGGGAATGTGGCATGTTGTGGTGGCTCTTGGTTGGTCTCTGACAACATCATTAAGCAAAAAAATTGGACGGCAATTACTGAGCTGGCGCAAGAAGCCTTGGCTCATGTCTAACAAGCTAGCGTTGTAAAATAACGACTAAGTTAGTTGCTTTAATATAGAAAAACCAGTCGTTATTGACTGGTTTTTTGTTTGGTTAGCCTAAAAGTGTTGGCTTAGTCGCTATTCTTGTCCTTAATGTCAATATCGCTAATTGAGATAGTGTTATTCAAGGAAATAACATTTGTTTTGCTGATACGGTGGCGATATATTTCGCGTAAATAGTAGATTGCATTTTTAACGTTATCCAAGGTTAGTCGAATGTCATTAATTGACGTAAACTGCTTGTTGTCATTAATCAGCTCCCGATACTTCTTCTCATACATCGGCTTAATGGCATACCAATTTGTGTCGAGAATCTTGGCCGGATTTTCAAACTCCAGTAACAACTTATCGACTTCTTTTACATCGAATTCATCAGCCTTAATAAACTCAATAATTCGCTTGTCTACCGTATCGTCAAATCGATAGTTATCTCGTGCAAAACAACGTTTTATATATGCAACAAAAAGCGTTAAGAAGTCGTCGCTTAGACAAGGACTTTTAGCTATTAACGTAGTTAATGACAAGTTTGCAGAGGCACCAATAACAAGGGCGTAGCGTTTTAATGTGGTATTTGGAAATAAATTATTCAGGTGCATTTTTAATTTATTTAAATCCATGTAAGAAAGTTTATAGTCTTTCGGCAGTGATACGATTGAAACCACAGAAGAGCAGTTTTTATAAAAATGCAGCTTTTTAAGTACTGAAGCATCGTAGTCATGCTTTTTATAGTGTTCTAGGGCGACACGATATTGATTAGACTCAATAGGTAAAATACTGATGCCTTCGATGGCTTGAGTTTGTTTATTAAAGTGCGGCAGGTCGATTGAGCGATAAAAAAGATCATCAATATCGAGTGATTGTTCATCGGTATTGAATAGCTTTTTACTTTCACCAGAATGTTCGCTATCTCCAACCACAGATTCTGCATATGCAATTGCTACAGGGCCTGCCAAACTCATAAATAAATCATTGGCGTCAAGCCGAATGGTTTCGCCGATATCAATACCCGCGCGTCTAAAATAATTTTCGTCGTAATCTGTGGTGACCGCTTGCGCCGTTAAAATGTTGAAAATCTGTTGACTAATATATTGATTCGCGTGTCGTTCCATCGAGTTAACATCAATAAATTGCATGCCACCGTCTTTATCGTTTTGTTCGGCGTAGCGCATGATATCGTTGGAAATTAACATCATCGCATTCCAAGGCCGTATGTGGGGTATCATGTTAGTTATTGACGTATTTTCGTTATCCATGCTGTACGAGAAATTCCATTCTTCCGACAGATATTTACATAACAGGCGGCCTGCGTTGATATGCAGGGCTTCCGACGTTTCGACGTACTGATCTGAAATATTGGGTAAGATACAGATACCGCTAGTAAAAATGGGCTCAAAGACAAACGATTGATTGTGACTGGCTAAATCCCGCTCCGACTTTGTATCGAACGTTTTATTCATATACGAATATTGCTGAGCCAAACCAAATTCTGACGCCATGCCAGACCCTGTGCCACCACCAGCGCTAAAAATGTAAAAATACAAGCGCGATTGGTTGGCTTTAATACCGCATGAATCTATTAAATACGAGTGAATAAACTTCCAATCTTGATTAGTGAATTGATCGGTATTTTTGTTCAGAATTATTTTCGCCAAATATTGGCCGAGAATAGGTGCGTTGCCCGCACCGCCCGCATGTACTTCAGACAGATCCATGATTTTGAGTTTGTTGTAATCTTTAAGGAAATTATTGTCAAAACCCTTAGAGGAGAATCGAATACGACCTTCGATGTCTTTGTCTAAATCACCAAGCATGACCAAAGGCTCGATAAGGAATACCGGCTTTACTGCTTTAGACGGTTGAATATTAAGGCTGCGCTGAATCCATTTCAGTGGTTTGCTATCATTTTCTTGTGCTTGCAGTTGGGCGTTGTGAAATTCATCTAGATAGTAATTACGAGCATTGTGAACAAGGCAGGCAACATCTAAGGCGATATTTGAACCACAGCGACCCAAACCAATTAAACAGACTGAGGGAAAGTTTGGGGGTATAAGATCTTCGTCTTCCGAAGCATGCGAATTGGGGTAGACCTCACCTCGCAAGTTATCCAAATTTTTAAGTATTAGTGAGACGTCTTTTTCGGTGAAATAATTGTATTTATCTGCGCCAATGAAGTCACTAGTTTCATTACTATTCGTTGCAATCGTACGTTTATTCGAAATCGTTTCTTCTTCTCTTGCAGTGGTCGAATTGGAAGAAGGGGAATGAGCTTTAAGTGGCTCTCTTGTTTTGCGCTGAGGGGAGTTTACTTGGTTACTAGCTACCTTGCTTGGTTTGTTTTTCTGCATATCATCCTCTCTGGCTTTGTTCCCAACGATTTGTAAGCACTTTTGCAATGCTTAATAAGACGAGTGAGTTCGCCTATAGCCTGAAGATAGTAGATGAATAGAATAATTGCTTAATAGTTAACAAAAAAGTCGGCGAGTGCCGACTTTTCTAAGTGTTCAATTAGCGTAAATCTAACTTTGTTTGATTTGCTTATTTCGCTGTCGATTACTTGGCTATGTATGCAACTAAATCGAGTACTTTATTTGAGTAGCCAATTTCGTTGTCATACCAAGATACAACTTTGACGAAGGTATCTGTTAAGGCAATACCTGCACCAGCATCAAATACTGAAGTGCATTTTTCACCGATAAAGTCATTTGAAACTACTTGGTCTTCTGTGTAACCCAATACGCCCGCTAGTTCACCTTGTGCAGCACTTTTCATTGCCGTACAGATTTCTTCATAACTTGCTGGCTTCGCAAGGTTTACCGTTAAGTCGACAACTGACACATTTGGCGTTGGCACACGAAATGCCATACCCGTTAACTTGCCATTTAGTTCAGGAATAACTTTTCCAACGGCTTTTGCCGCTCCCGTTGAAGATGGAATAATATTTTGACCAGCACCGCGGCCACCACGCCAGTCTTTTGCAGAAGGGCCATCGACGGTTTTTTGGGTCGCAGTCGTAGCATGAACTGTAGTCATTAAGCCGTCTGTAATACCCCAATTGTCATTGAGCACTTTAGCAATTGGTGCTAAGCAGTTGGTAGTACAAGAAGCATTCGATACAACATCTTCACCTTGATATTCGCTATGGTTTACGCCCATAACAAACATTGGTGTAGCGTCTTTAGACGGTGCCGACATGACAACTTTTTTAGCGCCAGCTTTAATGTGCTTTCGTGCTGTTTCATCAGTTAAGAACAATCCTGTTGCCTCAACAACCACATCCGCTCCAATGTCATTCCACTTTAACTGCTCTGGATCGCGTTCAGCGGTGACACGAACTGTTTGACCATTTACCACTAAATTGCCATCAACGACATCAACTTGACCGTTAAAGCGACCATGAGTTGAATCATATTTAAGCATGTAAGCCATGTAATCTACGTCAATTAAGTCGTTAATACCGACAATTTCAATATCTTGGCGTTCTTGCGCCGCTCTAAATACAAAACGGCCGATGCGACCAAAGCCGTTTATACCAACTTTAATAGTCATGTGAATTCCTGAATTTTATTAATGTAGTAAAATTACACCAATAAATAAAAAATACAAGAGTAAAACACTTGGTTATGTAATTTAGTTAAATTAAATTTCGGATTGTTACTAAAAAACCAAGAAAAATTAACAGCTTTATACGTTTTAACTGAAGCGTTATGGAAATTCCCATGATAAAATAGTGGAAACATGGCGCATTGATGCGCCGACATCCACTGTATTAACCCTCGGAATTAGAATATGACACAAGAGAAAGCATTGTGTGACATCGGCTTTATCGGCTTAGGTGTAATGGGTAAAAACCTTGTACTTAATCTTGCTGATAACGGCTATAAAATTGCTGCTTTTGATTTAAGCCAAGAAAAAGTAAATGATGCAATTGAGCAAGACAAGGAAGAAAACAAAACAGATAGCCAACGTGTTTATGGTTGCTCGTCTTACACTGAACTCCTCTCACAACTAAAAGCCCCTCATTTAATTGTTCTGTCTGTTCCCGCTGGTGAGCCAGTAGATCAAGTTTGCGAGAGCTTGATAGGAGCCGGTATTCAACCAGACGATATTGTTATCGATACTGGTAATAGTTTATGGGTTGATACGGTTGAGCGCGAAGAGCGTTACAAAAATCAATTTATTTTGTTCTCGTCAGCGGTATCTGGCGGTGAAGTTGGCGCAAGATTTGGTCCTGCGCTTATGCCAAGTGGTTCTCCTTATGCGTGGACTCGCATTAAGCCAATTTGGGAGGCTATTTCTGCCAAGGTAGACCCTAAAACTGGTAAGCCAATTGAGCGTGTTGAGCCAGGTCAAATAATAGAAGGTGGCGATCCATGTGCCGCCTATATTGGCCCAGCAGGTGCAGGTCACTACGTAAAAATGGTGCACAATGGTATTGAATACGCAGATATGCAAATTATCTGTGAAGCGTATCATGTACTACGAAATGGCTTAGGCATGAGCTGTGATGAAATTGCTGATACCTTCGAACAGTGGAACCAAGGTCCATTAGATAGCTACCTAATGGAAATCTCAGTGGAAGTTTTGCGTCACAAGATAGAAGACGAAACGCCACTAGTTGATTTAATTCTGGATAAAGCCGGCCAAAAAGGTACTGGTTTGTGGACAGCGGTAAGTAGCTTAGAAGTAGGGTGCCCAGCGCCGACAATTTCACAGGCTGTATACGCACGTTCAATTTCGTCTTTCAAAGATATGCGTGTTACCGCATCTGAACTTTTACAAGGCCCTGCGCAGAAAACGCTTTCTGAGGAAGACAAACAAGCATTCATCGCCCGCCTACATGATGCAATATACTGTGCAAAGATTTGTGCTTACGCACAAGGCTTCCAGTTAATGAAACTTGCAGCAAAAGAACATAATTGGACGCTAGACTTTGCCAGCATCGCTAAAATATGGCGTGCAGGCTGTATTATTCGCGCTGTGTTCTTGCAATCAATTACTGAAGCGTTTGAGCGCAATGAAGAGTTAGAGAACCTATTCCTCGATGAATTCTTTGTTGAACAGCTTAATACACACCAAGCGAACTGGCGTCAGGCGGTTGCTGAAATTACTTTGATGGGTATTCCGGCAGGGGCGTTGTCTTCATCATTGTCGTACTACGATTCAATGCGCTCAGCGGTGTTGCCAGCAAACTTATTGCAGGGTCAGCGTGATTTCTTTGGTGCCCATACGTTTGAACGTTTAGATAAAGCAGCGGGTAAGAAGTATCATGTTGAATGGTCATCGCAGGAACGCGCAATTCAAAAAATTTAGTAGGTAGACTATGAGTCAGGATCATTATAAAGATAAATTAAGCCCAGAAGCCTATGCTGTGTGTCGATTAGCGGCGACTGAGCGGCCTTTTACGGGCAAATATAATGATCACTGGCTTGAAGGAAGTTATCATTGTGCCTGTTGTGAACGTCCTTTGTTTTCGTCAGTAACAAAATTTAATGCTGGGTGCGGTTGGCCAAGTTTTTATGATTGTTTAGATGATAACGTCGCTTACTTGGAAGATTTGACTCACAATATGGTAAGGGTTGAAATTCAGTGTAAGCATTGTGACTCGCACCTCGGCCATGTATTTGATGACGGCCCAGCACCTACTGGCAAGCGTTATTGTGTGAACTCTTTGAGCTTGATTTTTGAACAAGAACTATAGTTCAGACTAATCAAACGACGAAGAATAGCTAGCACCTAAGGGAATAAAGAACACCTTACTGCTCCTAATGGCGTGGAGCAGTAAAGGTACCATCGGTAATCTTATCTAAGGTTGCGCTCGCAACCTTATCGAGAAAGTCAGCATCCAACTTGTGGAATTGCGCAAATGCCATTAATCCTTGCTCGCTACTATCAATATCTTCAGGATCGTAAAGGGTGAGTATTTTTAACCAAATGTAAGCTTGTTTAAACTCTTCTTTATCTGTAAATATTGTCGTAATAGATTTGAATATCTCAGTGTTTACCGGCGAATCATCGGCCTGTAATTCCAATGCATGAAATAGTAGATCTAAGGTTTTGTCGGGATCGCGTTTAATATAATAAGTGGCCAAGTTAAATTGTGAAGCAGCTGTTTCTAATGCTTTACTTCCTTCCATCGCTAAAAATTTTGCGAGCGCGCCTTCATTTAAATACCGTGACCAGTGATAAAACAATAACTCGGGGTGTTCAGAGCGCAGTGTTTCTTCACTTAGCTGCTTGATACGCTCTTTTGCCTTTATTGCATTATCAATACGGTTACGTTTTTTGTACTTGAGTTTGATATGTTCTATTTGCGAAGCGTGATCCATACAAGCTGCATACTCTTCGTAAGCGATTAACAAATCGAACTTTTGCTTATCTGCACCTGTCTGTGTAAGTGCGTAGTTGTGATAAATTGTTTTTACACGTTCTTTCTTACACCAAGTATCTTCAATAAACTCTTCGCACATAGCTGGCGATTCCTTGCATATTTTCGCGAGATCTGGTCCTGTATCGCAAGCCATTAGTAGCAAAGGAGAAAGTAGTAGTAAGGGTAAATGCTTCATTTAATACTCAAGTAAACTTGGAAATTTTTATGTAGGTGGTAGCGAAAACTTTCACTGTGCATTACAATGTCCGCCGCATCAAGCAAGTAGCTATTATTAATCATAACGTCATATTAAAACATTGATAATAGTCAAACGATCACTTCATGGAAATATAAGGTTTAAGTAATGACTTCTCATCTTGAGGAACAATATCAAGCAAGCTGGCAAGAGCGCCAAACATTCGCCGAAAATATGTTACCTATTATCAGCCAACTATTCCGCAATAAAGGAATTGAAGTTGCTGTTTATGGTCGTTCTCTCGTTAATGCTTCGGCCATTGATATCGTCAAAGCACACAAGTCTGTCGCATTACACGAAGAAAGTAAATTACGCTTACGTGAGAGTTTCCCATTTTTAGAAGCGTTAACCAAGATGTCATTATCACCAGCGCGCGTTGATATTGGTAAACTTGCTTACAATTACCTATTTTTAGGTGGTGCGAATGGTTTAACGATTGAACAGTACTTAGAAAAAGAACTTGCTGACAGTTTAGCTGTCAATAGTGAAGAGCCAGCAGCGCAAGATGTTGTGCTTTATGGTTTTGGCCGTATCGGTCGTTTACTTGCTCGTTTATTAATTGAAAAAACGGGTCCTTCGTCAAAATTACGTTTACGCGCCATTGTTATCCGCCCAGGTAAAGAAGGTGATTTAGCAAAACGTGCTAGCTTACTTCGTCGCGATTCTGTACATGGTTCGTTTAACGGTAGTATTACTATTGATGAAGAAAACAACGTTATCAAAGCTAACGGTGCTTTCATTCAAGTTATCTACGCAAAATCACCAGCTGATGTTGATTACACTGCATACGGTATTAACAATGCGCTAGTAGTTGATAATACAGGTATTTGGTCAGACGAAGAAGGTCTAGGCCAGCACTTACAATCAAACGGTGTGGCTAAAGTATTATTAACGGCACCAGCTAAAGGTGATATCAAGAACATTGTTTACGGTGTAAACCACGATATGATCTTGGCTGAAGATAAAATTGTTTCAGCGGCTAGCTGTACAACCAATGCAATCACACCTGTACTTAAAGCGGTAAACGATAAGTTTGGTATTAAAAACGGCCACGTAGAAACGGTTCACTCGTACACTAACGACCAAAACTTAATTGATAACTACCACAAGTCGCCGCGTCGTGGTCGCAGTGCGCCACTTAACATGGTTATTACTTCTACAGGTGCAGCTAAAGCGGTTGCTAAAGCATTGCCTGAATTAAAAGGTTTGTTAACAGGTAACGCGATTCGCGTTCCAACGCCAAATGTTTCTATGGCAATCATGAATTTAAACCTTAAAGAAGCAACTACCACTGACGGTTTAAATGATTACCTACGTGATATTTCGTTAAACTCAGATCTACAAAACCAAGTAGATTACACAGCGTCAACTGAAATTGTATCAACGGATTTAGTTGGCTCTCGCTATGCTGGTGTTGTTGATTCTCAAGCAACCATTGTTGATGAAGATCGCGCTGTATTATACGTATGGTACGACAATGAATTTGGCTACAGTTGCCAAGTTGTACGTGTTATGCAAGAAATGGCGGGGATCTTTGTACCAAACTTGCCAGCAGCGTAAGCTTGCATTTATGGATTACGATTAAAAAAGCGCTTCGGCGCTTTTTTTGTACATGTTGAAGCTTCAGCTGCTTATTTAAAAAATAGTCAAAGCGGTTTTAAGGAAATATTCACTGAGTTAGCCATTAAAAGCGCTAAAGCTTTTCGTAGTTTTTCCGATAAATAGATCAGGAACACTAACGTGTTAATATTGTCATGTAATGAGAGGTAGTTATGACTTTAACCATCGGTTCTTCAACACCAGTGAATGTAGATGGCGGAAACGCACTAGAAGTAAAAGGTGCACAGCGAGAAAATAGTCAAACAGAAGTGGAAGGCCAGATCGCTGTTGATCTCATCGAATCTAGCCTTGCTGGTGGCCAAGTAAGCCCACCGACAGCGAGCTCGGGTAACAACATTAATATCAAAGTCTAACGTTTGTTTAAATCGCTCACTGACGTTAGCAAACTAAATACAACGCGCAGGTTTTGGTAAGCCTGCGTATTTTGTTGCTTGCTTTGCAGGCCCTTCGGGAAACAATCGATATAAGTAACGGCTGTTTGCCTTTTCTTCACCGAATTCGTCTTTCATTGCTTTAGTTAGCGCGCGAATTGCTGGCGAAGTGTTAAATTTTACATAAAATTCGCGCACAAAGCGGATCACTTCCCAATGCGCTTCGGTCAACTCTACATCGTCTTGTTTTGCCAATTCAGGTGCGAGTTCCTCACTCCATTGTTGAAAATCGATTAAATAGCCGTGTTTATCGAGTTCTATTGTTTGATTGTTAAATTGCATACTATTGCCATGTAATAATTTGATTTGCAGCTTCAGTTAGTGCAACGAGTGCTGCCATTGAGATAAAATTCAACGCATCATCAGTCACTAAACCTCGTGCCAAATAGTGATGCTCGATCACAAAAAGGTTTTCTTTGCCCACTAAGGCTAAAGCCTTTTGTAGGATAGGGTGATTAATGCTGTAAACGCCGTCGTCTAATAAAATAATTCGGTCACTACTTTTCATCACTGTTAAAGCATTCGTAAAACTATCGCTGCTAAATGAAGATGTTCGGATAAGGTGCAAACTTGTCATTGATAAACCTTTAGAATGTTAACGCTGCGGTGTGTTGGCTAAGGTACTGCTGAATTACATCATCAGATAAAACCTCTACGCCATCAATTAATGAGCTCTTGTTTAATGAGCGTTTAGTTAATGATTCTTGGCTGACATAAACGTTTTCTATATCGTAGAACGACAATGCCGCGAAAGTTTTGGTAAAGTCTTTTACGTTTAATGTAATACCGTCACACCGTTGAAGTAGTTGAAAAACACCATCGCCAATAAAAAATAGCGATATTTGTTGCTCATAACTACCAAAGATAAGTGCTAGGTCTAAAGCATCTTTACCATGACTAGTCGCAAAAGGCGCTTTCGTATTAATAACGGCTAGTGAAGTTGAACTCATAGCTGAATCACCTTGTCTGCTGTAGATGTCAGTTCTACCATTTCCCCCAAACCAGATACGGTAAATGCTGGATTTATATTTATTACACCATCTTGGTCGGTTAAACCGCGTTTCTCACCCGCAGTTATGCACAAATGTAGCGCTACTTGGTGATCGTTATGAAGTTTCACAAAAGCGGCTGGCGCTTGGAATTCATCGTTAGGTATTGACGTCAATGTGCTCGCGTTAAGCACACCGTCTTGATAGAAAAAAATACCGTTAATTTGATGCCCAGCCGTTAAAATTGATTCTGCAAATTCAATTACCGTGGCGGTATTGTTCTGATGGGGTGGAGTAGTCACTACCAAAGTATAAACAGACACAGATTTCCTAATAGCTCGTTGTCATAAAGTAAAAGTCGCAAATAAAAAAAGCCCCGTTTTAAAACGGGGCTTTATTATATATTAATATCAATTCAGAATTAATCGTCTGAATTAAATGCGCCTAATAGTTGAAGTAGGCTAACAAACAAGTTGTAAATGTTTAGGTATAACGACACTGTAGCGCGAATATAGTTGCGCTCACCGCCGTGAATAATGCGGCTAGTATCGAATAAAATTAAACCAGACATAATCATCACAATCGCAGCGTTTAACGCTAGTGATACTGCAGGAATAGCGAAGAAGATATTCGCGATACCAGCGATCAATACCACAATTAAACCAACCATTAAGAAACCACCCATAAATGAGAAGTCTTTCTTACTTGTTAGTGCGTAGCCTGACAAAGCAAAGAAAATTAACGCCGTGCCGCCTAACGCTTGCATAATTAATGATGGACCACCAGGTAGAGCAGCATACATATTAAGTAATGGCCCTAGTGAGGCGCCCATTAAGCCAGTGAAAGCAAAAATCCAGAAAATACCGTTGGCTTTGTCTGCTTGCTTGTTAACAACAAATAGTAAACCAAAAGCAACAAGCGTCATGACTAAAGCAGCCATATGCGATAAATTCATGGCCATTGAAACACCAGCAGTAACCGCACTAAACGCTAAGGTCATGCCTAAAAGCATGTAGGTATTTCGCAATACCTTATTAATTTCAATAGCACTACTTTGACTTGCAGTACCTAGATTCATATTTGTTTGCATAAACTTTCCTCTATGAACTTATTTTCTAATTATGTAGATTTGGGCAATAACAAAAAGTTCAAGCCCAAATTGTCAATGCGTGACATATTATGGCACGCAGATTTTAAAATTACTACGCTATTTCTTGCTGAAAGAGATCAATTATTTGTTTTCTTCTGAAACAGTCTACCGAATGATCGTTAACCATGCCACAGGCTTGCATGTGCGCGTAAATAGTTGTTGAACCGAGAAATTTAAAACCGCGCTTTTTCATGTCTTTCGCAAGCTTATCTGAAACTTCTGTCGTAGCTGGGTAGTCACTTAATTGTTTAGGGGCATTGACTATGGTCTTATTACCAACAAACGACCACTGATAGTTGGCAAAGCTACCAAATTCTTGTTGTATTTCAATAAAGCGGGAGGCGTTGTTTATTGCTGCTTCTATTTTCTTGCGATTGCGAATAATACCGTTATTTAGCATTAACTTTTCTACGTCATCCTCAGTAAATTGGCTAACCGTATTAACATCGTAATTTGCGAAGGCTGTTCGATAGTGTTCGCGGCGTTTCAATATGGTATACCAACTTAAGCCTGCCTGTGCCGACTCTAAAACGAGAAACTCAAACAGCTTTTGGTCTTCTTTAACAGGTAGTCCCCATTCTTCATCATGGTACTTTACATAATCTGGTTTAGATTCATCTAGCCAAGGGCAGCGACATTTATTCATTAATTTTTAGCCTTTTTGCTTTAAAAATAATAGCTTTGCTCAAAATGAAAGCAAACAAAATTAATTTTAACATTAACGCTTTACAAGCGAATATCAACACTTTAATATGCGCCTCGTTCCCAAGCAAAGGGAACAATTTGGTGAGATGGCTGAGTGGTCGAAAGCACCGGTCTTGAAAACCGGCAGGGGTTTGTAGCCCCTCTAGGGTTCAAATCCCTATCTCACCGCCATATTCTAAAACCTCGCAAATGCGAGGTTTTTTTTTATCTTTTACTTTTTGTTTACAAATAGCCCCTACAGATTGTGTTACTATTCTCCGCGCTGTTTCGCAAATCATTTCATTAAGCAGCAATTAGCTTCTTGAAGGATTCACTATTTGTAAACCTTATTCGTAGACAATGGAATTGTTAGTGTTTTCAATCATTCACAGGCTTTATCTTTGTGTTTCGTAAATTAATTAAATCAGCTTTTCCTACGCTAGCTAAATCACAGAAAAAACCTAATTATGAAGCGTTCGCCCAGAGTAGGGCAACTAAAGAAGTAGATGCTACTTCACTCAATGAAGCTCAACAAAACTTATCAGCGTCTTCTATACCTTCTATGCGTTTTGAACTTGGTCAAGCGTTCACCAATTACTTATTTAATTCAGAAGTGACGGGCAGTCACGTTGATGAAATCAGTCAATTTGTTAAACAGCAAATTGAGACAATCATTACCACACAGGCAAAGGCAATTATTAACGAGCTGCCTGTGATGCCTGCGACGATTACCGATCTTGCTAATCAGTTATCATCCGGTGATTTTGATACCGATTATCTTTTAAAAATTATTGCTGCAGAGCCAAGTATCGCTGCGGATGTTATTAAGCTGGCTAATACAACTAAATATAAACGTGGCACCAAAGATATTACTGATTTGAAAACCGCGTTTGTTACCGTAGGTACTGCTGGCCTGCTGGAAGGGGCGATTTATGGCTACATAAATAGTTACAAGCCCGTTACCAGTGCCTATTTCAAACAGTTCGGTGAGCGAATTTGGCAGCACAGCCAAAATACCGCTGATTTCACGCAGGAAATAGTTAAACGCCAAGCGCCAGAAGCGGCCGCTAGTGCTTATTTTGTCGGCCTAATTAGAAACCTTGGTGAAATGGTACTTTTCCAATTGATGGTAGAAGCTTTTAGTTGGGTTGATCCTGACTGTAGACCAAATGCTTTGGTGCTCAAGCAAATCATCGACAAGTATTCGCTTAAGCTAACTTATATTATTGCAAAAACATGGCAGTTGCCTGAAAGTGTTTTGTTGCCACTTGCCGTGCAGATAAAAGCCACTAACGTTACTCAGCTCATGTCGGTTAAAGACAAACACCCTGTAGCAGCGGCTAATTATGATGCCAATAAACTAAGCCAATTAATTATGCTTCGTCAGTCGCAAAGAATTGATGATGTTGTACTAGAGCAAGAAACTAATAAGCTAATAAATGTACCTGCAACTCGTAAAATTGTAGAAAAATACATGGCCATTGATTAGTTTGTGAGCGAACGGAACGATATTGCAATTTTATTGCAATTAACGCTTTACAAGCGCGTGGGCACGCTTTACTATGCGCACCGTTCCCAAGCAAAGGGAACAAGTTTGGTGAGATGGCTGAGTGGTCGAAAGCACCGGTCTTGAAAACCGGCAGGGGTTTGTAGCCCCTCTAGGGTTCAAATCCCTATCTCACCGCCATATTCGAAAAGGCTGCACATTGTGCAGCCTTTTTTCGTTTTAATTATTCAAACAGGGGGTAATCAATAGACCTCTGTTTATTGTTTTTGTAATATCAAACTCATTGCTTTCAAGCTTCAATGGATTGATGTTTAACTTATTTAAAAACAAACCCTTTCTTGCGCCAGAAGATCAAACATTTCATATTGAGACATATCGCTGGTTGTTGCGTAATTTTGGTGGAGAAGATTTTTACCAAGCAACAAGTTTAGTCTTACCGACAAAAGCATATTTTCCTGTTGAAGCAGATAACGCAGAAGCTGCCGCTATAGCAACGTTTAATTCAGTAAAGCAGCACGCCAATATGGCGGAGTGGGATTGCATACTTGAAGCACAACAAGAAGATGCCAACCCTTTCATTTCTGCGGGTATTGCCATACAAAATGCACCAGTTAGCCCTAATGGAACTTTCCAAGCTACTGCGTCAGATAAAGTGATTATTACCTACAATCCAGTTTTAGTAGGGCAACCTATGCAATTGGTTGCCACGCTTGCATATGAGCTTGCGCACTATTTAACAGCAACTGCTAAAGATGAGCCACCGGGCGGTTGGGATAATTGGGAGTTTGCAACAGATATTGCAGCGACTTTTATGGGGTTTGGGATATTTATGGCGAACTCAGCATTTAACTTTAGCCAATATGCCGATGCAGACTCTCAAGGGTGGAAATCAAGTCGCAGTGGATACCTCAGTGAAAATGAACATGTTTATGCGCTTGCAATATTTCTACTGCTAAAAGATCTACCAATCAATGAGGCTAGTCGATACCTTAAGCCACATCTTGGTAAGCAGCTAAAAAAAGCGATGAAATTGCTTAGTAATTCGGATTTTATAATCGAACTGAAGGTAGTTCAAAAGGCTGCTATCTAGTTATCTTGATCTATTCGTGAATTAATAGCGTCGAATTTGAAACCTAAAGTGAGGATATATGGGGTAAATACATCGAATTAATCGAGTGTTGAGTGCCTCGCAAATTGAGTTGCCTTATACTTTTTGAACGAGTTGCGTAGGTTAATTAATCAAACAGTACAATTATCTTCTTTATCGTTAAAAATCTTCAAATTAGGGCTTTACAAGCTGTGAATCTGTCTTTAATATGCGCCTCGTTCCCAAGCAAAGGGAACAAGTTTGGTGAGATGGCTGAGTGGTCGAAAGCACCGGTCTTGAAAACCGGCAGGGGTTTGTAGCCCCTCTAGGGTTCAAATCCCTATCTCACCGCCATATTCGAAAAGGCTGCACATTGTGCAGCCTTTTTTCGTTATAAGGCTCTAGTAATTGGAGCCTATACTAAACCTCAGTTTTCAACACATCGACAAGTTATAAGACAAACACATCTCCACATAGCTAATTGCTCTTCCACAAGTTTTTATGTAACGAGTTATTAACCGCATAGTATTCAATTAAGCAATCTATCAGTTTTACATTATGCTTAAATAAGATGTGATGTTTGAGGTGGCTTATGCATAGACTGGTTTTATTGCTGTTCCCCATGGTTTTTTCGCTTAGCGGTTGCAATTCAACTGTGCCTCAACACTCTGCGGGTGTCGCCGCCTATAATCCAGACCTACTCCTAGTTGACAAAGCCTTCCCCAAAGCGCAGCAAATTGATGTTGAGTCAAAAGAAGAAATTTTTGCGTTAAGCGATGAAATGAAGTCGGTTGTGCGCAGCAGCTTTATGTCTGAGCGCACCAAGCACAATAAAGCAATGAAACTTATTCGCCATATTTTTAGTGATAATAATGTTGGTCTTGCTTATCAAAGTAATGCAAATTTAACCGCGAGTGAAACGTATCAAAGCCAGACGGCCAATTGCATGTCGTTAACCATTATGGCGTATGCCATGGCTAAAGCGTCGGGGCTTGATGTTGTGTTCCAAGATGTTCAAGTACCAGAATACTGGGTGAGAAATGGCCAATATAATTTGCTAACAGGCCACGTTAACTTACTAATTCCTGGTGTTAAATCTCGAGATCCTAATGTTAGTGTTGTGTGGGGCGGTGCTGATATCGAAATTGATTTTGATCCTTTCGTTAAAAAGAAACGCTTTCCTAAGAAAAAAGTCAGTATTAATACGGTTGCAGCGATGTTTTATAATAATAAGGGCGCACAAGCACTTGTTGAAAGCGATTACGACACTGCCTACCGTTATTTTGCTCAAGCAGTAAAAACCGCTCCTGATTTTGCTGCAGGCTGGGGAAATTTGGCTGTACTTTACCGATTCACGGATCAAAATGAGCTAGCAGAAACCACTTATCGTCATGCGATTAGCTTAGATGCAAGAAGCTTAAACACCTTAACGAATCTTTCCATATTGTTGGCAATTCAAGGTCGCTACGATGAAGCACGGCGCATCGACAGCATGATACTCAAACAGCGTATTAAAAACCCGTATTACCATGCCTTGTTAGCAGATGAAGATTTTTATGAAGGCAATTATGAAAGTGCAGCTCGTCATTACCAACGGGCGATAAAACTTGATGACAGCATTCATGAATTTCACTATGGATTAGCTAAAGTGTTTAGTGCCTTAGGCAAAACAAACTCTGCGAAAATAGCAATGAAAAGGGCGATTCGGATTAACAAATATCCAGATGTTGAACAGCAATATTTGGCGAAGCTCAATATCTTAAACCAGTAGTGTCCTGAGCTAATATGAAGCAATTAAGTATTTTATTGCTAATTGTATGCGTTAGTGCATGTACTAACAAAACAACACTTTATCAGTCGCCGCCTCTTTCAGGCACAGTTATCAATCAATCCTCATTACTTGCCCATGTTAAATATTTGGCGAGTGATCAACTCAAAGGCCGAGAAACAGATACTCAAGGCGCACGAGCAAGCGCGCAATATATTAAAAATGAACTTATCAATTATGGAATTGGGCCTTTACCGCAAGTGGGAGGGTATTTTCAGTCTTTTAGTTACCACCTTGGTAGGCAAAAAAACGGTACGAATGTTATTGCGTACATTAAGGGCAATAACGCTGACGAAATACTGTCACCGCGCTATATTGTGCTTTCGGCGCACTATGATCACATTGGTGCGAGTGGTGATAAAGTCTATAACGGCGCAGACGATAATGCCTCAGGCGTTGCGGCACTGCTTGAATTGGCTAAGGTACTAAAAGGTAAAACGAAGCACGATATTATTTTAGTCTTTAGTGATGGAGAGGAAGATAACCTTCGAGGTGCCAAAGCTTTTGTAGATGAATTACCAGGCATTGTAAGAGATACCTTGCTAAACGTTAATTTGGACATGATAGCTGGGGTTAAGAATACGAGTAAGCTAAGTTACATTAGTCATAATCTTGATCAGTTATTATCTGACCAAAAGGAAGAGGAATTCTTACGCTTTCAGTATTCCAGTTGGGTGCCGGTACAAAAGGGTTTTAAGCGCGAAAGGGCGGCAGGCATGTGGAATAAAAGGCGATGGAAGCTGGCGAGTGACCACGGCGTATTTTATCGAGCAGGCATCCCATTCATCTATTTTGGGGTAGGCACACATCAGCATTATCACCAAACGTCTGACACTTACGATAACATTAATAAAGAATTTTTTTGGCGTGCTAGCAATAGTATTTATTTACATCTACGCTATTTAGATCAACATATTGGCGTAAAGTAGTTAACCAACTAGTCAAGCTTTGTTACAATCGTTGGTTATCACCTTAGCTTTAATAAATAGGTAATTTCCTCAATGGAAAAGAAATACATTTCAGCGCAAGAGTTACTTGAAGATTCATTCAAATTAGCGGCCAAAGTCTATGAAGATGGCTTCCGACCAGAGTTTATCGTTGGCATTTGGCGTGGTGGTGCGCCGATCGGTATCGCCGTTCAAGAATTTTTTGATTTCAAAAAAGTAGAGACCGACCATATTGCAGTGCGTACTTCTTCTTACTACGGCATCAATCAGCAAAGTAAAGAAATTAAAGTACACGGTTTGCACTACATTATTGAAAATGCTAACGCGGGTGACGGCCTATTAATTGTTGATGATGTATTTGATTCTGGCCGCAGTATTGACGCCCTTATCAAACAATTAAAAGTGTTAATGCGCAACAACATGCCAACCGATGTTCGCGTTGCATGCCCTTGGTATAAGCCTAAAAATTCCAAGGTAGAAATTGTGCCTGATTACTATGTTCATGAGTCAGAAGAGTGGTTAGTTTTCCCTCATGAACTTTCCGGTTTAACACCAGAAGAAATTGCTAACGGCAAAACCGACTTAGCGAATATTAAAGATCTATTCGTGTAATCGTACTGCCACAGAAAAGGAGCATTATGCTCCTTTTTTATTGCCCAAATTTTGCCTTTTGTTCGTTTGTTAACTCAATTTTAATGATTCATTCACCAGCGTACTTTTGCGCTTTCTCGTTAACAAAAGAGAAATCAACATAATTATAAGTGGAAACATAGTGAAGTTTTTAACGACAATAATGCTTGTTTTAAGCGTTATCACAGTGACACCTGCTTTTGCAGAAAAAGCGCCGACAGTACTCCTTTCTATCGATGGCTTTAGCCAAGAGCAATTCGAATTACTTGCCCCAAAACACTTATCATCATTAAGAAATAAGGGGTTATCCAGTAACGCGTTACTCCCGGTTTACCCAACAAAAACCTTTCCAAATCATATCTCTATCGTCACAGGCAAGTATCCTCTTGAGCACGGCATTATTCACAACCGTTTTTACAGTAGAACACGAAACAACCTCTACAGCATGGGTAAAACTAAAGAAGATCCAAGCTGGTTACTCGCCAAACCTTTGTGGGTGTTAGCAGAGGAACAAGGTGTGACAGCGGCCACTTATTTTTGGCCAACATCTGATGCCAATCTATTTAATACGCGTCCCACTTTTTACGAAATTTATGATGGCAGCCATTCTAATCGGCAACGGTTGATGCAAGTAATAGACTGGTTAAAGCTACCTAAAGAAAAACGACCGCAATTTATTACCAGTTACTTTTCGGTTGTCGACTCAGCCAATCACGAACATGGAATAGATTCGAGCGAAGCTAAAGCAGCAGTGGCTGAAGTAGATCAGCTAGTAGGTGAATTTCTTGATGTGCTAAACGAAAATGATATTCAAATCAATTTAGTGATTGTGTCTGATCACGGTATGGCACCAATCAAGAATAAACTTTTACAATCTAAAGTTCTGCCACGAGTATTGTCGAAAAACTCCCTAGTGGTGAATGGTCAAACACAGCTTTATGTTTACTCCAACAATAAAAAGGTATTAGCGGAGTCAGCAAAACGAATAAATAAAAAAGGCCAAGGTCGTTATCAAGCTTATTTACCTGACAGTTATCCAAAGCATTGGCGTTTCGCACCGACAACACAAGCTCAAGCCGACGTACTACCGAATTTAATTGTTAACGCGGCGCCTGGTATCATTTTTATCGAAAAAAAATATCAAACAGCAGCAACTCATGGTTATGACATTGCCGATACAGCACAAATGGAAGCCGTATTTTTTGCGTCAGGCCCCAACGTCAAGCCAGGAAAGGTAGAAGCATTTGAAAACATTCACGTGTTTAACTTTATCGCAGAATTAATTGGCGTAAAAACGCCAGCAGACAAGCATGCCATTAACGAATATATTGTTGATTAATGCAAAGTCTTAAGCTTATACATAAACCTTTAACTAAACTTTATAGCTAGACAATAACGATGAGAATGAAAGGGCGAGTTATTAAGGGCCATCAAGTTGCTTCTGGCAAAGCCACTGACTCGCCATTTTCTGAAGGTACAATAGCGTTACAAAAACCTTTCTTTAAAAAGTTAGGGCTAGATTTATCCCGAATGTTCGATGGCACAATTAATTTGGCAATTGAGCAAACTGTTCAAGATCTAGTTCAAGAATCGAGTCAAGAGCCCTGTCAAGAGAGGCATGCAGAGCTGTGCATTCAGTTTGGCATAGCCGACTATCGATTTAAAAACGTTAAATGGACAACAGATTGGCCAGCAGAGGATTTTGATTTCTATTCTTGCGAAATTGCTTACCAAGGAAAATGCTATTCAGCTTTTATCTATCAACCCAAAGCAGAAACTAAAGTAGGGCATTTTCAACCGAGTAATGTGGTTGAACTTATTGCGCCTTTTATTGAGGGGGTAAGCTATGGAGATGAACTTGAATTGTTAATCAAATGAATCGTGAATCAATGACTAAGTGCATTAAATAAGTGCATTAGCTCGGCATATTGTGTTGGTTGGCCAATGGCCCCAAAAGAGCCAAAATAAAAACACCGCAAAGCAAAAAATAAAAAGCCAAATAACAAAAAGCCCATCAACTAGATGGGCTTTCTAATTTAATTAACTCGCTACAATACTGCTTAGAATGCAGCGTTGTTTGGTGTACGAGGGAATGGAATAACGTCACGTACGTTTGCAATACCAGTAGCGTAAGCAATTAAACGTTCGAAGCCTAAACCAAAACCAGCGTGAGGCACAGTACCGTAGCGTCGTAAGTCACGGTACCAACTGTAATCAGCTGGATCTAAGTCCATTTCCGCTAAACGTGCATCTAGTACATCTAAACGTTCTTCACGTTGTGCACCACCGATAATCTCACCAATACCTGGCGCAAGAATATCCATCGCCGCAACTGTTTTACCGTCTTCATTAAGGCGCATGTAGAAAGCTTTAATATCTTTCGGGTAGTTTTGCAGAATAATTGGCGCACCAACATGTTCTTCGGCTAAGTAACGCTCGTGCTCAGAGTTTAAGTCGATGCCCCAAGACACTGGGTTTTCGAATTTCTTACCACAGTTTTCTAAGATCTCGATAGCGTCAGTGTAATCCATGCGTACAAAGTCGGTACTGATTAGTGCATTTAAACGATCGATAACGGTTTTATCAACGCGTTGTTGGAAGAACGCCATATCATCAGCGCGCTCTTCAAGTAATGCTTTTAGTACATACTTCAGCATGTCTTCAGCCAAATCTGCAGCATCTGATAAATCAGCAAATGCGATTTCAGGCTCAACCATCCAAAACTCTGCTAAGTGACGAGAAGTATTTGAGTTTTCAGCACGGAAAGTTGGACCAAAAGTGTAAACTTTTGAAAGAGCGCTACAGTAGGTTTCAACGTTTAGTTGGCCAGATACTGTTAAAAACGCTTCTTTACCGAAGAAATCTTCGCTGTAATCTACTTCGCCTTTGTCAGTGCGTGGTAGGTTTTCCATGTCTAACGTGCTCACACGGAACATTTCACCTGCACCTTCACAGTCACTTGCTGTGATTAATGGCGTTGCAATCCAGAAGTAGCCTTTCTCATGGAAAAAGCGGTGAATTGCTTGTGCAAGCGTGTTGCGCACACGTGTTACCGCACCTCCTAAGTTTGTGCGAGCACGCAAGTGCGCTTGCTCACGCAAGAATTCGATGCTGTGACGTTTAGCAGCCATCGGGTAAGTGTCAGGGTCTTCAACATAACCTAGCACTTCAACACCAGTTGCTTGAATTTCGAACGCTTGACCTTGGCCTTGAGACTCTACCAAAGTACCCGTAACTTTTACTGAACAACCAGTCGTTAGTTTTAAAACTTCTTCTTCGTAATTATTCAGATCATTCGGAACAACAGCTTGGATGGCGTCGAAACATGAACCATCGTGAATAGCTAAAAATGAGATACCTGCTTTTGAGTCGCGGCGAGTGCGGATCCAGCCGTGCACAGTGATCTCTTCATTAACAGGGAATTTGCCTGCTAAGACATCAGTAATTGAAATAACTGACATTGAATGACCTCGTTTTTCGTTATAAATAATACATAATTTTAGGGCGTATTATGTTAACGTGACTATTGCGTTTAACAAGTAATAATTACTTAATTTAGCTAATTAATTCGTGAACTGAATGTTTACACTAAAAATGTTGTTATTTTGGATGTAGTTAAGATGGATTCAAACAAGCAATGGCCGGAAGTAGACCGCCGAGAAAACAAAGACACTTGGGTTAACATTTTACAGTGGTTGTCATTGATTGGCTGGTTTTTATTTTCTATCGCCTTAGTTGTTTCATTTTACGCAGCACCGGAACGTTCTTACGGTATTACCCGTTATAAAGGCATTGAGGTAAGAGACTATTGGGTAACGCCACTCACTGACTATTTGTACATACTATTGTGGATTACCGCGTTATTAAGCCTCGGTAGCATTATATTGAGTCATTTTCGCACTCGCCGCGCTACCGATAATAAGTTTTATAACTTCGTACTACTTTTTGTGATTTGCGCGGCTTGGGTATTTTATATTGCAATTAATGCTTATTGGCAGTCTTAAATTCAATATTAAACATTCATTAGAAATGTATGATGTTTCCTAGCAAAGATCACTCATCCTAAGCAATTGAACACTAACCCTTAGTAATTGAACACAATATAAAACTATTGAAAGCAGTGTTCATTATCTAGTGCCAATGCAATTGCCGAAACAAGTTTCTGTAGGTGTTCATCAGAACTCACAAAAGGTGGCATTAAGTAAATGAGTTTACCAAACGGGCGAATCCACACACCTTGCTCAACAAATAGTGCTTGAATATTTTCCATCTTCACTGCTTGTTTTGTTTCAATAACGCCGATAGCTCCCAGTACCCGTACATCAGCTACACGGCGATGTTCAGCTAAAGGCGAAATCAGACTCGTGAGCGTTTTTTCAATACGGCTTACTTGCGCTTGCCACTGGTTTTCCATCAGCATTGCTAAGCTTTCATTGGCAACGGCGCAGGCAAGTGGATTGCCCATAAACGTTGGGCCATGCATAAAACAGCCTGCTTCGCCGTTACTGATGGTTTCTGCAATGTGTTTAGTGGTCAGTGTTGCGGCAAGTGTCATATAGCCGCCCGTTAATGCTTTGCCTAAGCACATAATATCTGGCGTGATATCTGCCCATTCGCTGGCAAACAACTTAGCCGTACGACCAAAGCCAGTGGCGATTTCATCAACAATCATCAATACATTGTACTCATCGCACAATTTTCGACATTCAGCTAAATACTGCGGGTGATAAATCCGCATGCCACCAGCACCTTGCACCACAGGCTCGATAATAAAGGCGGCGATTTCTTGGTGGTGTTGCTCAAATAGCGCTTTTAACGGCGCGATATCGTCTGCTTGCCATTCTTCACCAAATCGAGTTTGCGGCGCATCGGCAAAATAGTGCTGGTTAATGGAGTTGGCAAATAGCTGGTGCATACCGTTAACTGGGTCGCATACCGACATCGCAGCAAAAGTATCACCGTGATAGCCATTTTTTACCGTTAATAGTTTGTTTTTTTGTGGTTGACCTAAACTATGCCAATACTGAATTGCCATTTTAAGCGCGACTTCAACCGCAACAGAGCCGCTATCAGCAAGAAATACTTTCTCAAGCCCCTCAGGTGTTAACGTTACTAGCTTTTTACAAAGTTCAATAGCTGGCTCATGAGTTAAGCCGCCGAACATGACATGTGCCATTTGCGCTAGCTGGTTTGATACCGATTGATTTAGGCGAGGGTGGTTATAACCGTGAATAACTGCCCACCAAGATGACATACCATCGATAACTTGTTGGCCGCCTTCTAGTGTTAAATGCACGCCATTGGCACTTTTTACCTTAAAGCTAGGTAAAGGGTTAGTCATTGACGTATACGGGTGCCAAATATGTGCGCGGTCAAACGCTAAATCATCTGTATAAATAATGCTCATATGTTAACTTGTTATTCTGGTCTGCGTTGACATCTTTTACTTGGCGGCTAGACTACTCCTAAATTTATTCGCTGGCAACACAGCAACGACGGGCACACTATGACAGAAAATTTATCTCAGGTTCGACACAATTGGACAATCGAACAAGTTAACGCATTATTTAACAAACCGTTTAATGATTTGATGTTTGAAGCACAAACTGTGCACCGTCAGCACTTTAATGCCAACGAAGTTCAAGTCAGCACCTTGTTGTCGATTAAAACAGGTGCCTGCCCCGAAGATTGTAAATACTGTTCACAGAGCGCTCGCTACAAAACCGATATTGAAAAAGAACGTTTAATGGAAGTTGAGAAAGTGCTGGAAGCTGCTAAACAAGCGAAAGCGCAAGGCTCTACGCGTTTTTGTATGGGCGCAGCATGGCGTAACCCAAAAGAGCGTGACATGCCTTATGTCACCGAAATGGTTAAAGGCGTAAAGGCGCTGGGTTTAGAAACTTGTATGACGCTAGGTATGCTGTCTAAAGACCAAGCCCAATCGCTGCAAGAAGCAGGTTTAGATTACTACAATCACAACTTGGACACCTCGCCAGAACACTATAATCAAATTATTACTACGCGCACCTATCAAGACAGATTAGACACGCTAGACAATGTGCGTTCTGCCGGCATGAAAGTGTGTAGTGGTGGTATTGTTGGCTTAGGTGAGAAGGCCAATGATCGTGCCTCACTGTTAGTACAACTGGCCAATTTGCAGCCACAGCCAGAAAGTGTACCCATTAATATGTTGGTAAAAATTGACGGTACGCCACTTGCGGATGTTGCCGATTTAGACGAATTCGATTTTATCCGTTGTATTGCCGTTGCGCGTATTATGATGCCAAAAAGCCATGTTCGTTTATCGGCGGGCCGAGAAACTATGAATGAGCAAATGCAGTCGCTTTGCTTCTTAGCTGGCGCAAACTCGATTTTCTACGGCTGTAAGTTATTAACAGCGGCGAATCCAGAAACTAACCAAGATATTGCATTGTTCAATAAGCTTGGCATCAATACAGAAACCATTGAGTCGCTTGTTGACGATGGCAGTGATGAAAAGAAAATTCACACCGCAATTAGTGAACAAGAAAACCAAGACCTGTTTTATAACGCTGGCTAGTTTTAACAATTAGCGCGATAGATGAAATTCAAATTTATTGCTGAGCAATTGGCTCAGCAAACGCAACTAAATCGGTATCGTCAGCGAGTTAGCATTGCAGGTAGTAGTGGTCGAGAGATAGTTGTTGATGGTAAACAATACCTGAACTTTTCCTCTAACGATTATTTAGGCCTCAATAATCATCCTGACATTCAAGCGGCGATGATCGAAGGGGCTGAAAAGTTCGGTGTTTCCGCTAGTGCGTCAAGTCTAGTCACTGGTTTTAATTATGCCCATCAGGCACTAGAAGAAACAGCCGCAAACTGGCTCGGGCGAGAGCGTGTGTTGCTTTTTAGTAGTGGATTTGCAGCAAATCAGGCAGTAATGCATGCGCTAGGTCAAAAAGACGTGCAGTTACTACTGGATAAACTCTCACATGCATCTATTATTGATGGAGCATTATCATCTCAAGCGAGCTTAAAACGATATCGTCATAATGATTATCAGCATCTAGGCGCATTACTCGCGAAAACGGCGGCGGCAAACAATGAGTTAAACACCTTGATTGCAACTGAAGGTGTTTTCAGTATGGATGGTGATGAAGCGGATATTGACGCCTTAACGCAGCTGGCGAATAAAGCAAATGCCATGATTTACCTTGACGAGGCTCACAGTATTGGCATCAAAGGTGAACAAGGACAAGGTATCGCGAGTGCTGATGTCGATATCGTGATGGCGACATTTGGTAAAGCGATTGCAACCAGTGGGGCATTTGTAGCTTGCGATGCAGAGTTACATGATTATTTTGTTAATTTTGCAAGGCACTATATTTATTCAACGGCAATTTCACCGGCAATAGCGTGGGCGACTAAAAAAAGCATAGAGACGATAAAAAAAGAAATTTGGCGACAAGAAAAGCTATCTACTCTAACAAGGTTATTTAGTTGTCAACTCGATAGCAGCATAGATTTGGTGCCAACCACATCGTCAATTCATGCCATTAATGTTCAAGAAGAAACTAAAGCGTTAGCAGCGAGCGAAAAACTAAAACAAAAAGGAATTTGGGTGACAGCAATTCGGCCACCGACAGTGCCGAGTGGTACATCTAGGTTACGCGTAACCATTTGTGCGAACCATAAAGAAAGGGATATCATATACTTAGCAGAATGTTTAAATGAGGTATTGGTGTAATGCCAAATACGTTAAACCAAATAAAAATTGCTAAATCATTTGATTCAGCGACCAATTCTTATGATGTTTCAGCGCGTTTACAGCGTTATAGTGGCAAACATTTAATGCCATGGCTACCACAAGAAAGGCAGTTAACCGTTATCGATTTAGGTTGCGGCACAGGGTTTTTTACCGAACTTTTATCAGGGAATTTTGAACGTGTTATCGGTGTTGATATTTCCAATAAAATGCTCAATTACACAAGGTCACATCGAAAAGTAGATTATTTGGTAGCGGGTGATGCCTATCACTTACCATTTCAAGACAACAGCATCGATTTAATCTATTCCAACCTCGTTATTCAGTGGTGCGATAACTTAGCGCACCTATTTGAAGAGTTAATGCGAGTGCTCAAACCAGGTGGTCGATTTGTATTTACGACCTTACTTGATCAAACCTTAAGTGAACTTAAGTCTTCTTGGGCACAAGTGGACGATGACAAACACGTTATCGACTTTAAAAAAGATATCGATATTCTCTCAACGTTAGATAGCCAAGGTTGGGAGTTAACTTGTCATCACGTGCAAGATGTTATTTTGGAATATGAAAATGTGCTTCATTTAGCGCGAGAGCTCAAAGGACTAGGCGCTAACCATGTACCTAAGAAACAACATCGTGGTTTGGCTGGTAAAGATAAATGGCAGCGAATGACTCAGGCTTATCAAGACTTTGTTGAGCCGAGCGGTGTATACCCTGCAACGTATCGCGTTTTTTCAGGGCAAGTCGTGAAACCCTTGACATAAAATACCTGAAATTATTCGTAGTACTTCTTGTGTACATTTTTATCGCTAAAGCCCAAAAGGCCCTAAAAAATGCCCCGTAAAAAAACAAAGCACCTTTTCGTAACAGCAACTGATACTGATGCGGGAAAAACCTTAGTTGCCTGTGCAATTATCAATATTTTAACTAAGGCACGTAAAGTTGCCGTATTCAAACCAATTTCTGCGGGCTGCGATAATGTTAACGGGCAGCTAGTGAATCACGATGCATTGCAATTAAAACAACAGGCCAATTGTAATCAACCACTTGAAAGTATTAACCCTATTGCATTTGAAGAGCCAATTGCCCCTCATATTGCCGCACAAACGCTAGGACAAAAAATTAACGCAGTGCAGGTTTCTAACTTGTTTGATTCGTTAGATAGTTTCGCGCCTGATGTGATATTAACTGAAGGGGCTGGCGGTTGGCGGTTGCCTTTGGGGGAAGGTCAGTTTCTTTCAGATTTTGCCAAGCAAACTGAACAGCACGTGATATTAGTGGTGAACATGAAATTGGGCTGTTTAAATCATGCGCTGCTTAGTTATGAAGCCATAAAACGTGATGGTTTAACTGTTGTTGGGTGGGTCGCAAATTGTATTGAGCCAATGGATTATCAACAAGAGAACATAACTGAACTCAGTCAATATTTAGATGCGCCGCTGCTAGGTGTAGTGCCTAGTGTAGAAAACGCCGAGCAAGCCAGCAAATTCCTGAACGAAGATATGATTGAACAAATCGCTAGTTTTCATCAAGAATAAAAACTTGGTTTGATAGTCATACTGGTTTGCACCATTAATCTTTTATAGCGAGTTCAGCCAAACATGCTTGGGCAATAAAGCCTGAGCGTGTTTTGTATTGCTCTGATTTGCTTACTCGATCATCAATTTGCTTGATAAGTAACTCAGGCAGTGTCACGTTGATTTTATGACTCTTACCTAAATATTGTGCAACATCAATTTCGATAATTGCCCAAGTTAGCCCAACATCCTCGGCATTAGAGGCGTTTTCTTTTTCCAGCCACTTATCGATTTGGCTCGCTGGTGGCACTGGCTCACCATATTCGGCCAAAATCATTAAATGAGCTGTGATCGCGTCTTTTACCTTTTTTAAGCCTTGATCTATTGATTCGCAGTTCACTTCACAGCCAGGTAGATCGGGAACCAATACCTGATAACCACTCATAGGGTTGCCAGCAAATTTAACTGGGTAGTGCATCTTAGATTGTCCTTAATTTAACCACTTAATACACCATAACCCTTATAACCCTCTATAGCAAATTGATTGTAACTCCAGTAACCCCTAAAGTTGACATCTAAATAACTCTGATAACTCTCAGTACTCCACTTTGGATAACCCTGATAACTCTATAAAATATGTTAGTGTATACTTACAAATTACTTGAAGCTTTTTTTATAATGTTGAAGGTCCTGAGCCATGCTCAATAAAAATGGCTAAACCAGTTAGATAATAAGAGGTATTAGAGTTGTTAATGGTTGTGGCTAGACTGCGATTTTAGGCGTTTAAAATGATTAAAGTTGGAAGTTAATAGCGTTTGCTTTGTTTATTTTCTCAAACAGATGGAAGCAAATAAACACCTAAACAGATAACTTCTATGAGTGAAATCTATGAGTGAAATCGTCTTAGACGTATAATTGCGCCGGATAAATTACATTCTTTACAAATAATACCAATTGAATTAATTAATTGATCAATTCAGAGCGCTGCCAGCGTTGGGAGAACAAGCCAAATTTTTGTTGATATAGTTGTTCTACATCTAATCAATTTGGTGCAGTTATCGCGACGCTGACACGCTCCCAAAGGGCGAGATTAAAAGGCTCATATGCGGCGTTATTGATTTAAACAAGGGAGAAACCATTCTCTACAGTCAATGCCTTGCCTCTGAGCCTTTTAATTCTCGCTGAATGATTAAGTATTTATTTCAATTGGTATAAAGCTTTTAGGCGTGTTAATGAATATAAACTTGAAACTACAATTGTTTACTACGGTTCCGCTAATTGTTGCTTTATGCACTGTCTTGTACACGACACGCATGGAATTTAATGAGCTATCGACACAGCTGGAAAATACGTATCGCCAAAATGTGGTGAATCATCGCTTAGAAGAATTAAAAAACTATGTTTCATTAGCTCGAGGTGCGGTTGAACATTTATATCAAGGACAAGCGCTAGATAAAGATGTTTATCAATCGCAAGCTAAAGCAATTTTAACCAAGATGCGGTTTGGCTCGGATGGCTATTTTTTCGCTTACGACTTTGACGGTGTAAATGTTGTTCTGCCAGGCCAAGAGTGGCGTATCGGGAAAAATTGGTACGAGATGGAAGATCTGAATGGCGTGAAAATTGTTCAGTCAATCATAGAAAATAGTCGCGATGGCGGCGGGTATTCTCAATACGTGTTTAACCAACCGTCTACTGGCGAAACGGCCAAAAAAATGGCTTATTCTGAACAAATTCCACAGTGGCAGTGGGTATTTGGAACAGGCGTTTATATTGATGATATAGACAACCAAGTCACTGAAATAGAATCAGCCGTCACCAAGCACATTCAATCGGCATCACAAACCATTTTCCTTATTGGTGTATTAGCCACTGTCATGGTGTTTATTACTAGCCACTATTTTAGGTATGGAGAAAAACGGTTAGCAGATAAAAAACTGCGAGAGTTAAACGAACGCATTTTTCAAACTCAAGAGGAAGAGAGTAAACGGTTTTCAAGAGAATTACATGATGGTGTTGGGCAAACGTTAGCTGCGGCAAAGTACTCAATGGAAACGATAAAACTAAAAGTCCAACATCAGCAAGATCCCACAAAAGATATTGAACATGCTGTTGATTTAACGGGTAGCGTAATGCGTGACATCCGCAGTATTTCACACCAGCTTCATCCTGGAATATTGGAAGATCATGGGCTTAGTGCTGCACTTGATGAGATGGGGCAGAAATTAAGTAAAAGATCAGGAATTAAAGTGGTTGTTGAGCGTTTAGCCGTTGCTAATTTAGTTTCAAAAGAGCTCAAGTTATCGCTGTATCGCATTGCTCAGGAAGCGATGACTAATGTTGAGCGTCACGCAAAGGCAACAGAAATATTAGTGACGTCAACATTAGATGAAGACTGGGTTACTTTAGAGATTACTGACAACGGACAAGGTTTTGATTACCACAGTATTCAACGCTCAAACAAGCCGAGCATGGGGATTGGCCTTCGCAATATGAAAGAGCGCATTAGTTTTTATCAAGGGCGTTTAGAAGTTTCTTCAGTGAAGGGAAAAACAAGCATTATAGCGTATATCCCGAAGCATCAATTACATTATAATAACGGCGTTAACTCTCTTACGGACTAAGAAAATAATAAATTTACATGATTAAAGTACTACTTGTTGACGATCATCCAATTTTTCGCGAAGGATTGATGTTCAGACTCAGTCTTGATCCTGAGATTAAAGTAACTAATCAAGCTGAAAATGGACAACAGGCGCTAACCTTACTCCAGCATTTTGAATTTGATGTCGTGCTGATGGATATTAATATGCCTGAAATGGATGGTATGTATGCATTAGAGCTTATTAGGGAACAGCAACTTGATTGCAAAGTGATCATGCTTAGCATGCATGACAGTAAAGAATATATTTTATCGGCTATGCGTCATGGTGCGAATGGTTATGTGTTAAAAGATGTACCCGGTGATGAGCTTATTTCTGCGATCAAAAAAGTTGCGAGTGGTAAGTCATATTTTAGCGCCGAGGTTACCGATATTCTCTCGCAAGAATTGACGAGTGAGCAAAGAGTGTCACTCACACGTCGTGAGCATTTAATATTGCGTTTGGTATCGCAAGGATTAAACGACAAAAGAATTGCACAAGAGTTGAATATTAGCGCTCGCACTGTAGAAACACACAAGCGCAATATCAAAAAGAAACTAGGGATAGAGTCAACCATTGGGCTTGTGCGATATGCCATAGACTATGGCCTAGATAAATAGCTTTTCGCGATGTTGCTTAGGTTTAACTAACTCATAAATTAGTGGAAGTTGAGTTAGTTAAATAGGCTCGTTAACGTTTAAACTAACGACCAAGCCCTAACATTACAAAAAAATATTAAAGTAGTGTCATAGCAGTACCAAGGCACTGCTAGTTTGGTCGTTATTCAACTCAACGTCTCTTAAATACTTAGATAATAATATTAGCCTTAAACTTTAAACTGATTTATCAGCCCAGAAAGTTGCTCATTGGTTGTTGCCAGCTCGCGGCTGCTTGCCATCGTATGTTCACCACCTTGCGATAAATCATTCACTACTACTTGAATATTGTTCATATTCTGGCTGACTTCTTCGGTTACCGCGCTTTGCTGTTCAGCAGCGGTAGCGATTTGATTGTTTAAATCGTTGATATGAACAATGGCGTTGGTCATAGTAGATAAGCTAGTAGATACCTGCTCAGTGTTATCAGACGCTAGTTGGCAGCTTGCTTGTGTCGCTTCCATTGCCGCAACGGCGTTAGCAGCATCATTTTGTACCTTAGCCAAAATATGGCTAATTTCTTCAGTACTGGTTTGTGTGCGAGAGGCCAGGGCGCGAACTTCATCGGCCACAACAGCAAATCCTCGACCTTGTTCACCAGCACGCGCAGCTTCAATAGCGGCGTTAAGTGCTAACAGGTTCGTTTGGTCAGCAATTTCACCAATTACCCCTAACACATTAACAATTTCCTGAGTGTTGTCATTCATGGTGTTAATGTTATCCGCCGCTTGTTCAATTTCACCTTTTAGCTTATCAACACTTGCAGTTGTTGATTTGACTAGCTGTTGTGCTTCGTTGGCTTCTTGCTCAGCTTGGTTAGTGCTATGGGCGGACTGATTCGCGCTATCAGCAACACTGTTCGCGGTAGCACTCATTTCAGTTATGGCAGTAACAACTTGCTCAGTTTCATTTGCATGGTTGTTTAATGCAGTGTGGTTTTGCTCAGACTGTGTTGTTAGGCTGCCGATATTTTGAGTAATGTGAGCAGAAGATGACGCTAGCTCCTTAAGCATGTTTTGCAGGTAGGCGATAAAATTATTAACAGATTTTGCGATGTCGGTAATTTCGTCTTGACCAGTAATTTCTAATCGTGAGCGTAAATCAGCTTCACCACTTGAAAGGCTAGTAATACGTTCGTTAAGCAAAGATAAACGATGGGTAATGCGATTAATAAAGTATAGGAATAAGCCAATAACTACTGCTGTTGCAACAACTAAAAAGAATATATTTTGAATCGTTTGATGTTCAAAGATGTCTTTGGTTGCTGTGGTTAGCTGGTTTTGTGCTTCAATAATATCAGTTTCATAAGCGCCGGTAGCGATTGTCCAACCCCAATCAGGAAACACTTTACGAGCGTAAGCAATTTTGTTTTCAGTTTGGTTAGTTGCCGGGTTGTTAAATGCCATATCTACAAAGGCATCATTTTGGCTGCTAAGTTGATTAGCAACTTTAATCGTGTTCCCAATACTTGTGCCTACAATCGATGCTTTTGGATGCGCTAATATAACACCTTCGCTGTTTTGTACCCAGAAGTAACCATTTTTACCAAACTTAGCTTTAGTGATCATTGCAAGCGCTTGCGCCTGCTTGTCGGCTTGTAAACTAGAAATGTATTCGCCGGTAGCAATAACGATATTAAGCGGCTCGAAAAATTTTGCGGCGGTAAGTTTGTTTTCTACTTGATCTGTATTTGGGTTTACAAATGCATATTCTGTAAATCCTATGTCGCTAGAAGTGCCAGCATTAACGATATTTCTTGCATAAAATACGCCGTTATTATCTTGCGAATCTTTTGCTGATGTGCCGATAAGTGAAGGCTTTAAGGTGTGGGTAACATAGTTGATCGAGTCTTTGTCGTAACTAAAGACATAGCGGTTGTTACCCCAAGTATAATTATTTAAAAAAGCATGGATATGGGCTTTTGCTGCTGATTTAGCCTCGGTATTATTATAAATAGCCGCCATCGTTTGGTGAATAACAGTGAGCTCTTCGGCAAGCTCTTCTTTTACTTTGTCTTTATGTGCTTGTTGATAGAATAAGTCTGCAGAAAGGGTAACCGTATCAATTTGTGCTTGCAGGTTTTCTTTAAGTGTTTTTTCAACTGCGCTACCAACGTTTTCTGACTCAGTTGCTAGCACAATATTCTTGGTAAGAATTGTTTCTATAATAGAAATACCGCCGATAATTGCTAGGGCAGCTGTGGTTAGCAAAATCATTTTTGCTTTAATACTAAGATTCATTGCAGTTCTCCTGAGTCGCTTGAAACGTTAGTTTGGTAAAATAAAGTGCCGCTATAGGCGGCACTTTTTTATGAATCCCTGCTAGAGGATATATTTTGCTGAAACTTGGAAGTAATCTGACTCTGCAGATTCTGTTTGGTAGCGACCAACTTCGCCACCGACACTAAAGTGTTGAGTGATGTTTTTAATCAGGTTCAGACCCCAGTGGTTGCGTTCAACGTCTAACTCGTCAATTTTTACATCACCGTAATAAAGACTTGAACGCCATGTTTCTGTCCAAAAGTGGCGGTAGGCTAGGGTGTAGGCTTGCGTTTTGTGGATATCACCATCTTTAGCAAGATCATTAATGTTAGCACCAGGGCTTACGTAGCGACCTGAGCGACCATCATTGTATGAAAAGCGGAAATCATCTTTACCAAACGTTTTGATACGACCATGGATGTTGTACGCAAACTGGCTGCCATCAGCTGCTGCAGCGTCATCACCGTTGTCCAAGGTACGCATTAAGCCAGCAACTGCCATTTGACCCCAGTCACCTTTGACTGTGTAACGCGCAACGACATCAGGCACTGATTGGCTAATGCCAGATTGTGTTGACGGATTTTCAAGCGCGACTTCTAAGCCACCAGTTGTGTAACGTACTTGGCTTTGACGAATAAATGTTTGACCAACATGCGCACCACCAAAATCTAGCGCATCTGCGATTGATACCAATGGCATAAAGGTTGACCATGTTTGACCAACACGCCATTTGTCATAATCGATATAAGCGTGACGCAAACGAAGAGAATGACCGCCTGTTACTGTTTCAGTTGAGCCGCTTGGGTTTTGATCATCGTAAAAGTCCCACTCTAAAACAGCTTTAACTGCAGCGTTTTGATATTTGATATTGAAGCGTGACTCTCTAACGTTAAAACGGGTTTCGTTAGTGTCTGGCTTAACGATGTTATTTCCTGTCCAAAAATCTCGGTAGGCAAGATCTCCGTTCACGTTTCTAAAGTCTGCTTTAAAATAGCCGCCAAATGACAGTTTGTGATCTTCGTTTATTTCTACACTGTATTCAGCGAATGATGGAGCACTAGCAAGTGTTGCGCACACTGCTACTGAAACCAAAGACTTCTTCATAATACTACCTTTATTATGTAAATAAATTCGGCTGATGAATGCGCGCTCGACGTGAGAACTATGCAGCCGAAAAACCGACGGCAAAAATACTTGAAGTGTGAATTTGTGTTAACCCGTAGAAATACTGAATAAAGCTAAGGGATTACCCGTAGAAATAGAGAGTTTGTAACTCAAGGTGTTACAAACTTTAAGAATGGGCATTTAGCGTGTTAAAAAATCGTTAAAATATGATTTTTTAACGATCAGAGAACACAGCTTGTGTGGCGAAAAATTCAGCAACACACAGTTGCTATGAGTAATGGTATAGATAGGGCGTTAGGCAAAAAAGTTTCACAATTTTTAAATTTTATTTTTCTATTCGCTTAAACGATACAACTTTCGTTTTAAGATTTGCTCAAATTCGATCTACTCAATTCAACTTAAGCATTTCAATTTATTCAATTCTATAAAAGTAAATTGATATAAATCATCGAGATATCAACTCAATGTAGAAAATTGACGAATGACATAGAAACAGCAAAAGGTTTTATCTAGAATAGCCAGCCTTTTATTAAAGCTAAAATATTCAAAGATGTATAAAGGATCTTACCAAGGAATGTCATTAGGCAAGTACCAAGGAAAGCTAATCAAGTGGAACGATGCCAGAGGATTTGGTTTTATTCAGTCACAAGTGTTAGAAAACAACATTTTTATTCATATATCAGTGCTAAAGCATATGGCTCGAAAGCCTATGCTCGGCGACATGATTAATTTTGATTTGGCGTTAGTTGATGGCAAAGAACGTGCAATAAATGCCAATATTGTCGGTGTAAAAAGCTTAGATAGTTATGGCACTGGAAATGAATTTAACTCGCGTTCAAACCCGAGTCACCAGAGGCAAAATTATCAACAGTCAGCACTAAATAATGTCTTTCATACGAACAGAGTGCAAACCAAGCCTAGTAAACTCTATCGGCTATCTATTGCGTTAGGTGTACTAGTCGTTTTTGTGATCGTAGATAGGCTGGCACTCATTCCGAATAAACCAGCATATGAAAGTCAGCATTTTCAAGGCAAAGCTGTTATCAAATCACAACAGTTTTCCTGTGATGGCCGTCAATATTGTCGCGAGATGAAATCTCGTGAAGAAGCAGAGTTTTTTCTAAATAACTGTCCCAATACAAAAATGGATGGTGATAGAGATGGACTGCCTTGCGAACGCCAGTTTAATTATTAGTATGAATTAGAATCGCTAATTAAAGTGCAGGCTAATAAACCAAACTTGAACCTAATGCTTAACAGTCTACAGTTAATAGACTAGTCACTAAATACGGGAGGATTAAATATCTTGTTGTTAAACAAGTCAATATTAACTGACTAAAGATTTGTAATAACCCAAGGAGAGCTAGATGAGTAGATTATCGACATTTTCTTTGGTACTCGCATTTGCGATATCACTAGCAGGCTGTCAACACACGCCTGTCTCTAATGCACCAACTAAGAGTTTTGTCATTGTTGGTGAATCTAATGCTGGTGGCGTTGAAGCCGCCCAAGAATTACAACTGGCTATAAATCGCAGTCAAACGGTAGGCTGCAAAGCGATATCAGTAGGTGGTTATGGGGCCGGTGGCGAAGGAATGGTGCTTGGTATTGCAGCGTTAATCAGCTGTCCTGTTGGCGTTCACATTATTCCAACAGGCTTCCCTTATGATGCCAACACAGGGCTTAAAATTCCCGTTAATTCAGCGAATGTGTTACCACCGCCATTGAATCCACCACCAACACCTTAATGTTGGTGAATGAATGTATACCAATAAGCACGAACAATGAGCAATACAACTAAAAGGGGCTAGTCAACTAGCCCCTTTGTTGATGATGTTATTCTGTTATTTAGTTAATTTGGCAAACAAAGCCTTTTAAGTAGTAACCCTCTGGATAGTTGCTTGATACTGGATGATCTGCAGCTTGGTGTAAACGTTCAACAAAGTGGCAAGACTTTCCTGCGTCCAGCGCTGCATCGGCCACTACTTTTTGAAATAGTGGAGCATCAAGTAGGCCAGAGCAGCTAAAAGTAAGTAATAAACCGCCAGGATTCAGCAGTTGCATCGCTAACATGTTGATATCTTTGTAGCCACGACAAGCACTAGTTAGCTGCGCTTTGTTTTCAACAAATTTTGGTGGATCCATGATAATCATGTCAAAACGAACACCGTCTGCTTTGTATTTGCGCAGCAGTTTAAATACATCTTCTTTAACAAATTCTACTGGCGCATTGTCAAGGTTGTTTTCAGCTAAATTACGCTGAGCAATATCTAACGCTGCTTGCGATACATCAACATTGGTTACTGAAGCCGCACCTGCCGCCGCGCAATGAAGTGAAAAGGTACCTGTGTAAGAAAAACAATTGAGAATGTTTTTGTCTTTTGCGTACTTTCCAGCAGCTAATCGAGAATCGCGTTGATCAAGATAAAAGCCCGTTTTATGACCCGTAGCAACATCAACAATAATGTTAATGCCGTGCTCACAAATAACGCGCTCAGTTGACGATTTTTCATTTGCTAGCCAACCCACTTGTTTTTCCAGACCTTCTTTTTTGCGTACGTCAACATCAGAGCGTTCGTAAACACCGCAGTCAGGATAAAGTTCTGTTAATACATCAACTAAAGTATGACGATGAAATTCAGCACCTGCAGAAAGTAACTGACAAACAATAATATCATCGTATTTATCAATGGTAATACCTGGCATACCATCAGACTCACCTGCGATAAGGCGATACCCCGTTAGTTTGCCTTTTTCGATAAACCAATCACGTCGGCCTTGAGCTTGTTCGAGTTTGCGTTTGAAAAAGTCACGATCAATGTTTTCGTTTTGATCAAAGGTCCAGACACGAACTCGCATTTGAGATTCAGGTGAATATGCGCCGCGTGCTAACCAGTTGTCTTTACTGTCAAATACATCAACAGTCTCGCCAAGCATAGGCTTACCCTTAACTTTATTCACGGCTTTTGAGAACACCCAAGGGTGTTTGCGGCGTAAAGATTTTTCACGACCAACATTTAAATAAATTCTTGCTGACATATGCCTATACTTAGAGAAAACAAAATTGGGCAGATTGTAGTGAAAGCCGTTTGCCTGTGCAATCAAAGGAGTATAAATATGGCGATATGTTGTCTTGCAAATGTTAGCGGCAAAGTACAAGGGGTGTATTTTCGTGCGTCATGCCAGCAAATGGCGATAGATTTGCAACTTAGCGGCTATGCAAAAAACTTGGCAGATGGTGATGTGCAAGTACTTGTGTGCGGCGAGGAAGATAACGTCAATAAAATGCTTGAATGGCTCAAAGAAGGGCCGAGCCAGGCTGAGGTTGTCAATGTGACTCATAATCAAGTTGAATATCAGTCTCTTAATCATTTTTCTATTGGCTAACTGATTCACAGGTTCAATCGGCTGTCACCTTGTCTTACACGTGCTCTGCCGATAAACTCGTCTTTAATTTCTTTTTAATTAGTAGCTTAGCTAAATGACGATTTCTGAAAAAAATATGCATTTTATTGAAGTAAAAAACAACACCCTAACGTTTAGCCAAACCACTATCCCAGAGCCTAGTCAGTCACAATGTTTAGTTAAAGTTAAAGCCATTGGTATTAATCGCGCAGATTTACTGCAACGAGCAGGGCTTTATCCACCACCAGCTGGTGAATCAGAAATCTTAGGAATAGAAGTCGCCGGCGAAATTGTTGCTGACAATACTGGGCAATTTCAAATAGGTGATCGCGTTTGCTCCATTGTCGCCGGTGGCGGTTATGCGCAATATGCGGTTATTGAAACGGATCACCTGATTAAATTGCCAGACAGCTATTCATTTGAGCAAGGCGCAGCACTAGCAGAAACCTATTTAACCGCTTATCAAGCGTTGTTTGCTATCAGCCAGTTAAACCATAAAGAAAAGTTGCTCATTCATGCTGGCGCAAGTGGTGTCGGCAGTGCAGCTATTCAATTGGCAAAAGCCAGAGGTTGTTTTGTTGCAGTAACTGTCAGCAGCGAAGAAAAAGCCAAAGCGTGTATTGAGTTAGGGGCAGATATCGCGATTAACTATAAGAGTTCATCGTTTGTAGACTGGGCTAAACAAGCGGACATAGCATTTGATGTCATTTTGGATGTTGTTGCCGGTAATTACGTTAACCAAAATTTAAAAGTAGCTGCGTTAGACTCGCGCATCGTTATATTAGCCATACTCGGTGGCCGATATGCTGAGCATCTAGATGTTGCACGTATGCTACAAAAACGCATCAGTTTAACGGCTAGCACTTTGCGTAGCCGAACTGATCAATATAAAGCATCGCTTGTTAGCCAATTTGTCAGCGATTTTAGTGACGAGCTGTATCAGCAAAATGGCGCAATAAAACCCGTGATTGATACGTGTTACTCGTGGCAAGATGCAGAGCTGGCTCATCAAAGAATGTCTAACAATGCCAACATCGGTAAGCTAGTGCTAACAGTTGATGAGCTTGGTTAACACGCCCTAGGCTAAGCTATTCGTCTTGCATAAAACTAAACCTTTTTAGTGTTTTACCGCCTCTTTCTATGGTTTCATCGAACATAGCCAGTGGTCGAACCCAAAATTCAGGGTTTCCTGTTTGTTCAATGGTGCCATAAAGAGGGTAGTAAACCACCATCCATTCTTCCGTTTCACTGTGCCGAGCCACCTGGGTGACTTGGTATTTATTACCTTTGAAGTGTTGATATGTACCTAAAGGGATCATTTGGATTACTCTTAAAACTTTTCGCGCAGTGTAGCAAATGTCGCGATATTGAAATAGATAGTTTTTTTAAAATCTAATCCACAACGCCTTCATCTTTATGCACTAAATTTAAATTAAACTATTAATAAGATTTATTAAAAATCTGATGAATTATGAACATGTTAATAGTTTATATCCTTTAGTTTTTGGTTGTTAAATAGTCTATAACGCCCAGTTTTTGTCACAAACAGCTTAAGTCTTATATCTCCCACCCATAATTAGCATCTGGAGTAGAGTTTGCGCTCTATTTGAATAGTTGACACTGGCTCGACCACTTAACAAATTAGCAATTGAAAACAACAAAAATAAGGCCGTAAACGGCTGCTAATAACAATAATAATTTGCTAATTGCTTTTGGGGAGAAGCACATGAAAACAAGTCAGTTCAAGCGCAATAAAATTGCGTTGGCTGTGATGGCGTCAGTGTATTTGACGTCGCCCAGTATAATTGCGCAACAAGCTCAGTCAGCACAACAAACAGTCGATGAGTCTTTTCTAGAGCGTATTACCGTAACTGCGCAAAAACGAGTACAAAATCAACAAGAAGTACCTATTGCGATGACGGCCTTTAGCGGTGAGGAAATGGCAGAAGCCGTTATTAAAGATCTGTTCGATTTACAAAAATCTGTGCCAGGGCTGGGGGCGTTTCAAGCACAAAATGCCACTCAATCTAGCTTTTCTATACGCGGGGTTGGTACTTCATCACAAAACTACGGTCTAGAGTCATCGGTTGGTTTATATGTTGATGGCGTTTATCGCGCTCGTCAAAACTCGATGATCAATAACCTTATCGATGTCGAAGGTATTGAGGTGCTACGTGGCCCGCAGGGCACTTTATTTGGTAAAAATACACCTTCAGGCGCGGTGTTAGTGCGCACAGTTAAGCCAAGCCACGATGGTGACGATGGATTTGTTGAATTAACCGCTGGTAATTTTGGACTACTGAATGTCGCTGGCGCCATGTCGTTATCAGCTATTGACGATATTCTCGCATTTCGTGTCACCGGTTTTACTAGCCAGCGCGATGGCATTGTTGATGATGTTAATTTAGGTGACAATATTTTAAACGATCGCGATCGCTGGGGCGCTCGTTTACAAATGCTGTTTACCCCGAGTGACTCCTTTGAACTTCGCATTATCGCTGATCAAGGGGAAATAGATGAAATTTGTTGTGCGGCACCAACGCAAGTGTCTAATTTTCAGGCGCGTGAAATACCGGGAAAATTAGGCAGCGATGCTTTTTTGAGTCAGCCGCCATTTAATGCAACCGTATTTAGAGATGATCAATTTTATGATCGCCAAGTTGCGGTTTCCTTCTTGCCTGAATCGCAAATGACTGATAAGGGGTTGTCGGCGGAAATAAACTGGGATCTAAACGATCAATATACTCTGACGGCTATTTCTGCATATCGCAGCTTTGAAGCCTACGACAATATTGATAGTGATTTTACCGATGCTGACTTATTTGGCACCATCAATGATGCTGAGCAAGATTCATTCTCTCAGGAACTACGCTTGACGTACTCGGGTGACTCACTTGATTATATTATAGGTTTTTACTACTTCACACAAGACATTGACCTAAATTACAGCTTGTATACCGATGACTTATTTAACACGTTTTTCATGGCGAATTTTCAAGGGGCTTTAGATCCTTTGTTAAATGGTATAGACCAACTCAGTACTGCGACAGGTGGCTTAATAGCACCAACATCGCAAGCAGCGCCCGGAGGCGTAGGTTTTGATCATGTTGCTACCCAAGAACATGAAAGTTACGCCGTATTTACCCAGTTCGACTTTTCACTAACCGACAAACTTACGCTCACAGCCGGTGTTAGGTACACGGATGAAAGTAAAGATTTGTCCACAGTGTTTAGTGAGAACTTCTCTGACGGCTCAAGTTTTGTACCTTTCTTCAATAGCATTGGCGACCCGAACGATCCTGCCACTATAGTACCTGGCACGCTTATTTATGGGGCAGGTGTTGCTGGTGCAATATTACAAGGAATTGGTGCAGGGCAAATTGATATTACTTCACCACAGGGGCAGGCAGCGCTACAAGCTTTTGTGCCATTTCAAACGCCAGGTTGGGGATTTCAGGCATTAGGGCCGACAACATCAACCCGTGAAGATATTATCGAAACCCTTGATGATGACCAATTTACGGGCACGGTTAAGCTAAGTTATCAATTTGATAAGTACTCTATGGCTTATGTGTCTTATGGTACAGGCTACAAGTCAGGAGGGACTAATACCGATCGCATTGCGCCGGGCTTTGATCCCATTTTTGAGGCAGAGACCTCAGAGTCGATAGAAATTGGTTTAAAGAAAGATTTTGCCAATCAAGATTTACGAATCAATGCAGCGGCCCATTACACCACAGTTGACGATTTCCAAGCCAATACATTTACCGGTAACGGATTTAACTTACAAAACGCGGGTGACTATGAAATATCTGGTTTTGAGTTAGAGGCAACTTGGTACCCAACTGAAACCATTGAGGTTAATTTTGCATATGCGCTGGTCAATTCAGAATATAAAAGTTTTGAACGGGGTAACTGTTGGAATGCCTTTACATGGCACACCGGTATCGTTGACCCGGGGCAAGAAAACACAGATCCTGCGAATCCAAACCCTTTCTGTAATCGAACAGGTGACAGACCTGGCGGCGAACCAGAAGACTTTGCAATTTTAAGCATTAAAAAAGAGTTTAATTTAGCTGACGGCATTTATTCGTATATTCAAGCCGATTATAGCCATACAGGTGATATGGTGCTTGATGCGAGTAACGACCCGTATGCAGAGCAAGACGCATACAATTTGTTAAATGCTCGTATATTTGTCAAATTCGAGGAGTTAGATTTAGACGTAATACTTTGGGGCCGAAATATTCTGGATGAGGAATACATTAATCGAACGAATTTTAATGTACCGATTCAAGACGGCAAATTGAATGCCTATGTATCAGAGCCTGCAACATACGGTATCACTTTGAAAAAACGGTTTTAACGGCTCGGTTTTAGAGATGCAGGGGGTAAAAGAAGTCCCCAGCGTCTTTTATCGCTTGGTCTCTAAAACCGTTTAACTATAGCCTCTAAGCTTACAAAAGTTGTAACGAGCGTAATCGATTTGGTGTGTTACTTAATATTAATTATTGAGCCGCGCCATTTTGTATTTATAGTGAAAAGAATAGAAAACAGTGTGTTATAAACGTTATTGATCCGTTACTTTATTAGTCAGTTATTCAGACCGTTATAAGTAAAACAGAAGCGCACTATAAAAAAAGTAAAAAAGAAAAAAAGGAAAAAAGATGTCAGACATTACCAGTGTAAGCGAGATTTTAGCAAATCGATATTCAGTTAGAGCGTTTGAAAGCACGCCTGTCGACAGTGAATTACTTCAACAAATTTTTACCAAAGCACAGCAGGCACCGTCTAACTGCAATGTCCAGCCATGGCAAGTGTGTGTTGTTTCCGGTAATACATTGGCAACACTGCGCGATAAATTTATGACTACGTTAATGAGTGGTGCTAAACCCAATCCAGAGTTTAATTGGATGCCACAATATCAAGGTATTCATCGCGAACGTCAATTTGGCTCAGCGAATGCATTGTATTCAGCGCTAGGAATTGCGCGCGAGGATAAAAAAGCACGCCAAATGGCGATGGCAAACAATTGGCAGTTTTTCGGCGCACCACATGCGGCGTTTTTCACCATGGACAAATATCTAGATATTATGGGGGCGGTTGATTTAGGTATTTATGCGCAAACGCTGTCGTTAATTCTTGCTGAACACGGTATTCAAAATTGTATGCAAGGCGCGTTAGGGCAGTTCCCAGATCCTGTAAAAGAACTGCTGGGAATACCTGAAGAGCGAGGCATTTTATTTGGTATGTCTTTTGGCTATGCAAAAGCTGATGCAAACGCTAATAAAGCAAGAACAGATCGAGCTAGCACTGACGATGCGGTTCAGTTTTTTACTTAATGGCTGTAGTCGATGAACCTAAGCTATTTCTGAGGCAAAAGAAAAGTATGGATTAAATATCGACATGCAAAAGCACCTTAGCACAGCGGGATAACATATGAAGAACAGGGCGGTTGAACAATCACAGAATGCCGAAATTAAACATAGCTATGCAAACGTCTCCGGACTAAAAATACACTATTCGCAATGTGGCGTTCAACACAGTGACAATGGCGTTATCGTATTTCTGCATGGCTTTCCAGAGTATTGGGGGACGTGGCGACATCAGCTCATTGCACTCGGCAAGTCGTATCATACGATTGCGCCTGATTTACCCGGCTATAATCTTAGTGATAAACCTAGCAATAACGCTTTTTATAAAATTGAAAATTTGATTAAGGTGTTAAGTGAGTTTATCGCGCAAGTGTCTAATAACCAGCCTGTTTATCTTGTGGCCCATGACTGGGGGGGAGCCATTGCTTGGCCACTTGTTGCCTTTAATCAACAGCTAGTGAAAAAGCTTGTAATTTTAAATGCAGCACACCCGAGCACATTTACCAGAGAGATGAAATACAACGGCGAGCAACGCTTGCGTAGTGGCTATATTCACCAACTTATCTCCCCTCAAGCCGAAAACTTGTTATCCGAAAACCAATTTAGCTACTTGTTTGAACAAATTATGACGGGACTTGCAAAAGATCTCGTCACAGACCAGTTAAAAAGTGAATATTTAGCGATTTGGCAACAACCCGGCGCGATTAACGGTATGTTGCAATACTACAGAGCTATGCCTCAGCTGGCAGCAGACACTAAAAGTATTGGTTACAAAGATACTTACGCCCGAGATAACAGCAAGTTATCTCAATCTAATTCAACCACTAAAACAGAATCACCATTAACGACATTAGAGGCAATTACCATTCCCAAAATAATGATAAAAGTACCGACGCTGGTGCTTTGGGGAGCACAAGATCAAGCATTTGTTATCGAGTGCCTAGACGGATTAGAAGACTATGTTCAAGACTTAACGATTAAGCAATTCCCTGACAATAGCCACTGGTTACAGCATGAACAGCCGGACGCGATAACACAAGCGATTGGTTATTTTGTGAAAAACACAGCTCAATGCTAACAGTTGGTTATAAACAGAGATATAGGATAATTACCAAAAGGATCATGCATTTATGGATACTCAACAGCAACAATCAGTATTAGAAATAAACAAGCTAAACCTTGCAAAAACGCGTGTTGTTTCTGAACCTAAATTAACGTTGCAATCAGGACAAATTCGGTTAGCAGTTGATAAATTTGCGTTAACAGCAAACAACATTACTTATGGCGTTGCAGGCGAACTATTGGGTTATTGGCGATTTTTTCCCGCAAGCGAAGAACAGGAAAAATGGGGCAGAATACCTGTGATGGCCTTTGCCACAGTTGTTGAGTCGAACAATGATGAAATAGTGGAAGGCGAACGAGTTTTTGGATTTTTTCCGATGACGCAGTCACTTGTGATCCAAGCCGGCCAAATCACGCCGTTTGGCTTTAGTGACACAGCGCAGTACCGGCATCAGCTTTCTAGTGTTTACGCTAACTACGAGCGAGTAGCTAAGAATCCTTTTTATAATGAGTCTACAGAGCCTTATCATTTACTAGTGAAAGGCTTGTACACAACTTCATGGCTTATTGATGATTTTATGACCGATCATAACTTCTTTGGTGCAAGTCAGTATGTTATTTCGAGCGCATCGAGTAAAACAAGCATGGCACTTGCTTTTGCTAGTCGTCAGTGTGCCAACGGTAAAGCAGTTAAATTGGTTGGATTAACGTCATCGTCACGGGTAGAGTTTGTGACATCAACTGGCCTATACGATGAAGTGATTAGTTATGATGAAATAGCCAAACTAGACAATCGCAAAGCCAGTATTTTTGTCGATATGGCCGGCAGCCAGCAAGTGTTAGCGAGCGTGCATAACCATTTTGCTGAGAACTTAGTCTATTCTTGCAGTGTTGGCGCGACACATGTTGGCGACCTATCAACAAACACCGCGAATAATGTTTCTTTACCTGGTGCTAAGCCAGAAATGTTTTTTGCACCAGCACAAATAAAGATAAAAAGTAAAACAATCGGCGGCGCCCAACTTACCGTGCAGATAGCCCAATCAATGAATCTTTTTATCGACGAAATCAAACAGCATATCAAGGTTCAAGAAATCACCAATTTTGAACAACTAAACGAATGCTATATGAGTTTACTCAGTGGTCAAGCCGATGCCAGCATTGGGTTTGTCTACCAGTACTAGCGCAAGGCTAAGACTAATTTAGCTAAGGTACGCCCACTAAAGGAATAACAAATTAAAAAGCCCAGCTTATCGCTGGGCTCTTAGTTACCGAGTAACTATGCTCCGCCTAGCATGGCTTTTAACTGTTTTAAAATGACTAGCTCGTCAGCAGTAAGTTGCGGCTTATCTTCACATCTTGGGTCAGTTTTTTGAATCACATCTATCATTGGGCGAGTGATTGGTATTGGGTCACAGCCATGTCCCGTTTCACATATTAAATCAAATTCTGGTTTCGCTTTTTTGTGGCAATCTAAGCAATTACCACCAAATTTATTTTTAACGTCGTCAAATCCCCGAGCGGTAAACTGATTACCTTCGGCAGAAACGGCTAGCTCGATAAACTCCCAGTCATTAGTAGTAGGGTTAGTGCCTTTGGGGTGCTTAATCATCACTTCACTGGGCACTAACTGAACTACAGAGCCCGCAGGGTATGTACCTTGGCCTTGTTCAGCAATGGCGACGGTATCTTTTAATTTGTTGGGCAGTAAATTGTCAACGAAAAACCCGCGCACTGGTGTCATCTTTGCCAAACAGCTAAAGCTGCTCTCATCAAATGATAATTGAGTTTGTTGGTTTTTATGATCTGCCTTGTGATCAGCGTAGGCATTTAATGAGCCTAGTAAGGCTGCGGTACTTAGAATACCTGCAATTGCCGTTTTGAGAAATGTGTGCCCAAATTTCATGGTGTTTTCCTTTGTTGATCTTGTACTACTTATTCCGGTTCTAGTTCTTTTTCTGGTTCTAGTTTCGGTCATTGAGATTAATTTGATAAGTGTTTACAGCTTAACCATTAGCTTACCTTTGTTACCGCCGGTAAAAAATAGATTTAACCCTTCAATAGCAGACGATAGGCCGTCAAGGACATGAGCGCGATATTTTATTTTACCTTGCATCACGTAAGGCGCTAATTTTTGGAATAGCTGTGGAATTTCACCATAATGATCTGGCATTGCAAAACCTTGTACCGTTAAGCGCTTTTTGATCATTTGGATCCAGTTAGGGCCAGGAGGTGGTGTCATCGTTGCATAGTCTGCAATCATGCCACATACGGCGATTCGGCCATGCACATTCATACGATAGTAGATTTTTTCTTGAATCGGCCCACCAGTATTTTCAAAAAATACATCAATACCATTGGGTGCAAGTTCATCTAGTCTCGCCCCTAAATCATCCGTTTTGTAATTAATGGCGCCATCAAAACCTAACTCTTGTGTGATCCATTTGGCTTTGTCTTCACTACCAACAACACCGATAACGTTAAGGCCATCAGCTTTAGCTAGCTGACCAACAAGCGAGCCCACAGAGCCGGCGGCACCGGTAACAACTAAAGTTTCGCCTTTTTGAGGTTTGCCAATTGCGTATAACCCCTGCGTTGCGGTTAAACCTGGCAAGGCAAAAATCGACAATATCGCTTCATCAGGTAGGTCATTTTCAACTTTATTAATGCCTTTGCCATCTGATTTTATTAACTCAGCCCAACCCAATAAGCCCGTAACGCGATCGCCAACTTGAAAGCTTGGATGTTTACTTTCTATCACTTTGCCAATACCACCACTACGCATCACATCACCTAGTGCAACAGGCGGAATATAGCTGTTGGTGTCAGGACTCATCCAGCCAAACATTGCAGGGTCTAAAGAGGTGTAGGTTTGTTGAATTAAAAACTCACCATCTTGCAGCTCTGGCTTTGGCAGTTGCACTACGTCAAACAAGTCTTGTGTAATTGGGCCACCTGTTGGTCTAGCGATGAGCTTTATTGCGGTATAGGTGTTTTGTTCCATGTCTATTCCTTGGTATCACTGTTGTTGTGGTTAGCTATTTTTTAGATGTTTATTAGGCATTTGTTTGGTGTTAATTAGTTATCGGCTAGAAACTGCAAATTTAGTGCATCGCTAACTGCGAAATCGGCTTAATTCTATCTAGGTTTTGTGTCTGAATCAGTTCGTGCAAGCCCTCAGCAAGTTGCTCGCTTTGACTGAGTACTCGTTGCCAAACTTTAATGCGGGTTTGGCTGTCTAATTCCGTAAAATCCTTGCGATCAGGTATTTTTTTCAATGGTAAAGATTCAACAAATGCTTGTGTTGGACAGATCACGACAATATTGTCGTAATTTTGCGCTCGAATAGGGCGTGATAAACTTTTGTCAAACCAACCAGCACGCAATGTTTGACTGAAATGTGGGTAAAGTACTAAACCCGGGTTGTGAATTTTAATATCAAAGTGATAGTCGACAATGCCACCGTCACGGTACATCCCCGGTGGGCAGTCGGGAATGTCAGCTATTCCTTGCATTACCATAGGAATAGAGCCTGAAGCCAATAGCGCTTGCTTAAGATTGTTTGGCGTCAGGTAGGTGATGTGCGTGGTAAATTCGTCTGGATCGCTAATGGTCATATCACTGCTTGACGGCTGAAATATGTAACGTTCATATTGGCTGCGCAGTAACTGCCTGTTCATACGGTTACGAACAAAGCTACTAAGTAACCCTGCGCCTTGGGTTAATTTGTTTTCACTAGCGACAAAGCCGTTAGATTTAGCGACGACAAAGTGCGCTTTTCTAATGGGGTTGTTAATAATTTCATTAACGCCATTTTTACCTAGCACTTTGTCTAACAGTATACGGCCTGTTTCCGTAATTTCTGCCGCAGTCGGTTTTTTTGAGGCATACACAGTTTGCGAATAATCGGTTGCTAAACGCGTAATGGCTGCAACAGGATCAGATTGGCCAAAACATGCGGCTCTAAATGCACCAGCACTAGAGCCCATAATGTTTAGCGGCGTGTTCCTTGCCTTAAAAAATTCACCAAATAGGTATTTATCTAATCCGTATAAGGTAAACCATTTGGGGCCGCCACTTGCGCCCAAGAAACCGGTAAACAAAGATTGATGAAAACCTTCGGCTTTAATTGTTTCTAGGGCACTTGTGCCAGCGTATAGCTGAATCATAACTCTCCTTTGATAAACTCTTTTTACTAAGCTGCGGCTTTAGTCGCAGCTAACGTACGTAGCTCTTTTCGTAAAATTTTGCCAACATTTGATTTTGGCATTTCATCAATGAAGACAATTTCTTTGGGTATTTTATATTTTGTTAAATTTTCACGGGCATGGGCGATAAGTGATTCTTCAGTTAAATCGGCTTGTTTTTTCACAATATAAATGCGAATTTTTTCGCCGGTAGCGGCACACGGAATGCCAATCGCTGCCGCTTCTAACACGCCACTGTGCATCGCCATTACTTCTTCTAGCTCGTTAGGGTAAACGTTAAAGCCAGAAACAATGATCATGTCTTTTTTACGATCGACAATACGGAAATAGCCGTCTTCGTCCATGGTCGCGATATCGCCAGTTTTAAACCAGCCGTCTTCAATGGCCTCAGCAGTAGCATCAGGGCGGTTTAAATAGCCTTTCATCACTTGTGGCCCTTTTACCCAAAGCTCTCCCGGTTCATTAATGCCAACATCGCTACCTTGATCATCAACCAGTCGAATCTCAGTTGATGCAGCGGGTAAGCCAATCGAGCCATTAAATTCAGTTTGGTTGTAGGGACTAATAGTCACCATAGGACAACATTCAGTTAGGCCATAACCTTCGAGCAAGCGAACACCTGTAATTTCTTGCCATTTTTCAGCAACCGGGCGTTGCACAGCCATGCCGCCACCTAACGCAACTTTTAACCCAGAAAAATCTAGTTTATCAAAGCCTGGGGTATGGATCAGGCCGTTGAATAGGGTGTTAACACCCGTAATTGCAGTAAAGCGATACTTTGCTAACTCTTTGACAAACCCCGGCATATCTTTCGGGTTAGTGATCAATAAGTTGGTACCACCGTAGGCAATAAAACACAGACAATTCGAGTTAAGCGCAAAGATGTGATAAAGCGGAAGGGCAGTCACCATAATTTCTTGGTTGGGTTCGAAAACTGGCGTCGTCATTGCTTTTGACTGTTCTAAGTTCGCCACCATATTGCGATGTGTTAGCATCACGCCTTTAGATGGGCCTGTTGTACCGCCAGTGTATTGTAAAAAGGCAAGGTCTTTTGGTTTAACAGCTACTGGTGTGAATTGGATATTTTGGCCGACCGAAATCACTTGATTAAATTTAACGGCGTTAGGTAAATGGTATTTCGGCACCATCTTTTTAATATGCTTAACAACAGCGTTAACCATAAAGCCTTTTAAGCCACCTAAACGATCGCCTAGGCCAGTTACGATGACATGTTCGACCTTGGTTTTATCAACGATTTGGTCTAGCGTATGAGCAAAGTTTTCAATGATCAATATGCCTTTGGCGTCTGAATCCATCAGTAAGTGCTCTAACTCTCGAGCCGTGTATAGCGGGTTTACATTCACAATCGTTAAACCTGCTAATAAACCGCCGAACAAGGCAACGGGATACTGCAAACAGTTAGGCATCATAATGGCAAACTTGTCACCGGGTTTTAGATTCCATTTAGTTTGTAAATAGGCAGCAAATGCTCTGGCTTGGTCGGCTAATTCTTGGTAGGTAATGCTGGCGTCCATGTTAATGAATGCCGTGTTGTCGCGGTATTGGTTGGTATAAGTTTCAAACATTTCAACCAATGAAGTGTACTTGTCAGGATTGATTTCAAAAGGCACCCCCGGTGGGTAGCTTTTTTCTAGCCACACTTTTTCCATTGCTTATCCTCTATCAAACGATTGTTGTAATTTTTATATTTATTGTTGTTATTATTTTTTAGTTTATATTTTCTTTAGAAGTGTCTAGCAAACTAGACACTGTCTATATTAGGCATTTTAAAGTGAACTTTATAGCTAAATAACGTTATTTATAACACTTCAAAAAGTCCGGCCGCACCTTGTCCGCCGCCAATACACATAGTGATCACAACATACTTTACACCTCGGCGTTTACCTTCGAGTAAAGCGTGCATCACCATACGAGCACCGCTCATGCCGTAAGGGTGGCCAATAGAAATTGCGCCACCATTAACGTTGAGCTTCGCTTTGTCGATACCTAAGTAATCAGCGCAGTAGAGCACTTGTACGGCAAAGGCTTCATTAAGTTCCCATAATCCTATGTCATCAATGGTCAGGTTGTGACGTTCCAGCAGTTTAGGGACGGCGTAAATTGGCCCGATCCCCATTTCGTCAGGTTCACAGCCAGCAACGGCCATACCGCGATATACGCCAAGCGGCGCTAACCCTTTTTGCTCGGCAACTGATTTTTCCATCAACACTAGCGCTGCCGCACCGTCAGAAAGCTGTGAAGCATTGCCGCCAGTAATGCAGCCACCTTCTTTTACGGTTCTAACACCTGATAAACCCTCTAGCGTGGTGTCAGGGCGATTACCTTCATCAAGCGATAACGTAACTTCTTGCTTTGAGATATCACCAGTTACTTTATCTTGCACTAGCTTAGTCGTGGTAACCGGCAAAATTTCATCATCGAATAAGCCTGCTGCTTGTGCAGCGGCGGTGCGCTGCTGAGAAAGTAAGGCATATTCATCTTGTGCTTGTCTGGAAATGTTATAACGGCTAGCAACGACTTCAGCAGTGTCTAACATGGGCATGTAAATGGCGGGAGCGTACTCTTTAACTTGAGCATCAACCGCGCGGTGCATGTTCATGTGTTCATTTTGTACTAGCGTGATGGACTCACAGCCGCCTGCTACAACCACATTAGCACCATCTCCAACAATATGATTGGCAGCGCTGGCAACGGCCATCAGGCCAGAAGCACACTGGCGGTCTATGGTCATGCCTGGAACTGAAACTGGCAACTTGGCGGCCATTGCTGCTTGACGACCAAAGTTCATACTTTGGCTACCTTGCTGCATCGCGGCGCCAAAAATACAATCGTCTACTTCCTCACCATTTATGCCCGCCTTGTTTAATGCAGCGTTAATGGCGATTGCTGCTAGCGATGGCGAAGTAAGATCGTTAAAAGCTCCTCTGTATGCTTTTGCGATCGGTGTTCTGGCAACAGATACAATAACGGCTTCTCTAGTCGTTGAAGTCATGTTCTTCTCCTTAAGCTTGTCCGGTTAACGTTTGCGTGTGTTCACCAGCAGGTTCTTAGCTTGGCTGCATTGCCGCCATTGCTTTTGTTAGGAATTTTTCTGATTGCTTAACACCAGACTCTAATGCTTGCTGATTATCAGGTGCGGTTACCGCTTGCCATTGCTCGCGAATAGCTTCAGGAGATTGCTCTTCTGGCGATAAGAAAATACCGTCGGTTTCGTAAATTGTCGCTGTTGCATAGCCGCCAGCACCCGCTGACAAAATAGTGCGATTGGGCGCGTCATCATCGCATAAGGTAAGTAGGCCAGGGGTTACATATTCAGGAGCTAGCATGCCAAGTATGTTTTCAGGCATAAGATCTTCGGTCATACGTGTTCCTGCGGTTGGCGCAAGTGCATTCACACGAATATTATGTTTAGCACCTTCTAACACTAAAGTATTCATCAAACCCAGTACTGCCATTTTGGCAGCGCCATAGTTGGTTTGACCGAAATTGCCGTACATGCCGCTAGAAGAAGTAGTCATTACGATGCGACCGTAATTTTGCTCGCGCATAATGTCCCAAACTGCTTTCGTACAATTTACGGAGCCCATTAAATGAACATCCATGACCAATTTGAAATCATCAAGCGACATTTTGGCGAATGATTTATCGCGCAAGATGCCGGCATTGTTTACCAAAATGTCAACGCGTCCCCATTTATCTATGGCTTGTTGCACCATATCTTGCACCTGCGCAAAGTCAGCGACGTTAGCGCCATGGCTCATCGCTTCGCCACCTGCGGCAATAATTTCTTGCACAACTTGTTCTGATGCCGCAGATGAACCACCACTGCCGTCGCGCGCACCACCTAAATCATTTACCACGACTTTGGCGCCGCGTTTGGCCAGTGCTAAGGCGTGAGATTTTCCCAAACCGTTTCCTGCGCCAGTGACAATAGCGACTTTGCCTTTAAACTCTATGCTCATTCTTCTTATCCTTGCCTTAAAATTGTTAGTTGTTGTTTGAATTATGAAAGATAGCGTGGTTTATTTGACTAATTGGATGCCTATCCACTCAGCTATCAATGCAGGCGTATCAACGCCTTCAATTTCAACAGAAACATTGGTTTTAACTCGATATTGTCTCGGCTTAGTTTCGTCTATGCTTTCAATGGTTGCATGGGCTCGAATCTTACTGCCAACTTTAACCGGCTGGAGAAAACGGATTTTATCGAAACCCGAGTTGATCCCCATGTAGGCGCCTTCGATGGAGATGCTAAACTGCTCGGCAAAGTGAGAGAGTAAAGACAAGGTTAAAAAACCGTGTGCAATCGTGCTGCCAAATGGGGTATTTTTCGCTTTTTCAGGGTCAATATGAATAAATTGATGGTCAAGTGTGCAATCGGCAAATTGATCAATTTGCGCTTGAGTAACTTGGTGCCAATTAGTCGGATTGGCTTTGTATCCAACATAACTGGCGATTTCTGCCACAGGCACAGGCTGTTTAGCTGCGCTACTAGCTGGTTCATTTTCTACTACAGCTTTCGCCTCATTTGACGTTGCTATATCTGATGTTGTCATCTGAATTCCTTATCTTCTCTCTATTTGAGTAACAGTGTTAACTTGTTCAGTTGAAACTTGTTAAAACCAGTTAGCCTGCATTTGGTGGCAAGTATCATCAAGATCATTCAGCAAGCTTGCCCATTGTTGAATTTGCGTTAACTCATAACGGTAAAAATACTGCGCCGCCTGTAATTTACCCTGATAGAAGTACTGTTCACTTTCATGATTAGCTTTGGGCAGGGCGGTTGCGGCAATTTTCGCTTGTTTTAACCACAACCAAGCAACAACAACATGACCAAACATGGATAAATAATGCACAGAATTAGCAAGCACTTGGTCAATGCTCTCTGAACCTTGGCTGCTACTATTACCCATCGCAGTGAGCAGCTTATCTGTGGTGTGGTTTAACGTAGCAATGGCGCTACCTAGTCGCTGACAATACTCATTTAACGCTTCATGTGATGTTGCGTCTTTAATGGTGTCATTAATTTCAGCCATTAATGCTTGATAGGCTTGCATGCTGCCCATTGGTACTTTACGCGCCAATAGATCCAATGATTGAATTCCTGTGGTACCTTCATGAATTGGATTAAGGCGATTATCACGGTAGAACATTTCAATGGGGTGCTCGTTCACATAACCTGCGCCGCCAAGGACTTGAATGGCAAAATCATTCGCTTTAGTGCCATATTCTGATGGCCAGGTTTTAATGACTGGGGTTAGTAAATCAAGCAGAGTGTGGGCATAAGCACGTTGCTCTTTACTTGGTGCAGTTTTTTCATCATCTGAAAGTTGGCTACCTAGCATAACTAACGCGAGTGCGCCTTCAGCGTAGGCTTTTTGCGCGAGTAGCATGCGTTTAACATCGGCATGTTCAATAATATTAACGGGCGGAGATAAAGGATCTTTGCATGATGGCAGTCTACCTTGAGGTCGGTTTTTAGCGTACTCAAGTGAGTATTGATACCCACCCATGGCAAGTGCTGCGCCGCTGGTGCCAACCATAATCCGTGCTTCGTTCATCATATGGAACATATAAGCAAGACCGTGATTTTCCTCACCGACCAAATAGCCAATTGCGCCACCTTTTTCCCCAAAGCTCAGCGCGGTTGAGGTTTGTGCACGACCACCCATTTTATGGAATAAACCCGCAAGGGCTACATCGTTTCTATCGCCTAGGCTACCATCATTGTTAACTAAATACTTAGGCACAACAAATAGGGAAATTCCCTTAACACCTTTAGGTGCGCCTTTTACTCTTGCCAACACTAAATGAACAATGTTTTCGCTTAAGTTGTGATCGCCACCTGAGATATAAACTTTGTTGCCTGTGATGCGATAGCTACCATCTTCAGCTTTTACTGCACTTGTGGTTAAATCGGCAAGCCCAGAGCCAGCGTCGGGTTCAGTCATCGCCATTGTGCCAGCAAAACGGCCATCTCGTAGTGGCTTAACCCATTTTTCTATTAACTCGTCACTGCCATGCGCTTGCAATAAATTGGCATTTGCCGTGGTGAGCATGCTATAGCCAAGCGCTGTGCCACCCGCGATAGTGAGATAGACACCAGCGAGGTTGGCAACAATCGGGGGCAGTTGCATGCCATTGAATTCATAATCGGCGGTTGCAGAAGGTAAACCTGATTCATTTAGGGCGTCGAGTGCAGGTTTTAACTCCGGAATGATATGCACTTTTTCGCCATCGAAGGTTGGTTGCTGGTTATCTAGGGTATGACGCAGCGGTAAAAAGTGCTTTTCTGCCACATTTTTTGCGGTTTGAATCACTTCTTTAAAGGTGGTGCGATCATGATCTTGATACCGGCTTCGGTCAAACAAAGCATCAGTATCAAACAGCTCGTAAAGTAAAAATTCAATTTCACGCTCATTTAGCATTTTGGTATTCATTATCTTTCTCTTTTTCTTCGCCTTTATCTCTATTTGTTTAACAAGATACTTGGCCTAAGATGATTGAGTTGGTTGATAAAAATGGGGTTAAACTTTTAATTACAGCGCAGTTACGCCGCCATCAATGGCAATGCTTTGTCCTGTCATGTAGGTATTTGCTGGAGACAGCATTAACAGCATAGTCGCGACCACTTCTTGTGGCTCTGCAAGACGTTTCATTGGCGCACCTCTAGCCATTTTTTTACGATCTTCATCGTCTGACATATCAGTGACCATGTTGGTTAACGTGAAGAAGGGGCAGGCGGCGTTAACGCGAATGTTGTAACGACCATACTCAGCAGCCGCTGTTTTGGTTAACCCAATAACGGCGTGTTTTGCTGCCGCATAAGAAGATACACCCGGCGCGCCGCCTAGACCCGCTAGTGAGCTAACATTTAAAATAACGCCACCACCTTGACTGAGCATCAAGGGAATTTGATGCTTCATACCAAATTGTACGCCTTTAACGTTGACCGCAAATTGCTTGTCCATCGTCGCTTCGTCGGTTTGATGCAGTGGGCTAAGGGCTGGCGCGATGCCGGCATTATTAACGGCAATATCTAAGCTGCCAAACTTCTCAGCGGCTAATTGTGCTAGGTTTTGGCAATAGCTATCTTGCGAGACATCACCAGCAAGTGCTGCTACTGAATAGCCTTTGTCACTCATTGATTGCTCAACGGCTTTTAATTCTGCTTCTTTAATATCGCCAATCACTAAGTTTGCGCCACGACTGGCTAGTGCTTCTGAAAGTAATTGACCAAGCCCTTGAGAAGCACCAGTAACTAAGACAGTTTTTCCGGTGAAATCTAACATTGCATCCATTTTGTGCTCCTTGTGCTGTTCCTGTTGTATTTTTGTTTTGCTTTTTTATTGTGATTTTCGTTTTTTCGGTGCTTTTATTTGTTGCTATTCACGGGTTACGCCAAGCGCCATTTGCGCGAGCGGTTTAACATAAGCGCCTAGCTTCATGGCATTTTTATTGGAGGCATTGCCCAAGGTTGCGCGCTTTGCTACGCCTTGTACTATGGCCGCAAGGCGAAAGAAGCTAAACGCTAAATAAAATGGCCAATGTTCGATATTTGAAATGTTCATGCGTCGGCAGTACCGCTCTACATATTCCTGCTCGCTTGGAATACCTAAACTGGCGCGATTGACATTCGCGAGGCCGTCAACACTGCCCATACCGCCCGGTAATCTAAGCTGCATGCATTGATAGGCGAGATCAGCAAAAGGGTGCCCTAAGGTAGATAATTCCCAATCAAGTACGGCCAGTATGTTCGAAGAATCAGGCGCGAACATCATGTTGTCGAGGCGGTAGTCACCATGAACCAGCGCAACGCGGCCATCGTCAGCTGGTAAATGCTGCGCTAGCCAATCGTAAAGCATATCCATTTCTTCAATGCGCTCTAATTCTGTTGCGCGGTATTGCTCTATCCAGCGTGATAGTTGGCGTTCAAAATAATTACCAGGCTTGCCGTAGTCGCCCAGGCCAATGTCATTCACATTAACGATATGGATTGCTGCCAATGTTTTGTTCATTGCATCATAAATACCGGCGCGCTGTTCGTTGCTAGTAACCTGTTTAAGTGATGCATCCCAATAAATATCACCTTCAACAAATTCCATTAAATAGAACATTTCGCCCAGCACGCTAGTGTCGGTGCATAAATGATAAGGCTTGGCTACGGGGACATCAGTACCATATAACGCACTAATTACTCTAAATTCACGATCGACGGCATGTGCTGATTTTAATAACTTGCCCGGTGGTTGCTTGCGCAATACATAAGATTTTTCTGATGTAGTGACTTTAAACGTTGGGTTTGATTGACCACCGTCGAATTTTTCTAGCGTAATTGGGCCGCTAAAATCACTTAACTGACTTGCTAAGTATTCTGACAACACGTGCTCGTTTAATTGATCAACTTCCTTCATGTGTTTTCCTGCTCGTTGACAAAAATTCAGTTGAAATTACGTTATAACGCATGCTTTGCGGCAAGATTTCGACCTAATTGCATCATATGAACTTGGTCTGGACCATCTGCGAGTCTTAGCGTGCGTTGGCCAGCGTACATATGGGCTAAGAATGTATCTTGCGAAACACCTTGCGCGCCGTGAATTTGAATGGCACGGTCGAGTACATCAAGTGCCATATTGGGCGCAACAATTTTGATCATCGCGATTAAATCTTGTGCCGCTTTGTTGCCCGCTAGATCCATTTTTTGTGCGGCTTTTAAGGTTAACAAACGAGCTTGTTCAACTTGGCAAGCAGACGTTGCAATATCTTCTCGAATCGATTGCAATTTACTCATCGGTTGACCAAAAACCGTGCGCTCATTAACGCGTTTGCACATCATATCTAAGGCTCGCTGTGCTGCGCCGACTGAGCGCATACAGTGATGAATTCGACCTGGCCCTAAACGGCCTTGAGCGATTTCAAAACCTCGGCCTTCACCGGCAATGATGTTGTCTGCAGGCACGCGTACCTTATCGAAAATCACTTCCGCGTGGCCTTCGGGCGCATCGTTGTAACCAAATACTTTCATTGGCCTAACCACAGTAACGCCAGGTGTGTTCATTGGCACTAATATTTGCGACTGCTGAACATAACGATTGTCATTAGTTGGGTCCGTTTTTCCCATAACAATCATGATCTGGCATTGTTGACGGCAAGCACCGCTGATATAGAACTTTTTACCAGTAATGACATAATCATCGCAATCACGCTCGATAAGGGTTTCAATATTAGTGGCATCAGAAGAGGCGACATCTGGCTCAGTCATGGCAAACGCTGAGCGAATTTCACCGGCAAGTAAAGGCACTAGCCAACGTTTTTTCTGCGCTTCACTACCGTATTTGGCGAGCACTTCCATATTGCCGGTATCTGGCGCAGCGCAGTTAAATACTTCCGGTGCCCATGCAACTTTCCCCATTTCTTCTGCCAATGGAGCGTATTCGAGATTAGTTAAACCCGCGCTGTATTCACCATAGTTAAGTGGTAAAAATAAATTCCACAAGCCTTGTGCTTTGGCTTTGGCCTTAAGTTCTTCCATTAGCGGCGGCGTAGACCATTGATGCTCTGCGATTTGCTTGTTCATCGAGTTTTCATTCGGGTAAACAAACTCATCCATAAAGGCACGAAGTTGATTGAGTAAGCCTTCTACTTTTTCTGAGTATTCAAAATTCATTGTTTTATCCTTTTAACTAAGCCGAGCGTTTGCGTTTGTTGCTACTTGGCTTAGCTTTTGTTCATTGAGTCTTTCGAGAAATCCCTTCAGCCAATTGCTTCTTAACCGAACAAGCTCTTAGCCGATTAAGTAACCGCCATCAACATTGATAGCTGCGCCTGTGGTGTAGCTGGCAGCATCTGAGACTAAGTACAACACAGTGCCAGCCATTTCGTCGGGTTCGGCAACACGGCGCATCGGCACATGTGCCATCGCTTGTTCTAAAATTTTCGGATTTTTCACTAGAGTTGCGGCGAACTTGGTGTCGGTAGCGCCAGGAAGTAGGGCATTAACGCGAATATTGAAAGCGGCACATTCTTTGGCAAAGGCCTTTGTCATCGAAATAACCGCGGCTTTAGTAATTGAATAGATACCTTGGAAATCACCTGGTACTACACCATTAATTGACGCGACGTTTACAATTGCGCCACCGCCATTCTCTTTCATTAATTGAGCGCCTTTAGTTGACATAAAAAAGTAACCACGGATATTCACGTCAACCGTTTTTTGATAAGCACCTAGATCTGTTTCTAAAATGTGGCCAAAATAGGGATTGGCTGCGGCGTTGTTAACGAGAATATCTAACTTTCCGTGCTGCTCGGTAATTGCAGTGAACAATTGCTCAATTTGCTCCATATCACCGATATGGCAGGGAATAGCTTGAGCACTGCCACCTTCGCTAGTGATTTTTTCGACAACAGCTTCACAACCGTCTATTTTTCGGCTTGATACGATGACATGAGCACCATAAGCGGCTAGCGTTTTGGCAATGCTTTCACCAATGCCGCGACTTGCACCAGTCACAAGTGCGACTTTTCCTGATAGGTCAAATAAGTTGTTGTTCATTTTATATCCCTTAATTTTGCTTAATTGGGTTTTTATAATTTGATTGTATGAGTTTAGTTATATTAATTTTGTTGAATAAATTTAGTTGTATGTTCATGTTCATTTGTCTGTTGATCAGCGGTGCGTAGACCAACTTGCACCTACCTGTTCAAGGTGTTGATAATTATTAAAGTAATCTAATGAAATTCGCTCACCAGAGAATATGATTTTGGTTACGCTAGTGTTTCTAATTTGTCTCATTAACGTTAAGCAATGTTGATCAGATAGTGCTAATAATTGTTGAACTATTGCCGCGATAATACCGCCAGAGGTAAAGGCTAAAATTGTTTGATGTTCAACTTTTCGCGCTTGAATCATCAGTTGCAAAGCTGTATTTGCTCTTTGTTTGAATACGCACCAAGATTCTTGATAGTTGCCGGTACTGCCAGCCAGTGCCCATTTGGTAAAAGCATCATCGAACACTTGCTTTAAATTGTTCTTGGCATCAGGAAGCGACGAAAAATAATCGACAAGATCTTGATAGCTTTGCCATTGTTTTTCGCTTTGCATCAAAATATCAACATGGTCGAACTCGTTAAGCGCTGGTAATTCGTGAGCGGTAACCACTTGGGGCGCGGTATTTCTGTATGCCTTATTAAATGCTTCATAGGTTTGATGGTGACGGCACAATTCTCCAGTAAAGACTAAATCCGGGGCTGGCATGGTTTGCCATGCTTTACCTAACATTAAACCTTGCTGATGACCTTTGGGCGATAAACGATCATACTCAGGCTCACCAAATGAAGCTTGTCCGTGTCTGATTAAATAAAGTGAAGCCATGTATTTCTTATGTATGGTTTTAGTCGCTATAAAATCATCTTAAAAAGCCTACATAAATAAAACAAATGAATATTAGTAATCTTATTATATTCGTGTTAAGAATAAATAAAGCGTTAGTCATTACTAAACAAAAGTTATATCAACGTTAGGCATTGCAAAGTGATATGAGGATCTACAATGAAAATGGATTTAAATTTGTTTGTGGTATTTGAAGCCATCTACTGTGAAGGGAATATCAGTAAAGCGGCTTCAGCCTTAAACCTTTCGCAACCAGCGGTCAGTCATTCGTTGGCAAAATTAAGAACACAATTCGATGATAAGCTCTTTATTCGACAGGGCAATCAAATGAAGCCAACAGCGCTTGCTAAAAATGTTATTGGCGATGTCAGAGAAGCACTTCATCAACTGCAAAGCAGTGTGTATCAAGCGCAGAAATTTGAACCTTCAACGTCTCGAAAATATTGCACAGTATCATTACATGGCTCGCTAGAAGCTTCATATTTACCGCTATTTGCTGAGCAACTGCTAACAGAATCGCCAAATATGAATTTTACCAGTAAAAGAGTGAGGCGAAGTGAACTAGAGAACAAGTTAGCAAGTGGTGATATCGATATAGCCATTGATATTTTGTTGCCTGTTAGTAGCAATGTCGTGCACCAACAGTTAACCAAAGACAAGCTAGTGGTGGTGGCTAGACAGAACCATCCAATTTTTACTGGCAAGTTGGACTTGCAAAGGTACTTAAGCCAAACGCATGTCGTTGCTTCTACACGTACTTCTGGCCCAAGCTTGGAAGACTACGAATTAGGGCGACTTGGCATACAGCGAAAAGTCGCATTAAGGTGCCAACATTTATTGTCGGCGTGTCGAGTTATCGCAAACAATGACATGTTGCTAACCATACCCGAGAAATCGGCCAAAATGTACCGTGAACTTTTACCCATTAGTATCGCGCCACTGCCAATAGAACTGCCACCGCTAGACGTGCATATCTATTGGCATAGCAATGTTGACCAAGACCCTGCAAATACATGGTTGCGCAATAAAGTAATCGCTGCGCAGCAGCCTAATAGTTAATACTTTTAAAGTTTTTAGTGATAAGTGTTAGGGTATAAAAAAGAAATGGTCGGGATAGCAGGACTTGAACCTGCGACCTCACGTCCCCCAGACGCACGCGCTACCAGACTGCGCTATATCCCGATTATTTGGTATGTATTTCTTGATGAGAATCGCAAGAAACAGGCTGTATATTAACGATAATATGGACTTTTGCAATCACAAAAGTCCATATTTTTTCTTATCTCTGTTCAAGCGATGATTTATTGAACGTTTTGAATCTGTTGATGATTTTCACTAAAGCGTTTGATGAAATGGACGCCATCAATCATTAGTGGAAAATCTGATGGTACTGAAATTGGCGCAGCTAATTGGCGCGAATAACTTTGGAAGTTACCATTTTGATCAATTAATACTGATTTATCCTTGTTAAACACGACCATGCCATTTTCAGTGGTATTGGCAATCACTCGATCACCTGTTAGATTAAAGACATTTTTACCACCAGTTAGCTGCTCAGAATGTTCTTGGCAGCCTAACCAGTTCGTTAGTAACGTTGGCGCAATATCCATTTGACTGGTTAAGCGTGAGATTTGCTGCTGACGCTTTTCAGGCCATAAAATTAACGCTGGCTTTATCGATAACATCTCTTGCTCAGAAGCATTACCCAGTGAACTAATAATAATGTTGTCTTGCTGGGCTTTTTGCTTTTGTGCAAGTAGCAGGGCATCAATAAACAATTCAAGTTGGTAAGTATCTTCTTGATCAAAGTAGATAAAGTGTAGGCCTTGCGAAAATTCTGCTAACTCTTCTGGAAAGATAAGTGAGGCAATATTATCTCGCTCATTAACACTATCAAAATGCTCAGCAAACCAAGGCATCATCGGTGATGCCTGCTCAGTGATTAGCGTTAAACTGGTTGTTAAGTTGTGCTGCTTGATCGCTTGTAACAGCACAGATTCGGCCATTTCCTGCTTGATTGATGGCTGATAAATGGTTGGTAAACCATAAACTAAGTTAAACCATGCATTATCAAAGGTTGCGTTATCGATATGGTGAGAAAGCTTGATACTCGTTGCAGTAGAACGCTGGCTAAACTGACTAATTTGCTGCTCAGACAAGGTTGCCTTACTCAGTATTACAAAAGTTGACTGCTGGTTATCAATCGCCTGACATTGGCCAATGGTCGGATATTTGGGCATCGGTTGATTAAAGGCTAACGGGCTAGTTTTACGCGCTATATAGTCGCCTTCATTGAACATTCCGTATTTGGTTAGCAATGTTTTAGCTGTGGTTGGGTAGGAAAGCGGTAAAGTGGTATCTTGCTTTAACACGTCATATTCAAGGTTAGCGTCGGCCCATATGTGCATCATATGGCTGGTAAAAAACGCGACGATTAAGCCAAATACAACAAATTTAGCAAATACTGTACGTTGTAATTTGCTTAAGTGCTTCCAAGCGTAATTACTGACAGTTAATTGAAATGTCAGTATGACTAAGGTCAAAACAAGGCTAATAAACCAAAAAGTGCGTCTATCATCCTGTATTTCTTGACCAATTAAATCAATGATTTGCCCAATTGAAGACGCATTTATATGGTAACCCAAGCGGTTATAAACAAAGGCGTCGAGCAGTAACAGCAGCAACATGGCAGTAAAAATAATCGACGCTGCAGCTCTGATAAAGCGGGTTTTGGGAATAAGTAAGGTAAGGGGGAAGACTAGCAAGACAAAGGTCATAAAGGTTAAAAACGCCATATGACTGAGCCAAGTGCTGACCAAGTATACTTGGCCAGCCAAGGTTTGTGGCGCCGCTTCATTAACCACATAAACCGTGGCGAGCAATATCGCCGCAATGATATTAAAAAAGGTAAACCAATGCCCCCAGCTAATTAAATGTAATAGCTTCTTGCTGTAGGTTTTCGATTCAAACGACACCATAACGTTTTGTAACTCTTGTTCTTCTTATTTAGTTGTAGTGTTAACCGATTGGCTTAGCGCTTTAGTGAAATTTTCAACTACGGCTTGTCGTTGTTTTTCAGGCACTTGTTGCGTTAGTACTTCGGTTACTACATTACCTAAACACATTAGCGACAAATCTGCACCTGCTTTTTCCTCAATTAAGACATTTAATAGGTTGTCGATAATTTTTTCTACACGTTCGTTGGAATACTTAGATACAATAGGCATAATTTTTTACTTAAATACGTTTTACTTAGCGACTTTACTTAACAGCATACTATCAGCTTGCTAAAGCTTATCGGTTTATAAGGCCGATGTTTTTAGGTTTAGTTAAATCACTAGATAAGATTGAAAGGTGATAAGCGCCATAGTTTATCAAAAGCCTTATCAATATCATACTGACCAGCAATTATGAGTTTAATAATTTCCAATATCGCGCTGCATTTTCTTTCAAAACAAGCAGAAACCGGCGAAGTACAAATTCGCTACGGCGCAGAATCGTTAGCGATTAGCAATAAAATTCAAAGCTTTATGGAGGCACTCCATAATATTTACAATAAAAAAGGCAATAAAGGTTATGGCCATTTTTCATCAATGCCAGCAGAAGGCGATGAAGCACGTTTTGTTGATATCATGGAAAGTTACTTAAGCGATGTACAAGATTTCAACAGTTTTAGCCAACAAGCCACTAACTTGTTGAAAAATGAACTGACTAAATACGACTTAGCCGAAACCGGCTATTTAGTGCTGAGCCATTACGAGCACATGGGCGGTCGCTACTTAATTGCTGCCATTATTCCTATTTCTGAGCATTATTCAGTGGATAGCGAATTAAACATTTCTGCCGACCAACATTTAGATACCGACAAACTGCAACTAGCAGCGCGTATTGATTTATTTGATTATCAGCAAAATCCATCAGGCGATCGCTATGTCACCTTTATTCGCGGTCGTGCTGGTCGTAAAGTATCTGACTTCTTTTTAGACTTTTTAGGCTGTGAAGAAGGTTTAAATGCTAAAGCGCAAACCCAAGCACTGGTTGAAGCTGTTGAAGATTATGTTGCCGTTAATCAGTTAGACGCAGATGAAAAGCAACAAACACGTAAAGAACTGCTTAGCTACTGTAAAGAGCAAAAAGAATCGTCACAAGACGTACAAATTAAAGAAATTGATAAAATCGTTTCTAACGGTGATGGTGGCGATAGCTTTTACGAATTCTGTAAAACCCAAGACTACCAAATTGAAGAGTCATTCCCGCATGATCAAGCAGTAGTGAACAAGGTGACCAAATATTCAGGCTTCGGTAATGGTATCAGCGTTAGCTTTGAGCGTAGTCACTTTGGCCAAGATGTCGTGTATAATCAAGCCAATGACAGCTTAACAATTTATAAAGTCCCACCAAATTTAAAAGATCAACTATTGAAGTTACTTAATGATCAAAACGATCAGTAAGACTGGCCATAACGGCGCCCAGTAATTTATTTTCAATAATTATCGATGAACGAAAGGATAACCAATGACAAGTTTAACTATTACTCGACCAGATGATTGGCATGTACACTTGCGCGATGGCGAAGTACTGCCTAACACAGTTACCGATATTAGCCGCTACTTTGGTCGAGCGATTGTCATGCCTAACTTAGTGCCGCCAGTCACCAATGCTGAGCTTGCACAAGAATATTATGATCGCATTATGGCAGCTCAGCCGCGTGAAGGCTTTAAGCCATTAATGGTACTTTATTTAACTGACAACACCACGCCGCAAGATATTATCGATGCAAAAAATAGTGGTTTAGTGTTTGCTTGTAAGCTTTACCCAGCAGGAGCAACTACCAATTCAGCCTCTGGTGTGACAGATGTTGCTAACATCAGAGACGTATTAGCGGAAATGGAACGTCAAGGCATCTTATTGTTAATACATGGTGAAGTAACCACACACGATGTTGACATTTTTGACCGTGAAGCTGAATTTATCGAGACCATCTTAACGCCGCTTGTTGCAGCACATCCCAACCTAAAAATCGTGCTAGAGCACATTACCACTAAGCAAGCGGTTGAATTTGTTAAAGCAGCAGATGATAACGTTGGTGCCACCATTACTGCGCATCACTTACTTTATAACCGCAACCATATGCTAGTGGGTGGTATTCGCCCACACTTTTTCTGTTTGCCGATTTTAAAACGCAACATTCACCAGCAAGCCTTGGTGGAAGCAGCGACTAGTGGCAATAAGAAGTTTTTCTTAGGTACAGACTCTGCGCCACATGCCAAACACGCAAAAGAAAGTGCCTGTGGCTGTGCCGGTTCTTACACTGCTCATGCTGCAATTGAACTTTATGCCGAAGTATTTGAACAAGAAAATGCACTAGATCAACTAGAAGCATTCGCCAGTTTAAATGGCCCAACTTTCTACGGTTTACCGGTTAACAGCGATACCATCACGCTTGAAAAAGCAGCATGGGATGTGCCAGAGACAATGTCATTTGGCTCCGATGTTGTCGTGCCGATTAAAGCGGGTGAACAAATGACTTGGCAGGTAAAAGGCTAAACGCTGGTCGTTTAACCTGAGGAAAAAACTGAATGCAATTATTTGTTAACGACTTAACGGTTATTGATTTTTCATACCTTTGTGAGCAACGTGGCATTGTTGGTGAAAGCTGGGTTGTCGATGTGCTACTCGATGGCGACTTAAACGAAATGAGCATGGTGCTTGATTTCGGTGTCGTGAAAAAACAAATCAAAGCCATCATCGATGATGCGGTTGACCATAAATTACTGCTGCCAACAAGCTCAAAGCAGTTACGCGTTACTGATTCGCATGTTCGTGAAGGCCACGAATTTGTTGACTTTACCTCAAACCGAGCCAGTTACTTCTTACAATCGCCAATCTGTGCGTTTGCTAAACTAGACTGCCAAGCAATTACCATCGAAGCGGTTACTGAACACTTGATTGAAGTAATCCAAAAGCAGCTACCGGATAATGTAAAAGGTCTGTCGATCAACTTACGACCGGAAGCCATTCCAAGTGATTTTTATCACTATACTCACGGCCTTAAAAAGCATGATGGTAACTGTCAACGTATCGCACATGGCCACCGCTCAAAAATTAATTTGTTCAAAAATGACCAAGCAGATACTGAGTTAGAGGCCTATTGGTGTGAACGTTGGCGCGACATTTACTTAGCCTCGATTGAAGATAAAGTAACCGAAGAAGAAATTGAATTATCTGCGTTTGCTCGTGACAATTTACAACCCGATCACCAATACTTTGCCTATATGGCACCGCAAGGTCGTTTTGATATTGCGGTACAAGCACATGTATTGGAAGTGGTTGATTGTGATTCAACAGTTGAGCTATTAGCCGACTATATTGGTCGCCAACTAAAAGCACAACATCCAAACGACACTATTAAAGTGGTTGCCTATGAAGGTGTCGGTAAAGGAGCTATCGCCAGTGTTTAAATCGTTCACTTTTTCAGTGCCTTTTTCAAAATCGTTACCTTTGTTACTTGCAACGAGCTTGGTTAGCCTATCGGCACAAGCAAAATTAACGCTGTCAGGCGAAGTGATCCAAGGTGGCTTAATTGTTGGACAAGCGACACCTGGGGCTGTGGTGAAGTTAAACGACAAAATGCTTAAAGTCAGTAAACAAGGTGAATTCGCTTTTGGCTTTGGCCGAGATGATAAAGCACGTTATCAATTAATAGTAACCAACCCTGACGGCTCTACTGAGCAAAAAACACTAACCCCAAAAACGCGTGAGTACAAAATTCAACGGGTTAACGGCATAAAAAAAAGCATTATGAAGCCTAACCCGAAGGCTGTTGCACGAGCTAAGAAAGACAGTGCACAAGTAAGAGCGGCGAGGGCAACGGATAGTGATTTAACCTATTTTGCTGATGGTTTTGTTGCGCCAATTAAAGGCATAGTAACCGGTGTTTACGGTAGCCAGCGTTTTTACAATGGTGAGCCAAGAACACCACATTACGGTTTAGATTATGCTGGTGACAAAGGCGATCCCGTTAAAGCGCCTGCTGACGGTGTTGTTACCTTAACTGTGCCCGATATGTTTTACTCCGGTGGCACCATGATCATCGACCATGGTCACGGCGTATCATCGACCTTTTTACATTTAAGCGATAGCTATGTAAAAGTTGGTGACAAAGTTAAACAAGGGGATGTTGTTGCCGCAGTTGGTTCAACAGGAAGATCTACCGGTCCACATTTAGACTGGCGAATTAACTGGTTTAATGTTCGCCTTGACCCTGCGTTAGCACTAAAGATTCAAACGAATAACTAAACGAATAATTAAAAGCTCAGCGAAAAATTACAAAATCTTTTATCAAACCTTATTTCAAAGCAGTTACCTGTTAATAGTAGCTGCTTTATTTTTAACCAAGTGTATAGATGAAAAGTAGGGTGCTTATTTGTCTTCGAAGGAATTAAAAAAATATAACTTTTTAATTAACCTTACGTTTTTTACCACTTGCTGCACGTTGTTTATTTTCGGTTTGCACATAAACGGTATCGGTTGTTGCCATACTGGCATGGCCTAAGTCTTCAGAAACATCTTTAAGCTCGCGGCCTCGTTCAATTTCCATACTCGCTCCGGTATGTCTCAACCAGTGAGTTGTGGCTTCTTTTAATCGAAGTGCTTTATTTTCACCTTCATATTGGCGCATTTTATCGTAAGCTTGATCAAAAACAGCTTGTACAATGCGGCGTAAATGGCGAGCTGTCATACCACCTTGACCACGAATTTTCTCAACCAGTACTGTATTTTCATTACTTGACGGTAAATCATAAAGTCCACGTGATAAGCGATAACGCTCAAGAAATGGCAAGAAATCAATAGGTACTGTAACATCTCTAAGCTTTCTGCCTTTACCAAAAACTTTTAGCCACCAATTATCGTCATCATCCAACCAAAAATGGCCCATAATGGGTGACCAAGTCGCGCGCTCTGACAACTCAGATATACGCAAAAATAAGGTTTTTAAAGCCGCAATCACAAATAAGTTACGCTCATAAATGGCATCTTCATCGGCCATTTCTACCGCAACATCAAGTACATATTGCCATTGCGCGCTGCTTAAGCGATTAACTTCTTTCACTTGTACGTCAGTAATAAAGTGGCGGCAGTCTTTTTTGGCAATTTGTGCTGGGTTACCTAAACAAAATTCTTCACTCATTAGATAATTGTAGAAAACGATAATACCTGTGAACATGGATGTGAGTGTTTGTTGTGATGGACGGTATTTCTTTTTTAGCTGATTAACGTCAAGCGTCTGGGCATTGGCAGTCAGTTTACATAATTGACTTTTTGAAAGTTGAACTTTAAATGGTGCCCAATGTTCATTCGCTGAAGAATAACCGGCAGCCACTTTAAAGCGTTCTTGGTTAGATGTGCCAATCCAATTAATTGGCGGCTGCCAACAAAAGTCTGCATATTCAAGAATGTCAGCTTTGCGTAATTGATCAATCGGTGTTTGTTTTTCGAGAAACGACCAAAGTAAGAAACGTTCAACTTCATTTCTAAATCTGTCGTAAGTATGTGGAGATTTATTTCGGCCAACATATTCAAGATAAGCTTTTCCCCAGTTGAATTGTTCAAGCCACCAAGCCGGTTGCTCATCAAAGAAAGCATTAAGCTCTGGATAGTCTTCAAAATCAAACTCGATTAAATCAAAGTATGTTGGATACAAAGGTACAGGGTTAGTTTTAGATACAGCCATAATTAAGGTTATTAAAAACAAATAATTGGTATGATTATCACAATGGAACTAGTTTAAACGCCCGAAAACACTATGTCCAATACTAAAGAGTATTGGACATAACAAAGGTGGATACTTGTAAGGGTGTTTACGTTTACATCCCCGTCTATACTCTACTACTTTTCTTCTTGTGAGCTTTAATTTTGCCTGCTTATCAAATCGTTGAATATTTAAAGTTTGTATAAAAATACGAATCTTATAGATATTGTCTTTAATTCTTTTCGGTTTTTCGCAATGTTCTTTATTCGCTAGAATAAAATTTCTACAGTGCTCATAACACCCGATGCATCTTGTTTAATGGCCACTTCACGCTCTTGCTCGGTTAAAATCCCAACAAATGGCGTATTACGCCTTAGTCGCCGCATTTGTGGTGTGTCTTCAATCATTGCGTTTAGAAAAACTTCTGGTTGATCTATCATTTCTAAAATACTGTACCAGTTAATAAAATGACTATATCGAATTTTCTTTTCATCGAGCTGTTGTTCTAACTTGTTTTTTACTTTCTGCACACAATGAGTATCCGCTAATAATTTTTTAGCAATCGCATGATGAATCGCAATTATTTGGCGATCTATATTTTCATCTTTGATGCTTGTTTTCTTGATAGCGTAAGGTTTTTTTCGCCGTTTGTTAAAAGATTGATAACGCATTTAGTGAAAATCCCGTGATTTAGTGTTCAAACAATCAAGCTCTTTCGACAAGTCTATCAATTTTCCAGCAATCACATGTGTCACTCTACCTTCGCGTTCAAGAATGCCGGTTACTTTTAAGATTTTAGCTGTCATGTAAGGTTGCTTTTGTGCTCTGGAAGTTGCCGCCCATACCACAACATTGATATTACCAGTATCGTCTTCTAACGTAATAAAAGTTACGCCACCAGCGGTACCTGGTGCTTGTTTTCCTGTGACAACGCCTATAACAGTGACTATAGACTTATGCGATTTCTCACTTAGTTCGCTCATTCGAGTGAACTTGCTCAGTTTACCTGCGTTAGCGAGTAAAGTAATTGGATGGCTGTTAAGGCTTAGCCCAGTGGCATCATAATCTTCCAGTAAAGCGTCGAATTCATTGGGTGAAAAATCAAAATCCTGCTGCTGGTCAGTTACATTTTTGCTAAAAAGTGGTAATTCATGTTCTTTACTCATTAACTGCCATCGAGCCAGATAACGATTACCAGCAATACATTGAAAAGCATTTGCGCTGGCTAATTGTTCTATTGTCTGTCGACTAATACCTATTCGCTTTAACTGCTCCATATGAGTAAAGCCTGATTTTGGTCTGTTGACAATTAAGGTTGTTGCTGCTTGTTCGGATACTCCCTTTACTAGACAAAAGCCTAAACGTATTGCTTTAGTATTATTTTCATCTACCACGTTATGCCAATAATTAGATTGATTAATGCATACTGGTAGCATCAAAATGCCATGGCGTTTAGCATCTTGAGTTAATTGCGACGGCGAATAAAACCCCATGGGCATGCTATTGAGTAGCGAAGTGTAAAATACTGCCGGGTAGTAATATTTTAGCCAAGCCGAAACATAGGCCAATACAGCGAATGAAGCTGAGTGACTTTCGGGAAAACCGTATTCCCCAAAACCGAGAATTTGGTTAAATATTTGCTCTGCAAATTCAACACTGTAACCGCGTTTTTTCATTCCGTTAATGAGCTTGGTTTTAAACTGAAGTAACTTTCCCGTTTTTTTCCAACTGGCCATTGCTCTGCGTAATTGATCCGCTTCACCACCGGAAAACCCTGCCGCGACCATTGCCAGCTTTATCACTTGTTCTTGAAAAATCGGAACGCCCAAAGTACGTTCTAACACTGCTTTGACCGCTTGTGATGGGTACTCGACAGCTTCTTTTCCATCACGGCGCTTTAAGAAAGGATGCACCATATCACCTTGAATTGGTCCTGGCCGAACAATAGCAATTTGAATCACTAAATCATAATAGGTGCTAGGCTTAAGCCTAGGCAACATACTCATTTGTGCCCTTGATTCAATTTGAAATAACCCAACAGTATCGGCTTTCTGGATCATCTCATACACGTTAGGGTCTTCAGGGAGTGCAGTAATTTTAGCGATTGTTAGCGAGTGCTGATAATGCTGGCTAATCAGTGTAAAGCATTTGCGAATTGCACTTAACATGCCTAAAGCAAGCACATCAACTTTCAGTAAGCCAAGGGATTCTAAATCATCTTTATCCCATTGAATGACAGTCCGCTCTGCCATGCTTGCATTTTCAACTGGCACTAGTTCATACAAAGGGCCAGATGAGATAATAAAGCCGCCAACGTGTTGAGACAAATGACGAGGAAAGCCTTTTATTTCATTTACTAACTCAATGAAATGTTGGCTTTTTTTTGAATTAGAATCTAACCCTAACTCAAACACTTGAGTTTGCCAGTCCAAGCTTTTATCACGTCGATTAATGTTCTTGATAAAATATTCAAGCTGAGTTGAATGTAAACCTAGTGCTTTGCCGACTTCTCGAATTGCACTTTTAAGGCGATAAGTAATGACTGTCGCAGCTAGTGCGGTACGTTCACGACCATATTTTTGATAGATATACTGAATGACTTCTTCACGCCGTTCATGTTCAAAATCTACGTCAATATCCGGTGGCTCATCTCGCTCTTTACTAATAAAACGTTCAAATAGTACTTCAATCTTGGTTGGGTCAACCGCAGTTATTTCTAAACAATAACAAACCACCGAGTTAGCCGCAGAACCTCGGCCTTGATATAAAATTCCCTGTGCTTGTGCAAACATTACAATGTCATGAATAGTTAAGAAAAAATAGGGATAGTTGAGCTCCTCTATTAAATCGAGCTCTTTATGAATTAACTGCTGAATATTGGGTTTGATAGCACCTTCAAAGCGTTTAGCCGCTCCTTTTTCTACTAATTCACGCAAATGAGCCATGGCCGTTTTACCCGAAGGTACTAATTCTGCAGGATATTCATATTGCAGCTCTTGTAAATTAAACTGGCAGCGTTTAGCAATTTCTATTGATTCACTTAGCCACTCTTGCTTGAACAATTTACGTAACTTTGCCAATGTTCGCAGGCAGCGTTCGCTATTAGGTAAGCGTTTGTCGCCAAGTTCACCAATGGAAATACCTTCTTTAATTGCGGTTAAAGTATGCTGGAGCTTTAAGCGGTTTGTTGTGTGAAATAGTACCCCACCACAAGCTGTCACAGGTAGATTAAGTTGCTTAGCAAGTGATAAACAATGCGTTAAATGTGCAGATTCATTGTGTACTAATTGTCGTTGTACGCCTAGCCATGTGCGAGAAGAATGATGTTTCAATAGCCAACTGCCCCACTGGTAATCACTTTCTTTACCTGCTGGCAGCCATATAACTAAGCAATGTTTTAATGACATCAGATCCCATTCTTGAAGATCATAGTGCCCTTTTTCTGTTCGCCTTCGCGCATTGGTGATAATACGACAAAGCTCTGCATATGCTTGGCGACTTGGGCATAGCAGTACAACTTTCAACTCACCTTGAAGTGAAAATACGCTGCCAACGATGAGCTGTATTGGTAGTTCATGCTCTTTAATCGCAGTATGTGCGCGAACAACACCTGCAACAGAGCATTCGTCGGTAATTGCGATGGCGTGATAACCCAAGAAGTTTGCCTGTATTACCAGTTCTTCGGGATGAGAGGCACCTTCAAGAAAAGAAAAGTTACTTTGACAAAATAGCTCGCTATACATGATTTATTACCATTAGTTACCAAAAACGCTCTAACCTTTAGCTAAATAGCCCATGAATAAACCACTGCTGATTGTGATCGCGAAATAGCCAAAGCCAACGTCCCTGCTCACTCCGGCCAATGAAGTAATCACGAACAACTTGGTAATCATCCCACCAACCAGCAATAATACGCTCTGGCGGCGAAACTATTTTTACTGGCTCTTTCAATGGTGATGGCGTAGTTAATAAGAATGTTGGTCTTAGCTTTGTCGATGACGGCTGGCTATTGACTGAAAACGGAGGGCATAGCTGATTGGCGATTTCTGGTCTGGCATCTTGCTTAGTCGCTAAGCCTTTTACTCGCTCTTGCCCTAATTTTGCGACCAAGTTAGTGACTAATTCTTGTGCTGATAACTCTCCTTGAGACCCCAAAAACAAGTCATTAGCTTGTGTTCCTTTTCTGGTGAGGCGTTTGGTTGTTAAGGTTAATCCTATAATGGGTTCAACAAGCTTAATTGAAGCTAAATTTAGCTCTGTTAAGGCCAGCCATTTATCCGCTTTATATTCACCTTGTAAAGCGGTAATAGTTAACACAAGGTTTTCACTATCGCGTTGATGTAGACATAAGGTTAGCTCTGTGGCGAGCATATCTTTCAATCGTAGATGCTTTTCTAGCAGCAAGAATTGTTTCAATAGCGGCTTAGATAAGTACTGCTGATTGCTCACTTCATAATACAATTCAAGGTAGTATTCAAAAGGCTCAGGTGGAATATAAAACTGAACCGGATGTGGAATTTTCCCTGTGAGCTGGCCAATATAATGAACAACTTCAACATCAAATCGCGTAGAAAGCTCAGCTAATGGCACCTTGAGCAAGTCACCCAAGTGGCTAATCCCGACTTTTTGCAGACGATTAACCATGTTGATGTTTAAATCGGCATGAACAAGACTCTGCTGCTTAATTTGCCTAGTCAGCCAGTCTTGACTCTCGCTCAGTTTATCTAACTTCTGTGTCGCCAAAAGCTTAGCGGCAAAAGGCGAATAAGCACAGGCGTAGTGATATTCGAGCTTTAGTGTATTTAGGTGCTGCGACAACACTTGCCAGTAATGCGCCAGATCTCGATATAAGCTCAACATGTTACTCACACGCAGTAATAAGCCATTAGCAGCAAAAATCGTAATATCGGCTGTTTTGCTGTAAAGCCAATGCGCAATATGCTTTAGCAAACGCGCTTCAACTTTTTTATCATACACTTTCACCTCAAGTTCATGACAAAGTGAAGCTGCTGTACCTAGCCCCATACCAAGGTTAATTCCTTGGTTTTTTGCGTATTGATTAAGTTGAATCACTTCATTACTTTTTTCATCAACAATAATTAAAGCTTGCTGATCTGTCGGTTGATAAATTGTACTAAGCTGTAGAGCAGGAAAGTGAAGATAAAGCCACAAGTTCATTATTAGCCTGCTTTTATTTGCGGAAATTCAATAACGTTATCTGCTTTGTTAGGTATGGTCAGTGCTGGCCATTGATTTGTCATATCAATACTAAATGGTGAGGATGGCCAACCAAGTTTACGTTTATTAATACGCGCAGATAACCCTTGCTGTTGAGGGGCAAGTGAAAGGCTTAGTTCAAGCGGTAAACCAACAGATGCAGCGCTACTTTCTTGTAAAACAAACAGTAAGCTATTCCCTGTTTCACAGGCTATTTGTAAGCGTTTTGCCTGATGCAATTCAAGTGGCTGATCAGCCCACATGACCAAGGTATGACAAGCGCCACTACGTAAACAGTGCTCAGCAGCCCATAACACTTCTTGCCATCGTTCTGGGTTAATCAGTAAAAAGTTATCAAGTGGTAAACCATAATGTGCTAAGGCTTCGGCACTAACGATGCCGAAAGAGTTAACAAACACCACTAACCGCTCTTCTGATATCGCCTCTTTAAATAAAGGTAATAGCAAACGCAGTTCACCGATCCCGTATGAGGTTTGTATTTCATTAACACCAATAGAAAAACCACCATTTAAATGGTGATCTAACTCGCTGAAACCTGTTGCGACTGATTTCAGTGAACTTCCTAGCGTACTGCTACCTCGCCATACTAATTTTTGATGCTGCAAGAGCTCTATTATTTTGTTCATTACCGAATACCTGTTTATTTATACAGTATAAGGTAAAGTGCTTTTATTTACTAATGATAATTCCACGATACCTTAGGTAAACATCATCAAATTTAGCTACTGTTTCTTGATGAAAATATGAGCGGAGGATAAGCTGAGTAGTAGAATTTGATTTAACAGACTAAGAATATTTGATGCGATTACTAAAGACTCTATTACTATTAGTTTTTTCTATACTGCTTAGTTCATGTAACTCAGAAAGCAACAATAAAATGAACGGGGGTTACTCATGGTGGTCGGGGCCTTATATTTCAGATAGCAGTTCAAATAGCACTGATTTATTAGTGACAGGAGTCAACAGAAAAGCTTCTAAAGGAGTGCAGTGGGTTGCAGAAATTAGTATGGTAAATAATTCTGTAGAAGTATTAAAAAGAGTCGAGCTTAATAATAATTTCAAGCATGATGAGCATAACGCCCCCGCTATATTAAATATTGATTCGAATATTATAATTGCTGCGACTGGCCATGCTAATGAGAGTGAAACTTGGAAGCAAAAGGTAATTATTTATACGGGTAACAATATTAGCAATCTGAAGCAACAAATCATTACTACGCCAAGCTTGGTTACTTATGTACAGCTCCAGTATACAAATAGTACAGTTATCATGTATAGCCGAATGTCTGATTTAGGTTTTCACTTTTCGACGTCAAATGATTTTGGTCAAACCTGGTCACCATGGAAGCCTCTTCTACAAAGTGCCTACGTTATTTCATCAAGTAACTCGGAGTCACTCGACTTTTATACTGGCTCACATCCAGCCTCGGGAAATAATCAGATATCTTTCTTGTCAGAACCATCTCAGAGATTCGTTACGTCAGCCAACGATCTAAATAATGGTGCTACAATCAATATCGCATTTGCTACACGTAATGCTGATTTAGAGTCTATTTACTCAGCAGATAAAACTAAATTGTCTCGTATTCTTGATGTACTAAATCAAGAGTCATCATTAGCTTTAATTTCAACTCACGATGAATCATCAACAGAAAATTGGCAGCTTTCAATTACGGTAGTTAGCTCGGAATATACAAAACAAGGTACTTATAGTATTGGAGACAACATTGGAGTTCTTGGGCGCCGAAATGAACCATTAAATTCAGGGTATTATGTACTTGGTGCTTCTTTTATTTCGGAAGAAAACGGTCTTGTATCGATAGCATTAATTACTAAAAATGCTGATTACTACCAATTAAAGCTAATAGATTTTGACCTAAAATCAGCTTCAGTTATTTCAGAAGAAGTTGTTTATTCATCAAACAAAGTGATTTATCGACCTGTAGCCCATACATCATTATCAGGTACAAAGTACATTATGTTTAACGAAGCTGACTATTGGAATAATTATCTTGAATGGCGAGCTGTGCAGCGGATAATTGCCATATAGGATAAAATACTTATTCTACGTGCAAAAAAACGGCTCGAAGTGAGCCGTTTTATGTTTCAATAGTTTTATATCTTTGGTGACGATTTAACGCTTAAGCTTACGTCTAAAACCAAATGCTGAGAGTATTGCTAATAGCCCAGCGCCTAAACCAGCACCTTGGCGCTCTACTCTGTCTTCAGACACTTCCGTACAATCTTCAATTTCGCCATTGATAGGTCTTAGCGTAACCGCGCGCACAACGTCTTCAACCAATTGGTTGCCTTCGGCATCTAACATTAATTCGCCTTTGGCATCTCGACGAGGGACTTTTACCACAGCTGTCGCAGAAATTTCATTGTTGTCATTGATATCGCGTGCTTCAATAATGGTGTAATCAGAGTTACAGGTTAAGAAGTCATTAATATCTGTAAAGGTTTCGTTGTTCAGATCATACAAGAAAGCATGTGTACGGCGTTGGCTAGTACTATTTTGAGTTTCAAATTCACCTTCACCAACAATTAAGCCGGCATTATTGATAGCAAATGCAGTACTTGATGAACCTGTGAAAAAGTCATCTGGAAATACCATGGTCATATCACCAGCTGGTGCGTTAGTATCAATATGATAAAACTTTTCACGTACTGAACCATTGACTGAACGAGTGACATAACCAACGGCTATACCATTGTCGTTAATATCGTATGCACGCCCTTCACCTACTTCACCATGATCTTCAACAAGGCTGGTTACTTCATCATTTTTATAAACAACCGGGTAAAGACGGCGAGGTTCATTTTGACTTGGTGATGTTTCAGTTTCATCAATCCAACCATGGCTAAAACCTACGGCAACACCATTGGCATTGATTGCTTGTGCATAGCTACGAAAAACACGATCATCATCTTCATTAGGTGTCACTAATAACCCAAGATCTCTTTCACTGACAACATTGCCACTCTCGTCTAACTCCCACTGATAAGCGGTCAAGAAGTACAAGTCGCTTGATAAGTTTTGCACACAAACCTCAAACGGAATGTCATCAATAATATTTGGATCAGCACAGCCACCTGTATCATCTTCAATATCATCAACTCGATCTTGATTTAATCGATTACTCACGTAACCAACAGCAGTTGTACCGTTCATATCTAAGATGGCAGACTGACCGTTATAAAAACGTGTTTCTGGCGCCAAAATTGGTTTAATGGTTTGACCATAATCTGTCGAGATGTATGCGCGAGTTTCAAAGTCTCTTACCCAATGTGTGACTTCGTCACCGTCGCTTTCGGTAAAATCGATTGGCAGAAAAGGTGCGGATGCATTACCGTAAACCCAACCGTTTTCGGTAATACCATTAATAAAATCAACAGTTGAACGCGTTAACGTATTGGTATTGGTAAAGTTTGTGTCAAAGACAACAAATTCTTCTGATTGGCCACCACGATTAATCATGGCAACAGTGTCACCAATTTTTTGAAAACGGCTGCTGCCTTGGCTTTCTAGGAAGCGTGTTACCCACACTAGGTCATTTGCTGTTGGGTTGCCTGCGCGAAGTGCCGCTTCGTCTTCAATATCTTCTAGGTTATTAACCAGCTCATGAGTACGATCAGCATTGTTAACAATTACGTCGTAGTCATCTTCATCAAGGTATTGAAATTGAACAGGAATATTATATAAGTCGGTACCTTGTACGGCAGATTCACCAAGGTTATTCACTTGCTGACCGTAAGAAAATTTAAGTGAGTTAACTTCACCTAGATCAACGACTTCATAGGTTGCAGCGTTTACCGCAGCTGCCGATAATGCGCTGGCTACACTAAGTGCTACCAGAGATTTCTCAATACTTTTCATCTAACTACTTATCTCACTTATTATTTTTCATCTAACTCTTGCCACCTGTCGTAAGCAGCTTCGAGCTTTGACTCACTTTCTTGCAGCTGGTTCAATATTTTCTGAGTTGTTGCTGTGTCTTGGCTAAAAAAGTCAGGTTGGTTAACCTGATCTTGTAACTCACCAATTAATGACTCCAGATTATCTATTTCCTCCGGCAAAGCTTCAAGCTCTCTTGCCTCTTTATAAGATAATTTTTTCTTAGCGGCCGGTTTATCTTGCTTTTGTTTTGGCTTTTCAGCAGTTTGCGTAGGTTTTAATTGTTCTTCATGGGCTTTTCGTTGTGCCGCCTTGTAGGCAAGGTATTGATCAACGTCGTCGTAACCGCCGACAATTTGCTCAATATGGCCACTGCCATCAAAATACAGACAGGTATTAACACAGTTGTTCACGAAGTCACGGTCATGACTCACCAACACAACAGTACCGTTATAGTTGGCAACAACTTCTTCTAAAAGTTCTAAAGTTTCAATATCCAAATCATTGGTTGGCTCATCGAGAATCAACAAATTGCTTGGACGTAAAAATAATCGGGCGAGTAACAGGCGGTTTTTCTCACCACCAGATAATGCCCTTACTGGCGTACGCGCGCGTTTGGGGCTGAACAAGAAGTCTTGCAAATAACCCAGCACATGACGACTGCGGCCATTTAACGTGACTTCCTGCTTACCATCAGCAACCGTGTCTTGCACGGTTTTATTTGGGTCTAGCTGTTCGCGATGCTGATCAAAATAAGCAATATCTAGGTTAACACCAACGCGTACCTTACCTGATGTAGGTTTAAGTTGTTCCATCAACAGCTTAATTAGCGTCGATTTACCTGTGCCATTAGCACCAATTAACGCTAAGCGATCGCCTCGGCTGACAAGCAGGTTTAAATGATTAATCACGCGTTTATCGCCAAAGGCAATTGAAGTATCTTGTGCTTCAAAAACCAGCTTGCCTGAGCGATCGCCGCTAGATATTTCGATATCCCCTTGCGATTTTAAGTCTCGGCGTTGTTTACGCTCAACACGTAAGCGTTCAAGTGCACGCACTCGCCCTTCATTGCGGGTACGGCGCGCTTTAATACCTTGACGAATCCAAGCTTCTTCTTCCGCAAGCTTTTTATCGAACAACGCATTTTGCTGCGCTTCTACTTGCAAGTCATGCTGCTTTTGTTCGACATACTTATCGTAATCACCGGGATAGCTCGTTAGCTGCCCGCGATCTAAATCAACAATGCGGGTAGATAAACGGCGGATAAATGCACGGTCATGGCTAATAAATACAATAGTACCAGCAAAGTTTTTCAAAAATTGCTCTAGCCATAGAACACTGTCAATATCCAAGTGGTTTGTTGGTTCATCAAGCAATAAAACATCTGGGTTAGTTACTAAGGCCTTGGCTAAGGCAAGTTTTCTGAGCCAACCACCAGAGAGTTGATCAACCGTTTTATCCGCATCAAGTGCTAAGGTACTTAACACTTGTTCAATGCGCTGTTCATCTTGCCACGCATTCGCTTGTTCTAACTGCTGCTGAACATTCGCCAAAGCATCTAAGTTTTTCTCACTCGGTTGTTCGGCAACTAGTGTAACTAACTGATGATATTGTTTTATTAACTCTGCATTGGCATGCAAGCCTTCAGAAACATAATCGAAAACGGTTTTGTCGCAAGTTTGCGGTGGATCTTGCTCGAGCATAGCAATGCGAATATCGTTCGAAAAAGTCAACTGACCATCATCGAGTTGCTGACGGCCACTGACTATTTTTAATAGCGAAGATTTGCCAGCACCATTGCGGCCAACCAAACACACACGTTCGCCTTGGTTGATTCTTAGATCAGCATCATCGAGAATTTTTGCATCGCCAAAAGCAAGTTCAGCATTGGTTATACGAATTAATTCCATGGGGTTATTACTACTCTTTCTCGCTATTTATATTTATTTCTAGTTATTTAAGTGATATTGGTTTATCTGTTGCTTAGCTTTCTAAAGCTATACCTTGGGCAACAAATTGCGTCAGTTGTTCAAGGTCAAATGGCCAAAATAGCTCTTTGCCGTCAATGTCGCGTTGCATTACTGGTATATGCTGACCGTAAGCTTCAACCAAATCTTCTTCATCAACAATATCTACTATTGTTAACATCACTGGCATGGGTAATTGCTGACACAGTGCAAGTGCATCTTCGCACAAATGGCAGCCTTCACTGCCATATAAAATAAATCCGTGTTCTATCATCATTTATTTGCTGTTTGTTGTTTGCTGTTCATTGCCTATGAAATCTACTCTTATCCAGTCTACTTGCGTGTGATCAACCAGCTATTATGAATATGCTTATTACGAGCAAAATCTTTATCGCGTGTTTTGTCCGTCAGATTTTGAGCTTGTAAACCAAGCTCTGCAAGTGCGTCTACATCGATTTTAAAATTGCGCTTATTGTTGGTGAACATAATTTCGCCGTCGTCAGTTAACGAACCAAGTGCGTCTGTTATCATGGCAATATGGTCACGTTGCACATCAAAGGCATCTTCCATGCGTTTTGAGTTTGAAAACGTTGGTGGGTCGATAAAAATGCGTTGGTACTTATCAGTATTTTCTTTTAGCCAGTTTAAACAGTCTGCTTGGATAAACTCATATTTGTGGCTCACTAACTGGTTTAAGGCAAAGTTCTCTTGTGCCCAGTTTAAGTAAGTGTTTGACATATCTACCGTGGTAACTTTTTCTGCGCCATGCAAAGCCGCTTGTACAGACACTGACCCAGTGTAGGCAAACAAATTTAGTAAGCTTTTATCTTTCGCCCATTTCGCAACAATTTGTCTTGTTTTTCGGTGATCTAGGAACAGGCCAGTATCTAGGTAATCCCATAGATTCACTTTCAGTTTAGCACCGTGCTCGTTCACTACTAAAGCTTGGTTCTTTTTATTCAGTTTGTTGTACTGATTGCTGCCCTTTTGCTTTTGACGCGTTTTTAGCACGACTTTACTGGTTTCTATTTCTGTAACCTTTGGCGCCCAGAATAAAACTTCCTGTAGTCGTTTCGCGACTTTTTCAGGCGCAATTTTGGCAGGTGCCGCGTATTCTTGGATGACTAAATAGTCCTGATAGACATCAACCGCGACATTGTATTCAGGAATATCAGCATCATAACAACGGAAACACTCAATATTCTCTGATTTTACCCAACCTTTTAACGCCTTTAGGTTTTTCTTTAAACGGTTGGCAAAATCAGATGGCTGTTGACTGAGATCAACACTGCCGTGCAGGCTATCTTTCGCTAACTGCTTTTCATCTAAATCGTAAATCGCTAACAAACAATCTAACGGACCATTTTTAAATTTATAGCGTTTACTCGTCGCCAGTTTTAATAAAGACAACAATTCTGTATTTGCCGTTAAAATCGATACTCGCCAATTGGCATATTGCTGTTTTAGTTTGCCACCGAACTCGCCAAATAGCTCGACTAGTTCTGGTAATTCACCAATACGCTCACCATATGGCGGGTTAAACAACATTACACCTGGTTTTGAAAATACATTGTTGATCTTACCTGCATCTTTGCAGCTAAATTCAATTAGGTCAGAAATACCGGCTTTACGAGCATTTTGTTTAGCGGTATTAACGACTCGGCTGTCAATATCACTACCATATACCTTGCCAGTAAAGTTTGAGAAATTTTCGATTGATGCTTGGTTGGCGCTATCAAATGCTTGTTGCCATAAAGCGTCATCATGACCGAACCAGTGTTCAAAGCCCCAATATTCGCGCTCTAAGCCTGGCGCTTGTTTGGTCGCAAGGCCAACAGCTTCGATTAACACTGTACCTGAACCACACATAGGGTCAACTAATGGGCGGCTAGTATCATCTAACCAACCTGAGCGGATCACCATTGCGGCAGCTAGGTTTTCTTTTAATGGCGCAGCGCCACTGTCTTTACGGTAGCCACGCTGGAATAAACCGCGTCCTGAGAAGTCTAGGTAAAAGCTTACTTGCCCTTTTAATAGTCGTGCTTGAATTCGAATATCAGGATCTTGTTTACTGACTGAGGGGCGATCTAAATCGTTTTCTCTAAAGTAATCGACGATGGCATCTTTTACCGTTAAACCGCCAAACTGACTGTTGCGTATTTCACGGCTTTTACCGACAAAATCAATAGCAAAAGAATGCTCAGGTGAAAAACAATCATCCCACTCAACCGCTTTCGCAGCTTGGTATAAGTCATCTTTGTTTTGTACGTCGCCTTCACTTAATTTCAGCAACACACGACTTGCTAAACGTGTCCATAAAACGATGTGATAAGCTTGCTCAAGCTCGGCAGTAAAATATACACCTTCAGGCTTTTGCACCACGTTGCTTCCACCTAATTGTTGGATTTCATCCACCAATAAAATTTCAATACCCGGAGAAGTTAACGCTAAAAATTGATACATAAGGAAAGCCTAGAGATAAAAGTGGCGGCAATTATAAACAAACTAGGCTAGACGGGATAGTCACTTGGGCAAATACCTGATGATCTAATAACATGAGCAAATGGATACAACTTGCGAACTGTAGCGTGAATTTAGAGTGAAGCAACACCATGCGTTCAAATTATGCTCAGATTGCACTCGTAACGTTCATTAATCGCACTAACGACAGCTTTTTTGATAAAACTAGTTGCAAACTAAGTTAAGTCTACTTAACATACGCCTCGCTTCCAAGAACAAGCAACTAACATATGTTGCAAGTTCGCAGGTCGTCGGTAACCGACCAGCATAAACAGTTACTATACTTGGCGCGGGATGGAGCAGCCTGGTAGCTCGTCGGGCTCATAACCCGAAGGTCGTCGGTTCAAATCCGGCTCCCGCAACCAATTTTTTTAACGTTATAAAATATACCTAATGTTAAAAGCCACCTTAAAGACGATAAGTCGTCGATTCGCTCTTGATAAAATAAGAGCATCCGCAAGCAAATTCTTTGACGTTAGAAATCAAATAAGTGTTAAAAGTTTTATAAATAAGTGACAAAACTGTCAGCTTTATTTTGAAAAACAACAGTTCCCAAAACCATTTCAAAAAATGCTGTGTATTGCTAGAGAGCAATAAATCTCTCATTAGTTTAATATCTCTACGATTATACTAATTAGAGATTTATCGCTTAACTGAACGCTACTTTATCCGGTTTTAGCTATCATCATTCTTAACTGTTTATTCTTCATTGCTACGTAGCTGACTAGTATCGATTCAAAGTAGCAGTAAGCGACTATCAAAAATAGTCGCACCACACTTATTGCGAAAGAGAGTTGAAATAAATGGTGTTAAACGGAAGCTTTTTACTTTCTGGCGATCAAGTGGACTGTACTGGTTGAACGCTCTAAAAATGCCCCCTCGCAGTAGCCTAAATAAAACAACCACAAGCGTTTGAACTTTTCATCATAGCCAAAGGTTTGTAATTCCGGCCATGAGGCGAGAAAGCGTTCACGCCAATCAGCTAAGGTTTTAGCGTAATCAATACCAATGTCGTGTAACCCATCGATAACTAACGAAGTTTGTGAGCGAATTTTACTTGCCATAAGCTCTATCGACGGTAAAAAACCACCGGGGAAGATATAACGCTGAATAAAGTCTACATTATTCAAATAATGATCAAATCGCTGATCCGCTATTGTAATCGCTTGAATCAACATTTTACCACCAGGCTTTAATCGCTGATTGATTTGTTCAAAAAAACTGTCCATATAGCGATAACCGACCGCTTCTATCATTTCAATGGAGACTAGCTTGTCGAACTCACCAGTTAGCAAGCGGTAGTCTTTCTTTAACAGTGTTATTTGTTCACCCAAGCCCAGCGAATCTACGCGATTTTTAGCATATTCAAATTGGGCATCAGATATCGTCGTGGTAGTTACTTTGCAGCCGTAATGAGTCGCTGCGTATATCGCTAAACCACCCCACCCTGTACCTATTTCTAACAAGTGATCGTCTGCGGTTAGTTCAAGGCGTTCACAGATTAGTTTCAGCTTATTAAGCTGTGCCTGCTCAAGTGACGATTCACCACTTGGATAAATTGCCGATGAATACATCATTTCTTTATCGAGAAAGCGAGTATATAGCTCATTCCCTAGGTCATAGTGCGCGAGTATGTTTTTCTTAGAACCGCTATGTGAATTGCGATTGTTAAAATGAAACCACTGATTTTTTAGTTTGGTAAGCCAGCTAACGTATTTTTCGAATCGATCGGTAACGTGTTGTGCACGGGCAAATACGCGAATAAGATCAGTTAGATTTGTGGTATCCCAGTGCCCAGCAATATAAGCTTCGGCAGCGCCAATACTACCGTTTTTCACTAACGCGCTGTAGGTACTTGGATTTTTCACTTCGATTGTTGCTGAAAGTGGCGAATGTTCGCTTAGCTTACCGAATTGGAATTGTTGATCGCCTTCAATAATGACCAATTGACTATCAGGCAATTGATTAAATATTTTAAATATTATTTGTCGACAACGTTGATTAATCCAATCCTGAAATTTGGAATGCGAAAAACTTGTTGTTTTTTCTAATTGTGAGGCAACGTTTTCCACCATATTCTCCTGATATATCTATCGTTGTGATATTTTTTAGTTAACGCTTATAAGTTCATTGAGCAGATAGGCGTTTACAATTCTTGTTTTTGCGCTTTGCGTTGATATGGGACAAACGGAATGCGTTTGATAAAAAGCTTAAGCGCTTGTACGTATATGCCTGTGACAACGGTTAACGTCATCGCAGGAAACCGTCGCATTACAGACATTAAGTTTTTGCTGTTTATTGGTAGCCCTGTTAACGCCAGAGTTGCATCGAATAATTTTTCCTGTTGATGAGAAATATTTTCAATGTGTATCAATAGCTTATCTTGTTTATCCGATTTTATTGGCTTAGTGTCAACCTGTTCTGTTAAATTTGGAGGTGATACTCGCCAGTGATATTGCATCGCTAAGTCCATAAATGGCGACACATGAAAGTCTTTTTCTGTCGGCGTTATATTTGCCATATCAACAAGGTAATAGTGTCTTTTGTTCCAAGGCGTGTTACTGACTTCCACCAACATGTACAAACAATTGCCTTGATTTGAATACGCAAAATAAAAATTTGCGGGACTAAAATACAAACCAAAACACCGAACTTGCACCAGCATGATCACTTTATTTATCGAATCATGTCCGCCTAAAGTACTAATTTTGTTAATAATACGTTGTTTTAAGTCGCCTGGTTCACCGCGTAAATAATCTTCTTGTTTAAAACGCAAAGGCTTATACCATTGCGTACCATATAGTTTGCTAAATACGGAAGAGCTACTATCACTACTGGTCACTTGATCAACATCCAATCCCAGCATATAAAGGGAGTAGTTGAAACTATGGGGCTTAGGTGAAAATCTGCGGTGTCGAACATTGCCAACAAAAAGCTTACTAATTTGCGTAGGCGTTAGTTTCGAATCTACGTCGCCATTTTCATTACCGTCGCAACTTTCGGCCAACTCTTTATCCATATAGTTTGCTCAAATGCTCTGAAGATTGCAGTTGGCAATCAAAGCGCTCGGCAACGTCATTAGCACTGCGTACGCCATCTTCGTGAAATCCGTTGTACCAATAGGCGCCCACAAAGTGAGTGTTTCGCTGCCCACAAATGAGTGAACGGTTTTGTTGGGCTGCCATAGAGGTGAGATTGAACACTGGATGATGGTATTCAAATTTTTGAATTATTTTCTCTGGCTTAATATCTTCTTCTTGATTAAGCGTTACACAATAGGTGTTTTTTGCCTGTAAGCCCTGCAAAATATTCATGTTATACGTAACACTTGCGGGGCGGCTTCGATTACTGGTTAACTGGTAATTCCAGCTTGCCCATGCTTTTTTGCGTTTCGGTAACAACTTTGTATCTGTGTGCAACACTACGCTATTGGCTTGATACGGAATATCGCCTAGCACTTGTTTTTCTTCAGCACTAGCATCACCTAATAACGCCAACGCTTGGTCAGAATGGCAGGCAAAAACGACTTCATCAAATTCAAGCTCATCACCATTACCAAAATGTAAGGTTACGCTATTTTCTTGGCGAGTAACGGATTGAATATCGGCATTTAGCGTAATGTTTTCAGCAAAACTATTGATTAAAGGCGCTATGTATTGTTTTGAACCACCAGGGATGACATACCACTGAGGTCTGTCAGCAATATTAAGCAGCCCATGATTGTGGAAAAACCGAATAAAGAACTTTAGTTCAAACGCTTCCATCTCTTCGACGGAGCTTGACCATATCGCAGCCCCCATCGGCAGAATATAGTGTTCACAGAAAAAGCGGCTATAGCTGTGCTCAACTAAAAATTCACCAAGTGTTTGCCCATCATCTTTTAGGCCATTTGTGTGTAAGTCTTTGCAGTGGCGGTTAAACCGTAGGATTTCAGAAATAAGGTGCCAGAAACGAGGTCTAACGATATTGCGGCGCTGAGCAAATAGCGTATTTAAGTTGTGACCATTATATTCAAAGCCAGTTTGTAAGTTGTGTACTGAGAAACTCATTTCAGTTTCTTGTTTACCAACGCCAATTTCGTCGAGCAATTGTAAAAATAAAGGATAGGTTTTGTTGTTAAACACAATAAAACCTGTATCGATGGCTAATTGCTCACCTTTGTGGTTCACGTCAATGGTTGCGGTATGTCCGCCGATATAATCATTCTTTTCAAATACGCTGACTTGATGTTTTTTGGATAACAAGTAAGCGGATGTAAGGCCAGCAATTCCTGAGCCTATCACTGCAATGTGCTTCACTGCTTAATACTCCTTGAATGAGGCTTCTTTTGATGTTCAGCATACTTAGCCGTAATTGCTTTGCTGTTAAGCCCAGCCCACACAAATGATGGTAAACAGGCGATAATTTTCATCAAATAAATAAACCTTTTTGGAAACTCTATTTTGTTTTTTCTTTTACTTAAACCGATAAATATACGTTGAGCCGCTTGTTCAGAAGACATTAAAAATGGCATATCAAAATCGTTTTTGTCGGTTAGTGGCGTTTTAATAAACCCAGGGTGAATCAGCGATACCGATATTTGATATGGCTGCAATTCTAACTGCATGGCTTTTGCGAGGTAGTCTACGCCAGCTTTTGACGCGCCGTAGGCTTGTGCTCTTGGAAATGGCAAATTAGTAACGCTTGAACTCATTAACGCAAGCTGCCCACCTTTAGTAATTTTCGGCAATAATGCTGAAATAAGGTGCCCCATCGCAATAAGGTTAACCTTTATTACTCGCTCAAATAGCTCGGCATCAAAACTAAAAGGATCATCAATATATTCGCAATCACCAGCATTTAGTATGGCAATATCAATATTAGCCAGCGTTGACGTCGCATTTTGAATTTGCTCACTATCCGTTATATCAAACGTTAGGGTTGCTAACTGATTGCCGTCGTTTGCGCCCTGATGTTTGCTCACTAAGCGCTTTAACTTATCTGCGTTGCGCCCACAAGCTATCACTGAAACACCAGCTTCGAGGTAGCGCTCAACTAAGGCTTCACCAATACCAGATGTCGCACCGGTAATGAGGACTCTCACGCGTTTGCTCTTTGCTTAATCAACTTAACAACACTGCCAAGTAGCGGCACATGTTCATATATCATGGCGCCAAGATCTAAGTAATCTCGGTGGTAGATCACTTTATCTCGATATCCGCGCAGCTTAGAGTGCCCTTGCACAGTAACGGGTTTGTTTTTGTTAAGTTTTGGATGGCAGTATTCCATGGTCCAATAAATGGCGGCGTCTTGCCCTTTGTAAATAACTTCATCAACACGAAATGTACAACTCGTTAAGTTTGTATATAGACTAACGAAATAGTCTTCTAGATTGTCAAAGCCCGATATATGATGCATTGGGTCAATGAAAACAACGTCTTTAGCATAGATGTTGCTAAGTAAACCTAAGTTGTCAGTGCCCAATTTTTGATAAGTTTCTATAAACTGCTCTAGCCAAAGGGGTAAATGATTTACTTTCAACGGGCTGACAGGTTCCATAATGAGTTAGGTCCAAACGTTACAATCAGTTAATTTAATATAACTTATTGTATTACTTTACAAATGCTGCTTGTAAAAAGCGAGCGCCTTTTCTCTCGCTGCTTTGTGCTCCACAATAGCAGGCCAGTAACATTTTAGTCCTGTAGCGCGTATATACTCATGTGGGAAATGAATATATTTGTCAGGTATATCAGCGAGTTCTGGTAAATATTTACGGATAAAATTACCTTGGGGATCAAACTTCTCGCTTTGCGTAATAGGATTAAAAATTCGAAAGTATGGCTGAGCATCACAACCTGTGCCAGCTGACCACTGCCAGCCACCGTTATTGGCAGCAAAATCTAAATCAATCAGTTTTTCGGTGAAGTAAGTTTCCCCTGCTCGCCAATCAACTAATAAGTGCTTAGTTAAAAAGCTTGCGACTATCATTCGCAGCCGGTTATGCATCCAGCCTGTTTGATTTAGTTGACGCATCGCCGCATCAACAATTGGGTAACCTGTTTTGCCTTGTTGCCAAGCATGTAAATATTTTTGATCCGTTTGCCACGGAATATTTGCATATTTCTCGTTGAAAACACTGCCTTTTATTAAATGTGGGAAGTGCAACAATAAGTGGCGATAAAACTCACGCCACACTAATTCGTTTAGCCAGCTAAAGGCAGATGCTGGTTGTTCAGAAAGTATGTCAGGATGTCTTGATAGTAATATGGTTAACAAATACTTTGGGCTTATTGCGCCGATAGCTAAATAAGGGGATAAACCCGAGGTACCTTTTATTGATGGTACATCTCGTTGTTCTTGATACTTATTTAGTTTAGTTTCCATAAACATTGGAATAAGCGTTTGTTCAACTTGAAACGACATTGGCCATTTTTCAGCACCCGCTTTGAAGTTGTCAGACTCAATTTTGTCTAAAAGCTCTTTCTCCTCAAAAACTAATGATTGAATCGCGGGGTGAGTTTCAATGCTGAAGCCATGTTGACGCAGCCAACTAAGCCATGCTCGTTTAAACGGCGTAAACACGCGAAACATTTGGCCAGATTGATTTAGTATCAGCCCTTTTGGCACCACCACATCACTTTCAAATGCGATAAGTTCAACACCCGCATCTCGCAGCGCAGCATCACGACGTTGCTCATTAAGTTCTAGCTCTTGATTAACAATAATTTGCTTATGATCGTTAGCCTTTAAAAAGTCAACTTGATCGTCAAAAATCGCTGCCTCTATCAATTGAAGTTGTATGCCAAGTTCAGCAAGTTGATGTTTAAGTAATAAGGCGTGACGATAAATAAAATCTATTTTTATTGGCGCTAAATTATGCGCTTGCCACTGTTTAGGAGAGATAAAGAAAATGGCGTCGGTGACGCCATTTTCAATTGCAAAGTTAAGTGCGGGATTATCGGTCAGTCGAAGGTCATTGCGAAACCATAACAACATATAAAATACTCGATTAACAACTGGTATAAGTGCTAGAAATACATTATGTGTTGTTCTAGCACTCACGGATTAAGCTACAAACTGTACCTAAGCTTTAATTCAGCAGGATGCGGTGATAAATAAAACTGCTTTTGCAGATAGGCTTTAGGGAATCGCATCAAGTGATGTTTTATTAAGGTTAACGGCACGAATAGTGGTACCAAACCTTTTCGGTATTCATCAATTTGACCTGATAATTCTTGTTTTTCCATCGGAGATAATTCGTTAGAAAAGTAGCCTTGAATATGCTGTAGCGTATTTGAGTGCTTCTTGCGCGTCGCTTTCATTTTCAAAGCAGTCATTAAGCCAGTAATGTACTGCTCAGCCATAGTTTCAACGTCAAGATCTGCCCTTGCAAGTAATTGCCCTAGTTCCTTATAGGCAACCAAGTCATGACTCATTACCGTATACTTGAACTGTGTGTGAAACTCCATCAGCTTATGCTTAGTCATTGGCTCTTGAGATAAACTTTGCCACATGCGATAGGCGTACACACGAGCAACAAAATTCTCGCGAATCACGGCATCATTTAATCGACCATTCTCTTCACACGGTAACAGTGGGTTAGCTTTCATGATCTCTGCGGCGAACACCCCAATACCCGTTGAAACTGAGCCCTTGCCCGCTTCATCATAAACCTTGACGCGTTCCATGCCGCAACTTGGGCTTTTCGCGCAGAAGATAAAACCACTGAAATTTTTCGCTATTTTGGCTATTTTTTTCCCATACTCACTGAGCGCTTCGGTTACATCACCGCTGCCATCGGGTCTGGAAACGTGAATCACGTCATTTTTGCTAATTTGGCGAATCGTTGGGCGTGGCACAGGCAAGCCAATAGCAACTTCTGGGCAAATTGGTTGGTATGTCACATACTCACCTAACTCTTTGATGCAAAAATGTGAGGGTTTTGAGCTTGCGTCAAAACGAACATTTTCACCGTGAACACACGCACTTATGCCAATGGTTATTTTGTCCATGTCTGCTAATTGTTGTTTATTCATAGGAATAACCTCTGCCTAGTAAATTAAACTGCCAATTGGGTTAAGCAACTTGTTCAAGCCTTGGGTAAAGTGTTGAGCGTCATTGGCGACGGTGTAACAAAGACAGCCATCATCAGTTATTGGACTATGCGTTTTACTGCCGTCTAACATGATAAAGTCGCCCGGGCCATATTCGCCCATATCGTCTTTAAAGTGGCCTTCTAGCAATAACGTTAATTCAAACCCTTTGTGCGTGTGCTCTGGCACCGAACCACCCGGCTGTATTTGTAATAAGCTTGCGCGAATAGGCTCTTCGTCAAGTGCTAACCTAGCTCTTGCTAAATTACCTAAACTCGTCCATTTACCCATCGCAAGATTTGTTAATGCTCGTGGAAGCTTGTACTGCGTACCTTGCACGGAAATTGTTTCTTCCCTTGATTCAACAGCAAGATCAATTTCATCATTTTCAGTTATTTCACTGATCATTTGTTCTATTGATAAACTTGAACCAAACTCTGCAGTCTCATACGCGTTATGTTCACTCGTATGTGATTGTGAACCTTCTTCTGAATGAGTACTAAAAACATGCCCGTTTGATGAAAACACATGCTCTGCTTGTTGCTCAGTTAATGCTTCACATTTCGTCTTGCACTTAGGGCACATATCAACGTGAACTGCGACAGCTGCAGCAATTGAAGCGGGTAAATCACCTTCAACAAATTTACCCAACATAATATCGTCTGGGTGATGCTTAATCATGTTGCTCTCCAATATGCTGCTTTAATTTGGCAAGGGCTAAACGCAATCTGGATTTTACCGTGCCAAGAGGAATGTCTAAGTGAACAGCCAACTGTTCTTGTGACATTTCCATAAAGTAAAAGCCTTTGATTACACTTTGTTGGTTCTCTGGTAGCTTGTCGATACACGCGAGCACTTCTTTTGACGCTAGGTGATCTGAGAAAACGCTTTTTTCATCTTCAGCAGCGATACCTTCCACCATAGGCCAGAAGTCGTCGCTAAGGTTATCTTCTTTTTTGGCTTTAATTTTGCGTAACAAATCAAACGTGACGTTACGCATTACGGTGTAAACCCAAGTAGTTGGAGACCCTTTTGAAACGTCGAAGAGGTGTGCCTTGCGCCAGACATTCGTCATGGTTTCTTGGACAACTTCCGATGCTAAGACTTCATTGCCGTATTTACTGGCGGCAATACGCTGTATTTTCGGGGCAAAAAATTTGAAAAGCTCAGTAAATGATTGTCGATCTCTGCGCTCGGCAACGTCGACTAAAAACTGGGCTAAGGTTTGGTGCTCAATTGACTCATTCATCTGTATAGCTTTAGCGCTTGGTTTAGCACTTTGCAACACAGAGTTGGTACTTTGACCCATATTATTGTTCCAAGACAAGAATTACTAAAAAATCACTACGTGCAGCAAGTGACAGGAGATCACTTAAATTATGACGAAGTTTCACTAACGAAGATAGTGGTGAGAAAGTCTACAGCTTCAACAAAACTGTTATCTTGCGAAAAGTGCTGTTTATCTGAAAACTCAATAGGTAGCAATTCAAGCCAACGAGCACACACCCAGTTATCGCTGTCAAAGTCAGGACTTGGATAAAGTTTCTGCAACGCAACGTGGCTATCAAACAGGCGTTCAAGTTGCGTTTTAAGTAATAAACAACGCTCATTTTCAACTTCTGCCTGCCAATGTGGTTTGGGCAAAATTGTCGCGAGATTTAGTTTGTCTTCTTGCTGATGGACATCAGCGATATTGACCAAGGATTTGCAACGAACTGTTATCAACAGCATGCCATCTTCACCACTGTCAAAGTCAACAATATCAACCCAACTGCCCCACTCGCTTAAACGTGTTTTGGCATTGGTTTTGTATTTACTTTTTTGTCCATCACGTAGTGTGTGAACAATAACAAAGCCTTGGGTATTCTGGCTGTTCTTTACCATGTTAAGGTAGCGCTGTTCAAAAATGCGCAGTTGGGTAATGCCATTAGGCAACAAATAAACAGGCAAAGGAAAAATCGGTAAAATCATTTATAGTCACAAATATTTCTAGTAACAAAGTATTCTGTTGTTTGTTATTACGTAGCTCTCTCGGTTATTGATCAGCCTCACGGTAATGGCGTATGAAAAGGAGTTTTAATGCAAGTTGACGCGGTGTTTTTAACGAGGAATAGAGATTATATGCGACAGCATATTTGGCGCTACATGGTTATTGTGATAAGTGCTTAATTAAAAAGCTGGGACATTGAAACAAGGGATGTTAGCGCCTTGATTTCAATGCCCCAGTCTTGTTTGACTCACCCGAACTCTGGTTTAATTCATCCGAACTAGGTGAGCCTGCATCGGTTATTATTGGTAACTAAGACTAGAAATAATCCCTAGTAAAAACCACTAGTAATAACCATTTACGACGTCGTTAATTCGTGATCACGGTATCAATAACGTGGATAACGCCGTTTGTCGTGTAAATATCTTTTACTATCACGTTGCTACCGTTAATTTGTAGCGTCGTTTGGTTTTGCTCAGCAAGGAACCAAACACCACCAAGCCCTTGACCGGTTGTATCGCCAGGAGCTGTATCACCGCTGTAGAAATATAGAGGACGACCTAAAAAGCTTGCCTGCATACTTCCGTCATCACGCATTATCGTGCCCACACCTGGAATATCGGATACTGAACCGTCAGTTACCAGTAGTGGTGGCCAGGTTGTCGCACAGTCACCATTACAATTACTACCTGCGCTGCCTAGGTCATTGTTAAATACATACAATGACATTCCTGCCATTGATGATCCCATGCCACCGACTAGTCGCTGATTAGCGGCATCGTATGCAACTTCTTCACTTTCACTATCAGTAAAACTTGCATAATTTACCAAGTTGACTGACACATTATCACCACCCACCGTTTCAACCATAGCGCCATTAGCTGCAAACGCATCAACAGAGCCAATTTGAGACGACACTACATGTTTGAGTAATACTGCGCTTAATGCACTGGTATCAGCCAGTAATGCGGATAGCACACCTGATTCAATTTTTGCAAATGCATCATTTGTTGGTGCAAATACTGTAAATGTCGCGTTCTCATCAGCAAGTGATGATACTAAGTTTGCTGCTGTTAGCGCAGCGACTAAGGTTGAGAAGTTTGCATCAGCGACCGCAACATCAACAATCGACTGAGTTGGTTCGCCGCGCATAGCAGGCGGTAAAATAACAGAATCGATCACGTGAATAACACCATTACTTGCCATGACATCGGCAGTGCTGACAACGCTGTCATTGATAAATAAGTCTGAACCTGAAATTGAAAGCGCAGCCATATCGCTATTAGCCATGGTAACTTTTTTATCCGCCGATTGAGCAACAGTTAACGCAGCATCTCGCTTAATTTCACTACCTGATATTACGTGATACAGCAAAATATCAGATAAAGTGTCTGGATCAGCTAATAGTGCTGCGATAGTTGCATCACCCAATTTTGCAAAAGCAGCATCGCTTGGCGCAAATACCGTAAAATCAGTGTCAGTATCGGCTAATACAGTATCCAGCCCAGTTGCTTGCAGTGCAGCAACTAGTGTCGTGAATGAACCTGCACCAACAGCAACCTCAACAATTGAGCCTGGCGGTGTTGGCACTTCAACGTCTCCCACTATAACGGCATCAATGACATGGATAATGCCATTGGTCGTGTAGATGTCTTTCATCACAACATTTGCACCGCCTACCGTCAGCATATCAGTGTCAGGATTAATAAGGATATCAATCATAGCTTCAGATGCTGTCGTAGCAGATTGTCCGTTTAAGGTATAAGCAGTAACAGAATCTACACTGGCCGCAACAACGTGCTGCAATAAAATACTTGATAAAACATCTGGGTTTGCCAATAAGGTGGCGATGACATCGCTACCAAGAATTGCAAAAGCATCGTCGGTCGGCGCGAAAACAGTAAATGTCGCGCTTTCATCTGATAACGTTGCATCTAATCCAGTCGCTTGCAGCGCCGCGACTAATGTCGTAAATGAACCCGCGGCGACAGCGGTATCAACAATATTTTCCGTTGGCATACCAGGGTCTGACGGGGGTATCAGTACAGCGTCAATTACATGAATAATCCCGTTGTCCGTCATAATGTCGGTTGTTGTTACCGTTGAAGTGTTGACTAACAAATTATCACCACTAAGTGACAAACCAACTTGGTCACCGTTTACCATTTCTACTTTCATGCCGGCACTCGCTATCGCCGCAGCCGCATCAACTTCACTGGCAATGACGTGGTAGGTTAGAATGTCTGATAAGGTATCGGTATCCGCTAGTAAGGCGTTGATGGTATCTTGCCCTAGCAGTTCAAACGCAGCATCTGTGGGTGCAAAAACTGTAAAGCTTGCAGTTGCATCATCTAACGTTTGGTCTAAGCCTGTTGCTTGTAATGCAGCAACTAAGGTTGTGAAGTTACCGTCTGCCACCGCAACATCGACTACGGTGTTTGGCTCTGCAGCTGGAGGTTCAGGGATTACTACATTAGGACGATCGTCATCATCGTCGCACCCCTGCAAAAATAGTAGGCTGGCAAATGCCGTGATTAATAAAGTTGACGCTTTCAATGTTATGCCCTCATTTTTATTAGTGACGACATAGTTACGCCAACGAGTTCACAACAGATTACTTTTTGATCAGCTATTTGCTTTATTATTCAAATATTTAAGATATAAAAGAAAAAGAAATCCCCTTAGATTGTGCATCCAAGCGTCTTGATATGTTTGACAAGAAAAAGTAGATAAAAATTAACGTTTAGTGCCTACTGGCAGCCTCGAACTGGTTGTTGTTTGTCAAAGAATAATGTCAGCTCTGCAACTTCTATCCCAAATTTCTTCATCGAGGTACGGTTAAAAACCCGCGATTGATCAACTTGGTACATCCAATCGTCAAGAAAAAACTCATAGTCTGTACCGTCAATGGCCAACTGCAAGTGATACTGCCATTGAAATGCGAAACCTTGGGTCATTCCCATGGCAGTGCCCGTCACATCTTCAGCGGTTCCTTGATAATTATCGCCGTCTTTCACTAATTGCCAAGTACGGTAGCTTCGCTCGCCGTCATTAAAATAAAAAGTTTCTACCAGCGTGCCTTTATTGCCCTGCCAACTACCCTCTATTTCAACGCAAAATCGACGAGTTACCTTATTGGTATAGTCTTGCACCAAGCCCCAGGCTGTTACAGAGCCATCAAAATAGGTATCGAGCTCAAACTTTGGCTGAGTAGCATCATAGTCTTTGATGTGATGACCACACCCCGTAATGAATGAAAAGGTTGCAATGGCAAATAGGGTTTTAGCTATCGTGATTTTCAAACGGAATTCCTTAGCATTTGAGCACAGATGGTTTCACTAGCCGTTGATGATGATTAGTTGATGGCAATTAGTTGCCTAGTAATTTTTTGCGCAGTTTGGGCTGGCTTGTTTGCGGCGACAACCAAATGCTTGCAAACAATTGGCTAAATGCGGGATCAGCTATTTGCCCCCGAAAGGCTTGATTAAAATAGAATGCCGTCGAACGCCCGTCTGTCCACATGGCGAGTTGATCGCCTTTACTTATGTTAGGCCAGATATTGGCCAAGTCGGCTAGAAAAGGTTGGTACTTTATAGAATCGACACCTAGGTGTTGCCACTGCTCCACAGTTCTTTCGATTAAATCGTCACGACTGATATCTCGCAAGTAATTTATCTCAAATAAAAACGCTTCGTCTGCTTGGTATTTTCCATCGTAAGTAAACAGCGCGCTATCATAGATGTCCCAAAACAAAACGCTAAACTTTGCTTTACCAACGAGTACGAGTGGTTGTTTTATTTCGGTTAGCTCTTGTGGGAAGCTATTTGAATGAGTAGACATCGCCGCAGCATTACTTGCTATCGATAACATAGTTAGTAGCCCAATGAGTAAAATGAATAATTTTTTCAGCATAGCGTTATGCGTAGCCTTGTTTTTGTTCAACCGTCAAAGACATCAGATATGGGAGAAGTAACATCCAGACGATGGATATGGTAGCGACAGTCGCTAGATAGGAGAATTGGAAATAAACCGCTTCTAAACGCTCCCCAGCAAGGTAACTCATCGGGACCACAAACGCTCCGATACAGCGGCTGATGGTGACATTTCGACAAATAAGTTTGATGCTGTGATTCAAAGTCGCAGCAAACGCTGCCCAAAGAACCAATAGCCAAGCAGGGATAATTAACGACTCTTGCTCAAAACTAAATATGCCTACATGCATTAACGATGAGTCGATAATCAGCCCGATTGCGGCTACTTGAAAAATCAACTGAAACTCTTGTTTGGGATTTGGACAGTTTTTCAAGTGCCATGCCAGCCAAATAAAAACGACAGGTATAAAATAGTTGCCCCAAAAGATAAGGCCAAACCAGCACACATTAAATAACAAGGCGTTAAGTATCATAAACAATTATGCCTTTCACTTAGGCATCACAAAAAGGTGTTAAACCTGAGCGCATAAAAAGCAGGCGCGTTAGAGCACGACGTTAGTTGTATGTGTATCTACGTGGAAAATTTGTATCGGGTTTACAAAATCTCAGTTTTGTATGGCTAATGAGCTGCTAGCGGTTCTTTTTCCTGCCCTCAAGATGAGTTAACAGCAATAGGACTTACTAGACTGAACCATACCAGGCTAAACAATTGGCACTTGGGCCTACATAGTTATAATTTGATAAAAGAAAGGTGTTAAATGAAGAGTACTCAAAGTAGATAATAATCGAAGTGACTTTGCACTTTTATACTGAGTGTCTACTGAGTGATTTACGAAACAAATACTTACGTGACAAGCCGATCTAGCACTAGAATGCAGCGACAAATATCAGACCATTGAAAAAAGCTTACACTAAAAATCTAATCACTCAGAAGCGCTTGTCATTAACTCATTGTGTTAACTGACCATGTTAACACAATGAGTTAACAGCCTTAGCTAACGATTGGCTCGCGCGCTGGCTCCTGAGTGAATATCGACGATGCTGGCTAGTCCATATCGTCAATGGCGATGCCAACTAAGTATAAATCCGTTGCTTCTTCTTCGATGCGAACGACTTTGCCTTTCACGTCTAATGCTTGAACTGACGCATTTGCCGATTCGATTTTCGCTTTAACACGAGTGCCCATTTCAAGCGGATGACTCATTTCAATTGCCATGCCTGTTGCACTTAAATCGCGACACGTCGCCACAAATTCACTGTTAATTTCGTCATCGATAATAGTGACCTTCACTTCACTATTAAGTAGCATGCGATAAAAATTGCGCTTATCGTCAAAATTAACCATTGGTTCTCCCTTTTATTCGAAATAAATTCTGTAAATATTCGAAGTTGCAGTTTAGTTATACTTGTTAATGATAATAGCTGTCAATTTAGCTATTGTCAGATTCTATTGATTTGAGGTGATTTTCTATTCGTTTCACTGATATTGGGTAAGCCGTTCCTAAGTTTTGGGCAAACAAACTTACCCGTAATTCTTCAATCATCCAACGACATTCGATAAAGCTTGGAGCAAGCGGCTGGTCTTTACGTTGCTTAGCTATCAGCGCTTCCAACGCCTTACCAACCTTTTCAACTTCCAACATTTTTAGTCGATCTTGATTAGGATCGATAGGCATTTTTTCCATGCGGCGCAATATGCCATTCAAATAACGTATTAAATCGTCCAGCTTATCAATGCCAGATGTGGTGACAAACCCTTTAAAAATAAGCTTATCTAACTGATCTTTCACATCGCCATGGTTTTGTATCATGTTAAGCGGCACTGAGCCCTTTAGCTTCTTTCGTATGTCGTGATGCAGATTCAGCGCGCGCTCTAGTTTGATAGCGGCAGCTAACACATGATCAGCAATGTCTGCGCGAACAATATCACGTAGTTCATTAAATTGTTGTTGTGAGCGAGGAATCTTGTGCTGCTTGATCAAATACCCTGCCGTCGCTTGAATACAATCTTGCAGTAAATCGGCAGTTGAACCAAATGGATTGAAGTACAGGCCAAGTTTGGCTTTGTTTGGCAGCTTTTCTTGCAAATATTTTATCGGCGACGGTATGTTGATTAACACCAATCGAGTCACCCCTAACCACATGGCTTGCTCGGCACTGTTTTGTTGTTCGAATAACTCAATAGCAACGGAAGATTTCTTATCAACGAGTGCGGGAAAGGCTTTAACAGTGATATTCGCCATTTTCTTTTCATAACCCGTCGGTAGATCGCCAAAATCCCATTCGGTTAAGTTAGCCTGCTCTATTCCCTTCTCTGCCACTTGTTTTATTGTTGATTTAACTTTTCCTTGCAGTGCTTGTTGTAACTCTACCAAGTCACGCCCCTGCTTAATCAACTTGCCTTTATCGCTAATCACTTTAAAGTTCATAGTTAAATGCTTAGGCAGTTGAACTTGTTCCCAAACATCTTCAGGCAGACGCACACCCGTCATACGTAGCAATTGTTTCGCTAAAGAATCAGCGAAACTTAACTGATTTTTCGGCATATTGGCATCCATATTCGCCAAACTTGCTTGTGCGTAATTGGGCGCTGGTACAAAGTTTCGTCTTAGCGTTTTAGGTAACGCCTTGATCATCGCTATTGCAAGTTCTTCACGCAGCGCCGGAATTAGCCAATCAAACCCTACTGCTTGAACCTGATTTAATATACCAATCGGAATGTGCACCGAAATACCATCATCTTCTTCGCCCGGCGAAAAGTGGTAAGTGAGCGGCATGATCAGGTTGTCTTGCTGCCAAACATCAGGATACTGTGTTTTAGAGACTTTACTTTCGTCTTCTTGCAATAAAAATGCTTTGGTAAAGTTCAGTAGTTTGTCGTTATCACGCTCTGCTTTTTTCCACCAAGACAAGAAACTGCGCTGGCAAATAACCTCTTGTGGAATGCGCGCTTGGTAGAATTCAAACATGAGCTGTTCGTCAATCAAAAAGCCTTTAGTACGGGCTTTTTGCTCGAGCGTTTCAATTTCTTCAACCAGCTTTTGGTTAGCCACTAAGAACTTCGCTTTGATGGTGCTATCACCATTAACTAACGCTTCGCGAATAAAAATTTCATGGCAAGTGTCGGGCTCAATTTGGTTAAACACTACTTTGCGTTTTGGCACAATGACCAAACCATAAAGTGATACTTGCTCATAGGCCATAACAGCCCCTTGTTTTTTCTCCCAGTGCGGTTCGCTATAACTGCGCTTAATCAAGTGGTCAGCCATAGATTCAAGCCAAGTCGGGTCAATTTTCGCCACCATGCGACCAAATAAACGACTGGTTTCTACTAGCTCGGCTGCCATTAGCCATTTAGGCGGCTTTTTCGCAAGTGGCGAGCCCGGGAATATATAAAACTTACTGCCTCGTGCGCCTTTAAATTCGCGATTTTCGTCTAACTGGCCGATATGGCTTAACAGCCCAGAAAGCAGCGCTTGATGGACTATCGCCATTTGGCTCTCGTCTTCTTCATCAATGCGGCTTAGCGATACATTCATTTCAGCAATTGTTTGTTTTAGCTGAGCTATGATGTCTTGCCACTCGCGAATACGAATATAGGAAAGGTATTCTTTCTGACACAGTTTACGAAACTGGTTATTTGATAACGCCTGCTGCTGCGCCTGTACATAACGCCATAAATTTAGAAGCGATTTATAATCAGATTGTTTGTCTTTAAAACGGCTGTGCTTTTCGTCAGCAGCTTGCTGTTTCTCATGAGGACGTTCGCGCGGGTCTTGAATACTCAGTGCACTTACAATAACAAACACTTGCTCTAAACAGCCAAGTTCAATACCGGTAAGCACCATTTTTGCCAAACGCGGATCTATAGGGAAACGTGCTAGTTGTTGCCCCGTTTTGGTTAACTTGCGTTGACTAGCCCCTTTGGGCGCAGGTGAAATAGCGGCTAACTCTTCTAACAAACGCACACCGTCATTGATATTGCGATTGTCAGGTGCTTGTACAAATGGAAAGTCTTGAACATCACCTAAATCAAGCGACAACATTTGTAAAATAACCATTGCTAGGTTTGTACGAAGTATTTCTGGATCAGTAAATTCATCCCTTGAAAGGAAATCATCTTCTGAATAAAGGCGTATACATACACCTGCCGATACACGACCACAACGACCAGCGCGCTGATTTGCACTGGCCTGCGATATCGGCTCAATCGGTAATCGTTGTACTTTCGTTCGATAGCTATATCGAGAAATACGGGCAGTACCAGGGTCAATCACATACTTTATGCCTGGCACAGTTAAGCTGGTTTCAGCAACGTTAGTCGCTAACACAATATTTCGTCCGGCATGGGATTGAAATATTTTGTTTTGCTCTGCTACCGTTAATCGCGCATAAAGGGGCAGTACGTTGGTATTGCGATAATTTTGTTTTTCTAGTGCAGCGGCAGTATCTCGTATTTCTCGTTCGCCATTGAGAAATATGAGTATGTCGCCGTTACTCAATGTTGAGACTTCATCAACGGCATCGATAATGCCTGAAATCACATCAATTGACTCATCACCCCTTACAAGTGGTCTGTAGCGCATTTCTACTGGGTAAGTACGACCAGATACACTAATAATGGGAGCATTATTAAAGTGTTTAGAAAAACGCTCAGGATCTATGGTAGCTGAGGTAATGATCACTTTAAGATCAGGGCGCTTAGGCAATATTTGCTTTAGATAGCCCAGAATAAAATCAATATTTAGGCTTCGCTCGTGTGCTTCATCGATAATGATTGTATCGTACTGGCGCAATAAGCGATCTTGCTGCATTTCGGCAAGCAAAATACCATCAGTCATCAGCTTAACGTAACTATCGTCACTGACTTGATCGTTAAATCTCACCTTATAACCGATGGCTTTGCCAATCTCAGAGCCAACCTCTTCCGCAATTCGACTGGCCACGGTTCTGGCCGCTATTCGACGTGGCTGGGTGTGTCCAATAATGCCTTCGACACCTCGACCTAAGGCCATACATATTTTGGGAATTTGAGTAGTTTTACCAGAACCGGTTTCACCGGCGATAATAACCACTTGATTGTGTTCAATTGCCTGTGAAATTTCATCAACGGACTCAGAAACAGGTAAACCTTGGGCATAACTAATCTGTGGCCTGTTCGCTATTTTGTTTTGCTTACTGGCAATCGATTTTTCAATTGCATGCGAGATTTTTTCTAGCGCTTTTTCTCGTTTACTTACATCTTTGATTTTTTTGGTACCAAAAATGCGTTTTTTTAGCCTGCCTTTGTCGGCAAGTTTTACAAGGTCAAGTTGAGTCAGTAGCTGACTGTGCAGTTGAGACATCGATTGATTAGGCGATTTTTGATTCGGTGATGACTGACTGGGCTTCGAGTGATTATTGCTGGTCATTAATCTGAATTGCTGAGTTTGAATTATATTTGTTGTGCAAAACTAAGTATTTTCTTAGCGTTTAGTTGGCCATTTTAGCTTAACACTAGGTTAAATTAGTCAATGGCGTTCGGCACGTTTACTATCGAATTGTTTACTGGGAAGCGATAGTACCAAAGTGTGCGCTAAATTGCTTTAGTAACCTGAAATGGCATCAAAATCAAAAACGGGAACTAGGTTCCCGCTTTTATGATTTATCTTTAATTATTTGTTAGAGCCGTTAACTGGCAGCGTAGATAACCCTAAGATGACGATCTACCGCCTGTAATACATCATTACGGCTTATCGTACCAAGCAAAATGCCGTCGTCGTCAACTACAGGGTAAATCTTAGGCTTTTCATCAAGCATTTGCTGAGCAAGTTCGACCACACTGCCATAAGGTTTTACCGATAACACATCACATTGCATGATATCGGCAACGTTAGCGATATGCTCTCGATGATAGCTTGATGCCAGCATATTCTTGAGCAAGTCGCTTTCAGATAAATAACCGATTAACTTTTTAGTCTCATCAACAACAGGCCCACCAAGCTGTTTGGTTTTTAATAACCTAAACGATGCTTCTTCGATCACCATATCTGGAGTGAATGTCACGGGGTAATGGTTCATATATTCTTTTATTTGTACTGATTCCATAACTGACCTTCTTTGCGTAATTACTTCCTAGTTTCACTTTAACTTTAGACATAAAAACTCAAGATTTCATACCATTATCAGAAGATTTTTATTCATCTTTAAAAATAGCAACTTTTGCTTGCTCACCATGCTTACGACTTGCTCGGTACATACCTTTACTATTAAACGGCATGGCAATATTACCATTGCGATCAATCGCAATAACACCGCCATCACCACCCGCCTCTACCAACACTTTATTGACCACTGTATCTGAAGCTTGTTTGAGGCTTACCCCTTGATATTGCATTCGCGCGCATATATCAGCGGCAACGTGATAGCGAATAAAATATTCACCGTGACCGGTTGCTGATACGGCGCAGCTCGCATTGTTGGCATAAGTGCCAGCACCAATAATTGGCGCATCACCCACTCTACCGTAGCGTTTAGCAGTCATACCGCCAGTACTAGTGCCAGCGACCAAATCACCATACTTATCCAAAGCGACGGCACCTACAGTACCAAATTTATACTCAGCATCTAATACGTGGTGAGCTGCTTGAAAGTCTTTAAGCTCTTGCTCTTTTTTCGCTAACTTTTGTTTCGCCCTAATCAACGCTTTGTATCTGTGCTCTGTGTCGAAATAGCTGTTTTCAACCATCATTAGGTTTTGTGATTTAGCAAATTGCTCTGCCCCTTCTCCTGACAGCATAACGTGGACAGACTTTTCCATTATTGCTTGTGCTAGCGCTATTGGACTTTTTACCGTTTTTACACCAGCAACCGCGCCAGCATTGAGTGTTCTGCCATGCATAATAGATGCATCTAGTTCGTGCGTTTCATCAAACGTGTAAACCGCCCCTTTACCAGCGTTAAACAACGGCGAATCTTCAAGTATTTGAATAGCAGCAATAACGGCTTGCTGGCTCGTTTTACCTTGTGCTAATAATTCGTAGCCTTTGTTAACAGCTGCGGATAAAGCAGCGTCATATTGTGCGCGCTTTTGTGGCGTCATTTTTGACTTATCGATAGTGCCTGCACCACCGTGAATGGCAATTGCTATGGGTTTTTCTGCGTAGGCGTAAGTTGTTGGCACAGCGCTCAAACTTGCCGCTACAAGAAAGTATTTAGCTAACCTGCCATATACGTTTGAGGCGTTGGGCTTATTGCTAGTGGCATTGCTAGCGTAGGTATTCGTCGTTGTTTTTTGATTAATATACTCATGAACTGACTTATTCGCTCGCATAATCATTCCTAAATAATGCATCATCGCAGTGTGTACGGTAGTTATCAGGTTTTACACCTAATAATCTAACTTCACAAGCTCCGGTATCCTAAGGTTTAGTTATATTTAACTTATCGCATGATTTACTTAGCGACATGATTTAGTTAATGTTGAGTGGTCTTACCTGATGATTTCGAACTTTAAATAAAACAAAATAAGTCATCTTTAACTTAACAACAATTAAAACCGCCTATGAATCAGCAACTTGTTACCACCAGTATTGAAGAAAATATCGCGATTGTGACGTTGAACCGCCCAGACAAACACAATGCTTTGAATGTTGAAATGTTCAAGGCTATTCGCACAACAATAGAAACACTCAAGAAAAACTTAGCGATTCGAGCGGTTATTGTGCAAGGTGAAGGTGTTGATTTCTGTACAGGGCTTGATGTTAAGTCGGTGATGAGCACAGCCAAAAACTTCGTGACCTTGTTGTTTAAGTGGCGCCCAGGTAGCGCTAACCTTGCCCAATACGTATCAACTGGTTGGCAAGAAATCACTGTTCCCGTCATTATGGTATTGCACGGCAGAGTATGGGGTGGAGGTTTACAAATAGCGCTCGGTGGAGACTTTAGAATTGCACACCCAGAAGCTATTTTATCGGTTATGGAAGCTCGTTGGGGCTTGGTTCCTGATATGGGCGGTACGCTTGCGCTAAAAGAGCACCTACCAACCGACAAAGCTAAATTACTAGCAATGACGGGGCGAGAAATTACCGCTAAGCAAGCACAAAAACTGAACTTGATCACTAAAGTCAGTGATGTGCCGTTTGAAGCAGCGATGACACTGGCTAGAGAAATTAGTCAGCAATCACCCGATGCGGTTGCTGCAGTTAAGAAGCTATACAAAAACGCGTGGTGGCATAGCAAAGCGTTTGCGCTTGCCAGAGAGTCTTGGTACCAAATTAAGATAATCGCAGGCAAAAACCAGCGAATAAAAACCTACAACCAAATGAACCCGAGCAGTGAAAAACCGTTTAAAATGCGCGGTAAATGGTAGTGTTAACAAAGTTAACTCTTACTGTGCTTTTCCCTTATTTAACCTCAGGCTCTGGTCAAAAATAGCCGCTAAAAGCACATTGGTTATTCAGAGCTGAGGTTACTAAGAGCAAAGGTTAAGTGTTCAACTTAAACACAAGGTTGTTTTTAACTGCTAGCCACTCTGTATTAGTAATCGAGAAAACAACTGTGTCACGATAAGAGCCATCGGCCATCTTTTGGTGGTTTCGTAGCACCCCATCTTGCTTTGCTCCCAAGCGCGCAATGGCGTTGCGCGACTTTAAGTTATGCCAATGAGTTCTAAACTCAACGGCTATCACATCTAAATGCTCAAACGCATGAGTTAGTAACAACAGTTTACACTCGGTGTTTACTGAGGTGCGTTGATAGCTTTTTGCATACCAAGTGAAGCCAATTTCAAGTCGTCGGTTAACCTTATCTGCATTACAAAACCGTGTCGTGCCGATAATTTTTTGAGTGTGTTTTTCAATGACGACAAAAGGCAGCGAAAGTCCTTTTTCCTGTTGAGCGAGTGCTTGTTCAATATAGTTATTAATGGTTGCTTTGTTTGGTACCGAAGTAAACCAAAGCTCCCATAGATTACCATCTGACGCAGCGTCGAGTAGCGCATCTTTATGTTCAACACCAAGCGGCGCAAGTACTACGCTTTTAGACGTTAAAGTTGTTGTTTCTAGCATATTAAACCTCCTTGTTATTCTTATTCAAAAATTCGGCAACTTGAATGCAGTTTTACTTAATAAGCATTTAGCATGTTTTTTTCGAACTGATGAACATGCTGTTCATACGTTTCATCGCCTAACTTCTGCTTCAATTTATCAATTTCTAAATTTACGTTGTTAATCGTTAACGTATTGTCGTCAAGCTCATAAACCTGCTTAAGTGTTTGATAGTAAAATGCGAGTATAACATGTGTATTTTCGTCACCTTCGGCTTGTGCCGCTTTGATTTTAGCAAGTTTACGATAGATAGAGTTGTGCACTTGTTTGAGTTGCCAAACATAGTAAATATCTTTTAAAAACTCATGCTTTTTTATACTGTTGATTATCATCGCCATGGTAACAAGCGCTAGGATAACGCCACCTAAGTTGTAACGAAAATTGCTTTGCGTTTCAGGGTCCACGATTGGCGCCGCGAATAACGCGATAAATAGGCTACCAAAAATAAGTGCCAATAAGGCAAATGCAATAACAAAAGCGATGGTGAATTGATTTAGCTTTTTACGGTAATCAGTTTTGTTTACAGATTGGATTTTCATAGTGCTTAATAAATAATTCTTAATAAATAGTTCTTAAAATAACTCTACACAAATAGTTCAATAATCAATCTAAATGTGCATTGACTTGTATTGTCAGATTGAAAGATTAGAGTAGCGTTCAACTTTAGCATCAACACCTCGATACCAAATTGGCTCGCTACAACTTAAACTTAACTTTTTCTTTGCGCGGGTAACGCCAGTATAAATTAGCTCACGCGTCAGTAGCTGATTATCAGCTTTACTGGGCAGAACCATTGCAACATGTTCAAATTCACTGCCCTGTGTTTTATGAATGGTCATGGCAAAGACCGGTTCAAAACTCGGTAAACGTGACGGAATAATGGTTTTGAAACCAGGCGTTCGGTTGTTCGAAGATACGCCTCCTTCACTTACCGCAGTATCCTCGAAATACGCCACTAAATGTCCCTGCGCATTTTTCCAAATAATACCAATATCACCATTGTACAGCCCAAGCCCGTAATGGTTTTCATTGATCATAATAGGTAAGCCATTGAACAACTTATCTTGCTGGTAATTGCCTTTTAACAGCGAGATTATTTGCTGATTAATTGCCTCAACACCTTCGTTTCCAACTCTTGTGGCACACAAAATACGAAACTGACTCATTCGCTCAAATGCTTGTGTAATGTTTTCAGCTTCCAATACTGGCTGATAGTAGCGTTTAACATACTGATTGATCCATTGAGTCATCACAGGTGGCAATAACGTAATATCGTCACGACTTGTGCTGTTAACACTAATATACTGCCAACTTTGCAGCGCTTCACCCGCAATTGTTGCCATTGCGATATTACCGATGGCGCCTTCACCGTCAAATCGACGGCTCTTAAGCAACATTGATAAATGATCAGCAACCTGTTTTTTTGCTTTTGGTAATTGCTTAGCTTGTTCGCTCGATAGTTGGCATACTTTTGCTAGGTAGTTAAGGTTTGCTTTGCTATAGCCAAGATGAGGCCTGAGTGCAATATCAGCTAATACCGAGCCAAGTGCAACAGAAGGCAATTGATCGGCGTCGCCTAGCATTATCACTTGACACTTAGCGGGGATTGCCCGAAATAGCCTAGCCATAAGCGGCAAATCCACCATTGAGACTTCATCAATAATAATAACGTCGTAATCTAAGGGGTTATCGCTTCCTTTTCGAAAATTCACTTGATTTGGGATCACCCCTAACAAACGGTGCAGTGTTTGTGCTTTGCTTGGAATAACATCAAGCACATTGTCTGCGATAACGCCTCGAAAACCGGTTACGGCATTTTGAATCGATTCAGATAATCGCTGCGCCGCTTTACCTGTTGGTGCGACTAGTGCAATGTCTAATCGCGATTGGCTAAGCATTGATAGCGCTGCTAACAATTTTGTGACCGTATAGGTTTTACCTGTACCAGGGCCGCCAGCAATAATACTAAGCCCTTTATTTACGCTGTTTGCCACCGCTAGTTTTTGCCAATCAACTTCCGGAACTTGATGAGGTTGGCTAGCTTGAGTAGGTTCTGTAGCTTCGTTTTCTGGAAATAACGAATCAACAACATCAGTTATCGCCGCTTGCGAATACTCGAGCGTTAGCTGTGTTTTTTCTACTAACGCTAGTTGCAGTTCTTTCTCAAATTGATAGTTGCGACGCATATACAAACAGTTATGCTCAAATACCACGGCTAACGTGCCACCAACATTTATTTCCGTTTTTTCAGCGTTTGAGATGTTTGGTTTAGTTACACCTAGCTCCGAAGCCGCTAAGAAAGGAATTTTTGCGAGCAAAGTGTGTAGTTGTTTTTCATTCGGAAAGGAAAAACCATGATGAGTAATTACATTGTCGTCACTGGCCAAGCCAAATTGTTGACCTGCAACATGCGTTAGCGGCAAGCAAGTGTGACCATCGCGCACTGAAGCGCTAAGCGCGATTAGCAAATGATACCAAACCTCTTTTTCATCAGCAGTCAGTTCATTCGCTGCTGTCGCCGAGCTAAGTTCGTTCGCAAAAAAGTAATCAATTGGCGCGATACCTGAGATACGTGCTGCTGCCTCAGAAAATTTTCGATAGCTTTTTGTTTGACGGATCGGCCTTTGACAGCTTAGCTTTTGATTGTTATCTATTTCTGCACTCATCACTCAACACTCTGTACTGATACTTGGTCTGAAGTTGCTTGGTTTAAAGATACGTGGTTTGAAAATAGCGCGTCGAGTTCATCAAGTTCCTCACTACTAATATCACTAAAAAATACACCGGTACGTTCACCCGCTGTTTGCTTGTTTTTCATACCTCGTAAATATAAATAAAATACGCCGCCAAAGTGTTGCGCTGGATCGTAATCATCAATACGACTTTTTAATAAACGATGCAGCGCCAAACAGTAGATAAAATACTGCAAATCATAATAGTTGTCTGCAATGTTTTGCTGCAATGCCTCACCATGGTAATGTTCAAATGAATCACCTAAGTGCGTTGATTTATAATCACAAACGTAATATTTGCCTTCGTATTCGAAAATTAAATCAATAAAGCCGTGCATCATGCCTTTCAATGCTTGATAAGCGGGCAGTTTAACTGCTTTTGACTGGGAGTTTGAACGTGCGAGTAGTCGTTGTCGGTGCTGATACACCAATACCGCGAGTTTTTGACTGCTGGCTTGTTCCATCGGAAAATAAAATTCTTGCTCTTTTAATACTGCCTTGGGAGCGATATTCGCCAAGCTTAGATCTTCAGCGATTTCACAAGTGACAAGTTGTTCACACCAAGCGGCAAGTTCCTCGCCAGACCAGCCCTCAAGCAAAGCAGCATATTTTATTTTCATCGCCGCAGACAAGCTACGCCAATCACCTTGATGAAAGTCTCCTTGTTCAAGCAAATCGTGTAATAAGTTACCTGTTTGTGCGCCTTTGGCTAAATCAAACCCTATGCGATTAACCCCAGGAGCTGAAACTGCCATTGGCTGATCTAAATCCCTATCAGGCAGGGAAACACCACCATGGCGTAAATTTTTACTCAAGGCGGTGAACGAACTTAGCCACCAGTCACGCTCGATTTTACTGGTGAAAGTAGCAAGCTCGGGGGAGGCTTTTGCGTTAGCGTTAATGTTAGTATTAGCGCCCACATTATTTATGGCTGCGATTTCAGTGTTTTGTTCACCAATCTTATCATCAGCAATCGCTCTTTTTTCAAAGGCACTGTGTCCAATGGCACGGTAACCTATGGCGTTAGGATACTGCTGAGACAGGGCTTGTAGTTCACCGCTTATCACGACATCAGCAGACCAAGTTAAAGTTTTACCCAACGGAGAATTTTCAACCTTATCAAAATTGGCAACGAGTAAATAACAACGTTGCACAGCTCTGGTTACCGCCACATAAAGCAAGCGAATAGATTCGGCGTATGCTTCTTCTGCCATTTGTTCAACTTGCTGTTTATTCCCAGATAATCTGGTGTGAAGCTGCCCTTGTTCATCGTGATATTCAATTACGGTAACGTTGCGATTGCCAATCTTACTCGGATTTTTATGACGCGAAGCAAAAGGAACAAAAACGATAGGATACTCAAGCCCTTTCGAACCATGCTGGGTGACGATTTTAATTAGCTGCTCATCACTTTCTAATCTAAGCTCAGCGTCTGATTCTGTGCTATCGGTGCTAATTTGTTGCTCAAACCAATAAAGCAACTCCAGCGGTTGATGGTAACGAGCGCTCGCCGCTTGCAGTAATTCAAACAAATGTAATAAATTCGTCAGTGCCCTTTCTTTGTGCTCGCCATTTACTGCAACGTGTTCATGAAGTAGTTTGAGCGCGGCAGAAATAAAGCCTTTGTACTGCCACTCGTCACGAATAGCTTTAAACGAAAATTTAACTTCTTGCCATGCTAGCTCGTTTGCCGACAGCGCCAATAAACTAGACGGCGTATGTCCTAACAAGCCCGAAGCCAAGCCGGCGTTAAAGTAGCGATCTTGCTCTAAAAACAAGACTGCTTTAAGCACCAATAATAACTGTTGAGCTTGCTCGCTATGCCATAAATTACTGCGGTTACTTAAATAAACACTGGCAAGCTGATGTTCGGTTAATGCTTGTTTAACGATGGCGGCTTCTGTTCCATCTCGCACTAGAATGGCAATATCTGATGCTGATACTTGCTGTTGGTTGTCATTGAGCAATGAAACAATTTTTTGCGCTAACCACTGGGCCATTTCAGCGCGTTGGGCAGGTTTAGCTGTTGCGGATTCATCATCAAATGGAAAGTGTACAAACTGTAGCGGTAAATCATTGTCCGCCAGCGCCACGGGCTCAACCGTATTTGACGCCGCTACAGGAAAATAAGGGATGTTTTTACCAAAAATGTGCTTTGCGCTCTGATCTAATGCCGTGCCATAAAACAAGCGGTTGTAACCTTGGATCATTTCAGCGCTAGATCGCCAGTTAGTGTCCATTACCCAAAAGTACTGACAAAAATCTCGTGCCGATAAATAGGTAAAAATGTCACCACCTCGAAACGCATAAATCGCTTGCTTCGGATCGCCAATTAAATACAAGGCTGCATTGTCAGTGTTTTGGTAAATATTCGTAAGAATATCGAATTGATTGGGGTCGGTATCTTGGAATTCATCAACCATGGCCGCGGGATATTGCTTTGCAAGCTTGTTAGCCAATATACGACCAGCGTCACCCGACGATAGTTGCTGGGCTAAAATGGCAATCAGATCATCAAAACTTAATAGGCCTAGACGCTGTTTTTTCTCGGCCACAGCATCTGCAATCGATTTAAGGCTGCGCGCAATAATTTCATAAGCCTGAATTCGTTTAACTTGTCCTGCTATATCAACAATCACTGGTTTTAATTCATTAACTGGCGAAACGATTTCTACTATCTCGGCTTTTGCTTTTGAACGACCAAAGCGGCGGCCATCAATAAAACTTGCAGGCATTGAAGGCATTGCCAGTAATTGTGATAATTCAGCAGTAGTTGCATTGTTTAGCCAAGAAGCTAACTGTTCATACTCGCTAATACGTTCCTCTTTTTTGGCCCCTTTTTGATTGTTGACTAAATGCTCAAACAAAAATGATTGGTGGCTTGAGAGCGAATTCGCTGCATCAACTGCTAGTGCATTTATCTGCTGACAAAGTTCTGCCGTAGATGGCGTAGTAATGCTATGGTGCTTATCAATCGCCCCAGAGAATACTTGTACAAATTGTTCAGGTTCAGGCCAAAATTCAGCGATGGTTAAGTAGCTATCAGGATCTTGTTTCGCAATCAAACGATACCAATCTTGCACCGCTTCTAACGTCTGCTCTTGGCAGCTTGATTCCATCACTAAGTTAAACAACAAGCCACTGTCAAAGGCAAACTCGCTCAATACCCGCTTACAAAAACCGTGGATGGTAAAAATTGCCGCATCATCCAAAAACAACAAGGCGCGATGCAGTTTTGCCATTGCTTCTGTTTTAACTAAATCTTTAGCGACTTCCTGATAAAACGGCTCTGTCGCTGTTAACTCATCCCACTTAGCAATGGTATTTCGCAACGTTTGCCCTATCCGGCTTTTAATTTCTTCCGTTGCATCTTTGGTAAACGTCATTACCAGAATCTGTTCGACGGTTAGACCTTTTTCCAATAACAACCGCAAGTATATTCGCGTGATGTTAAAGGTTTTACCTGTTCCTGCACTGGCCTCAATTAAATGTCGCCCAGACAGCGGAAGGTGCTCTGCAAATAATGGTTGTAGCTTCATTACATCAAATTCTTTTCATTAAATTCTGTGCGCTAACTAGAGCATTTTCACTATCGTTTTGATTTAGATAGCACTTGATACATGGGCTCATAAATAGTGTTGAGCATTGGCATCATGTCATCAATAGCTGGGCACTGAGGCCAGAAAAATTGCATATAAGGGTCATAGCCAGGCGCAAGCATGTTGTTTTCATCGTACCAATAGTTTTCAAGTTGAGCTTGCTCAAACTTGCGCGCATTGAACGCTTTGTGCGCAATATCTGCATTGATCAACAAAGGTTTTTGCTGACCAAGCAGGTAAAAGTTAACAATGTTATTTAGTTGTGCTTTGGCATCATTTATCTGTTGGCTATTTTGGCATAGGTACTGGCTGACCTTTTGCTGCTTAGTATCGAAATAAAGCCCAATTACGGGTTTGTTCTCAAATTCAAGGTGTCCATTGTCAGTAGCAATGGTTGAAATAATTCGAGCCAAATACAAGCTGAATAAGTCTTTGGCTTTAGCTGTTGATGGTCGATAAAAACCAATCACTTGTTCATTTGTCGGCAAGCTACCTCGGATAATGCAATTTAGCTTGGTTTGTTCTTTTTCTAGGAATTGTACATTAGTCTGTTCTTGGGATTTTAATTGCCCTAGTGTTATATCAATTGTTGTCGGTAGCGAAAAAGCCGTTAACTCTGTGTCGCCAAGCTCTGCGTCAACAATCGCTTGGCTAAATACATCATTGTCTTCTTGCCATTTGTCAAACAACTGAGCGGTAAGTGGCGTGTCAGCAAATCGACCAGATAGCCTTGCTTGTGTTCTTACATCATTTACCGTTGCAGTTAACGCTTGCGCTTTTTCCTCGTTCGCTAATTCACTAGATTCAGATAAGCTCGCCGTTAATAGCGCTTGTTTTAACTGATAACTTGCTAAACGGTCATAACTGAACTGCTCAACATCACTTGGTGCTGGCTCTGTTTGTTCATAATAAATGCCTAATACCCGTTGCGCATACCAACGACTCGGGTGTTGATAGAAGCGGATCAAATCGTTTAATTCGATTTCAATGTCCTCTTCTAACAGTTGCAGCATTTGCTCGCCGTTGTCATAGCTCTTTTCGTTATCACCAGTAACATCCCATTTACCGACAAGGCTTGAAGGTACAGTGTCTTCAACTTTAGTTGTATTGGCTGAACCCAATTTAAGCCAATGGGCATCGAAACTCGGATATGGGCCGCGATAGTTATCTAAACTAAATGCTTGCAACGGCATTTGACGAATATGGCTGCCGGTTTTTAGATCGCATTGCCAACCATAGCCCGCCGTTAGATAGTCAAAAAGCTCTTGCAAGATAATACTAGGTTCACGCACCTTGTTATTTTGTACACTTCGCCCTTGGTAGCTTAGGTACAGCTTGTCTCGGGCTGAAATTAGCGCTTCTAAAAATAAATATCTGTCGTCACCACGCCTTGAACGATCGCCGAGTTTGGCTGGTGTGCTATTCATTAAATCAAATGCCAGTGGTTGGCGCTGACGTGGATATTCGCCATCGTTAAGACCAAGTACCGCAATGATTTTAAAAGGGATACTACGCATAGGTAACATAGAACAAAACGTTACTTGCCCGATCATAAATTGTCGGCCAGTGTCTGGCGTTGAAAAGTGAGCGGTTAAGAATTCACGTACAACAAGTAAATCCAGTGTTTCTGGTACGCCTTTACCTGTGCTATACGCTTGGTTAAATTCGGCGGTATGCGTGTATTCAGTTAGTAAACCAAGTGCCTGATAAATAATATCAATGCTTTGCGCGGCTGCTGGGTGATAAAGTTCAGCAACTAACTCTGCGAGATATTGTTGCCATTTTTCAGGTGTTTTAGGTTGGTTTAATTGTTGACTACTGTCTGCTAAATGCTCAAGAAAGAGCATTAGCTGCCCAAGAATAAAGGCGTCTTGGCCTTCAACATCTGGCAGGAGTAATTGTTCGCCAGCAACCGTTAATTCATCACCATAAGCAAATCCTTGCAATAATTTGCTCAAGCCTTGTTGCCAAGTAAATGCATCGGTTAAGCCACTAGCACCAAGCACCTGTTCTTTGTGATTTTTCGATAACCCCCAATGAACGGCAGCATGTTCTAGCCAAGCACTTAGTTTAACGACGTCTTCACTGGTTAAGTTAAACTGTTGCTGCACGGCTTCAAGGCGCAACATTGCGATAATAGAGGTGACGTGAAAACGGCTGTCTGGCAGCGTGAGTAAATCGACAAATGTTGCGACTAGCGGATCAGCATTGTGCACATTGCGATCGGCTATCGAGCATGGGAGCGGTGGCACATCATCCGCTAGGTCTTGCCAGCCTCGAGTAAATACCGCATGAACAAATGGTGCATATTGTTCTATTTCTGGGCACATCACCAAAATATCTTTTGGTGTTAGCGAGGGATCTTGGTTTAGCTGATGCAATAACCAATCATGCAGGGCCTGCACTTCCCGAAACGCACTGTGGCAGCTAGTCACAGTTAAACTGTCATCTACCAGTTGACTCGGTGCTTGTCTTGCATCAGCTAAATTCAGCACATCTTGTTGTAACTGCGTTAGTAATGGCAAGCCTTTATCGTTATCGACAAACTGTTCATCTGGTGTGTGCTGTTCAAAAACATCAATATTGACGGTACTAACTTGTTGTAGCTGAGCTAAAAACTCACGACCTTGCTGCCCCCAGTTGGCAAGTAACGGGTTACCGACCGCACTGGCAAGGTTCTCAACTTCATCGGTCCATTGGCTTAAGCGCTCATCAAACAACTGTTTAACAAATTGCTTTTCTGTTTGAATATCACCCCAATAATCAGCACAAGGGTTAAGGTGAAAAAAGTGGATATCGATATGCTCACCTAGCATCTCTAAAAAGTTTATCCACATTGGTGGTAGCGCGTTAATGCCAAAAAATGAAACGCGTTTGGGTAACTGCCCTGCCTTTTCTGCAATTCGCTGCGCTGCTGCAGACATCAAAGCAACAGGGTTATATTCTTGACGTTGTTGCAACAAATACCAAAGCTTCCCTTGCCAATAATAGGTTTGCTTTGTGGTATCGTCTGAAACATTATCTTCATCAGCAAAGACAAAGTCTTGTTGGCTCCAATTGTCTATCCAATTGGGTCTAAAAATAAGGTATTGCTCGTATAAGTCAGCAACTTTCATCGCCAGTTGATAGCGTTTTTGCTGCTGTTCGCTAGCATTGCTGCTTGCTTGCCAGTATTGTGTTGCCTGTTCAAACGTGGGATCTAACGCAATGATATCGTCACTTAGTAACTGGTAGATTCGCCATACCAGCACTTCTCTTGAATACAAAGATTGCTCTGGTACTTCATCTTCACTGGCTATTTCTCTCAATAATTTCCATAAATATTGAGCAGGCAGCGCAAATTCGATATTCATGGCAATGCCACGCGATTGGGCAATCGACATATTAAGCCAGTGTTGCATACCAGCGTTTTGGACAATGATGTGCTCTTGTTCAAAAAGAGAGAGCGGAGAAACTTGTTGGATTTTGTTAAACAGCGCTAACAAATTTTCCATTTTGTTAGCAGGATAGATATAAATCAATGTGTTATCGCAGGTAACCGATGATGATTAAATTTAATCACACGCTACCTGCTAACACTAGTCTAATTTTGTTAGGGATGTTTGTTTGCCCAATTTTTGATAAATCCTCTATTAAACTCAAGCAACTAATGTACCTAGAGCAAATGGAGTCGAATTATGCTGAGCCTGTACGCTTATACTAGGTGATAAAGCGCAATTGATTTTGATATTCATTGCCGAGCCAAGGCACCCGATAATACTCCCCTTTAAACGCATAAAAAGCGCTAATCAGCCAAAACACTGCGACAACTAGATTCATCATCCAACCAATCAAAGGAATAAACGACAAAATCGCTGCCGTGATAATGAGCCCTAGTGATTGGCGTAAATGAAAACTGGTAAATTGGCGTTTGTTGATACCTTGCTTGTGTTGCCCGTATAGCACAATGGCAACGAGCCAACCAATAATCGTGATATAACTTAAAAAAGCAATCATCCGCGCATAATCATGGTCCGTATGAGTACTGGTGTGCAAATGCATAACTAAGCTCCTGTTACTACTGCTACACCTTTAAAGTTAGTCAGAAAATAACTCGGCGACAAGCCAAAAATAAGTGCTAATCGCTACTTGCTTTGTTAATTTAACCTTAGTTTTTTGAATTTATTCGCAATTTATGCCAGAAATAAAAATTAAACCGATAGCCAACAATCATGGGCAGTTTTTAACCCTAGTCGGGGTCATAGGTTTACTCGTAACAATAGCCATTAGCCATCACTTTTGGAGTGAGTTAAGGCTAGTGTTCACCTTGTTATTACTGGCAAGTTTAGTGACTTTATTTATTGGCTTAACAAAGCGATTTGAACCTGAGTACAGCTTGTTAATATCGCCGCAAGGCATCAAGTTTTCGCACAAATATGGTGGTTGGAAACTGCCGTGGACTGATGTATTGCGTTTTGACCAACTCAATGTGCAAGTTGGTTTAGACCGCCGAATTTTACCCTACATAGGCATCAGGCTAAGCAATTGCGACAGTTTAGTTGAATCAATTACCCCAAGGCTGGCAAGCCGACTTCCTCATGAGCAGCGACCATTGTTAACCATGGCAATAACGCAATCACTGTTAACTATTGAACAAGCACAAATTAATTTTTCCCCTTATAAGCATCATGACGACTTACTTAAAGGGCCAATTGCGTTATACATGCACCACACGCAAGCACTTGCAAAAGCGTATGGCTATCATGTGTATTTACCACTGTCTGCATTAGACCGAAGCGGCGAAGAATTTATACAATTATTAAAGCAATGCCAAGCACACCGTCATCAATACTCGCCATAACAAACGTTTAGCCAAGCTTTTTATTACACTCGCGACAAGTCCGAATAAACAATTTTTCCTGCGTTTTAAATTCATTATGAGACAGCGTTTGATAACTTAGAAGATCATGTAACTTACAAAGCTTAGCGAACAAGATACTCGCTTCATTATGATGAGCCGCAATTAGCGGTACTAGGCTGTTAGGTACCTGATGAGGTGCTCGTTCCACACCTTGTTCGGCTAATTTCACTAACAACTTGTTAAACTGCCGTTGCCAGCGAGGCAATTTAACTGATGGTTGCTGATATATACCCCGCAACCAGAGCAGTAAAAACATTAATAGAAACACACTCATCACAATGGCGGTTGATTTCCAAAAACTGCCGCTACCGAGTAATTCGCGAAGAAAACGTGATTGTTTATCCACACTGTAACTCAGTACCAAGCGATTCCATTGGTAATCTATTGCTTCTATTTGCATGCGAATATTGGCTAACCACGCAGCACTTGAAAATGCTTGCCAACTAAATGCGCCTGCTAAATTAATTCGTTGTTCCCTAAGGGCGTCAGCCATATTATCACTGACCCTATCTGGACTTACCGCAGAGGTTGGATCAACCGCTACCCAACCACGACCTTCAAGCCACACCTCTGTCCACGCGTGTGCATCATATTGATAAATGGCGTAATAATTACCCTGTTCATTGCGTTCCCCACCTAAATATCCGGTCACCAATCTCGCTGGTATACCCGCTGAGCGCATTAAAAAGGCGAAACTGCTCGCATAATGCTCACAAAAACCTGATCGGGTATCAAAATAGAACTGGTCAAGGCTGTTATTCGAAAGTAACGGCGGGCTTAGCGTATAGAAATACGCTTGCTCTCGAAATTGCGCTAAGACATGATTGATAAGCGCTTGCGGATTTTGGTATTGCGCTGCCAGCTCGCGTCCTAGCGCTTGTAATTGCGGGTTAGCATCATCAGGTATGCGCTTATAGAAACGTTGAAATGCCTCAGACATTTCAGGCTCACGTATCGCATTCGGAAAACTAGTTACCTGATAAGATTTTGTTTTGGTTAATGGCTGATTATTAATTAGCGAAAAATCGTTAAGCTGCCTAGCATCGTTTCCCGGCGCCAAAGCTGTATCTAGGGCAAATAGCCAATGTTGATTGCTTTGCTCTGCCATCACTTGATAAGTGTAAGCGCGCCGATCATCCGAAGATATCTGATATTCAGGCTCACTGGCTAAATAAAGCGGTGGTTTGTTATTTTGGCTTCGGCTCCATCGTTGACCGTTATAAAATGGCATAGTCATCGCGCGCCAATACATTTGTGTTTTGGCGGGTATCGCGCCTTCAAACTGGACACGAAATGCCAACTCATCTGACAACGCGAGTTTCGCAATATCACCAGGCCTTACATCACTACCCAACCCAGTTTTAGCCGTATTTGCTAGCGGTACTTGCCAAAATGGTGACAAACGCGGGAAAAAAACAAATAGCGCAACGGCAAGTGGAATACTTAGCAATAGCAGCTTACCCGTTTCGCGATAAGCGATAGGGATGCCAATAGCGCTGGCAAAGACTCGGTATAACAACGCGAAATTTAAGGTTACTAACATGACAACAAGGGCTGCGAACCAAATGTTTTGCGTAAAAATTAATGCGCATGCATGTAAAAAAAGACCAATGAGAATCAGTTGAAAGAAGTCAGCCCGCTTGCGAATTTCAAAAGCTTTGATGGCATAAGCAAAGCAAATTAAATGCACCATGCTTGACAGTAGCCCCAACGACTGACCGTTAAGAATAATGATCCCTGCACCAGTTAAAGCAAATAACGCAACTATCAGTCGAGGCGTTGCTTGTATTTTTCCTTGCCTACCCTGACCTCTAACTAGGCGACTAGCTTGATGTTTAGCTGCGCTAATTCGGGCAACTTGCCATAATAGACTTAGTGCGATAAGTGCTAGCATCCAAGTTGTTAACTCGGTAACGAACAAGGCTAATGTTAAGGTTTGAACTAACAGAAGTAGCCAGCAATTAAGCAAACTTAACTGATAATGCTCTGCACCTGAGCGATTTTTAAAATCAAATACCGAAAAATTCACGCGCTTTTCATTTACAAGTTGCGCTAAATTTTTTGGTCGTTTGTTGGGGTTAGTTTTGACGATTGAGTCCAACATTAGCCACTACCCATTAAACTCAGCTAATGCGCGTAAGCATTGCTGTTTATGTTGCTCACCGTGATCGGCGTTAATATGCTTTTGTGTAAGCGACAGACCAAAAGAGTAACTGGCTTGGCTATATTGCAACACCAAGTAACATAAATAGGACAGTTTTTGCTCTATTGATACCGGTGGTAGCATGTCTAATGACAAATGTCGCCGTTGCCCAGTTAATTGATGATAGTGTTTAGTAAGTTTGCCTTGTCCGCGTGCTAACTGTTTCCAAGCGACACGTGACATTGACTCGCCCGGCTTGAATGATGCCAATTCTTTAAACTCATCACCCTCACGATGACTCACTGCCAGCTCACCATCTTCAGCCACGCTTGGCATTTCCAATAAATGTTTGCTGGCTATCGCTTTAGGGTGAGGATAAACCACTAGCTCATGACCAAAGTCTAGCCAAGACCAAACCCGAAACAGACCAAACGCATGTTCGCTTAAGATCTTTACACGACCAGGTGAGATGATGCCGCGCTTGTTTGCATGAAAGTAAATGGTGACCTCTGTTTGACGGTCTTGAGGGTTTGAATTTGATGTTTTACCTGCGTATTTAACCTGTGTGGTTGATTGATCTTTAAACCCGAGCGTCAAGCCATATTTTGCTGAGTTGGCATCAAGCGTTATTTTTACCGGTATATCTTGCCCTTGAAAGCCCTGTGCATAGCGCTCTGCTCGTATCACTAAGCCTTTTAAATTAAAAAAAGCAGTCAGTTTTACCGTAATAAAAAAGCTGCCCATTAAGTAGCTCAGCAAAATAATGACATTGTTTTGATAATTCGTCCCAAGCAAGAAAAGTATCAATAAAACAAGGATATAAACTAAGCCAAAACGAGTAGGAAAAATAAAAATATTACGATTAGATAATTCAAATTCACTTGCGACAGGCACTCGCACTGTCAGCCATTGATTGAACTTATTTGCCCAGTATTGTTTAAAGGTATTTATCATCTAGCTACGCTTATAGATCAACTCAAGCTATTAATTAACTCAAGCTATTAATTAACAAGGGTTATTAATCAACTTGGTTTAAACTTTTCATTAGTCGCAACACCAAATTTAATAACCTGATCTTTGACACTAACTAATAATGCTTACTGATATGGTCACGATAATGGTGATAGTACATCTACTTTTTTCATCACTTCTAACGCTAAACCGCCATCGCGCGCCAACTCAGTGACACCTGCATCTAATCTATGTTCACATACGCTAGTAAAAACCGCTTGTACATCTTCGGGTAACAGGTAATTACGTTGATGGATAAAAGCCCAAGCTTTAGCTGCATTGAGCAAGGCTTTACCAGCGCGAGGTGATAAAGGGTTGGCATTAAAATCACTTGAGCGTGATACATGACTGAGCGCGATAATATATTCCAGTACAGCTTCCGACACGCTCACTTCATTAACTGCTTTTTGGATGTCAGCTAGTTGCTGATGATTAAGTACACAATCTGCTTGTTCGACTTTTTGTTTTAACCCTTCCCCTAACAATATTTGTTTTTCTGCTTCAACATCAGGAAAACCAAGCGATAAGCGCATCATAAATCGATCAAGCTGAGATTCCGGCAATGGGTTTGTACCGGCATGAAATAGTGGGTTTTGTGTTGCGATCACAAAAAATGGCGAAGGTAATTCATGAGTAACACCATCAATGCTCACTTGATGCTCTTCCATCGCTTCCAAAAGTGCTGATTGTGTTTTAGGGCTTGCCCGATTAATTTCATCGGCGAGCACGAGTTGGTTAAATATAGGACCATGATGAAGTACAAATTGCTTTTGCTCAGCGTCAAAAATAGAAATACCCGTTACATCGGATGGCAGCATGTCACTGGTAAATTGGCAACGTTGGTAACTTAAGCCAAATACTTTAGCTAATACTTGAGCAAGCGTGGTTTTCCCCATGCCCGGCAAATCTTCAATTAACAGATGCCCTTTAGCTAACAAACACGCTACTGCAAGGCGAACCTCTTTGTCTTTGCCTAGCACCACACTATTTACTTGGCTAATAACTTGATTAATTAACTGATCCATATACCTATGTATTTAACGATTAAAGCTTGTGCACACTATCGCAGAATTATTAGACAAGCACAAAAAAAGCCGCTACCTGTTCAAGTTAGCGGCTTTTTAGAGATAGTAAATGTTATTGTTTAAAAATAAAAACTGGCAATCTATTTGTTACGGGTTGCAACCGCATCATTTAGTTGAGCAAGCAGCTTTTCCGTGTCTTCCCAACCGATGCAAGCATCAGTAATACTTTGACCATAGTTAGCAGCTTTACCATCAACTAAGTCTTGACGACCTTCGACTAAATGACTTTCTACCATAACACCAAAAATATCTTGGTTACCTTGCGCAATTTGTGCAGCGACGTCATCGCTCACTAGCATCTGATTTTCAAACTTTTTCTTGCTATTAGCATGGCTAAAATCAATCATGATTTTAGTGTTCAGCTTAGCACTCGCTAGTTGGTCTGTTACCTCTTTAACGCTGTCTTTATCGTAATTAGTCTCTTTACCGCCGCGCAAGATGATATGACAGTCAGGGTTACCTGCAGTTTCAACAATAGCTGAATGGCCGTATTTAGTCACTGACAAAAAGTGGTGTGAAGCACTTGCTGCACCAACGGCGTCAACGGCAACTTTGATAGTGCCATCGGTACCGTTTTTAAAACCAACCGGACACGACAGGCCAGAGGCTAATTCGCGGTGAACTTGGCTTTCTGTCGTACGAGCACCAATGGCTCCCCAACACATAAAGTCGGCCATGTATTGCGGGGTGATCATGTCTAAGAATTCACCGGCAGTGGGTAAACCCATATCATTAAGATCAAGCAACAACTTTCGCCCCATGCGCAGGCCGTCGTTTAACTTAAAACTGTTATCGAGGTATGGATCGTTAATAAGCCCTTTCCAACCAACCGTTGTGCGCGGTTTTTCAAAATAAACTCGCATCACAATTTCAAGATTAGCTTTATACTTTTCGCGAAGCTTAACTAATCGTTGGCCGTATTCAATTGCCGCTTTTGTATCGTGGATAGAACATGGACCAATAACGACAAGTAAACGGTCATCTTTACCATTAAAAATATTACTTATTGCTTGTCGGCCCTCAAATACCGTTGCCGACGCTTGCTCGGTAGCTGGAAATCGTTCGATTAACGCTACTGGTGGTAATAACTCTTTGATTTTATTAATGCGGATATCGTCGGTTTGGTACATGTGTATTCTCTTACTACTTAACGTTTGCTTTGCTTGAAACAAACTTTTGTTTAACGTCTTTGTCTATTTTAATTACTATTTCTACGTCTAGACGCCTAAATAATTAATCCCGCAGTTAATCTAGCAGGAATAACTGCAATAACCAAACGAAAATCCCCCATTCACTACGAAAAAAGCGGTATAATGTTGAGCAATTGCAACTTGCATAACAGACTGGCTAATTAGCAACCTACAATCATCATTTGCTAAGCCATAGCCAAGTACACTTACGTACCTATTAAGTACTGATAAAAATAAGGAAAATATGACCAGCTACAACCCAAACCTGCCACTTATTGATCTGCATCGCCATCTCGATGGTAACATTCGTCCGCAAACCACTTGGGAACTTGCTCAGCAAAACAATATTCAATTGCCTGCTGCAAACCTCCAAGACTTTTTACCTCATGTACAAATCCAAGAAAGTGAACCTGATTTACTCTCGTTCTTAGCTAAATTGGATTGGGGGGTAAAAGTGCTAACGTCATTAGATGACGTAAAACGCGTTGCTTATGAAAATGTTGAAGATGCTTACAATGCAGGGTTGAGTTACGCCGAACTTAGATTTTCTCCTTTTTATATGGCAATGACCAATAAGCTGCCGGTGGCAGACGTTGTTGCTGCAGTCGTCGATGGCATTAAATCAGGTCAACAAGATTACAACATTCAAATTAATTTACTCGGTATCCTCAGTCGCACCTTTGGCATTAAACACTGTACAACTGAGTTAAACGCCCTACTTACTCATAAGCAACACATTACCGGCATTGATCTGGCTGGTGATGAAACCAATTTTCCTTGCGAAATGTTTGTTGATTTATTTAAGCAAGCGCGTAACGCAGACATGCGGATTACTGTGCATGCGGGTGAAGCCCAAGGCCCAGAGAGCGTTTGGCAAGCAATCAACCTATTAGGCGCAGAACGAATTGGCCATGGTGTGAACAGTTATCAAGATAAAGATTTACTTGACCATATGGCCAAGTATAATATCGGCCTCGAATCTTGCCTGACGTCTAATTTTCAAACAGGTACGGTCAGTGATTTACGTCAACACCCTATTACTACTTTCTTAGCAAATGGTAATTTAGTGTGTTTGAACACTGACGATCCAGCTGTTGAAGGAATAGAAATTAAGCATGAGTTCGAGTTAGCGAAGCAGTTGTTTGATTTTTCCGCTGAGCAGTTCACCAAACTGCAAGAAAACGCCATTACCATGAGTTTTCTTTCCGACAGTGAAAAGCGAGCACTGCGTACAAAGTAAACTATGCGCTAAGGAGCATTTATGAGTGAAGTGCTTTTATCTTTAGGCACAGGTGCTTTAGTTGGGGTAATTTTTTCCCTGTTTAAGCTACCATTACCTGCACCACCAGTAATTTCAGGCATTGTAGGTATTTTTGGTATTTACTTAGGCAGCGTTGGCTATCACTGGATTGTCGAACGATTCTTTAGCTAACAAATAACAAAGCACATTATTATTTTTTAAACGCTTCAGTAAAAAATCCTTGATAGCAGAACCGATTCTGGCTTGAAACTTACTGAAACCTCATCAACACAAGGTTTTATTATGGCAACACCACATATTGAAGCTGCTGTCGGCGACTTCGCCGAAACAGTACTAATGCCTGGCGACCCACTACGCGCCAAGTTTATTGCAGACAATTTCTTAGAAGACGTAAAATGCGTCACTCGCGTACGTAACATGTTCGGTTTTACCGGCACATACAAAGGCAAGCGAGTTTCTGTGATGGGCTCTGGTATGGGCATTCCATCAATTTCAATTTACGCGACCGAACTATACAAAGAATACGGCGTAGAAAAAATTATTCGTATTGGCTCATGTGGCGCAGTACGTGACGATATTAAGGTTCGTGATATTGTTGTTGGTATGGCAGCAAGCACAGACTCAAATGTAAACCGCAATCGCCTAGACAATTGTGACTTTGCAGCAACGGCTGATTTTGGTTTATTAAAAAATGTTGTAGATACAGCAGAGAAACTAGGCAAAGATGTTCACGTTGGTAACATTTTTACTGCTGATTTGTTCTACACACCAAAACCAGAAATGTTCGCTAAAATGGAAAACTTAGGTATTTTAGCCGTAGAAATGGAAGCAGCTGGCCTTTACGGCGTTGCAGCAGAGTACGGTAAAAAAGCATTAACTGTATTAACGGTTAGTGATCACATCAAAACTGGTGAAGAAACCACCGCCGATGAGCGTGAAAACACCTTTAAAGATATGATGGAATTAACGTTGGAAAGCGTACTTTAAGTGATAAAGACGGTTTTGTCTTTGACTAAACTTTTAAGCTAACATCTGTTTGCACGTGTTAAGTTAACACTTAAAAAAGTTAGCAAATAAAAAAGTTAACACATAAAAAAGTTAGCAAACAAAAAAGCCGAACTAAATGTTCGGCTTTTTTGTTTATCTAGAGCAGTTTTATATTTATTTTGAGTTTATTTGGGTTTGTATCCATTTAAGTTTGTGTCCAAAGAGCTATGAACACAAACTATCAAACGTAAAAGCTGCTCAACTAAGTAATGTAAAACTTAGAAGAAGTTCGCTTTAAACTCAACACCCCAGAAGCGACCTTCGTTGATGTAACCGGTTAAGTTGTTAAAGTCGATTGCACCAGTTAGTTGCTCTTCGTCAGTAATGTTACGACCGAAAACAGCTACTTCGTAGTCTGCATCGTCACCGTACCATTCGTAACCTACACGAACGCCACCTTCAAGTAATGCATCACCTTCAAATTCAACAGATTCGTATAAGAAGAAGTTTACTTCACTACGGTATGACCAATCTGAGTAAACGTATAGCTCACCTTCACCTAGCTCTTTAGACCAACGAACAGATAAGTTGCTGATCCACTCAGGAGATTGCGGTAATGAGTTACCATCAATTAGCGCGAAACCTTGATCGTTAATTGGATCTTTAACAGTACAGTTTGCGCCACAAGGTGCTACACCTAAATCGCTTTGTTGAATTTCAGTGTTGTTGTAGCTCAAGCTACCAGCAACGACTAAATCAGCAGTGATGAAGTATTCACCGTCTAATTCAAAACCGTAGCCAACTGCTTTGTCTGCATTTAATAGTGATGCTAAGTTGCCAGTACCACCAACCGCAGTTAATTGTTGATCGCTAACTTCGTAGTAGAATACAGAACCGTCTAAACGACCCATTCGGTCAGCAGTCGTTGACTTGAAACCAGTTTCAATTGACGCAACAGTTTCTGAGTCTGCTGTTGTTGCATTACCAGAGAACAATAAGTTACGACCTTGGATACTCGGTGCACGGTAACCACGAGCGATACGTGCGTATAAGTTAGTCTCATCGCTGTAACGGTAGTTAACGCTTAAGTCACCTGAAACTTGTGAGTCATCAACACTTGTAGCTTCGCTAAAACCTGGTGCGCCAAATGGAGATTGAACTAAAGTACCGTCCCACTCACGTTCATCGTCAGAGTAACGAATACCACCGTTAACATTTACACGGTCAGAAATTTCGTAATCAACAGAAGCGAATACCGCCCATGCTGTAGTTTCCATGTTTTGAACAGCAATACCATTTTGAGCGCCGCCACCTAAGGTGTCGAAACTTAAGTTGTTAATGGTTAAGTCTTCGTCAAAGTAGAATAAACCAAATTGGTAATCTAACTTGCCAAGCTCATTGCTTGAAATACGAAGTTCTTGCGTTAATTGCTTGTGATCTGGCATTCTTGCGCCAGTTTCTGATGGGAATGGAATAACACCTGGGCCAGAACCGCTAGGTAAGAACGCAGCGCCGTAACCACCATCGATATCACCAACAGAGAAAATTTCTGCAGACTCGTAACCACTAACAGAAGTTAATGTGTGATCGCCCATGTCGTACTCAAGCTTTAAGCTTGCGCCTTTCATGTCAACAGTTTGTTCGTTACGGCTTGCCGCATCTTGGAAAACAGTGTCGCGATCAAAACCGTCAATCAGGTCATTAGTACCTGGCTTGATGATGTTAGCACGGAAAATACGAGCATCTGCTTCAGCATCGCGGAAGTGGTAGTTAAACAACGCACTAAACTCGTCGTTTGGTTCCCAAAGTAACTGAACACGACCAGCTGTTTCGCTGTAGCCACCTAGCTGATCTTTCGCTTCAAAACCAGGCGCTTCGTTGTCGATGTAATCGTCACGATCTTGTTGAAGAAGTGCAATACGGCCAGATAATGTATCAGTTAAACCGCCACCTACTGCTAAACGTAGGTCAGTTGAACCATAGGTACCGTATGATGCAGACACGTTAGCATCAAAATCTTGCGTTGGCTTTTTAGATTGAACTTTAACGATACCCGCAGTCGTGTTACGACCGAAAAGTGTACCTTGTGGACCACGCAAAACTTCAACACGCTCAATGTCAAACATTGGCATACCTTTAGTTAATGCGTTTTCTAGTACAACATCATCGTAAACTAAAGAAACAGGTTGAGAGGCTAGTAAATCAAAATCCGTGTTACCTAAACCACGAATATAAAAACGCGGGAAAGTACGACCGAAAGAAGATTCGATAAGTAGACTTGGTACTTTACCTGAAAGTGCACGTACATCCATACCAGATGAACCTAACACTTCTAGTTTTTTAGGCGTTAATGCTGATACCGCAATTGGAACGTCTTTTACGTTTTCAGTTCTTTTACGAGCGGTTACTTCAATAACTTCAACACCGACGACTTTTTCTGCTTCAGCTTCTTCAGCTTGAGCATTAAAACTAATCGCAGTGGTGGAAAAAAGAGCGGCATGCACACAAAGTGCGAGTGAAGACTGCTTCAACAGTTTCATTATATTCTCCCGAAGGTTGCGTAAGTAATAAGCAAAAACGGGACTAGCTGTTATTTTTTTGTGCGCGAGCCCCGACTTCGAGTAAACATTCTACTAGCTAAATTTTAATTCGTCTAAAAAACTTGTCCCGTAGGAAAGTTTTTTGACCTCAAATATTTCAACTATTGTTTGGCCTATATCAGCAAATGTTGTTCTTTCGCCCAGATTTACTGAATTTATTGAAGAGTGGTAAGCAAGAACTGGCACATATTCGCGAGTATGATCTGTACCCTGCCAAGTTGGGTCACAACCATGATCTGCTGAAAAAACGAGCAAATCATCCGGTTGCATTGCCGCTTTTATATCCGCAATGCGTTTATCAAACGCTTCAAGCGCTTTACCGTATCCTACAGGATCACGACGATGACCGAAGTCTTGGTCAAAATTTACTAAGTTAGTGAAGATTAATGAATTGTCTTCTGCAGTATTGATATGCTCAATCGTAGCGTCTGTTAATGCATCAATTCCCGTGGCTTTTGTTTTAATTGAAACACCTTGGTGGGCGTAGATATCAGCAATCTTACCAACACTAATTACCGTACCGCCGGCATTAGTAATGTTATCAAGCATGGTTGGTGCCGGTGGTAAAATAGAATAATCGCGACGATTACCTGTGCGAGTAAATGATTTTGCATCATCGCCAACAAACGGACGAGCAATAACACGACCAATATTCATTGGTTCAACAATTTTTTGTACTGTTTCACAGTACTTATATAAGTTGTCTAAGCCAAAATGCTCTTCATGTGCAGCCACTTGGAAGACGCTGTCAGCACTGGTGTAACAAATAGGTAAGCCAGTTTTAACGTGCTCTTCACCTAGCTGTTCAATAATCACAGTACCCGAGGCATGACAGTTACCTAACATGCCTTCAAAACCTGTCGCTTCATTAATTTTTGCCATTAACTCAGCAGAGAAGCTATTTTGCTTATCACTGAAATAGCCCCAATCAAAAAGTACAGGTACACCTGCCATTTCCCAGTGACCTGATGGCGTGTCTTTACCAGTACTTAATTCCGCAGCGTAACCATAGGCACCGTTAATTTGTTCAACCGTTGCGTGGTTTACTCGAGCACCACTTGCTTGCTCTGCCAGTTCCAGCAAGCCCATACTCGCCAATTGAGGTAAATGTAATGGACGCTCTTCTTGTGCCTCAAATTCACGTGCTAAATTAGCAAATGTATTAGCACTTACATCACCAAATTTTTCAGCATCAGGTGCATGACCTACACCAAAACCATCAATGACCATTAAAATGACGCGCGCCATTACAACCTCAACTTTGTGTTAAATCCCAAACGTGGGCATTAAAGAAATTTAATGTTTAAATTATATCCGTTTCGAAGATAAACATTAATAAAATGTGTTTAGTTTAAAGCAGCCAGTCTTGCTTTAAATTTCACGTAATAAAACCAAATAAACATGACCGTTTGGTCAGGATGTGGTAATTTATCAGCTTTTTAAGCAAAGACAAGTTTAATATTGCGCTAATCGCTTAGTTTTCAATCAAAATGACAAAATAGTTGTTCGAATTTGATAACAGACGCTTCAAGCTCTATCAAAATTGAGAAAAAAGCGTCAAAATACGCGACAATTAACAGAGTAGTTTTTATAGCTGCCATAAACTTTCTTTTTAGTGGGATTTCTAACCAAGTGAATGCTGATCAATTAGCAAAACCAACTATTATCGCTGTTGTTGGTGCATCGGCCTCAGGCAAAACACTTTTTGCTCAAACCATATATGATGAACTATTACCTGAGCTAGGAGAGCAAGGTATCTCTATTATTAAGGAAGATTCTTATTACCGATCGCAAGATGATTTGCCAATGGAAGAGCGTATTCGTACTAACTACGATCACCCCAATGCGTTTGAACATGAGTTATTACATCAACATTTAAGTGATTTAACTGCAGGTAAAGCAATTGAGTGCCCTACCTATTGCTATAAAACCCATACCCGTACAGCAGAGACAGTAACGATCAATCCAACCAAGATCATCTTGATTGAAGGGATTATGTTGTTGACTAATGAACAACTTCGTTCAAGTTTTGACATTAAAGTGTACATGGACACGCCATTGGATATTTGCTTGATTCGTCGTATTAAGCGAGACACCCAAGAGCGTGGTCGCAGCATTGATTCAATTACTAACCAATATCTGGAAACAGTAAGACCTATGTATTATCAGTTTATCGAGCCAGCTAAGGCTCATGCTGATATCGTCATAACCCGTGGCGGAAAAAACAGAATGGCAATAGAAGTATTAAAAGCCAAGATTCGCCAACTTACCTATAACAATAATTAGAGGAATTTATGGATTTAACAGCACTGCGTGGCGTGCTGGGTATTGTTGCGCTGCTCGCAATTGCCTATGCACTGTCATACAAACGTCGAGACATTAATTGGCGAACTGTTAGCTTAGCTTTCGGTTTGCAAGTGTTGCTTGGTGCTTTTGTACTTTACATTCCGTTTGGTAAAGATGTTTTGGCATCAATGTCAAATGGTGTTCAACATGTAATTGATTCAGCGAAAGCCGGTATCGACTTCTTATTCGGCGGGTTAGGTACTGACGCCATGTTTGAGAATGGTGTCGGTTTTGTTTTCGCTGTTCGTGTGTTACCAGTCATCATCTTCTTCTCTTCACTAATTGCCGTACTTTATTACTTAAACATTATGCAGCAAGTGATTAAAGTTATTGGTGGCGGCCTACAAAAGTTACTCAACACCAGTAAGCCTGAGTCTTTATCGGCAACAGCAAATATTTTTGTTGGTCAAACCGAAGCGCCGCTAGTTGTTCGTCCATACATTAAAAACATGAGCAATTCAGAGCTATTCGCCATTATGGTTGGCGGTTTAGCCTCGGTAGCTGGTTCTGTTTTGGCTGGCTATGCCGGTTTAGGTGTCGAACTTAAATACCTGATCGCAGCATCATTTATGGCAGCACCTGGCGGCTTATTGATGGCTAAAATCATCATGCCAGAAACTGAATCACGCGAAAAACTAGAGCAAAATGTTGCCTTTAATGATGGTGAAGAAAAGCCAGCGAATGTTATCGATGCCGCGGCATCAGGCGCTGCATCAGGGTTAAAACTTGCGGTGAATGTGGGTGCAATGCTACTTGCCTTTATTGCGTTAATTGCCCTACTTAACAGCATAGTGCAAGGCATTGGCGGATTGTTTGGTTTTGAAGGCTTAACGATTGAGTGGATCTTAGGTTATTTATTCGCCCCTATCGCATTTATCGTTGGTGTACCTGTTGATGAAATGCTGCAAGCCGGTAGCTTTATCGGGCAAAAAATTGTCGTTAACGAATTTTTCGCTTATGCACAGTTTATTGAGGTTAAAGAAAGTTTAAGTGTTACCACACAAGCTATTATTACTTTCGCACTATGTGGTTTTGCTAACTTGTCATCGATTGCCATTTTATTAGGCGGTATTGGTTCAATGGCGCCAAGTCGACGCCCTGATATTGCCCGCTTAGGTGTTCGTGCAATGATTGCTGCAACCTTAGCCAACCTAATGAGCGCCGCCATTGCCGGTGTATTTATCAGTTTATAATTAAAGAGTTTTACAATGAGCGAACAAACACTAAATACATACGCAGAGAAAGCCTTAGCGTTAATGGATTTAACCAGCTTAACCGATAGCGAAGCCATTGCTGATATTGAACATCTATGTGAGCAAGCACATAGCGCTGCCGGTGACACCGCAGCCATTTGTATCTACCCACGCTTTATTCCACACGCGAAAAAGAAGCTAGCGGCCCTCGGTGCAGCCAACATTAAAATTGCCACAGTCACTAACTTTCCAACAGGTGGTGACGACATTGCCATTGCGGTAGCTGAAACAAATGCAGCGATTGCGTACGGCGCAGATGAAGTTGATTTGGTATTTCCATACCAAGCATTAATCTCTGGTAATGAGCAGATTGGCTTTGACATGGTAAAGGCTTGTAAAGCAGCGTGCCAACAAGCAAATGTTGTTTTAAAAGTGATCATTGAAAGCGGTGAGCTTAAAACAGATGCGCTGATTCGCAAAGCTAGTGAAATTTGCATCAACGCAGGGGCTGACTTCATTAAAACATCAACCGGTAAAGTAGCCGTTAACGCAACACCAGAAGCTGCAAAAGTAATGCTCGAAGCAATCCAAGCAACAAATCCTAAGGTTGGTTTTAAAGCCGCTGGCGGTGTGCGCAGCGCAGAAGATGCGAAAGTGTACATTGATATGGCATCATCACTGTTAGGTGAAGATTGGGTTAATGCAGAACGTTTTCGTTTTGGCGCAAGCGGCTTGCTTAACAACCTGCTAGCCACGCTTGGGCATAGCGACGATAGCACTACATCAACTAGCGCTTACTAAGCGCTAGTATTTTTAGTAATTGTAAGTTAACGCTATGGCACAACTTTATTTCTACTATTCTGCGATGAATGCGGGTAAATCTACTCATTTATTGCAGTCAGCCTATAACTACAATGAGCGCGGTATGCAATGTGTATTGTTTACCGCTAAACTTGACGACCGTTATCAGCAAGGAAAAATCACATCGCGTCTAGGTATTGATGCCGATGCACAGTTGTTCGATGAAACAACCGATTTATATCAAGCACTTTGTCACGCAAATGAAACGGCAAAAGTAGATTGTTTGCTTGTTGACGAATCACAGTTTTTAACCGAGGCACAAGTTAAGCAGCTGACCGATGTAGTTGATTTGTTAAAAATTCCTGTCTTAGCCTATGGTATTCGCACCGACTTTTTAGGCAATACCTTTACAGGAAGCGCTGCCCTACTCGCTTGGGCTGACAAGCTCATTGAATTAAAAACCATTTGTCACTGCGGTAAAAAAGCAAACTTTGTCGCTCGAATCGACGAGTCTGGCAAGGCCGTTACCGCTGGTGAGCAAGTTGAAGTGGGAGGTAACGACAGATACGAGTCGTTATGTCGTAAGCATTTTAAAGCACTGGTTTGGTAAATCGAATTTCAAAAGTTACTGCATCTCAGTTAACTTTTGACCTAGTTTTTTAACTAGTTAAAACAAAAACGGTCACTTTTTAAGTGACCGTTTTTTATTTTGCTCAAATTGCTAATTAAACTAAAAGCCTTATCAACTTTTATTTTTTAATCAATAACTTGATAAATCTCTGGTGAAGTTTCAACAGCTTGCTCACTAAAGCTAAACGCCGCAAGGTACTGCTGACTCGCTGAGTCGGCTTGTGCTTTATCTTTACCATGAACGCGAGCAATCACGTCACCTTTTGCTACTTTAGTGCCGATAGGTTTGATCTGATCAAAACCAACACTGTGATCAATTTGTTGATCGTTCGCTGTACGGCCACCGCCCATGCCAACAATCGTTAAGCCGATATCGCGAGTATCCATACCAGCAATATAACCATCTACTGGTGCAGTTACGTCTTGAATAACATTCGCTTTTGTCATCGACTGCCAAGGTGATTCAAGCAAATCAGCTGGGCCGCCCATGCGATGAATCATACGGCTAAATAATTCAGCCGCTGCGCCAGAGTCTAATGCATGGTTAATTTTTTCTAGTGCCTGTGCTTCATTGTCAGCAATGCCTGTGTTAATCAACATGCTTTGCGCAAGACGAACAGTCACATTGTGCAAACGCTCTTCACGGTATGCGCCTGTTAGGTAATCGACTGTTTCGATAATTTCTACCGCATTACCAGCACTGTTACCTAAGACTTGATTCATATCGGTAATAATTGCTTGGGTTTTTACACCCGCGCCATTTGCAACATTGGCAATACTTTGTGCAAGTGCTATAGCATCATCCATGTTCTGCATCATGGCGCCATTGCCCACTTTAACGTCCATTACTAACGCATCTAAACCTGAGGCAAGCTTCTTCGATAAAATCGAGCCGGTAATAAGCGGAATAGATTCTACGGTTGCGGTAATATCACGAATACCGTAAAGGCGTTTATCGGCCGGTGCTAAGTCGTTAGTTTGACCGATAATCGCGATACCCAGTTCTTTCACCAATGCTTTAAATTCAGGAATCGTTGGCTGTGTGTTAAAGCCAGCAATGGCTTCCAATTTATCAACCGTACCACCTGTATGCCCTAGACCACGGCCAGCGATCATCGGCATATATGCGCCGCAACTACCAACAATTGCAGCCAACATAAAGCTAACTTTATCGCCTACACCACCGGTAGAGTGTTTATCTACCACTGGGCGATCTAATTCTGGCCAGCTTAATACCGTACCTGAGTGCATCATCGCCTGAGTAAATGCAACAATTTCTTGCGTTGCCATGCCTTGTTGGAAAATGGCCATTGCCATAGAGCCAACTTGTGCATCGTTGAATTGGCCATTGGTGATGCCATCAACGAAGCACTGAATTTGTTCTTTTGATAATTCGCCGCCATTGCGCTTAACGCGAATAACTTCTTGAGGAAGTAACATACTTATTCCCTTTAAATTCTTAATTTTGTTTGCTTAATTTTACTTGCTTCAGTTTGAGTCAATTACAAAAGGTCTTTAGGCGTGAAGGCATCAGGTAATAACTGCGCTACCGTCCATGTTTTCTCATTACCTAGATGATTCATTGCCTTAACTTCACACTCTGGTGCCATAAATTCAGCAATAACTTGGCGACATGCACCACATGGCGGCGTAAGTTTTTCTTGCTCGGTATACACCACTAATTGATTAAGTGTTTGGCTGCCATTAATCACTGCCTGCGCAATGCAATTGCGCTCTGCACAAACGGTTAAGCCGTAAGATGCATTTTCTACATTACAGCCAAAGAATACGTTACCTTGATTGTCTAGTGCCGCTGCGCCAACGTGGAACTTGCTATACGGGGCGTAAGCGCGGTCAAAACCTAGCTTGGCTGATTGCTTTAATTGATGCCAAGTTTCTTTTGTCATTGTTGTGTACCACTTGCTGTGTTTTTGTATTAGATTACGGGGCTCATTGTGCTAGTTTGACTAACTCAATAACTGACCATATGGTCAGGTTACATAATAAATGACTGTTTGCATAATTACTAGTTAAAAGTTATTAGTTCAAATATCTAGTTGAAAACAAAGTAGCCAAAAACAAAAAACCGCGCTAATTAGCGCGGTTTTTATCATTTTAAAGCATTAACGCTTTACATACAGATTACCTTAGAAAGTGTACTTAACACCAATCTTAATGCGGTATGCTGAATCGCGTGCTTCAAAAGTGAAGTCATCACTTAAGATATCACCGTAGATGTACTGACCTGTAGAAGCGTCGATGTCCATTTCGATAACTTCACGAGTATCGAAGTTCTGACGGTACACTTTACCTTTTGATGAATCAATTAGGTTTAATAAGTTATTTACTACGAAGTAAACTTCACCCTTGTGACCATCCATTAAGCCAGGTAATTCTTGTGATACGTATAGGTCTAAGTTAGTTACCCATGGAGATTGCGCTTGGCCGCGATCTACGTGGCTACCAGCAAAACCAGAAAGGCCTAAGCTATCGAAGTGAGCTAGTACTTCTTGCTCAGTAACACCTTCGTATCTTACGTTAGGATCGTTAGCCGTTGGTACGTATGCTAAGTAGTTACCGCCAAATGTTGTGAAGAAACCAGAAGGTTGGATCAAGTCTTGGTTGAAGAATCGACCGCCTTGTAGGTTAGTTAGGTCAACTAAGTGGCTGTACGCAGAGCCTGAGTGACGTTCGAAGAATAAGTTAAAGCGTGTTGCATAACCTTCGAAGAACTCAGTTTTGAAGCCTAAGTTAAGCACAAAACGATGCTCTGTTTCGTATGGTGAAGTACCAATTTGCGTTTCTTGGTGATCTAAGAAGTGACCGAAACGGTAGTTACTGCGTGCAGTCGAAGAACCACCTGGGTTACCTTCTGTAATGTCTTGGTTTGTGTAAGACATATCGAAGCTAAAACCGTTATCCCACTCTTTCGCAATACCTGTGCTTAAGATAACTGAGCGGCCATCGCGATCCGCATTGGTTAGCATAATTTCTAGTTCACGTGTGTCGTAGAATGGAAGTGCACCACTTAACGTTGAACCAACTACGTCACCTTCTTGAAGCAATGCAGCATTAATCCACTCTGCAGAGTTTTCTTTCTCAGTGTAGATTGCTGTTGTTGTCCAAGCGAAACCATCACCTAAGTAAGGAATGTTTAACGTCACGTCTGAGTTAAGCATGTAAGTCCACTGTGACGGGATATCGAAGTTAGGATCGATAAAGTTAGTCACACTACCACGAGTACCGCTATCAATAGCTGCGATCGCATCAGGTGTTGGTGTCGTTAAGATATTTGCTGGCGCTTCAAAGTCACGTTGACCAAAGCGCTGTGCACTTACACCATCATTAGAGTATGAATTTGAAATCCAAACATTCGGGTTACCACCTGCGAAACGACCAACGCTACCACGGAAAGTAACATCATCGTTGTATAGGTAAGTGAAACCGAAACGAGGTAATACAATGTCAACACCGTCTAGGTTGAAAGTATTGTCGAATCCTGTACGGTCAAGTAAACCTTGGTTAAAGGTAGGTTTGTCATCTGAGCTAAAGCGCTCATAACGAAGACCGAAAGATAACGTTAACTCGTCAGTAATGTCCCAAGTGTCGTTCACGTATAGCGCTAAATCTTTACGCTCGAAGTTAGCTGCAACAGCTAGCGGGTCATTACCTAAACCGTTTTCGTACGTGTACTCAGACACTAAACGATTTTCGAAATCAGATAGTGAATCAAATGTCGTTGTACCACGAGAGTTAGGTAAGAATTGGTTTTCAACTTCTAAGATCTTGTAGTCGATACCAAAATCGATTGCGTGATCTTCGTATAAATACGTACCGTCAAACTTCAAAATCGTTAGGTCGTTGCTTAACGAGTTTGAGTGACGGAATTGGTCAGAACCGAAAGCGATTGAACCGGTTTCACCATCATTATCAGTATCGATATTGTTGATAGTGATATCACCCAAGCCTAGCTCGCTGCGAAGTGAAACTTGGCCTGTTTCTACTGATTTTTGAGTGATACTGATCTCAGATGAGAAATCTGCCGTCCAATCAGAATAAAGCTTAGCACTGTAGTTCTTTAGCTCTTGTGTATTGTTGTACCAGTGAGAGTCTAAACGTAGCTCGCGCTCGCTGGTCGTTGTGTTACGCGTGTCGTTACCTTCGTTGAACATGTAAACGAAGTTAGCACGGTGATCATCGTTAATGTTCCAGTCCAGCTTGATGATGTATTTTTCATCTTCTAGTTGTGGTTGACTTTCAGCAGAGCCAATCTCAGAAACACCGTATACTCGGCTAGCAATTTCTTGCACTGCCGCTACATCACCAACGGTTGCAGTTGTTTTGTTAGCACCTTTACTAGAACCAGCCGGGCCGTACTCTAATACTTGTGGTGAGTCATATTTTTCGTAGGCAGCAAAGAAGAATAATTTGTCTTCTAAAATTGGGCCACCTAACGTGAAGCCATAGTTCTCTTCTTCGAACTCAATTGGAACGTCAACACCATCATTTTTTGGCGTACCCGCTAAAGCATCACTTGTTCTTTCGAAGAACATGTTGCCGTGAAATTCGTTCGTACCTGACTTGAATACAGCATCAACAGCACCACCAGTGAAACCACTTGATTTTGCATGTGTTGGCGCAACACTTACTGTTACTTGATCAAGTGCATCTAATGGGAATGGGTTACGTTGTGTTGGGTAACCGTTGTTGTTTAGACCAAAGTCATCGTTTAACGGAATACCATCGATACTGATTGAGTTAGTACGCGGGTTAGCACCAGCAATAGTCATTTGGCTTTCGCTACCCGGCTTAATAACAACTAGCGGGTTGTTACGAACCACGTCTTTAAGATCGCGATTCAAGCTTGGTGTTGAAGTGATATCTTCAGAGTTGAAGTAACTGTCGCTAGCGTTCGAGTTAAATAATGCACGGCTACCAGTAACAACGATAGTTTCTACATTGTCACTTTCTAGTTGACGATCTACGCGTTGCGTTTCGCCCAACGATAGATAAACATTCTTAACTTCTGCGTCGCGGTATTCATCAGAGTCGATAATAACTTTATAAGGACCGCCAACGCGCAGACCTTTCGCTAAGAAGCTACCGCTGTCATTCGTTGTTACCGTTTTACGAGTGCCTGTCGGCTCGTGGATTACAACAATAGTTGTATTCGGCGCTACGTTACCGCTAGGACCGTAAATAGTACCGCGAATACTCGACGCAGTATCCGCAGCCATAGCTGAAGTTGTCATACCAAGTGCGACAACTACCGCACCAGCTATTTTTGAGAGACGATGACTTTTCATCAATTTTTCCTTGGTTTTATTTGGTGTTCGTGAAATACAAACTAAACACTTGTTATGCTTTTTATGACTGGCATCATGAAAGCATGTGTATTTTACAAATTAATTACATTTTGTCTATTTGGACAAGTATTTTTTAGAGAGATAATTACAATTAATTAAGCGCAGTCCAACTGAGCAAAAAACACACATACTATTTATTTTCAATATCTTAAGTGAATTACGGTGTTATTTTGTACATTATTAGGCGAATGTTTGTACAGGCCAATTTCAGCCGAACTGACCACTTGGTAGGTTGTTAATTGAGCATATTTATAAACTAGAAGGCTTTGCAGTAAAATTGTTTGGTCAAAAAAAACCGCACATGGCGTGCGGTTTGTAAATTTATACTAGAAGTCGATTAGAAGTCGTACTTAACACCTACACGAACTTCCCAAAGAGATGCATCAGCAACACGTGTTTGACCTTGTGGCTGAATAAACTCTTCATATACGTACTGGCCATTATCGTTGATTGATGCAGCAACCATTTCTTGAGCGCGTGGGAAGCTAGTTTCGTACAACACGCCCCAATCGTCATTTAATAAGTTACCGAAGTTTTCAACTACGATGAAAGCACTTGCTTTATGACCATCCATTAAGCCTGGTAGCTCTTGAGAGATCTTGATATCAAACTTAGTCCACCAATCGCTGTTGATCGAGTTACGTGGCATGATTCGACCACCAAACTTGCTCAAGCCCTCGCTATCTAAGTATGCGAAGAAGGCATCTTGGTCAAAGTCATCACCAAATACTACGTTAGGATCGTTTGCGCCGTCTGGAATGTATAGTAAGTGACGGTCGATGAAACCAACAGAGTCACCAAACTGGAAGCCACCGTCGAAGGTGTAGCTGTATGGACGACCTTCGTTAGCTGATGCAAACACGCTGAACTTAGTTTCGTAACCTTCGAAGAACTCATGTGTATAGTTCACTTTTAATGTGAAACGATGAGGAATTTCGTAGTTAGACGTACCTAAGCCTGGGTTTTCTGGATCTGACGTGTTGTTCAAGTAGTTTGAGAAAGCTACCGAACTGGTCATTGGGCTAACTTCTTTTGTTGCTGTGTACGCGTAAGCAAGCGTCCAATCTAAGCCCCAGTCGTGGGTTTTAGATAGTGCAAGAGAGAATGACTTACGGTAACCAGAGTCACCTTTCACATTCGTTAGCATGAAGTCTTGGCTACGACCGTTTGAACTAGTGTAGATTGGACGACCATCTGGTGCGTCAACACCTGTGTCTTGACGCGTGATATCACTGATAATCGCAGCATCTTTCACATCTGTGTACAAGTAGTCAGCCATCAATACGTAGTCGTTTGGCAAGTATAAAGTTGCACCAATTGCGTATTTCCACTCTGACGGGATTTCGAAGTCCGGATCTAAGATGTTAATACCACCAGCACCACCTTCGCCGTTAGCAACTGCATCGAATTGATTTTGTGGTACGTTCCAAATTGGTCGACCATCGCCAGTGTGAGGCGTATTAAATAGCTCAACACCACGGAATTGCGTTTGTGTTTGTACAACACCATTGTTTTGGTAGTTGTTACCTAACCAAACGTTCGGGTTACCACCTGAGTAAAGACCAATACCACCACGTACTTCTAGATCTTCACGTGGTTGCCAGTTGATACCTAAACGCGGCTGAAGTAAACCTTCACCATCGAAGTTTTGACGGTTAGAGAAGCCATATAACTCTTCAATTAGTGGGTTTTCTTCTGGGAAGTCATCACTTGTGTACCAGTCGTAGCGTAAACCGAAGGTAACGGTTAAGTCATGCTCGTATGAGAAGTACTCATCTTGAATGTAAGCGGTATGAATCTCATAACCAAATTCAGCAGCGGCATCAGCAGGGTTATTTGTGCCTGTGGCGTTATAGTAATAAACACGTGCAGCTAAACCGTTACGGAAATCGTCGATTGAATCGAAACGGAACTCACCTTCAGTGTGCTGAACGAATAAGTTAAATACGTCTAATCGCTCTTGCTCGTAACCACCAGTAATTACGTGGTCACCCACTAAATAAGTACCAGCAATTTTGAATGTATCTGTATCGTAAGTTAAACGGTTTGCATGACGAGAGTCATCTGCACCTAAGTATACAGTGGCACGTGAACCATTGTTTTCCGTACGAATTTGTACTTCACCAAAATCAGTACCTGCAAGTGGTGTTACGCTTTGTTCAAAATCAGCCGTACCAATACGAATCTCAGTTGAGAAGTTATCGGTCCAATCTGAATTTAATGAGGCTACATATGATTCAAACTCTGCGTATTGATCATAGTAATGGTTTGAGAATTCAAATTCGTTTGAATCGCCGTCTGATTCGCGAATGGTGTTACCGTCATTGTAGTTGTAAACAATTGAAGCACGGTGCTGCTCATTGATTACCCAATCAAGCTTAGCCATGATTTTTTCATCTTCAACTGGCAAGCTGGTGATTAAATCACCTGGCTCATAGCCGTATACATTGCGAGAAATATCTAAAATTTCTTCGTACTGCGCTTGCGATAAACCTGCTACTGGTACCGCTGCATTTGAATCTGCTGTACCGCGGTCAAACAAATCAGAGCCTTCTAATTTTTCATATGAAGTAAAGAAGAACAATGTGTCTTTGATTAACGCGCCGCCTACATTAAAGCCGTAACGTTTTTCATCAAAGTCACCGGTTGCGATATCTTCACCTTCAAGGCTGTCACCACGCAGTGAATCACTGGTGTAATCGTAGAAGAAACCACCTTCAAGTTCATTGGTACCCGATTTAGTAACAGCATTTATGTTACAAGCTGTGAAACCACCATACTGAACATCAAATGGCGCTAGCTCGACGTTAACTTGTGAAATTGAATCGTAAGAGAACGGGATACGAATTGTTGGGTAACCACCCGAACCTAGACCAAAGTTATCATTAGTACGGATACCGTCAACCGTGAAGCTGTTGAAACGTGAACTTGCACCCGCACACTGAATACCATCGTCACGACTTTCGTTAATGTAAATACGAGGGTCGATACGAACTAAGTCTTTAATATCACGGTTGATAGCTGGCGCTGCTTCTAAATCAGCTAAGCCAAAGTTTGTCGAAGGACCTTTTTCACCGGCACTTTGATGCATGCGTGCACCAGTCACTTGAATCGTTTCAAAAGACTGCTGTAGGTTTAAACTAAGGTTTAATGTATCACCTAGTGAAAGATATACATCTTCGATAACTTTATCACCCGCACCACTTTTCACTGATACGATGTATGGACCACCTACTGGTAAGCCGCGTAAGTTGAAGCTACCTGTTTCGTTAGAAACTAATGTTTTAACGCTACCGGTACGAGTATCAAACACAGTAATTTCTGCGCCAGAAACTAATTCACCTGCTGGCGACACAACATTACCACGTAAACCCGCAGATGTTGTATCAGCCGCCATTGCTGATGTTGATAAGCCAAGCGCGACAACTACCGCACCAGCTATTTGTGAGAGACGATGACTTTTCATCATATTTTCCTTGGTTTTATTTTTAATGCTCATGTGAAGTTCACGACTAAACACTTGTTACACTTTTATGACTGGCATCATTAAAGCATCTTTATTTTACAATTTAATTACAATTTGTCTATTTGGTCAGGTTGTTTTTTGTGCCTTTTGATGCACTAACAACCACTTGTTAACACTCCAAAAAGATAGCTAACCCCTTTAAATTGCTCAGTTAGTCCTGATTTCTAGTGACTTTGAGAGGAATTTTATGCTGTTTAAATAAACAAAAATATTTCAGCTATGCGAGCGAAATGTTGCGGTATGATTTGCGAGATTTTTACAAAATAGAACATTTTGTAGGTGGTCATACGGAGTTCACAAAAGTTTAAAATAACCCCATAGACCAACTTAAATTATTCTTCGTATAATTTGACTATCTGGTTAAACTCTATTTTGGGCTCAATTTTTGTTGTAAACTTAACAAGTTAAATCAAATCGTATTTTAATAATTGGTCAAATATTGGTTAGTAAAGGATGAATGTAGCAAAAAAAGAATCAAAACAAGGAACTATTCGCGCTTTAAGTGAAGCTAAAATCCTCGAAGCTGCGCAAGAGGAATTTATTTTACAAGGTTTCAAAGGTGCGACGGTGCAATCAATCGCCGATCGAGCTGGACTGCCAAAAGCTAACATCCTTTATTACTTCAAAAATAAAGACAATATTTATCATGCCGTATTGGAACGCACATTAGATATGTGGGACGAAGGCATCGGTGATATTGATCCACAAGATGGACCTGCTGCTGCGATTGAAAAATTTATTGCGTCTAAAGTTAGAATGTCATTTCAACACCCTGGCGCATCAAAAATTTACGCCATGGAGATTATCCAAGGTGCGCAGCATCTAAAAGACTTTGCAAGAACCTATTTGAGAAAGTGGGTTCGAGAAAAAGCTGCATTATTTCAACATTGGATTGATAGTGGCCAAATGGCTGATATTGATCCGTATCATTTAATTTTTGCCATCTGGTCAACGACTCAACACTACGCAGATTTTGAAACACAAATCTTAACGGTGATGAATCAGGCTGACTACGAAGAAGAAGATGAACAGCAAGTGATTGCGTTTTTAACCGATTTTGTACTTCGTGGTTGTGGCTTAAAATAAGAACTTATCTATGAAAAAACTCTTTGCCGGTACTGGCTTAATACTATCAACAATGGCGACGGCTATGGCTGCTGATACAATCAAAATTGCCACCTTTAACGTTAGCATGGAAGCACTTAATTACCTCCCTAGAGGTGAGCGCGGCCAAGTAACCCCAAAAGGAAGCGAACTAACGGCAGCTTTGGCTAGCCAACATCAGCAAATCAAAAACATCGCCGAAATTATTCAGCGAGTTAATCCTGACATTTTATTGTTGAACGAATTTGACCGTACCGACAATAATGCCATTGCATTGCAAAAGTTTTTGACTGATTACCTAGCTAAAAGTCAACAAGGTCAAGCTGCTATTAGCTACCCCTACTATTACCAAGGTACTGTTAATACGGGTGTAAAAGCGCCGATTGATATCAATGGCGATGGTAAGATCACAACGCCGCAAGATACTTATGGCTTTGGTTACTTCCCTGGACATTTTGGTATGGCATTGTTATCAAAGTACCCTATTGATCACACCAATATTCGAACGTTTCAAAATTTTAAATGGCAAGATATGCCAAATGCATTAAAGCCAATGCAACCAGAGTCAGATAAAGGTTACTACGCTGATGAGGTATGGCAACAACTAAGACTGTCATCCAAATCACACTGGGACGTGCCTGTAATTATCGACAGCAAAGTTGTGCACGTACTAGCTAGTCACCCGACACCACCGGTATTTGATGGCCCTGAAGATAGAAACGGCAAACGTAATCACGATGAAATACGCTTTTGGCAAGATTACATCTCAGGTACTAAAGGCAGCTACATTTATGATGACAAAGGCGTAAAAGGTCCATTAAGCCCTGATGCACCATTTGTTATTTTGGGTGATTTAAATGCCTCGACAACTGATGGCGATGCCAATAAAGACGGCATAGGTAATTTACTCGCACATGCTAGCGTTAACGATCCTGCGCCTAGCAGTCAAGGTGGTGAGCAAAGCAAGCCAGATAACCAAAATGCACAATACCACACTGCTCATTGGGGGATGCGCGCCGACTATGTATTGCCATCAACGTTTGGTTGGCAACTAACAGATAGCGGCGTCTTCTGGCCAACTAACGATTCGCCGCTATATCGCTTAATTGATAGTCGCGCGGCTTCTTCAGATCATCGCCTCGTTTGGGTCGAACTTTCGTTAAAATAATTGAGAATCACAATGCGCAAATTACTCTCTTCTTTATGTGTTTTAGCAGCATGTAGTGCTGCAGCAAAAGAACAACCGCACAATATTATTATGGTGATAGCTGATGGCATGGGGCCAGCTTACACCACAGGTTACCGTTATTATAATGACGATCCGAGCACGAAAGCGGTTGAACCGACAATTTTCGATAAATACTTAGTGGGTATGGCGTCAACCTACCCTGCGCCTGTCTCAGGCTACGTTACTGACTCTGCCGCTGGCGCAACTGCTCTTTCAGCAGGGATTAAAACTTACAATGGTGCCATTGGCATGGACGTTAACAAACAGCCAGTAGAAACTGTTTTAGAACGCGCTAAGCACTATGGCATGAAAACTGGTGCCGTGGTGACTTCACAAGTTAACCATGCAACGCCAGCATCATACCTTGCACATAATGAATATCGACGAAATTACAATGAAATTGCCGATAGTTACGTTGACGATCGCATCAAAGGTAAAATCAAATTTGATGTCCTGTTTGGTGGCGGTTGGCAGTATTTTATTCGTGACGATCGCCAATTAGTGGAGGAGCTTACTTCACAAGGTGTTCAATACATTGATGCCTACCAACAATTATCAGACTTACACAACAAGCAACCGGCATTAGGTTTGTTTGCCGATGTCGGCCTACCGCACGCGCTCGACGATACAGATCGTCACCGCTTATCGACAATGACGAAAGCGGCGACTAACTTGCTAGCGAATCAAGATAAAGGCTACTTTTTACTCGTTGAAGCTAGTCAAGTAGATTGGGCGGGGCACGGTAATGATATTAGTGCAGCCATGGCAGAAATGGATGATCTCGCTAAAACAATTGAATACTTGGAAGGTTATGTTGCAAAACACCCTAACACCACAGTTATTCTAACTGCGGATCACAGTACTGGTGGTTTAACGCTTGCGGCTCACGGTGAGTACAAATGGCAGCCAGATGTGCTTAAAAAGCAATTACATTCACCTGGCCATATTGCCAAAGTGTTACTGGAAAAGTCATTCACTAAACAGCAAGCAGATGAACTCTTCAACCTAGCGCTTACTCAAGAAGAATACGATGCGCTTTTAAAAGCAAAAGTTAACGCAGAGCAACAATTAACCGCCTTTGAACAGCTGTCTAAGGAAGAGCAAGCTAAATCACGTAAACCTAATACTTCTAGACTTGTTGCTAAAACAATTAAGAAATTACTCGATACACGTTCAAATACCGGTTGGACTTCAGGCGGTCATACCGCAATAGATGTGCCCGTTATTGCACTTGGTAAATACGCAGAAAAATTTGCTGGCCATCAAGACAACACTCAAATCGCTAAGAAAGTATTTAAGTTATTAGACAAATACAACAAATAGCGAAAATAGTAACTAATAAGCCAGAGCATAACTTGCTCTGGTTTAATTTGTCCTGGCATAGTTTTTCTAAAAGCTTTTATTTTATCGTCGTTCTTTCTTCAGCGCCGAGCCAGCCCCTTCCTAACCTTGCTAGCCAAATTAACAAATTAAGTTACAAGGTTACACTGTTACAAGTACCCTATGTCGAGCATAGCGTTTTTCACCAATGTCAGCCTTTAAATGCCTTCATCCACAGACCAATGCCTTAATTCCCTCATTTTATTGCCAACTTTTGCATCCCCGACTAAGGTTTATAAATAGTGAATTTTTCCTAACAGAAAAATAGCTGTGGCCTTTTGAAAACGGACTTTAGGCTGTTTCTTGCCGTTTCAACAACGCTTTTTGACTGTGCTTTTTGGAAAACAGGCATTGTTTAAATTTGCTTAGTTGTTTTTAGCAAACACTTTTATTGAGCAATTCAATAGCTAAAAAAACGGGAGAAAAATAATGAGAAAAGGCTTTTTATACTTTAGTACAGTGGCTTGCGCTGTCACTATGTTAAGCGCTTGTATGAGTACAGATCCCAAAATGGGCGGTGGCCAAGGTGGTGGTACTATCACTGGCGGCGCTGGTGGCGCAAACACGGACAATAGAAACAGCCAACTTGAAAGCTGTGATAAAACCCTTGGCACTATGTCAGTTTTTGAAGATCGCAGTCTACCTTGGTGGTCAATGTATCAACGCAGAGCACCTGACTTAGGCAGTACAGTGCCTGTTATCCGATTGATGATCCAACAATCTAACTGTTTTGTTGTGGTTGAACGCGGGGCAGCAATGGCGGCAATGAAAGCAGAACGAGAACTAATGTCATCTGGTGAGTCCCGCGGCGGTAGTAATTTTGGTAAAGGCCAGATGGTTGCCGCTGATTATACCTTATCCCCTTCTATTCAATTTTCTGAAAAAGGTACGGGCGGAATAGGCGCAATAGCAGGTGCGTTATTTGGGTCAGTTGGCGCGGCAGTTGCTGGTGGGTTTAAGAAAAACGAAGCCGCTACCACCTTGCTGTTGATAGATAACCGATCAGGCGTGCAAGTATCAGCTGCAGTTGGCAATGCAGAAAACAAAGACTTCAGAGTCGGTGGAGCCCTCTTCGCTGGCGCTTTATTGGGTGCTGGCGCATATTCGAATACACCGGAAGGTAAAATCGTCACTGCGGCGTTTGCTGACTCATACAACCAAATGGTGAAAGCCTTGCGTAACTATAAAGCACAGCAAGTTGAAGGTGGCTTGGGTACAGGTGGCAAACTCGAAGTTCAACAGTAAATAGCCCGCTAGCACTAGGGCATATCTCCGCAATGCTCTAGTGCTAGGTTTAATCCCAACTATTTAGCGCACAGTAATAATTCCAGAGTTTTCTATAAAGAAATGCTTTGCAAATTACCATAGACATTTACCATTAATTAGCGCCTAATACCAATTGAATAAAAAATTATTGAATTGATAAATTCATAGCGCAGTCAGCGGTGGAAGAATTAGTCAAATTTGTATAGGTATAGTTGCTCATCGAATAAATTTGGCGAAATAATCCTCTCGGCTGTCACGCTTCCAAGGGCAAGCTTAACAGGCATATATGCAAAGATATTGGCTATACTTCTGATGTAGGAAAAAGAGAAGTGATCATTCTCTGCAACCAATGTCTTGCCTACATGGATTTAGGTACTTAGGTTAGGCATGGAGCTTGTACCTTTAAGCCTTTTAATTCTCGCTGAAAGATTAAATATTTATTTCAATTGGTATTAGTCAACCGCCAAACAATAAAGAGTTTTGAGTTTTAGATGCTGTCCGCCAACAAATTTATTCTTGAACAAACCAAAGAAAATGTGCCGCTCAATAAATGGCAAAAAACCATAAACCTGATGTCGAAACTTTATCAGGTGCCGTCAAGTTTTATTGTGCAGTATACAGAGCAAGGGTATCAGGTAGTGATTGCCAGTCAGCAAGAAGAAAACCCCTACCCAGCAGGCAGTACCATCCCTACTGCGACCAATATTTTTTGCAAAAAAGTGGTTGAATCACACCAGTTACTCTATGTACAAAATGCCACTGAACTTGAAGAATGGCAAACTAACCCTGAGGTAAGTGAAGACGGCTATAATTCTTACCTTGGTATGCCCATCAACTGGCCCGATGGCAAACCATTTGGCACCATTTGTGTTATGGATTTACAAAAAACAGATTATGACAATAATCATATAGAGTTATTGTCAGAGTTTCGTTCGGTTATCGAAGATGATTTAGAAATTATTGATAACTACGATAAAATGCAGCAAATCGCCATGGTTGATCCACTGACCAATATACACAACCGACGCGCATTCATGCTGCTCGCAGAACAACGTTTTAAACTAGCGAAGCGAGTGGAGCTATTGCTGGGCGTACTATTTATCGATGCTGATAACTTTAAACAATTAAATGACAAATATGGTCACGATATTGGCGATAAAGTATTGATTTCCATTGCCGAAAGTATCAAAGCCAATATTCGCGAAAGCGATATTCTTGCAAGGATTGGAGGCGATGAGTTTGCATGCGTGTTACAAATTAATCACGCCGAAGACCTAGCTACTATTTCAGAAAAAATTAGTGAACATTATCAACAAGCGAATCGTCAGCTTGCGCTTCCCACCAACACCATTAGTATTGGCTCTGTCGTTGCGGAGAAAAACAAAACTCTTGACGAACTTATGTGCATTGCCGATCAGGCCATGTATCAAGTAAAAGCCGATAAAAAGCGCTAATTTTGTCAAAGAATATTTAACATCTATAAAAAATCAAATGACCAATAACAAACTCAATCTCATCATCGGTTCTAAAAATCCCGTTAAAGTGAATGCTGCAAAAGCTGCGCTTCAATCGTATTTTCCTCAACAAGACATCAATGTAGTCTCAGTAAATGCCCCATCAGGTGTTGCTGAACAACCTATGACTGAAGCAGAAACCTTGCTGGGTGCGAAGAATCGAGTCTCCCATTGCCAGCAAGAATTTGGCGAGACAGCTGATTATTATATTGCCATCGAAGGCGGCGTTGATCATTACCATTACGGCCCTGCCGCGTTTGCTTATGTCGTTATTTCTAGTACCGACACAAATCAAGAAGCCATTGGCCTGAGTGCCCAACTTCCGTTGCCAGAAGGCGTTTATCAAGCATTGCAACAAGGTGAAGAATTAGGCGATGTAATTGATAAACTCTTTAATACCCATAATGCCAAGCAAAAATCTGGCGCAATGGGGTTATTTACCAATGGTTTAGCGACCAGACAATCTACCTACGAGCAAGCCCTGATTTTGGCATTAGCGAAGATTGCCAATGCTAACTTATATCAATAATAACGAAAACCGATAGGTAAACGACTTTGTCGTGCTAAGAGTTTTCGTTATATTGAGCGCTAGTGACAAAGTAAAATTCTAATTAAAAACCTCATTCAAACTCCAATTAACCACTAAGATAAAACAAAGCCCAGTTATGAATTTTAAACTTTCGGTATTAGATCAATCATTCGCTCGCACCTTTGACTCAGCCACTACAGCCCTCCAGGAAACTATTGAGATGGCGCAGTTTTGTGAGCAACTCGGCTATCATCGCTTTTGGATTTCAGAGCATCATGGTTTTGTTGCCCTAGCGGGCAGTGCTCCAGAAGTATTACTTGCAGCATTAGGGGCAGCGACCAGTAAAATTCGCTTGGGCTCGGGTGGTATTATGTTGCCTCACTACAGCAGTTACAAAATAGCTGAAGTATTTTCAATGTTAGCCAACTTATACCCAGAGCGCATTGATTTAGGTATTGGCCGCGCTCCAGGTACCGATATGCTAACCGCATCTGCACTTGCACCTAATGGACGCCCAGATTTTCATAAGTTTCCTCAGCAGGTTGAAGAGCTGTGGCATTACCTAAACAATGAAAGCACAGAACCAACCGTCAGTCCGAAACCGCCGAAAGATTTGCCAATGTGGATGTTAGGTTCAAGCCAAGACAGCGCCGTTTTAGCCGCTCAGCATGGTTTACCATACAATTTAGCGCTATTTATTAACCCACATGCATCAACACAGGTTACCAATTATTATCAGCAGCACTTTAAACCAAATGCTAAGCAAGAAACGCCATATACTTCGGTAACAATTGCCACTTTCTGCGCAGAGGATGAAGACTATGCGCACCTGCTCGCTAAGAGTTACGAGGTCAATTACTATCGCTACATTACCGGCGAGTGGCAAGGTGACTTCTTAACGCCTGAGCAAGTGGCGGAATATCCAATTTCACCTCAGTTAAGTGCTTTTATCCTACAACGATTGCCAAGACGCGCAATTGGCACACCAGCACAAGTCAAAGCCACCATAGATGAAATTCAAGCACAGTTTAATGCCGACGAAGTGATGATGGTCTCGAATGTTTACCACTTTGAAGATCGTAAAAAGAGTTTTGAATTAGTGAAAAAAGCGTTTAGTTAAGCTTTACTGATACCACTTACAACCACAAAAATAACTAACAAAACACAAAATAACTAACAAAACACAAAATAGCTGACAAAAAAGCCGCTAATAACGAGCTATCACTCGCCTAGCGGCTTTTATATGCTTTTCTGAAACTACTTTTAAACGTCAATTTTTAAACGGCTATGATAACAGTTGCGCCAACGCTTCTACAGGATGTCTAGCCTGTACTTTGGCAAAACGTTTCGCCTGACTGCGACATGAGAAGCCCGTTACCAATACTTGTTCATCTTTTAGCTCGTTTAACTTGCCTTGCCAGCTCATTTCAAACAAGGTCTTTGAGTTATCTAGGTTCACGGCTTCATGACCGTATGTACCTGCCATACCACAACAGCCAACGGCTACTTTATCTAGCGTAAAACCAAAGTGACTAAATATGTGCTGCCATTGTTGCTCAGACTTAGGCAAAGCCGTTTTTTCAGTACAATGAGCAAACAACTTAAAATCGACACTAGCTGCAACGCTAGGATGTTCTTCTGGAGTTGTAGTTTCTACAACCTTTGCCAACCATTCATGGGCAAGAAACACATTAAAGTCACCACGTTTATCACCCAATATTTGACGGTATTCATCGCGGTAGCATAGCGCTAATGACGCATCCATCCCGACCATGGCAATGCCCAGCTCATGCAACTCATTAAGAAAATCTGCTGTGGACTGTGCAGTTTTGGCAAATCGAGATAAAAAGCCCTTCACATGCTGAGCTTTACCATTAGGTTTAAACGGCAATAATATTGGGTCAAAACCGAGTTTTCTCGCCAATACCATTAGCGCCTCAACAGATTTTGCATCGTAGAAGGTTGTAAACGGGTCTTGCACCACGAGCAAGGTTTTCGCTTTCTCCTGCTCTGTGCGCAGCATTAACTTCGCTAAATCAAACTGGGTAAAATCGCGATTAGCTAATCGCTGCTTTAAGGTTGGGTAACTCAACAATGGCGTATCAACATAGCCGATCGCCGTTTTCGAAAACGATTGGTAAATACTTGAACCAAGCACAGCATTAGTGAGTTTAGGCACTTTCGCCATCATGGGTGTTAGTGTCTCAACGTTCGCGACTAAGTGATCTTTTAGCGGTCTAAAGTAACGGCTGTGATACAGATTAATGAAGCGGGCTCTAAAATCAGGTACATCAACTTTGATCGGACACTGGCTAGCACAAGCCTTACATGCCAAACAGCCTTGCATCGCGTCCATCACTTCATGAGAAAAGTCGTTGTTGTTTTTGTCCGATAAGCTAGTAGAAATACTGTTTTTAACTTTATCTAACAAGCGTTTTACCGACCAACCATCAAGGTCTTCTTCAACTTTAAGTAAATCGACGCCTTTATTTTCCATTAAGCGCAACCACTCACGCATTAAGCCAGCTCGGCCTTTGGGCGAATGTCTTCGGTCACGCGTAACCTTTGATGAAGGACACATCGGACTTGATGTATCATAGTTGAAACATAAACCGTTACCGTTACAGCCAAGCACAGATTCAAAAGAGGTTTTAATCGGCGTTGAGATTTGGCGGTCAAAATAGCCGCGCTTAGTATCATCGACAGAAACTAAAGATTCTTGTGAATCTATCGGTGTACAAATTTTTCCCGGATTCATTTTATTGAGCGGGTCGAATGCAGTTTTGACTTTTCGTAGCTCGTTAAACAAAGTTTCACCGAAAAATTCAGGACCGTATTCACTGCGGTAACCTTTGCCGTGCTCACCCCACATTAGGCCGCCATATTTAGCGGTTAACTGTACAACTTGATCGGAAATGGTGCGAAGTAACTTTTCTTGCTCAGGATCGCACATATCTAGCGCAGGTCTAACATGCAAAACACCGGCATCAACATGGCCAAACATACCGTAATTAAGCTGGTGGCTGTCTAACAACTCGCGAAATTCGCCAATAAAATCCGCTAGGTTTTCTGGAGGCACAGCAGTATCTTCGGCAAAGGCCAGCGGCTTTTGACTACCTTGTGTGTTACCGAGTAAACCTACCGCCTTTTTTCGCATCGCATACAAACGACCAATGCTGCCAAGATCGTATGTGATTTGATAACCAATAATGCCTTTATTAGCCGCCATATCTTGTTGCAAAATGCCTTCAAGGACTTCGATACGCTGCTCTAGTGCTTCTGTCGACTCATCGTTGTACTCAACCATGTTAAGGCCATCCATGACCTTATCTGGCACGTCAGTGATCAAGTCGCTAACGGTGTGCCAAATAATATCTTCTTTGGCGAGGTTAAGTACTTTGCTATCAATGGTTTCAACTGAGGTTGCCTCTGCTCTAACTAAGTCAGGCGAGTGTCTTAGCGCTGAGTCAAAACTGTCGTACTTAATATTCACCAAGGCTTTGGCTTTTGATATAGGCGTTAAGTTGAGTTTTGCTTCGCAAACCACCGCCAGTGAACCTTCTGAGCCAGTGATGACACGAGTTGGGTCGAATACAGTTAAGTCATCATTAAAGACGTGCTCTAAATCATAACCGGTTAAAAAGCGGTTTAAGCGCGGGAATTTGTTAAGAATGAGCTCACGGTTATCACGACAACTGGCTAGCAGCTGCTTAGTAATTTTACCTAAACTGCTATTTTCTAACGCTAACGTTTCCGCCTGTTCTATTGGCATCGGCTGGGTATTAATTAGTGAACCATCAGCTAAAACCGATGATAGCCCTAATACGTGATCTGAGGTTTTACCGTAAACCAAGGAGCCTTGACCTGAGGCATCAGTATTAATCATACCGCCAATAGTAGCGCGGTTTGACGTGGATAAGTCAGGCGAGAAAAAGAAACCGTGTGGGCGTAAGTAGTCATTTAACTGATCTTTAACAACGCCAGCTTCCACTCGAACCCAGTTTTCTTCGACATTGATTTCCAGTATGCGGTTCATAAATTTTGATAAATCTATCACCACACCCGGCGTTAAACTTTGGCCGTTGGTGCCTGTACCGCCGCCGCGAGCACTGAACTTAATGTCATTAAATCGCGCTTGGCTCGACAGTTCAGTGATAAGTTGCACATCTTGTTTAGTGCGCGGACACAGCACTAATTGCGGCAATTGTTGGTAGACACTATTGTCGGTCGCTACCGCTAAACGAGCACTATATTGGCTATTTATTTCACCTTTATAGGCGGTTTGCTTAAGCGCGTTTATAAAGTCTTGATAAATCGGTTTAATTAATTCAACAGGGTCTAACCTAGGAAGCATACGAACAGCAATAACAACATGAAAATTTACAGGAAATCAGTATAGCATGACGCATACTGAATGGGAGTGATAAACGAAAAAAGCCTAAGCAGTTTTTATACTTGCTTAGGCTTTTTTTATAAATGCTACATAGCACTGTTATAGCTACTAAATAGCTTAGCTATAGCGCTTTCAACGCTAATGTTTACTTAACTTTGGTATTACTCAGCTTTGAATTGCTTAAGCTTGGTACTGCTCGGCTAAGTACAACCAAGTTGGTAATACGGTGTCAGGGTTCAGTGAGACACTGTCAATGCCCTGCTCTACCAACCAAGCGGCAAAATCAGCGTGATCGCTTGGCCCTTGACCACAAATACCCACGTACTTACCGCGAGCTTTACAGGCTTTAATCGCCATGGCTAGTAGCGCTTTTACTGCTGGATTACGCTCGTCAAATAAGTGCGCAATTAAGCCAGAATCACGGTCTAGACCCAAGGTTAATTGCGTTAAATCATTTGAACCAATAGAGAAGCCGTCGAAGTAATCTAAAAATTGATCAGCTAAAAGTGCATTCGATGGTAATTCACACATCATGATCACTTTTAAGCCGTCTTTGCCACGCTCTAAACCATGCTCAGCAAGAATATCAATAACTGCTGACGCTTCTTCCAAGGTACGTACAAACGGGATCATGATCTCAACATTGGTTAAGCCCATTTCATTACGGACACGTTTTACCGCTTCACATTCAAGGGCAAAACAATCGCGGAAGTCTTCAGAAATATAACGAGAAGCACCACGGTAGCCAATCATTGGGTTTTCTTCTTCTGGTTCAAATTCTTCACCGCCAACTAAGTTCGCGTATTCGTTTGATTTAAAATCAGACATACGAACAATCACGCGCTCCGGTGCATAAGCTGCCGCTAACGTTGAAATACCTTCGGTTAACTTGGCAATGTAGAATTCAACTGGGTTGGCATAACCAGCTATAATATCGTCAATTTCCGCTTTTAAGTCAGCAGATTGCGCATCGTAGTTAAGCAAAGCTTTTGGATGCACACCGATCATTTTGTTAATGATAAACTCTAAACGGGCTAAACCAATACCAGCGTGTGGTAAACGCGCAAAAGTGAATGCGCGATCTGGGTTACCCACATTCATCATTATTTTAAGTGGTAACTCAGGCATTTCATCCACTTGCGAAGTGGTCACTGAGAATTCCAATTTACCGTCGTAAATAAAACCGGTATCACCTTCAGCACAAGAAACGGTAATTTCGTCGCCCGCTTTAATACGCGTTGTTGCATCACCACAACCAACAACCGCTGGAATACCCATTTCACGCGCGATGATCGCCGCGTGACAAGTACGACCACCACGGTTAGTAACAATCGCTGACGCGCGCTTCATGATTGGCTCCCAATCAGGATCAGTCATATCAGTGACAAGTACATCACCCGGCTGGATTTTGTCCATCTCTTCTAGTGACGAAAGTACTTTTGCGGTACCTGAACCAATTTTGTGGCCAATCGCACGACCTTCACAAATCACAGCAGCAGTTTCTTGTAACTGGAACTGTTCCATTACATTAGCGCTTTCGCGGCTACGAACCGTTTCAGGACGTGCCTGAACGATATAAAGTTTACCGTCTAAGCCGTCTTTCGCCCACTCAATATCCATTGGACGACCGTAATGCTTTTCAATTATCACGGCTTGCTTGGCAAGCTCCATCACTTCTTCATCAGTAATAGAGAACTGGTTAGAAAGCGACTCTTCCATGTCAACAATTTCAACTTGCTTACCGTGCTCTTGGCTTTGTGCGTAAACCATCTTAATCGCTTTACTACCAATAGTGCGGCGTACTACTGCTGGCTTGCCATTAGCTAGCGTTGGCTTGTGCACATAAAATTCATCTGGGTTTACCGCCCCTTGCACCACCATTTCACCTAAGCCGTAGCTTGAAGTGATAAATACCACACCTTCAAAGCCAGATTCAGTGTCAATTGAGAACATTACACCACTTGCTGCGATGTCACTGCGCACCATACGCTGAATACCGGCTGATAGCGCAACACCACGATGGTCATAACCTTGGTGAACACGATATGAGATAGCACGGTCATTAAATAGCGAAGCAAATACGTGCTTAATCGCTACCATTACCGCATCAAGGCCTTTAACGTTTAGGAAAGTTTCCTGTTGGCCAGCAAATGAAGCATCAGGCATATCTTCTGCGGTGGCCGATGAACGTACCGCAAATGAAGCGTCTTCAGTAAATTCGCCAGCGAGCTTTGCGTAAGCTTGCTCAATATCTTGTTGCATTTGCGGAAGGAAAGGAGTGTCAATAATCCATTGACGAATAGTAGCGCCGCACTCAGCTAGCGCGTTAACATCGCTAACATCTAGGCTGTCTAGCAATTGATAAATTTTGTCGTTTAGGCCACTTTGTTCAAGAAATTCATTAAATGCGAAGGCTGTAGTGGCAAAACCGCCAGGGACTTGCACCCCAACATTAGCCAGGTTTGAAATCATTTCACCTAATGATGCATTTTTACCGCCAACACGGTCGACATCATTCATTCCCAGCTGTTCATACCAAAGTACGTTTTCTTGCACGACAATATCTCCAAGATTAGTCATTTTTGTAAAGTATATAGTCAAGTAACTCTAGTCACGTTATTAATGCTAACGAGCAAAAGCCACTTGAATATAGACTTCGATCAAAAACAATACCACTAGCTGGAAATATGTTTGATATTTAAAGCGCGGCCATTCTACACTGGAGCCCACGAATACCAAAACAAAATTTGTAAGTTTTCAAAAGAGAGATCAAAATGCGCCCAGCTTTCTATATTTCAGACGGAACCGCGATTACTTCTGAAGTTTTTGGCCATGCCTTACTTTCCCTATTCCCCATGGAGTTTGAACACCATACGATATCTTTTGTAGAAACTGTGGCAAAAGCCGAAGAAGCAAAAGCTAAAATTAATGCTATTTCTAAACGCTCCGGTGAAAAGCCGCTGGTTTTTCATACCTTTGTTAACCCTGAGATACGAGCAATTATCGACAGCTGTGATGCTATTATTTATAACTTCTTAGAGCATTTTGTTTCGCCACTGGAAAAAGAATTAAACGTACAAGCCAAACCCAAAGCGCATCGCACCCATAGTATTCACGAAAATAGTTATGACTATCGTATTGATGCAGTTAACTATGCACTAGCGAACGATGATGGTTCAAATGTTACCAACTACGCCGATGCCGACATTATTTTAGTAGGCGTTTCGCGCTCAGGTAAAACGCCAACTTCTCTTTATTTAGCACTACAATACGGTATCAAAGCGGCGAATTATCCATTTACTGATGACGATATGGACGAGCTTAAACTGCCTAATTTCCTTAAGCAGCATAAGAAAAAAATCTTTGGTTTAACGATAGATCCAGAGCGATTGATGGACATCCGTGATAACCGCAGAGCAAACAGTAAATACTCCTCGGCCAGACAGTGTCGAATGGAGCTTAGAGAAGTGGAGAAACTCTATAAAAAAGAGAAAATTCCGTTCATTAATTCGACAAAGTTTTCAGTAGAAGAAATCACTGCAAAAATTCTGGCAGAAACGGGCCTGCGTCGTCATAAGTACTAATGCGATAAATTGCGGTAACTAGCGATAAAACTAATTCACTTTAGTTAGCTTTTTCGCTATGTTAACCGCAATTATTCATGCTGCCGCTTAAGCCTAAAAGCATACTTGTCGGCAGCACATTAAAGCTAAGTTAAATGACTATCAAAACCGACGAAATTAGAACCACGCTAATTGAGCATCTCGCCTCACCTGCAGAATTAGCTGAACAAATCCCACTTTCTGAGCAAACCGCTGAATTTATTATTGAAAGTAGAGCGCAAGTAGAACGCATCATTAACAAAGAAGATGACCGTTTAGTGGTTGTTATTGGCCCTTGTTCAATACACGATCCTGAAGCAGCGCTAGACTACGCTAAGCAACTCAAAGTATTGCACGACAAATATCAAGACGAGTTAATGATTGTTATGCGTGTTTATTTTGAAAAACCGCGCACAACCGTTGGCTGGAAGGGGCTAATTAGTGACCCTGATCTAGATAAATCTTTTCATGTAGCAAAAGGGCTAAATTTAGCTCGTAATCTATTAGTCGATATTAACGAGTTAGGTTTACCAGCGGGCACTGAGTTCTTAGATATGGTCACGGGCCAATATATCTCTGACTTGATTACATGGGGCGCAATTGGCGCCCGTACTACAGAAAGTCAAGTCCACAGAGAGCTTGCCTCAGCACTTTCCTGCCCTGTAGGTTTTAAAAATGGTACTGATGGCAATGTAAAAATTGCCGTCGATGCCATTAAGGCATCTAGCGTTCCCCACGTACTCTACTCACCAGATAAAAAAGGCCAAATGTGTATTTACCAAACACATGGCAATCCTCACGCGCATGTAATTTTACGCGGCGGCAAGGAACCAAACTATCAAGCAAATCACGTTGAAGCAGCGCAAGAAGCTTTGTTTAATTCAGGCATTAATAAGCCATTAATGGTTGATTGTAGTCATGGCAACAGCAGTAAAGACCACAGCAAACAACCGATGGTAGCGCAAGATATTGCAATGCAAATTGCTGGCGGTTCAACAGCTATTTTTGGTGTGATGATTGAAAGTTTTATTGTTGAAGGCCGCCAAGAAGTTATTGATGGCAAAGCGAAAACTTATGGTCAAAGTATCACAGATGCCTGTATCAACTTTAGCACGAGTGAAGACGTGTTAGCGGTATTAGCCGACGCAGTGAAAAAACGCAGAAGTTAAATCTGGTGTTGTAACTACGCAATTTACGGAGAAAAAACGAGGCTTATGCCTCGTTTTTTCTTGCATTACTTGCTTTTAATAATTAACTACTCACGAATGCGATTAATCAGTCCATCGCTCGCATCTTCAATTAAATCTACCACGTATTTAAACCCGCCTGCACCGCCATAGTATGGATCTGGCACTTCCGTTTCTTCAAAGTTATCAGCAAACTCCAAGAAAAGTTTTATTTTATGATGGTGTTCGGTCGGTGAATTAGTCAGCAAATCTTGTAAATTTTGGTTATCCATTGCTAACACTAAATCAAACTTTTCAAAATCTGAACTAGCAACTTTTCGCGAGCGAATACCTTCAAACGAATAGCCGCGTTCCATTCCTGCTTTTTGTGATCTGTGATCAGGTTTTTCACGAACATGGGCGCCGATTGTTCCGGCGGAATCAATTGTTATATCCAACCCAGCTTGATTCGCCTTAGCTCTAAACACAGCTTCGGCAGTTGGCGAACGGCAAATATTGCCCATGCAGACAAAAAGAATTGAATTAACTGAAGACAAGGAAGAAGTCATGTTTAATGCCCGAATAATTAGTTTGTTATTGGCTAACTAGCGCCGAGCCCCTAGCTATCCGTTGTTATTAGGTATTTATAGATTAACTAAACCCTATTTATTCGTCTACGTGAAAATAAATATTGATGATCATACGCCACTTAACCTTCGTTTAATTGTCATATTATTCAATTCTATACATTTAACCTCAGTAAATAATATGTTAAAAATTACTGTGGCTAAATAAAACGCAATAAAGGAATATAAGAGTGTCTGTAGCATACGAAGACATCAAGCGCTTTTGTGATGAAGTATCTAAAACCGAGCAAGGGAATGTTATTGAAGCCTTGTTTGATCACTTTGACGCCCCTCAACAACTACTCGTTAAATTTTTCAATCAGTGGCGAGCCGAAATTAGCCATCAACAATCTGAACTACCATCTTTAAGCGATCATATTTTAAAGCAAATTAATGCTGATATTGAAAAGTCAGTAGCTAATGCAGTTGGTGAATATCAACAAAGAATTAATCATGCGAGTCAGCTAGAAAGCTACCTAACGAATAAGCTTGCCAAGGTAGAGAACCTGTTAACTGATGTACAAAGCGAAAATGCATCACTCACTGAAATTATTGCTTATTTAAAAACAGAACAAGCTGAACACATTCAGCAGATTAAAGAAGAGCATCAGCAAAGTATGACCGCTCGAATATCAGAACACACAAGTGAAATTGACGCGATAACACAGCGTCATAAGCAAAGCATGGCGAGCTTTACCAAAGATCGCGATGACTCAATAGCTCACCTTAAGAATGAATTACGAGAAAATAAAGAGCACGCAAAGCACGCCCAAGAAGAGGCTTTAACTGCACTTGAACAAAGGTTAATAGCAAATCATCAAGAAATTGAGCAACAACTTCATGAGTCATTAGATAAGGTTACTAAAGAATTTTCCTCATATAAGTTGCAAGCACAAGACGATAAGCAAAACGCATTAAGTGCGCTAGAAGAGCAACTCGTTAAACAGCACGGCAGCGAAGCACAGCAATTAAGGGATGAACTCTCTGAAACAACGACAACATTTACAGAGTTCAGGGAACTATCTGCTCAGAAATTAGCTGAACTGGAGCAAAACCACCAGGAATCAATAACTCAAGCCTCAGAAGCAAGCAACCTGCAAATTTCAAATTTAGAGCACCACTTACAAACCGCAAAAAATGAGCATTCTAGTGCCATCGAATCCCTTAACCTTGCCCACGAACAAGCATTATCCTACGAGCGAGAAGCAGTGACACAGCAATTCCAGTCGCGAATCACTGAATTAGAAGCGCTGACGAGCGATCACCAATCAGTGATTGATGATATCAATCAGCAGCATGCCAGTGACATTGATGCGATAAAAGCGGCTCACCATCAAACCGTTACAGAGTTGAACAACCGCCAAACTGATTTATTGTCTGAAGCGACTAAGGGTTCCGATGATGTGATTCAGTCATTAACGAGTGAACTTAGTCAATATAAACAACAGGCAACTGATAGCGAGGACAAGCTTAAAAAGGCGCAACAACAAAATGACCTGCTATCTAGTGAAATAGCGCAGCGAGAAGCGAACACAGAAGCGCTAAACGAAGCATCACTTAATAAAGATGAAATCATTGATCAGCTGAAGGAATCAGTGTCTGATGCCGCGACGAAAATTAACCAATTAACACAGAAATTGGAAGAATCGACGCAAGCACACCAAGTAGATAAAGAAAACTTCACCAAGCAACAACAAACATATTCACAAGCAGAAGCAAAAATTAGTAACGCTGAGCTCCAAGCCAATGAGCTGCGTCAAGAAAATGCCAAGCTTACAAGCCAAGTGGAGTTCGTAAAAAGCAATAATATTGCCACGGTAGAAAGACTAACCACCAAATCAGAGCAAGCCTTGTTAAAAGTAAGAGAACTAGAAAATCAACTGCATCAAGAACAAATGAATGGCAAGGAAGCGAAGGAAGAACGCGTTAAGCTTAAAGAGCAAATCGAGTTTATGAAGTACAATCAAACTAATACCTTTGAACGACTTACCAATAGTGCTGCCAAAGCCAATAATCGTGTAAAAGAACTTGAGGCAGAGCTTGCTGGATTAAAAAGCTAATTAGTCGATTGATAAAGCGATAAAAGCCGTAAAAGCTATGTGCAGATAATCCAGTCGCTCACTGTGATAGACTACACCTTCAAAAGACGCCAAGCAAACTAGCTACACGATACATTAGTTTGCCCAGCTCATATTAAGAACACGATTTACAATAATATCGGTTGTAAAGCACAAGCCACGAAACGTAACTTACAAAGCGCGTAAATAAATACCTAACTCAGTTGAGTACCCCATAGATTTACTTTCAACTGTGTTATCTTCATTAAGTACATAATAGCTAGGATAACCACTCACCATCAGTTCTTGTTTAAGGCGTTCATTACCATAAACCACAGGGAATGTGAGTTGGTGCTGCTGAGTAAACCTTACTACTTCGTCTTGCTCTGTATAATCGAGTGCAACGGCAATAACATCAATATCACTATTTTTCTCGTAAATTGATTGCAGGTTGCCAATACTCATGTGGCAGATCTGACACCAAGGCGCAAAAAAATAAAGGACCAGTGGTTTACTATCTGCTTTAATTGCCACTTCGTCACCATCTAACGAAGTAAGTACAATATCTTGCGATACTTGCGTATCACTAGACAACATATTCGTTTCACGAACCCATGAGACAAACTGAAAAATTAATACGAAAACGATGGCTTGAACGAAAAGGTTTTTAAGCAAAATACAAAATCCTGAATAACTTTTTCATCAAGACCCGAGATTAATTAAAACCATTGCATTAAAAATGTAATTAATATTTGTTAGAAACAAAAAATCCGGCATAAGCCGGACTTTTCACATATTGCTAACTTTATCATTAACTTAAGTTAACGATGCTAGCAGAACTCTATTTATAGCAACAAAAGCTATTTACCAATGTGAGTTAAGCCTTTCATGTATGGCTGCAATACTTTTGGAATTTCAATTGAGCCATCAGCTTGCTGATAGTTTTCCAAAATCGCGACTAGCGTGCGACCAACCGCTAAACCAGAACCATTAAGTGTGTGTAGCAATTCTGGCTTATTAGTTTCACTATTGCGGAAACGTGCTTGCATACGACGCGCTTGGAAGTCACCCATATTCGAACAAGACGAGATCTCACGGTAAGTGTTTTGCGCAGGTAGCCATACTTCAATATCGTAAGTTTTAGTCGCGCTAAAGCCGATATCGCCGGTACAAAGTACAACCGTTCTAAACGGAAGTTCTAACTTTTTCAGAATATTTTCAGCGTGAGCTGTTAATTCTTCTAACGCATCAAATGACGTTTCTGGTTTAACAAGTTGCACCATTTCAACTTTATCAAATTGATGCTGACGAATTAGACCACGGATATCACGGCCTGATGAACCGGCTTCACTGCGAAAACATGGCGTATGCGCAGTCATCTTAATTGGTAATTCTTTCTCATCAACAATTTCATCGCGCACTAAGTTCGTTAGTGGTACTTCCGCGGTAGGAATAAGTGAGAAAGTCTTTGAAGATAAGTCAGTGTGGAATAAATCTTCACCAAACTTTGGTAATTGACCAGTACCGTATAGTGAATCGTGGTTAACTAAGTAAGGCACATACATTTCTTCATAGCCGTGCTCTTCGCTATGTACATCAAGCATAAATTGAGCAAGTGCACGGTGCAGCTTGGCAATTTGACCACGCATTACCACAAAACGCGTTCCCGCAAGCTTGGCACCACTTTCAAAGTCCAGTCCTTTGTCTAACGCGGTCGCGATGTCTACATGATCTTTAACTTCAAAATCGTAAGCTTTTGGTTCGCCCCATTTGCGAACTTCAACATTATCGTCTTCGCTATCGCCTGCAGGCACAGACTCATGAGTGATATTTGGCACTGCTGCAGCAATATCATTAATTGCTTTTAACACTTCTTTTTCTTCGTTTTTCGCAGCTTCTAGGTCATCACCTAACTGGCTTACTTGTGCAAGCAATGGCTGAATATCTTCACCACGGGCTTTGGCTTGCCCAATTGATTTTGACCGTGAGTTACGCTCACTTTGTAATTCTTGGGTCTTTACCTGAATGGCTTTACGTTGTTCTTCAAGCGCTGTTAATTTTTCTACATCAAGTGTAAAACCGCGTTTCGCGAGCGCTGCTGCTGTTTGTTCTAAATCAGTTCTTAAAAGTTTTGCGTCAAGCATTGTTAGTCACTTTACCGATGGGTTACTAAAAATATACCGAGTGCTGCTGCACCCACACAAAGTACAACATTGAGCAGTATATTGGTAACCGCTTTAAAATACTCACCATGCTGAATAAGCAGCACAGTATCTAATGAAAACGTTGAAAAGGTCGTTAATGCACCTAGAAAGCCTATCCCAATCAATGTTCGGGTAATGGCGACTTCTATAACGCCCTGCTCTATAAGCCCGTATAACAGACCCATTATAAATGAGCCCGAAATATTAACGATCAATGTCGCAAAAGGGAATCCCTTTCCTAGCCAATTTAGGACTAATTGCGAAATAAAAAACCGTAAACTTGCACCACAGGCACCACCAAGTGCCACTAGCAAATACATACTGACACTATTTAAAGCGTTGCTCATCACTATCCCTGTTAAGTTGGTCTAAATACTCTCGTTTTGCCTTAAGTTGTTTTTCTAAGCCACGCTCGGTTGGCTGATAAAACCGTGTATGGCTAATTTCTGGTGGGAAATAACACTCGCCAGCGGCAAAAGCATTAGGTTCGTCATGTGCATACCGATATTCGTGACCATGCCCTAACCCTTTGGTGATATTGCTGGTGGCGTTTTTTAGATGAATAGGCACATCTAGCTCACTGGTTTGCGCAGCCATCGCCATGGCTTGTTTAAACGCGGTGTAAACAGCATTACTCTTTGGCGCTAGTGCCAGATAAACCGCAGCTTGGGCAATTGCTCGCTCACCTTCTGCCGGGCCAACACGTTGGAAAGTATCCCATGCATTTATGGCAATGGTGAGTGCTCTTGGGTCAGCATTGCCCACATCTTCGCTGGCAATGGCTAACAGGCGACGGGCAACGTATAGCGGGTCTCCACCTGCAGTAAGTATTCTGGCAAACCAATATAACGCCGCATCAGGATCTGAACCACGCACTGATTTGTGAAAAGCGCTGATTAAATCGTAAAAGGCATCACCGCCTTTATCGTATAGCGCAATTTTACTACCCGCTACTTCCAACAATTGCTGCTCAGTAATGGCTGAGCCATTAACGGCGTGAGTCAGAGAGTTTTCAATTAAATTGAGTAGACGCCGCGCATCACCGCTGGCAACCGACAGTAAGCTATTCACGGCCTCAGCTTCGAAAGTAATAGCTGGTAAATTATTTTTTACGCGGTCTTCATTAATGTGAGTCAGCGCATTGTGATAAACCTGACTTAAATCCTCAGCCATGAGTTTATTTAGCACATATACCCGTGCTCGAGATAACAAAGCACGATTTAACTCAAACGCTGGGTTTTCTGTCGTCGCACCGATAAATACTATGGTGCCATCTTCGATGTGAGGTAAAAAAGCGTCTTGCTGACTTTTGTTGAAACGATGCACTTCATCAACAAACAAAACCGTGCGCTGCTGGCGATGAATCAAACGGTCTTTTGCCGCTTCAATTGCCTTACGAATTTCTTTTATGCCGTCAGTGACCGCCGAAATGCGTTCAATTTCCGCATTAGCGTGATTGGCCATGATCTCAGCTAATGTGGTTTTTCCAGTACCCGGTGGTCCCCAGAAAATAACCGAATGACTTTGCTGCTGTTCAATCGCTTGGCGCAGCGGCATCCCTTGCCCCAAAATATGTTGCTGCCCAACATAATCATCTAACGTTTTGGGGCGAAGCCGGGCAGCGAGCGGCATAAACTCAGTTGGCTGCTCAAAGCCTAAATCAAGCTCTAGTCCTAAGTTAAAGCCTTGGTTGGTTCCAGAAGAGCCTTTAGCGCTGGTCATCTAGCAGCATGCCCTCTGGGACTTGAAAGGAAAATACATCACTTGCCAATGTTTGGTTTGCTGCGATATTTTCCAAAAGAAACTCGCTGTGCTGACCAGTTGCATCCACAATGGTAAAGCCTGATAGCACATCCCCGCTAAAGGCTAGCAACAATTCTTTCACCTGTGCATCTTCACTTTTAGCAACCACTTTAAATGTTTCATTGGCCATTTGGCTAATTTCGTATTGCTGCCAAAGTGATTCATCTGTGCTGGTTAGCAATAAAATAGGTGTATTGCTAATACTATTGGCTAATGAATAAGCGGTCACTTGTTCGATAAATGGGTCGAACAACCACAAGGTTTCACCATCAGAAACTAAGGTCGATTCTTCTGGAGATGTCGTTTGCCAGTTTAAATAGTTGGGAGCTGCTAAGGTGAACTGCCCGTGCCCAGTTTGTAGCAGATTATTGTCTACATCATAAATATTTTGCGTAAAGCTCGCTGCTAAGTTTTCAAGCTGCGCTAGTTTTGCCAGCAACTCTGTTTTAGCTTCGTTGTTTACCAACAGGTTATTTGCTGCAGACGTAGCTAATTCATTAGTATTTGCACTATTTAGTACTTGCTCATTAACTTCGACAGCTAAGGAGTTAACACTCAAAGTCGCAGTAAACATGGCAGTGAGCATGGTATTGGCCATGCTAGTAAACAATGCCATACCTACAAAATTCTTTTTCATTTTCAAATTAAATTCTCTTGAGTCTTTAACTAGTCTTTGACCGGTGGCGGTGCTAATACTTCACGTGCGCCATTATGACCCGGTGGTGAAACCGCGCCTTGCATTTCCATATCTTCAACGATACGAGCCGCACGGTTATAGCCAATTCGGAACTTACGCTGTACGCTAGATATTGAAACACGTCGCGTTTCACTCACAAACGCAAGCGCTTCATCATAAAGTGGGTCAAGCTCTGCTCCTTCCATCGCTTCCGCTTGCTCACCCGGCAGCAAAATTTCTTGCTCAGTATCACCTGATTTGATTTCATCTAGGTAATTTGGTTCACCACGAGATTTCCAGTCGCTAACCACAGCATGTACTTCATCGTCGTTGACAAAGGCACCATGCACACGCACAGGCACTGCTTCACCTGGCGGTAAATAGAACATGTCACCCATACCCAATAACTGCTCTGCGCCTTGCTGATCAAGAATAATGCGTGATTCAATGCGCGACTGCACGCGCAGTGCCATACGGGTTGGAATATTGGCTTTAATTAGACCGGTAATAACATCAGCAGATGGGCGTTGCGTAGCTAGAATTAAGTGAATTCCAGCGGCACGTGCTTTTTGTGCAATACGCGCAATAAGTTCTTCCACTTTTTTACCAACAATCATCATCATGTCGGCAAATTCATCCACGACAATTACGATTGATGGCAGCTTTTCTAGCGTAGGTGGTGTATTGCTAAAAGCGTCAGTTGGTTGCCATAATGGGTCAATTAATGGCTCACCTTCAGCGATACCTTTTGCCACTTTATCGTTGTAGCCTTTTAGGTTACGAACACCAAGCTTAGACATTAATTGGTAGCGACGCTCCATTTCACCCACACACCAGCGCAACGCATTAGCAGCTTCTTTCATGTCGGTAACAACTTCTGACAATAAGTGTGGAATGCCATCGTAAACTGAAAGTTCTACCTGCTTAGGGTCAATCATGATCATGCGAACGTCTTCAGGCGACGATTTATACAAGATACTGACAATCATGGTATTTACCGCAACTGACTTACCAGAACCTGTGGTACCTGCAACCAGTAAGTGCGGCATTTTGGCAAGATCAGCCACGACAGGTTTACCGGAAATATCACTACCAATGGCCATCGCTAAATTTGAACTTGATTGCTCAAAAGTGTCACAAGAGAGTACATCAGAGAAGTAGACGGTTTCGCGATGTTTATTCGGCAGTTCGATACCGATCACTGACTTTCCTTCAATCACTTCGACCACGCGAACACTTTTCGCGGATAGCGAACGGGCAATATCTTTCGATAGATTAGTGATTTTGCTCACTTTTACGCCCGGTGCTAGATCCAATTCAAAACGAGTGATAACTGGGCCTGGGAACACATCTACCACATCGGCCTTGATACCAAACTCACTAAGCTTGGCTTCAACTAAGCGTGATACTTGTTCAAGCTGCGCTTGATCTATCGGATGCTTTTGTTTGTCTGAACGATCAAGTAAGTCTAGAGATGGTAGCGATGCAAAATCAGGTGCGGCATCCGCTTCTGCCCTTGCCTGCTCATCCAACTGCTGATTAATTTTATCATGCAACGTTGGCGCCTCGTCTACCTGAATTTTCTCTACTGGCTCAAACGCGGCAGTAATTTCAGACTCACTAACATTTTCTTGCACGTTAACTGTTAAAGGCCCTGTCATCAGTTCATCTATTTCAATAAATGGTTCAACTCGCTCCTTGCCCATATCACCAATGCTTGGCTCTATGTTTTCACCTGTATTTTCAATTAACTTATCGCTGAAGTTATTGCCTAAGTTATCATCTAAATCATCACTGATAGCAAATGGCGGTTCGTCGTAATCATCATTGTTTTGATTAGTTTGTTTAGCTATTGCCAAGTCGTCTTCGGCACCATCAAACCTTGATTGTTCAAATGCTTGCTTAACAGGTTCAGGGGTTTCTTCAAATGTTTTGTCTTCTAAGTGTGACTCATTAAACAGCGGATCATTTTCATCGACATCCGCTTTCGCTTCTTTTATTGCCCTTTTGTTTTCTAGCGGCTTTTCTTTTGGCTCACTATTAAATTTCTCAGCAATTAATTTCGGTAGCCCTGCGATATACAAAGCAACGGCAATTGCATAGCGGCCTATGTTATCAATCACCTCTAACCACGAGATACCTGTCAAAAAGACAAAACCTGTGCAAGTTAGTAGTAAAAACAGTAGCGTTGAGCCAACAAACGAAAAGTATGGTAGAAATGCTCCACTAAGCACATCGCCTAATATACCGCCCGCAGAGAAGTAAAAAATGTCGTCAAAATTCATGCTGGCAAGCGATGTTACGCCAATATAAAACATAAAAAAGCCAACCAGTTTTAACCCTAAAGTCAGATAATCAAGTTGCATAAGACGATAAAAGCGTTGGAACAATAACCAACCAACAACGGCAATCACAAAGGGTAAGGTATAGGCAATTACCCCAAAGAGATTCAGTAATAGATCAGATAAATAGGCACCTACCGAGCCGCCTAAATTTCGTACTGGTGTTTGATAGCCAGTTTGCGACCAGCCTGGGTCTGCAGGGTCAAAGGTAAATAGTGCCAACATTAAATACATAGCGAGTACTGAGCAGATTAGTAGACCTGCTTCAAGTAAACGTTGCGCACCGGTTAATTTTTCTCGAGAAGAAGACAAAGAATTACCACTTGGAAAATTATTGTTTTAGTTTTTGTAAAATAACAAAAATTAAGACAAGAGAAAACGACAAATAGCCGTTTAACGCACGACAGGGATTACATTGGCGGATTTTACTTCTTCCATGACCACATAAGTGCGGCTTTCACTTACCGCCGGTAATCGTAACAAGGTATCGCCCAAAAGTTGACGATAAGCCGCCATATCTTTTACCCGAGTTTTTAGTAGGAAATCAAAATCGCCTGAAACTAGATGGCATTCTTGAATCACGTCTAAGTCTTGCACCGCCCTAGAAAAGTCATCAAACACATCTGGGCTTGTTTTCTCAAGGGTAATTTCAACAATTACCAGCAATGCAGCGTCTAGCAACGTTGGGTCTAGTATTGCCCGATAGCCAACGATATAGCCATCACTTTCTAAACGTTTAACCCGCTCAAGGCAAGGTGTTGGGCTAAGCCCTACTCGTTTAGATAGCTCGACATTAGATAAACGGCCATTTTTTTGTAGCTCTTCTAAGATATTACGGTCGATACGATCAATTTTTTTATTGCTGGTGTGACGATTATTCGAGCGACTCAATGGCATAATTTATATTTCTCTAGTTTTTGACGTTATTGCAGATTTATTCTCTACAAAATAGCAAATTACGACAGGATGCTCTACATATTTACGACTATACTAGTCACCAATTTCAATCCATAGAGAAATAATTATGATCATCGGTGTACCAAAGGAAATAAAAAATCACGAATACCGTGTTGGCATGGTGCCAGCGAGCGTACGTGAACTAATTAACCATGGCCACAGCGTTTTTGTTGAGACAAATGCCGGTATTGGCATCGGTTTTACTGATCAAGATTATATTGAAGCTGGTGCTGGCATTTTAGCCACCGCAGAAGAAGTTTTTGCGCAAGCAGAAATGATCGTTAAAGTAAAAGAGCCACAAGCCGTTGAGCGTGCAATGTTGCGTGAAGGCCAAATTCTTTTCACTTACCTACACTTAGCTCCAGACTTACCACAAACCCAAGATCTAGTAAAAAGCAAAGCAGTTTGTATCGCTTACGAAACCGTAACCGATAACAACGGTGGCTTACCACTACTTGCACCTATGTCAGAAGTAGCTGGTCGCATGTCAATTCAAGCAGGTGCACAAGCGTTAGAAAAATCTAACGCTGGTCGCGGCATGTTATTAGGTGGCGTACCAGGTGTTGAGCCAGCAAAAGTTGTGATCATTGGTGGCGGTATGGTTGGCGCTAACGCAGCTAAAATGGCGGTTGGCATGGGTGCTGATGTAGTTATTCTAGACCGCAATGTTAACGTGTTACGTAAGCTTGATGATTTATTTGGCAACCAAGTGAAAGCGATTTACTCAACTGCCGACGCATTAGAAAAACACGTATTAGACGCAGACCTAGTGATTGGTGGTGTGCTTATTCCAGGTGCTGCTGCGCCTAAGCTAGTCACTAAAGAGCACATCAAAAACATGAAGCCGGGTGCCGCTATTGTTGATGTTGCTATCGACCAAGGTGGTTGTATTGAAACATCAACACCAACCACTCACGCTGAGCCGACTTATATTGTTGACGATGTTGTTCACTACTGTGTCGCCAACATGCCAGGTGCTGTGCCACGCACATCAACGTTTGCACTGAACAATGCAACTTTGCCTTACATTATCCAGTTAGCAAACAAAGGTTACAAACAAGCACTTAATGACAACCAGCACTTATTAAATGGTTTGAATGTCATTAATGGCCAAGTGACAGTTAAAGAAGTAGCAGACAACCTTGGTTTTGACTTTATTGAGCCAGCAACCGCTTTAGCTAACGCTTAATCGTTGCACTCAATAGCCTGCAATTCTTAAATTAGTCAGTGTTTAAAAAAGCGCCCTTGATATAAGAGGCGCTTTTTTTTATTTACGAAAAGTTATTTCCCACTCTTGAATAACTTTATTAAAATCCCAATCAATAGAAATCATATTGTCGAAACGAATTTTTTGGAGAACCCATGAGCGAAGCAAGACACGTTCCTCTTCTTATTTTAGGCTCTGGCCCAGCAGGTTACACGGCAGCAGTATATGCAGCGCGCGCTAACTTAAACCCAGTAATGATCACCGGTATGCAGCAAGGTGGTCAGTTAACCACGACGACTGAAGTTGAAAACTGGCCAGGTGATGCAGATGATTTAACAGGTCCAGACTTAATGGTGCGTATGCAAAAGCATGCAGAAAAGTTTGATACCGAAATTATTTTTGATCACATCGAAGAAGTTGACCTTGAGACTCGCCCATTCCGTTTAAAAGGCAGCAGCGAGTACACTTGTGATGCATTAATTATCTGTACGGGCGCATCAGCACAATACCTAGGTTTACCTTCAGAAGAAGCTTTCATGGGGAAAGGTGTTTCTGCTTGTGCAACCTGTGACGGCTTCTTCTACCGCAACCAGAAAGTATGTGTTGTTGGTGGTGGTAACACAGCCGTTGAAGAAGCATTGTACTTATCAAATATTGCTTCTGAAGTTCACTTAATTCACCGTCGTGACACTTTCCGCTCAGAGAAAATCTTAACGCAACGTTTAATGGACAAAGTTGAAAACGGCAATATTGTTTTACACTTAGATCGTACATTAGATGAAGTACTAGGCGATGATATGGGCGTTACTGGCGTTCGTATTAAAGACACAAATTCAGATGCTACTGAAGAGTTAGCAGTGCAAGGTGCGTTTATCGCCATTGGTCACAAGCCAAATACTGATATCTTCAAAGGTCAGCTGGATATGAAAGATGGCTACCTAACCATTAACAGTGGTACTAACGGCAATGCAACACAAACTAGCGTTGAAGGTGTATTTGCTGCAGGTGATGTCGCAGATCATATCTATCGTCAAGCAATCACGTCTGCGGGTGCTGGCTGTATGGCTGCATTAGATGCAGAGCGTTACTTGGATGCAAAAGGCTAAAAAACGCCCAAGCACTCCTTAGCGGTATTTAGCAGGAATAAGATGAGCCAAACTATTTCGTTTATTCACCCAAATAGTTTGGCTTTTCCGCCTTTAGATACTGCGCTTACCGAGCCTAACGGCTTACTCGCTGTGGGTGGCGACCTCACCCCGCAACGTTTGGTTCAAGCGTATAGCGAAGGCATATTTCCATGGTTTAGTGACGGCGAGCCCATTATGTGGTGGTCTCCTAACCCACGTGCCATTATTCCAACTCACGACATTCGTATTAATCGCACACTGCGTAAATTCCTTAATAAAACCCCCTATCAGGTATCATTTAATCGAGCATTTGATCAAGTGATAGAACTGTGTGCAGATGCACCATTTCGCCAAGACGAAACTTGGATTCTACCTGAGATGATTTCTGGTTATCGTCAGTTGCACCTGCTAGGCCATGCCCATTCAGTTGAAGTATGGGAGCAAGAAAAATTAGTAGGTGGTTTATATGGTGTTGCTATCAATGGTTTTTTTAGCGGTGAGTCGATGTTTTATAAAGCACCGAACGCTTCTAAAGTTGCACTAGTTGCTCTCGCTAAAGCGCTAGAAGCATGCGGCGTAAAGTTCATTGATTGTCAGATCACAAATCCATTTCTCGAAGATATGGGCTGCATTGAAGTTTCTCGTGACGACTTTATACAACAGCAACAAGCCATGCTTCATTTATCACTTCCAAGCGAATTTTGGACACCACGTATTATTAGCAGCTAATATTTTATTATTGGCCGTAATTTAGCTGAGGTATTGCTAATGATTTATGATTTTCGCTTGGGTATCAGCAAAGAGTTTTCCTGTAACTATTTACCTGGTAATCAAGAGCGACTATTGATTGTTGTTGATGAGTTACATGCGCAAGCGAATCAATATGATTATTTAATGCATCAAGGCTTTCGTCGCAGTGGTGAACAAGTCTACCGCCCGCATTGCAAAGCTTGCCATGCCTGCCAATCAGTCAAAGTCATGGTACAAGAATTCACACCTAGCAAAAGCCAAAAGCGTTCACTCAAAAAGAATCAACACCTAAGACTCGTGAAAAGTCGCACGCCAAGTGAACAATACTACCCATTGTTCGAGCGCTATATCAATGAACTACATGCTGACGGTGCCATGTACCCTGCTAGCGCAGAGCAATACCAAAGTTTTTTATTCACTCATATTTGCAAGCAGTACTTTGTAGAGCTCTATGATGGTGACAAGTTAGTGAGTGTCGCAGTAACAGATGAATTACCCAGTGCACTATCTGCAGTTTATACCTTCTACGATCCTGATTATCGCAAAAACGGCTTAGGTATATATTCTATATTGAAGCAAATCCATGTCGCACAATCACTGGGTAAAGAGTTTCTCTATTTAGGCTATCAAATCGATGATTGCCAAAAAATGAACTACAAAACTAAGTTTTACCCACACCAGAGGCTGTATAACAACCAGTGGCATATCGTTCCTAGCCCAAGCTATTCTCGCTAAATAAGCGGGTTAGCAACAAATAAATAGCCTTGATGCTTTACTTTGTCATCACAATTGGGCATGATCTGCGCAGCTTTATATCCATGAACTTTTAGAGGTTAAACGCCCAATGGCGAAAGAAGAAAATATTGAAATGCAAGGTACTGTGTTAGAAACATTACCTAACACCATGTTCCGCGTTGAGTTAGAAAACGGTCACGTTGTTACAGCTCACATCTCAGGTAAAATGCGCAAGAACTACATCCGTATTTTAACTGGTGACAAAGTAACGGTTGAATTAACGCCGTACGACTTATCGAAAGGTCGCATTATTTTCCGTGCCAGATAACGTTTAAACCTTTCTTTTAGAAAGAGTTAAAAAGATTTATCTACAAAAAAGCCCTGAAATTCAGGGCTTTTTTGGTTTATGGGGTTTTGTTTATTGTCCAGCAAGGCGATAGCGGGTTAATGTTCCACTAGCTCTTTTTTGTTGCTTTCAGCTTTGATCACAAGTTCATCTTTCTTGTTAACCGTCACTTTAACAACACCACCACCAACTAATTCACCAAATAACAGTTCATTCGCCAATGGTTTCTTGAGTTGCTCTTGAATTAACCGAGCCATAGGTCGTGCGCCCATGTTTTTATCGTAGCCCCGCTCAGCAAGCCAAGATTTTGCATCTGCACTAAGTTCTAGCGACACACCTTTTTCATCTAATAAAGCTTGAAGCTCAACGATAAACTTATCAATGACTTGATAGATAATGTCAGTGTCTAAGTGATTAAACCAAACGATATTATCTAAACGGTTTCTAAATTCAGGTGTGAATACGCGATTAATTTCATCCATCGCATCAAGGCTATGATCTTGCTGCTTAAAGCCAATTGATTTACGCGTTGTTTCAGTAACACCTGCGTTTGTGGTCAACACTAAAATAACATTTCTAAAATCAGCTTTTCGACCATTGTTATCGGTTAAGGTACCGTGATCCATTACTTGCAGCAAAATGTTGTATACATCTTGATGTGCTTTTTCAATTTCATCTAACAGCACAACTGCATGTGGATGTTTAATCACAGCATCTGTTAACAAACCGCCTTGTTCGTACCCAACATAGCCAGGAGGCGCACCAATTAAACGGCTAACCGCATGCTTTTCCATGTACTCAGACATATCGTAACGCAATAGCTCAACACCTAAGATTTTAGCAAGCTGCTGCGTAACTTCCGTTTTACCAACACCAGTTGGCCCTGCAAACATGAAAGAGCCAATCGGTTTACTTTCATTACTTAAACCAGCTCGTGATAAGCGAATAACAGACGTTAACTCATCAATGGCTTTATCTTGGCCAAAAACAACCAACTTCAAATTACGATCTAAATTTTGCAGGTTATCTTTCTCTGAGCTAGATACCGATTTTTCAGGAATACGTGCCATCTTCGCGACAATTGACTCAATATCATTGTTATTAATCACTTTTTTGCGCTTAGACGGTGCAACTAGTTGTTGCTTAGCACCAGCTTCATCGATGATATCAATCGCTTTATCAGGTAAAAAACGTTCGTTAATGTATTTGTCAGCCAACTGAGCGGCCGCTTTCAATGCTTTATGGGTATAACGAATACCGTGATGGCTTTCGTATTTCTCTTTCAATCCTTGCAGTATTTTCGTCGTATCATCAACACTAGGCTCGGCTATGTCTATTTTTTGGAAACGACGAGCTAATGCGCGGTCTTTCTCAAAAATACTTTGATACTCTTGATAAGTCGTAGAACCTAGGCAACGAAGCTTACCTGATGAAAGCAAAGGCTTAATAAGGTTGGAAGCGTCCATCATACCACCAGAAGCTGCACCTGCACCGATAATCGTGTGAATTTCATCGATAAACAGAATCGCATTCGCTTCTTTTTCTAGCTCTTTAAGCAGCGATTTAAAGCGTTTTTCAAAATCACCTCGGTATTTAGTACCGGCGAGCAAAGCCCCCATATCAAGTGAGTAAATTGTGCCATCTACTAAAAAGTCTGGTACTTTTTCGCTGACAATCATTGCCGCTAAACCTTCTGCAATAGCAGTTTTACCAACTCCTGCTTCACCAACAAATAGCGGGTTGTTTTTACGGCGACGGCTCAATACCTGAAGCGTTCGTTCTAATTCATCGTCACGGCCAATCAGCGGGTCTATGTTGCCCTTTTTCGCCTCTTCATTGAGGTTTACCGCAAAGCTTTCTACTACTCTTGGTTCTTCGTCTTGCTGCTGCTCAACTTCTTCGTGGCTAGCGCTCTCGCCATTTTCTATTTTTGAAATGCCGTGAGAGATAAAATTAACAATATCTAGACGCGTAATATCTGATTTTTTCAAAATATAGGCGGCTTGTGATTCTTGCTCACTAAAAATTGCAACAAGCACGTTTGAACCATTAACTTCATTCTTACCCGAAGACTGCACATGAAAAACTGCGCGTTGCAAAACACGTTGAAAACCTAGTGTTGGCTGAGTTTCACGATCATCTTCACCTGCGGGAATGACCGGTGTTGTTTCACCAATAAAATCTTCTAAACTCTTACGCAATTTAGACATGTCAGCACCACAGGCTTTAAGCGCCTCTACCGCTGATGGGTTATCAAGCAGTGCTAGCAATAAGTGCTCTACCGTCATAAATTCATGGCGAGAATCCTTAGCTTGACGGAACGCTAAGTTTAACGAAATTTCTAAATCTTTATTCAGCATAGATACTCCAGCTTACTTAAATCTTGCACTGTTACGCTTTTTCCATTGAACATTGCAACGGATGTTGATTTTCTGCAGCGTATCGAACAACTTGGTCTACTTTAGTTTCTGCTATCTCAGCAGAATATGTGCCACAACGAGCTTTACCCTTATAATGAATAGTTAGCATGATTTCAGTAGCCTTTTCAGAATCCATATTAAAAAACCTACGTAAAACTTCAACCACAAAATCCATAGGCGTATAGTCATCGTTTAACAAAACAACATGATAACGAGGAGGTTCATCAATGCGCTCCTTAGTTAGCTCTTCCGTATCATGCTGGGATTCTGTCAGTTCTTTCCAGTTACTCATAAATCTATATTAGTCTCTACAGGTTAAATTTGCTGAACCTTTTTATGAAAAATAGGTTATTAAAAAATTGTAAAAAATATTGTAAATATCTTGACTATTCTCACACATATTCTACGATTTACAGGTGGCTATTTTTTAGCCGCCGCGTTTATACGTGTATGTTATGGGAAGCATACCTAAATTATACCGCAGGATATAGAAGGAAGTAGAAGTATGGCTCACGGTACGGTTAAATGGTTTAACAATGCAAAAGGGTTCGGTTTTATTCGCCCTGATGATGGTGGAGAAGACATCTTTGCTCATTACTCTACCATCCAGATGGAAGGATACAGAACACTAAAAGCAGGTCAGGATGTTAATTACGAGTTGAATGAAGGCCCTAAAGGCCATCACGCGGCAAGTATAGTACCTATTGAACCTGAAGCAGAAAATTAATTTAGTAAATTAATCAACAGCGCGCTAATAAAAAACACAGCCTAGGCTGTGTTTTTTAATGCCTGCTTGTAGTGTTACTAAAAGCAGGCCACTAATCACTTAAACGTTAAGCTAAGTGTTTAATAATTTCATCACCAAATTCAGAGCAAGACACCAGTGTAGCTCCTTCCATTAAACGCTCAAAGTCATACGTCACTGTTTTAGCGCCAATTGCACCAGACATACCTTGTAGCATTAAATCGGCCGCTTCTGTCCAGCCCATATGGCGTAGCATCATTTCAGCAGATAAAATTACAGAGCCTGGATTCACTTTATTCAAGCCTGCGTATTTAGGTGCCGTGCCATGTGTTGCTTCAAAAATTGCCACTTCATCACTAATATTTGCCCCCGGTGCAATACCAATTCCACCGACTTGCGCAGCAAGTGCATCAGACAAATAATCACCATTAAGGTTTAGTGTAGCAATAACGCTGTACTCTTCTGGGCGCAACAAAATTTGTTGTAACATAGCGTCAGCAATAACATCCTTAATGATAATTTCTTTACCATTTTTTGGATTTTTAAGTGACAACCATGGACCACCGTCGAGTAGTTCAGCACCAAACTCGTCGTGTGCTAATTGATAACCCCACTCTTTAAAAGCACCTTCGGTGTACTTCATGATGTTACCTTTGTGCACTAAGGTCACAGAATCACGATCGTTATCAATTGCATATTGAATCGCTTTTCGCACCAAACGCTGTGTACCTTCTTTTGACACTGGCTTGATACCAATACCACAGTCCTCAGTAAAGCGAATAGATGATACGCCCATTTCTTCAGTTAAGAAATTAATAACCTTATCAGCTTGCTCGGTACCTGCTTTGTATTCAATACCCGCATAAATATCTTCCGAATTCTCGCGGAAAATCACCATATCAACGGCCTCTGGATGCTTCACAGGGCTAGGAACACCTGTAAACCATTGCACTGGGCGTTGACACACATACAAATCTAACACTTGACGTAGTGCCACATTAAGTGAGCGAATACCACCGCCAACTGGCGTTGTTAAAGGCCCTTTTATACCCACTCGGTATTCGCGAAACATGGCTAATGTTTCTTCTGGAAGCCAAGTTTCAGAGTCATAGACTTCCGTCGCTTTTTCACCTGCGTACACTTCCATCCAGCTAATTTTTTTCTCGCCTTGGTAAGCAACCTTAACTGCCGCATCTACCACTTTGCGCATAGTTGGCGTGACATCAATACCAATACCATCACCCTCGATAAACGGAATAATTGGGTTGTTCGGTACGTTCAATCGACCGTTTTCGATGGTAATTTTTTGCCCGTCTGCTGGAATTGTTATTTGCGAAGACATAAGGCTCTCCCCTGAAATGCTGAGTTATTATCACTAGGTACGCTGACCAGAGTTGTAACCTAAACGAAAAAGAGTAATGACACTAATTTTTCAAAACCGATAACCAATATAAATAACATGAATGATATAAAGCACTATATTCCAATAAAGAATTCACATCGGTAAACTCGCCTTAGGCTCAACTTAAGAATAACTACCCATTGGCAATAAACCAAGCAAAAAACTCTGTTATTTGATAATTATTTAGCGAACTTTTTCGTTAATTAAATATTGGTTTACAATCGTCTTTACGATAGCTAGGCTAGCTGTTTCGTTTGGGTGAAAACCATCCGCCGTAAAGTACTTTTCATCTGGAATTAGCTGATAGTTCACAATACTAAAACGCTCTGGAGCTAACCGCTGGAGTTTGTAGGTCGCATCATTAAGACGGCTGCTGCGAAAGCCTAAGATACTCGCAAGTGGCTTTTTTAATAGAGGAAAACATTCAAGCGGCGGTATTGCGAGTAATAAAGTTTGTTGAGGTTGATACTTGTGCTCGATTAACGTCATCAATTCATTAAGCTGTTGTGACCATTTTCGGCTTGATGTAAACCCTTTTGCATCATTAACACCAATGGAAATAACTACATAGTCGGCAACTTCTGCAATTTCATTGCGTATAGCGGAATGTAAATCAGCGATTTTATCGCCAGATTTTGCTAACACAGCTAATTTAACCGCCACATCGAATCTGGAATTAAGCTCAGCTGCCAGCTGTCCTGCCAAGGCATCTTTAATTGATGTTATCCCAACACCAGCAGCAACCGAATCACCAATAACCGCTACTTTAATTGGCTTTTCAATTGCTGCAGTTTTATCTTGATGGTGAAACTGGCTAACCACAAATTTGCGCTCTCCTTGTGCTTCCGAGAGTCGAATAGCAGAGCGCTTAGTACATACCCCCTGAATCATCCAAATTGGGGCACTGATTAGCGTATAGGTATACTTAAAAAACCAAGACCAATACATAGCAGCAAACAACCATTCAGCCAGAATTCGTTAATTAATTTTGCTGGTAATAACTTTGATGCCCATCAGCAACATAGCACCACCTAATACTCTGTCTAACCAGTGACCAAATTGTTGAAACTGTTTATTCACTCTTGGGCGGCTAAGCAAGATTACAACCGTGGCAAACCAGGCAAATTGCAAAATCATCATCCAAGCACCGTAAATCGCTAATTGATACAAGGGCATGTCAGGCGATAACACCATAGTAAACAAGGCAACAAAGTAAATTGGCGCTTTTGGGTTTAACGCATTACATAAAAAACCTTTAGCAAGGGTTTTACTATTAGATAACTGAGGAGAAACTTCCGCACTTAATGGAATAGCATCTATTACATTGGTTTGTTTAGCCTTTAGCCCCTGAATACCCAAATAAATTAAATAGCTACCGCCGAGCAGTTTAATGCCCCACAAAATCGTTTCAGAATTAGCAATGATTGCCGCTAAGCCAAGTGAAGAATAAATAATGTGAACTGCCAAGCCCAATGCAATGCCTAAGCTGCAAAGTAGACCAGTTTTTTTACCATGCGCTAATGTTTGCTGTGATACCAAGACAAAATCTGGCCCTGGAGATGCCGCAGCCAATAAATGAATCGTGGTAATTAGCAACAAGCCCTCAAATAAACCCATCTAAAACTCCTTTTTGCCTAGCATTGCACGAATGAAATGCACACGTTAGAAAGTAAACCAATAGAGTTTGATTAACTTACGATTACGGTAAGTTGTCAAGCTTATTGATGACTGATGTCGCTTGCTACAGGCATAAAAAAGCCCGCTTTATGCGGGCTTAGTTAATTTTGCGTTGAAACGCACTATTTATTACACATAGCCGCGAAGGCTTATAGTAGTGTCGATAGAATAGTGTTTAACGTTTCGCTTGGGCGCATAGCGTTTGATGCTTGCTCTTCATTCGGGAAGTAGTAACCACCGATGTCCATTGCTACGCCTTGTGCATCATTTAACTCAGCAACAATTTTCTCTTCTTGCTTAGTTAATGCTTGCGCCACAGGGCCAAAAGCTTTCGCTAGCTCTGCATCTTTATCTTGCGCAGCAAGTGCTTCTGCCCAGTAAGTTGCTAGGTAGAAGTGAGAACCACGGTTATCAAGCTCGTTAACACGGCGTGATGGAGATTTGTTCTCTTGCAAGAATTTCGCTGTTGCTGCATCTAAAGTATCAGCAAGTACTTGTGCTTTGGCATTACCAGCAAAGTTTGCTAAGTGCTCTAAAGACGCTGCTAGTGCTAAGAACTCACCTAAAGAATCCCAGCGTAAGTGGTTTTCTTTTTCAAACTGTTGAACGTGCTTAGGTGCTGAACCACCCGCGCCCGTTTCAAATAGCCCACCACCGTTCATCAGTGGCACGATAGAAAGCATTTTAGCTGATGTACCTAACTCTAAAATTGGGAACAAGTCAGTTAAGTAATCACGTAAAACGTTGCCCGTCACAGAAATGGTATCTTCGCCTTTTTTCATGCGTTCTAGTGAGAACTGACAAGCATCAACTGGTGCAAGAATACGAATATCCAAACCGTCAGTGTCGTGCTCTGGCAAGTACTGGTTAACTTTTTTGATTAACTCAGCATCGTGCGCACGGTTTTCGTCTAACCAAAATACTGCTGGCATACCAGATAAGCGTGAACGATTAACCGCTAGTTTTACCCAATCTTGAATTGGTGCGTCTTTCGCCTGACACATACGGAAAATATCACCAGCTTCCACCGCTTGCTCAAGTAACACTTTGCCTGCTGCGTCTACAACACGAATGGTTCCGTTTGCTGCTGCTGTGAAAGTTTTGTCATGTGAGCCGTACTCTTCCGCTTTTTTCGCCATTAGGCCAACATTCGGTACGGTACCCATAGTGGTTGGATCGAATGCACCGTTTTCACGGCAGAAATCAACTACTGCTTGGTATACGCCTGCGTAGTTACGATCTGGAATCGTAAACTTAGTGTCTTTTTGCTTACCGTCTGGACCCCACATTTGGCCAGATGCACGAAGTGCTGCTGGCATAGACGCATCGATAATAATATCGCTTGGTACGTGCAAGTTAGTGATGCCGCGATCTGAGTCAACCATTGCCATAGGTGGACGAGTTTCGTAAACCGCTTGCAAGTCAGCTTCAATTTCAGCTTGCTTCTCAGCCGGTAAACGACCGATTTTCGCGTAAACATCGCCAATACCGTTGTTAGCATCAACACCTAATTGGTCAAATACTGCAGCGTGTTTTTCAAATACAGATTTGTAGTAAACCTTAACACAATGACCGAAGATGATTGGGTCAGAAACCTTCATCATGGTTGCTTTCATATGCAAAGAGAACAACACATCTTCTTTCTGTGCTTTTTCAATTTCTTGCTCGAAGAACGCAACAAGTGCTTTCACGTTCATCACTGACGCATCAATCACTTCTTTGTCTTCAAGGGCAATATGCTCTTTTAATAAGGTTACATCGCCATTTTCAGCCACAAATTCAATGTTCGCGTGAGTCGCGCCATTGATTGTCGTTGATTTTTCGCTACCGTAGAAATCACCCGCATCCATATGCGCAACGTGAGATTTTGACTCACTTGACCAAGCGCCCATTGAGTGTGGGTTGTTTTTCGCGTATTGCTTTACTGAGCCCGGTGCGCGGCGATCTGAGTTACCTTCGCGAAGTACAGGGTTTACTGCAGAGCCAAGTACCTTAGCGTAAGTCAATTTAATTGACTCTTCCGCTTCACTTTGTGGCTCTTCTGGGTAATCTGGTAAGTTGTAACCTTTCGCTTGTAATTCTTTAATCGTTGCCTGTAATTGTGGAATTGACGCACTAATGTTTGGCAACTTAATAATGTTTGCTTCTGGTGTTTTCGCTAGTTCGCCAAGCTCTGCTAACGCATCACCGATACGTTGCTCTTTCGTTAAGTACTTAGGGAAATTAGCAATAACACGACCTGCTAATGAGATATCACGAGTTTCGACATCGATGCCTGAAGAAGCAGTATAAGCTTTAATAATAGGTAGTAGAGATTGAGTCGCAAGTGCTGGCGCCTCATCAGTAATGGTGTAAATGATCTTTGATGTATCTTTACTCATTGAATATCCTAGTTTCGTTAAGAACGTGCCACCAAGCTCGTGACAAACTCAGCAACAAAAAATTTTTTTCGATGGCGCATATTACTTAAAAACAAACTACTTTAAAATAGCAGGCACTCAACCTAACCATAATTTAATAAGGCAAGATACGTTGACACGCCTCAACACAAACGCAAGAACAAGGGCTAAAGGTCATCTTTCCAACAAGGTCAGACCAGTAAAGAAAAAATCCCCAATTTCAGATGAAAATCGAAAAATTGTCTTATTTAACAAACCTTATGATGTGCTTTGCCAATTTACCGATGATCAACATCGACAAACATTAAAAGACTTTATTCCGATCCCTGAGGTGTATGCGGCGGGTCGTTTAGATAAAGACAGCGAAGGATTATTGCTACTTACTAATGACGGTCAATTGCAGCATAAAATAGCCAGCCCGAAATTTAAAGCGCCGAAAACCTACTGGGTACAAGTAGAAGGTGTACCCACTGAAGATAAGCTAAAAGCACTTCGCCAAGGTGTGGAACTCAACGATGGCCCAACTAAGCCTGCGAAAGTACAAGTTATTTCAGCGCCAAACATTTGGCCTCGCACCCCCCCTATTCGCGAACGAAAGAATATTCCCACCACTTGGTTAGAAATTATTATTTCCGAAGGTCGAAATCGGCAAGTACGACGAATGACCGCGCATATCGGTCACCCAACACTGCGCTTAGTTCGCTATGCCATTGGCGAATGGACGCTAGATAATATTGCCAATGGTGAATTTATTTTGGTCAAGCAAGATTCAGCGAACGCACCTAGTACAAAGGCGAATAAAAAAGCGACAACTAGCACAAAAACAATAACGCCTAGCAAGCCAAAGACGCCCCAAAGAAAGGCTGAGAATAAGTTGAGCTTATCAAGCAAGTTACAAAGAAAACGCAGTAATAAGCCCGACCGTACTACAAAAGCAAAAGAAAACTAGTTAATAACAAAAAGAGCGTATCTACATTAATGAACGACCACGGTGTTACACAATTTAAGCCTAATACGACTGTTGCGGCCATCGTCCACCATCAAGGTAAGTTTCTCTTGGTAGAAGAATGGGAAAATGGCAACACTGTTTTTAATCAACCTGCCGGTCATTTAGAAACAAACGAAAATCTGGTGGCTGCAGCAAATAGAGAATTACAAGAAGAAACGGGGTTAACTGGTGAGCCTGCGTATGCTTCTGGCATTTACTACTTTCATCGCCCTGAGTTAAATCTTTATTTTTTACGCTTTTGTTTTGTCTATGAGTTAAGCAATTTAGCCCTAATTAATTCGGATAAAGAAGACAGTAAGTGGCCTATCTGCCAGCCACAGGATAGCGAAATCATCGCTTGTCATTGGCTAAGGTTAGAAGAAATTAAAGCCAAAGCAAACCAGCTGCGTAGCCCTATGGTACTTGAATGTATTGAAGACTATTTAGCTGGAAATAAGATATCGCTATCTATGCTAAAAACTAACCTATAAAACTGAGTAGAGCCGACTTGTGGCCTCTATGCTATAAAAAATCCCTATGCTATAATTCGGCGCCTTTTTCTATCGTGGTCAATTAATTAATGTCATCTATTGCAACTTCATCATTAGCCATTGCGCCAAATACAAAGGCGCCACAAGACACGCGCGTGATTGTTGGTATGTCTGGCGGAGTCGATTCATCTGTATCAGCCTACTTGCTTCAGCAGCAAGGCTATCAGGTTGAAGGCTTGTTTATGAAGAATTGGGAAGAAGACGACAACGACGAATACTGCGCCGCAGAAGAAGATCTAAAAGATGCACAAGCTGTGTGTGACAAACTTGGCATCAAGTTACACACCATCAACTTTGCCACTGAGTACTGGGACAACGTATTTGAATACTTCCTTGCTGAATACAAAGCAGGTCGTACCCCTAACCCAGACATCATGTGTAACAAAGAAATTAAGTTTAAAGCCTTTTTAGAATTTGCCTGTGAAGATTTAGGCGCTGATTACATTGCCACAGGTCACTACGTGCAGCGCGAATATCGCGAAGACGAGAGTGGTGAAGGTAAATGGCATATGATCCGAGGTTTAGACAACAACAAAGATCAAAGCTACTTCTTATACACATTAAGCCATAAGCAAGTAGGCCAAACGCTATTCCCAGTGGGTCATATTGAAAAGCCTGAAGTACGCGCTATCGCAGAAAAGGCTGATTTGATTACTCACAACAAGAAAGACAGTACGGGTATCTGTTTTATTGGCGAGCGAAAATTTAAAGATTTCTTGCAAAAATTCTTACCTGCTCAGCCAGGCAAAATTAAATCTGCCGAAGGTGAAGTGATTGGCGAACACGATGGTTTAATGTACCACACGTTAGGTCAACGCAAAGGCTTACGCATTGGCGGTATGGCCAATGCCGGTGACGAGCCTTGGTATGTGGTAGACAAAGATTTAAAACGCAACGTACTGATTGTGGGTCAAGGCCACAATCACCCTCGCCTGTTTTCAAAAGGCCTTATTGCGAATCAATTACATTGGGTAGATCGCAATGAGATCACAGCACCATTTAAATGCACAGTCAAAACCCGTTATCGCCAGCAGGATGTTGTTTGTACATTAACACCGCTTGGAAATGACGAGTATGAAATTCTATTCGATGAGCAACAAAGCTCAGTAACACCAGGCCAGTCAGTCGTTTTTTACCAAGACGAAGTGTGCTTAGGTGGCGGCATCATTAATACACTAATTCGATAAGCTGTATGAGAGATCAAACTATCACTTTTGCTGCTATCTGCCAGATAGCCAGCATGGTACAAAAGCTTGCTCGTCAAGGGGAAATTGACGAGCAACAGCTTGGCATGATGCTAAGCGGTATTACCAATACCTCGCCTGAAAATACACTAGCGGTATATGGCGGTAACTTAGCCAACATAAAACCGGGGTTACAGGTATTAGTCAGCCATCTTGGCGATCAAACTAAACAAAAAGACCCAGAATTAACCCGCTATATTGTTAGCTTGTTAAACCTAGAGCGTCGTTTAACTAAAAACCGCAAACAACTTGGCGTATTGGGTGAGCGCATTGACCAAGCAAAGCGTCAAAGTGGTCACTACGACGTAGACAGCAATACCTTACTAAATAGCTTTGCCAGCATTTACAGCGATATTATTAGCCCGCTGGGTGCGCGCATTCAGGTAGCAGGTGAACCTGCTATATTAAAGCAGGAAAGCAATCAGCATAAAATCAGAGCATTACTGTTAGCTGGTATTCGTAGCGCTGTTTTATGGCGACAAGTAGGCGGTAAACGCCGTAATATTTTATTTTCACGTACGAAAATACTAGCGCAAGCAGAGCAATTATTAGGCGAAATTTACTAGGCACGTAAATCCATTAACTTGAATAAATTTCGCCAAGAAAAGTTTTTAACGTTCACACTTAATTAATAACAAACCAAAACATTTGTTGTAGGAAAAAACTATGGAACTTTCAGCATTAACAGCAATTTCACCGGTTGATGGTCGTTACGGCAGCAAAACCAAAGCCTTACGCCCTATTTTCAGTGAATTTGGCCTAATCAAATACCGCGTTACCGTCGAAGTACGTTGGTTACAAAAGTTAGCAGCCACTGCTGACATCACCGAAGTTCCTGCATTTTCCGACGAAGCAAATGCAGTGCTTGACGCCATCGTTGCCAACTTCAGCGAAGAAGATGCGCTGCGCGTTAAAACCATTGAAGCAACCACCAACCACGATGTAAAAGCGGTTGAGTACTTCTTAAAAGAAAAAATTGCTGACAATGCAGAGCTAAACGCGGTAACAGAGTTTATTCACTTTGCTTGTACCTCAGAAGACATCAACAATTTATCACACGCATTAATGCTAAAAGAATGTCGTGAACAAGTGTTATTACCTGTTGTTGATGAAATCTTAGCAGCGGTTAAAGCCTTAGCAGTAGAATACAAAACCATTCCTATGATGGCACGCACGCATGGTCAACCTGCGTCACCTACCACCATGGGTAAAGAAATGGCGAATGTTTACATTCGTTTAAAACGCCAACGCGAGCAAATTGCTCAAGTTGAATTGTTAGGTAAAATCAACGGTGCTGTCGGTAACTACAACGCTCACCTTTCTGCCTACCCTAACCTTGACTGGCATAACTTCTCAAATGAATTTGTCACTTCATTAGGCGTTACGTGGAATGCATTCACTACCCAAATTGAGCCGCACGATTACATTGCTGAGCTATTTGATGCAGTAGCACGATTTAACACAATTTTGATCGACTTCGATCGCGACATTTGGGCCTACATTGCACTGGGTCACTTCAAGCAAAAAACCGTTGCGGGTGAAATTGGTTCATCAACTATGCCGCACAAAGTTAACCCAATCGATTTTGAAAACTCAGAAGGTAACTTAGGCATTGCTAACGCTTTATTTGCTCACCTTGCACAAAAGCTTCCAGTTTCGCGCTGGCAACGTGACTTAACGGACTCTACTGTACTTCGTAACTTAGGTGTTGGTTTTGGTCATGCTCTAATTGCATACGCAGCGACACTAAAAGGCATCAGCAAGTTAGAAGTGAATGAAAAATCACTGGCTGATGAACTAGATCAAAACTGGGAACTTTTAGCTGAGCCAATTCAAACGGTAATGCGTCGTTACGGTATTGAAAAGCCTTATGAAAAACTAAAAGAGTTAACTCGTGGTAAGCGCGTAAACGCTGAAGTAATGCGCGAATTCGTTGCAAACTTAGATATGCCAGAAGCAGCCAAAGCGGAGCTTGCTGAGCTAACACCAGCAACTTATATTGGCCGCGCTGTTGCCTTTATTGACGAATTATAGCTGATGACTGTTAGCCAATAGGCTATGGTCAGAAATTGCTAACAGAAATTAAGATACAAAAAGAAGGCTTAGGTCTTCTTTTTTGTTTGCGAAACTGAGTTATCACTAGAGCTCAGTAAGCAAGAAACCAGAGACAAAGATTATGTACACCATTAATTGGGGCGATTTAACCCCCGAACTATTTCTTGCCGAATATTGGCAAAAAAAGCCACTACTGATCAAAGGTGGTTTTCAAGCCTTCCAAGATCCAATTTCTGCCGATGAACTAGCCGGCCTTGCCATGGAGCAAGAGTTAGAGTCACGTATTATTGCCAATGATGGCTCTGATAGTGGTGAACCGACTAACTGGCAAGTTAAACACGGGCCATTCGTAGATTTTAGCGAGTTCGGTGAAGAAAACTGGACACTACTAGTGCAAGCGGTAAACAATTGGTCTGAAACTACAGCTCAAATGCTAGAACCATTCAAGTTTTTACCGAGCTGGCGCATCGACGATGTGATGGTCAGCTTTTCCACACCCGGCGGCGGCGTTGGTCCACATTTAGATCAATACGATGTCTTTATCACCCAAGGTGAAGGGAAAAGACGTTGGCAAGTGGGTTTACCTGACGATTCGTTAGCACAGTTATTACCTCATGAAGACTTAAAACAAGTCTCACCATTTGAGCCTGTGATTGATGCTATTACTGAACCTGGCGATATTTTATATATTCCGCCGAATCACCCACATGACGGTGTTTCCATTGATAATTCATTGAACTACTCCGTAGGCTTTCAGGCACCTAGTGGCCAAGATATGATTTCAGCGCTAGCGGATGCAGTCATTGATAAGCAATTAGCCGAACACCGTTTTAACGACCCGGCTCGCACTGTCACCAACCAGCCAGAGTTACTTGCCGCTGAAGATATTAAAAAACTGCAACAATTTATGTTAACGCAAACCGGTGATATCGATTTGTTTAGCGATATGATTGCCACCTTTACCACTCGTAGTCATCATGCGTTAGAAGTGCTGATTCCAATGGAGCCATTTACCGACGAAGCGGTTAAAGGTTATCTAGCAGATCCTGAAATTTTTGTTCGCCCTGTGTTAGGCGTAAAAGCGCTAATCAACGAACAAAACGGTGACTTGTACATTAATGGTGATCGGATTTCATTAACGCAGCAAACACGCGAATTAGGTCAGCTATTGGCAAAAAATGTCGCTTTGGCTACAAAACAGTTAGAAAGTTTCACACACTGTTTGAATAACACACAAATGTTAACTAAAGTGTTAAATATGGGGTACTGGTATATCGATTAATCGTATGCAATACAGTGTATGTAGAGTTCCGTGGGAGCACGCCGCTCCCTTGTTAAAAACTGTTCGAGAGCGGGTTTTTATTTGTGAACACCGCATACCTAAGCGCGTCGAATTTGATCGTAAAGACCGAAAAGCAATTCATATGCTGGTGTGCGACGATATCAGCCAAGAGCCCGTCGCCACTGGTCGCATCCTTCCATCAGGCCAGATAGGCCGTATCGCTGTTATTAAAGAACATCGTAAACAAAAACTAGATAAGTTAGTGCTAGCGGGTTTATTGCGAGTTGCTAAAGATCTCAACCTCAAACAAGTATTTATTCATAGTCCGCTGGATGCGGTAGATTATTTTGTTAAACATGACTTCTATCCTGTTGGCGCTGTGTTTATGGAAGCAGGTTTGCCCAAACAGCAAATGGCCTGCGCGACAATGGATGCAGCAGTTAAAAAGTGCTACCTCAGTCACTAGTTTATATTATTTTCAAAAAAACCTATTTAACCAACGCGATAATTTTCGTACAAAGCGCGTATTTTCTAAGCTGCATCGAGCTTGTATTCAATTTTTAACACCTCTTTTACGACTAATTAATCACAGCATATAGCGTGACGTTTACGTAAGTGATAATGTTCGCGACACTTTCGCAATCACAAGTGCGCTAAGCAAAAAGCTTTCGCCTTGATTTCATGGAGAAATAGTGTGGCGTTTTTCGATTTAGTAGATTTTGACAACCACGAACAAGTCGTATTTTGTAGTGACGAGAAAAGTGGGTTAAAAGCAATTATCGCAGTTCATAGCACAGCCCTAGGTGCCGCAGTTGGTGGCTGTCGGATGTGGGATTACACTACCGATGAAGAAGCACTAGTTGACGTGCTGCGTTTATCAAAGGGCATGACCTATAAAAATGCCATGGCCGGCCTTGCGATGGGTGGTGGTAAGTCAGTAATTATTGGCGATGCTAGTAAAATTAAATCTGAAGCCTTGTTTAAAGCCTTTGGCCAAGCCTTAAATGGCTTAGCGGGACGCTATATCAGCGCTGAAGATGTCAACATCACCACCGGCGATATTGCCATTGCCAATACCGAAACTGAGTTTGTTGCTGGTGTAGAAGGGAGAAGTGGCAACCCAGCCCCTTTTACTGCATTAGGCACATTTTTAGGCTTAAAAGCGGCAGTAAAACACAAATTTCACCGAGATGATTTAACTGACTTAACCGTTGCTGTACAAGGCTTAGGTAGCGTTGGTTATTACTTATGTGAACACCTACATAACGCTGGCGCAAAGTTGATTGTTACCGACATCAATCAAGAAGCAGTCAATAAAGCACAAGCAGAATTTGGTGCACATGCTGTGGGCCTAAATGATATTTACGATGTGGATTGTGATATCTATGCTCCTTGTGCCCTTGGGGCAACCATCAACGACACGACGATTGATCGAATTAAAGCAAAAATTATTGGCGGTTGTGCCAACAACCAGTTAGCTGCACCAAAACACGATCAAGCTTTAGTTGATCGCGGTATTTTATACGCTCCAGATTATGTGATTAATGCTGGTGGCATTATCAATATCTCCTTTGAAGATGATTACTGCCCAGATAAAGCCACTCAAAAAGTTGAAGAGATCTACGATACTTTGTTAGATGTTTTCACCAAGGCAGCATCTACTGGCAAACCAACCGGTATGGTAGCCGATGAAATTGCTCGCGAAATTATCGCTAAAGGCGGCAAATAGTTATCGCTAAAGGCGTTAAGCAGCTATCGCACAAGGCAAAAAGTAATTATCACCAAATGAATTAAATAACTCCTCTCCCATAGTCTCACCAATCACCCTTCGCGTTATAGAAGGGTGGTTTTGACGCTTTCTGAATCTAGCTTTTCGGTCGCAATATCTCGAAACATAAGCATATCCCCCAATCTTTTTGAAGCGCCTTTGTAAAAGCCAACTTCTTCAACGAAGTTTCTTGGGTTGTTGAAAGTACCAAAGATAATGTCAACTATCGGTAAGTCTGAATAGTTGTAAGCATGCACGCCACGACGATGATGAACAGAGTGACTCTCTGGCCGCTGAATAAAATACCCTAGCCACTGAGGCGTTTTAATATTGGTATGTTGAAAAACAACCAAAAACATTGTGATAAACAAAAACCAAGTGATTGCTTCAGGTGCTAGCCCTACGCCAATGGTTAACGCAAAACTGCCCACTAAAGTGAAACCTATCATGTCTAATGGACTAAAATAAAACGCGCCAAACGTATCTACGCGCTCTGCACTGTGATGCATTTGATGAAACACACGCCAAAGTACTCGCGACTTATGCATAGCTCTGTGCCAAAGGTAAATTAAAAGCTCAAAAACAAACAGTGCAAGAAGAATTGAGAGAATCGGATGCACTGACTCCAAACTAACAATCTGATAATGAGCTAAATAGGGATCCCACAACAAGGGCAGATAAGTTGCGAGATAAAAGTAAAGTATGAAAAATCCTGCGGTTTTGATGTACCAGCCCCGAACCCTAGCTAGCTGACGAGCAGGCCACAACACTTCTACCGTAATAAGCACCGCATAAATAATGAGTTGACCTATAGTTACAGGGTCAATTAACACTTCTAGTGGTGTTGGCATTGTCACTCTCCTTTATTGCGTTTATTGCATCTATTTGCGTTTATTTGCACTTATTTGAGTAACAGGAAGTCTGCGATGAAATCGCTTAGCAAACATAAGATCTCGGTAATATTTAGCTAACGATTGTCTAATATGACTGGAAAACAGGGAAACCTAATGAAATACAGGTTCAATGACATTGAAATTGACGCCACGCATTTCGTTATCAAAGTACGTGGTAAACAACAGCCTATTGAACCAAAAGTTTTTGACTTGCTGTTGTACTTACTAAGAAATCGTGATCGTTTGATATCTAGAGATGAACTGTTTGAGAAGGTTTGGCATGGTCGAATCGTCTCAGACACCAGCTTGAGCAACCATATTAAAAATATTCGTAAGCTGGTTAATGACGACGCAGAACGTCAATGTGTGATCAAAACTGTTCGCTCACGTGGTTATCAATTTATTTGCCCTGTCAATGAAATCAAAGCCGAGAAGCAAGAACCTGAGCCTAGCCGACCAAAGGGTTTTCCTCAGACACTACTATTTTCATTAAGCAATAAGAAAAGACTGCTAACTTTCCTCGTTCTGATAGGTCTCGTATTTTTGATAAATTGGGGCGCTAGCTTTTATACCGATCGCGATAGCAGGCCCTATATTCTTGTTGTGCCTTTTTCAGTTTCGGGTGACATCCCCAATCATTTATCCCCATTTGCTGATCAAATTACGCGAGAAATAATTCAATCGCTTAGAAAAATTTCCGGTTTAAAGGTGGTGCCGCCACCGTCATCTTTTGCCTTCAAAGCTAATAAGACTCGCGATTTTATTAATGAGCGGCTTCCCAATATTGACTACGTGCTAGACGGAATAGTAGCCGTTGATAAATCAGGTGCGATTCAAATCAATACAGAGCTTGAGCATTTAAACCGAGGCAATGTTATCTGGGATGGCAGCTATCAATTAACCTTGGATAAACTCAACAGTTTTCAGCTACAAGAAGCGGTTGCTACGGCAGTTTCCTCTTCGCTTAAGGTGTTAATGCATGAATCTGAAAAAGCTCATTTAGCTGAACTTCCTACTACAAGTACCGACGCTTATAAACTTTATGTTGAAGGACAATACCTGTTTTCAAAGATGACTCATGAAGCAATGATTAAATCGATAGAATATTTTTCTCAAGCAATTGCGTTAGACGCAGCTTTTGAAGCCGCATATCTCGCCAAATCTAATGCTTATCGAGCGATCATGACACTGTACGAAAAACCCAAAGATGTTTTGCCTCATGTCGTTACATCTACCGTAGAGCTTTTGAAAATTAGCCCTGATTCAGCCATTGCCCGCTCTTCACTTGGCCTTGCTTATGTGCATACTTGGCTTTGGGCAGATGCATGGAAAGTACTAACGGAAGCTAAACTTCGTCGTCAAGACATCATGCTAACCGAACTTGGCTTTGCTTTATATTTTTCGGCACTTGGTGAAGTAAAGCTAACAAAACAGTCACTGGCAAAAGCAGATGCTCTTGACCCATTAAATGAAGAACTGGCTGAGTGGGGAGCATGGTCGTTAATGATGCTTGGCGAACTCGAAGACGCTATTCTATGGGGCGAAGAAAAAATAAAACTACATCCTAACAAGCCCTCACCAAAACTTAGCCAAGCAGTTGCTTTGTATATCAATGGAAATTACCAACAAAGCATCAAACTTGCGCAAAAAGGCGTGAAACTAAGCAATCGTACGCCATTGTCACTGGTTTTCTTGGCACAGTCTTTTGCTGCCATGGGTGACGAGCAACGTGCTTTGTCCTTATTAACCGAAGCAAATCAAAGTAAAGCCTATGTTTGCCCCTATGAGTCGGCCATTGTTTACATACAACTTGAACAACTCGACAGAGCATTTGAGCTACTACAAGAGGCTGTTGAATATCGTTCAAATTGCCTCGTTTTTATACGTAATGATCCACGCTTAGCGTCTGTGAGAGGCGACTCTAGATATCTAGCGTTACTTGATAAAGTTGGATTAAGTGACATGGCAATAAAAAATTACGCCAGAGGATAATCATATAAGGGCCACAATATGTTTAAACAAGTCATCGATTTTTGGTTTCAAGAGCTAACCCCAAAACAGTGGTGGCAAAAAGACGCAGACCTTGATGCCACCATTGAAAAACGTTTTGCAGGGTTGCACAAACAAGCGAGTGCCGGCGAATTATTTGCTTGGCGAGATAACGCCGAAGGCGCTCTAGCAGAAGTGATTGTTCTCGATCAGTTTTCTCGCAATATCTATCGCGATACCCCACAAGCGTTTGCCTGTGATAATTTGGCTTTAGCGCTTGCACAATATGCCGTAGAAAAACGCTTTGATAATAAACTTACGGCTGAACAACGAAGCTTTTTATATATGCCATTTATGCACAGTGAATCTCAGCTTATCCACCAAGAAGCATTAAAGCTATACACCGCTTTAGGTAACGAAAATAATTTAAAATTTGAGCAGCAACACAAAGCAATTATCGATCGCTTTGGCCGTTACCCTCACAGAAACAAGATACTAGGCCGAGCATCTACACCAGAAGAAATTGAGTTTCTTACCCAGCCTAATAGTAGTTTTTAATGTTGTTTAAGCTATGCCTGCCAAGCGCTCAAAGCCTTGTGCTAGATCGTCAATAAGATCATCAACATCTTCTAGGCCAACATGTAAACGTACTAACGGTCCTTGATATTGCCAATCGGTGGCTGTACGCATTGCACCAACATTTTGCACCGCCAAAATCAAGCTTTCAAAGCCGCCCCATGAATAGCCCATTTTGAAATGGTGCATACCGTCTAAAAATGCGGTGACATCCTTAGCAAATTCAGGTTTTACCACAAAAGAAAACAGGCCATTGCTGCCTAAAAAGTCTCGCTTAAATTGCTCGTGTCCAGGGCATGAAGGAAAAGCTGGGTGAAGGATAGTTTCTACTTCTTCACGCTCACTTAGCCACTTGGCAACTTTAAGTGCGCTTTGCTCATGCTGCTTCATACGTACACCTAAGGTTCGAATGCCGCGCAGCGCTAAATAGAGATCGTCTGGGGAGGTGCACTGCCCCATGGTGTAACTGCTTTCACGCAGTTGAGGCCAATGTTCTTCATTAGCGGTTGCGGTGCCTAGCATGACATCTGAGTGCCCTACCACATACTTGGTCGCTGCTTGAATCGACACATCAACGCCTAATTCAAACGGCTTTAAATTAATAGGCGATGCCCAAGTGTTATCTAGCAGTACAGAGCAGCCATGACGATGAGCAACTTCAGCAATAGCAGGAATATCTTGCACTTCCATGGTCAATGAACCCGGTGCTTCCAAAAATACAAGGCTGGTATTTTCTTTAATCAAACTTTCAATGCCAGCACCAACCAAAGGATCGTAGTAAGTGGTCTCAACGCCCATTTTAGCGAGAATATTGTCACAAAAACTGCGAGTTGGCTCATAAGCCGTATCCACCATTAAAATATGATCGCCCGTTTTGACAAAAGCTAAAATCGCATTGGTAATTGCCGCTGTACCACTTGGGTAAAGCGCACATCCTACACCACCTTCCAGCTCTGTCATGGCATCGCTAAAGGCAAACGAAGTGCTAGTACCACGACGGCCATAAAACAGCACTTGGTTCGCTTTATTGGCAGTCGCATGTTTCATTTGCTTAACGCTATCAAAGACTACGGTTGAAGCGCGCTGAACCGCTGGGTTAACGACCCCATTCGTCCACTTATCGCTGCGACCAGCATTGACGATTTTGGTATCTTGTTTAGGTGCGTTATTAGACTCGCTGCTTTGCTTTGGGCTCTTTGGATCGGACATGCGCTACTTCTTTTAGAGTTTGGATATTTGAAATACATATATTGGCTATCTAGCCGTCTAAACAATTTATACCTAGCTTAGTAGGAAAGCTCAAGAAGAAATGCTAGTTAGATTTGATTCCCTAAGATATTTATTTAATTAAATGTAAATAGCAAACAGGTACAACCTAACAACGCTATTTGCACAAATCACTTATTCTTTAAATAACACTCAATTTCAGTTGCAGATTGTTCAATTGTTAGATTGCTGGTGTTTAATCGAAAAGACTCAACATTTGGTATAGTTGCTGAGAAATCGAATTTCTTTAGGTACTTATCCAAATACTCTTTTGACTGAAGTTTATTCGTATTTTTTCTTCCGTCACTTAGTACTCGCCTTAAATGCTCATCATAGTCGCAAGATAGATATATAAAATCAGCGCTAACGCTAAATTTGTCCAATAAATCAAGAAGGCCTTCAATAAAGAAATTACTTGCGGGGTTTACATAGCAAAAAGTGAATACAATGCCTTTATCTTTTTGTGTTTCAATGATTGTTCGAAATGCTTCCAAGCAAATTTTACGCTGGTACTTTTCAAAACCTGCGTTACCAAAGCCAACAACAGCACAAGCAATATCAAATGCTAAATGCTGTGGAAACAACTTCCATCCATTTCTTGCTGCCAACTCTCTAGCAACACTCTCTTTACCAACGCCAGATGCCCTATAAATCATCACAAACTTCATCGTCATTCCGTTTTCTATTTAGGTTACTTGCAACTTAACTGTTTATATTCACAGTATCAAGAAAACTAAAATAAATGACAAATACCTAAAAAATTATGATGAAAACAAATCCAACTGATTATCAGTGATCTGCTCAAACGATAAGTCCACAAAAGGTAAAATAGCATCGGCAACTGCTTTTAACTGGCGTTCTATATATAAATCGTAGTCAAGTGGCGCACTTTGGTGCTCTATCGCTTGTGGGCCTTGGGTGGTTAGCACATATTCAATATGGCCGCGCTTTTGGTATTTGGCTTTTTGACCATTGGCAAGATTTATAGCGTCAGCGGCTCGTGCTGCTTTAATATGGGGCGGCACATTTTTTACGTAGTCATCTAGCTTGCGGCGAATACGCTTTCGATAAATGAGCTTTTCATCAAGCTGTCCTGCTCGGGTTTGGTTCACGGTATCAAGGACAAAGTCGCTGACTGGCTCGTCGTGAAATATTTTATCGTACAAGGCTTGTTGAAAATCTTTGGCCAGTGGCGTCCAATCGGTGCGGACGGTTTCTAACCCTTTAAACACCATACGTTCATTTGGCTTACTGTTATCTTTATTTGATTTATCAGCTTCATTGATCACTAGGCCAGCATAACGCTTTTTGGTGCCAACATCGGCTAGGCCACGAATAGTCGGCATAAAAAATCGAGAAAAATGGGTTTCAAATTCGATTTCTAGCTTACTTTCAATCTGGTACTCGCTAGCAATATGCTCATCCCATTTTTCATTAATTAGCTGCTCAAGCTCTTTACCAATACGTCTTGACTCCTTCACATTGTGTGATTCGCCAATAGCGACAAATATTGAATCGGTATCGCCGTAAATCACTTGATAACCAATATCTTCAATCCACTGTTTGGTGGTTTTTAAAATCTGGTGTCCACGTTTGGTAATAGATCCTGACAACCTAGGATCGAAAAAGCGACAACCAGTCGAACCCAAAACACCATAAAACGAGTTCATAATAATCTTAATCGCTTGCGATAAAGCGGCATTTTTATCGCGCTTGGCTTTGTCTCGCGCTGCCCAAAGCTCATCAATAATGGCTGGTAGAAAGTGCCTTTCTCGTGAAAAATAAGCATCATCAAACCCAGGGACGATTTGGTTTTGCGCTCCTAAATTACCATTTTCCGCTTCTAAGCCTTGAACCCTAAGCTCTTCAGATTGTAAACCTTCAGCCTTTAATCCTTCAGCTCTCAGTCCTTCGGCCTTTAGCCCCTCAGCTCTTAGTCCTTCGATAAGGCCCATAGGGTCGATATAAAAGGTGCGGATAATACTTGGGTATAGGCTTTTAAAATCTAGCACAAGCACATTGCGATACAGTCCGGGAATGGAGTTCATTACATAGCCACCAGGTGAAACTAGATCAGACTTTCCATCTCCTAAATTCGGGGCGATATAGCCTGCACGATGCAATTTAGGTAAGTAGAGATTGGTAAAAGCAGCCACCGAGCCGCCGATTCGATCAAGCGATAATCCTGTTAACTTGGCTCTAAGCTTGGCAAAAGCTAGTAAGTCGGTATGTTCAAATATCTGCCAGACTAAACGGCAATCTTCTAAATTGTAGGCTGCTAACGCCTTTTTATTGTGATGAAAATTATCGACAATCTCGTACAGGCGATTTTCGACATCTTTGACCTGTTTGCGCTTGCCCAAGAGTTCATGAGCAACATTGTCGAGCGAGAACGAAGCAAAGTTATAAGTGGCACTTTTCAGTAGATCAATACCATCAATAACGACTCGCCCCTCGATATCCATAAAGTTTTGTTCGCTGTTGCGCTGTTTTCGCCAATTAGGCGCACTGTTACCGCGGCCAAACGCAAAAGGAATGTTGTGCAAGTCGTAGCGCTTTTGAAACAAGCTAAAGTCAAAATTAACCACATTCCAGCCAATAAACACATCAGGATCGTACTCTGTTACCCAAGCCAGAAATCGCTGTAATAACTCTGCCTCGTTAGCAAGCCATTCAATATAATCGCAGCTTTCATCAAGTGGCTCAGGCTTGCCTATCATCATCACTTTTTGACAGGTATCGCTGTATAGTCCTATCGAATACAGCTCGCCTTTAGGGCTACATTCCAGATCAATCGACACCATAGAAAGCTTAATATCGCCCTCAGATTTCTTGCATTTGGCTTGATATAAGGTTGGGTAATGATGAGCATGATTTTGCGTATAGTTGCTTGTTTGGCCAGTAAAATAACAATTATCGGTAACAAAGCGCTCCATTAAGTAGCGATCTTCGGGGCGAATATCGTCTTCAAAACACTTAATGTAGTGCTGTTTAAGTAGTTCTCTGGCTTGGTAAAAATCTCTTAACTTGGCAAAATAAATCCCGGTTACAGCCTGCTGAGCAAAGGTTTTTAAGGGGAGCGGTGTTACTTTGGCCGGTTGCAGTTGATGTTTAGCAAGGAGTTCAAGTGCTTTTTCTTGCTCCGTTTGATGGATAAACAGCAGTGCGTATTCATCCGTAATTTTGAGGTTGACTGGCCCTTGCTCTGTAACTAACCACAATGAAATGACCATGCCGTGGCGGGTATCATAGGTTTTTCGGGTTAACACAAAGCCAAAAGCACTGTTGTTAGTACCGACGCCACTCGCCTGAACCTCATTGCTGGTAAAATTGTCAGATAAGTTGGCCATTAAGTCTCGCCACATGCCACCACAAACTGTTAATATATACAGCAGTTTAAAACAAATACCTGTGAATGGGAACCAATGTCGACCGCCACCAAAAAGCAAACCAGCGCGCTTAGCGATAATATTAAACAAGCCATTCGCACTTCCTACAAAGCCATCGGTGAAAGCCTACCCAACTTTAACCCACGCAAACAGCAAACTTTTTTGATTGCAGAAATAGCCAAAACGCTGGCCGGTGAGTACGACAAAACCCGCAAAATCATTGCCGTTGAAGCAGGTACGGGCACAGGTAAGTCATTAGCTTATAGTTTAAGTACTATTCCGTTAGCGCTTTCGAAAAAGAAAAAAGTAGTCATTTCGACCGCGACCGTTGCCTTGCAAGAGCAGCTCGTCAATAAAGACTTGCCCTTTTTGAAAGATCACGGCGGTATAGACTTTGACTTTACTTTAGCGAAAGGCCGCCAGCGTTACGTTTGTCGTCATAAGCTGGCTGCCGCAGCTAACGCCAGCGAAAACCCACAGCCTGGTTTTACCTTTGCTGAGCAACCGAACCGCTTTGATATCAAGCTAATTAAAGAACTCAACAGTGCGCTCAGTGAAAATCGCTGGCAAGGTGATAGAGACAGTTGGGCAGACCCTATTCCAAATCATGTGTGGCAAGCCATTCAATCAGATAAACATAGCTGTTTGCGCCACTTAGCCGAGCATACCCACTGCCCGTTTCACAAAGCGCGCGATACCATGGATAAAGCTGATGTATTGGTAATAAACCATTCACTACTATTGTCTGATTTAGAAATGGGCGGCGGTAAAATTCTGCCAGAGCCTGATGAAACCTACTACGTGATTGACGAAGCGCACCACTTACCTAAGGTTACGCGTGACCATTCGAGTGCCGCTATCACCTTAAAAGGTTCGTTGGAATGGCTACAAAAAGTCGCGGATACAGGCGATAAAGTTGCCAAGCTGATCAAATCACAATCATCAATTAATCCATCGCTCAAACTCGCCGATGATTGCCAATCGTTAATTGCTGATATGCAAAAGATTCTGCAATTTGTTGAAGCGAACCAAGCGACTTACTTTGCTAATGCCGAGCAAAACAACTCTCAAGGCAATAGCACGCCAAGTTATCGTTTTGAACACGGCATTATTCCACAGCTGATTAAAACCAGTGCAGAAGATTTAAGCGAATACAGCCGAAAATGTTTAGCCCATGGTAATAAACTTTATTACTTATTAGTGGAAGCGGTGAAAGATGGTGACGTAAAGGCTTATTTAGCGGAGCCTTTGTTATCAGAATTTGGTTTTTTGCTTCAACGCCTAGAAAACTTTAATGCGCTTTGGGTGATGTACGCAAAAACCGACAGCGAAAAAGCCGCACCACTAGCCCGTTGGTTAGAAAAACTCAGCGGTAAAAAGCAAGATTATTTGCTATCCGCTTCCCCTATTGAAGTCGGTTACACACTGGAAGATAAGCTATGGTCAAAATGCGCAGGTGCAGTACTTTGCTCGGCCACTATCGTTGCACTCAATTCTTTTGATCATTTTCGCCGTCAAGTGGGCCTTTCCAACAACGACGGTACACAATATCAAAAAGTCGATTCACCATTTAACTACCGTGAAAACGCTGTGCTGTCTGTACCTAATGTACGCTATGAGCCAAGTCACCCTTCATTTACGGACGAGCTTTGTAAGCTACTACCAGCATTAATTAAAAAAGACGAAGCAACACTAGTGCTGTTTTCTTCTTATTGGCAAATGGAACAAGTAGCGAAAGTGATGCGTGAAAAACATAAAATCTCTCTTCAAATGCAAGGAGAGCAAGCCAGAAGCTATATTATCGAGAATCACAAAAAGAAATGTGACAACAATAAAGCCAGTATTTTGTTTGGGACCCAGAGCTTTTCTGAAGGGCTAGATTTACCCAGTAATTACCTCACTAACTTAGTGATCACTAAACTGCCGTTTTCCGTACCGACCTCACCGGTAGAAGAAGCGCACGCAGAATATGTGACTGCCAAAGGTGGTAATCCGTTTATGTCGATAACCGTACCTGATGCTTCCAATAAGCTGATTCAAGCCTGTGGTCGCTTGTTGCGAAATGAGAAAGACAGTGGTGTTATCACCCTGCTTGATCGCCGTGTGGTGACTAAGCGCTACGGTGGTGAATTACTTGACGCCCTGCCACCGTTTAAGCGACAGATCAGTTATTAAAAATTGCAGCAATGAGTTATTGTTTGAGCAATAACTCATTGTTGACCCAGTTTAACCCATCATCAAAATTAGAGAAGCCAGCGTATTTAACGCCTGCAAACTGATATAGCTGCTGGTAAATATTTTCGGCGAGTGATCGACCTTCTACTTCTGGCGAATAGATAAAAGCAGAGGCAATAGGCGACAACCCTTCTGCTTTAAATGATTTTAAGTAATCTTGATAATATTCAATCGCCTCTTCCAATACTAAACAAGATTCACTAAACACACATAGATCAGCCCAGTAACCCCATTTAGCTTTGAACACAGGGCATACCTGCTGCTCTAACTTTACCAAGGCTTGAGCCAGCTCTTTGTTAAATGGGCCGTGCGCATGATAAACAACGACTCGCTCAGACGGAATTTCAAGATTGACAATACCATGTTGGCGAAACTGTGAAATGTCGATGGAATTTGTGCTGTAACTCATTGCCATAATAAATCGCTTATGCAACATGCTGATACTGCCTAACTATACTCGATCGCCTTTAAGAGTGTTAGCTATGGCACTAGAACTATTGCAGTTGTTGCTGTTTTATCGTTTAGCTAGCAACTTAATACCAAAATACGGTGCGCTTTATTAAAAAAGACCAGAGCACAACAACTCGTGCTCTGGTTACTTTGTTTGATTAAAACAGTTTAGTTAGCTATATCCTGAAATTTTATAAATCTCTTGTGTGTAAACCCTCCTTAATTGTTCCGTTCATTATTAGTTTTTTGCCATTTGCTTATCACTTTGCTGAACGCTGATCATCACACGGCGATCATAAAAGCTAGATTCTTGTTGGGCGTTGGCGACTACGGGGTGATTCTCGCCATAGCCAGTCGTATTGATTCGATGCGCGCCAACACCTTGGTTAACTAAAGCGGTTTTCACGCTTTCCGCACGAGCGAGCGATAATGCTTGGTTGCGTTTACTACTGCCGAGCAAGTCAGTGTAACCAGACAAATCAATGGTTAAGTCTTGGTTACTGTTGAGGATACTAGCCAGCGCGTTCACTTGCTCAGCGTAGTAGCTTGGGATATCGCTTGAGCCTGTATTGAACTGTAAGCTCATCATTAAATTACTCGCCTGCAAAGCACTGGCTTTTGCTTGCGACTGCTCGAACGCTAACAGCTCTTGTTGGTGCTGAAATTCTGCGTCTTGCATCTGGCTTTTAAGGCTCGCTAACTGCATTTCGAAGTTTTTCGCTTGTGCTTTGTTAGCTTTGGTTAGTTCAACAATATCTTCTTCACCATTGAGGGTTTTCATTAAAAAGGTACCCGCAAGGCCTGTGATCATCGCACCCGCTGGACCACCGAAAATACCACCTAAAATCGCACCAGCACCGAAGCCTAGTTCTTCTTTACTCTCATCAGAAAAAGTGTCATCGGTAAGAGTGCTATCGCTTATGCCTTCAACATGAGAACCAGCTTGCGCCATAGGTGTTAATACTAAGCTCGTTAAGATTGCTGACGTTAAAATAAGTTTTTTCATCTTGTTATCCTTTTACCTTTTGGTCTTATGTTCTGTTTAAATAAGTTGTTTGGGAACTTGATGATTATTAAACACAGCAAAAGCGACCAAATCGGGCGACAAAAATGGCAAGTTAGCGAGCAAATGTGGCAACATTCTGGCAATTTCGCCAAAAGTGCCCAGCTGACAATAAATTAGGATATAGTGAACGCCATTAAGAAAGCGGCTCAAAGCCATCGATAATCGAGTAAATGAAGTAAGCGACATGAGTAAACGCATAGCAATAGTAGAAGATGACGACGCCATTCGTGAAAATTATGCCGACGTATTGCGCCATCAAGGGTATCAAGTGCAAAGTTTTGCTAATCGTCAAAGCGCAGAAGCAGCTTTTACCGTTCGCCTTCCTAACTTAGTGATTCTAGATATTGGATTGCACGACGAATACGATGCAGGCTTTGAACTTTGCCAATGGCTTAGAGCCAAGTCTTCTACGTTACCTATTATCTTTTTGACCGCGCGTGACAATGATGTCGATACTGTTTCGGGTCTGCGCATTGGGGCAGACGACTACTTAACCAAAGACATAAGCCTACCCCATTTAACTGCTCGTATTGCTGCACTTTTTCGCCGTCAAGATGCGCAGAATAAACCAGTAGAACAAGAGAACTTAATTGAACGCGGGCCATTAGTGATCGACAGCCAAAAAATGACAATTGAGTGGCATAACCAATACGTAGAGCTTACCGTTACCGAATTCTGGATGGTGTTTGCGCTGGCAAAATCGCCAGGGCATGTGAAAAACCGGCAGCAACTTATGCAAGATTCGCAAATTTTTGTTGATGACAGCACCATTACTTCTCATATCAAACGTATTCGTAAAAAATTCAGTAAAATTCAAGCGAACTTTAACTGTATCGAAACCGTCTATGGTATGGGCTATCGCTGGAATGATGCAGAGCAAAACGCCTCATCAGTTAGCAACGAGGCATAGTTTTGATTACATTGCCTAGCCGCGCAAACACTATTTCTGCCAACAAAGGCTTTATCCGCATTGGCTTAAGAACCAAGTTAGTGATCCTCTCTAGTTTTCTCTTCACCATTCCATGGTTTGGCTATCAATATGTTTGGGAGATGGAAAAATACCTACGCTATGGTCAAGAACAGACTATTGTTGGGACAGCTAGGGCGCTAGCAACAACACTGCACGATCGCCCGAATCTGTTCGACAACCAAGCGTCTTTCTTAGCCAGTGTCGAAAAAGGTAAAGATCTATACGGCTTTCAAATTCGCCAGCCCATTCAATTAGATGGTCGCTACAACGACTGGCCTGACTTTGAAGGTAAGGCGCACTTTTACGAAGACTCAAACATTATCTGGCAAGAGCCCAATCAAGCTGTTAGCCTTCGCTTTAATGCTGCCGTCGGCAAATACGACAAGTACTTGTACCTATTTTTTAATGTTGTTGACGATAAACTTATTTTTCGAGGCAACAATGCACGGTCGATTTATCTCAATGATCATTTAACGCTGAGTCTTACCGCCCCTAATGGTGAGCATCAGCAATATATTGTCAGCAATAAAAATGCAGGCTGGATAGAGTCTTTTCAGCTAGATAATCAAGCAAGTCGCCCACAGCCGATTAACTATATTCAGGGGGTATGGCAGCCAAATAACACAGGCTATAACGTTGAACTGCGCCTACCGCTTGACTATGTCGGTAATAAAATAGGTTTTAGTTTTGCCGATGTTGATGCGACAAGCAGTAAGGCAACGAGTTTAGTCGGCTCGGCTAATACCTCCGATCCTGAGCAACTAGGCACTATTCTCGTTCCTTCGCCAGAAATAGAGCGTATTGTGAAAGGCATGAGCTATACCCAGTCCAGTATTTGGGTAATAGATAAACACCAACGGGTACTGGCGAGCGCTGGTGATATTAATAGCGCAAGTGGTGTTTGGCGCTCAACCGCGTCAACTAATGCCAACTCGGGCATTTGGCCAACATGGTGGCATTGGCTGCAAACGAATCTGTTACATCCGCTTTATTACAAGGTGCTGACCAAACCAACGCAAGATTTTTACGACCAGCTTTACGATGAAAGTCACTTAGCTGGCGAGCATATCGAGCAAGCGTTATCAGGTGAAGTACATAGCCAATGGCGATTAAGTACCGACAAACAAGCGGTGATCCTCTCTGCTGCCTACCCTATTTATATAGACGAACAAGTGCAAGGGGCCGTGATTGTTGAAGAAACCACAAATGGCATTAAAACCCTGAGAAATAAAGCGTTAGAGCAATTATTTACGTCAATTCTCGCCATTTTACTGGTTGGTACCATTAGTTTTTTCTTTTTTGCGTCTCGTATTTCTAATCGGATTCGTCAGCTACGTAATCACGCAGAAGTGGCAATAGACGAGCACGGGCGAGTGAAAGAAGACCTACCGGCACTAAAAGGTAATGACGAAATTGGCGATCTATCACGAAGTTTTTCCACGGCGGTATCGCGATTAACTCAATACAATCAATATTTGGAAAACTTATCTTCGCGTTTATCACACGAGCTTCGCACACCCATTGCCGTAGTGCGAACCTCAATAGAAAACTTGTCTATGTACCCTATTCCTGAAAACGCCAAAGCCTATATTGAGCGTGCAGAATCTGGCGTGCACAGGCTAAATCACATTATTACCAGCATGACAGAAGCTACACGCGTTGAACAACTGCTACAACGTACCGAAAAGCAATCCTTTAATGCCTATGAGGTTATTGCCAGTTGTATAAGCGGTTTTAAGCAAATTCACCCTGAAACGACTTTTAACTTTCAGGCCCCGAATCAAAAAGCAAATGTGCTAGGTTCGCCTGAACACTTCGCGCAAATGTTAGAGAAAATAGTGACCAATGCCGTTGAGTTTAGCTGTGACGCACAAGTAGAAATAATGCTGATCACGGTAAAGAAAAATCTGATTTTAACGGTGAAAAACAATGGTGAGTTATTGCCAGAAACGATGGAAAATCGTTTGTTTAATTCCATGGTATCGCTAAGGGAAGAAGCTTTAGTAAACAGTGAATCTAGTTTGCAATCATCACAGCCATCGTCAAATTCAAAACCATCGCCAAATTCACAGCCACATTTGGGGCTTGGGCTTTTTATCGCTCGGTTAATTTGCGAATACCATCAGGGACAAATCAGTGCGCAAAACTGTTTTGACCCTAATGGCGTGCAAATTAATATCGAAATACCGCTAACTGAATAAACGGATAGGCTGTAATGTATAAAGCGGCTATTGTTGTCGCTAGGATTTGGTGGCTATGCTCTGGCTTGTGGCTATGCTCTGGCTTGTGGCTATGCTCTGGCTTGTGGCTATGCTCTGGCTTGTGGCTATGCTCTAATTTAAAACTACTCAATACCTATATATTTGTGTACTTGCACTGACAAGCGCCAGTTATTTTCAATACAAGTATTAATTGCGAGTTCAGTTGCCCGCTGTTTTTGGCTTATTGGTTGTAAGTAAACTTGTTTATCTGTGACTTGGTGCTCTGCCAATAATGCTTTTAAATCATCAACATGTTGTTCAGTGGCCACTGGATGTTTGATTTCATTAGCGCGCTGCATCGCCTGCGATAATACTTTGTAGCCACCTCGCATATTCACTTTCGGTGATACTGTTACCCAGCACTTTTCAGTGGTATTAATTTCAAAGGTGCCAGAGGTTTCAATTTGTGTGCTGTAACCACGGCTTTCGAGCGTTGCACAAAGTGGCTTCAAATCGAACATACAAGGCTCACCACCAGTGATTACCACATGTTTTGCTTGGTAATTTTGCTCAACAAACAATTCAGCGATGCCATCAACTGACAACTCGCTCCAGTGCTCAGACTCTTCGCTTTTCGCTAATAAATCGTTAACGGGAATGGCTAATTCAGGCTTGGTTTCCCAAGTGTGCTTGGTATCACACCAAGAACAGCCGACAGGACACCCTTGTAAACGGATAAATATAGAAGGCTGACCCGTAAAAGAACCCTCACCTTGCAGGGTTTCAAAGATCTCATTAATTTTATACAAAATGGTATTGTCGGTAGGTGTTATATCAGTTGTCATGCTTTCGCTAAAGAAGTAGATCAAGTAAAATTCAACGCATTATCGATTATACCTCAAGAGAAGTAATAAATGACTGAAAAAGTTGTCGTTATCTATTCCGGCGGCATGGATTCATACACAGTACTGAATCGCGCAATTAAAGATGGTATGGAAGTATACCCACTAACGTTTGATTACGGTCAACGCCACGTTAAAGAAATTGATTGTGCAGCAGCTGTATGTAAATCATTAAATGTACCGCATAAGGTTATTGATATTTCAGCGATTAATCAGTTATTGGCGGGTTCGTCACTAACCGATGATATCGAGATACCCGAAGGCCATTACGAAGAAGAAAGCATGAAATCTACCGTTGTGCCGAACCGTAATATGATTTTACTGTCACTCGCTGTGGGTTACGCTGTTTCAGTTGGTGCTTCAAAGGTTTATTACGGCGCACACTCTGGCGATCACGCTATCTACCCTGACTGTCGCCCAGAGTTTGTTGAGAAAATGAATGATGTTTGCCAAATTGCCAATTACGAAGCCGTTGAAATTTACAGCCCTTATTTAAGTGTTAGCAAAACGGCTATTTTAACTGACGGCATAGCGATGGGCCTAGACTACAGCCAAACATGGACCTGCTACAACGGTCGTGAACACGCTTGTGGAAAATGCGGTGCTTGCCAAGAGCGTTTAGAAGCCTTTCGTGATAATAACGCAACGGATCCATTGACTTACGAAGTTACAGCTTGAATCCCCTAGAGCTAACTACGACGTAAATAACGCGGGCATTCTTGCCCGCTTTTTAGTCTTATTGTTTGTAAATTGTTCTTTTGTCTGTCATCTTTAGTAAACGTAGCTCATATTAAACAAAAACTTAGCTTGTTTTTGGTGGTGGTGTGGCAGCAAAAAAAGCCAGTTCAGAACATTGGATTTCAATCATTTCACAGCGAGAATTACCAGCGTTAACCTCAACTGCGCTGTTACTCGATAAATTTGCTAACGATGATGTTTCATCCCTACCGAGATTAAGCAACGCGATTTTGCACGATCAAGTGCTTTCTTCTTCTTTACTAAAGGTTGCCAACAGCATTCAGCGTATCGGGGTAAATAAAATCACCACAGTCTCTCGCGCGACTGTGATCCTTGGCATTCAAACCGTTAAAAATATTTGCCTGACCTCTAAGGTCATCGAAAGCCTGCTGAAACATAAAGATCTCGATATTGAAGTTTACACAAGAATTAAAAGCTTGATGGCGCAATCATTCTTTGCCGGACAACTTGCTAAAATGATGCTCCCTAATCACAGCGATGAAACCCAAGAAGAAGTATACATAGCAGCGATGCTGCGCAGAATTGGCGAAACAGCATTCTGGTGTCTAGGTAAAGAATTTCAAGAAGAGCTAGATCATTTAATCAGTGTACCAAAACAGCAATACGAAGAAGCATGCATTGAACTTATTGGAATGTCGTTTGATGAATTGAGCATTGGCTTAGCGCGCCGATGGCAACTAGGTGATTTAATGATTAAATCACTCGATAATCCAGAGCAACGCACTCTAGAGATGCAAGTTATCTACCTCGCCGACAAGCTGGTCCATTATATTCACAACCCGCCGACCGCAGTGAAGTACAACAAAATAATTCGCCAGATATCCAAGTTAATGAAAATATCTGATCAGCAATTGCTTTACCGCATTAAACAAACCCGCGAAACCTCGATTAAGTTGCTCGAGTCGTACGGTGCACAAATACTCATAGAATACGTGAAAAAGCTACCGACAGCTGCCGAGCTGGCGCATGATAACCAGTTTGTTTATGAGGAAGTTGTCAATAAGGAAGCGGCATTGCTGAAAACCATTCAGCATCTCACCAGCATGACGTTAACGACTAAAGACGCTAGCCTTTACTTGGAATATGCACTAACGCAATTGGCTCGAATACTAAATTTTGAAACCTGCTCGTTTTATTTGCTGACCAATTTAAAACAAACATTAACCTGTCGCCAAACCGTTAACCACTTTGGCAAAGTTGTAGAAGAGCCGTTAACAATCTCACTGACAGATCAGAAATCTTTGCTAAACCGAGTTTTGTATACCCAACAACCTGTGATCGTAAACAACGAAAGCGACCACAGTAACGCTCGCTTTCCCTACCCTGTTAATAAGCTTTTCGCCAAATCAAAATTGGTACTCGCAGCTGTCCACATAAAACAAAGTAATATAGGTATGATTATTGGGCAGCGTAAAAAGCCAACAATAGAGCAAGCAGAATTAGACAACTTTCATTTGCTGACTCAGCACCTTAATATGTGCCTAACCTTGATTTCACCCAATAAAAAAGCCACATGATCACCACTGCTATTAAATCCACATTGGACTATTGCTTATTTACTTTAGGTTTTATTTTAGCCGTACAACTTCCCGAATTTATTCAACAATATAAACAATATTTAGCGGGTAAACTGAGTGAAACTCAGTGGCACTTAAGCGGTTACCAAAAAATAGCAGATCAAAACTACCAAGGCAGTATTCCAGCGTTAATTCAAGATTACTTGGCAAGTGGTAAACAAGCGATTGAACAGACCGGCCAATTGGTCAGTGAGATGTTAACTCGCAAACAAAGCCTGACAGAAACCATTGCATCGCTTGATAGCAGCAGTTACATAGAGCAAGTCATTAGCTTATTTACGAATGTAAATGTTAAAGATGCAGAAACTGTGCTTGGTTATTATCAATTAGCGATCCCATTAACCGTTGAAGCATTAGCATCAGGTGTTGTGTTAGCCTTTATATTTATTTGGCTTCGAATGCTAGTTACAGGGTTATTTAGCCGAATGTTACCCCAAGGAGCATAGCGTTAATCAATCGCATTCAAAAAAATTCATGCATAAAAAAATCGAGGCCTAAGCCTCGATTTTTTGTCTTCGCTAGCAACAAGTTAAAGGTAATTTATCTTGCAGCCAATAGCAAACTTTACTCGTTGCCGTCTTCAACACGACTCTTAAGTTTTTGACCTGGTCTAAAGGTAACCACTTTACGGGCAGAGATAGGAATATCTTCACCAGTCTTAGGGTTTCTGCCAGGACGTTCACTTTTCTCTCTTAAGTCAAAGTTGCCAAAGCCTGATAATTTAACCTGCTCACCTTCTTCAAGAGTTTCTCGAATTTCTTCGAAGAATATCTCAACCATATCTTTAGCATCGCGTTTGCTCAACCCGACCTTTTCATATAGGTGTTCTGCGATTTCTGCTTTGGTTAGCGCCATTGCTTAATCCCTCAGTGATGCATTTAGTTCAGTTTTTAATGTATCAACAACCCGATTAACAACTTCTGTTATATCTTTTTCTTCAAGAGTTTTCTCAACGTCTTGCAAGGTCATTGCAATCGCTAAACTCTTAAAGCCAGGTTCGATACCTTTGCCTGTGTATACATCGAACAAGTTTAGATCAACTAAATTATTTCCGCCAACCTTTTCAATGAGTTGTAACACATTATTTGCTTCAACTTGCTCTTCAACCACAACCGCGATGTCGCGACGGTTGGCTGGGAAGCGAGAAATATCGCGAGCTTCAGGTACATTTAAGGTTAGAACAGCGTCTAACAATAATTCAAACACTAGAGTACGGCCGTTTAATCCTAATTTTCTTTCTAATTCAGGATGTAAGGTACCAAGGTAACCAACTAGCTCGCCATCTTTGTGAACTGCCGCTGTTTGACCTGGGTGTAATGCATCAATTTCTGCTTTTGAAAATTCAAACTCAGCGCCTTTACCAGTCACTGCTAACATAGCTTCAACATCACCTTTGATATCGAAGAAATCAGCGGCTACTTTGGCTAAGTTCCAGTGCTCTTGGTTTTGTGAGCCTGAGATTACACCTGCGATCATTTGTTGTTGGCGTACACCGTTTTCTGCACTTTCGTCAGGAATAAAACGCAGACCTGTTTCAAACAAACGAACACGACCTTGCTGACGGTTTTGGTTATAAGTTACCGCTTGTAATAAACCGGTCCACAGGCTTAAACGCATCACCGACATTTCTGATGAAATTGGATGCGGTAGCGTCATTACTTCTTGGTTAGGATGTAGCAAAGCTTGTACTTTCGGATCAACAAAGCTGTAAGTGATCGCTTCTTGGTAACCGCGATTAATCAGCGCTTGGCGCAGTTTAGTTAGACCTAACTTACCTTCGCTGTGCTTGCGCATTGAAAGTGATGCTTGCGGCGCAACATTTGGAATATTGTTGTAACCAAAAATCCGCGCCACTTCTTCAATTAAATCCACTTCAATTGAAATATCGAAACGGTAACCCGGTACAGTTACTTCCCAAACATCGTTCGCGAACGCAACTGTGAAACCTAAGCGAGTTAGAATTTCAGAAACTTTGTCATCTTCAATGTGTAAACCGATACGTTGGTCTAATTTCGCACGGCGAAGGCTTACTTGGCGTGGCTGAGGAATATGCTCGTCAGATTTTGCTTCAACGATTGGGCCAGCTTGACCGCCAACAATCTCAAGAAGTAACTGAGTTGCACGCTCCATCGCATTGCGTTGAAGCTCAGGATCAACACCACGCTCATAGCGGTGTGACGCATCAGTGTGCAAACCGTATTGACGTGCTTTACCAAGAATCGCCAATGGTGCAAAGAAGGCACTTTCTAGGAAAATATCTTTACTACCTTCAGCTACGCCAGAGTGAAGACCACCGAAGATACCTGCCATCGCTAGTGACTTGCCGTCTTTACCTTCAGAACCAGTATCAGCGATAACTAAGGTCTCTTCCGAAAGCGTCACTTCGTTTTCGTCTAATAAAACTAGCTTTTCTTCTTTGTTCGCAAAACGTACATCAATTGCGCCATCGATTTTTGCTAAATCGAAAGCGTGCATTGGGTGACCTAACTCAAGTAATACATAGTTAGTGACATCTACCACAGGGTCATTTGAACGCACACCACAGCGACGCAGCTTTTCTACCATCCAAAGTGGTGTTGTTGCGTCAAGGTTAATGCCTTTAATGACACGACCTAAGTAGCGCGGGCACGCAGCTGGTGCTGATAAGTTAATTTCGCGGGTATCTTCAATCGTCGCAGGTACTGGCTCAATAGCAGGCTCAGTAACAGCTAAGCTGTTAAGTACACCTACTTCACGCGCTAAACCTTTAATACCTAAACAGTCACCACGGTTAGCGGTTAAATCAACATCAATCGTGTTATCGTTTAAGTCTAAGTAATCACGAATATCGGTGCCGATTGGCGCATCAGCTGGCAATTCAATAATACCATCGGCGCTTTCTGCCATGCCTAGTTCAGACTCTGAACACAGCATACCAAATGAAGGTTGACCGCGAAGTTTCGCTTTCTTAATTTTGAAGTTGCCCGGTAGCACAGCGCCAACCATAGCAACAGCCACTTTAAGACCTAAGCGACAGTTTTTCGCGCCACAAACAATATCTAATAATTCGCCGTCAGTGCTGGCATCACCAACGTTAATTTTGGTGACTTGCAGTTTGTCTGCATCTGGGTGTTGACCACATTCAACTACTTCACCAACAACCACGCCTGAGAACTCACCCGCAACTGGGTCAACGCCGTCAACTTCAAGGCCAGCCATTGTAATTTGGTGCGCTAACTCGTCAGAAGTACTCTCTGGGTTAACCCACTCTCTTAACCAAGATTCACTAAATTTCATTATCGCTCGCCTTACTTAAACTGTTTTAATAATCGAAGATCGTTTTCAAAGAATGAACGCAAGTCGTTCACGCCGTAGCGCAACATAGTTAAACGCTCAACACCCATACCAAAGGCGAAACCGGTGTATTCTTCTGGATCGATACCCACTGATTTAAGTACATTCGGGTGAACCATGCCACAACCTAGTACTTCTAACCATTTGCCGTTTTTACCCATCACATCCACTTCTGCAGAAGGCTCAGTGAATGGGAAATAAGAGGGACGGAAACGAATTTGTAGATCTTCTTCAAAGAAGTTATGTAAAAAGTCGTGCAAGATACCTTTTAGGTGAGTAAAGCTCACGTCTTTATCAACCAATAAACCCTCTACCTGATGGAACATTGGCGTATGTGTCTGATCGTAATCGTTACGGTATACGCGACCCGGCGAGATAATACGCAATGGCGGCTTTTCCGCTTCCATAGTACGAATTTGCACGCCTGATGTTTGCGTGCGTAATACCAACTTAGGGTTAAAGTAGAAGGTATCGTGATCTTGACGTGCTGGATGATGCTCAGGAATATTCAAGGCATCGAAGTTATGGAAATCATCTTCCACTTCTGGACCCGCTTTTACTTCAAAGCCTAACTCACTGAAAAATGACTCAATACGCTCAATTGTTCTCGTAACTGGGTGTAAGCCACCAATCTCGTTAGTGTTACCTGGCAAGGTTACGTCAATTGACTCAGCCGCTAATTTTGCTTTGATTTCTTCTGCGCGCAGTAACTCACCACGTTCAGTTAATAGCTTTTGTACTTGCTGCTTAGCTTGGTTGATTACTTGGCCTGCTTTTGGCTTTTCTTCTTTAGGTAGCTGGCCTAAGCCTTTCATCTTTTCGGTAAACACACCTTTTTTGCCTAGGTAGCTTACGCGCACGTCATCTAGTGCAGCAGGTGTCGACGCCGCAGCGATCTCTTGCTCTGCTTGCAAAATTATATCGTCTAAGTTCATGATTTCCTCTAAAGCGAATTGCTTAAGTTAGACTTATTCTTATGCCCACACCACATTGAAAAACCATGCTTTTCTTGGACTTTTCTTGGAATAGGTCTATTTAAAAAAATGGTGAATGATTCTACATAAAAAGCGAGTAGAAATGTAGAGCTAATATTGGCTTAGCGCTAATTTTATTGGATTTTTGCTGGTGTTTTTTTAAGAAGTAAAAGATTAAGCGTGCTAAATGAAATTGATGGGTAATAAAGAAAGAGCCTAGCTATTTATAACTATTGATGTGGCACTGTCATTTTTGTCTAGATATTAAGCTAAATTACGACTTAATTTCGGTAATTAACACTAATGATGAAAAAAAATTTCCAGTAAGCAATACAAAGCGATTAGGTATGACTTTTCAACCAAAGCTTTCCGCGCTAAATATAAGCCAATAAGAACTAAAATAAACAAAACAAACAAGTTATTACCCTACTGCGTCTAAATTCATAATTCTTGGTGCTTAGTTAAAACTAAATTTAGAGCAATTTCACTATCGAGCTGTCGTTGTCCATTGTAGTGGACACCATCCAATTAACTAAGTCCTCCAAATCAACACGTTTGATATTGATCTTTCCAACACTTAATGGAGCAAGTAACCATTTGTTTAACCAAAGGTTATGAAAATGTTAAATATAGGAAAGAGTACTCTTGTTTCATAGCTTCAGTTTTAAACAATCCATGATTACAATTAATACTGGATAATTAACGGAATAAATTGATGAACAAATATCAGCAACTAACACTAGCACAAAAGTTGTATACGGGCTTTGGAGTTGTTTTAACGCTTATTGCGGTAGTAGGTGTTATCTCCTACTTTGCCCTGCAAAATGCAACAGAAGGGTTTACTGGCTATCGTGAAATGGCCAGAGATACGAACTTATCAGGTCGAGTCCAAGCCAACATGTTAATGGTAAGGATGAATGTTAAAGACTTTATTATCACTAACTCAGATAAAGATAAGCAGCAGTTCGAAGAATATTGGCAAAAAACTCAGAGCTTTATGCAAGATGCGCAGCGAGAAATCAATCAGCCAAATAGAGCCAGAGCAATTGACGAGGTAGACAATAGTTTAACGCTTTATCATGACAGCTTTGAACAGGTCGTTTCTCTTATTGGAGAGCGTCATCAATTAGTGAAGCAGGTACTTGATGTTAAGGGGCCTGAAGCAGAGCAAAACCTCACTAGGATACTCAAATCGGCTAGAGAAGATGGTGATATGGTCGCTGCCTACGGGGCATCCTTGGCGACTCGAAGCTTACTACTAGCGCGTTTGTACGCGGGTAAGTTTCTAAACACTAATGAATTATCCGACGTAGATAGGGTTAAAAGTGAATTTGCCGACCTAAACAAAGAGTTAGAGATTTTAGATTCGGAGTTGCAAAACCTTACACGAAGGGAACTGTTAGCTAATACCCAGAAATTAACCGCTGAATATTACGAAACTTTTCTAAAAGTTGTCGACATCATTCTTCAACGCAACAGCATTATCACCAATAGCTTAGATAAGATAGGACCTGAAGTCGCCAGAAAAGTTGAAAACGTAAAACTAGATATTAAGTCGGTGCAGGACACATTAGGGCCTGAACTAGTTGCCGCGAATGAAAACTCTATTCTATTAATCGAAGTCATTGTTGTTATTTCAATCATTATTGGCATATTTGCTTCAATTATCGTTACCAAGCTGATTCTGAATCAGATGGGCGGTGAGCCTAAAGAAGTAATTTCTGTGGCTCAACGAGTTGCCGACGGTGAGCTTGATCTTAATTTACCAAAAAACAATTCGGCACCTGACAGCCTGTATTCAGCCATAATCACTATGGTAGAGCGATTGAGAGACAAAGCTCAATTAGCTGCTAAGATTGCCGAAGGCGATTTATCGAAGAATATCAATTTATCGTCAAGCAAAGATAATCTTGGCCAGTCTCTGCAAACCATGACAGAACAATTGCACGACGTCATCTCTCAAGTTCAAACCTCTAGCGCCAACATTAGCTCAGCCAGTAATGTGGTGTTGAAAAACAGTGATGACCTAGCGTTAGGAATGACTAATCAAGCAACATCGCTGGAACAAATATCCTCGTCTTTAGAGGAGCTTTCGACGCAAACCAATTTAAATGCGACCAATGCCGAAAAGGCGACTGAACTAGCCAATAACGCAAAGCAATTTGCACAAACTGGCCGAGACAAGATGCAGCAAATGACAGAAGCGATGTTCGAAATAGACTCAGCAGGTCAAAGTATTTCTAACTTTATTAATACAATTGATGAAATTGCCGCTCAAACCAATTTGCTGGCGCTAAACGCTGCTATTGAGGCAGCAAGAGCTGGTGAGCAAGGTCGTGGCTTCGCCGTTGTAGCCGACGAAGTAAGAGGATTAGCAGCAAGAAGCACACAAGCTGCAGAGGAAACCAAAAAGCTAGTTGCTATGTCTACAGCGAAAACAGCAACAGGTAATCAAATTGCGGAGCAAACATCGGATGCGTTGCAACAGATCTATAGCCAAATAAACGAAACTGCATCGCTTATGTCAGATATTTCTAATGCCAATAACGAGCAAGCTCAAGGAGTGAACTTTATTAATCAAGGTGTGGCTGAAATAGACAAAGTAATCCAGCAATCTGTTGATATTTCAACCTTGAATGCAAAGGAAACAAATAACTTAACAAGCTCAGCAAACGAGCTAAGAGTTATGTTAGAAAGGTTCAAACTATAAAATCTCTCATTAGGGTAACTTTAACAAGTAAAGGCGATAGATTCACAATCTAGTTTGATTGCGGCCCCTAACAAGAGCCAAATACCTACGGAGCCGGCAAGGTAATGTCGGCTCCAGAATTCTTCTATGACAACTTTTTCAATTGTACTAGCTCATACTCAGAATATGACCTATTCAATAAGAGAGGTTATGTTTCACCGCCTCAATTGCAATGTACCCTATTCCCTATTCCCTATTCCCTATTCGGATGAGTTTGTTCTAAATTTAGTACATTAATGCAATCTTTCCGGTTGATGGAAGTGATAGCCTTGGTACATATCCACGCCAAACTCTTTCACTTTGTCTAACACCTGTTCGTTGGCAACGTATTCCGCCACTACTTTAATATCCAGTGAGTGACAGAAGTTCACTATGGTATTCACAATAACTTGATGCTTTTGATTCGTCGCTATCTGCTTTATTAGTGAACCATCAATTTTAATAATATCGACGGGTAAGCGGGTTAAATATTCAAAGTTAGAGTAGCCTGAGCCAAAGTCGTCAATCGCAATCTGACATTGGTGCGCTTTTAGCTTGACGAGGAAATCAGCAAACTTTTGATCATCTAGCTCATAATTCTCCGACTCAACAAGCTCGATAATCACGTTTTTGCCGAGTTGGTATTTGTCTAGTAATGAAAGTATTAAATTTGCAGTAAACCGATCGGAGATATCCGCTTTTGATAAGTTCAGCGAAAAGCGTTGCTGCTTGCTGGCAAAATATTCAAACGCTTTTTCAATCACCACACGTGACAGGCTTGGGTAAACTTTTGAACGTTTGGCATAACCTAAAAATTCGATTGGTGAGACATAATGCTGCTTGTCTGGGTCAAAATAGCGCATAAGTACTTCGGTGGAATAATAGTCGTGTTGCTGATTCACTATTTTCTGACCAAAAATGACAATGCCATTACCCGCAACTGCTGACTTTAAGCGATTTGTCCAATCAATGGTGGATAGCAAGCGACTGTGAATGTTGCTACCTTGTGTGAAAACAGAAAGTTTTTGATTCAGCTCATCACCACCCACTAACGCCATCCGTGCTCGGCTGAGCAAGTCGGCATCAGGCATCCATTGCGCTAACCCAATGTAAAAAGATAACGAGAATAAATTGTTAGCCGTTTCTATGTCTCGCTCTTCGAGCTCATTCTGCCATTCTAAGCAAAAGCGAATAAAATCGTTAAATAGTATGGTATTAGGCATCAATACAGCAAAAGAGCGACCAGAGTGGCGATATAGTGTTGCTTCGACTGGCAATAAGCTAGCTAGTTGAGAGGCAACACGCGCAAACACCCGATAATACTCTTTAATATCATAAGCGTTTTGGATCACTTCTAAGTCAGGAATATCAATAATGGCAATATGACATTGCAGCTCACTACTCATGTCACTAAGTAAAGTAGAGTAGTTTTTTGCTTTGGTAATTGGGTCAATAGTTTGTTGTTCAATGACTAACTTTTGTTTTGTAAATTCAGTAACATCTTGTCTAATCGCGATATATTCAGCGATACGACCACTATCATTAAATATCGGTGCTATGGTGCTTTTCACTAAATACGTGTCACCATTTTTCTTACGATTTTTGATCACCCCTTGCCAAATTTTACCGCGCGCTATGGTGCGCCATAAATCTTTAAATACCGCGGCGTCCATATCGGGATGGCGAATAATATTGTGACTTTGACCAATAAGTTCACGCTCATGGTAACCGGAGGTTTCGCAAAAATTTTTGTTAACGTAAGTAATAATGCCCTTAGGACTGGTTTTTGACACGATCGAAGAAGCATCAATCACCTTTTTATGTTCGTGTAATAGCTGGATATAGGGATTCACCAAATCGAGCTGTTCACGATAGCCATTATCAATCTGATATAGCTGAGTGCCCTCTTCTTCATTTGATTGTGAGTCGTTATCACTTTGCGTTTTTACAACATCACGAATCGTCGCGTGAATATAACTGCTATCACCGTGCGAAATTTTTACAATAGTAACTTCAACCCAGTGCAGAAGTTGCTGCATGTCTCGGTGTAACCACAAGAATCGCTGCTTACCGTGTTGGTAGCAAGCCATAATTTTCTGCCAACCTTTTTCAAGTGAAAGTAGCCCGTCAGGCTGATAGGTTGGTGACAAATCCCAGGGTCGCTTAGTTAAACACTCGCGCCGGTTAGCAAATTTAAAGAAATCCAAAGCCGCCTGATTACAGTCAATCACGTCTTCGCCACGCAATATCAACATAGGATCAATAGCATCAGACAATAATTCAGGGAAACGACTACTTAATACAACTTCATTCATCGAACTTCTCGAACTTAGGGAATAACTTAACTTTTATTACTAAAAAACGTACCAAAAAAACGCACTAATAAAACGCCTTACAAACGTTAATTCAAAAACTGGCCAACTAGGCGCTGTTGGTCACTAATTCGGTGCAACAGGTTCAGGTTCAATTGGCAGGCGCTCTTGCTATGTTCGTCAGTATCAGATGACATTGCAGAAATTGATTGCAAGTTATGACTAATTTGTTCAGCCACCACTGCTTGCTGCTCAACATTGACAGAAATATCGACACTGTGTGTTGAAAGCCGATGAACTTCATTATTAATGTCGGTTAGGGCTTGTTTTGTGGCTGTCGCCAACTCAACACAAGTCGCAGAAAGATCGCCACCTTCATTCATTTCCTTGATGGCTCCTGCAGATTCAGTTTTGATTTGGCTCAGTAAGCTGTTGATCTCTTCCGTAGAAGACTGTGTGCGAATGGCAAGTGCTCGAACTTCTTCAGCGACAACGGAAAAACCTCTGCCCTGTTCACCGGCACGTGCTGCTTCAATCGCAGCGTTTAACGCAAGTAGATTAGTTTGATCCGCAATACCACTAATTTCAGTCAATACCGTTTCGATCGAATTTGTACCGGTAATTAATCGTTCTATCGTGCCGCCAACACATGACAAATGTTGTGACAATGCATCGATTGCGCCGAGCATATCCGTCACGGTAGATTGGCTAAGCTGCGAAAGTTGCATGCCTTGCTCACTTGCCTGCGCACCTTGTTTAACCGTAGTTGAAATATCGTTTATGGTGTCGGAAAGCTCTTTTATCGCTTGCGAAACTTGCGATGTTTCACGGTTTTGCTCACTACAAGCCGTTGATGCTTGTTGACCTAGTTGATGGCAATCATTAGCGGTTTCGGTAACCTGAGTAGAGACATCACACACTCGCCCTACCACAGCATTTAATTCAGCTTTACGCATTTTTAACGCTAAAATCACTGAGCCTATGTCATCAGTTGTGCCGGCGTATAGATAATTCATCAGTGGGTTGTCGTACACTTCTTTGGTCGCTTTGACCATGGTGCGGTATTTTATTCGCCAGTACGAAAACACACCGACTGTCGCAGCCACAACTAACACCAGTGGTAGCATCGCTGCAGTAAGTTGTGGGAAAAAGAAAGGTAATGTAAGTAAGTAGAGTAGTATTAACGGCAGTAGCCATTGCACCCAGCGTGTGGCATCAGTACAGAATTTTAATTTGGCTGGCAACTTATCTTGGTTAAGCTGTTGATAGGTTTTGCTCGCTCGTTCGACAACCTCTGGATCAGGTTGGGTGCGTACCGATTGGTATTCAACAATTTTACCTTGCTGATCTTTAATCGGCGTAACAAAGGCATTTACCCAGTAGTAATCACCATTTTTACAGCGGTTTTTAACCGGTCCCATCCATGATTCGCCATTTTCTATATACTGCCACATATTGGCAAACGCCGCTTTGGGCATCTCGCTATGGCGAACGATATTATGTGGTTGATTGGCTAATTCATCTTCCGTAAATCCCGCTATATCACAAAACTTTTGGTTCGCATAAGTGATATGGCTTTCGGTATCCGTAACTGATATGAGTACGTCATCATGGGCTAACTTTACTTCTCGTGACATCCTTTCAACTGCCATTAAATAATGTAGAAGTGATGCGCTAGCTTGTAAATTTATCTGACAATCGTCAAATCGCTGCCAATGTGTCAACTATAACTTGACACCTTACAGTCTAAGCCATGAAAACCCTTACATTTTATACTAAAAAGCCAAAGCAGGTTGACGCAGATCAAGATTAGCGACCAGCAGCCGAGTATCATAATAATAAGCAAAAGTACTAGCCTGAAGTTTATGGCACATAAGTTTTCTTCCCGACTGAAAAAGTTGTTGGCAGAGCGCAACATCTCAATTTCGCAGTTATCTCGGCTTACTAACATTAGCCGACAATCAATTTACAAATGGTTTGCTACCGACAACATCAGCTCGCACTCTTTAACCAAACTCGCCCGCAGTTTAGCGGTTGATGAAGACTGGCTGCGATATGGCACAAAAGGTTTTACTACACGAGAACAAAGCGTAAATTCAGGTAAAAATGCCTTTATTAAAGTGCTAGATAATCATGCGTTCAATGATACTAAGCAGCACCTTGCTGAACTTGATGTGCTAGTTGGCGCCTATCACTTCAGCACCGGGAAAATCAGTTGCTATAACACAAGCACTATTTTGAACCCAGCAGCGGGCCCTGTAGATAGTTTCGAAGACTTAACCAGTCATATCTGTGTTCAACAATTAAAACGCATCAAACTAAACGCACTTAAACTGCTAACCCAGTTGCGTATTGATTCATTTCACATAAGCACCGTGCATAATCCCCATATTTACCAATGCACATTAATGCCCATTGTAAATCACACACAGTTGCTAGAAGGGATTTCTTTTAGCGTCGCTAAAGTGTTCACTGAACATGAACAGCTCTCTAAGTGTCTAAAAGCAAAGTGCGATAAATGTATCTATGATTTACGTAAAGAAGTTGCTAGTACTTGATAATTAATTACATCCAATTCCATAGCGTAAAAATATCGTAGCGCTACAAAGTTAAGCGCGCATCACCAATTTCATGCTAAAATACGCGTTTACCCTTTTCATGAGATTAACGAGTGACTAATAACGATATTCTGCGCCGACTGCGTTTCACCTATAACTTCACAGACAAGCAGATTTGCGACATTTTTGCACTGGCAGATGTTGGTGTGACCACCGAGCAAGTAGTCAACTGGTTAAGAAAAGACGACGATAAAGATCAAGTTAACCTGTCTGATCAAAAATTAGCTGGTTTCCTAAATGGCTGGGTAGTTAAAAATCGCGGTAAAAAAGATGGGAAAACGCCAGTCAACGAAAAGCAACTTAGCAATAATTTAATTTTAACTAAGATAAAAATTGCCTTATCACTGAAAGCTGAAGATATATTAGCTTTACTAAAATCAGTTGATTTTAATTTAGGTAAAGCTGAACTAAGTGCATTTTTTAGAAAGCCTGATCACAAACATTTTCGTCAATGTAAAGATCAAATATTGCGTAACTTGTTAACGGCAATCCAGCAAAAACAGCGACCAATCAAAAACTCTGCTGTCGCTGACCACCAGGAAAGCTCAGCAAATACTCAACCTAATAAGCATGCTGGCAAGCCCAAAAGTGCTGTTACCAATAAAAAGAGTAAAACTGACAAATTGGCGAAACAAGGCGCACGACCAAACAAAAGTAAAGTTTATGTGAATCCAAATGCCAGTAATCAACGCGATGACAGCATGAAGTCAGATGAGCGCAAAACATTGAAACTTAAACCAGAGCAAATCTGGGGACAAAAAGATAAGTAAGCACAAGGCAAATTCATGACCGACTATACCTTTTCCCTGCAATCGCCAGAGATTAAAACAAATTTTGAATGGCAGCTTTATCAAGAGCTAAATGTATTAGATGGCGATCAACTTATCGCCAAAGTTGAATTAGAGCTACTAACCATCAACAAGCATCGCAATGCACTACAAAGCTGTGAAGCACTTGAAGAACTAGGTGCCACAGATTGGGAGCTGCCATTAAACTTATTTTTTAAAGGGCACAATGTAAAAGCTGACCTTAGTGAGCAACTTTCAGTAAAACAAGAGAGTAAAAAGGCAACCCAGCACATTATGCTAGAGGCGATTAGCGTTTTGCCAGCATACCAAGGTAAAGGTTTAGGTAAAGCAATCCTAAACTACCTTGCAAACGAATACTCAAAAGCGCAGTCGATTTGGTTAATGGCGATGCCAATGCACTTTTTTATCGACCCAGAAGAATGTGAGTTGGCTGAAGATAAAGCTTACTATCAAGCCATGAAGTTAACTGAGCAAACCGCAACGAGTTCAGAAATTTCGGCCTACTTCCAAAAACAAGGCTTTCAATCACTCAGTATTGATGAAGATTTATTAGCTGAGCCTTTACCCTATGAGATTTTGGTCACGTCACCTAAGTTATTAGCTGATAACGAATAAAACTGGCCTTATACCAATTTGATTAATTATTTAGCCTCTCAGAATGACATAAGCAGTATTAGAACAAACGAAATTTATGACGATATAGTCGTTCTACATCAAGTGAATTTTGTGCAGTTATCATGCTGCTTATGCATTCCCAAGGGCGAGTTTTAAAGGCACATATACTGCGTTATGGCGTTTGCTTTTCGTTCAAAAAAAGGGGAATAACCATTCTCTACACGTCAAACCTTGTCTATGAGCCTTTAAATTCTCGCTGAGTGATCAAATAATTATTCAATTTGGTATTAAATAGCAACTAGTAACTGCCAGCTAAAACATATGAATTAAAAAAGCCATCATCGATAATACTCGATGATGGCTTTTTTTGATATTTTGCTAACTATCTTAGTTTATTAGCTATTTTAAAACGATAATTAGAAGTCTTCCCACTCATTAACTACTGGCTTGCGTAAACGCGCTGCCGGCTTAGGACGCGGGTTAAAGTCTTTTGCGCGCGTCACTTCAGGCTTTAATACTGGGCTTTGTAAAGCTTCATCCGTTTCGAAATTTGATACTTGCTCAAGTAAGTCTTGCGCTTTCTCTTCCATCGAACGGCTAGCCGCTGTCGCTTCTTCAACTAATGCGGCATTTTGCTGTGTCATCGAATCCATTTGCGAAACCGCATTGCTCACTTCGCTAATGCCAACCGCTTGTTCGCGACTTGCAGAGTCGATATCCGAAATCATGGTAACCACTTCTTGTACCGCGCCGATAACATCGCTAAATGTCTTGCCTGTATCATCGACAAGCTTGCTACCTTGATTAACCGCATCAACACTGTCGCTAATCAAACCTTTGATTTCTTTCGCCGCAGACGCACTGCGCTGTGCTAAGTTACGAACTTCACTTGCAACAACTGCAAAACCGCGGCCTTGTTCGCCAGCGCGTGCGGCTTCAACCGCGGCGTTTAGTGCAAGTAGGTTTGTTTGGAATGCAATTTCATCAATAACACCGATGATGTCAGAGATTTTCTTGCTAGACTTTTCAATAGCCTGCATCGCAGCAATCGCATTGTTAACCACGTCGCCACCATCACTGGCTTTACTCATCGCCACAGTAGAAAGTTTAGTAGCTTCCGTTGCGTTATTGGCATTTTGCTGAACCGTAGAAGTCAGTTCTTCCATTGCTGAGGCAGTTTCCTCAAGACTTGCCGCTTGAGATTCAGTACGTTGACTTAACTCACTGTTACCTACCGCTAGCTCACGCGAAGAGTGGAACACATGATCAGCTGCATCGCGAATCGTGCTCATCATATCGTTTAAGTTATCCAGCAAGGAATTCATTGAATCACCTAACACGCTGAATTCTTCACCTAGATCAGCGTCAATACGGTTGGTTAAATCTCCTTCCGATAACGACATAATGCTGTCTTTGATTTCTGATATCGCTTGTTTGCGCTGGGTAATATCAGTGGCATACTTAACCACTTTAAACGGCTTACCGTTCATGTCTAAAATTGGGTTATATGAAGCTTGAATCCAAACCTCTTTACCAAACTTACCTAAACGGCGGTATTCACCTGAGTCGAACTGACCTTGACCTAGTTTTTGCCAAAATTGCTGATATTCAGCACTGCCTGCAACTTCCGGCTCTGCAAACATGCTGTGATGTTTACCTTTCACTTCAGCCAGTGTATAGCCCATGGTCATTAAAAAGTTTTCATTGGCTTCAATAATGGTGCCGTCTAATTCAAACTCAATCACGGCTTGTGATTTACCAATAGCGTCAATCTGGCCTGAGAAATTAGCCGCTTGTAATTTTTGTGCTGTAATATCTGAGGCATACTTAACCACTTTAAATGGCTTGCCTTCCATATCTAATATTGGGTTGTAGGAAGCTTGAATCCAAACTTCTTTCCCATTCTTACCGACACGTCGGTATTCACCTGCTTCAAATTCACCGCGGCCTAGTTTTTCCCAAAACAGCTTGTACTCTAGACTGTTAGCGTACTCAGGGTCAGCAAAGATACTATGATGCTTACCCTGCACTTCGACTAAACTGTAACCCATGGCATTAAGGAAGTTATCATTCGCCGTGATAATGGTGCCATCCATATTAAATTCAATTACCGCTTGAGATTTACTGATAGCATCAATTTGACCTTGAAAGTTCGCCGCCGCTATTTTTTGCTCGGTGATATCAGTTGCAAACTTTACAACACCTGTGGCTTTGCCTTCTTCGTTGAAAATTGGATTGTACGATGCTTGGATCCAAACTGGCTGACCATCTTTGCCGATACGTTTGAATTCACCTGTGACAAATTCGCCTTGGTTTAACTGCTGCCAAAATGCAGCGTATTCAGCGGTATTCGCATAGCCAGCTTCTGCAAACATGCTATGGTGCTTGCCTACAACTTCTTCCAATGTGTAACCCATTGCGTTGAGAAAATTATCATTGGCGGTCACGATTGTGCCGTCTAATGTAAATTCAATAACGGCCTGTACCTTATTTAATGCATCAACTTTTGCGATCATTTGTTGATAGTCGTGATCTGGGGTACTAGCGGTTTTCGTTGCCATAATTGGAAATTCCTTTGTCTTAATTTGAAGGACACTTAGATTGAGAAACTAGTCTAAATTTCAGTTTCTCGCAATCTGAAATACATTTGTTAGGTATAAAGGTAGTTGTAATGATTAGATTATTCTTAATATTACCTTAGGATTTAATGGGGCGCATACAAATGTGTGTCGTTAATGTATTTTTCAATAATTACCTAGATACTTAATGAGTACTCTCTAATTGGTAAACATCGTTAAATACAAAGTTATATACATAGTTCTGTGCTAAATCATATTACCTATTAGCTTTACTAACGGGCAAGCCCAGCAAATTTTAGTAACGATTACAGTTGCTTCATTTGCTGAGTTCGCCGATTAACCTCGCAGAAATAATAACTGCCTAGTCAACTAATTGGTACTGGGTTTTCAATATTTTAATGATCTCAGCTTTAGGATTGTCGCTTAACATGATTTTTTCACCAGTAATTTTCTCGGCAATACCGGTATAAGTTTTTGACACTTGCATGAGTACGTCGGCAGGTAATTCATTATCGTGTGCCAGAGTTTCACGCTCTTCCATTCGCTCTTTATTTAGCAGAATGTCTGGATCTGGGAAATGACTAAGCAATAGTTGGCGGAAACCTTCTTTTGAATTCTCCACCACTTTACCAGCGCGATATTGTTCACCGTCCCAAATACGAGAAGAATCTGGTGTGCCCACTTCATCCATATAAATTAACTTGTCATTACCAGCTTTGTCTTTGACATAACCAAATTCAAATTTAGTGTCGACAAAAATTTGGTCAAGCTTGCCAAGCGCGTCTGAGATTACATCAAAGCCCTGCGTTAACAGCTTTTCGTACAAAGCGATATCATCGACCGACTTAAAGTTGAAGGCTTGGAAGTTATCGACAATGTTTTTGCGGGTAATGTTAACGTCATCTGCCTCTGGTACATCAGGGATCCCTTTCAAAATACCTTTTGTTGATGGCGTTTGTAACAACTCTGGTAACTTGCTGTCCCTGCTTAAGCCTTCTGGCAATTCAATACCACAAAAATCACGCTCACCTTTTTCGTAGGCACGCCACATAGAGCCGGTAATGTATTGACGGCAGATCGCTTCAATCATCACAGGTTGTGCTTTTTGTACGATCCAGACAAATGGGTGAGGAATATCAAGAATGTGACTATCGGCTAAGCCTTGCTCTTTAAACAGCTTAAACCAATGGTTTGAAACCGCATTGAGCGCTGCACCTTTACCTGGTACACCACGCATGCCACCCTCACCTGTCCAAATACAATCAAAGGCTGAAATGCGGTCGCTGATCACCATTATGGCTAATGGTGTGTCGGCGGGAACGTCGTATCCTTTCTCGATGATTAAACGACGACTGTCGGCTTCTGTTAACCAATAAACGCTACGAACTTTACCACTGTGAACAGGTTTATCAGTGCGGATGGGTAAATCATCATTTACCGCCAAAACTTGATCAGCAAGACTCATGCTTATACTTTCCTTTAAAGAATCTATTAGTCTGATTTCAATCGATGAAAACACAATAATAATTTCTTTAGGCTTTTGTTAACTAATAAATGTTAGCTAATAAAAAAGGACGCTAGTGCGTCCTTTTTTGTGTTTCAACTATTCAAATAGTCAAGCTTAAGCAGCTAATGCCGCGTTTGCTTTTTCTACTAGTACAGTGAAAGCAGCTTTATCGTATACAGCGATGTCTGCTAAGATCTTACGATCGATCTCGATAGAAGCTTTCTTAAGACCGTTGATGAAACGGCTGTAAGATAAACCATTTTGACGAGATGCAGCGTTGATACGAGCAATCCAAAGTTGACGGAATTGACGCTTACGTTGACGACGGTCACGGTATGCGTATTGGCCAGCTTTAGTTACTGCTTGGAAAGCAACGCGATAAACGCGACTACGAGCACCGTAGTAACCTTTAGCTTGCTTTAAAACTTTTTTATGAGAACGGCGTGCTACAACACCACGTTTTACTCTTGCCATTGTCTAAGTTCTCCTATTAAGCGTGACGTAACATTTTCTTAACTGACTTGATGTCAGAAGCGGCAACTAGGCATTTAGCACGTAAGTGACGCTTAACTTTGGTACGGCGCTTAGTCAGGATGTGACGAAGACCAGCTTGCTTGAATTTATAGCCGTTAGCTGTAGGCTTAAAGCGCTTTGCAGCACCTTTGTTAGTTTTCATTTTAGGCATGAAAAATACTCCGCATTTCTGCCATTAATATTAAGCTATCAAGGCGAGAGTGCTTATTGCGCTCTACTTGCAGGCCTTAATAACCAGCTTCAAGATAATAGTGGTGAGCAATCCAATTATAAAAATAAGCGGATTAACTACTTGTAGACCAAACTATTAACGTTTGATTGGTGCGAGAACCATAATCATCTGACGACCTTCTGCCTTTTTTGGGAAGAATTCTACAGATGCTACGTCTTGTAAATCCGCTTTAACACGGTTTAAAAGCTCGATACCAATGTCTTGGTGGGCCATTTCACGACCGCGGAAACGTACTGTTACCTTAGCCTTGTCACCACCTTCTAAAAAGCGCTTCAGGTTGCGTAGTTTGACCTGATAGTCGCCTTCATCTGTACCAGGACGGAATTTAATTTCCTTAACCTGAATTTGTTTCTGCTTTTTACGCTGTTCTTTTTGCTCTTTGGCTTTTTCGTAAAGGAACTTACCGTAATCCATTACACGACACACAGGCGGTTTTGCCGTTGGGCTGATTTCTACTAAATCAACACCTGCTTGCTCCGCTAAGTTCATCGCTTCGTTTAACGTTACGATACCAGCTGCTTCGCCGTCATAACCAATTAAGCGAACTTCGTTGCCAGGAATACCTGTAATTAACTCATTTAAACGATGTGCCGGCTCTTTTTGACCGCCTCTTTGACCACCTTTAATAGCCTGTTCCTCCAAAGAACTAAAAATAATCAGGCATGGTTTTGCATACATGCCTGGATAAAATAACTTGTTGTGTCCGTTTTAACTTTACTTGCGAATCACTAGGATTAGGTTCTGTCGCTAACTTCTTGTGTTAGCTTAGCAATAAAGTCTTCAACCGACATTTTTCCTAAATCTTCACCACCGCGTGTACGAACAGCAATTTCGCCGTTTTCCATCTCTTTGTCACCAACGACTAAAAGATATGGAACACGCTTCAAAGTGTGCTCGCGGATTTTAAAGCCTATCTTCTCATTTCTCAAGTCAACTTTGGCTCTAAATCCACTTTCTTTCAGTTTTTTCACAACATTTTCACAATATTCACCTTGTTTGTCGGTGATATTCATCACAGTTGCCTGAATTGGTGATAACCAAGTTGGGAATTTACCTGAGTATTCTTCGATTAAAATACCGATGAAACGCTCTAATGAACCTAAGATTGCACGGTGGATCATTACCGGTACGTGACGTTCACCATCTTCACCGATGTAAGACGCATCTAAACGACCTGGTAGTGCAAAGTCTAGCTGCACCGTACCACATTGCCAGTTACGGCCTAAACAATCGAGTAAGGTGAACTCAATTTTCGGACCGTAGAATGCACCTTCACCTGGTAAGTACTCAAATGGGATGTCTAAAGACTTAAGCGCGTTCGCTAGGCCTTCCTCGGCTTTATCCCAAATTTCATCAGCACCGATGCGCTTTTCAGGACGAGTCGAGAGTTTTACGAGAATGTCTTCAAAACCAAAGGTTTTGTATACATCGTAAACCATTTCAATACACTTAGTGACTTCTGCTTGTACTTGATCTTCAGTACAGAAAATATGGGCATCATCTTGTGTGAAACCACGTACGCGCATTAAGCCGTGTAATGCACCTGATGGCTCATTGCGGTGACAACAACCAAACTCTGCCATACGTAGCGGTAAATCACGGTATGACTTCAAACCTTGGTTAAAAATTTGAACGTGGCCTGGGCAGTTCATTGGCTTAATCGCATATTCACGTTTTTCAGATTCTGTCGTGAACATGTTTTCTGCATATTTGTCCCAGTGGCCTGAGCGCTCCCACAACTGACGATCCATCATTAATGGACCTTTTACTTCGTCGTAATCGTATTCGTGTAACTTTTGGCGAACGAATTTTTCAAGCTCAGTATAAATAGTCCAACCATCGTTATGCCAGAACACCATGCCCGGCGCTTCGGTTTGCCAGTGGAATAAGTCTAGTGCTTTACCGATTTTACGGTGGTCACGCTTTTCTGCTTCTGCTAAGCGTTGTAAGTAAGCTTTTAATTGCTTCTTATCTGCCCATGCTGTGCCGTAAATACGCTGTAGCATTTTGTTTTCTGAATCACCACGCCAGTAGGCACCTGCAACATTCATCAGTTTAAAGTGATGACAGTGCTTCATGTTTGGCACGTGTGGGCCACGACACATGTCGATGTATTCTTCGTGATGATATAAGCCTGGACGATCATCTTTCTCGATGTTTTCGTCTAAGATTTCCATCTTGTAGCTTTCGCCGCGTGCTTCAAACGTATCGCGTGCTTCTTGCCAAGAAACCGTTTTCTTCACAACCGCGTAGTTAGTTTTAGCAAGCTCAAGCATGCGCTTTTCTAACTTCGCTAAATCATCGTCGTTTAATGCTTGCTCTAAATCGATGTCGTAGTAAAAACCGTTGTCGATTGTTGGACCAATCGCCATTTTTACATCTGGGAATAATTGCTTGATCGCGTGACCTAACAAGTGAGCACAAGAGTGGCGAATAATCTCCAGACCATCTTCATCTTTCGCAGTGATCAACTGTAGTTGGCAATCTTCGGTGATCATTTCGCACGCGTCTACGCGCTCACCATTAATGCGACCGGCAAGTGTCGCTTTTGCTAAACCAGGACCAATGTCTAATGCAACATCCATTACAGATACTGGATTATCGAAAGAACGTTGACTTCCGTCTGGGAGAGTAATTACAGGCATGAAATTTCCTTACACAGTGGCGACGCACACGTAGCGCCGCTTGTTAATTTAAATAAAAGTGTGATTAGCCATCAGAAATTGCATTATCGTTTCGAATTACTTTTTCGAACCTAAAACACGCAAAATATGGTCTAATACAAATGAGCTCGGAAGAATAGAAAAATTAAGCGGATATTTCAATGGCAAACAGGCGTTTTTCAAAGCTTTTTCATCATTTAGTTAAAATAACGTTTCCACTGCTTTTATCAATTGTTGCAAACCCTCTTATTCTTGGTAAAAGTTACGCGAATGATGTTATAGAAAAAGTTGAAAATGAGAGTACAGCTACACATTGGCAATTGGTGCGAACTAGCGACGCTGTTAAAGTCTATACAGCTAAGCGTGCAAAGGCTCAAAAGCAAAACGAGAACAAACACCTTGCTCATATTAAAGCCGAGCTTACCGTTCGATCTTCCCTTTCCGGTTTTTTATTGTTCTTACAAGATTATGACAACATTCCCAATTGGCTGGATAATGCCTACCATAGTGAATTGATCAGCCAGGAATCGCCAACCCGTAATATTTTCATCACCTATTTTGAAGGTATTTGGCCAGTTAAGCCCCGAGATATGGTGATAGACACAGAGTTTACACAACAGTCGGATCTCAGCATCAATATTCATGTAAAAGATGCAGGCAATGAAGTACCACTTTCTGACGACATTGTTAGAGTTAGCGTATTGCACGCTAACTGGCTCATCAAACCCATTGAGCGACTTGGCTATATTCATATTGCTTACGAATTTAGTGTTGATCCAAATGGTGCCATTCCAGTTTGGCTGGTTAACCAAATGACAGTGAATTCCGTATGGCAAACAATGCGAAACATTGAACAACAGTTACCCGCATCTCAATGGCAACAATTTCACATCAATTCGATTAAAGAGCAAGCAGTTCAAACTTCTCCAACACACTGAGTAAAGGTGCTGATAAAGCGCCGCAATTGAACAATTTATCTTTGGCAAGCACATACTGCAAGTTGTTCTATACTAAGCAATTATTGGTATTTAATATTCTATGAACTATGTGGCACAGCGTAGAGTCTGCGATTACTAAAAGCACAGGAAAAGCGTTTAGTATTGAAAATAAATCCCCTATTTCTGGCGGTGATATCAACTTAGCATTTCACATTAGTGGTAAAAACCAAAACTACTTCGTTAAAGTGAACAACAAAACTGCATACGATAACTTTTCGCAAGAGTGGTATTCGCTTGACCAATTGGCCAGCCTTTCTGACGTTAAATCACCCAAGCCTGTTGCGATTGGCAGCACACTAGATAAAAGTTTTCTGGTGCTTGAATATCTAGCATTAACCAGTGGCAGCGATAGCCAGTGGTTTCAAATCGGTCAGCAACTTGCCTTAATGCACCAAGTATGCACTCATGGCGAATTTGGTTGGCAACACGACAACTACCTTGGTCATACTCGACAACCCAATAAATGGCAGAAGAATTGGAGTGTATTTTTTGCAGAGCAACGTATTGGTTGGCAATTAGCCTTGTTAGAAGAAAAATCAATTTTGCTGGGCGATATTGACTACATTTGTGCGCATTGCCAAAAGTTGCTCGCTCACCATCACCCACAACCTAGCTTACTTCACGGCGATTTATGGCAAGGTAACGTAAGTTTCACTGAATTACAGGGCGTTATTTATGACCCTGCGTGTTACTACGGTGATCGCGAAGCTGATATTGCCATGACCGAATTATTTGGTTTGTTTCCGACAAGTTTTTATCAAGGCTACCAAGCAACATATCCATTGTCGAAAAGTTATGCCAAACGAAAACTGCTTTATAACTTTTACCATGTACTTAACCACGCCAATATGTTCGGTGGCATCTACATTGACCAGTCAAAAGCTAATTTACAGCGTATTTTATCAACGCCAAGCTAGCTATAATCGGTCTTTAAAAATTCACGTCAAACGGCTATAAACCACTATATTACGGCTTTTCAGAGACTTAGCTGCAGCTAGCAGAATCACATATTTTGGTCATACTTAAAAGACGTTTGAGCAAAGGTGAAGAGGTCAGTTATGCTCGAAGATCTTCAACAACAGCGGATTGAGTGTCCACACTGCGGTCATCATTTACACGTAACGTTAGATCCAAGTGCCGGTGACCAAAATTATTACGACGAATGCCCTGCATGCTGCAGTGAAATTCATTTCAATATGCATATTGATGAGGTCGGCCAAAAGATTGAGCTACAAGTAGACGCAGACGACGAGCAAGTTTTTTAAGCGCAAATGTTTGAGCGAAAAGCAGCGTAAAACTAACCTACTTATATCTCCGTTTATAGTTAGCCTAACTGTAGTTTCATTCGCTCTATCGTCGACACGATAGTAATGGTTTGCTGATCCATTTCAATATTGACGTTATCACCAACCTCAAGGTCACCAATATTGGTTCTGGTTAATGTTTCGGGGATCAAATGCACATTGAAGTGACCGTTTTCCACTGACTCGCCTAAGGTCAAACTCGTGCCATTAATTGAGATAAATCCTTTGCCAAATAAGTACTTTGCATAAGCTGCTTGTTGGCTTGGCGCTAACTCAAAATAAATACTGCGATTATCACCAATATTTTCAATTTGAGTGACACTGGCCATGGCATGAATATGCCCTGAGACTTGATGCCCGCCGATTTCATCGCCAACTTTTAACGACCGCTCATAATTCACTAAGTCGCCTGCGTTAATCGACGCAAGATTGGTTACGCGTAACGTTTCATCAATCACATCAAAACGAATTTTGTCGAGCGTTTCATCAAGCGATTGCTGCTCAACAACCGTTAAGCATACACCATTAATCGCGATACTGGCGCCCAACTCAATTTGCTGTGCATATTGCTTGTCAACAGCGATGCATAGCTGGCAGACGCCATGCTTAGTTTGTGCTGATAAAACTTGTGCTTTCGATTGCACAATCCCAGTAAACATATATTATTTACCCCTTAAAAATTTTCGCTATTTTAACAGCAAAGCATTCAGGTTTTCATGCGCTTATCAGATTTTATTTATCAATCAAAAAGTTTACTTAAACTCGCTTACCCTATTCTTATTGCCCAACTGATCCAAAACTTAATGGGCTTTGCCGATACGGTAATGGCTGGTCGTGTAAGCGCAACTGACATGGCTGCGGTAGCGGTTGCTAGCAGTGTTTGGCTACCAGCCATTCTAACGATTTCCGGTATCATGATGGCGTTAGCGGCAATCGTGTCACAATACTCAGGCGCCAAGGCATTTGATAAGGTCGCAAGTGCAACCTATCAAACTGCGTGGATTGGCTTGTTTTTAGGTGGCTCACTTATCTTATTAAACGCCACCGTCGCACCAGCAATCTATCAAGAAGTGACCCTTGAACCAGAACTCAAAAAGTTAATGTTTGACTACCTAGACTATATCGTTTGGGGTGGCCCCGCGTTTTGCTTGTACTTTGTGTTAAGGAACTATTCAGAGGGTTTGTCGCATACTCGACCAACCATGATCATTAGTATCATTGGTTTGCTAGTTAATATCCCCGCTAACTACATATTTATTTACGGTAAATTCGGCATGCCTGCACTGGGCGGCGCAGGATGCGGCCTAGCTACGGCTTTGGTTTATTGGGCAATGTTTTTATCTATGTTGGCCTATACCTACTTCTCAAAACACCTTAAACAGGCGCACTTGTTTGACCGTTTTTATTGGCCAAACTGGTCAGAAATAAAAACGGTATTGGCACTGGGTGTGCCTATCGCGTTATCACTGCTGTTTGAAGTGAGTTTATTTGCTGTGGTCGCGATAATTTTGGCACCATTTGGCGCTGAAGTTGTGGCGAGCCACCAAATCGCCATTAACTTCTCGGGGCTGGTATTTATGATCCCGCTAAGCCTTGCCATGGCGGTGACGATAAAAGTGGGCTTTGCCGTTGGCAATAAGCAATATCAGGATGCAAAAGATATTTGTTGGTATTCAGCACTATTAGGCTTAGTGATTGCCGTGGTTACAGCCTCTGGCACGTTACTGTTTAAATCCCAAATTGCCGGTATTTATACCACTGAACTGCCAGTAATTGAGCTAGCAGCAAGCTTAATGTTCTTAGCAGCTCTGTTTCAGTTTTCAGACGCTATTCAAGTGATTTCGGCGGGCGCGTTACGTGGTTATAAAGACACTACCTCAATATTGATCATTACCTTTTTCTCATATTGGATTGTCGGCTTATCTATTGGATTAATACTCGGTTTAACTGATTGGATAATTGAGCCGATAGGCCCATCAGGCTTTTGGATTGGCTTTATCTCAGGCTTAACCACCGCCGCAGTGCTATTAGCTATTCGGTTAAAGGTCGTGCAAGCACGGCTAGCGTAAAATTAGAGCATACTTTCAAAGCTAGCTCATTTTTTGGAGGTGGACGAGAAATGAATTTGGACTTGGACATAGACACTGCACAGTTAAATTTGCTGTTTGAACAAAAGCTAAAACCCAAGTTAGCGCCACTAGAAACCTCTCGTTTAGCGACATTAAAGAAGAAAAAAGCGCTTACCTTTTCCGTAGGTGCCTTTTTTATCGCGGTATTGTCAGGCATTGACTCAACGCCTTTGCTAATTGCGCTATTTGCCATTATGGCGTATTGCCTTGTCACCTTTAAGTTCAGTTGGGACAAGTTCCGAAGTAGTTACAAAAAACAAATAATGGTGACTCTGTTGAGTGAAATTGACAAGTCGCTAATCTGGCATAAAGACAAATTCATCACTCAAACCGAGTTCGAACAAAGCGGTTTGTACCCCAAAAAAATTGATAGTTACGGTGGTGAAGATCTTATTTGTGGCGAGATCGAAGGTTTTAAGGTTGAAATGTCTGAACTTTTTGTAGAACAGATTATTCAACGGCCCGAAGGCGGCTCGCAAAAAAATCCGATTTTTATCGGCCTTTTTCTCAAAGCTCAACGTCCCAAGCCATTTTCTCACTCTAGTTATATTTTAGCGAAAGAAAATACCAAGCAAGGGTTAAAAGAAAAGCTATTTGGCCATTTTCAAAGTCCACGTATTGGTGAAAACGTAGCATTACCGGAAAGTGAATTTAGCCAATATTTCTCCGTTGTCAGCTCAGCGCCAGATACCATATTACAAATGCTATCGCCCAAGTTGATGGATAAATTAGTTGACTATAGAAATCAAAAACAGGGAATCGCGATATCGCTATCTTTTATTGACCAAAATGTTTACATTGCAATCCCCGAAGGCAGGGATTTATTCGAGCCTCAACTAGCACTAGCTGTAACAGACTTTGACGTCATCAAGGGGCTGTTTCAAGATTTAGTGTTTTATACGGGTTTATTACGAGAATTAGGACTTCCATCCAATAGCCAGCACTAATAATTGCTTCGCAAGGAGCATAAAAAAGCGCAAAGTAATTAATTGTATAAGTTAATCCACTTTGCGCTTTTTTCTTTCTTTAGCAGCAGGCTTGATAGGCCCAGCTATTTCTCAACGGCAACTTTTTCACTAGTTTCCGCTGTTGCCATAATACGGCGATTTTCTGCATGAGCAGCAGCAGTATTTGCCTCGTTAATTAAACGCTCTTCGCCATAGCCAACAGCGTTTAATCGTCCACCGTCAATGCGATATTCGTTTACCAGTATATCAACAACGGCTTGGGCACGTTTCATTGATAAGGTTTTATTGTAGCCTGCCGCACCAACGCTAGACGAATGACCTTCAATAGTCAGATTAACACCGCTGTATTGTTTTAAGAAGTTAGCCAACTTTTCAACTTCACCATAAAACTCAGGCTTAATGACATCACTGTTGTTATCAAAGTTTACTTGTACTTCAATAGAACGCATTTTCTCGCTAAACAAGGTACAGCCTTTAATATCGACCATATGGTTTGTAGGTGTGCCTGGACACTGGTCTAGACTATCAATGACACCGTCTTTATCAGCATCTTTAACGGTAGACATTGTCGCTGGTTTAGACGATACGGGTTTCACTGCGGTTGGTTTTGGCGCTACAGGTGAGGCGGTACGTGCCTTGTTCTCACCAAAGAAGTAAATTATACCCAAAGTGGCGTTAAAATCAGTATGGTACTCTTCAAATTGATAATGCCCTTTACCTTCAACAAAACCAGCAAAGCGATTGGTAAAGTAATGACGGTACCCCATACCAATGTTGGCTGATACTTCTTTTTCTTCTAAATCAATTTCTTTAAAACCACCAATAAGGTAAAGGTTCTTTTTGCTTGGAAAGTGTAAAACGTCAATGGCTACCGAGCGACCATCTTGGTCGCCATAAACACTGCGCAATGCATCAACTGACAAGTCGGTATACTGAATACGCAATTCGTTATATTCGGAAAAACGATAGCCAAGTGACAAACCCGCACCATCACCCTCTTCTAACCCTGAGGCACGATCACCCGCCACGGTCAGTCGTTCATTATCTGCATCAAAATAGCTGTAATGAATACCGCCATAGGCTTGCTTAACCAAAACTGAGGCATCTGGCTGCTCGTTTGCCATTACTCCCATTGGAAATGCTGAAGAACAGGCTCCCACTGCCAATAGCGCAATAATTTTATTATTTTTCATTTAGATTCCCTTAATTTTTCCATGCCCTGCGTTTGGGGCTTATCAATGCGTGAAGATTTTTAAACTACCGAGTTATTTAATTACATTGTTAATAACGATGCTAATTTAATCAATAAATTTAGTGATTTGTTGTTAAATTAATCGAACAAACCAAATTTGAGAAAATATCGCGAAAAACACTTGCAACTGTAAAATAGCATCGCTAACATAGCGCTCCGTTGCTAAGGCAACATTGATTTGGGAGCGTAGCTCAGTTGGTTAGAGCGCTTGCTTGACATGCAAGAGGTCGCTGGTTCAACTCCAGTCGCACCCACCACATTCTAAAAAGCCGCACAGTGTGCGGCTTTTTTCGTTCTGAGAGACTATTACGAGTTTTTGATCGCTAAGCGGCTTCGAAAGCATTTGCGGAAATGGTGGGCGCTTCACCATCAACCAGCGATAAATTAACATCTACGCGCTTTTCAACCACCTTACCAACGATAATTAACGCTGGGCCTTGAAAGTCAGCTAAATCACTTGCCGCATCCATCGATGCCAACGACTTGCAAACTACTTTCTGAGTATGACTAGTGCCCTGGTCAATCACCGCAATAGGCATAGTTGCTGCCATGCCATGACTTATTAATCGCTGACAAATTAATTGAACACGATTCAAGCCCATATAAAAAACCAGTGTGCATTGCTCTGCTGCTAGCAGGTGCCAATCACATTCATGGTCTTCTTGCTTGCCATGAGCAGTAATAAATTTCACTGATTGCGCGCAGTCTCTATGAGTTAACGGAATACCGGAATAAGCGGCGCATCCTGTCGCAGCAGTAATACCAGGGATGACTTGAAATGGAACATTCGCTTTCGAAAGCACATCCGTTTCTTCGGCAAGTCGCGCAAATATCGACGGGTCTCCCCCTTTTAATCGCACAACTCGTTTACCTTGAGCCGCGTAATCTACCAATAACTGACAAATTTCTGCTTGTGTGACCGAATGCTGACCACATTTTTTGCCAACAAATACCCGCTCGATATGATCTGGGATAAAGGCATTAATTTCAGGGTTCACCAGCCAATCAACTAATACGATATCTGCCTGTTGTAGCGCTTTTACCGCTTTGATGGTCAATAATTCGGGATCGCCAGCCCCTGCGCCAACAAATACCACTTGCCCTAAATCTTTGCCTGTAGATGATACTGTTGAACTGTTTCTGTTTAGTATCAGCTTGCGAGTAAGCCAAGTTAATTTGCTGACATTATTAGCAAGGGCATCACTAGTATTCGCTCCAGCAGCGACATTTTTAACACTTTTGGCAGCCCAACGGCGCTTTTGTTGATGCTTAAACCAAAATAACGGGGTTTTAAATAAGCTTAACTGCATACTAACTCCTTAAGCACCATAAAATTCTGTAAATAGACACCAACTAAGCGCTGGCGACTTCTTTAATATCGATTAGGTTCGATTGACAATCATTAATAATGGCTTGCAACTCTGGCTTACACGAGCCGCAGTTACTGCCACATTTTAGCGATTTACCCAGTGCAGCAACGCTGTCTGTACCAGACATTACCGCCTCTCGAATACTCCCTTCAGAAACATTGAAACAACTGCACACTTTTCGACTTTCGTCTGCGCTAGTTGGTGCTGTTTTTGCGAGTAAAGCTTGCACTTCGGCAAACGACAAACTGTCTTGTCCAAACAGACTATCGACCCATTTTTTCGCTTCACTAAATGCCTGATTGGCAACGTAAGCGACACATTTCACCGCGCCATTTTGCAGGCAAATCACATGAGAAAGTTGGTTATCTTCATCGTTAAAGCTTAACCACTCCCCTTGGCACGGAAAAAGTTGTTGCAGTTTGGCGATGGTCATTGGCTGATCTTCATTGGTGGCAAGTTGGTAGTGCCAACAATGCTCTTGCTTAGCCTTTAACCAATATGGCGCATCAGCGTTAATATCCTCTGCAAAGTAGCAATCAAGATACTGAGTAAAGTTAGCCTTTTCTATTGCAATACCAGTATGTTTTAACTCGGGTTGACCAGAGATAGGATCTACCACTGCGTTGTAAAGCGTTGACACCGTTGCATTTGATGAAAATTGGCCGTTCCAGTGAATTGGCATAAAACACTCACCGAAATTAACGGCATCTGTTATTTGCACTGGTACAAATAATTCACCGGTTTGCGATTGAACATGGGCAATCTGCTGTTCTGTTAAACCGAGTTTTGTCGCGTCTTGCGGATTAACGGCAATATAAGGTTTCGCTAAATGTTGAGTTAACGCAGATGCAATGCCTGTGCGTGTCATCGTATGCCATTGATCGCGATAACGACCGCTGTTAAGTACTAATGAATATGCTTTACTGACTTTCTGCTGAGGTAATTGTGGGGTTACTGCGAAAAACTTAGCTTTGCCATTGGCAGTAGGAAATTGACCGTCTGCAAATACACGTGCGCTTTTTTGAGCGCCCGCTTTTATTGGCCCTTTTATGGGCCATTGCACAGGTTGTAACTGCTCATATTCGGCGAGTGTTAGTTGCGCTAAGCCTGACATATCAAAAACGCGTTTGGTTTCCCCTGAGTTTTCATAGCCAGATAAGGCAGCAAATTCGGTAAATACTTGATAAGGGTGCTGATAATCAAAGCCACTAAAACCCATTTTTTGCGCTACTAACGACATAATTTGCCAATCGTGTTTGGCTTGCCCTGCTGGTGCCAAGGCACCGCGCTGCCTTGAAATTCGGCGCTCAGAGTTAGTGACAGTGCCATTTTTCTCCAGCCATGGTGTAGCTGGTAATTTAACATCCGCGTAAGCCAATGTGTCGTTATCAGCAACGCAATCTGACACCACAACAAATTCACATTGTTCAAATGCTTTAGCCACTTGATTGTGATCCGGCAAACTCACGAGTGGATTGGTTGCCATAACCCAAACCGCTTTAATTTTGCCCGACTTCATTTGTTCAATCATATCAACCGCTTTCGCACCTTGCGCGGTTGGGATGTGCGGTGATTGCCAAAACGTTTGCACTAAATCACGATGTGCTGGATTTTCAATATCCATATGAGCCGCTAATTGGTTAGCTAAGCCACCTACTTCGCGCCCACCCATGGCATTAGGCTGACCTGTGATAGAAAATGGTCCAGAGCCAAGTGATGCAATTTTGCCTGTCGCTAAATGCACGTTGATGATGGCATGGCATTTATCAACACCTGAAGTCGATTGATTAATGCCCATGGAGTACATGGATATTGCTTTTTTTGAACGCAGGAATAACTGATAAAAATCTTGCAACTGTGCTTGGCTGACACCACAAAATTGACTAACTTTTGCCATGTCCCAAATAGAGGCTTCGGCAAGCGCCTCGTCAAAGCCTTGTGTATTAGCGTCTATGTAGGCTTTATCCAACGCATTATGTTCGGCTAAGAAATTCAATAAACCGTTATACAGCGCGGCATCGGTACCGGGATTAATCGCTAAATGCTGATCGGCACTTTCCGCCGTTGCCGTGCGCCGTGGGTCAACCACCACGAGCTGACACGCCGGGTTGATTTGTTTAGCCCGTTGCATACGTTGAAACAATACGGGATGCGTCCACGCGGCATTAGACCCAATTAATACGATTAAATCTGTGTGCTCTAAGTCTTGGTAATCGCAAGGCACCACGTCTTCGCCAAATGCTCGTTTATACGCCGACACTGCTGATGACATGCAAAGTCTTGAGTTGGTATCGATATTGGCACTACCGATATAACCCTTCATTAATTTGTTAGCAACATAGTAGTCTTCGGTCAGTAACTGTCCCGAGACATAAAAGGCAACCGCATCAGGGCCATGTTGCTTAATAATCTTGTTAAACTCACCAGCAACTTTGCTAATTGCCGTATCCCAACTTACCTGCTCTCCAGCAATTTCAGGCACTAATAAGCGATTGGTGATATCGACCGTATCAAGTAGGTGCGTGCCCTTAACGCATAAGCGACCAAAGTTGGCAGGATGCTCAGGCGAGCCCGTAAGGTTAGTTGCCTGCTCGCCGTTTATCGTAATATCCACACCACAACCAACGCCACAATAGGCACACGTACTTTGCACCAAAGCGTTTGTCGCTTTAGGTGGATAATGAGCTTGCTCATTTAGAGATGAACAGTGAGCCTGCTCATTTAAGGATAAAGAGTGAGCTTGCTCATTCAAGCCAGTAGCGTAAAGCTGAGCTGCCTTATCAATGGTTTGGTCGCACGTCATAAGCTGCAATCCTCTTAGATGTAAACTTGGATCGCTTGGTCCTGAATACGCGCTGGATAAGCGCCTATTTCAGCTTCTTCTTGAATACAAGTGCCGGTTTTTAATGAAAACTGCTGCTTGTAAAGTGGTGAAGCAACAATAGGTTCACCGTTGTTACTGCCAACAATGCCGCGATACAGCACATTCGCTTTGCCAATCGGGTCAAAATTATCAACCGCAAACACTTTTTCTTCACTGTCGGGAATACTAAAAATGGCAATTTGTTTCTCTAGTTGCTCACCCTGTTCACTTGGCTTAGCAACTAAGGCACAGATACCGGAGTTAGCAACTAGGTCTTGAATACCACACAAGGTCACCCAATCTTTGTTTACCGTTTGCTCTTTTAACGCTTGTGTCATAATTAGTCCTCCATTACAGCAACAGCTTGTTTGCTTGATTCGCTAGGGCTTTCATTGCTGGTTAAATCGACAATTTCGATATTGCCTCCCAGTTCACCCGCTTTCTTTTCGGCAAGTGTTGCCGGGCGGATTTGATCGCGCTCAGTCACAAATTGAATATTGCTGTCGGTTTTATCTGAATTGACGAATTGTCTAAATCGCTTCAGTGACTCTGGATTTTCCAGTGTGGTTTTCCACTCACATTGGTATTTGCCAACAATACTTGCCATTTGTTTTTCAAGTTCGTCGCAAATGCCTAAGTGATCGTCAATAATCACTTTTTGCAGGTACTCCAACCCGCCTTCTAAATTTTCCATCCATACCGACGTACGCTGTAAACGATCACCAGTTTGAATGTAAAAACTAAAGATACGGTCAATGTATTTAATCAGGGTTTCGTCATCTAAGTCGGTGGCGAATAAATCTGCGTGACGAGGCTTCATACCACCGTTACCACAAACATAAAGGTTCCAGCCTTTGTCAGTTGCAATCACGCCAAAATCTTTACTTTGCGCCTCAGCACATTCGCGCGTACAACCAGAGACAGCAAACTTCACTTTGTGTGGAGCACGCACGCCTTTGTAGCGGTTTTCAATGTCAATCGCCATGCCGACACTGTCTTGAACGCCATATCGACACCAAGTACTACCAACACAAGATTTCACAGTACGTACTGATTTACCGTAGGCATGGCCTGTCTCTAAGCCTGCATCGACTAGCTCTTGCCAAATATCGGGTAATTGGTCAACACGAGCACCGAATAAATCTATGCGTTGGCCACCTGTGATCTTGGTGTAAAGGCTATATTTTTTCGCGACTTCACCGATAGTGATCAGCTTGTCAGGAGTAATTTCACCGCCGGGAATACGCGGTACGACTGAATAAGTACCATCTTTTTGCATGTTTGCGAGGAAAGTATCGTTGGTATCTTGAAGCGGCACTTTATTGCTATCAAGGATGTAATCGTTCCAAACCGACGCTAAAATTGAACCTACGGTTGGCTTACAAATTTCACATCCCAGCCCGTGGCCGTGTTTTTCAATTAACTGCTCGAAACTGGTAATTTTCTCGACTTTAACGATATCGAACAACTCGCGGCGAGAATAGGCAAAGTGCTCACAGATATCTTTTTTCACTTCAACGCCGCGACTTTCTAATTCTTTGTCTACCACGTCTTTAAGCAAGGCTGCACAGCCACCACAACCTGTGCTGGCTTTAGTGCAAGATTTCACATCGGCAACGCTACAAGCACCGCCGTCGACAGCCGCAACAATATCGCCTTTAGTGACATTTAAACATGAACAAATGGTTGCGGTATTAGGCAATGCATCAGCACCCAACATAGGTTTGTCTGCTGCCATTGGCAGAATCAGCGCTTCTGGGCTTTCTGGCAGTTCAATGGCGTTTAGCATGTACTGCAAAAGGCTGTCGTATTCGCTGGTATCACCAACAAGCACAGCACCTAGTAGCAGCGTTTTATCGCTAGAAACAACGATTTTCTTGTAAACGCCTTCTGGTTGATTTTCGTAGGTATAGGTTAATGCACCTTGTGTTTTGGCATGCGCATCACCTATCGAGCCAACATCAACACCCATTAATTTTAATTTAGTGCTCATGTCGGCGCCTTCAAACACCGTTTCACTGGTGCTATCTAGCACATGCTTAGCGGCAACTTTCGCCATCGAATAGCCAGGTGCCACTAAGCCGTAAATCATGTTTTCATATAACGCACATTCACCAATCGCGTAAATATTTTCGTCTGACGTTTGGCATTGGCTGTTAATCACAATACCACCGCGTTCACCCAGCACTAGATCGTTTTCTCGTCCTAAGTTGTCGTATGGGCGAATACCTGCTGAGAATAACACTAGATCGGTTTCTAAAGTTTCCCCGTCAGCAAATACTAGGCGATATCGGCAAGACTCGCCTTTTTCAATCACTTGTGTTGCTTTTGAGGTATGCACTTGCACGCCAAGCTCTTCAATTTTTGATTTGAGTAAGCGGCCACCGCCAGTGTCAACTTGTACCGCCATTAATTGCGGTGCAAATTCTACGACATGGGTTTGCAGCCCTAACTCTTTAAGTGCATTGGCGGCTTCTAAGCCTAATAAACCGCCACCGATCACCACACCAACTTTACTGCTACTTGCACTGCTTTTAATAGACTCCAGGTCATCTATGGTGCGGTAAACAAGGCAATGAGATTGATCTCCCCCAGGGATCGGTGGCACAAAAGGATAAGAACCTGTTGCAAGGATTAACTTGTCATAGCTAAACGTTTCACCCACTTCAGTCGTGATTTGCTGCTGCTGGCGATCAATAGTCGTGACCTTAGCATTGGTACGAAAATCAATTTGCCAATCGTGGTAAGTTGATTCGTCTGTTAATGCTAAGTCTTGCGCTGTTTTACCCGCAAAATACTCAGATAAATGAACGCGATCATAGGCCAAGCGATTTTCAGCTGACAACACTGTGATGTTCACTTGCTCTGCAGATTCACGTAAATTGGCAAGTTGCTCAACAAAGTGATGACCGACCATACCGTTGCCAACAACAACGACGTTTAGCTGTTTAGACATGTTATTTCCTCTTAACTTAGATTCCTGATTGATGCTTTTTTATTAGAATTTCGCACCAACCCAGACCCAAAGCTTGTCTGTGTCGACTTTGCCTGAGCCACTATCACCTGCCGAATAAGCGGCAAACTTAATTCCACCTGAAAAGGTTTTGTTGAAACTTTTACCGTATGAAAGATTGATTTCGTCACCAAAGTCTTCCACTGCGGCCTCATCTTCGTCAGCTTCATAGTCGTGATACACTACCGACCATTTACCGCCTAACGCCTTACCTGAAACTGAGACATATAAATCAGCTAAACCTAAGCTTGGCGTACCTAAAAATTGATCAGCCCAACCGTTAAATTTGTGCAGGGTTGCTAGAGGTGTTGAGAAGCCATAGAAGCCGTTATCGCTGCCCAATACTTCGTAACCACCTTTGACAGTGATACCGCTAAAGCCGTAACCCACTTCAATGAGTGAATATTCGGCATCAAATTGACCCGCCGCAGATTCACTATCTTGTGTAGCAAATTCAAAGGCATACAGTACCTTGTTGCTATCGCCATGTTTTTGGCTGCCCGCGAAGCGAATACCGTACGTATCTATTTCTCTTTGAACGCCCTCATCTTCGTCTAGCAAGTAGCCATAACCAGTTAACTTACCGAATGGCGTTTTATAGCTCACGTTTAACAAGTGGTCTTTACTGTCTAAATCACGATTTTCGGCAAAAATACGATTGCGTTGAGTCAGGTAAGCGTAAGTCGCTTCATAGTTATCCGATTTGTAATTAAATGAAGCCGCATCGAAGGTCTGTCTGTCTTGTCGCCAGCCAACGTGACCCACAAAACGATGATTGTCTAAGGTAAGTACTTGGCGACCAACTTTTGCCGTAAAGCCTTGATCGGCGTACTGAACATAAGCTTGGTCAACTTCTGTTGTTTCAGGATCGGCAATTACTGAATAACCAGCGCCATTGCCGGCTGTATCGTTGTAATCGTCAACACCTAGCACTTGACGCGAGTCTTCAAATTCAACAAAGCCTGAGAACTTGTTAAAGGTCGCCGTTTTATAACTTAGACGAGTACGAAGCGTTAAGGCATCAGCATCGCGCAATGCGTTGTCTTGATCGACAGCTTCATAACGTAAACGAAAATCGATAGACGCTGTGCCTGCATCAGCACTGTAGGCCAATGGTGAAACAGCAGTAAATGTAGTTGCAGCTAGAATTGAGAGAGTTAGTTTATTTGCTTTCATATTAATTCCTTAGTGTTCGATTCAAACGAAAACGTGGGTTTTACATAGCTCAGTCTAGTGACCGACTAAATATTAACCAGCGTATCGTAGCGCTAATTTAGTGTTTTTTTGTTACGCCACGTCATGTTTTTTCATGTTTTCTTTGTTCGATTTAACCGTTGTCGAGTCATCTGCCTTTTGGCCAATGGTTTCGACTTTTCGTTGTTTTTCATAAAGGAAAGTTAATACAGCGGAGCGAAGTCGGTTATATTCAACATCTTGCGCTAGTGCCAAGCGGTTTCTTGGTCTTGGTAAGTTCACATCAAGAATTTCACCAATTGTGGCCGCAGGACCATTGGTCATCATGACAATGCGATCTGATAGCAACACAGCCTCATCAACATCATGGGTGATCATAATCACGGTATTGTTGAGTTCGTCTTGTATTTCCATCAATGAATCTTGCATATGTGCACGGGTTAGCGCATCCAATGCACCAAACGGTTCATCCATCAAGAGTACTTCTGGTTGCATAGCCAGCGCACGAGCGATTCCAACGCGTTGCTTCATACCGCCAGAAATTTCATCTGGGCGTTTGTGCATCGCGTGATCCATATGAACGAGTTTCAAATTGTGCTCTATCCACTCTTTCATCTCGCCAGGTGCCATTTTTTTCTTGAATACCTGCTTTACCGCAAGTTCAACGTTTTGATAAGCCGTTAGCCAAGGCAACAAAGAGTGGTTTTGAAACACAACGGCGCGCTCTGGGCCAGGTTCCGTCACTTCTTTGTTGTTAAGCAGCACACCACCTTTAGTAGCTTGATATAAACCCGCCACTACGTTTAGTACCGTAGACTTACCGCAACCAGAGTGGCCAATTAACGAGATAAATTCACCTTTGTTAATTTTTAAATCCACTTCCTTTAGCGCGGTAAAGTCTCCTTTAGGCGTTGGAAATACCATGTCGATTTTGCTGATATCAAGTAAAATGCTCATCTAAATATTCCTTATCTGTATTATTATCAGGGCCTAAAGAGGATTAACGATTTGCGCTGGCTTTGTCCCAAGAGACAATGCGTTGCAGTTGTAACATGCCGCGGTCAAGCAAGAAGCCGATAAAGCCAATAACAAATACGGCGGTCATAATGCGACTTAAGCTTTGCGAGCTACCATTTTGGAATTCATCCCAAACAAATTTGCCAAGACCTGGGTTTTGCGCCAGCATTTCTGCCGCGATTAACACCATCCAAGCAATACCCAGTGATAAACGCATACCCGTGAAAATGGCAGGAATTGACGCTGGTAGTACAATCTTTTGCACGTGTACTAGGCTGGGTAAGCGCAATACTCGGCTAACATTGTTCCAATCAGAGTTAATAGCTGATACGCCCACAGAGGTGTTAATCACCATTGGCCACAAGCAACACAGGGTTACCGTGATCATTGAGTTTAGAAATGACTTGGCAAACATTGGCTCAGGCGACACATATACCGCGCTAACCACCATGGTCACTAGTGGCAACCACGCTAACGGTGATACCGGCTTAAAAATTTGAATAATGGGGTTAATTGCCGTATTCAAGTTTTTGCTAAGACCAATTGCAATGCCTAATGGAATCGCGATAGCCGCCGCGACAGCAAAACCGCTCATCACCGTAATTAAGCTAGTGCCGATTTGGTCGATGAAGGTTTCTTTACCGGTATATGCACGGATTTTAGGTACATAGTTCGGATCTTTAGCAACACGTTTGGCATTGCGCTCTTCTTGACGTTGATAAAACGCTGCTTCTTTTTCACGTTCTGTGTTGTGCTCTTGATATAAATTGACCACCTGAGTCGCCACTGCCGTTGGGCCTGGGAACTTGCCTAACGACGTATCAATTTTACTGGCAGCAAACGACCAAATTATCAGGAAAATCGCAATACCAACTATTGGCAAAACAATAGCTTTGATGTGATTTGACAACCAGCGCAACGCATTTGTTGCCCAGCTCGGCTGCCCTTCTGATGTAGTCATTTTTTGTATTAAGGTGGTCATATTTCTCTCCAAGCGCGTAACACTAGCCACTTAACCGTAAAGCTACGCTGTATAACTTTCTATTTACTTTTCTAGTACTGGGTTTTGTTACTGGCGACTAAATCTTGTCGCCAGCTTTTAAGCCAATGTTAAATTTATTGATGTATTCGTTTGGCTTAGTACCGTCGTAAACGATGTTATCGATGAAGTGTGTTTGCGGGCTGCGGAAGCCGTCTTCACCATCAAGCGAAGCGAAATCAGTTGCCGGCATAATTTTCTCATCAACCAATGATTGCACTGCCTTCATGTAAATATCTGGACGGTATACTTTTTTCGCTACATCGAAGTACCAGCTATCCGGCTTATCATCACTGATTTGGCCCCAACGACGCATTTGTGTTAAGTACCAAATGGCATCTGAATAGAATGGGTATGTTGCGTTGTAACGGAAGAATACGTTGAAGTCAGGAACAGCGCGTTTGTCACCTTTTTCGTATTCAAAGGTACCTGTCATGCTGTTTGCAATCACATCGTAGTCAGCACCAACGTAGTTTGACTGCGATAGAATTTTTACCGCTTCTGGACGGTTAGCGTTGTTGTTCTCGTCTAACCATTTCGCAGCGCGAATGAGTGCACGCGTTAAACGAATAGTGGTATTAGGGTATTTTTCAGCAAACGCTTTGGTGATACCGAATACTTTTTCTGGATTGTCTTTCCAGATCTCGTAGTCAGTAACAACAGGTACACCAATACCTTTGAATACTGCTTGCTGGTTCCAAGGTTCACCCACACAGTAACCATAGATAGTGCCAGCTTCTAACGTGGCAGGCATTTGAGGTGGCGGCGTTACCGAAAGTAATGCTTGAGCGTCAATTTGACCAGATGTGTCGCCTTTATGTGGTGCGTAGTAACCAGGGTGAATACCACCTGCCGCCAACCAGTAGCGTAACTCATAGTTATGGGTAGACACTGGGAATACCATGCCCATATTAAATGGCTTACCCGCTTCTGAGTATTTTTCAACCACAGGCTTAAGGGCATCAGCTTTGATCGGGTGAACTGGCTTACCGTCAGATTGCTTCGGAATGTTTGGCTTCATTTGTTTCCAAATTTCATTAGAAACTGTGATGCCATTACCATTTAGGTCCATTGAAAACGGTGTAATGATTTCAGCCTTTGTGCCATAACCAATGGTTGCTGCAATTGGCTGACCCGCTAGCATATGAGCACCGTCTAAGCGGCCATCAATCACACCATCAAGCAACACTTTCCAGTTTGCTTGCGCTTCAATCGTGACGTATAAACCTTCGTCTTCGAAATAGCCTTTTTCATAAGCAATGGCGATAGGTGCCATATCTGTAAGTTTAATGAAACCGAATTTTAGCTCTTCTTTTTCTGGATACCCTAACTCCTCGGCACTAACACTAACGCTTACGACACTGCTCGAAAGACAAAGGCCGGCTACAAGCGCTTGACCCATTATTTTACGGCAGAAATGTTTAGGTTGTTTTAATAGGTGTTTAAACATCCGTTCCTCCAAATAAAAAAAGCCCGCTGCACCTGAGGTTTGATCATGGAGATCACTACCACGTGCATGCGGGCTACTATGCCAAACTAATCGGTTACCACGCCTTTGCGGTGTAATTAGTTAAATAAATTGTTGTGTTATTACTTGTTTATTAACGCGTAATCTTTGTTGCCTAAAATGCTTGGTTCTAGGCGAGTTATACCCACAGCCGTTGCAGGGTTGGTTTTTGTTTTCGTTTGACCCAACTACAAACGTTGATAACTTCAATTATTACTATTCAGGTTTAGTGCCAACTTTGAACATTTACTCTAAACCCTTATTTTTATTGACTTTGCACACCCTAGTGATGATTTTGGGTTAAACGCTGTTAGCCTGCCAATGCATTAGTTTGGCGCACTAAGGTACCATTTTGGTGCTTTTTAATGGCGTTACCTTAGTTGGTGTTGCAAAAGCATCGTGCTCTGCAAATGCTTGCTGATAAATATCTTGTCGAAAAACACTATCAATCAGTGCTTCTAGCTTAACTTCAGCAGGAATATGTTGATGCTTGACCATCTGACTCAACAGCCATTCACCATGGAATAGTTCCGGTTTGTTGATGGTATCGTTGCCATCAAGGGCAAAACGGTTATAGCTCGGAATGTGCCGCGGTGACAGTTGGTGATGTACCAAACAGCTACCGATAAGCGACGGCGCGATAACCGACAAATGTAAATCTAAATAGGTGTGCCGACTAAGTATACGCGCCGCTTCAAAACGATTTGCAACCGTAGCTAGCCAATCACATGCTTGCTGCAGCGCGATGATCAGTGCTGTAGTCGTTTCTGGGTGTTGCTCTTGCCAGCTTTGTTTCATCGCCAGCACTTTTTCTGGCATGTCAGGCCATATATCGCAAGATGTTGCCCCCGTAACGCCAACACCATCACGCACTGCTTTAGCATTCCATGGGCCACCCACACAAAAGCCGTCAATATCGTCACTTTGGAGCGCTTCAACCATAGAGGCAGGAGGAATAATCACGATATCAACATCGTCCTTATTGACACCGTTTTGCTCGAACCACGTGAGTAATTGATAATAATGACAACTGTGCGGATAAACGGTGGCAAATCTTAATTTCGTATCAGTTTGCTTGCTTGCTTTCTTTCTGGCCTCAATGACGGGTTTCAATAAAGCAGCGCTAATGGGTAAATCTATTTGATGGCGTTGATGAACAAATTTTATTTCTTCGTAAAGCGCCATTGAGATAGTAATGCCGTTACCATTTTGGCTCAGCACCATAGGTGCAATAACGTTTACCGCAGGGCCACTTAACCCTAATGTGCTGGCAATCGGCATAGGTGCAAGAAACTGCCCTGCATCTAACACGCCTGCATGTAACTTATCGCGCATAGTCGCCCATGAATATTGCTTTTTCAGGGTAACATTCAGCCCTTGCGACTCAAAAAAGCCCAACTCATGGGCAATGACAAGTGGCGCGCAGTCAGTTAATGGCATAAAGCCAAGAGAGATATTGCGCTTGTTATGCTCTATGTTGTGAATATTGGTGCTGTTCATGATGATTTCTCCAACATTTGCGCAAGTGATAAAATATTTTTGGCCACGTCTTCTAGCTTCTGACTGTTATCCATCGCCATTTTGCGAATTCGATGATAAGCCTCTTTTTCAGTTAGGCTTTTGGTTTCCATCAACCAAACTTTTGCTTGTTCAACCACGCGCTGGCTAGAAAGCTTTTGCTTGGTTTTGACCAGTTCACTTTTTAGCGCTTGGTATTCTGAAAAACGCGCGACGGCGGTATCTAAAATGGAGCGCACCCGAATAGGATTTATATCGCCGGCAATATAGGCACTAACCCCAGATTTCACTGTTTGATTAATGGTTTCGGTATCTTCTTGTTCCGAGAACATGACAACAGGTTTAGGATTGGCGTGTGAAATAATGCTGAGGCTGTCGAGAATATCGCGACTTGGGGATTCTACATCGATAATAATGACATCAGGTTGCAGTTGTTCAACTTGCTTGAGCAATGACATACCCGAAGATGCGACGTGTTTAATACAGTATTGTGAGTGATCTAAAGCACTCATCAGAATGTCGGCTTTTTTCTTATCGTCTTCGATAAGTAGCACGTTAAGTTCATTTAATTGTTGTTTTTGCATGCTGGTTTGCGTGAGTCGCCACTTTTCCAAGCTTAGACTGCAACTAATACAAGATACACACCAGCTTTATATTCCCTTAAATAACATGATCTTAAGTTTATTATTATGGCTATTTACGCAACTAATGAACCGATTTAATGCAGCTTTGCTTTATTTTAGTGAAACACGTGCAACGCAATGAACTGATAACTATAAACATTCCCTAATGTTAAGCTATTTGGCACAAAAAAGGCCTGCATATGCAGACCTTTAAACAGGCTAACGAAAAGCTATATAAACTAATAAGTTAACAAGCTGCCGTTAATAATCAGCTTAGCTAGTGTTTTCTTCTTAACCACACTAACGATAACAATGGTAGTAACCATGCCATAGAGCCGCCACCAGAAGAGCTACTCGGTGCTGCCGGAGTCGTCGATGGTGTTGGTGTCGGCGCTGGAGCTGGAGCTGGTGCCGCTGTCGGCGTAAAGCTAATATTGCGAATATAGCCTTTATCGTCACCCTCACTTGCAGAGCCGTCTTTGTTGTATACCCAAGTAATACGGTTTTCTTCACCCGTTAAGTCGTAAGATTTTTGCTCAAATGCGACTTCACCTGAGATAAACTCTACTAGTTCACCATTGATATAAATATAAAGCGCGTCGTAAGGCTCGGCAGGATCGTCAGCATTTTCTTCTGATGATACCGACCATTCAAAGTTAAGTTCACCTTCACCACTTACGACAGCCATAACGATACTGTCTTGATCATGAGTAATTGCGCCGCTTTCAATGCCACCGTCAACGCTATTGGCAAGCCAAGCCTGTTCACCACCGTTATACCAAGTGATGTTTTCATCGCCGCCAACCGTGTTTTCAATATCACTTGATGCCGCAATTGCACGACCTGCTAAGAAAGTCTCGCTGGTGGTAATCTCACTATTATCACTGTTAATGGTTAGACGAGCTGTTTGCTCACCTACGGCACTAGCCGTGTAATTAACCGTTAACTGACAACGTTCACCCGCGGTGAGCGATAAACACTCACCATCAGAAACAGAGAAGCTATCATCGCCTTCAATGCTGTAGGTAAGGTTCGCTGTTTGTGAGGCGTTGTTAACCACTTCTACTTGCGTGCTAAAAGTTTGCTCAGTACCGACAATATGGAAGTCTTGCGTTTGGTTAATCGCAATACCTTCAGTGATTGCCGTTAACCAATCATCAAATTCAGCAACACGCGCATAAACGCCTGGGAACCCATCTGCTGCACAACCAAAGCCCCAGCTAACAATACCTAGTTGTTGCCAGCCTTCGTTAGTATTTAGTACGAGAGGGCCACCACTGTCACCTTGACATGAACCTTTACCGCCACCAGCGACAGCCGCACAAATCATGACATCAGTCACACCTGCTCGGTCAGGGTCGCCGCCTTCACCGAACAATGAATTGGCTAAAATGGTTCGACATTCTTGGTTATTTAGCAGTTGTAAGTCTACTTGATGCAAAATATCTGGGAAATCACCTGTTGGCCCGTCGCCTGGCTCATAACCCAAACGACCGCCCCAACCAATTACGGTAACATCGCTTGCTTCTGCGGCCGCATTGTCAGTGGTAACTTTAGATGCCAAGGTAACACTTGGGGCATCAACAGTTTCCACTAACTCTAATAACGCAATATCATTATTTAAACTAGGTGCATCGAATTCTGGGTGCATGTAAATGGTTTGGATATCGATAGCATTTTCTGCGCCATCGGATAGGTCATGCTCGCCAACATTCACTTTGACAAATTGAGAGCTTGCACTATCGACACAGTGCGAAGCCGTCAATACCCATTTGCCACCAAGGAATGTTGCACCACATGAAGAGTCTTGAATTAGGCTCGCTTCACTCGATACAGAAACCGTTGCCATATCACCAAGGTTATTTGCCTTTAGTGCTTGACCGTCTTCTTGATTAATTGCAACGACCGGAATACCACCAGCAAAGTCATCACCTAGCGTGCCATTAATCGCGCCGTCAACATTGTTATAAATAACAACACCAACACCACCGCCGGCTTCACAGTTTTCCGCTTTTACCGAAAAGTTGATTTCACCACGTTCAATTAAACAAACTTTGTCTTGTGCATCGCTACAAGCTTGATCGCCAATGCCGCAATCAACAAGCTCGCCGCTTGCCTGACCTGCAGGGCTATTGGTAAACGGCCCAGTATCATAGCTTGTGCCCGACACTTCCAATGAAGTTGTTAGCTCTTCACCCGTAAACACTAACGCTGACATCCATGGCCAATCGCCATTCACCGCCTGCTCACCACCAACAATTCTCGGCTTAACAAGTGGATTAGTGTTTTTGGCTACCACAGGGTAGGCTACCATTAATGCCGCACTGATTGCCGCTATCCCAAATCTTTTCATTTACACTTCCTTAACAAAATTTCCAAACTCACCTTAATAGATCCTCTACGAGGTTTAAAGCAAAAAAGTCGAAAAATTTTACAATTTATTTAGAGGTAAGCTTTAAATACCGCAACTAGTGATTCGTAAAAAACAGACACCAGTGGAGCAGTAATACCGAGCTCTACAATATAAGCTCTAAAATATAAGATAAGTTACCTTTTATAAGTTGGCAGAATATTTGGCCAGCTAAACTAGCCTTTGCGCCTAAAAACCAATAAAACGGAAAGTGACAATAACCATGCTATTGAACCACCACCAGAAGAGCCTGTTGATGACTCGGTTTCTGGTACCGTTGGCGGAGCCGGTGTAGGTGGTGTGCTCGGCGTACTTGGGGTTGATGGTGTTGGCGGAACGGGGGCAGTACCTAACTCTTCTGTTGCGGTAAACACTATATTTCGCAAGTAGGCCTTATCGTTACCTGCCGATGTTTCCTGATCTTTGCGATATACCCAAGTCACGCGGTTTCGTTCACCTTCAAGTGTATACGTTAATGCCGCGAAGTCTTGCTCACCTGAGATAAGGTTATACTCAATCCCATTAATGAATAGATAAAGTGCATCATATGGATCGCTTGAATTCTCAGTGTTCGCTTCTGAAGATACCGCCCATTCAAAACTTAGCTCACCCTTACCTTCAATTTGAGCCATCAAAATGCTTGATTGATTATGCTCAATAGCGCCGCTTTCAATACTGCTTTTACTCGTATTCTGCTGCCAATTTTGTTGACCACCGGTATACCAATTAACTTCATTACCCGATGCCAGACTATTGTCAAAGCTCGGCATAGGAGCAATCGCTTGTCCTGACAAATAAGCGGAACTTGTTTTCACGCCAGTATCGTCTGTTGTGATTGTTAACCTTGCACTATGCTTGTCAACTTCAATTGGCTGATAAGTGATCGTTAAGTCACAACTTGCGCCGATAGCCAGCGACGAACATTCACCATCAGTAATAGTAAAACTCGAATCGCCGACAATTGAATAGTTAAGATTAACAGCCTGCCCACTGTTGTTAGACACTCTGACTAAAGCAGTTTCTGTGCGATTAACCCCAACAACGTGAAAATCAGCATGTTGTTCAATAGCAACACCTTGATAGATGCCATCAATCCAATCGTTAAATTCCGCGACACGCGCATAAACGCCCGGGTAGCCTTCAGCAGCGCAGCCAATCCCCCAACTAACAATGCCTACTTGTTGCCACCCTTGATTTGTATTTAATACGAGTGGTCCACCGCTGTCGCCTTGGCATGAACTTTTGCCACCTCCTGCTACCGCGGCACAAAGCATTTTATCGGTTACTCCACCTTGATTAGGGTCGCTATCTGGGCCAATCAAGGAATTAACTAACGTCGTATTGCACTCAAGGTTGGTAAGCAGCTCTAAATCTACTTGATGTAATACATCTGGAATATCAGCTAAGTGCTCTTCCCCCGGTTGATAGCCCGTACGATCACCCCACCCCATCGCTGTCACCGTTTGATGATCTAGTGCTGCATTATCAGTGGTAATTTTTGACGCCAAGTTAACCGCCGTAACGTTAGCTTCTTCTGTTAACTCAATTAATGCGACATCGTTATTAAGCGCAATAGGATCATATTCAGGATGCATATAGATGCGAGCAACAGAACGTGCATTTGGGGCTCCATCAGACAAATCATACTCACCAATATTCACTTTAAATGAGTCAGTTGTTTCACCATCCACGCAATGCGATGCAGTAAGCAGCCACTTGTCACCTAAAAAGCTAGCACCACAAAATGATGTTTGAGCACCATCGACTATCGTTGTCACAGATACTTCTACTTGACTACCCAACAGACCATCTTTAAATGCTTGACCGTCATCTTGAGAGATTGCAACAACAGGGATAGTACCAACAAAATCTGGATACAAAGTACCACTTAATATTGGCCCAGGCGCATTGTTATAAATAATTGCACCTATGCCACCACCAGTTTCACAGTGATTAACTTTAGTGGCAAATGGCACCTCACCACGTTCCATAAAACAAATTTTATCCTGAGCGTTGGTACATGGCTTTTCGCCTAGCCCGCAATCAATAATTTCGCCCCTAGCCTCGCCTTGCGGGCTAAACATAAATGGCTGAGTTGCAACTTCACCGTCTTTTGCAATTAGCAACGATAAAGGTTGTTCATTAGTAATGACCAAAGCAGACATCCATGGCCAATCACCTTGAGTTGCCACTTGGCCACCGACAATTCTTGGTTTGATCAACGAGTTGACGTTTTTCGCAATCGTAGAGCTCGTCATTAAAATTGCGGTGCTTGCCACAATCACTGAGAAGATTTTCATCGAAGGTTCCTAATTAATAAGACTGCCACCACAAGCCTTATTAGCGCCGAGAACACGGATAATGCTTATAAAGCTGACAAAAAATTAGCGCCGAAATTATACATGGCTACAAAGGCACAGCATATCAGACGAGTAAAACGGCTTAATTGATTTAGCTTCGCTTAGCATCAATCGCCGCGCATGCAGCAAGCTTTAATCCCCCAAAAAATTGAACAAACTTTATTCAAGCAACACTTGCAATTAAACAAAAATAGATATACTGTTTATTTATACAGTATGTCTATACCGAGGAACTTCAGCATGAAAGTACAGCCAATAACAACACGTGAAACAACGATTGATAACAATGAAGCAACTTCAGTAAGTAACCTTTACCAACTAACCCCTTGGTTTGAAGAAAAAATCGTTAATGACTCTACAGGTATAGAACAGCAAATTAGCTTGCTAAGCCAACGCTTCAGCGAGAGTCATAAATGGGTACTAGTGATTAGTAGCGATAGCCATGCATTCGATGATTTTTATAAATCCACAACACATAATTCGCATCACTACGGTGACAAGCGTATAAGCCAACATTCAGCGAATACGCTTACTCAAGCTAAAATGAAAACCCCAAATGTGCTATGGGTTCATGCCAATAAAGTTAATGTGGCACATACCAATATTGAAAAAGCCTTAACGAAAGGTAATTGTGCAGCTGTTGTCCTTATTAATGCGCAACTAAACACAGAGCAACAAGCACAATTGCAGGATTTAGCTCATCTGGGTAAAACACACTGTGTTTTGTTGAGGCACTAATTCACGTAAAATAAGTTTTTTTCTTTACCGGATGTTCCCTTGGCAAATATAGATAATGTAAACAAAGATAAACCCTGCCCGTGTCGTTCGGGCATGACGTTTTCGTTGTGCTGCCAGCCTTTCCTAACTGGAGCTAAACACCCAGTCAATGCAGAGCAGTTAATGCGCTCTAGATTCTCAGCATACTCAGAGTGCCACGCTCAATATATATTCGATACATACACACAAGAAAGCCAACAAACAAATTCCGTATCAGACATTGAAGAATGGGCTAAAGAAAATATTTGGCTACGTTTAACTATTCATCAACACAACCCATTAGCACAACCTGCCCAAGTGGAGTTTTCTGCATTTTATCTACACCAAGAAAGAGTTTACGAAATGCGTGAGTGTTCAAACTTTATTAAAGAAAACGAGCAGTGGCGCTATCACGATGGTGAAATTATTAAGCACGAACAAATAGCAACCATTAAACGAAACGATCCTTGCCCTTGCTTAAGCGGTAAGAAGTACAAAAAGTGCTGCGCAAGATAACTAGTCATTAACAAAGCCCCACCAGAAACTACAATCTACTCTTTGAATTACATTAATCGAACAAATAGATTGGTTAATTGTGGCGCAGAAAAAAGATTCATAAACACAAGTTTTATGCTCCAAGCAAAACCTAAGTAACTGCATCCATGTTGGCAAGGCGTCATTTTGAGGTTAGTAATTGCGCTAATCTCAAAAATATCAACGCAGTTTATAAGCGTTTTAACCAGCCAGAATAATCAAGTATTTATTGAAATTTGCATTAAAAAGAGATTTAAAAAGCAGAAGAGTTGCCAAGTAAGTGACTAGGCAAATTGCTCGGTAATTAGCGGCTGCTCTGTTTTAATTAAGGAATGTTGAATCGATTTCAACCAACCTTTTGCATCAAGCTGCATACGTTTAGGTGATGACTCTTGTGGTTCAGAAACGGTACTTTCTTTGGTGCCTGCCAACTCCTCTGAACCAGAAAGACTGCGAGTTTGGCAATGAATACTCGTATTACCAACAACATGTGTCGGTAGATGATGTTTATTATCGCGAAAGCTAATTGGCTTAGGGTTAAGTGCATCACTCAATTTAATGGACGCCATTAAGTCTTGCTCAGCCAGTGCCGCTTGATCATATTGAGCGATTTGATTGCTGTTAGTTATGCCTAATAAAGCAGGTTTTGGAAGTTCTAGTTCAGCACGTAAACGCGCATCAGTGATTTCAGCGACGCTTTGCTCAGTTTTTGGCATAAGAAACTGGCTTTGCTGACGTACATCATCATTTAACATCGCGAGCATCAACGAAAAATCAGCACGTCTTTCATGATGAACGCATTTATTTAGCGATTCACCAAGTTGGTGCTCATGTTGAAGATGGATGTTTTCTATCAAAGGGTTTGCTGCCAATAATACTGCTAGTGGAACAACTAACATATCGGCGCGGATTGCTTAACCTTTAGAAAAAATTGTCAAATAAGTGGGAAGTTTTAGTTAACTGTTCAAAGGGTGAACATACCGAATAAATATAGACCGAATTAGTCATTAGGCACTGAAGCAATCAGTGTGATTTTCAACCTCAAGTTAGCGATTAATCGCTAACGCAAAAAATTAAACGAAAGATAGTAGCAGGCGAGCACACTAAAACTTAATCTAAAATTTAATATGGGTTTCAAGTGATATTCGCCTATTGCCCAAATTGTTAATTTTTTGCCTTAGTGAGGCTATTGAGGCTGTAAAAGGAAGCTATTGGCCTTTTATTGGCCATTGCATTACGAAGCAAGCACCACCTAGGCGACTCTTCTCTGTATACACACGACCACCGTGCCACTCAAGCACACGCTTAACAATCGCAAGTCCCAAGCCAAAACCACCAGTTTCCTTATTTCGGCTGTCATCTGCGCGAGAGAATGCATCAAACAAGGTATTTTCAATGCAAGTATCGACACCATTACCATTGTCTTCTACTTTGATAACGCAGTCTTGTTCCTTTGTTTCACACGAAATAACCACAAGGCCATCACCGTATTTAATGGCATTAGAAATGTAATTACTCAATGCTCGTTCAATGTATAGACGATCACAATCGGCTATAACTGGGATATCAGGTGCGTTGTAGCTCACTTGCACGCATTGGCCACCGACAAGCCCTATCTGCCGACTGATAATATCGTCAAGGTTATGCTCACCAAAGTTTAATTTAGGTTTGTCATCTTCAAGGGAGGCGTATTCAAGCAGCTCATTTACTAAACTCTCAAGCTCGTTAATGTCACCGCATATCTGCTTTACATATTTTTGTCGTTTTGTTTCGTCACTAGCATGACTTAGCATTTGTAATGCAAATTTACTGCGTGCTAGCGGCGTTCTTAGCTCATGCGACATTGCCGTCGTTAACTCTTTATGCGCATCAACCAAATCTTTAATGCGCTCCGCCATGGCGTTAAAACCATGAACTAGCCCTGCCATCATAATGGACTTAGGTTTTTGGGCGCGAACATCAAAATGCTCAGTACCAAACTCTTTAGTCACTTTACGAAGCGCGTGTAGATCTCTAGAGATTGGCCACAGCCACACGAGAATCATCACAGCCAAGGCTATCAGCACTAAAACTCGAACCATGGTTTCGGCTCTCGGCCTCGTTGGCATCTCTGTTGGCCCTAACGTGATCACAAATTCAGAGCCCGCGATTAAGTGATGTAGCGAAACCGTGTCTTTTTCAATGTATACATAAGTATTGCCAGCACCGAGCAAACGTCGCTCACCGGCTATACCTTGCGATTCAATATCAGAAATTTTTACTAACGAAAGCGGTAAATGATAGCGAGTCGCCGCATTTTCAACGACTTGTTGCCACTCTTCTTGTGGATGATTGGTGACATAATCGCCAATCGCATGCAACATAGTTTTGTAGCCAGTGTAGGACTCAATATCTTGCTCCATATACGAGTTCCACACTTCATCCAGCAACCAAGAGGCAACAATAAAAGTTAAGGTAATCAGGAAGTATAGGCTGAGAAACGAGCGCCCTATTTTGACAAAAGTTTTCATTTAATACGGGGTTTTCACAATGCTGGCTGCGCATGGCGAGCTATTATTGCCTGCCATGCGAAAATTGAAGGGAATGCTAGTTCCATGCATCAGGAACGAATAAGTAGCCTTGACCCCAGATAGTTTTGATACGAAATGGTGTGTCGTTGCTATCGTGTAGTTTTTTACGAAGGCGAGAAATGCGTACATCAACGCTTCGGTCCATACCGTCATACTCGCGGCCAACAACGGCTTTGTATATATAGTCACGGTTTTGTACTTCTCCAGCTCGGCTTGCAAGTAACCACAATAAATCAAACTCTTGACTAGTCAGCTCAATACTTTCTTCGTGCAAGGTCACTTGCCTTGAACCACGGTTAATGTATAGCTCACCAATGTTCAACACTTCTTTGTCTTTGGTATCTGTTGCCAGTTCACCACGACGCAATAAAGCATTCACTCTTGCCAGTAAAACACGTGGCTCTACAGGCTTAATTACATAGTCATCAGCACCAATTTCTAAACCAAGTACCTGATCAAAATCAGTTCCCTTGGCTGTAAGCATCAAAATCGGTCCGTTATAAGTTGCTCTTACATCACGACAAACAGCAAAGCCGTCTTTGCCAGGCAACATAACGTCGAGAATAATCAAATCTGGTGTAAAACTTTCAACGCGTTTCGCAGCAGTGTCGCCACGGAACTCTTGCTTTACATGAAAACCCTCAGTCGTTAAAAAATCTGTTACTAGATCAGATAGTTGGCGGTCATCTTCCACCAAAAGTATTTTTTTTACCGATGACATGTTATCTGACATTTTCACTCCAATCGTTGTTATAAACCGTTATTTTTCGTTAACAGTCCATAATCTTGCCTATTTATCGCAATAATTGCATGTGTTATCTGGCTTTTTTTACCAACTTAGCCTGCAATATACTGCCGTTTTTATTGTCTTGACTGTGCTTAACCATAAATAACTTATACCGAGATAACAACTTAAACTACAAGGTGTTACCCGATAGCTACATTAAGTTACAAAATGCTATAAAGTTGTTAAAAATAGATTAATCTAAAATCTAATTTTTAATGCCTCAAGCCCCAAAAGTGGTCAACTTTGCCATTAGTTTTATGTTGGCGTGACGCCCTCAGCGAGTTGGTAAAATCAACCACTACTGAGCTACTTCTCATTCATCATAATTACTCATTAGTCACAATTAAATCTAGCAAGCAGTCGTTGCCATCAGTAAACAATTGTTTTCTAATACCCTACATTCCAATTTTGGCGCGTGGTTTGGCAAATCATCCATAAATTTATGAGGCACTAACAATGTGCCAAGCATTTGTAAATCAGCCCAAGTGACTTAAGTAGATAGCTAACCATGAAAATAATCTCTTTTAACATCAATGGCCTACGTGCCAGACTTCATCAACTACAAGCGGTAATAGACAAGCACCAGCCTGATATTATTGGCTTACAAGAAATTAAGGTGCATGACGAGGCCTTTCCTTTAGCAGATGTCGAGGCCATGGGTTATCACGTTTATTTTCATGGTCAAAAAGCCCATTACGGTGTTGCTATGCTATGTAAAAAGCCAGCAGATAAAGTGATAAAAGGCTTCCCAACCGATACGGAAGAAGCACAACGTCGCATGATAATGGTAGAAACCACAAATAGCGCCGGTGAAAAAGTTACCGTGCTAAACGGTTATTTCCCGCAGGGTGACAATATTAGCCACGAAACTAAATTCCCGTATAAGCGCCAATTCTACAAAGATCTAATGACCTATTTAAACGAGCACCACACACCTGACGAAAACATCGTGATTATGGGTGACATTAATATTTCTCCGATTGATTTAGACATCGGCATCGGCGAAGTGAATCGTAAACGCTGGTTAAAAACAGGTAAGTGTAGCTTCCAGCCAGAAGAGCGTGAGTGGTTAGCAACGCTATTGGATTGGGGCTTTAAAGATACATTCCGTGAATTACACCCAGAAAAAACAGAGCGTTACTCTTGGTTCGATTATCGCTCAAAAGGGTTTGACGACAATCGCGGTCTGCGTATTGATGTTGTGCTAGCAACTTCTGCACTAGCCAAAACTTGTGTTGAATCTGACGTTGATTATGAACTGCGCGGTATTGAGAAACCTTCAGATCATGCGCCGATTTGGTCAACATTTAAGTAGCCGCGAGTAAGCAATGTCAGTAAGTGTTGCCGAATATAGCTGCCCTATTTGTCAAAGTCCTTTGGCTTTGACAAATAGCATTTACCGCTGTGAGCAAAACCATTGTTTTGACTTGGCGAAAGAAAACTACGTCAACTTGTTGCCCGTTCAATTCAAGCACTCTAAAAACCCGGGCGACAATAAAGCCATGGTAAATGCCCGCCGTGCTTTTCTAGAAAAAAGCTACTATCAACCGCTAATTGAATGTCTTGTCGCAAAATATCAGGAGTTTGGTCTGGTCACAGGTAAACTGCTAGACGCTGGCTGCGGTGAAGGTTATTACACTCACCAACATAAGCAAGAGTACAATCAAGTTTATGGTGTGGATATTGCCAAGGAGGCCATCAAAAAGGCCGGTAAAAAATATCGCGATTGTCACTTTAGCGTGGGCACCTTGTCCAAGTTATCATTTGCAGATAGCTTCTTTGATTGGATTGTTTCAATTTACGCGCCAATTCTAGAGCCAGAATTTACCCGTGTATTAGCTGATCAAGGCTACCTGATCACAGTAACTCCAGGAGCTAATCACCTAGCCGAGCTAAAACAGCAAGTTTATCAACAAGCGTTGCCGCACGACGAAACTAGGCAACCAATTACCGAATTAACGCTAGTCGATGAATGGCAATTGAGTTATCCAATGACATTAGCCACTGGCGAAGATTGTTTGAACCTATTGTCAATGACACCATTTGCATTCAAAGCCAGTGAGCAGGTCAAAGAGTGGTTAGCTAAACAAGTAGACTTTACCTGCCAAGCAGATTTTCTGATCAAGCTTTATCAAAAAACTAAAGGACTAAAAGAAGTTAAGGAATAAGGGAATAGCTACAGTGAGCACCTATCAGCAATACTACTTTTTAGCTTGCTGATAGGTCATATTTAATAGCTTGGCTAAATCAAGGTATTTAGGTTTGTTCACCGAAAGCTTTATTGAGCCGCCCTGCTGATTATAGCGAGCAACCCCTTGCTTATACCAAGCGGCAAGCGATGGTGGTAGCGCTTTATCGGCATTTACGCCTAGCATAACCATAGCCTGAACTGGCATAGACAATAACAGAATAAAGTAAAACAAGCCCATCACTAAGCCATTTGTGGGTTGTAGGCCCAATTGCAAAATCAACGACAACACCGCCAAACCTGGGGCATAGTTAACCACCAAGCGAGCAAATCGTACCGTTTTATATTCAGCAAAGTACTGAGCCAACTCCGGCCTTTTTGGCCAAAGCTCCATGTATTGATAACCCAGTTTGATTAATGCAGAGACACTTAATTTCATAGCTTTAAATGTAAACCATACCTTTAGTAAAAAACAGTAAAAAAGAGTAATCGGATTTCTAATTGTAAATCACACATAGTATAATTAGAGCAAATACTTAAACTGTATTTTGGCAAAATAGACTAACCTTATTACGCTATTAGACAAACAACCAAATTTGAGTGGCTATGACTAAACAAACTATCCTTGTCATTAACTGTGGCAGTTCCTCATTAAAATTCGCACTAATTGATGTTGCAACCAAAGAAGAGTCGCTTTCTGGCTTAGCACAACGCCTAGGCGCTAGTGATGCTTCAATTACCATCAAGTTTAACGGTGAAAAGCAAACGCTTTCATTAGCAGCGCCATACAACCATCAAGCGGCATTAGCTGCATTAATCGAGTTTTTACAAACGAACAGCCTAACTCAAAGCATAGTCGCTATTGGTCATCGTGTAGTACACGGTGGTGAAATGTATCATCAACCAACCTTGATTAACGATGAAGTCATGGCGCAACTGAAAAGTCTCAGCAATCTAGCACCACTTCATAACCCTGCCAATATACAAGGTATTGAAGCGGCGTTAGCGGCATTTGCTGATTTACCACAAGTCGCGGTCTTTGACACGGCATTCCACCAAACCATGCCAAACAAAGCCTTTTTATATGCTGTGCCACAACAGTTGTATAAAGAACATAGCATTCGCAAATATGGTTTCCATGGCACCAGCCACTACTTCGTCAGTCGCGAAGCAGCCACCATGTTAGACAAAGACATAGAAGCATTAAGTTTAGTCACAGTGCATTTAGGCAATGGTTGTAGTTTGGCTGCAATAGAAGCTGGTCAAAGCGTTGATACTAGCATGGGCTTCACGCCGCTAGCGGGTGTTACTATGGGTACACGCTGTGGTGATATCGACCCTGGCGTAATTTTCCACCTGACCACACACTGTGGTTATACGGTTGAGCAAGTTGATACTATGCTTAACAAAGAAAGTGGCTTATTAGGCTTATCAGGCATTAGCAACGACTGCCGTACGCTTGAAGAGCAAGCGCTAGAACAAAACAACCCGCAAGCAAAACTGGCCTTAGATGTATTCAGTTTCACTATTGCTAAGTCACTTGCCGCAATGACGGTAAGCTTATCGAAATTAGACGGTATTATATTCACTGGTGGTATTGGTGAAAATTCTGATTACGTGCGCGAACAAATCGTAAAACAACTCGCCGTGCTTGGTGTAGCAATTGACCCTGAGCTAAATGCCCAAGCCATTCGCGGAAAGTCACTTAACATTGCTACCGCTCAATCACCTGCAGTGTTAGTTGTGCCGACTAACGAAGAGTGGGTTATTGCCAATCAAACTCACCAATTAATTCAAGGATAACTCATGTCACATCAAGTTATGTTAGTCCCTGCTGGCTTTGGTGTTGGCCTTGGCAGTGTGGTACTCGGTTTATATCACGCTTGTCAGCAGCAAGGCCTTAATGTTGTTCATTACAAGCCTATTTCACAGCCAGCGCGCAATGTGCGCCGAGGCCGAAAAGTAGAAAGTGCCAACCCAGATTCACTTAGCTTACCGATTAGTTATGTTGAAGAAAAAATGGGCGATGGCGATCTTGAAGTTGTGTTAGAGCAAATTGTAGAAACTTACAGCAAGCTAACGCAAGAGTACGACATTGTTATCGTTGAAGGGTTAATTCCCACCACCAGACAACCTTATGCCGCGCGCTTTAATCGCGAAGTATCACAAGCCCTATCGGTTAATGTGGTCTTGGTTGCGTCACCTGATAATGATTCACTGGAAGAATTTGAAGATCGCATTGAAGTTTCTGCCGCAACATATGGTGGTTTAAAAAGTAAACGCTTAGTCGGCTGTATCATTAACAAAGTCAATTCGCCAGATACTGACGAATATGGTTTGCTGCCGCGAGAACACGACGCTCAGCCAACACTTGATTTAGACAGTTGGCAAAACCTTAGCATTTTTAACGATGCACGTTTTCGATTACTCGGTACCATTCCTTGGGAGCATGATTTAATCGCGCCACGCGTTAAAGATATTGCAGATTATTTAGGTGCTGATGTACTCAACGAAGGTGACTACGAACACCGCCGAATTCGTAGCGTTTCATTTTGTGCCCGCTCAGTTGCTAACTTAACCAGTCACTTAGCTGCCGGTCGACTCATTGTTACTCCGGGCGATCGCGTTGATATTATCGTTGCTACTTGTTTATCAGCGTTAAACGGTACTAAAGTTGGCGCTCTACTATTAACTAACGGTTATGTGCCAAACGACAATGTAAAAGCGCTTTGTCAGCAAGCCTTAGATGCTGGTTTACCTGTGCTTTCAGTGCAATCTGATACCTGGCAAACTTCTCGCTATATCATGAGTTTTAACCCAGAAATGCCAGAAGATGATGTTCAGCGCCAAGACAAAGTGAAGCAGTTTGTTGCCGATCACCTTGATCACGACTGGGTAGGCGAATTCACTGAAAACGTAGCCGTTAACCGTCAATTCTCACCACCAGCTTTCAGACACAAGCTAACGGTGTTAGCGCGTAATGCCGATAAGCTCATTGTTTTACCGGAAGGAAATGACATTCGTACGATTAAAGCTGCTGCCATCTGTGCAGAGCGCAACATTGCCCGCTGTCAGCTATTGGGCGACAAAGAAGAAATTCTACGTTTAGCCGAGCAACAAGGTATCACCCTATCTTCGGGCGTGATTATCACAGATCCAAAAGAGATCATCGAAAACTACGTCGGCCCTATGGTTGAACTGCGTAAGCACAAAGGCTTGACCGATGTTGTGGCACGTGAAAAGCTGCAAGACAACGTTGTACTTGGCACTATGATGCTACAACTTGGTCAAGTTGATGGTCTGGTTTCAGGTGCCGTGAACACGACAGCTAATACCATCCGCCCTGCACTGCAACTGGTAAAAACAGCACCTGACTCTAGCCTAGTGTCGTCAGTATTCTTTATGCTGTTACCTGATCAAGTACTGGTGTATGGCGATTGTGCGATTAACCCAGATCCAGATGCTGAGCAACTGGCTGATATTGCAATTCAATCTGCCGATTCTGCAGCGCAGTTTGGTATTGAGCCGAAAGTTGCAATGATCAGTTACAGTACAGGTACTTCGGGCTCTGGCGCTGATGTTGAAAAAGTAACAAAAGCGACAGAAATCGCTAAAACAAAACGACCTGACTTGATAATCGATGGGCCACTGCAATACGATGCGGCAATTATGGAAAATGTAGCCAAGAAAAAGGCACCAAACAGTCCAGTTGCCGGTCAAGCAACCGTATTTGTGTTCCCAGATTTAAACACTGGTAATACGACGTACAAAGCTGTACAAAGATCAGCTGACTTGATCAGTATTGGCCCAATGCTGCAAGGTATGGCTAAGCCGGTCAACGACTTATCTCGTGGCGCGCTAGTTGATGATATTGTATACACCATCGCATTGACGGCAATTCAAGCAGATAAGTAAAAAAGTCTGACACTTTTCGCCATATCAAGCTAATTTAATTGGTTATGATGCACCAAATTGTAGCGGCTTTGATAAAAGCCGCTATTTTTAACCCTTTTATCCTGTTTTTTGCTGATGTTTAACTAGTCAAAAAACGAGCCATTATATTTTCCTTTATAATTCATAAGCTTTAAACCTTTCCCATGGTTTGCTAACAAACTTATCCACAGGTTTTGTGGATATCATTTTTTACCCAATTTGAGCAACTTGGCAATTTACTGGCGTTAAAAAGCGATCTTTACCTAAGCTTTTTAGGTGTTTTCGCTCAAATTTACGCTTAACTGCATAAAACTATAATTCTTGTATACAAATCGCTAAAACCAGCGGTTAGTCAACAGCGGTAAAACTTGCTAAGATACAAACTCTTTAATGCCGACAATAGACGCAAATATGACCAGTAACACTCTGACATTACAATTGCTCTCGGAAACCTTTGCGATACATAGTTTAGCGCCAGAAAGTACCATTCCACCGGAAGCTTTTTCAGCGCCTATTTACTTTATTGCCAAAACTTACGACGAAGTATCATTGGTGTTGCCGCAAGCCATTACTCTGGACAGTGAAGATGTGGAAAAAGATTGGCGAGCTTTGGAAGTTGTCGGCCCTTTGGGCTTTAGCCTAACGGGTATTTTATCCCGTATTTCAAGTATTCTAGCGGCTGAGAAAATCAGTATATTCGCGATTTCGACGTTCGACACTGATTATATTCTGGTGAAAGATAACCTAATCAATAAAGCCATTGATGCCCTTGGCCATAATAATTACAGCATTATAAGAGACTAACATGACAACCCTATACGGCATTCCAAACTGTGACACAGTAAAAAAAGCAAGAAAATGGTTAGCAGAGCAAAATATTGAGCACGACTTCCACGACTTTCGCAAAGACGGCCTAAGTGATGAGCTACTGACTTCTTTGCTTGAAAAAGCAACTTGGGAGCAATTACTTAATAAACGCAGTACCAGTTTTCGTAATTTAGCCGACGATATTAAAAATAACTTAAACGAAGCGACTGCCAAAGCCGCTATGCTAGCAGAGCCCACGCTCATCAAACGCCCAGTCACTCTTGTTAACGAACAAGTTGTGGTAGGCTTTAAAGCAGATATTTTCGCTGACAAATTTTTATAATGAACCATCCAGTTATTGAGCTCGCGAAAGCGTTAATTGCACGTGAATCTGTCACGCCAGAAGACGCGGGTTGCCAGCAGTTAATGGCTGAGCGATTAGCACCGCTTGGCTTTGACATTGAAAGTTTAGTGTTTGAAGACACAACCAATATGTGGGCAAGAAAAGGCCAACAACAACCGTTATTTTGCTTCGCTGGCCATACCGATGTTGTGCCACCCGGTGACTTAACGCAGTGGAACACCGCGCCTTTTAACCCAGTTATCCATAATAGTATGCTTTACGGTCGTGGCGCTGCCGATATGAAAAGTTCGCTGGCTGCAATGATAGTGGCCACTGAGCGCTTTGTTACCGATCACCCTGATCATCAGGGCTCTATTAGCTTTTTAATTACCAGTGACGAAGAAGGACCGTTTATCAATGGCACCACGCGCGTCATTGACACGCTTGAAGCGCGCAATGAAAAGATAGATCACTGCATTGTTGGTGAGCCATCAAGTTCGCACCAAGTTGGTGATGTGGTTAAAAATGGACGTCGTGGCTCTATTTCTGGCGAGTTAGTGATCAAAGGCAAACAAGGTCACGTTGCGTACCCTGATCATGTCATTAACCCCATTCACCTTGCCGCCCCTGCGTTAGCTGAGCTTAGTCAGACTGAATGGGATCAAGGTAATGATTACTTTCCTGCCACCAGTTTTCAGTTAACCAACATCCACAGTGGAACGGGCGCGACTAATGTCGTACCGGGTCAGCTGACTGCGCTGTTTAATTTACGTTACAGCACAGAATTAGACGACCAAACGATTGTTGATCGCGTTAATGAAATCCTGACTCGTCACCAGCTTGATTACGACATTAAATGGACATACAACGGTAAACCATTCATTACCGAGCCCGGCGTTTTATTGGACGGCGTGGTAAATGCAATTGAACAGGTAACGGGGCAAGCAACTGAGCTTTCGACATCTGGCGGTACCTCTGACGGCCGATTTATTGCACCTACAGGTGCAGAAGTTATCGAGCTTGGTCCATGCAATGCGACAATTCATCAAGTGAACGAATGCGTTTCTTGTGACGATTTAATTAAGCTTGTCGATATTTATTATCACAGCATGGTCAATATTTTGTGCCCCAAAGGCGCTGCTTAGCACGCCTAACACACCCTTTTCAGCAGGGTAAATAAGCCGAATAATTTTCCCAAAGACACTGAGCGAATTGTATAAACGAGTGAAATTTGACTAAATCGATAACTGTAACAGCGGCAACAGGTATGGAAGCCCAGCATATTCAATGGCTGGATGAACGTCACGGCATAAACCATCAGGTGTACCATGCTTGGCAATCCATGGTTGAAGCCGCCGCTCACGAGCAATTAACATTAACACTTGCCAGCAGCTTCCGCTCTTTTGAGCGACAGTTGAGTATCTGGAATAGAAAGTTTAATAGCGAACTGCCTGTGCTTGATATCAATGAGCAAGCAGTCAATATTAGCTCGCTTAGCGATTTAGAAAAAATCAAAGCTATTATGTTATTCTCTGCCCTGCCCGGCGCCAGCCGCCATCATTGGGGTACAGACCTAGACGTTTACGCAAGTAACCTGCTTAGTGACAATCAAACGCTTAAGCTTGAGCAATGGGAATACCAGGCAGGCGGGCCAATGCACCGGTTAAGTACATGGCTTGCTCAGCACGCTAGTGACTTTGGTTTTTTCTTTCCTTACGATAAATACCGAGGTGGCGTTGCCGCAGAGCCTTGGCATATCTCGCATTTTGACAGTGCAAGTGATTTTCAAACTAGCTTAACCCTAGATTGCCTAGCCGATTGTATTGCACAGGCAGAAATTGCCGGGAAATCGGCTATTTTGAGCAATTTAGACGAACTCTACGACACTTATATTATGAATATTGGAGCTTATCCGCATGGATAATCATTGGGTAGTTATTCTTATTATCGTGGCGGTATTTTTATTTATCGTTGGTAACTTTAGTACAGTGCATAAAACAGCACAAAAACCAATGCGTAAAAAAGGCTTGAACGACTTGGAAGAAACCTTACCACGCAGTCCGAAAAAAGCGCAAGATGACGCATTACCTAGCTTTAACAAAACAAAAAACTTATAAGCCGCTTAAGTTTTTGCGCGTAAGCAGTGGAATAACCTAAATAACAAGCACTAGACGACGTCATCATTCAGGCGAAACAATTCCTTAAAAGCAAAAAACTCCGATAAACGGAGTTTTTTGTTATGTATTACTTGTTAGCACTCAGTAATACGCTTACAAATCTCGGAAAGAAAGCGCAGGTTCCATTACTGGGAAGATTTGCTCTAACACTTCTTTCGTTAATGCTTGTTGTTCACTATTGTAAATGGTTAGTGCGGTGCTTTGCGATTCAGCCAAGGGTTTCAAGTGGAATTGGTAGCTGGCGTTGCCAAGATCAATAACCGGCACATCATCGCCCCAAATTCGATCCCAAAGGCTAATATCTGGTTTCGTGAAGTCGACAAAGTAAATCTTTTTACTTTCATTCAAGTCAGCAATATCAAAACCGTATCGTTCAAAAAAGATCGGTAGGTTTGACCATAACAAGTCTGTTTCCATTTCAACCACGTAAGCCGCTTCACCCTGAGGGTTTTCACCCACAGTGACTAATTTTTGATTAGCGCGCATTAAGCGATTTTCTCGTTGCTGCAATCGATATTTATAATCAACAGTTGCTGTAACTTCATTAAGCAACGCCATTTCCGCGCGATGCTTGTCAATAATGTTTGGTGTTTTAGTTGAGCCTGATTGGTCGGTTTTCATATAGTCAATCATCGAGACTTGCAATGAAACGCTACGACCATGTGGCTTAGTTGTTAGGTCAAAGCGAAAACGCATACTTTCAGAGGCGTCTACTTGTTTGAAGATCCAGCCTGACTCTTCTTCACTGTGAAACCAATCAGACTCAAATGATAACGGTTTATCAGCAAGGCTATTAAGCTCAACACTGCTTTCCAGCAAGGTATCTTTAACGGCTAATTCAATGAATTCTGCCAAGTCCTTGTCTTCAAGCACTTTATCAAACCAAATAATGGCATCATCATTTTCTGGCACAACACGCGAAGATGCTGCGATAGGCAAAACCAGCGATGGTGCTCGAACATCTACGGCTTGACCCACTGGACCTTGGGTAATTTTAACATTAGCAACCTTAAAGTCGCTCTTCGCTGCTGGCTTATCTAGCGACTGCGGCACGACTAATGGCGTTGCTTCTTCGCCAGTTGCATATTCAAAATCGCCGGAAGCTTGGTTATGACGAACACTACTACATGCCGAAACGGAAAGTGCTAATACCGATAATAAAAGACTACGACGACTCATTAAATCTCCTGAAAATGTTGTGTTAAGTCAGTTAACGTTGCCGACATAACAGCCTGCCCTGCAGGAGTTAATTGGCATAAAGGCAAACGCATATGTGCGCTAGGTAAACGGTTTATTGCGCTCATCGCCCACTTAACTGGGATTGGATTTGACTCAACAAATAAATTTTTATGTAATTTTGCCAACTGCTGGTCAATTAACTCAGCTTGCTGGAATTTTTCTTGTTCTATAAGCTGCTGTATTTGCGCCATTGCCTTTGGCATCACATTAGCGGTCACTGATATTACACCGTCACCACCGAGTTTACAAAACTCTGTGCCAGATTCGTCGTCACCGCTAAGCAGCGCGAAGTTTTCTGGGCATAACTGGCGATGTTCATCTATGCGAGATAGTTCACCTGACGCATCTTTGATGCCGCAAACGTGAGATAGTTCCGCAAGCAGGCTGACAAGCTTTGGCGATAAATCACAGCTCGTGCGACTTGGCACATTGTAAAGCAGTATGGGTAATTCGCTCGCTGCGTTAATCGCGCTGTAGTGTGCTAGTAAACCTTGTTCAGTTGGCTTGTTGTAATACGGGGTGACCGTTAAGTAGCCATCGATACCGGTATCGTTGAGTTGCTTAGTAAGTTCAACAGCGTGCGCTGTGGCATTGGAACCATTACCGACAAGCACCTGAATACGCCCTGCACTATGTTTTGCGCTCTGTTTTGCGCTAAAGCGGGCCAGCTCAATTTTTTCATTATCTGATAAGGTAGCAGACTCACCCGTTGTTCCAGCAATTACCAGCCCTTGCGAACCTTGAGCTATATGCCAATCAATCAACTGAGCTAAGGCGCTATAGTCTATTTGCCCTTGCTCGGTAAATGGCGTAATTAAAGCGACAATGCTTCCTCTAAACATACCCGTAAACTTGTTAACTATTTTCACTACAACAAACTGCGCTCATGGTACTTGGCAGCCATGCTAATAACAAGGTGAAAGCCGCTTAGTCGGTGATTTGTGGCGATAATTCCACCGTTAGCGATAATTTTTTGTAGGTAACTAATAATTTAAGGTTAAGTAAGTTACAATGCCGCCCTTTATTTATTCAAAAAACGGCGACGAATGTCTCAATATCTTGTACTAACTGCCATGGGCGCAGATAGAAACGGTAGTGTCAGTGAGCTTACTAACCTAGCAAGCGAGTGTGAATGTAATATTCTTGACAGTCGTATGGCGATATTTGGTAAAGAATTTTCCTTCATCATGTTACTGCAAGGCGACATGCGTGCAATCAATCAAATTGAAGCGCGTTTGCCCGCCATGGCCGTTGAGCTTGAACTTATCACCATGATGAAACGTACCTCTGGCTACCATACGCTCGATAAGACTCAAATGTACTCGGCAGAATACACTGGGATTGATCAGCCAGGTATTTTAAAAGCGGTTACCGCTTTTTTCGCAAATCGACAGATAGATATCTCGTCATTAAAGTCAGATATTGACCCTGTTACCAACAATATGAGTGCCAGCATTGAATTTACGGTCAATCAAGACACGAGTATTGATACTATCGAAACTGACTTTTTAGAACTTTGCCAGCAGTTCGATATTCAAGGCTGTATCCATAAGCAGTAGCTAGGCGGCTATGTGCAACCATCAGCAATGCTATAACAAATATAACGCAGGATTTAGATATGAATACACTACAAGTTGGCGATACTGCCCCATTATTTACGTTACCTGACCAAAACGGCGATGCGGTATCATTACAAGATTACATCGGCAAGCAGCAAGTACTTGTATACTTTTACCCAAAAGCAATGACACCTGGTTGTACAGTGCAAGCACAAGGATTAAGAGATAGTAAAAGTGAGCTAGACAACCTAAACACGGTTGTCTTTGGTATTAGCCCTGATGAAAGCAAACGTTTAGATAAATTTTGCCAGCGCGATGAGCTTAACTTCACTTTATTATCAGATGTGGATCACAAAGTGGCTGATGACTTCGGTGTTTGGGGATTGAAAAAGTTTATGGGCAAAGAATACGACGGTATTCACCGTTTAAGTTTTTTAATTGGCTTAGATGGAAAGATTAGTCACGTATTTAACAAGTTTAAAACGAAAAACCATCACGAAGTCGTATTAGAAGTACTTAACCAAGTATAAGCTTATTACTGGTTACATTTACCTTTTACAGACAAAAAGCCCTGCTTGAGAGTTTAACAAGCAGGGCTTTTTATTTTTACGTGCAGCTAAGTTTCGCCTAATTTAACGACGTTACGCAGTTACAGACTGCTCCTCGTCAAGTGGCGTATTTGGAAACGCATTAACAACGGCTTTCACTAATGTTGCTAATGGAATAGCGAAAAATACCCCCCAAAAGCCCCACATACCGCCAAAGAAGATAACTGCGATGATAATGGTCACCGGATGTAAGTTTACCGCTTCGGAAAACAACACCGGTACTAGCAAGTTACCGTCGAGTACTTGAATAATTCCGTAAGCTAGCATTACGTATCCAAATTCTGGACTAACGCCAAATTGGAACAAGGCCACTAACATCACAGGTAGGGTTACTAGGGTTGCGCCAACGTAAGGTACGAGTACAGACAAACCAACCAATACGCCAAGTAGCACTGAATAGCGTAAATCTAAAAAAATAAAGGTCACCGTGCTTACTGCGCCAATAATCAATATTTCAATTAATTTGCCGCGAATGTAATTAAGGATCTGCTGATTCATTTCTTTACCGACTTGACTCGCCATACGACGCTCTTTAGGTAAAAATCGACTAAAGCCTGTCAGTAATTCTCGCTTATCTTTTAGGAAAAAGAAGATCATGATCGGCACAAGTATTAGATAAATAATCAAGGCGACTAAGTCAGAAAGTGAGTTTAACGTTGCCTCAATCGCCACTTGTCCCCATTCCAACAATTTGTCGTTTGTCAGCGCAATCATATGCTCTATTTGTTCAGCTTGAACAATTTCTGGATATTTTTCCGGTAACGTCATCAAATAAGTACGACCTTCCGTGACCATATGCGGCACTTCTTGCATCAAGTTCGTGCTTTGCTGCCACACTATTGGCATCAACCCTAAGAAAGTGATTAACGAGACACCGACAAATGCAGCAACTACCATAATCACCGACCAACTGTGGCTAATTCCGGCATTAGTTAAGCGGTTAACTGGCAAATCAAGTAAGAAGGCAATCGCCATTGCCACAAATACTGGCATTAGCAAGCTGCTTAGGAAATATACCGCCAAAAACGCCGTCACCAGAATAACCACGAGCGTGACGGCATGCGGATCTGAAAACTTGCGCGTATACCAGTCTTTAAAAAACCTGACCATAAAATTGTTACCTGATCCTAATATTGAGTTCTTGAATCCCATCATCAATGATGATTGACGTGTATGGGTAATTAAGTTTGTCGAGCAATTTGGGAATATCGCTCTTCGATCCCGTGTCTTTTATTAATAATCGACAACTATCACCAATTTTCATTTTTTTCAGTAACACTCGCAGCTTAACTAAAGGCAACGGGCACACTTCGCCACTGGCGTCATACTGATAATTCATTGTAAATTGTTACACAGCTCTTTTGTTTGATTATCTAATTTGCGACAATCGAATACAACAAGTGTCGTAGTTTAATTTTGTTTTCAACCATTTGTGTATATATGCTGGATTTACCTGAAACAGTCGATTTAAAAGAAATAAACGCTTTAAAAAAGCAGCTCACTTGGGGAGATGTTTCAGCGCTCTATCATATGGTCGCCAGTTCGGCAGGTGAACTTGATGGTATCCTCAGTCACGGGTTTGAAAGTGGCTACACCAATATTTTAGATAAAAAGTACTGGAATCTAAATTTACTAAAAGGCAATGTTGATAATAGTGGTGAGATAACAGTTGCGATTAAACCACAAGTCAGCCTGCGTCATGTATACAACGACATGGGCTATGAGCTTCATTGCTACCCTGTCATTCGCGGTCAACGAATGAATCACAACATGATCGATCACCCCATGTGTCCATTTCAACGCTGGATCCCAGAAGCGATGCGCCGCTTATTTCGCGTTAACAGTTTAATGTCATTTATTATGATAACCGCTGAAAACGGCGATCAAGCGGATGTCGCGCTGATCCGTCATATTTACCGCAGAGTTGAAAGATTAATTGGCTATTTGGATGAATCATTTGAAATCGTTGAGGTCAAAGGACCTAATATCGCTAGATTTTTCCAAGAAGCCATCAAACATCACAAAGATGCACTTATCGCTGGTCTAGCTAACTCTAATAACAATGAAGTGGGATAATTTTGTTTAAGCTTAAACCTGTTTTACTCAGTATTGGTCTGTGCTTAACCATTGGTAGTTCTCCTATTAATGCACAACAAGACAAAAATGAATTACCTGAAATAGGGGCTGCCGGCTCAAGTATTTTATCAATCGATAAAGAACGGGTGGTCGGTGACGCCATGATGCGCCATTTAAGGGCCACACAACCTATTTTGCACGATCCGGTGATCACCGAATACCTTAACCACCTTGGTAACCGCTTGGTTAGAAATGCGCAAGATGTTAACTACAAATTTAAGTTTTTTGTATTAAACAACAATGAACTTAATGCCTTTGCCTTCTTCGGCGGCCATGTTGGTGTGCATTCTGGGCTTATCACTACAGCTGATACGGAAAGTGAACTAGCGTCAGTACTTGCCCATGAAATATCACACGTTACTCAGCGCCATTTGGCTCGTCGGCTGGAAGCGCAATCAGCCAACCAACCGCTCACGCTAGCAGGTATGCTCGGTGGGGTTTTGCTGACCTTAGTTAACCCAACCGTTGGTATTGCGGCGCTAAGTACCAGTGTTGCCGCAAGCCAGCAAGCCTCATTAAATTACACGCGAGGCAACGAGAAAGAGGCAGATCGCGTCGGCATCGCGTTATTGGTGAATAGTAATTTTGATCCAATGGGTGCACCGAACTTTTTTGGCAAGATGGCTGAACGGTTCCGCTATAAATCTAAGCCGCCGGCAATGCTATTGACGCATCCACTGCCAGAATCTCGAATTAGTGATGCCCGTTTAAGAGCACAAAATTACCCAAGAACTCAGCTGCCACCTAGCCTAGAATTTGAGTTGGCTAAAGCGCGCATTCAAGCGCGATATCAAGGTGAGCCGAAAAACAATATCACACAATTTCAGCACATTCTTAAACAGCAACAGTATGCCATTAAAGAAGCGGCTAACTATGGTTTAGCACTTTCCTATTTTGCTAATGAAGATTATAACCAAGCAAAACAGTTGCTAGAGCAGTTGCTGGCTAATGACAAACGTAACTTGTTTTATGTTGACGCTTTAACTGATACCTACCTCGAACTAGAGGATTATCAAAGTGCAATCGACATGTTAGCAGCGCTAAATTTACTAATGCCGAACAACCAAGTGGTGGCATTGAACTATGCTAATGCACTGCAAAAAAACCAACAATACGATCAAGCTGAACAAGTGCTACAAGATTTCTTACTCGTCAAGCCAAAGCACTTTATTGCTTACGATTTACTAAATGAAGTTTACCGCAAAGCGAAAAAAACAGCGTTGATGCATACCACACAGGCAGAAGTTTATGCCCTACTAGGCGCTTACCCTAAAGCAATTGACGAGTTACAAACTGGCTATAATTTTGCGGAAGGGAAACCACTAATCCAAAAGCGAATTAAAGCCCGTATTTTACAATTTGAAGACCAACAAAATAAACTAAAACGCTTGTAAACCATTGCTGCAAGCGTATCTAACATGTAAACACTGAGAAAATTTATGTTAACTATTTACCATAATCCACGCTGCTCAAAGAGCCGCCAAACACTTCAACTTATCGAATCTGCTAATGCTGAGCATGAAGTAGTGGAATATTTAAAAACTCCATTGTCTGAAGATGCACTGCGCGATTTAGCAAAAAAATTATCGGTTGCACCTATTGATATGATGCGCACTAAAGAAACCGAATTTAAAGAGCAAGCACTAAAAGGCGCAGATGACGATACATTATTTGCCGCCATGGCCGCTACTCCTAAACTAATGGAGCGCCCCATTGTGGTTAAAGGTGAACAAGCCGTTATTGGTCGTCCACCAGAAAATGTTAGTGCTTTGCTGTAGCCCATTAGTTAAATAGGCCTTAACTTCAATGAAATCCATCAACACTGCAACCTATAAAAAAATAGCCCTAATTGGCTACTTTGGTTTATTGGCATTTATGCCACTGTGGTTACTGGTGCTTGAACCAAGCTCACTTGGCCCTTGGCTAGCGTTAGTTTTATTCGTAGTGCCGTTATTTTTTCCAGCTAAGGGTATGTTTAAAGGAAATCCTTATACCTTTGCCTGGTCTAATTTTATTGTCATGTGGTATTTCCTACACAGCTTGACCAGTTTATGGGTGTCAGCCAATAAGCTTTACCCATTGATTGAACTAATATTTGCCAGCCTGATGTTTTTTGGTGGTACTTATTACGCGAAATATCGAGGTCAAGAGCTCGGGTTAAGTATCAGAAAGAAGAAGGGTGAAGAGTAACCACCTTTATTTTGAGTCATTCACAGGAGTTTTAGCATGAATAAAAAACTAATTAACTGTGCATTTATCATTGCCTTACCAACGCTTTATAGCTGCGGCGGTGGCTCCTCGGGTGACTCAACAACTCAACCAAGCCCTAACAACAGTGGCAGCGCAGCAAAAAACGCTGAGATTGTTATTGATGGCAACAACGTTAGTACTAATCAGGCCGCCGAGCTCATCCTACATGCACCTGATACTAACATTTCCAACATTACTTGGTCGCAAGCCAGTGGACAAGCAATCGACCTTGTCACAACCAATCACAAAGTTTTATCGGTAGTTCCGACAGAAAGTGGCAACTATCAATTCCAAGTGAGTTTCAATGAAAATGGGCAAGCGAAAACCTTAAACGCTGCGATTGATGTCTCCGCAGATAACGCCACACTTTCCATCCCGACGGGACAAGCCGTATTAGCGCAGAATAAGGTATCACTTCGCGTATTTAGTGGGCAAAATGAAGCTGTCACCTTATCTAATGTCAATTGGCGACAAACCCAAGGGCCTTCAATAAGCCTCAGTAGTACCAGTGACAATGTGTTGATTTTTAACGCGCCAGCAGTTTCACAAGATACGCTTTTCTCATTTGAAGTCAGCGCTAATGTTAATAACCGTCAATCCTCAGAAACTGTCACGATATTGGTAGAACAAGCTGAAAGTATTAGCAATGCTGCTTATTTTGACGATCGCGTTGCCCGCGTATTTCCGTATAACCCAAATAGCCCCTATGCGAATCAGTTAGCCAATTGTGTTTATAGCAATGCTCTCAACTCCTCATGCACATTAGAGCGACTTCCACTACTGGCACAACAAACGTTAACACCAAGTGTCGATGATGTGATGAACAGAGTAGTAGTCTCTCATCAATGGATGGGCGATAACTTTAAAGCATTTTTAGAGCAACTCGACCCTCACGATGACTTTAAGCAGTTACTCAGAGCAACAACAGCGGTTGTTATTGCCTATGATGTTAGACCATCATTTTACTGGGCGGCAACCGGTGCTATCTACCTAGATGCAGAGAACTTTTGGCTAACACCACGACAGCGCGACACAATTAACGAAGCGCCAGATTTTCGTTCAGGTTTAGGCGATGATTTACAATTTGCGATTCCATGGCGTTACGTTAAAGACAACGATTACGCATTTGAATTTTACGCTAAAGATGAGCGAGTAGAACGTCCGCTTTCAGCACTTACCTACCCACTTGGCTACTTGCTTTACCACGAGCTTGCCCATGCCAATGATTTCTTTCCACAAACTAACTGGTCATCGCTAAATAGCCAAGCCCGCGTGTTAGATGCTGCGCTAGACAATGCGGCCCGCTCTGAGTTGCTCACCGCATTTAGCCCACTGGAAAGCCAAGTAATGAAAGATTTGGCGCAAGTACGCTACAACACGGGTAATGCAACAGACATTCAAAAGGCGTATTTACCACAAGATGTTCGTACACTGTTTGAACCAGACAAGGCAGTGCATTTTTATGGTTTTAGCACTGAACGTGAAGACTTTGCCATGCTCTTTGAAGAGTTAATGATGCAACATAGATATGGCGTTCAGCGCGATGTTGCGGTCACCAATAACCCTAACAACGTCAATGATAATCGCAACGACTACATCGTTGAGTGGGGACAGCGTGGCCGACTATCTCAACCACAAATTGTTGATCGCGCCGCTTATACAACCAACTTTGTTTATCCAGAATTCGATGCACAAGCAGCAATTGCTGAACTACCTGCAGCAATCCCTTTTGTTGCTGGTGCCAGTTGGCGAGACAATCTGTCACTAAGCCCAAACACTAATGGCCGAGCAAGGGCAAAAAGTGCTAACGATGGCACCTCTGCTAACACCAGTAATCGTCAATACCATTACTACAGTAAACCTTTACCGAAACGCAGTAACACAAATCAATGACTACCTTAGTTGATAGGAAGCCAAACTAAGAAAAAGGCAAATGACAAAAAAGTGACGAAAAGCGCTAAACAACAAGCTGTCTAACTATTGGCTAGCGCTTCTTTGATAAATGGAATAGTAATTTTGCGTTGTTCACGTATCGACAACTTATCGAGTGTATCCAAGTATTGAATTAAAGCGGTTGTGTCACGGCTAAAATGATTCAATAGATACTTAATTACGTCTGGTTGAATATTTAAGCCACGCTGACGGGCGCGCCTTGCAACCACCGCCATTTTCTCATCGTCGGTTAATTGTTTTAGCTGCTCAACATAACCCCAACTCAATCGTGATTTGAGATCAGGTAACTCTAGTGACAGGTCTTGCACTGAGTTTGTGCCCGCAATCAGAATTTGCTTGCCCTGCTCTTTAACGCGATTAAACAGGTCAAATATTGCTTGTTGCCAAACCATATTACCGCGAATCAGCTGAATATCATCAACACAAATTAAATCAATTTGTTCAAGCCCTTCCAGCACTTCAACTGGCATCTCAATAATCTCAGACATTGGCAGACACAATGAGGTTTTACCTAAGCTGTCGGCATAGTTGCTGGCGGCATGCAATAAATGAGATTTACCAGCGCCTGATAAGCCAAATAAATAAAAACTATTGACCGTTTCAATCAAATCAGGTTGCGTTGAATTTTGCGTTTTATGAGTATGCGAAAACCTTAATTGGCTGACGAAATCCCGTAAAATTTTGAGTACTGTTAGATTAGTGTTGCCAGTATAACTCTCAAACGTTTCATCATCAGGCAAGTGCACAGCCAGTGCTAATTGTGCATCTTGCTTCATTGTTTTCTCCAATAAAACACAGGGTTTGCACCTGGCTCTTCGCCAACTAAAGGGTCGATATACTGTTGTAGCTGATCATTTAATTTAAGTGACGCCAATAAGGCTTTTTTTGAACCGAGTAAATTAAGCTTAAATGTTCTAGTTTGTTCTTCTGCTTCGACTAAAGTTACCGACTCAACCGCTGACAAAGCAGTTAGAAATTGATGAATTTCGACATAGCTTGTTAATGAGTCAACATTAGCCACGTCGATTAGCAATTCATTGTTCAAATCGGTAGATAGCGCGTAGTCTTGATAAACCACAGACGCAACATCTTTTAATACTTGTGATAATAGCGCCGCCACATCACTTCCTTCATAGGTTTCACCAAACTGCTGGCGTTCGGCCAATAGCGACCAATCAACCGCATACCAACTAGGTTGTTGGCATAGCACGCCTTCACATGCCACTTGCTGATCTTGCTCGCTCAACAAGCTGCTGTTTGAAATTCGAATAATTAAGTTGGCATCAACAAAGTATCTTGCCGCTGCTTGTTCAGTTGCATCGGCAAAACGCCCCCATAAATCAGTTACGTTTACTTGCAGCGAATCTTCTAGATCCATTAGCGGTAATAATAACGGCAGGCCGCGCTGCTCAGAAAAATCATTCACTTGTTTGGGCCAAGGAAGTCCAGCTGATTCAGCCACTACCTCTCGGTTCAAGTCGTTTTCATTTAACAGCCAAACTAAAATCTGCGGGCGTAAGCTCCCCCAAATGGCTAGGTTTTGTTGTTGGAATAATTGGTTGATTTTGTTTTCATCGAACATCGCCACGAGAAAGAGCTGTTCGCTATCGCGCTCGTAGCGATATTGCGTGAGATATTGATTGTAACGACTTAACTGTCGCTTTACTTCGCTATTGGTTAATACCGATTCTTGACCACCCACTTTAAGTAACACAGCCGCCATGGCTTTTTTAATTGCTTGGTTGCGATCTTTGTTTGCTTGCGAGTCAACCGCGACTTTTGCTTGATACAAATCAGTTACTTCAATCGCTGCTGCTGAAAATATACTAAATGTGGTTAAAATTAATACCAGCGCGTGGAACATTTTGTTTAATTGAATCAATTTCATAGTGTCGATCTTAACATAATTAGCGACAAAGTTTTCACTTAAAAATAATTTCTGATAAAGATTTTATCTCCCTAAATGCGCTGTTAGAATATGCGCTTTCAAAAATCCTTTTGAACAATTTGAGGTTTCTCGTGAGCGAACAAAAGCAATCCCTAAGCTATAAGGACGCTGGTGTCGATATCGATGCAGGCAATGAGTTAGTAGAAAACATTAAGGGCGCGGTAAAGCGCACAACTCGCCCAGAAGTAATGGGTGGTTTAGGTGGATTTGGCTCGGTTTGCCAATTACCAACTGGTTATAAAGAGCCTGTGTTAGTAGCGGGTACAGATGGCGTTGGCACAAAATTGCGTTTAGCGATTGATTTAGCAAAACACGACACGGTTGGTATCGATCTTGTTGCTATGTGTGTTAACGACTTAATTGTTCAAGGGGCGGAGCCACTGTTCTTCCTTGATTATTATGCAACCGCTAAGTTAGACGTTCCAGTTGCCGCAAGTGTGGTTAACGGTATTGCTGAAGGCTGCGTGCAAGCAGGCTGTGCGTTAGTTGGCGGTGAAACTGCTGAAATGCCTGGCATGTATCATCAAGGCGATTACGATATTGCTGGCTTCTGTGTTGGCGTTGCTGAAAAATCAAAAGTATTAGACGGACAAAAAGTTGCCGCTGGTGACCAACTGATTGCTCTTGGCTCTTCTGGCCCGCACTCAAATGGTTACTCATTAATTCGCAAAGTGCTAGAAGTAAGCGGTTGTGACACCAACGAGCTACTTGACGGTAAATCAATTGGCGAACACTTACTTGAACCAACGAAGATTTACGTTAAATCTGTACTTGCACTGCTCAAAGAAGTAGACGTTCATGCGCTATCACATATTACCGGTGGTGGCTTCTGGGAAAATATTCCACGCGTACTACCTGAAAATGCTAAAGCAGTTATTAATGAAACATCTTGGCAGTGGCCAAGCATTTTTAATTGGTTACAAGAAAAAGGTAATGTTACAACCCATGAAATGTACCGTACCTTTAACTGTGGTGTTGGTATGATTATCGCTGTGCCTCAAGATGCTGTTGAACAAAGTCTTGAAATTCTTAAGGCACACGGCGAGCAAGCTTGGCACATTGGTGAAATCCAAACCAAAGCAGAAGATCAAGAACAAGTCGTTATTGGTCAGGAGTAAGCTAAATGTCCTGCCGAATTCTCGTTTTAATTTCTGGCAGTGGGACTAATTTGCAGGCGATTATCGACGCCTGCAAATCGCCAGATTATCCGGGCCAAGTGGTTGGCGTATTATCGAATAAAGCTGACGCTTATGGCCTAGAACGTGCTGCCAACGCCGATATCGCCACCACCACACTATCCCATCATGATTTTGCCACTAGAGAAGCTTATGATGACGCCTTGATGGCAGCCATTGATAAGTATCAACCGGACGTTGTTGTGCTTGCTGGCTTTATGCGCATTTTAACGCCAGCATTTGTTCAACATTATCAAGGTCGACTTGTTAATATCCACCCATCTCTGTTACCCAAATACCAAGGCTTGAATACGCATCAGCGCGCCATTGATGCAGGTGACGACGAACATGGCGTTAGTGTTCATTTTGTAACTGAAGAGTTAGATGGTGGCCCAGTTATTCTGCAAGCGAAAGTGCCTGTATTTGAGAATGACACAGCCGACGAGCTAGCTGCTAGAGTTCATGAACAAGAGCACCGTATCTACCCACTTGTCGTCAAATGGCTATGCCAAGGGCGATTAAAAATGGTGGACGAAAAAGCAATACTTGATGACACACCTTTGCCTATGTCAGGATATGCAAGCGAAGAATAATACCAATCCGCATAATAATATGCTCTACTCAGAGCTATTTCAGCGGTTTAAGTACAAAAAAAAATTTTCCGATATAGTTGCTCTACATCTAGAAAATTTTGCGCAGCAATTGAGCAGCTGAAAAGCTCCTGAAAGGCTTGGCTAAAACGCTTTACTGCTGTGTTGCATGTTTTTGAAATAGAGTAACTATGACGAGCAAACATGCTCCTTGCATTAAAACGTTTTATCTCAAGCTGAGTGAACATTTATTTATGTGGATTGGTATAACGCTACTCTTTTGCGTACATTCCTGATGAGGTAATTTTGATGTTGAAAAAATGGCTATTGGCCGCATTGGCTGCTGGTTCATTAAGCGCTTTATCACCTGCTTATGCATCCCAAGGTGAACAATTAGCGTCCCCTCTTGTAAGTCCTTTTACTGCGCAATATACCATATTGCGCAAATCTAAAGCCGTTGGTAGCGCTACACGCGAACTTGAATACTTAGAGAATGGTTTAGCGAAATACAGTTATCACACGGATATTGAGTGGATGATTTTTTCTGATCGCCGCGCCGAAACTTCAATTGTCGAAGTGGCAGGCGGCAAAGTAACGCCAAGCCATTATACCTATAACCGTGAAGGCACTGGCAAAGACAAATATTATGAATGGCAATACGACGTTAAAGCCAATCAAGCAACTAATGTAAAAACAAAGCGTACTCGCGATATAAACTTTCCTACCAATATTCAAGACAAGCTTAGCTATCACCTACAAAACCGTTTGAACTTAATTGCCAATGATGACCAAGCACAAAAGCCGCAACATTTTGTTTATCCGGTGGTTGGTACCTCTGGCAAAATCAAAAATTACGTTTACGAGTATGATGGCGAAGAAGAATTGATGCTGCCGTATGGTTTAGTAAAAACGATTCGCTTAAAACGTGAAGTGGTAGACAAAAAGCGTGTCACCTATGCGTGGTTTGCACCTGAACTTGATTATTTGATGGTGAAGTTGTTTCAACAAAAAGGCGGCGTTGAGCAGTTTCAAGCACAATTGTCTTCTTTGACTGTTAACTAAAAGCTCACTTAGCACAAGTTCACTAGACATAAGTTCACTTGCAATAACGATAAACTAACGTTTTTGTAAGCCGCTAAATGGCAAATACCAATCCGTCATTTCTATAAAAATTAAACAGCAACACATGGTTGCTGTTTGATTTCTGTATTAACCAAAGCACGTATAAAGTAGTCGCTTTTAAGTTGGCGAGCCAAACACACAGAGCCCTCTGTTAAACACATGCCACTGCCCTGCTTCCATCTTGTGCCATTTTTCATTATTGGTGAGCGGCTGAGTGGCAATAACAGTGACTATGTCGGTTGAATTCGTTTCTTGTTTAAAATCAACGACGATATCGGCATCAATCAACTGTGCCTGGCCAAAAGGCGCCCGTCGGGTAATCCAGTGAAGGTTATTTGAACAAAATGCAAATAAGCTCTCGCCGTCAGACAAAATTAGATTAAACACACCTAGCTGATTAATTTGCTGCGCGTGATCGGCAATAAAATTAAACAACACTTCCGGTGCTGGTTGGGTGCGACCAAACGTTATATAAAGTTGATCGAGCAGCCAACAAAACGCATGCTCACTATCGGTTGTGCCAACAGGTATATGATGCTCAACTGTCAACGCCTCAATAAAATTTTTCAATTGGCCATTGTGGGCATAAGTCCAATTTTTACCCCAAAGCTGACGAACAAATGGATGAGTATTCTCTAAACAAACTGCGCCTGAATTGGCTTGGCGTATATGACAAATCACAGACTCGCTCTTGATCGGGTAATCTGTTACTAACTGGGCAATTTTGGATTCGGCACTCGGCATCGGATCTTTAAAGCTACGACACCCTTTGCCTTCATAAAAAGTAACCCCCCAACCATCTTTATGGGGCCCTGTATTACCACCACGCTGCATTAAGCCCGCAAAACTAAAGCAGATATCCGTTGGCACATTTGCACTCATGGCAAGAAGTTCACACATAGACGCTTTATTTACCTCAATTAAAAGCTAATAAGCTAGTCACCATGATCTAACAACGACGATAGTGACAAGCCAAATTTCAAAAACTAGATAGCAAAACCTAAAAACAAAAGCCAATAGATTGGCTCGCTAAGCTCGAAATTATAACGCTTCAACAAAACTTACGTGAGATTTATTGATTTATTCGACATTTTAATTGAATTTTTTTCATCTACGAGCTAACCTTTAGTGGTCTGACCTCTTTAATAAGTAAGGAAAGTAAGTGGAAACTTTAATTTGGTTCGCCAGCGCAATTGCCCTTAGCTGGTTTATGGCTTATACCAGAGCCGCTCTAACAACCTACACCTTAGTATTTGGCATACTGATGGTAGTAGGTACTGTATTTAACGTTGTTTCTGTTATTGGTTGGTTAGTTTTTGCCGCCATCGCATTACCTTTAAACATGACAAGCTTCAGAAAGGAATACATCAGTAAGCCTTTACTTAAAATGTTTAAGGGCATCATGCCTGAAATGTCTCGTACCGAAAAAGAAGCGATTGACGCAGGTACAACTTGGTTCGAAGCTGATCTATTCCGTGGTAACCCGGACTGGCAAAAGCTTCATAACTTCCCTAAACCACGTTTGTCGGCGGAAGAGCAAGCATTCTTAGATGGCCCAGTTGAGCAAGTTTGTAAAATGGTTGACGATTGGGAAACCACTCACGAACGTGCTGACTTGTCTCCTGAGATTTGGCAATACTTAAAAGACAACAAGTTCTTTGCCATGATCATCAAAAAAGAATACGGTGGTCTTGAATTCAGCGCTTACGCACAATCTCGTGTATTACAAAAACTAACGGGTGCTAGCTCAGTATTAGCAAGTACAGTTGGTGTACCTAACTCTTTAGGCCCAGGTGAATTATTACAGCACTATGGTACAAAAGAGCAACAAGATTACTACCTGCCACGCCTAGTGAAAGGTGAAGAGATCCCTTGTTTTGCATTAACAAGCCCGGAAGCAGGTTCAGATGCTGGCTCTATCCCTGATTTCGGTATCGTTTGTAAAGGCGAATTTAACGGCGAAGAAGTCCTTGGTATGAAGCTAACTTGGGACAAGCGATACATTACACTTGCACCAGTAGCTACTGTGCTTGGTTTAGCATTTAAACTTTACGATCCAGAAGGTTTAATTGGTGAAGAAGAAGACCTAGGTATTACTTGTGCCCTAATTCCTACTGACTTAGACGGTGTTATTACCGGTCGTCGTCACTTCCCATTGAATGTGCCATTCCAAAATGGTCCAACACAAGGTGAAGAAGTATTCGTACCGCTTGATTTTATTATCGGTGGCCCGAAAATGGCTGGTCAAGGCTGGCGTATGCTAGTTGAGTGTTTGTCTGTTGGTCGCGCAATTACCTTGCCTTCAAACAGTGCTGGTGGTGTTAAATCTATCGCACTTGCCACAGGTGCTTACAGCCGCATTCGTCGTCAATTCAAACTACCTATCGGTAAAATGGAAGGTATTGAAGAAGCATTGGCACGTATTGGCGGTAACGCTTACCTAATGGATGCTGTGACAACTATGTCAACAGGCGGTATCGACTTAGGTGAAAAGCCGTCGGTAATCTCTGCAATTGCTAAATACCACTTAACCGAAAAAATGCGTTCATCTGTGACAGATGCGATGGATATTCACGGTGGTAAAGGCGTTTGTATGGGCCCTGCTAACTACTTAGCACGCGGCTACCAAGGTGCACCAGTTGCTATCACGGTTGAAGGTGCAAACATCCTAACCCGTAACATGATCATCTACGGTCAAGGTGCAATCCGTTGTCATCCTTACGTTTTAGCTGAACTTGAAGCGGCCGGTAACAGCAACTTCAAACAAGCATTAGATGACTTCGATCACGCATTATTTGGTCACATTGGTTTTGCAACAAGCAATATTTTCCGCAGCTTATGGATGTCGTTAACAGGCTCTCGCTTTGTTAAATCACCATACAGCGACGGTACGCGCCGATACTACCAATTGTTAACACGCTTTAGCTCTAACTTAGCCATGTTATCTGATATCGCGATGCTAACCCTAGGTGGTGATTTAAAACGTCGCGAACGTATTTCAGCGCGCTTAGGTGATGTTCTAAGTCACTTGTACTTAGCCTCAGCAACATTAAAACGCTTTAATGACGAAGGTCGTCAATCTGCTGACTTGCCAGTATTACAATGGGCAGTTGAAGACAGCTTGTACCAAACACAAGTTGCAATTGACGAGCTAATAAGCAACTTCCCTAACAAAGCAGTTGCAGTAGCATTACGTGCGGTTATCTTGCCATTTGGTAGCTGGTTAACTAAGCCATCTGACAAACTTGACCACGCTGTCGCTAAGATTCTACAAACGCCATGTGAAACGCGTAACCGAATTGGTCAAGGCCAGTACTTAACTCGCGAGCCAGAAAATGTTGTAGGTATGCTTGAGCAAACGTTAGACGACATTCTTGCTGCCGAGCCAATTTACGATAAAGTCTGTCGTGCTGTCGGTAAAAAGCTACCTTTCTTCCGCTTAAATGAAGTGGCTGAAAAAGGTCTTGCGGCAAATGCCATCACAGAAAGTGAAGCCGAGCACCTGCGTAAGACTGAGTTAGGTCGTAAAGCTGTAATCGATGTAGATGACTTTGACCCAATGGACCTGCCTGCGGCAAAATCATTACTAGCAGAAATGGCTGATAGCCAAGAGCATGCTGCTTAATCGTTAGCGCTAATAAAACATAAATAAAAAACCTGCTTCGGCAGGTTTTTTTATGCTTTATGAAAAACAAATAACTATCCTATAGCCTTGATTTTAAATAACATTATCCCTTCAAGCTAAGATTTCAGCGTACATTTGTGACAAACATAACGGTACCTGTTTAAAATAAATATCGGTAATATGTCATTTTTATGAAAGATATCTCACACCATCCATAAACTTAAAATAATGATTGGGATATCAACAAGTAGTGATGGAGTAAAAATGCTAACTGGATTGCCTAGCTTTGTTTTAATGCCTTTTGCTTTTGCCTTATTTTGTTTAAATTTAGCTTTTAGCGGTACCTTAGTTTTTCTCGGCGGTTTACTTAAAACACTTATACCTATCAAGCACTTTCACTATTTATTACACCGCCCTATGCACACGGTATACCGCCTGTGGACATACAATAATACGCTGATTTTAAGACTAATAAATCGCGTAGAGTGGCAAGTAAATGGCGCAGAAAATCTAAGTAAAGACGCTTGGTACTTAATTTTAGCTAACCACCAAAGTTGGTTAGATATTTTGGTGATCGCTGAAGTTGCCAGACAACATACGCCCGAGCCTAAATTTTTCCTTAAAGAATCGTTGAGAAAAGTACCGTTTTTAGGAATGGCCTGTTGGGCGTTGAATATGCCTTTTATGAAACGCTACAGCAAAGCTTTTATAGAAAAGCACCCCCATCTAAAAGGCCAGGATATCGAAACAACGAAAAAGTCTTGTCAATCGTTTAGGGATCATCCAACTACCATTATCAATTTTGTTGAAGGTACGCGTTTCACGAAAAGCAAACATGAAAAGCAACAAAGTCCATTTAATTATCTGTTAAAACCCAAAGCAGGTGGTATTGCCTTTACGTTAGCGACCTTGGGGGAGCAATTTGACAAGGTACTCAACGTTACCCTGCTCTACCCAGACAACCCAGGCCATGTCATGAAGGATATGCTTAAAGGTAAGTTAGGTAAAATCGTTGTTAACATCGAAGCAATTGATATCGAACAAGCGATGATCGGCGACTATTTTGATGATGTTGGGTTCAAAGAAAGTTTCCAGCTATGGCTAAATCAGCAGTGGCAAGAAAAAGATCAATTAATCCACCAACTCTACTGTCAACACGAGCAAGAACAAGTGCTAGAGACTCAAGTTAACCAGCATAGATCGGTATAATTTAGCCTTTAAAACGCTATAAATACGCAAGAGCTTTATTTATCTAAAGGCAATTAATAGCTCTTATCAGTTATTAACGTATTCACTATATAATGCTGTGGCTGGTAAGACATGGAGCACAATATCAACGCTAAAGTGGGCAACTATGGCCGACACAAGGCCAAATCGCCAAAAGCACCAGCCGTATAAGCTACCCACTAATATATTACCCAAAATAGTTGCCCAAATCGCGAAATTAGTGAACGCTTGAAAAGCAGCGAGTTGCGGTAAGTGAGCTAAACCAAATAATGTCGCAATAAATACAATAGCAAGCTTTACCATAGCTTCTGAAGGTTGAATTTTTCCTGTCAACTGACAAAAGATATAAAGCACTAATGTTAACAAACCAAATCTAAACCAAACCTCTTCACCAACCGCGGCACCAAACGATACGAGTATGCCCCCTTCTAATCCACGAAAACCGTATTCAGGTAGTGCTTGAGGTAAATATGGATGCAGCAAGTCGCGAAGTAAAAGCAATAAAACTCCAAGAAATACTCCAAAACTGATGGCATAAACGATTCCTGCACTCATTCCAGTAAACCTTAGCGCGGGCTCTCTCGGCTTTCTATCTAGCTGAGAGTGTCCATTGAAGTCGAGTTGATCAGTTCTCTGTGTGTTCTGTAAACCAAGTCCTAACTTCGAGCCTAACACTAAGCCTATCCATAATGCTGGAATTGTTAATACAGAGAGGAAGCCCAGGGTTAGTGGGATATTTACAGCGACTTCTTGCTCGCTACTATATGACAAGTAAATTTGATTCGCTGACTGCGCAAAAAGTGTCAAAAAGAAAAGACATAAACCAACGATAAACCGATTTGGCCCTACTTTTACTCGCTCATTCATCGACTAACCTACCAATTATCAAAATAATTAAGAAGTATGCTAAGAGAAGCTGATTTCAAAGACGAGAAGTCGTTTGTAAGTAATCGTTTATAGCGGGTGTCAAAACATGCGTTATGAACAGATAATAAGATTAAAGGTAAACTCGAAAAGTAAAGTTTTTGAGGGAATAATTAAATTAGAGCAAGGAAAGTTAATATGATTGTTTACGCTGTTTTACAGTGTAAAAACAAATAGATAATAAGAAATAAAAGTGTTGGTCTCGAGAAAATATTTTTCTAGTAGACTATCAGTAAATATTGGCGGAGTGGACGGGACTCGAACCCGCGACCCCCGGCGTGACAGGCCGGTATTCTAACCAACTGAACTACCACTCCGCAGCATTTACTATTTAGATATTCCTATTTAATAGAACTTAAATAAGTTACCTAATAGAAGTTTTGTATTCAACAATTCGTTTATTTTGTTTTTATTACTTATCGATTAAGAATGTTGGCGGAGTGGACGGGACTCGAACCCGCGACCCCCGGCGTGACAGGCCGGTATTCTAACCAACTGAACTACCACTCCGCAGTAATATCCTTAAAACTATTGTTAAGGATGTATATTCTTAATATTCAAAGTATTCATTCAGATAAAGATTTGGCGGAGTGGACGGGACTCGAACCCGCGACCCCCGGCGTGACAGGCCGGTATTCTAACCAACTGAACTACCACTCCGCAGTATTACTTATCAACAATTACATTAAAAATTACCGATAAGAATTTTCTTTATTTGAATTCATCTAACGACTTGGCGGAGTGGACGGGACTCGAACCCGCGACCCCCGGCGTGACAGGCCGGTATTCTAACCAACTGAACTACCACTCCGCATTTAGCTTTTATACAAACTGTATATTGCTGCGTCGCTGAAACTGAAGATTAATACTTTACATTAAGTGGCGGAGTGGACGGGACTCGAACCCGCGACCCCCGGCGTGACAGGCCGGTATTCTAACCAACTGAACTACCACTCCGCAGTTAATGCAAAATCAGAATTTTAATTGGCGGAGTGGACGGGACTCGAACCCGCGACCCCCGGCGTGACAGGCCGGTATTCTAACCAACTGAACTACCACTCCGCGTTTAAAACTCTGCTAATCAACAACATCTCGTTGAATGCGGAGCGAATATTACGGATCTGTTCCCTATCCGTCAACCACTTTTTTGAGATTATTTTTCAAGTGCACAAATGCCAACCAATAAGGGTGAAATAGCATCAAACTCCGGTGATTTATTCGCTTTTTTCAGCAGCTTGCTTAGTTTTTCTTTTACGAAGAAATAGAAAAATACCGTAGCCAAGTGCAGCAATTACTAAAATAATACCATTGCCAATACCGATAAATAGTAAAGTTTCTTTTTCTTCTGCTGCTTTTATCGCCGCTTGTTCTTCTTTTAGTAGTTCAAGTTCTTCTTCAATGGATAATTTCGGTTCTTCATTACCCGCAAGCTGATCAATTTCTTCTTGGCTAACCTGAACAATTTCACCATTTTCATTTACCGTCGCCACCAGTTCATTCGGATCGCGGTCAACATTAAATGAAAAGTCTGGCACGACTAACCTAAACTCTCGGCCATTTCGGGTTTCACCAAATGCACTAATCTTGACTCTATGAACGCCTGGTTCAGTGTAGCTAATTTCATGAATACGCTCACTACCCTGACCTTCCATTATTGAAAATGCTTCTACTTGTTTATCAGGAAAGGTGACTTTTCCTTGGAATACCATACTGTCTGGATCTACATGCGTATCATCAATAGCAATATTAAGCAGATGCTTACTTTGCGAATCCATCGTTGTTTCAGCGGTTAAAGTAATAGGGTTGTTATGAACAATTATTGGCTGTTGTCTAAGCTCCCTGCTCGCCATCGGCAGCTTAATTAGGTATAGCGGAATCCACTCACCTGGGGAAAAGTTCAGTTCAAACTCACCGGTAAAAATACCATCGTCGGCATATTCATCTAAGTTTCGACCATCGTCGCGAAACGAAGTTAGCTTAACCGGCTCAGCACCAAAATTGTTATAAGCAGAGTTGTTAGTACTGTAGAAGTCTACATCCAATCGAACAACGTCTTTAAAAGAAGGGTTATCTATAGCAAGCTCGCCATTAAATAACTTACCCGTCATTTTAATCGTTTCACCTGACAGCATAATATTAGGTAATGGCGCGACCTCAAGACGTACTTCCGACATCACCATGATGTGGCTACCTGGTTGAATCTGCCCAATCGCTTGCCACGGGCCCGGCATCGGGCGTTTCATTTTGATCATGTCAAACGTGCGATCGTCGTACCACTCGACGCTTTCTTTATCATGCTGGTTCACTTTGACCTTGCTGCCGTCAGGTCGTACTAAAATAATCGGTGGTGAACCCATTTTTCGATAAAACAACAAGGTGACTTCATCAAGCTGGGCATCAATACGAAAACGGTTGTCAAAATAAGGAATTTGGTTGGTAACGTTGTCAACGTCGTAATAATCTATTTTAGGACTTGGCTTTTGCGCCATGGCTTTGTCTTTGCTGGCGTCCATTGACATATTGTTAGCCATAGCCTTGTTGCCAGCCATGGTCATAGTGTTTGACTGCGGCGAGGTTTCTTCCTGTTGTTCAACTGCTTGGCTAATGTGGGCGAGCGAACTTAGCGATAACGCACCAACAACCAGCAGTCGACTTATTTTAACCATAGTGGTGAACTTCCTTTTTGCTCTACAATTGCGAGCCTTTCTTCATGTGCTATTAGTTCATCGGCAGAAGCTTGAACAATCTTTAATGGCGCTCGATTTTCTGCTAAACGGCGAATACCACCAGCAAGCGCCCCACCATCACCTTCATCCGCGCTTAAATTAAATGTTGCCTGCTTGCGCGTCATCTCGATATAGACGTAAGCCAATAACTGGGCATCAATCAAAGCGCCGTGATAGGTACGGTCAACAAGCTTGTCTACCCGATAGTGCTTGGCAAGAAAATCTAACGTTTTTGGCGAGCCGAATTCATCTTTCGATACTTTCAGCGTATCGGTAACGGTACATATATCATCCGTCATCGGTAAACCAGCATTAACCATACCGAATTCGTGATCCATAAAGCCAACGTCGAATCGCGCATTGTGAATAACCAATTCAGCACCGCGTATAAAGTCGATAAACTCTTGGGCAACTTGGTTAAACAGTGGCTTATCGGCTAAGAATTCGTTCGTTAAGCCGTGAACGTCAATAACTTCCTGCTCCATTTGGAACATAGGATTAATGTAGGCATGGTAGGTTCGCCCGGTCAGTTGACGGTTGATCATCTCAACACAGCCAATTTCAACGATACGGTGGCCTTCTTTTGGATTAATACCGGTAGTCTCGGTATCCAGTACGATTAAACGCTCTTCTTGCTTAGCTGGGCTTGACACTTAACACCTTTAATAACAACGAACCAGCGCAAATGTGCTGGCTTTCTGGCGGAGCTTCATAGGATAATAAAAACTGCATAATAAAAACAGCACAATCAAAATCGTACATCGAAAATAAATTGGTCATCAAACGCCCTATTTATCTGCGTACGAACGCCAATAATCAAATACTTGTTGGCCTTAAACCGCAAAAGGCAGTAGTTAATGCAAAAGCACGTTCATATTTATACCGATGGCTCATGTCTCGGCAACCCCGGCCCAGGTGGCTATGGTGCGCTACTTATATATAAAGCGCACGAAAAAGAGTTATCACAAGGCTACCAACAAACGACCAATAATCGCATGGAGCTTTTAGCGCCGATTAAAGCGCTACAAACACTCAAAGAAGGTTGTAAAGTGACCATTACGACCGACAGCCAGTACGTGCGTCAAGGCATTACTAATTGGATTCATAACTGGTTAAAAAACAATTGGAAAACTGCCAGCAAACAGCCGGTAAAAAACGTTGATTTATGGAAGCAATTACACGAAGAAGTTCAGCGCCACGAAATTGAATGGAAATGGGTTAAAGGCCATTCAGGCCATCCTGAGAATGAACGTTGCGATGATTTAGCAAGAACAGCTGCCGAAGGCAAAAATTTGATTATTGACCAAGGCTTTGGCAAATAATCAATTCGAAACAGCCGTTACTTTTCTGGTAACGGCTCTGGAAATTCAACCAAATTTAGCTTTAAGCGTTTACTCAACAAACATGGTGCAGCGACGATTAAGGCGATTGATAATTGCGCCACCATCACACTCACATCCGTTAACTGCCACCAATAATAGCCAGCAAACACAATCACACTATCTATCACTAATGCCGCCAGTATCATCTTTAATGTATGAGGCCACACAGCTTTCACCCATGAATTCGCATTAGGACGCCTTAAGCTCACTAGCAGCAAAACTAATAGGCCTAAGCTACCGGATGCCAAATTTAGGTAGAATAACTTGGGCTCTGGGTAAATCCACTGAATAATTCCTACCCTGTCATTGAAGTTGGTGACCGACATCATCCACACTAGGTAGCCACGTAATAAGTAAGCAAGCGCTAAATAAATAGTTTTCGAGAGTTTAACGCAATCAAAACGATCAAAATCGCTCACCGTATAATATTTAAATTGTTCTGCCACTTAGTAACTACCGCCCAGCCATGTCGAGTTTTAACGTTTAATTGATGCCTTAGTTTGATTAATTGCATTAGCGTCACCCTTTTCTCGTTCAACCCATAACAGATCTTGCGCAACTGTAATCGCACGAACCGCTTTCGACTTGAACTCTCTAATGTACAAGGTGTAAACCACAACTAAGCTTGCTAACGCAAACAACCAAGGGTGAAAGAACCAACAAATTACGGCCAACGAGAAATAATAGGAGCGCAGTCCATAGTTGTAGGAGTGTGCGGCTTGGTCTTGAACAACGGCCATTTGCTTAGCGTATTGTTTTAAGTTGGGGTTTGTTCCCGCTAAATCAATAGGTGCAGCACCTATCATAACGTTCAAAAAACCGTATTGACGCATTGACCAAGTAAAATGGAAAAACGCTAGTACAAATATAAATGCCAATAAGGCCAGTTTAAGTTGTATCGCAAGGTGATTCGACGGGTCAGCAAAAGGTAGCGACGCAATCACTCCCTCCAATTTTTCGATTTGCGCAAACAAGGTCAATATACCGGCGATAACCAGTAGTGACGTTGAGGCAAAGAAAGCGATATTGCGTTCTAAATTGGCAAGTAGTGCAGCTTCAGTTACTCGAACATCACGAGTCATTAGCTCGTACATCCAATGAATTCGGTGCTGATGCAAGCAACGAGCAATACAATTCGTGGTTTTTGCTTGCTTGCGTGCAAATGCCGTATATCCAGCCCAGCAGAGAATAAAAATAATGATGGCGAAAATATCGAACCAACTAAACGGCATAACCTATAGCCTCTTCATTTTTACTAGTAACGTTCTAATTAACAGTAAAAGCAATGTAAAATAAATGTTAACAGCAGCGTTAACTTACGTTTGTCTATTCATACATATTCTGACACAATACTTGCCCAATAAAACAACAACAATAACAAAATCAAGGGCTATTAAGATGTTCGCCAGATGTCGTCAGGGATTAGCAGTTGCCCTGTTAACGTGTTCTTTTTCTCAATTTGCCACGCCATTTACCCAACAAGCAAAACAATCAATCGCCATCCCTCATACCAACCTCAATGCTGTGATAGACGGTGACTTAAGCGATCCGGTTTGGCAACAAGCAAAAGTTATTTCTCTCGATAATGTGACTAGCCCATACGAAAACACACCGAGCCCAGTAAAGACCGAAGCGCGCATCATCGACAACGGTAAAGAGCTGCTTGTCGCGTTTATCGCACATGATCCTAACCCAGACAAAATGATCAGCTCAATTGGTGAGCGTGACACTAAGTGGTTCGATGATGTTGTTGGTATTATCATTGATCCGCTGAACAATCGCCGCCTAAGTTATAACTTTTTTGTGAATCCCTACGGCGTACAAAACGATGAAACCTTCAATGAAATTACCGGATTACCGAATGAATTATGGGACGGTATTTGGCATTCATACGGTAAGGTGACGGAATTTGGTTACCAAGTGGAAATGGCAATCCCTTACCAAATATTAAATTTTGATGAGAATAAAAGCATTCAGCAATGGCCATTTGAATTGGTACGCATCTACCCGCGTGAGCAACGATTACGCATTTCCAGTGTAAAGCTCGATCGTGACAATGCCTGTTGGCTATGCCAATACCCAATGGCAGAAGGCTTTGAGCAAGCGGAAATCGGAGAAAACTTACAAATTACTCCAGCACTTGTTGCCAGTTATGATGAGCAACGCGATATCTACGACCCGCAATCTGATTGGCAAAGTGAAACAGATGTTGAAGCTAGCCTAGATTTGCGCTGGGGGATCACCCCTAAAACATTGTTTAACGCGACACTTAACCCCGACTTTTCAACCGTTGAAGCCGATGCAGGCCAGCTCAAAGTTAACAACAAGTTTTCACTGTTTTTTGATGAAAAACGCAGTTTCTTTCTTGAAAATCAACACTACTTTGAAAGCATTACTGACCTCGTATACACCCGTAATATTGCCGATCCTGATTACGGCGCAAAGTTAACCGGCAGCCAAGGTTCACATAACTTTGGTGCATTTGTTAGCCATGATGAAGAAACTAATTTCATCTTGTCTGGCAACCTTAGCGCGAATATCGCCTCTTTGGATACAGAAAGTCACTCAGGTGCTTTACGCTACCTTTATGATATTAACCAAGATGTGACACTGGGGGTTATTTCAACGTTTCGACGTGCTGACGACTACCATAACTATGTCACTGGCCTTGATGGCAGTTATCGCATTAACGGAGCAAACTCCTTGAAGTTTCAATGGTTAGCAAGTGATACCGAGTATCCACAAGACCTGTTCACACAATTTTGTCGAAGCAACTGTTCACCCAATGAACAAGTGTTGCGCAGTCAAAAAGACGGAAGTTTTTCTGACAACGCCTACCAGATCAAATATCTTCACGATTCTGAATACTGGACGCTAGATGCGCAGCGACAATGGTATGGTGAGGATTTTCGTGCCGACCTAGGATTTATCAATCGCGTTGATTACGTCAACGATCAAATTAATGTAGTCCGCAGCTTTTACCAAGATGAACAAGCGCTTTGGTCAACAATTGATGTCGGCAGTAAATACGCCATTCAGCATAATGAAAACGGTGAATTAATTAACCGAGAGCAATCATTTTATGCTTTTGCCGACGGCCCACTCTTGTCGCGTGTAGAGTTAATTTATGTCGATGCGAATAAAGTGGGTTTGCGACAAGACAGCAGCAATTTATCTATCGATGGCAACACCAAACGCTTTAATGAAAAGCAATGGCGCTTCTTTGGGCAACTTAGACCAAATAATAAAACCTATGTATCACTTGAAGGTACATTAGGGGAGAAAATCGATTACGACAACGACCGCTTAGGTGATATCGTTGAGCTAATTGGTAATGTTACATGGCACCCTAACCCTCATCTTGAAATTGACCTATATCACACCTATAGCGAGCTTGATGCAGACAGCCAAAACGTTTTTACCGCTAATCTAACCGATTTAAGGCTACGCTATTACTTTGATGTGCAAAGCTCTTTAAAGCTGAGCCTTGTCTATCAAGATATTGATTACAATCCAGACAATAATCCGCTGAGCTTTTTTAGTGAGCAAGAGCGCAGCTTAGCAACACAGTTGATATATGCCTATAAGCTAAATCCGCACACGGTATTTTTCTTAGGTTATTCAGACAACAGTTTTGAGGATGACTTTATTGGGTCATTAAAACAGGAAAGACGCACAATATTTACCAAAATCAGTTACGCTTGGCGATAATCTGATTATTATTGCCTTGCGTTTAATCAAGCACATAATGCATCAAACTAACTTAAAATATTGCGGGTTAAATACAAAAAAGGAGTAGCATGTTGAGATTTGCAATATGGATGGCTTTGGTGGCGAGCTTTTACAGCACGACTGCCCTGTGCGCTACATTGGTCATCGCCAGTGATGATGCACCGCCACATATGATTGCAAAAACCAATAGTGGTATAGATTTAGACATAGTCACACAAGTGCTGAAAAGCTTAGGTCACCGTGTTTCCTTTACTTATGCGCCACTGCATCGCACTAAACAAATGGTGATCAACGGCGATGCAGATGTTGTTGTTCCCACCTTTTATCAAGAAGATAACGACAAACTGTATTTTTCCGCACCTATCATCAAATACAGACCAACCATTTTCACTCGGCTTGCTGACAAGCTAAGTATTAATAAGCTTAGTGATATTGCCAGCTCGTCTTTGTTACCAACAAAAACGCAAATAGACAATTTAGCGCCAAACGAAGAATCATCAAGAAGTGAAGCAAGTCAGCAACAAGCGCAGAGCCTTCATAGCGCTACTAATAACGTGTCGGTCGTATCATTTCAAGGAGCAACAGGATATTTTGGCGAAGCATTCGCTCAAGCTGTTGAAAGTACGGACTATCGTGAATTGCACGACATGTCTAAGTTTCCGGCAATGTTAGTCACGCATCGGGCTGATATCATCATACTAGACTACTATATTTTTTATTACTATTTGAGCCAAGCAGCTAATTCAGATGACAATATCCAACGTGCGGCTAGCCTAAATAAAATTCAAGAACACTACGCGATTCCTGAGGTTAATGCCTATGCTGGCTTTCGCGACCCTCAATTAAGGGATGAATTTAATCGCGAACTTGCTAGCTATATCGCCAATAATAAGCGTGAGGCGGTGATTGCTAAATATCTCGATTTTTCACAAGAATAAATCGTTAAAACTCAAATAGCTGACTTTATTGTTAACTTTTTAGCTTCTTAACTTCTTGGCAAATGAAATCAGGCTTTTCTATTAACACCCAATCTAATTAATTCCTTTGCAAGTATTTAGACAACAAGGCCCTCCTACATACCAACGCAGTTGTTATTACACATTTTCGCATTATCAATACACTTTTTAACATTTAAGTCTGTTTTTGTTAGACTAGCGCGCTGATTCCGTATCGCCCTATGCGGAGTATTACCAACATTAAACAGTTATTAGATAAAGAGGTACTAATGATAAAGCCAAATAATCAAGGTTTTACCCTGATCGAATTGGTAGTGGTTATTGTGATTTTAGGTGTGCTGTCTGCAGTTGCATTGCCAAGGTTTTTAGATCTTTCTAAAGATGCCAGAGCGAATGTGCTCACACAAATTAGTACTAGCGTGCAAGTAGCAAACGACCTTGTTTTTCTCAAATCAAAAATGCCAAGCTATGCAACTCAGCCTGTTGCTGGTCGTGCCGACTTACTTGATGTTGATTTAGATAACGACGGCACAATTGATTTAAGCAACGGTATTGATTTACGCCTGAAATGGGGTCATTTGGACAACACAGATATATTCAAGCGTATCGATGTATCTGATGAATTTATTTTTGAAGAACAAGGAATTGACTTTACTTATATCGGTTACGATTTTGATGGCGACAACCAAGTACAAGACGACTCGTGCTATTTCCGATATACCCAAGCTCAATCTGAGACCGTACCGCCGGTTTATACGGTTGAAGATAATGGCTGCTAATTGCGGGCACCACGTATTACATTTTCTGAACGCAGAGCAACTTTATCGAATTGGTAGCAAACTGTAGGCATATTAGAAACACTAATTGCCTATTTGCCTACTTGCCTACTTGCCTACTGGCAATCGATAGCTATAAAACCCCTAACAGTTTTAATTTGGTTTGATAGGTATGCAAAATCCAAGGTGTTTTAAACTGCAAGCCATGCTCTTGAGAAACAATATAGTCAGCCTGATGCTCGTGTAAGAACTCAGCGATTTCCATTTCGGCTTCTGCCCTTTTTTGAATAAGTTTTAGCTTCGGTTTGATGGAGTAAAGATAAATGGTAATCTGGCCATTCAACGCTGGCCAAATTTGCTTTCTATCGTCTTCATCTAGCGAAGATTCAACCAAGTCCACTCTCACCTTTTCGTGGTGGTCTAAAATTAAGTCTTTGTACTCGTCTAGCATGGCCAGTAATTCAGACAGTACTGCTTGGTGCTGGTGGTAATAATTTACCTCTTTGATTTGCTGAAACTTATCAATATCGGCGTTCCACATGGGTTGCCCTAGCTCCAGTATCTGAATTTGACGAACAATCAAATGCGTCAGAGCCGAATCATATAAGCCAATAATAGTCTGCAGCTTTTGCTCTTGTTCAAATTGCGAGAAGTGCTCTTTTACCTTAGTTAAATTATCGAGTACCGTGATATGTGCTTGATGAACCTCTTGAATTCTATTAGCCGCTGCTGCGCTATTAGCGTAGCTATCCATAATATTTTCAATATTTTGCCGATATTGAGCTAAGTGCTCTTTTTGACTTTTTTCAAGCTCACTTTCCAAACAGCCAGCTAGCACCAAACACAACATTAATAAGGCTACAGACTTTATTTTTAGCATTAGAATTCCTTTTCTTATTATTCTTATTTATTAAAAGACTAAGCAATTAATTGAAAACTACTTAAACTTCACTTGTTTATCACTGCGACGATAAGTGCGGCTTTCTGGCTCAGTCCATTGCCCGTTTTTTAAGTAGCTGGTCGATACGGTGAGCTTATCGGGCGACATCGTACTGGTCGATTTCACTTTGGTTATGCCATCCTTATTACCTGTTACCTCTTCATAGGCAACAAAGCTGTTATCGCTTAATACCTCAATTGTTCCTTGAGTGTAAAAACCTGCGGTTGTGAAATAATAAAACACTAACTGCTGCTTACTTTTATCAAAGAAAATCAGTGACTCTCCGCCATACATACCGTTATTAATAGAATGGAGAGTGCGCAGTGTTGTGCCATTCAAGGCTTTTTCCCAACGCGATACGTCTATAACCGTCGGTTGGCCATCTTTTTCCTCGAACACCGCTTCCCAATTACCTAGATATGGCTCGAATATCTTTAGTTCATCGATAAATGGCAGTGAGTCAGCTGACACCTTTAATGAAGTACTAAAGAATGCCATGCCCAGCACGTATGCAAGGATATAATTACGCCAATTCATTGTTGTTCTCCTTCTGTTGACGGAATGTGTTAACGCGAAGTGTCAGCAGGATATGTCAACGCGATTATTTTTTATTGAATCTTAGCCTTAGATCACGCCCTTGTATCAATAACGACAGTAGCTGATATTTTATCGTGAATCGCTTGACGGTTAGCATCCCAAAAAATTTGTATAAATCCTAAGAGGCCCGTCGCTATGCCGGCGCCATAGCCGCCGTATCGACCAAAACTATCCCATATCGATAATGGTGTACCATCAAGCTGAATTACGCGAATGCCGAATAGTTTTTTACCCGGTGTTTGCCCGCCCCATACCGCAGTTAGCGCGGTAAAATAAAACGCTGCCCAACCAAAACCTAGTCCTAAGTCGTGAATAATACCTTTAACAAGCTCGACAAGTGAGTACACTGGCTTGTCTGCTGTCGAAGGGCTTTCGGTACTCGATGACTTGCTTTCTTGGTTATCTAGGTTATGCAGATTATCTTGGTTAGCTTGGTCTGCGCTTTTAGCGTTTAGCTCTGCTACCGTGGCAAGATCGTCGCTAATAAGCTGTTTACTACTCGCATTTTCATCTGATTCGGTCTCGGTAAGTAAGGCACTAAGCTTTGAAATAAGCGCTTGTTGTTGATCAGCAGGCACTTCCAGCCCAGTGACAGTTTCGTTAATCAAGGTTTGTTTATTTTCATTGGAAATGCTGGTTTCATTCAAAATAGTGACACTTGGCGATAGGGCTTGATACCAGCAATCGACAGTTTCACAATCACTATCACTAAGCTCTGATACCACCTTGCCAAAGGCCACGCTAATCATTAATTGATCACTGACCGACACTGCTTCTTCTTGGTCTATTACCGAATTCAAATCGGTATACCCTTTACCACTGTATCCACCATCGTAATATTTATTGCTATCAGACCAACCTAAGTCATCGAAAGCATCTGGTAAAACAGAAAGTAAAACGACAAAAACACTAAATGCCGCAACAAAACGCATAATTTTTCGACGCTTACGCCCTTTCGTGTAACCCATTTCTTCTGCGCGTTGCTGGCTACCCAAGCGATATAAAGTAATGGCGATCACAATTGCCAGTAGCTCTCCTGGTGCACTGCTTAGCATTGCAATTAACAAACCATCAATAGCGATAGCACTGCCCCGCTTAAATGGCGATGCCAGTGGTAATCCGAATAATGATTTATCTATTTTAAAAGCGAACGGAGTGAGTATTTGCCGAGTTTCATCACCTGTTAAATGATGATCTGATAGTGCGCCTGTAGCTTGAGTAGTTTGGTGAGAAGTAAGCTTATTTGGACTATCGCTAGGTTTTTCACTTAGCTTATTACTGGAGGTGTCGCTTGAAATGCCATTAGGTGTATCGCTTGAGCTATCACGTGAATGGTCGTTTAAGCTCCTGTCTGCTTTATGTTGCTGATTATCTTGCAGATTAGCTTGTGGATTAGCTTGCACATTACCATGCAGACTATTATTTTCGTTGACTTGTGACTTGGTCGCATCCAAGTCAGATGATTGCAAATCGGTAGCCACCAATTGCTCCTTCTAGGTGTGCTGTTGTTTTAGTAAATTCAAAATTAACTTATTGAAATTACATTATTTGATCTGGTTTGTTTAACTGTGCAATTTAAGCAGTTTAAACATAAGCAAAGCGCTACCCTAGAGCAGCGCTTTAATCCCTTCAGTTAACCCTGATATCGTCATAGGGTACATTTTCTTATCAACCAATTGATGCATAATGTTGATAGACGGATAGTAATGCCATGCTTCTTGAGGTTGCGGATTTAGCCAGATCACTTTATCAAAATGATCGGTAACTCGCTCCATCCAAACACTGCCCGGCTCTTGGTTCCAATGTTCAACACTGCCGCCAGGGTAGGTAATTTCGTATGGTCCCATGGTCGCGTCACCAACAAATATCACCTTATAGTCACGGCTAAATTTATGGATAACATCTAATACATCCATACCTTCGTTATAGCGCCGCGCATTGTCATGCCACACTTGTTCGTACAGGCAGTTGTGGAAATAGAAAAACTCTAAATGTTTAAATTCGGTATGTACCGCCGAGAACAACTGTTCACAAACGCGAATATGATCGTCCATTGAGCCGCCAACATCGAAAAACATCAGCACCTTAACCGCGTTATGGCGCTCAGGCTTCATTTTGATATCTAGATAACCCGCATTTTTCGCGGTCGCGGAAATCGTATCATCCATTGCCAACTCTTCACTCGCGCCACTGCGTGCGAATTGTCTAAGCTTACGCAATGCCACCTTGATATTGCGTGTACCAATTTCAACTTGGTTATCCAAATTGCGGTATTGACGTTTGTCCCACACTTTTACCGCTTTGCGATGACGCGACTCATTTTGACCAATGCGAACCCCTTCCGGGTTATAGCCGTAGGCACCAAACGGCGATGTACCACCTGTACCTATCCACTTGTTACCCCCTTGATGGCGTTTTTCTTGCTCTTTCAGACGCTCAGCCAAGGTTTCCATTAACTTATCAAAACCGCCCATCGCCTCAATTGCTTGCTTTTCTTCCTCACTCAAGGTTTTTTCTAATTGCTTACGCAACCAGTCTTCAGGAATAGACGACAAATCTAAATCCAGCGATTCCACTCCTTTGAAATAATCAGCAAAGGCGCGATCAAAGCGATCAAAATAACTTTCGTCTTTGACTAAAATTGCGCGGCTAATGGTGTAAAAATTGTCGATATCAGCAAACACCACGTTTTGCTCAAGCGCGCGAATTAAATCCAATAGCTCACGAATCGTGCTTGGTACACGGTATTCACGAACTTTTAGAAAAAAGTCTATCAACATAATTTATCGACCTGAGCGGTTCATAAAGGCTAGCTTTTCAAATAAATGGACATCTTGCTCATTTTTTAACAAAGCGCCGTGAAGTGGTGGAATGGCTTTTGATTGCTGACTATCACGCAATACTTCTGGTGAAATATCTTCAGCGAGTAGCAGTTTTAACCAATCAATTAATTCAGACGTTGATGGCTTTTTCTTTAAACCTGGAATGTCTCGCAATTCAAAGAACGAGGCGAGTGCTTGGTCAAGCAACTGCTTTTTGATACCAGGAAAATGAACATCCACAATCGCCTGCATTTCAGCTTTATCAGGGAAGTTAATGTAGTGGAAAAAACAACGACGCAAGAAAGCATCAGGTAATTCTTTTTCGTTGTTAGAGGTAATAATCACGATTGGGCGCTGTTTGGCGACAACGCGCTCTTGCGTTTCATAAACGAAGAATTCCATTTTATCGAGCTCTAGTAGCAAGTCGTTTGGAAATTCAATATCCGCTTTATCAATTTCGTCAATTAACAAGATTGGGCGTTGTTGGTGCGTAAAAGCCTGCCACAACTTACCTTTAACAATATAATTGCCAATGTCTTTTACTTTTTCATCACCCAATTGGCTATCACGCAAACGAGATACCGCATCGTATTCATATAAGCCTTGCTGTGCTTTTGTCGTTGATTTGATGTGCCATTGAATAAGCTGCGTATCAAGGCTTGCAGCAAGCTGCTCAGCAAGCATAGTTTTACCTGTGCCTGGCTCACCTTTAATGAGCAATGGACGCTCAAGTGCAATAGCGGCATTAACAGCAAGCTGCAATTCTTTTGAAGCGATATATTCGGATGTACCTGTAAATTGAGTCATAAAAATACCAAAAATTGATCTAAATTCGTAATTTCGTTATTCCATTTTTGCATATAAGATATAACGAAATATCACTTTTTTTTTTGTAATATCTAGCTACTCTAATGGAGTAATTCCAACAATTCTATATTGTTAACAAGAATATTCTACAGGATCCGAACATGACTTCTATCTTTCAAGACAACTCAACCAGTATTGGTCGCACGCCACTCGTTAAGCTTAACCGTGTGACTGGCGGTAACGTATACGCAAAAGTTGAAGCAAGAAACCCAAGCTTCAGTGTTAAGTGCCGAATTGGCGCGAGTATGGTCTGGGATGCAGAGCAAAAAGGTTTGCTAGGCGAAGGTAAAGAAATTATCGAGCCAACCAGTGGTAACACAGGTATTGCGCTAGCGTTTGTTGCAGCTGCACGCGGCTATGCAATTACGTTAACAATGCCAAATACAATGAGCCTTGAGCGTCGTAAGCTACTTGCAGCACTGGGTGCAAAACTTGAGCTTACCGAAGGTGCTAAAGGCATGAAAGGTGCGATTGAAAAAGCACAAGAAATTCGCGATTCAGACCCAGAGCGTTACGTTTTACTTGGTCAATTCGATAACCCAGCAAACCCGAAAATTCACGAAGAAACAACAGGTCCAGAAATTTGGAACGATCTTGACGGTCAAGTTGATGTATTCGTTGCTGGTGTTGGTACTGGTGGTACAATTTCAGGTACCAGCCGTTACTTCAAGAAAACACAAGGTAAAGACGTAATTTCAGTTGCTGTTGAACCAACAGATTCGCCAGTCATTACCCAAGCTAAAGCTGGCCAAGATTTAACCCCTGGTCCACACAAAATCCAAGGTATTGGCGCTGGCTTTATCCCTGGTAACCTAGATTTAGATTTAGTTGACCAAGTTGAGCAAGTCTCGAATGAAGAAGCGATGGAAATGGCACACCGCCTAATGAAAGAAGAAGGTATCTTAGCGGGTATTTCTTCTGGCGCAGCGGTTGTAGCAGCTAAGCGTTTAGCGGAATTACCAGAAAACGCAGACAAAAATGTAGTCGTTATTTTACCAAGCTCTGCAGAGCGCTACTTAACTAGCCCATTGTTCTCAGACAGCTTTAGTGACAAAGAGTTAGTTCAATAATTATCTGAACATTAGATAAACCACTGATTTGATTAAAAAAGGCGCACTTAGCGCCTTTTTTAGTGCATCAAGCTTGGAGTTATGCATACAATAGCGAAAACCATGGACACTATTTAGGTATTATTTTTTAGGAATTATGAAACGACTTGTTAGCATTATCGCCGCCTTTTCATTTTTATTGACCGGTTGCACTGGCGAAGAAGAAATTACTGAGCTTGCCAACCCTGAGCTCGTCGCCGTTGCGTTTTTTGACGCTCTCTATAATCAGAAAGACGTTAAAAAAGCCGCTATGGTATGCACACCTAAGCTTGCTCGCATCTTACTACACTACAAATCGCCAACGGCAGTAAGTCGCCATATTTTTAATATGCAGTTTGATAAAGTAGAAATTAAACCTGACGATACCGGTGTCAAAGTGCGAGAGCAATTTAAAGATAACGCCGATATCGTATTGTACTTCGACGGTTATTTTCAAAATGAGCGAGTTAAAGACGTTAAACGTATTAGTTTAAAACAAGTTGATGGCCGCTGGGTGATCGATAAAATTTTAAAAGATCCGTTTTAGAAAGACCAAAAACTTCCATTTAACTAGCAAAAAGGGCTTCCAGTTGGAAGCCCTTTTGTTTTGTTGATAATCCTTAGCGAATTAATTTAACAACACGCCTACTTGGCCAAGACCTTACCTTCGCGACGAGGGTCTGCGCCGCCATAAAGCTTACCATTTTTCACTTCAATGGCATGTACACCACTGTTAAGGTCACGCACCATCACTTTGTGTCCTTTCGCTTCAAACTCACCTTTAAGCGCAGCAATGGCAGTCCCCTTTTCCAGTGTTGTCACCTTATTGCGGTTAGTAATTTTCGGTAAATTTATCGCTTGCTGAGGATTTAACTGCCAATCTAAAACGCCGACAATAGTTTGCGCAACGTAGTTAATAATGCGGCTACCACCTGGTGAGCCAACGACAAGTTTTAGGCTACCATCAGGATTAAATACCATCATAGGTGCCATTGAACTTCTTGGGCGCTTAAACGGCTCAACGCGGTTGGCAACCAGTTGCCCATTGCGCTCTGGTGACAACGCAAAATCTGTCAATTGATTATTGAGGATAAAGCCATGCACCATCACCGCTGAGCCAAATGCCATTTCAACACTTGTAGTCATGGAAATTGCGTTACCATGGCCATCAACAATTGAAATATGGCTAGTAGATGGCAGCTCAAAGCTATCATTTGTCGCGTAGCTAAGGGCAACGGGTTGCCCTGCTTGCGCTGTCCCCATGTCTTTTTCAGTTTGAATTAACTGGGCTCGTTGATCTAAGTATGTATCTGCCAACAATGCCTGTATAGGTACGGTCACAAAATCTTGGTCAGCGACATATTTATCTCGGTCAGCAAAGGCTAAACGCGAGCTTTGTGTAAATAAATGCCACGGCTGTGCGCTGTCATACGCCAGTTTAGACAACTTGAAAGGTTCAAGCTGCTTCAAAATTTGGATAACCGCAATACCACCTGAACTTGGTGGTGCCATGCCACACACTTGATAACTGTGATAGTCGCCACATACTGCTTCTCGCCATTTTGGCTGATAATCTTTCATATCTTTGAGCGATAAGCTACCTGGTGCGATTTCTGCGTTGTGAACCGCATTAACGATATCTTGGGCAATTTTACCTTGATAAAACGCCTCAACGCCCTCCCGAGCGATAGTGCGGTAAACTTCTGCTAACGGTTTGTTCACCAAGCGCTGCCCTGCTTTAATAGGCTCACCGTTAGGAAAAAAGTAATTAGCAATTTCCGGTAACTTTACAATGCCAGGGTTAAACTTCATCGCGACCAATTTTTCTAATCGCGGCGATACTATAAAACCTTGGTCGGCCAAGGTTATTGCCTCGTCAAATAATGCTGCCCAAGGTAATTTACCGTATTTATCGTGTGCTGCTTTTAACCCACTTAGCACGCCAGGCACCCCCACTGAGCGCCCACCAACCACAGCATCGATCCATTTGATTGGTTTACCTGATTTATCAAGAAACATATCAGAAGACGCTTTCGCTGGCGCAGTTTCACGGCCATCAACCGTTGTTAACTGTTTATTGGCTTGATCCCAGTGCAAAATAAATGCGCCACCACCAATACCTGATGATTGCGGCTCAACCAAGGTTAATACTAACTGCACGGCAATTGCGGCATCCACCGCACTGCCACCTTTTGCCAGAATGTTGTAGCCAGCTTGGCTCGCATAAGGGTTAGCAGCAGCCACCATATAATCATTGCCAACCACTACTTGTTTTTGGGTTAGCCCTGTTGCCGCTTCAGGCTCTCTAGTTTCACGAACTTTAACTTCGCTAAAGGCTGCACTGCTAAATGAACAAGTTAAGGCAATGCTTAACAGACTCAAGGATAAAAAGTGTTTTTTCATTAACCTGACTACCTGATAATTATTTGATGAATTGTTTGATAAACCGCTGAACGTGCATCACTGCTTGCATTAACGCGTGCATTACTACCCGTATTAACGCGCTGATTTTCTAAACGATAACTGATGTTGATTATATTGCGCAAAGTTTTCTAACAAACTTGCGTAGTTTTCTGTATTTTGTTCTAGAATGCCCAATGCGTAACAACTTGCTTCTAAGGTTGATAACGCATTTTCCTTCTGTGTTTTACGAATATCGTAACAACTCGCTAAACCGCTCGGTAAATGCAATTGCGGCAGTTGGTGCAAGCATGCCGACAGTTGGAACATTTTGTAAGCTTTTTTCCAAGTACCATCAATAACAATCAAAATTGTTTCTTCTGGCTGTGCAATAACCTTGGCGGAAACCTCACTCGAATGCTCACCCGGAAACATGACATAGAGTTTTTTCCTAACTAAGTTATGTACATTGTTTTCGTTATTGTCATTGCTTTCTTTACCTTCTTCATTAAGCATGCCTCTAAGAAAGGCTTGAAAATCAGCGTGTTCGTCAAAGTTCTCGCCCACAAAACGGCGGCTATTTGATAATGACGTTAACAGCAAGTCTGCACTGCCTTTGGGGTGGTCAACTTCTTTTGGATGCTGAAGTATCACGACCTCGGCTTGATTATTTACCTTGGCAACATATTGGCAGATACATCGAGCAGGCGGTCTTTGGCAATTATCACATGTGGCTCTAGCCATGTTTCTCTCAACTCATTACACTAGCGGCAAATAGTAAATTAGCTTGGACAAATTACAAAGCTTGTTTTCCTCTACCTATATTGATCGCTCAACTTGGCAGCAATTAGCGGGCTCATTGCTAATTCTCTTAGCTATTTTGATTGCCTACCTTTTTGAACAGCACGTTGCCAGCTTCGACTTTTATCGCAGCGCGATTCACGGCGGCGAGTATTGGCGCCTTTTCACGGGTCATTTATTTCACACAAATGGCATTCACTTGCTACTTAATATCTCGGGTTTGGCGCTTATCACCGCGTTACATCGACATTTTTATCGTGCGTTTTTGTATGCCACCCTAATTATGTTCTCTATGCTATTTATTAGCCTTTATTTATTGGTTTTTGGCGATTTAAGCCATTACGTTGGTTTATCTGGGGTACTGCATAGTTTATTTGCTTGGGGGGCGTTAAAAGACGTTGTAAACAATGAAAAAACAGGGATATTTTTGTTTTTAGGGCTTTGGGTAAAAGTGATGATGGAACAAACGCAAGGGGCCAGCGATCATATCGCCACTTTAATAGATGCCTCTGTCGCCATTGATGCGCATCTTGCAGGCGCAATAGCCGGTACCTTGTTCTTCGCACTCGGCTATTTCGCTCACTATCTCAAGAAGTTTAACAAGCGCGCCTGACTTTCCATTAACGTTGTTCTATCGCTACTCATTTAGCTATTCATTTATCTATTCAGGTATTTTGGTCATTCCTGTGTTTTCGCCATTTTAGTATTTTGGCTAAAGCAAGCTAAATATAATTGGCGTTAGCACAGGCGAGAAAATCGCCGTTAATAACGCAGATAAAATCAATGCAAGCGAGGCATATGCGCCGTGCTGATAGCTAATTGACGTAATAGTCGCCGTACCCAATGCGTGACTTGCACAGCCAATCGCTAAACCTTGCGATTTACTATCGCTAATGCCTAGCGCGTTAAGCAATCTAGGACCCAATACAGCACCAGCTACACCGGCGACAATAATGCCAACCGCAGTAATCGCTGCCACACCTTTTAATTGTTCCGTTAACGCTAAGCCTATTGGTGTTGTTACCGATTTTAACGATAACGACACCGCGACATCTTGCTGCTGGAACAACCACATCGCCATGCCCAAATTAGCGCCTAACATAATGATAATTGCGACCGAGAGCACCCAAGAAACATGCGTTATTTCATCTCGTATGGTGTGCAATTGCTGATATAACGGAAAGCCTAGCGCAACCACAGCCGGTTCTAGTAAGAAAGTGTAAACCTGAGTGTATTGGTAATATTGCTCATAGCTGATGTTATTAATCAACAATAACGGAATGATAACCAACATGGCTAATACCATAGGGTTAAGCCAAATACGTTTGGTGCGTTGCTGGAGCTTTGCACATGCTTGATAAATCACTAAGGTCAGCAAGCAGTACACAATAAATTCGAGTATTAGCGCACTCGTCATAAGGCTTGCTCCCTTTCACTTGGTGGCTTAGGTGTTCGTGGCTTGGACGTTGGCGACTTGCCCGTTAGCGACTCAGGTGTTGATTTTGAAACCAGTTGGCCACGTTTTCGACTTTTCCCTGTTGTCGCAGTTTGATAAAGCCAGCCGACGATTATCATCAGCGCAAAGGTCGAAATAATGGTAAACAGCAACAATTGCCAGCCACTCGCTCTAATCAGGTCAAAGTAATTCATAATGCCAACACCAGCAGGCACGAAACAAACGCTGATGTTTTTGATCATAAAACTGACTGTATCCGCAACGCGCTTTGCATCAAATACATTTAAATGTAAACCAAAGGCAAAGTAACACATGCCATATAAGCTTGCTGGCAGTAAATCAAATACGGCGAAAGTGAGATATCCTAGCGCAAGGCAGATAAAAATTGACGCTAGGCTATATAAGCTATTTTTATAATGCAAAAGAGAAGACTTAGGCCACGATATTCGCTGGCCGATAAAACAAAAGAGTTAGAAACCCTATGATAATAATCAATTTTATACTTGTCATTAACCCTAAGGTTAATGTTCGATATAACCCGCTAATATTTTGTCAATAACACCGTCTGACGTTAAGCGATTGATAACCGAAAGCAGTTTAGCAACAGAAACTTTCGACTTTGGTGATATCGCCGTACGAATGTCATGACGACTGACTAAATAACTGGCTATTTGAAAGCGTTCGTCTTCACCACTTTTTTGCAATGCATGGTGAATCAAAATATCAGAGCCAACAAAGCCATCAATCCAGCCCTTATCGAGACGTTGAAAGTTATCTTGCAGTGACTTTACATCTGACCGATAAATATCTTGTCGCTCGAACGCAGCTGTTAAGGCCGGATAAATATAGCCGTGTACAGTACCTATGCGCTTCTCATAAAGATCACTGAGTTTTGTATAATCTTGTTCACCACTGAGTTGAACAATAACGTTTTGTTCATCAAACATTGGCTCTGACCAAATAATTTCAGGTGCGGTTATCCACTTTGGGTTAGAAATAAAGTAAACATCTAACGTACCATCAAGCAAATATTGCTCAACTCTTGTTCTAGGGAGAAACACAAAATTAATATCTAAACCGAGCTCTTTAGCCACCTGTACTGCAATGTCATAAATCACTCCTCCTGTTAGCTGTTCCTGCTCAATTAACGCATATGGCGGGCTGTTATTCACACCATAGCCAATGTTGATGTGCTCGCGCGCGGGAGTTTTTGTGCAAAATACCGAGAAGATGAGAAATGTAGTTGTCAATAAGGCTTTGATGGACAAAATATTCGCTATTAGACGGGCTAAAGTAACTAGATTTTAAGGCAACCAGACATATTGTTCAAAATTTCATCGTGATGCGTGATGTTTATCCAGCGACTTATGAATATCAGGCATATTTTCATAAGTGCTTGCGATAAGCACTTTTCATAAACACAGTGTAATTATTAATTTAGCTAACTAGCAAGTCTTTCTTATTTTGGCCTGCTAATTATTAATATTAGCTTTACGTACCTTAACTCGACTCCACTTAGCTGAGCTCAGCTAAATCAATTTAGTTGAAACCTGGCTGTAAGTTAATTAGAAAAACTTTGACACCACTTGCTCGCTGCCACAAATTCTTGATGAATTACCTGCGCGTCTAACATGTAAGTATCAATTAAGCTATTAATATCATCACTATTGCCAAGAATATAGCTTGTGGTGAGCTGTAATAATTCACCTAACAATCCATCTTTACCTAGCAACGCCAACTCAATTTGTTGTGCTAGTGGAATTTGCTTAACCACTTCACTAATCGGCTGGCCCAGCACAACGTCAATCGAACTTAACAACCCAGTAATAAATGCCAAATCTTTAATTTCAATAAACATTCCTTGGCTGGCGATCGCCTCCATCAACTTTGCAGTCACCAGCGCTTGCTTAGCCGCTTCTTCCGTTTTTTCTGTGGTAAGTTTTGACAGTGCCAAAATAGAAACAAACTGACGAACTTTTTCTTCGCCCAAGTAAGCAACCGCCTGTTTTAGCGAAGTAATCTCTACACGAGTTCCTGTCGCAACATTGTTGACCATTTTCAGCAAGCCAACGCTTAATTGCACATCATGACTAATGATATCGGCTATCGCGTTGTAATCTAACGGGGTCTTAAATGCCTCATTCATTAGCTGCATCATTTGCGCTTTCACAGGCGCTAGAGTCTGCCCTTCAATGATTTCTGGCTCGTGATAAAAGTACCCTTGGTAATAGTTAAAGCCCACTTCAACCAGCGACAATAACTGCAAGTTACTTTCAACTTTTTCGGCAACTAACTTAATATCATGCGGCTTTATACGCTCGGTCACAGCAAATAAGCGCTTTGGGTTAATAACGTCAATATCAACCTTAATAAAGGCAATGTACGGGAAGAAAACATCCCACTTTGGATCGGTATCGTACTCGGTTAAAGCTAGCTGATAGCCACGTTGATGATATAATTTCGCTAATTTAAGCAGTCGAGCGATATCGCTTCCCTTACTCATAATTTCGATAACAATCGAATTGGGATCAAACAATAAAGGAAACTTATTAACTAGGCACTCTTCGGTAAAATTAATAAATGCCGTTTTCCCCATAGTGATGGCTTCGATATCGCCATGTATATGGTTTTGAATAATCAGTTTCGAACTGGCAACGTCAGGGTCAATCAGTGGAAACTCATTTTTAGGGCTGTCGCGAAACAACAACTCATAGCCAATGGTGTTGGCATTTCTGTCTAAAATTGCCTGTCGAGCAATATAGGTACTATACATGATAGTGTTTAAATTCCTGATGCGTTTTCGTGCGTTAATGCGCGGCACTGCGTGTTATTGCACACGTTATCGTGCGTAATATTGTTAGTACTGTTGTAATGGCGACATAAAATACCTTATTTTTTCCGTTAAGAAAATGTAAACCACTTGTCACCAACTGGGTTCATTTGCCGATGAATTCAGCAGATTCAAAAAACTCTAACTAAAACAAAGCTTAGTCGTAATTTATTAAGCTATCGAATTGTTTAAAGAAAGTTGGCGCTAAACACAGATCATTTAGTTTGCTATAATCGCGCGCCTGCTAGCGATTTAGCGGCCAATTAGCTAACAATTACTAGCGATTGATTATTTATACATTGGTTACATATAGGTCAACTTAATGATTCCACAGCCGAAAACCACCTTGTTTGAGTACCCAAAATACTGGGCAGAATGCTATGGCACGGCGCCGTTTTTGCCAATGTCGCGGGCAGAAATGGACGAACTCGGCTGGGATAGCTGCGATATTATTTTAGTAACGGGCGACGCCTATGTTGATCATCCAAGCTTTGGTATGGCGGTGATTGGTCGTATGCTGGAATCGCAAGGCTTTCGCGTAGGCATTATTGCCCAGCCTGATTGGCATTCTAAAGAAGCCTTTATGCAGCTGGGTAAACCAAATCTATATTTCGGCGTAACTGCCGGCAATATGGACTCAATGATCAATCGCTACACCGCTGAACGACGTTTACGCCACGACGATGCCTACACACCGAACAACGAAGGGGGTAAACGCCCCGATCGTGCCACTCTTGTTTATTCGCAGCGCTGTAAAGAAGCCTATAAAGATGTGCCTGTAGTGCTCGGCGGTATTGAAGCCAGCCTGCGCCGTATTGCTCATTATGATTACTGGTCAGAAAAAGTGCGTCGCTCAATTTTATTCGATGCCAAGGCCGATATTTTAATTTATGGCAATGCCGAGCGCCCGTTAGTGGAAGTTAGCCATCGTATTGCTCGTGGTGAAGATGTTAGCACCATTACTGACGTGCGTGGTACCGCATTTTTAGCCAAGCACGCCCTACCCGGTTGGAAAGGTATTGATTCCCGCTCAATTGACAAACCGGGGAAAATTGACCCAATTCCAAGCCCATACATTGATACGACAGCGAGTGACGCTTGCGACTCGGCTAAAAGTTCAGGCAACACTGATGTACAAACGGTTGAACCAGAAAAAGATATCACCAAAGCAGCGCAACCTATTCAGATAGCCGACTTCAGAAATAAAACGTGGGAAAAGAAAAGTAAGCCGTGGGAAACCACTTACATTAACTTGCCAACCTTTGAGCAAGTCCGCGATAACAAAATGCTGTACGCCCATGCGTCACGTATTTTCCATCAAGAAGTGAATCCCGGCAGTGCCAAGCCACTAGTACAAAAGCATGCCGACCGCATTATCTGGTTAAACCCGCCTGCTTACCCGCTATCAGAAGCAGAAATGGATGGCGTATTTGGCCTGCCATATCAACGCGTGCCACATCCAGCATATGGCAAGGCAAAAATTCCTGCCTACGACATGATCAAAACGTCAATTAACATCATGCGTGGCTGCTTTGGTGGCTGTACCTTCTGTTCGATTACCGAGCACGAAGGCCGTATTATTCAATCGCGCTCAGAAGAGTCAATTTTACAAGAAATTGAAGACATTAAAGAAAAGGTGCCGGGCTTTACCGGCGTTATTTCAGATTTAGGCGGCCCAACCGCGAATATGTATCAGCTGCGCTGTAAAAGCCCAAAAGCTGAGGCGACGTGTCGTAAGCCAAGTTGTGTTTGGCCGACCATTTGTGGTCATTTAGATACCGACCATACGCCAACCATTAACCTTTACCGTAAAGCCCGTAATGTGAAAGGCATTAAAAAGGTGTTGATTGCCTCTGGTGTGCGATATGACCTTGCAGTAGAAGACCCTGCTTATGTGAAAGAGCTCGCTGAGCATCATGTTGGCGGCTACTTAAAAATAGCCCCTGAGCACACCGAAGAAGGCCCGCTGAATAAAATGATGAAGCCAGGTATGGGCAGCTACTATCGTTTTAAAGAGCTTTTCGATAAATACTCAAAAGCGGCAGGCAAAAAGCAGTATTTGATCCCGTATTTTATTTCGGCACATCCGGGCACCACAAACATGGATATGGTGAACTTGGCACTATGGCTAAAAGAGAATGACTTTAAGCTAGATCAGGTACAAAACTTTTATCCATCACCGCTCGCCAATGCGACGACGCTTTATCACACTGAAATCGACTCACTGCGCAATGTTAGAAAAAACAGCGAAAGTGTGCCTGTGCCTAAAGGTGGTCGCCAGCGCCGACTGCACAAGGCGATATTGCGCTATCACGATCCAAACAACTGGCCGCTTATTCGTGAAGCCTTAGCCAAAATGGGCTTAGCCCACAAGCTTATTGGTAACAAACCCGGCTGTTTAGTGCCAGCTGAAAGCAAGCAAGAAGGTAGCTATCAGCATCACAAAAAAGGCGGTAAAGGCAAAAATAATGCGCAAGGCTATAAAAAAGGCGAAGGCGTAAAACGCAGCTCGAACAACCGTGGCAAGAAAGGGTTAACTCGCTTTAGTAGCGACCAGTTTACTGATAGACAAGGTGACGATAAAAAGTCAGGCACTAGCGGTAAAAAGCGCCCTAATGATAAGCGTAATCAGTCTAAACCCAATAATTCGAAGCCGAGTCATTCAAAACCAAGTAGTTCGAAATCAAAGTTCTCTGCTGAGAAACCCGCAGCAAACAAGAATAAACGACGCCAGCGCTAGCAACAGCACTGGCTGCTTAAACAAGACGAAACAGATTTAAAATTATCTAAATTGCGAGCGCTGGCATGTAATCGCTAGCCGCTCCACTAAGGAAAATATCACGTGCTAATTGCAAACAATATCACCCAACAGTTTGGTGCTAAGCCACTGTTTGAAAACATTTCACAAAAATTTGGTAACGGTAACCGCTATGGTCTTATCGGTGCCAATGGCTGTGGTAAATCTACCTTTATGAAAATTTTAGGTAGCGATTTAGAGCCAACTGGCGGCAACATTAGCCTAGATCAAAACGATCGCATTGGTAAGCTTCGCCAAGACCAGTTTGCTTTCGAAGACTACTCGGTAGTTGATACCGTTATTATGGGTCACACCGAATTGTGGGCAGTTAAAGAAGAGCGCGATCGCATTTACGCCTTGCCAGAAATGAGCGAAGAAGACGGTATGCGTGTTGGCGATTTGGAATCACTTTACGCCGAAATGGACGGTTACAGCGCAGAAAGCCGCGCCGGTGAATTACTGCTTGGTGTCGGTATCCCAACCGATCAGCATTACGGCAAAATGAGTGAAGTTGCACCGGGTTGGAAATTACGTGTGTTACTTGCCCAAGCGCTGTTTTCTGATCCAGATATTCTGCTACTGGACGAGCCAACCAACAACTTGGATATTCACACCATCAAGTGGCTTGAAGACACGTTAAACGAACGTGACTCAACCATGATCATTATTTCCCATGACCGTCACTTCTTAAACTCAGTGTGTACTCACATGGCAGATTTAGACTACGGCGAGTTACGTGTTTACCCAGGCAACTACGACGAATATATGCTAGCGGCTACGCAAGCCCGCGCTCGTTTATTAGCTGACAACGCGAAGAAACAAGCACAAATTGCTGAGTTAAAAACGTTCGTAGCGCGCTTCTCGGCTAACGCATCTAAAGCGAAACAAGCCACATCACGCGCTAAGCAAATTGATAAAATTCAATTAGATGAAGTTAAAGCTTCAAGTCGTGTTAACCCATTTATTCGCTTCGAGCAAGAAAAGCCCTTGTTCAGAAACGTGATTGAAATTGAAAGCTTAAACAAAAGCTTTGATGACTTACACGTGCTAAAAAACATCAACTTAATGGCAGAAGTTGGTGAGCGTATTGCGGTAATTGGTGAGAATGGTGTTGGTAAAACCACTTTCTTACGTACCTTAATGAGCGAATTAACCCCAGATTCGGGTGAAGTGAAATGGTCAGAAAACCACAACATTGGTTACTACGCGCAAGATCACGCTCACGAATTTGAAGAAGACATGAACCTATTCGACTGGATGAGCCAATGGCGTAAAGAAGGTGACGATGAACAAACGATTCGAGGCTTTTTAGGCCGTATGTTGTTCTCTGCCGACGACATTAAAAAGTCAGTGAAAGTGCTATCTGGTGGTGAGCAAGGGCGTATGTTATTTGGCAAGCTCATGATGCAAAAGCCAAATATTCTGGTGATGGATGAACCAACTAACCACTTGGATATGGAATCGATTGAGTCATTAAATATGGCATTAGAGCAATTTGAAGGCTCTTTAGTGTTCGTATCACATGACCGTGAATTCGTTTCAAGCTTGGCAACGCGTATTATCGAAATCACTGCCGACGGTTATACCGATTTTGCTGGTACTTACGACGAATACTTAGCCTCGCAAAGCAAATAATCATTTACTGCCTAAGTAACTGAATTAAAAGCCGCTGAGCTGCCCTATTTTGCGCAACTTAGCGGCTTTTTTAACTGATTTTGTAAGTCAGGGCTTTTTGTATATCAGATTTCTATAGGTCAGACAGAGGGCTTCTTACCCCATTTGCGCCTTGCTGCAATATGTGGGTGTAAATTTGTGTAGTTTTAACGTCGCTGTGCCCTAGTTGATCTTGCACCGTTCGGATATCAGCACCTGATTGCAATAAATGGGTTGCGAACGAGTGTCGCAATGTGTGCGGTGTTACATGCTTGTCTATTTGTGCATTTGCGCTGGCCTGTTTTATCGTTCGTTGGATCTGCTTTTCGTTGATATGATGCCTTCTAAGTAACCCACTTTCAGGATCAATGCTTAGCCTGCTTGCAGGAAATACATACTGCCAAATCAAAGTTTTGTTTGCACCACTATATTTTTCACGTAAACGGTGTGGAAGCCAAACCCCACTGTAGCGATTATTTTCAACATCACACGACAACAAATACTTCACCTGGTCAATTTGCGCAGTAAGCTTCGGAATTAATTCAGGCGCTAAGGTAACCACTCTGTGTTTGCCACCTTTGCCGTTAAAAATACGTAAACACTGATAGTCGGTATCTACATCAATCACCCTTAATCTCACGGCTTCCATTAAACGTAGTCCGCTGCCATAGAGTAAACTTACCAACAAATGATGTTTTGCAGGAATAAAGCTCATTAGCCGCTTAACTTCTCCCTTGGTTAACACCACAGGCAATTTGGTTTGCCGCTGACTTTTCACAAATACTAGCTCTACTCCAAGCGGGTTGTTAAAAATTTCGCGGTATAAAAAACTCAACGCGTTTAGCGCTAAAGCTTGTGTTTTGGGCGCAACATTTTTGCTTATGACAATGTGAGTAAGAAAGGCCTCTACCTCTTTATCATGCAGATCTTTAGGGTGAGTAAACTCATGGAACCGAATAAAATCGGCAATCACTTTAAGATAAGCAGCAATCGTCCGTTTTGCGTATCGGCGTTGATACATGTAGTCATGAATAGACATTAAAAACTGCGATTTCATTATTGTTCCCTCAATAATATATTACCAAGCCCTAGAGCTGTATTTATATACAGTAACGGTAAATTTTGCAAGATCTCAGGATCGTGGACATTTTGTCCAACTTTCTCCAACCCAAAAAAATCGTCAATGAAAAGCTATGTAAAATTATAAGCTTAAGGTATGGTTAAAAATTATTAAGAATACTATTGGACAAAATATCGGTAGAAAGTTGGACATTTTGTCGGATAATAAATTGTTATATGGCACAAGACTATGTCGAATAAATCTTTAAAGCTGAGAATTAATAGTTCATTAGCATCTTTTCAAGATGGAAACGTGTCAATATCAAAGCTTAGAGATTCCCTTGAGCTAAACGGTAAAGCTTTCGAAAATGTAAATTATGATTTGATTCAAGAATTGGATGATATTCTTCATCAACTAATGACATCGCAATTTGCAGAAGAGGAAGAGTGTGAATCAGGTATCGCTGAAGTTATTCAGCTGATCAGACATTGGCTAGAGAAATTACCTGATTAGTACGCGCCATATAACAAGAAAATTAAATCGGACTTGTAGTTCCCCCATTTTAGTGGACACCTCCTTATCTCAATGAGGAGGCCATTATGCCCAGATATACCAACCCCAGAAAAACATGGTTTTACCCAGTTGATTTCAAAATCAAAGCCGTCGAACTAAGCTTAAAAGACGATGTCATGTCAAAGGATGTTGCTCATGCGCTCGATATTCATCCCTTTATGTTAAGCCGGTGGCGTAAAGAATATCGAGAGGGGAAATTTAACTTACCCGTGCGCTATAAAAGCAACAAGGAATTAATGAGTGAACTCCCCTCCAAACAAGAGCTGAATAAAATCAAACAACTCCAACGAGAAAATGAACGCTTAAAGCAGGAGAATGACCTGCTAAAAAAGTGGCAACGGTATCTGGCGGAAGTACATCAGCACGATTTGGATTCATCAAAAGGCACGGAAAAGCCTTAGGTGTTAAGTACCTTTGTACTTGGTTAAAGGTGTCACGTAGTGGCTATTACGCATGGCTACACCGCTCCCCTTCGAATAGAGTGCTGGCCGATAAGACATTGCTAAACAACATAAAAAACGTATTTAATGCCAGCCTTCATACCTATGGTAGTCCCAGGGTGTTTGAGGCACTCAAAAGGCTCGGTATTCGAACAAGTAAAAAGCGAGTAGCACGGCTTATGCACGAGTACGGTCTTGTCGCCCGTGCCGTCAAAACCTACCGTAAAACCGCGAAAGTGAAGTTTTTCTATAAGGAAATTGAGAACAAGCGCCAATCGCTTGAGAAGCCTGAGGGTATCAACCAACAATGGTCGGGCGACATTACTTACCTTAAAGTGGGTAAACGGTGGCACTACTTAGCTGTCGTGATTGATTTATTCTCTCGTCGAATCGTGGGCTGGGCATTTGGGGCGAAGAAATCAACAGCATTAACCCTTAGCGCTTTGCGCCAAGCACTACATCAACGAAAGCCTCAAACACGTTTACTCTTTCACACCGACAGGGGCGCTGAATACCGCGCGCACGTCGTGCAGCAATTTCTACAACGCAATAACGTAGAGGCCAGTATGAATCGCCCTGGATGTTGCACAGACAATGCTGAAGTGGAGTCCTTTTTTCATTCGCTTAAAGCAGACCTCATTCGCGGCAATACATTCTCATCGGCAAATAAATTACACGCATTATTAAAGAGTTACCTAAATAACTTCTACAATAGACAGCGATTACATTCGAGTTTAGGATATCAAACACCTGCTGAATTTGAGTCAGCAGTAAATTAAACATGGAGCGTGTCCACTTTATCGGGGCAAGATCAACTAAAAACGCTTGGCTTAGTTCGCTGCGCTCACCAGTATAGCCAAGCATTTTCAGCCGTTTATTTAAGCGTTATGTACCACCACAAAATCAAGGATGAATGCTAATCAAATCAAGCGCCCTTTTCTGAATTAAGTGGCACGTTCATGTGATTTTCGCCGTTAGTATTTAGTACTTTTTTCAAGAACAGTTTGCGGCTCAAAATTCAGGTTTAGTGTGTTGTGGTGGCGAGTTGCTGGCAGGTTCGATACGTATACTTTCTGAGCTTAGCTTTAATTCTAACCCTCAGTAAAGTAAGGTAAATTACATAACAAGGCAATCAAACGGACGCGTAACGCTTGGCTCGCGCTCGTACCTCGCTTAGTTTAGCCAAGCATTACTTGCCGTTTATTGCGGCGTTATGTACCACCACAAATTCAAGGATGAAAGTTAATCCAATCAAGCGCCCTTTTCTGAATTTATCTGCACGTTCATGTGTTTTTCGCCGTTCGCGTTTAATACTTGTTTCAAGAACCGTTTGCGGCTCAAAATTCAGGTTTAGCATATTGTGGTGGCAAGTAGCTGGCAGGCTGGGTACTTATACTTTCTGGGTTTAGCTTTTATTCTAACTCTCGGTAAAGTAAGGTAAATTACATAACAAACAAATCAACTGGGACTTAAAACTGCGGGCTCTTTTCGCTTCGCTCAAGTTTAGCCCACAATTTTAAGCCCGTTATTTGGGCGTTATGTACCACCACAATATCAAGGATGAAAGTTAATCAAATCAAGCACCCTTTACTGAATTTATCTGCACGGTCATGTGTTTTTCGCAGTTAGTATTTAGTGCATTTTTTAAGAACCGCTAGCGGCTCAAAATTCAGATTTAGCGTGTTGTGGTGGCGAGTAGCTGGCTGGTTCTGTACGTATACTTTCTGGGCTTAGCTTTTAATCTAACCCTCAGTAAAGTAAGAAAAATTACATAACAAAACAATCAAACGGACGCGTAACGCTTGGCTCGCGCTCGTACCTCGCTTAGTTTAGCCAAGCATTACTTGCCGTTTATTGCGGCGTTATGTACCACCACAAATTCAAGGATGAAAGTTAATCAGAGCAAGCACCTTTTTCTGAATTTATCTGCACGTTCATGTGTTTTTCGCCGTTAGCATTTAGTGATTTTTTCGAGAACAGTTTACGGCTCAAAATTCAGGTTCAGTGTGTTGTGGTGGCGAGTAAATGGCTGGTTTGGTACGTATACTTTCTGAGTTTAGCTTTCAATCTAACTCTTGGTAAAGTAAGGTAAATTACATAACAAACAAATCAACTGGGACTTAAAACTGCGGGCTTTTCGCTTCGCTCAAGTTTAGCCCACAATTTTAAGCCCGTTATTTGGGCGTTAGGCATCATGAGAATCCAATCAACACAAAAAGAGTACAAACCAACTTGGGTTAGAGCTGCTGTATTAGAAGCTTTGTGGAAGGTTGATAGAAATTTTTATATTGGCATTTGGTCAGGTGAGCCAAAGACTAGCTGGTTCGCTTATGATATTCCTTTTGTAAAAACAGCATTTTGCACTGCTGATATGTATCTTACTGAAGTTGATGGCAAACTAACCGTGGGCTTTGAAGATGGGCGCCATAGAACGAGGTGGTTATTAAATTCAGGTTTTGAGCTCATACCTGTTGGTTTAGAGGAACATCACTACAAAAGAGCAGTCGCGCTGGGTTTAGCTGTTTCGAGAGTTAAGCAAAACGAGGAAATGAATGCCTAACAAGTTACTCAAAAGGACGCAAAATGCTTGGCTTGTGCTCCTTCGTCGCAAAGTATAGCCAAGCATTTTCCGCCTTTTAGTAAGGCGTTATATTCTCAGGGAAGTTTTGTGAAAGACGAAGATTTAATCAGAAATCTAATTCCTTTGTGGCATGGTGTTATGGCATGGGCAAAAGAGGTTTTGGTTCATTCCTATAAACTGGATGATGCGAAAGAGATTTTGGGGCAAGCATATCGAGGAAGAAATCAAATTCCCGGAACGAACTGGTTTTATCGCACACATGGTATAGGTGTAGATATATTCAAAACTCCCGAAGTTGGTGGAATCGATTTTGATTTCGGAAAAGATGAGCCAGACGAATGGCGCTTAAAAATCTTCTTCGAAAAACAATTCAATGATGGTCAATTGCCATACGCTGATTACCAGCATCTAGCAGATGATGAAGAGCGTTTGGAAAAAGCGATCAAAATGGTTTTGAGTAATTGAGAATATAACAAGCTGTTTAACAAGGACAATGTAGTTCCCCCATTTTAGTGGACACCTCCTTATCTCAATGAGGAGGCCATTATGCCCAGATATACCAACCCCAGAAAAACATGGTTTTACCCAGTTGATTTCAAAATCAAAGCCGTCGAACTAAGCTTAAAAGACGATGTCATGTCAAAGGATGTTGCTCATGCGCTCGATATTCATCCCTTTATGTTAAGCCGGTGGCGTAAAGAATATCGAGAGGGGAAATTTAACTTACCCGTGCGCTATAAAAGCAACAAGGAATTAATGAGTGAACTCCCCTCCAAACAAGAGCTGAATAAAATCAAACAACTCCAACGAGAAAATGAACGCTTAAAGCAGGAGAATGACCTGCTAAAAAAGTGGCAACGGTATCTGGCGGAAGTACATCAGCACGATTTGGATTCATCAAAAGGCACGGAAAAGCCTTAGGTGTTAAGTACCTTTGTACTTGGTTAAAGGTGTCACGTAGTGGCTATTACGCATGGCTACACCGCTCCCCTTCGAATAGAGTGCTGGCCGATAAGACATTGCTAAACAACATAAAAAACGTATTTAATGCCAGCCTTCATACCTATGGTAGTCCCAGGGTGTTTGAGGCACTCAAAAGGCTCGGTATTCGAACAAGTAAAAAGCGAGTAGCACGGCTTATGCACGAGTACGGTCTTGTCGCCCGTGCCGTCAAAACCTACCGTAAAACCGCGAAAGTGAAGTTTTTCTATAAGGAAATTGAGAACAAGCGCCAATCGCTTGAGAAGCCTGAGGGTATCAACCAACAATGGTCGGGCGACATTACTTACCTTAAAGTGGGTAAACGGTGGCACTACTTAGCTGTCGTGATTGATTTATTCTCTCGTCGAATCGTGGGCTGGGCATTTGGGGCGAAGAAATCAACAGCATTAACCCTTAGCGCTTTGCGCCAAGCACTACATCAACGAAAGCCTCAAACACGTTTACTCTTTCACACCGACAGGGGCGCTGAATACCGCGCGCACGTCGTGCAGCAATTTCTACAACGCAATAACGTAGAGGCCAGTATGAATCGCCCTGGATGTTGCACAGACAATGCTGAAGTGGAGTCCTTTTTTCATTCGCTTAAAGCAGACCTCATTCGCGGCAATACATTCTCATCGGCAAATAAATTACACGCATTATTAAAGAGTTACCTAAATAACTTCTACAATAGACAGCGATTACATTCGAGTTTAGGATATCAAACACCTGCTGAATTTGAGTCAGCAGTAAATTAAACATGGAGCGTGTCCACTTTATCGGGGCAAGATCACAAAAAACAGTTGGCTTTTGCTCCTTCGTCGCTAATTTTAGCCAACTATTTTATTGCCTCTTAACCAGGCGTTATGGCTACAGAGTCTCTAATAATTTTAAAGAAGTTGATGTAATGTTTAAAGAATTTGATTTCTCAATTTTAAATGATCTGGAATATAAAGAAGATGCAGTACGAGAGGATATTGTTAAACCAATTTTAACCAAGCTAGGATATACACCTTCTGGCAATAACAAGATGATCAGATCGAGGAGCTTAGAACACCCATTTGTATATATTGGCTCTCAAAAAAGAAAAATTAATATAATCCCTGACTATGTTCTAGAAGTTTCCAACAGTCCAAAGCTCATCCTTGATGCTAAAGGCCCTAACGAAGACATTCTGAAAGGGAAAAACGTTGAACAGGCTTTTAGCTACGCAATCCACCCAGACATAAGAGTTAGATATTATGCTCTTTGTAATGGACGGCAATTATCAATATTTGACGTGACTAAACGTAATCATATTGCCATTATAGATGTGAATGAACTAGATGAAAATTGGGATACTGTTCATAGATTGCTAAGTCCCATTGCTTTAACCAAGCCCGAGTTACTAAACTTCAAACCTGACTACGGTATGTATATGCTCAAAGCCGGAGCGCCTAGAGGACAACGGCACCACTTTGAACCGATGGGAGTACCTATGATTGCCAAGGTTGAGGATAACTTATATACCATCTGTGTAAATATAGGTTTTGGAGAAGATTATTTAGCTACCTCGTTTGATTTTGGCAAAAAAGAATATAAACAATTACTTTCCTGTCTTCCTAAGGAAGCGAGCAAAGAAATAAGAAATGGCCTTAGGCGTCAACCTTATAGAGTTCTATTGGAGGAGAATACTCCAGAAGTATGTATTGATGCGATTTTAGGGAGTGGGAGGTATTCAAACGAGAATGAAGAGTATATACCGTTAATTGTTGAAAGATTTAGACGATACGTAAAGCAGCCATAACAAGAAAATCAAATCGGACTAAAAACACTTGGCTTGGTTCGCTTCACTCACAAGTATAGCCAAGCATTTTTAGCCGTTTATTTAAGCGTTAACTGTCACCACTAATTCAAGGTAACTTGTTTTTCTGGTTTTTGTGAAAAACGATAATTTGGGCAGTTGTTGCAAATGAGTTTTCGCCTTTGTTTATTTGGTTGTTCAAACTAGCATTGTGCAAAAGGCTCAAATTATAAATTTGGTGGTGTAGTGGCGAGGTGTTATTGCATTTTTGGTAAACGCATTTAACTGTGGTTGTTGGTATTGGTTTTGTGGTTACATTAAGCTATCAGTTAACAAGTGCTTCAACGGGACAAATAAAGCTTAGCTCCCGTCGCTGCGCTCCTAATTTTAGCTAAGCTATTATTTGCCCGTTAAGCGGGCTACATGGACTCCCCTTTGTCAAGCACAAGCAGCCTCTGACAACAAGAAGATCTGACAGCAGCTCTACATTCGGCGTTTATTAGCATACTGCCGTAACAGCTTGTGCTATCGCCCTGATGATTTGCGCTTGAGCATGGCCTCATTCGTTAAACAGCGTCTTCTCTTTCAAGAAATGCGCTTCCCGACTAAACAGGCTTTTATGCTCTCGGTCTGACCGTGTTATCGTCAATCGCTCATGCTAAGACGCGGTGGGGTTAACCGTTAGGGTTACCTCTACAACTTCAATCTTTTCTATTTTACATAATCTATTTGGTATTCGTTTTTACTTCGAAGCAATGCCCATATCAACCGTGCATTCTTGGCTGCAAGCGCGACGGTTGCCCGTTTAAATCCTCGTCGCTCAATCAGCTCTTTTACCCATAAACTGGTTCTGTCTGTTTTATGTTTGCAGTTGGCTATTACGGCTCGAGCACCGTGAATGAGTGAGGTGCGAATGTGTTTTTCGCCACGTTTACTGATTCGGCCAAGTTTCACTTGCCCACCTGTCGTGTATTGCCTAGGTACTAGACCAATCCAAGCGCTAAAGGCGCGGCTGGTATCAAAATCTTTTGCATCACTCACCGTCGCAACAACCGCCGTTGCCGTGATTTCGCCAACCCCAGGAATGGTCATTAAGCGCCTTGCCGCGTTCATTTGGTTCGCGAGTTGATAGAGCTTTCGGTCATGTTTAAGAATTTGCTGGTTTAATGCTTTAATGTCTTGCCATAAGTCACTTAGTAGCTCTCTAGCGAGCATGGGTAAGTTGTTCTCACCATCTTCTAAGATGCCACTAATGGCATGTTGTGCCGGATAACGTCCTTTGGGCATGATAATACCAAATTCTGCGAGTAAGCCCCGAAGCCGATTAATGAGTGCGGTTCTGTCCTTGATAGCCCCTTGGCGAATACGGTGTAGGCAAAGCACGGCTTGTTGCTCTTCACTTTTGATGGTGACAAAGCGCGTTTTGGGACGGGTCACCGCTTCACAAATGGCTTCAGCGTCGTTGGCATCGTTCTTTTCGTTTTGGCGATACGGAATCACGAACTTTGAGGCCATGATGCGTACTTCATGGCCAAGCTTAGTAAACTCTCTTGCCCAGTAGTGTGCGCCTGAGCACGCTTCCATACCAATGATACACGCTGGCAACTTAGCAACTTCAGCTAACAGTTTGTTTCGCTTAACGGTTTTTCGTAATTGACACTTGTCATGACTATCGACACCGTGGATACTGAAAACAGATTTGGCTAAATCGATGCCAATTGCTTTAATTAGTGACATATGGACTCTCCTCAATTGAAGCTACTTATCAACTTCACTATGGCACACTCGCTAGAGAAAGATGCCGAGCGGGGAGTCCATATCATTCGTTATGAAACCGAGACGGATATATGTTTCAAGACTTGAGTAAAACAATTAATGAAGTGGTTAGTTTCACTAATAAACATAGAGTTGATACTAAGTTCAATGTTCACCAAGTAGCAGATCTTCTAGGTGAAAATGGTAACCCAGATAAGTTATGGGCTTCATTTGAGAAACAAGCTGGTGTCTATGTTTTGATTAGTTTTACAGCAAGTAAGGTTCACTATGTCGATATGAGTGAAAAAGACATTGGGAGTCGCTTGTATTATTGGCTGTTTAAAGCAAACAAAGTTCAAGAAGCTTTGTCTAACAACGATATCGTATTGACTATAAACCTAAAAAATCAGTCTTATATGTCTCCTGCGCTGGAGTCTTTTTTAATAAGTCGCTTGAGTCCAGAGTTAAACGTAAAAAATGTTGCATAACAATAAATTTAAGCATATTCGCAACGCTTGGCATTTTAGGTTTCAGTCCTCTTAAGTGTTTACGACACAATGCTTTAGGTAGGTGGTAGCGTTGCTCACTACTTAATTTTGCTTAGTCATTTTTGTTATGTGCATTACAACAGGAAAGATACATAATTACTTAGGTCGCTTAATTGGCTTAACTGCTTTTGTTTTATCTATCTGGTATTTTTTAGGTCAATTAGGTAACGGTGATTTAGTATCAGAGAATAGATCTGAGCCGTCAGTTATTAATGCCATTTTATTCTTTTTCGCGTTTGGTTTTACAGGTCTTTGGTTTGCTATCAAAGGTAAGTTTCCTGTTAAAAGCACAGGGCAAAACAAGGAATAAACAGGACGTTATACACTTAGAGAAGTTCACAGATGATTCGCAACTTTTTAGAAACACAAAAACAAATACAGCACTCTGCACATGGAGGAATAGGCTCTATTGAATTGTATGAAATATGGGCTAAATCTGACTTCGTTAGTAACTGCGACTTTATCGACAGACAAATTATCCCTCCCCAATCAACTGTTGGTTACCATAAACATGGTAACAACGAAGAAATGTATATAATTCTTGAAGGCTCTGGAACAATGACCATTGATAATCAGGAAGTTAAGGTTAAAAAAGGCGATATGATCAAAAATAAACCTTTTGGAGAACACGGTTTAATTAATGATTCAGACTCCGACATCGATCTTTTAATTATTCAGTTTGGTGTAGGTTAAAAACCTATGAAAGAGAAAAACATGCCTTCACAAATAGGAAATTTAATTAGCGTAGTTTTAGTTTGGGCACTTGTTGCATATATTTTTGTGTTTGGGTTTGCCAAAATTCAATGGAATGGCTGGGCAGGAGGATTACCTTGGTTAACGGGAGTCGTTTTTCTATTTGGTAGTGCAGGCTTTACGTCCAAATGGCTGATGAGTAAATCAAGGGATTAGATCAAGTGCCGTAACAAAATATAGTAAGCTGGTCGATCGTATTGATAACGCTTTTTCAGTTTTAGTTCGCTGCACATTTTCAGTAACTATAGTGAGATCACTTTAAAGGAACCAAAAAATAACATGGACACCAAACAACAAGCGTCAAATTACGACAAAATAGCTGAACATTGGAATGGCTCAAATTTCAACCGTCATAATGGCATCGAACAACACAAAAGAGCGATTAATTTCTCAAATGGTAATGGCAAAGCTATAGATATTGGTTGTGGAAGCAGTGGTCGTATTATTGAACTGCTTCTTGTTAACGGTTTTGAAGTTGAAGGACTAGATTACTCTGAGGAGATGCTGAAATTAGCGGAACTTCGACACCCTGATTTAACTTTTCATCACGCAGATATTTGTGAGTGGCAACCGCCACATAAATACGACTTCATTTCAGCATGGGACAGCATTTGGCATGTGCCATTAGAGGCGCAAAGTGCCGTTCTAGATAAATTACTAAACTCTCTTAGTGCGGGTGGGATAATCATTTTTACCAGTGGTGCCGTAGATAGTCCGGGAGAAGGCAGTAACCCATTTCTTGGGCAAGAGCTTTATCACGCTGCCATTGGAATACCTTCTATTTTAGAGCTGCTAAACACCAATAACTGTATCTGCCGACACCTAGAAAACGATGATTGGCCAAATAAACACTTATATGTTGTTGCGCAAAAAAGCCGTTAAGAAGAAAACATAGCGAACTCTTCAGCTCCTCTCGTTTTAGTGCATGTCTCTTGTCTTCATATTACGATGCTAAGCACGCTAGTATCAATTACACCAAGTAATTGACTTTTTCGTTTTTAAAATAGACAGTCTAGTTACGATAAAGATCAATCACATCAGAGATTTCCAATTGTATAAGTTAGCGCTAAGTCTATTGTTTCTTGCTTTTGCCAGTTTCGCAGCCCACTCAAAAAATAATGGAGCTATAGTGATTGATGGTTCAACCGGCGTTAAGCCGCTTGTTGAAGCATTGGCTAAACACTATTTGGAAAGAGCCAATGCACCTAATATTCAAATAGGTAAAGGCTTAAACCCTAAAAAACGTATAGCGGCATTGACGAGCAATAAAATTGATATCGCAATGGCTAGCCATGGATTTGATCACAGCCAACTAGCTAAACTAAATTTGCGCATGCATCCCTTTGCTAAAGTTGCGGTTGTAATGGGAGTGAATCACACCGTAAAGGTTGATTCGATTTCTGAGCAGCAATTATGTGCGATATACAGTGGCTCGGTGACTAACTGGCAACAACTTGGAGGCGCAGACATTGCAATAGCGCCGTTTATTAGGCCCGCGAATGAAGTGGATACTGAAGTATTCTTGGCCAAATTGCCCTGCTTTGCTCAGTTAACGCTTGCGAAAAACGTTCAAATTAAGAAAAAGTCTGGGCAAATGGCGCGAGCAATTGCAAATAAGCGTGGCGCGATAGGGATGACGACACTAGTGAGAGTGTCGCAAAGCGATAACAAAATAGCACCGATCGGCACTAATGGTATTTTTCCAACAACGGATAATGTGCTTAACAAAACATATGGGCTAACCCGAAATTTGTATTTAATAACATCGGATAAACCAAAAGAAAGAGTACAAAGTTTTCTACGTTTTGTTCGAAGTGAACAAGGAGCAGCAATCATCAAAGCCAATCATGCAGTTCCACTTGCAGTAAACCCGTCAACGCGCTTGATCCCATAGAATATATGGTAAAGCATCGTTGCTAGCTTGCAATTGTGTATGTATTAAGAAATAAGTGTTTAAAAACAATCTGTATTACAAAATAACCAAATATAAAAAGAGGTACTTGTGCGACTAGTCTACGTAATGGACCCTATGTGTGGATGGTGTTACGGATTTGCTCCTGAATTAACATCGTTTCTGACGAATCACCCAGAGGCAGAAGTTGACTGGATCATGGGTGGGTTAGCTCCCGATAGCACAACGCCAATGCCCGCTGAGCTTCAACAAACCATTGCTCAATATTGGCATCAAATCGAAGCAAGATCACAGGCAAAATTTAATCACGACTTTTGGCAGCTTAATACGCCCTATCGTTCAACTTACCCAGCTTGTCGCGCAGTGCTTAGCGCTGAACATATTCAGCAAGACAGCGCGCCCCTGATGGTAGAAGCCATTCAAGCCGCCTACTACCAGCAAGCAAAAAATCCAGCGTTAGTTGATACACTGGCCGATTGCGCTACGGCGATAGGGTTAGATCGTCAGTTATTTTTGCAAGTACTCTTATCGCCAGTGATCGAACAAAAGTTACAACAGCACCTTACCATGAGTCAGCAATTGCAGGTTCAAGGCTTCCCTGCTTTGTTTTTTATTGAAGAGAATCAGGCTTATCCTCTGGCATTGGGCTTTTGCCAAACGCAAGATTTAGAGCAGCAGCTAACGCGAATTATCGAAGTCCGCAAGTAACGCTCATTGCTGTTTTCTTTAAAGAGAATACAACCTTGAGCGCTAGGCTAAATTTTTGGTTAAACCTCAGCGCTATCGAAACGGTTACACCACGCTACTAATCGAGAGGGAACAGTAAATCAGTGCGAATAATGTATTTCGTTCCCCGAGTGATTGGCTCTGAGCTGTGCACGCAGTGCAATGGGTGCATACCATGAGGAAAGCACAATACACTGCCAGCTGGTGTTCTCACATTCACTTGCCTAGCTGGCTGATCGCGTTGCGCAGGTCTGTTAGGCTCGGCATCATTAACCCAAAATTGAGTGTCGCCACCTTCAAAGTCTTCCGAAAGCAGTATTAAAAAGGTCATTTGACTGTAGCGGTCGTCGAACGCGTTTTGCACGTGTACACCGTCAATCAATTTACTACCTGGCCATGAACCATCGGTATGTGGTTTGAAAAAATCACCTTCGCCATATTTGTAGAAACGAAAGCGTTGATTAATGCCAAGCGGCGCCATACCACCAATCACGTCTATACCAGCCGACATTGCAGCTTGGCAGCGCTGCCAAATAAGTGACTCTGTGGTATCGTCGGTAAGCCAAGTTAAGCTGTCGTTATGCCGAATATGCCTAGGAAGTGAAACCGCAGCATCTTGGTTAAAGCCAAGTGTTTCAGCGATATCAATCAATCGGTTAGATTCCTCATGCGATAATACATTGAGCAATTGAAATGCACCCGGCACTTCAGGTACAGGCACCAAATTTACTTGATTTGAAGCGTTAGCGCTGAGGTCTGCAGGGTTTTCCCCTTTGTTGCCCCAAAGCGGAATATTATCGTTCTCGGCTCCCTGCTCGTGCTCAACAACATAAAAACCTTTACCTAACATATAATGATAACCTTTACTCTGACTAGCTTTAATTTAAATAGCTTTACTCAAACTACGTGGGGGCGCTAACTAATTACGGTGACTTGCGCGAATTGACGATGACCGTCAAAACCGCCGTGAAAGCCAAAACCACTTTGCTTAGCCCCTACCCAAGGGCTAGCACCACCGCCACCAGCACCTTTGTTAATACCAATCATGCCGGCTTCTAATTGGTTGGCGACCTCTGCGACTTGTTCGCGACCAAATACTACAGCTCCTAAGCCGTAATCAGAGTCGTTCGCGCGATAAATGGCTTCAGCAACAGAATCTACCTCAGCAATAGCGACAACTGGCCCGAAAGTTTCCTCTTGCTCCATCAGCATGTTTGGCGACAAATTCGTTAACACTGTTGGGTTAAAGAAGTTGCCGTGTTTAACATCACCACCAAGTAGTACATTCGCGCCCTTTTCTCGGGCATCGTCCATATGTTCAGTAATTTTAACCAGTTGTTTTTTACTCACAATTGGGCCGATATGGGCATTTGGCTCATCCCAGGCACCTGTTTGGTAATAACTAGCAATTGTTACAACCCGGTCTATAAAACTTTGAGCGACGGCTTTTTCAACATAAATACGCTCAGTTGATGTGCACATTTGCCCAGCATTTTCAAAGCTACTAGCAACGGCAAAACGTGCAGCGGCATCTAAGTCCGCATCTTTTAAAACAATCATTGGATCGTTGCCACCAAGTTCCATTATTAAACGTTTTAAACTTGATGCCGCTGATTTCATAATCTTTTTGCCCACCGCTTGCGAGCCCGTAAACGCAACTAAAGCAATATCTTGATGCCCAGCTAGCGCTTCTCCCACCACGCCATCACCATGAACGATAGTTATTAAACTTTTAGGTAAATGCTGATTTAGGTGCGCGATGAACTGCTCGGCAATTAATGGCGTTTGCTCTGATGGTTTAAACACCACAGTGTTGCCTGCAATGAGTGCAGGCACTATTAAGTTAACCGCCATTGCCAACGGATAATTCCACGGTGATATAACCGCGCATACGCCCAATGCTCGATAGCTTATATCACTGCCATCATTTCTTGGTGATAATGCCGCGCCCGCCTCTTTGGCATAATGACTACCCGCAAAAATAGCGCCGCGTACTTCGCTAGTACTGCGATCAATATCTTTACCCATTTCTTTTGACAGCAATACTGCAAGCTCATCACTATAAGGCGATATCGACATAAATGCCTTGTATACGATTTCAACGCGCTCAGCCAATGGCAATTGTCGCCACTGTTTTTGATAGGCTTTTGCACCTTGAATGCACTCGTGAATTTGCTCACTAGTGGCAACTTCTACCTCGCCTAAAGCTTGTTGATTGCTAGGGTCAAAAGACGTCAGTTTCATAAATACCTGTGTTTTGCGGATGAATGTCAGTACTCGCAACAAGCCCTAAACGGCTTGCTGGCAATCATAAGAGATGGATATTAGCTAAACCAAGCTACAAATAAAAACAGTATTAAACTGTATCAGTTACATGGAATACTGGTAACTGGAAATAAGGTGCAACAATACGGTTTTAACGCAAAGGCTGATTTCAACAATAGATAAGGTGGAAACTACAGATTTATGCGTACATATAAGCCATTGAATTAACATGGCTATTCTATTACGCTGGTACTTGCAATCCGCGTCAAAAGGACTTGATTTACAATGGTATTTGTACCGTTAACCCAACTCGACAACTCCAAACTTTCTGGCTCAATTGAGGTGTAACAATGAGATTTCTGTTCGCCTCTGTCCTTGTGTTTCTCCTTTCTTTTCAAGTAACAGCACAGTTTCTCAACTTAGAACAACGTACTGTTAAAGCAGGTGTTGAAAGCCTCCAGTGGCTGCAATTTTTGCATGCAGTTTCTAAACAATGTGATTATTTCGAGTACGCAGAACTAGCGCCAAGAGAAGAGTTGAGCATTTTAGTTAAAGCCAAACTTAAAATTACCCTAGAGAAACTAGAAGTATGGATTGAAGAAAACGAAGCACTAAATGGGGCACTGTACGAGCAGTTGAATAAAGTTAATTGCGAGCAAATTGAAATAACTGATTTTTTATCAAAAATTTACGATGCTTACGACATCGCTAAGTTTAATCTAGAACTTTACGAACCAATCACACAACCTTTGCTTACCCAAGGTGAGCTAGCGAAAGAGAATGAGCAAGCGCTGCAAGACTATATTGCATCTCGCCAAAGTGAGGCAGAAACCATTATGCTTGCGGAAATTATTCCGTTTAACGATGTTCCTGATGACATAAAACACAGCTTTCAATTCATTAAACCTGATTACATCTATCGTATTACTAAAGCCTGGAAGGCACCTCACCGCTACCAATACCTGACTATTCCGATCACATTTGATCCATTAAATACTGATGAAGAATACAAGCACATCGTTAACACCAAAGGAAAGAGTTCTGTATTGATATTTGTTAAAAATCCACCTGCCAGTATTTCAACGCATATTATAGGCACGGTAAACCTAGATATTTATCCTGTCGATCTCAGTAGTTTTCAATCACCCGATTGGGAATGGGTAGGACGAACGCTGGTGGAATAAAAGCACAGCTAGATGATTAGACTATTAAACAGAAAGGGTAAGTATGTTTGAACAATTAAAGCATAAAATAGTGAACGCAGGTTGGAAAGGTATCGCCTTAGTCATTACGCTATTCATTGCGGGGCCAGAGATAATGATTGGCATGGAACTTATGGCAACAATCGAAGTAATAGGCGCTTCAACTTTTATCCTTGCCTATTGGAGTGGAGTTAAGTTACTCGTGAATAAACCGTACAGTATGGTTGTAAAATTTGAACGGTATTCAAATTTCTTTATTCCCACTTTAACATCGATAAAAATAATGCCTCAGTTAATTTTACATGCGATTCCCGAACGGATAGCCATGCTCTCTTATTTGTTTATTCTAATGGTATTTGGCTGTTATTTTTTCATGTTAGAACTGGGCTAACAATGGCTTACTCCAATAGTCATTGGAGATGAGACAGCTATTCGACCATCGCTTTCAACATTTCCCTGTTATTTGTTAGCGGAAATTCATTTAGCTCAGCCAACTTGAATTAAACGCTTGGGTATAAAATTGTGAACAACATATGCCTAGGCTTACGCTAAGGGCTAATGTTAAAGGCCGATAAAAACCATCGGCCGATTAAAATTTATTAAGCTTTATTGCACTGTCATTTAACGTGATGGCTAATCAACCACAGGCACTTGTTCTTTTAACTCCAGCATCATCTGATGTGCGCTTTCGCCTGACATTTCGAATGGATCAAATTCAGAGCTACCAGAGAATTTTAAATTAATATCGTGTGTTAATGAAGAATCAGGAATATAGCCCATGCTCCAGTCAGTAAATTCACGTTTTACGATTTCACAATAATCGAGCATGATAATGTCTTCATGGCGCTCGTCTGTTAATATTCGCTGGTAGGTTTCGTTTACTTTCTTACGAGAGCCTTCAATGCACTGTAAAAAGTATTTGCGGTTAAAACACAATAAGCCAGTGATACTATTAGCACTGTTGTGTTTTCGAGCTGAGACTAGAATATCATTAATACTGTCATCGACAATATCTCTTGGTTTGCGACTCGCATAAATCAAGCGTACTAAGTACATAGTACAGCCTCCTTCTATTAATTATCCTGTTGTATATGCTTTAGATTTTAGCACCCGATTTGAATAAAATAACAATAAAATCATGTTGTTTTTATCATGTTATACGAAACAAATTAATAGCCTGTCAGCTCTGCATAACCTACCCCATTAAAGCCACCACTGGCCTTTACTCGCCCTTCCCAATAAGGAAACGTCAATTGATTGCGTGAATCTCGCGTGATCGTCTCTATTGATATAGCAGGCATATCACGCACTTTGATTTGCCACTTCCGCGGATATTTACGGCCATCCAAAGTAACGGTATCGACGACGTTAATATCAACATCTCCTTGATTGATATGGCTCACCTCGCCGCGTTTGCTAATTTTACTACCGCTGCAATAGTCATAGGTTTGTGCTGCGCCTCGAATACAAAAAACCATTAACCCCTTTACATAGTCAGCACTTTCTTTGTGGTGAACCTTGGCGCTCATGTTTTCATGTGCATTTTGGCTGGCTTCATCTTGCACTAAGCTAAACCAGTCCCAACCTAGCTGTTCTTGACTTAACAAACTTGCAGACCACTCTCGGTCATACCAAGCATTGCCCGATACTTGATATTTTTTGCCCGCAAAGGTCAGTTCACCATTCACCGCTAAAAATGGGTAGCTGTAATAATATGACGCGTGCCCTGCGCCCGTTTTTTGGCTATAACCCTGTTCGCCATGCAATACACGTGGGCTATCACTCAATGAGATATTGAGCCGATAATCACCATCAGCGGCATTGAGTGTGAGCGGAAGAAATGAACTGCCTTGACTTGCTAACTGCCAATTATCAATTTCGGCAACAAATGGTGAGTGACGCACACTTGCTTGCCCTGCCCGTGCAAAACGCTCAAAGGCAACGTGCTGCTGTTGGTGTTGCACAGCAAAATGGGCAAAATACAGATTGTTATCCCACCAGTTGAACTGTGTTTGAGTCGAATTATCTTTGTTTGAAGGTTCTTTTAATTTTTCACCAGCATTAACCATAGGCATATTAACCATAGGCATTAGGGTGCGAAATAACGTCCACTGAACGCCAAAGGTTTCGCCTGTGGTTGCGGTTAAATTGGCGGTTAAATACCACCACTCGATACCTTGTTTTTGATGAGCACCATGATCTTGAGGAAACACCAAGGGCACTCCCTTTTTAACCTGCTCACCACTTGCTGTTTGCCATGCTGAGCTTTCGCCTGCATTGTCATTCGTCTTGTTCATTGGCTGGCAGCCGAATACGAACAACATAGCCATAATCATTAACATGCTTAGGGATTGAGATTTCACGGTGATTCTGTCCATGATTTTTGACTAACTCTTTAGCTGCTTGGGTGAACGGCCAAGTGAACGGCTAGGTGAACGGCGAGTTGCATGGCGATAAGCCAATTGCCGCAAGGGAAGATAGGCACAGACCATAGCGGCAACCATTAGCAGCAGGCATGTTTGTATAATTGCAGGACTATCCAAATGGAAATGAATCGTCCAACCAAATGCAATCGGCATCACAAATTTTAACAATGCTACGCCAAGTGCCAGCCCTAAGGGCAAAGCAAACAACACAGTAAACAACACAATAATACTGGTTTGCAAAAGCTTCATTATCAATAGCTGACGTTGAGTTACCCCCAGATGATTCAATATAACTAGCTGTTTGCGTTGGTTAGCGCCTAAACTCAATAAACTGGTGCAAAGGCTGAGCAATGCAATCGCTAAAATAAAGGCGTTGAGGGCTTTGGTGACAACAAAGGTGTTTTCAAACAGTGCATTGGCAAATTGTTTAAAGCGCTTATTGGGTAAGATTTTGCTGCTGTCTTGATTAAACTCGTTGATTAAGCGCTCACTAAAAAGCTCAACCGATGTATCTTCCTCAGCCAATCGAATCGAATAACCATAATGACGGCCACTCAGCTTTGCTAATTGATGGCGAGCTTCAAGCGTAAAAAATGACATTAGTGGGTTACCATAATCGTAGAAAAAGCCCGAAATACGACACGGAAAGTCTATCGCGTTCTGTTTGAAGTGCACCCTATCGCCAAGTTTGATACCAAATCTAATGCTTGCTTGTTCATTAGCCAAGCAGCCATTTTCAGCAAAGTGACTGATATTTACTGGCTTGCCGCTGGTTAGTGAAATATGCTGGTAATATAAGTGACTATCGCCAAAACTAGCAAGTTTGGCGGGTAGCGTTTGCACTTCACCATCACTTTGGAAATAAACGCTCACCTGCTTCACCTCTGGCTGGGCACTCAGCATCGCTCGAAATTCCGCAGTTACCTTGTCTGTGCGTAAATAAATATCAGCGCTTAGTTGCTTTTCCAAATGGGCATTCAGTGTTTTGCTAAAACTTGTCACCATAATCTGCATGCCAATCGCACTGCCCAACGCGACTAATATCGCCACAATGGCGATGGTGAGATCGCTAATATGTTGTTTGGTATCACCATGTAGCCACTGAATTAACGGATGCTTTGTACATGTTGTGCTGGTGCTTAAGCGAATTCTTGATAAACCATTAAGCAGCCTTGGTACCAGTAGAATAAACATCACTAAAATAGCAAAACACAGTAGCAAAGCTTGAAACTTAGTGTCGGCAAAGTTAAACAGCCACAAAAAGCTAACGCTCGTCAGCAACAGCAAGGCAATAAACAGTTTTTGACGATATTGTTTTAAACCTTTAATCTGGCTAATCAACATAAAGGCTAGCGCACTAACATTTAGTACAAAGCCAATAGCAACATTAGTCCATTGCCAGTTAACCACTAAGGCTTTTTCTAGCTGATAAAGCCCCATTAATGTGCGATTCACATCGAGCACTAGCGCATTGGCAATGAGGTAGCCACCCCAAGCACCTATCAAGGCGGTGATCACACTCACGGCGACAAGCTCTATGATTAAACTCACTTGAATGCTTTTTTTCGAGCAGCCCAGCAAATACAGCTGATTGAGTAATTTCTTGCGCGCCGACATGGTGAGCTTAATCGCGTTATAGCTTAAAAACGCCGCAACGACATAACCCAAAAGTGCCAGTGCCGTTAAATTGAAAAAGAATGCACCGGAAAGCACATCAAAATTTTGTTGATCTGCTTGAACTAACCTCGCTTGACCAGCAATTAATGCTTCGATATTACTAATTTGATCGCGTGTTAACTCGCTAAGCTCGATAAAACTTAACTGACCTTGTGCATCGAGCAAATGATCAGCAAGTGCTAAGTCGGTAATTGCCCATAGCCCGATACCATCAACAAATTTGACTAGTGGCTGGGCCTGTTGCGAATTGAGCTCAAACACAGGTGCCAACTTTACAGCTTCACCATTTACTGTCATCTCGCTGCTTGCTGTTGCATCGCCGTTTGCTGTTTTAGTTGCTAGTCTTTGCGTGAATTGGCTATCAACAAACAAGGTTGTAAGCGGTGAGTAAATACTTGGTGACGCGGCACTATTGGCATTATTATCAAAGCTCATGTCATCGTAATCTGCGTCATTTGAATTGCTGGTACTAGTTGAATCAAATAAACGGCTAACCAACTCTTGTTGCTGCTGCTTTTGTTGCTGACTGCTGGTTCCTGCTTGCAGCCAAAGCAATGAATTTATCCCCTGAATATTAAGCGTTTGCCCTGTTGTTGCCGTTAATCTGCCACGTAAAATAGGCTGCGCATTCGTAAATCCGTTTTTTCGAAGTTTCAGCCAGAGCTCACCAGGAAGATATTCTTGGCCAATTAGCGGCTGAATAATATGCGTAACGGGGTTTTCAATAAGCGCAGAAGAATGGCTATATCGGGTTTTAGCTTCTTGATTCAGCCCTGTAATTGCCGTAAGTAGCGCACTACCTAAACTAAAGCCCAATACGAATAACGCCATTAACCACGGGCGTTGGCGATAAAAAGCAATATGCGTAACGAGAATTCGCCAAATGGCATTCACATCAATCACACGTGCTGTATTTGAGCTAAGCAAATTGACCGTCTCTTAAAATTTCAACACGATCAAAATAGTCAGTAAGTTGCTGACTGTGAGTTACCATTACCAAATTAACGTCGCGCTCTCGACAAAGCTTAGTTAGTAGCTGAACCACCTGATGAGAGCGAGTTTGGTCTAAGTTGCCTGTGGGTTCATCGGCAAGTACTAATTTCGGCTGATTGAGTAATGCTCGAGCAATACCAACGCGCTGCTGTTCACCACCTGATAACTCATGCGGCATAGCATCTAGCTTGTGCGCTAAGCCAAGTGCCTTAACGAGTGCATCAAATTCGTGTGCGATTTGCTTTGGAAAATTTAGTTGAAATTGAAACAGAATATTTTGCTTAACCGTTAGGCAATCAAGCAATTGATAGTGTTGGAAAATAAGCCCCAATTGACGACGATATAAGGCAAGGTCCGTGTCCCCCATTTCGGTAAGCTCAAACTCGTCAATAGACACTGAGCCTTGGTCTGCAGGTAATAAGCCCGCAAGAATATGGAGTAGTGTTGTTTTACCAGAGCCACTATCGCCCAGTAAAGCAAGCTGTTCGCCTTTAATTAGCGACAAGCTTAACTCTCGCAAAATTGGAAACTCACGACCACCTTGGTAACGACTAAAGCTTAAATTGTCTACGGCAATCAAAACAACTCCTTGTATTCCCTAACTTTTCAATAAAAGGTTACTATGCGAACCTAGGCTTGACCAGTGTGCATTCGCATGAGATTGAATATAACGAACGGCTAAACAATAATGCTCACTTATAGTTAACGAATAGAGCCAAAAAAGGGAGCACTATGGCTCCCTTTTAATCACTTATTTTAAACGCCAATTTTAATCGCATGCTTTCATTGTGTAAGCGAGGCGTTTAAATCATTAAAAAACGGTAGTTACTGTCTTTTAAATTCAGAGCTCTCGCTCCATTTTGGCCATACATTTTCGCTAGATAACTCATAGCCAATTTCAAAAAATGCCTGCATATCTTGCACTGCGCCAGATAAATCCCACTCATCAGAATATTCATCACAAAGGTTGTGGTAACACTTCTTCAGTTTCGGATCTAACATTTCACGTAACTTCGCTGTTGCTTCATCAGCAGGCTGAGCACCGCTTTTCGCGTATAACGCTGGAATACCGATGTTAGCAAAGGCAAAGTGATCTGAGCGGTAGTAAATACCCGCCGCTGGGCGAGGATCACCTGAAATGACTCGGCCTTGTTTTTCCGCCGCTTTCGTTAAGTAGTTATCTAGCTCAGATTGACCTAAACCATACACCGCAACATCGGCGCTTTTACCATTAACACCCAGTGCGTCCATATTGATGTTGGCAACAGTTTTGTTGGCAGGAATAACAGGATTCGCAGCATAGAATTTTGAGCCTAACAAACCTTGTTCTTCAGCAGTTACCGCCAAGAAAGTAATTGAACGCTCTGGTTTTACATCTAATTTAGTGAACGCTTCTGCCACTTCAATCAGTGCTGCTGTACCCGTCGCGTTATCAACTGCGCCGTTATAGATTTGGTCGCCGTCAAGTGCTGTATCTGTGCCTAAATGATCCCAGTGAGCACTGTAAATAATGTGCTCATCTGATTTTTTGGTGCCTGGTAAGGTCGCGATAAAGTTGTTAGACACTGATTTTTTGATCGTGTTTTTCACGGTCACGGAAGCCGTTAAATCGCCCATATCGACATGGTAACTACCTTTTGCCGCATTCATTTTCGCTTCAGCAAAGTTTAAACCTGCTTTATTAAATAACTCGGTGGCAACTTCACTGGTGATCCAACCTTCAACGGCAACGCGTCCCATGTTGTTATCATCACGTTGGAAGCCAAATTGCGCGCCAGTCCATGAATTTTTCACCACATTCCAACCATAAGATGCTGGGGCAGTTTCATGAATAATAATTGCGCCTTCTGCGCCTTGGCGGCTGGCTTCTTCGTATTTGTATGTCCAGCGGCCATAGTAGGTCATGGCTTCACCAGTGAATAACTCAGGGTTCTTGGTGGCAAAACCCGGATCATTAACGAGCATGACCACAGTTTTACCTTTAACGTCTAACCCTTCGTAATCGTTCCAGTTATATTCAGGCGCGTTCACACCGTAACCAACAAAAACCAGCTCAGAATCTTTTAGCTCAGATAGCTCAGTAATGCGGCTTGAGCTCATTACCATATCTTCTTTAAATTTGTAGTCTTTACCGCCGATTGATAACGCCATATCAGTCGATGCTTCAATAGACACTAAAGGCACTTGTTGTAAAAAGCTGTCGCCATTACCCGGCACTAACCCTAAGGCTTTAAATTGCTCAGTTAAGTACTCTAGTGTTAGCGTTTCACCAATGCTTGATGGCGCTCGACCCGCGAATTTATCTGACGCTAGCACTTTTACATGCTCTGCTAATTGTTCACCATTGATGCTGTTATAGCTTTGATTAAACACTTCGGCTGAATTGGTCATCGCAGCTTTTGCAGCCATTTCCGCTGTCATTTCGGCTTTAGTGGCGCTTTCTGATTCAGTTGCAGGCTTATCATTACAGCCAGCAACCGACAGCAAAGCTGCACTGGCTAGCATTACAGAAGATAATTTTTTCATAAAAATAATATTTATTAGAATATTCGGGACTGGCAGTATATACCTAAGCGATTGATACGCGCCAGTTTAGCTAGTTGAGATTAGCGACAAAACAAGGTTCTATCAGCGTACACATTTATTGGCAATAACTAGGCTTCGCAGTTGTATTTAAGGAATATAAAAAGAGGAAAACAGGGAAAAATGGAAAAACTTGAACTTAAAATACCTCCGGTTTTGTTGGTAGTAATATCGTTGCTGCTGATGTGGTTTACTCACCAACTACTACCGCACTTTACCGTTACTTTTTCCTTTACAAGCGACTATGGCGTTCAGCTTGCTGGCGCTTTGTTATTGCTTGGCGCTTTGGTTATTTTTGCTGGCATTTATGCATTTAGAAAAGCCCAAACGACGGTAAACCCGATGACGCCAAGTGACGCTTCAAGTCTGGTCAAAACGGGGATTTATCGAATTACACGTAACCCCATGTACTTGGGATTTTTATTGATGCTAATCGCTTACGCCGTGTATTTACAACACCCCTTCACCCTTGTTTGGTGTGGCGTATTTGTTGGCTATATGACGCAATTTCAAATTAAACCGGAAGAGCGAATGCTCAACCAACTATTTGGTGAGCCTTACCACGAATACTGTGAGCAAGTGCGTCGCTGGATATAGACTCAACTGGCAAGGCTAATAACTTCTTTTTATTGCTTCGCATTTGGATAAAGTGCATTTAAGAAATCTTCTTTTAAGGGACCAAATTTGATAACCCACTTTAGCTAGCCTGAGATGATTTGTTATAATCTCGCGGCTTTATCATCTTATTCGCTATTCACTCTGATCGATTCTCGCTGTTTATGAACAACCCGCTATCAACTCACCATTCTCCTGCTCTTGCTCAAGATTTATCAGCAGCACCGAAAATCTGGATCATTGGCTTACCGCGCACTGCAACGACTAGCATATGTGTCACTATGTTGGCGCTGGGTTACAAAACTGCCCACACTGCCTATTTGCAAAGCTGTCTTGAGGAAGCCCAAGTGATTGCTGACACGCCCGTGTTTTGTGATTACCAAGCACTAGATAAGCACTACCCTAACAGCAAGTTTATCTATTTAACCCGTGACCTTGATAAGTGGCTGCCGTCAATTCGCCAATTGCTAAGCCGTATGTATCAAAATTTGCAACGTGACGATGGCGGTTTTAATCCTCATTTAAAGCGTTGTTTTAACCAAGTGTTTGCACCACTCACAATAGAAAATATCGCCAGCGATGAATTTTTAATGGCTTGTTATGATAAACACCAACAAGGTGTAGCTCATTATTTTGCCAATCGCCCACAAGACTTATTAACCCTAGATATTGCAGCGCCTGACAGCTTTGCCAAGCTTATTGCGTTTTTAGGATTACCCAGCAACACGCAAGGGGAATTTCCGCTGATTAATATGAAAGGCAAAGTCACTGAGTGGAACAAAATTAATCATCCGCTAAAAATAGCATCAACCCGCAATGGCCGCATTGATAGCCAACTCGCTCATTTATCCATTTAAAAGCGTACAAGCAGCCCTGTTAATGCTTTGCCAAAAGCGCTAACACTGGTAAAATCGCCGCCTTTTATAGTGCTAGTAAAATGACTCGCTAGCGCTTTGTAATTTACGCTCTAGAAGACGATATCGCTATGTTTGAATTGAAGTACCACACCCCATTTGAATGGACTGAAGCTGTAATGGCAGATTTTGATGCCTTTTTGCAAGATCACGCAGCTGCAGAAAAGAAAGCGTCAGGCATGGCCATGTCAATGCTGTCACACTATCCTGATCGCCTAAAGTTAGTGAAAGCGATGACCGACTTAGCGCTAGAAGAGTTGATTCACTTTAAACAAGTATTAAAGCTATTAATCGCCCGTGACGTGCAACTAGCTGACGATAAAAAAGACAATTACATTAAAGAAATCCGCGCTCTATTTCGCCGTGGTCGCGATGAATTTTTAATGGATCGTTTGTTAGTCGCAGGTGTTATTGAAGCCCGCGGTCATGAGCGTTTCGCGCTAGTTGCTGAGGCATTACCTGCAGGTAAAGACAAAGATTTTTACGTTGCCATTGCTAAATCGGAAGAAAAACACAAAAACTTGTTTGTTGAACTGGCTTACGAGTACTTTGAAAAAACTGAGGTAGATGTGCGCTTGGAAGAAATATTAATTGCTGAAGCGGCTATTTGTGAAAAACTGCCATTTCGTGCGGCACTTCACTAATCTGATTTAACTGAAAAAGCTAAACATATTGTTCATTTAACAAAAGCAATGACCAATTTAAGGAAGGCAATGATTAAAAAAATGGAAATATTTCGCAAGGCACTTTCAAGCGTTGCATTAAGCACGATTGTTTATTTAACCTGGGTCAATGCGACTGTAGCTGCACCTGAAAATACGAACACGCCAGCGAGCCTGCCTTGTGAACAAGCAGACAGCAAATGTACTTTTGTACTGCTTACCGCTGAAGACAAGTTAATAGTTCATAACGAACAATGGGCTAACACGCGCTTTAGCCCATTTTCGACCTTTAAAATTCCAAATTCGTTGATAGCCTTAGATTTAGGTATTGTTCGCGATCTTGAGCAGACTATGCGCGCTGACACCAACACTTACCCACCAGAAAAATGGTGGCCGAGCAGTTGGACGGCAGGCGAGCATACCTTGCGCTCGGCTTATCAAGTTTCCAATGTGCCTATCTATCGCGCTATTGCGACCCAAGTAGGTGGTGAGCGCATGCAGAATTACCTTAATGCATTCGATTACGGAAACCGCGATATTAGTGCTGGTCTCGATTTGTTCTGGCTAGGTGTTAGCTTACAAATCTCACCTATCGAACAAGTGAAATTTTTACAGCGACTGTACACTAAACAACTACCGCTAAAAGCCAGTACCTATGAATTGCTTAAGCCCTTAATGCTTAATCACGACACACTTGATTATAAAATTTACGGTAAAACTGGGGCAGGAACCTATAGCCCGACGATGGCACAAGGCTGGTTTGTTGGCGTGGTTGAAAAAGATGGCCAGTACTATTATTTCGCCGCTCATACAGAATCTACCAAGTTCAAATATGCGATTAAGCACCGTAAAGATATCGCCAGAGCCTATCTTGCCCATTACCAATTACCACATACCATTCAGTAAGGAATTCTTTTGCTAAGTTATCGCCACGCCTTTCACGCCGGCAATTTCGCCGATGTATTAAAACACAGTGTGTTGCACTATGTGCTTAACTATATGACTGAAAAAGAAAAAGGGTTCAGTTATATCGACACTCACTCTGGCGCTGGCATGTACAAGCTGCAAGATGAATATGCACAGAAAACAGGCGAGTACAAACAAGGTATTGGCAAGTTGTACAGTGCGCCTAACCTAGCGCCACTACTCGCCAACTATGTAGAGCTGATCAAAAGCTTTAACCAGCAAGGTTTAAGCCTTTACCCTGGTTCGCCAGCAGTTGCCGAATATCATACCAGAAAGCAAGATAGCGCCCGTTTGTTCGAATTACACAATACGGATATCGCCCTGCTAGAGCAATTTTGTCAGGGTTGGAAGCAAGCCAATGTTTTTCAAAAAGACGGTTACGCAGGGTTAGTAAGGCAACTGCCACCGCCAACACGCCGCGCTGTTGTACTGATCGACCCGCCATTTGAAATTAAGAGTGACTATCAAAAAGCCGTTGATGCGGTCATTAAAGCTCAGAAAAAATTTGCCACGGGTACTTATATGATTTGGTACCCTGTGGTGCAGCGTCACTTTATCGATACCATGGAAGCAAGCATCACCAATAGCCAGCTAAAAAACGTAATGAAGGTTGAGCTATGTTTAACACCTGATTCTGAGCAATACGGTATGACAGGTACTGGCTTATTTATTGTTAACCCACCATGGCAGCTCGCAAGTGAACTGGAAACCGCCCTACCACAGCTGAAAAAGTTAGTGGGAACCGAGCAGTCGAGCTACACACTAGAGATGATAGTACCTGAATAGGCTGCTAGCAGATATATACCTACTCTGACATTTATACTAAGCATTTATACTTTTAACAATATTTACTATGCTGTCATCAAATATAAGTGCCTTAGGAAATATCGGCGATGGAACCAACACAACAAGACGCCACTAAGCTGTCAACGAGTGATCTATCAATCAAACAAATTGCTATCGCGATTAGTGACTTACCCAAAGCCCTTAATTTTTACCACAAGGTGCTCAATATCCCACTGGCTTTTGAAGTGCCACCCAATCTAGCATTTCTTGAGCTAGGCGATATTCGTTTAATGCTAACAACGCTGCAAGGAAGTGAGCAAGATCATCACACATCAGTGATCTACTACCAAACCACTAATATAGAGCAGTATTTTGAGCAGTTAAATGTTAAAGGTGTTGCCATTGAACGCCCACCAGCGTTTGCCGCTAAGATGCCTGATCACGACTTATGGATTGGTTTTATTCGTGATCCTGACGAGAATTTGATTGGCATCATGGAAGAAAAACCACCATCAGATGGCGAATAAATAACTTATTAAGCGCTAATTTCTCATAAATACGATACAAGAAAACCAGTCAACATATTGATTAACAAAGAATAGCAAGCTAGTAATAACAAATAAAAAGAATAAGGTTACCAATGAACATACTCATTATTGCACTTCTACTTATCACCTGTAGCCAATTTAGCAGTATCGCTTTTGCCTCGGCGACTACTAATCTAGACGTGAATCAAGAAATAAAACCCAAAGCCAACGAAAAGGCGGTAATCAGCCAACTACTGAATAACTTTTTGGCCAATTCAGTTAATGACGATTTAGCTAATCATCAAAGGTTTTGGGCTGAGGATCTTATCTACACTAGCTCATCTGGTACGCGCTTTGATAAAAGCTATATCATTCAGGGAATAAAAGAAAACAGCAAAGCTGATGAAAATAGCGATACTTTACCGCCTTTATACTGGGCAGAAGATACTGATATTCGCGTCTACGGTGATACAGCCATTGTCGCATTTAAACTAATGCACAAAGAAAATGCCAAGGCTAAAGCGATTAAACAAACCTACTTTAATACTGGCACTTTGCTAAAACGCGACGGCATCTGGCAAGTAGTGGCATGGCAAGCGACAAAAATTCCGGCTAAGTAGAGCGCGCAAAAAAAGAACAAGCGCCGATAGATAACTGCTGTCAGCGCTTATTTTCGATTTTAAGACTCATCTAAAAGCTGCAATAAACTACTTTTCTCAGTTAGTTACTCGCCACTTTATTAACGTTATTGTTGGCAAAAAGCTCAGCAAAATACTGATACATGGCTTTTCTTGATTGATAGCTCTCAGGCGTCATCGCCCCTTCCCAATTAGCATTAACAGCAATCACCAGTTGGTGCTCAGGGTCGATATATAGTCCTTGGCCAAAAATACCTTTGCCTTCAAAATGCCCTTTTGCTGAAGTCCACCATTGAAAGCCATAACCGTCTCCTTCACCAAGCTCAACTTGGTTACTGGTCGCCACAGCAAACCAGTCTTCAGGCACAATAGAAGCTCCATTGACTTGCGCGCCATTAAGCACGAAATCACCAAATAAGGCAAAATCTCGCGTTGTTGCTTGAATACAGCAGCCACTAATTTCTTGATTTGTTGGGCCAAGTAGCCAAGAAGCGTTTTGTTGAACAGGCAGATTTGCCCAAATTTTCTCAGACAGGTAATTTGACAGTGATTTTCCTGTCGCATTAGTGACCAGCAAGCCAATTAAACTTGTTTCACCCGTACTATACACAAAGGTAGAGCCCGCTGGATTTGCGCGCTCAAGCTGGTGCATATAGCTGACCGTTGCGTCGACCCCAGGTTCAGGCGTATGAAAGTTAAATTTAGACGCGTCAGAATTTGGATCTTTGTAATCTTCGTCCCACGCCACGCCAGATGTCATGGTCAATACCTGTGCCAAAGTAACATCTTCATAGGCACTGCCTTTCAAGTCTGGAATATAGTCAGTGATCGTATCTTCTAGGCTTTTAATATAACCATCTTTGATAGCCGCACCGACTAATGTGGAAGTAACCGATTTAGCCACAGAAAAGCTTGTCCATTTGTCATCACGAGTTAAACCAAGCCCATATTTTTCATAACGTAGATCGCCATTTTGCAATACCACTAAGCCAGCTATTCGTTGCTCTTTGAAAAACTTCTCGATAGCGTCATCAGCTACGACTAATGGCTGCTCAATATCTAGCTCATGAGACAGTTTACCCTTCTCAATAATATTAAAAGGAATAACATCTAACTTTTCCAATGTTTGAAAACCGGCATCGCGCTGTGCAGTTGTCCAAAATAAAACATTGGTACTTTCCGGCTGATTCAACATCAAATAACGGATGTTTTTATCAAGGCTGAACCAATACCCTGTAACCCCTGCAATAACAAACGCGACAACCACTCCTATCCATTTCCACATACTTTATCCTTACCATTTTAGTTATTTTTGTTTTATTACGATAAACTTGTGCACTGCGTTTGTAAATTGTTCAAATATCTAGCGAATTGACGCTAATCGCTAACGATGTGTCTAGGTCATTTACCCTTACGCACTTACTATTTGATCGAATTATTTGCTTCAACTCGGTTTAACTCACTTCAATACTTGCATCGATTCAACAATTAAAGTTAGATTTTATGGCTTAGGCACTCCAGCCTTAACGTGAAAAAACCATCACAATTTATCAACAAGAATAAAAACTAATGAAGTATTTAATCTGTATTCTACTGCTATTTCCTTATTTATCTTTTTCTGCCAATAGTCAACCCAACTCGGAGAGCTTAAAAGCTAATTCAAAGGATGCTCAAATTCTAGGTCTAAGAACAAGCGTTTATATGGTGGACGATATTGACAAAGCCAAGCACTGGTATGCTAAAGCATTCGGCACTGCCCCGTATTTTGACGAGCCCTACTATGTTGGCTTTAATATCGGAGGCTTCGAACTTGGTTTAATGCCGACTGGCGAGAAGCAAAAAGGCTCAAATGTTATCGCTTATTGGGGGGTGAACAACGTTGAAGTCACTTACCAAAAACTACTCGATTTAGGTGCCAAGCAACTTAACCCAATCACTGATGTTGGTGGAGGTATCAAACTTGGCGTCGTCCAAGACCCATTCGGAAACCCCTTGGGAGTTATTTACAACCCTATGTTTCAATTGCAACGATAACAAAGCAGATAAGCGCTATTTAGCAACAAGTATCTGAAAATAAACCTATACGCATTTAATTAGGAGCAATATGAAACCGGTATATTTGTTTGATTGGGGAGACACTCTAATGGTGGATTTTCCCACTGAGCAAGGCAAAATGTGTGAATGGGAAACCGTTCAAGCGGTAGATGGTGCATATGAACTGCTCTCACAGCTTACCGGCCATGCGGTAATTTATATTGCCACTGGTGCAGCGGAATCTTCAGCATCAGAAATCGAACAAGCGTTTGCTCGAGTCGGCTTGAGTCAATTTATTACCGGTTACTTTTGCCAAGCTAACCTTGGCATTGCTAAAGGCGAACCTGAATTTCTTGCTGCGATACTGGCTAAAATTAACGCAGATAAATCGTCCACTTATATGGTGGGAGATAGTTTAACCAAAGACGTAATGCCCGCGCTGAATGCTGGTATTCAACCGATTTGGTACAGAAGAAATTCGTCTGAGCTTGTTCCTAGTGGCGTTCGTGTGATTTCGTCATTAAGTGAGCTCAGCTCTTAGTTAGCTTTAATGAGATTAACTATGCTGAAGTAAATTAAATAAGCTAACTTATATTGATATGCTCAACACATTCGACTTAAAGCCACTTCTGCAATAGGGAATTAACCATGGAAATTAAGGATAGCCTAGCACTAATTTATACTGTTCAATCGAAAGATCTCGCCAGCGACCTACCAATTGATAAAGATGATAATTTTCCTGAAGTGTTCGCAACCTCAAGAATGATTGCATTAATGGAATTAGCAGCTGCTCGCCTAATGAAACCTATGCTGCAAAGTGACGAATTATCTGTTGGCGTTAATGTTAACGTTAATCACCTTGCCGCAACGCCGAATAATCAAGAAATCAAAGCTGTTGCGACCTACATCGGCATGGCAGGAAAACTTTATCAGTTTGAAGTAGAGCTACATGATAAAGGAGGGATCGCTGGTAGCGGAACGCATACCAGAGCCATTGTTAAAACCGAACGCTTAGTGCAAGGTGCTATTGCCCGCGTCAATAAGCCTTAGCCAAACGAAGTAAGCTAAGTTCTTCTTTAGCACAAATTTTAACAAGCTAGCCATTAAAAAAGCCAGTTAACGTTACCGCTAACTGGCTTTACTTTTTTGAGAGCTAATTTCAGCTTATTCTCGCTGTTTTACGCTCTTAAGCGTGAGCTTAGAATGTTGATGAGTAGCGTAAACCGAACTCGCTTGCATCGTTACTCATGATCACTAGGATGTAATCACCTGTGTTTAGGCGTGCATCTTCGTAACGCTCGTCAAAAATGTTGCGACCGTAAAGTGAGATATCCCAGTCAGCACCTGCTGGCGCGTACTTAATATCAAAGTTAACCGTTGTACGACTTTCAATTTCAGTCATGCGACGTGCATCTGAAGTTGGCTCACCGTACATTTCGTCACGGTATGAAATGTCCATGCGCGAAGTAATTAACGCACCATTTTCAAGCGTAAACTCGTAAGACGGGCTAATTGATGCCGTTAAGTCTGGTGTTAATGGCGCAACTGGCTTAATGCCGTTTTGCTCATCTACATCAACATCCATAAAACCAAAGCTCGTGTGTAGCGTGAAGTTATCAGTTACTGAGTAAGTACTTTCAAATTCAATACCGCGAGAGGTTTGTTCAACAATCAAGTTGTTCGTGTCAAAACCAGAGTCTGTTGCTGTATTTACTTGGTATGGTAAATCTTCATACTCAGTATTGAAGAATGCAACGCTCATGCTGAAATCAGGTGTTAGCTGACCTTTGAAACCCGTTTCGTAGTTAATCGCGCTGATGTTGTCACTTGCTAAGAAGTCATTGTTCGCTTGAACTGCTGCTGCGGCTTGTTCTTGATTGTCAAAACCACCTTCAGCGAAAAACTGACCAATTAAGAAGTATGGACGTGCTGGGTACTGGCCTGATTGGTAACCTGTTTGGATAGTACCGTACCAGTTTAAACCATTGTCAAATGTGTAGTTCGCCGCTAATTCCCAAGAGAATTCATCCCAATCGCGTTCTGAGAATACAGTACCCACAGGGTCAAATACGTTTGCAGATGCTTCTTTTTCGTCTTCAGTGTAACGAATACCACCAGTAACACGTAATTCATCTGTCCAGTCGTAACCAACGTTCAAGAATACTGCTTTACTTGTAGTTTTTTGGTCTAACTCAAGTTTAGTTGGGCCACCGTTAAAGCTTGCTTCTGCAGCATCTTGACGGTTGCTACCTTCTTCTTCGAACCAGTATAAACCAGTCACGAAATCGACATCGCCAACATAGCCGTTGAATTGTAATTCAACAGAGGTTTGGTCTGCTTCACCACGCTCTGGGAAGTGATCTAGTGCGACAATAGTACCGTCATCATCAAGACCCGCTTTGTACTCAGAAGAACGCTTACTGAAAATTAGCTTAGAGCCTAACTCGTCAGTAATGTTGTAATCAGCCGTTAATGAGAAACCGTCAGCTTCATTGCTCACTTCTGACGTTTCAATAGTGCCAGTTGCGTTGTCGTAACGATCAGTCGCTACATCAGAGTTACGCAGACCACTTTGGTAGTAACGGCCGTTTGGTAGTTCATCAATTAACGTAGTGTAAGGACGAGTACCACCTTCACCGTCATTCATATCAGCAGTTAACGTGAATGATAAATCTTCATTTACTGTGTATTTCGCAGAGAAACGACCGTAGTATTCACGGTTTTCACCAACATCATACTTAGCATCAGGTAGGTTGATGAATTCACCTAAGCCACCGCGACGGTTGTAACCAAGGTTAAAGTTAATCGCTAAGTTGTCAGTAATTGCTTGGTTGGTAAATACGCTTGCTTTAACGCGACCACGTGTGCCAACTTCTGAGCTAAATTTGGTGATTGCTTCTTCGTCTGGCTGTTTAGTGATGATGTTAATTGCACCACCAATTGAGTTACGACCGTATAAAGTACCTTGAGGACCGCGTAATACTTCAATACGCTCGATGTTTTGAAGGTTCCAGTTTTGACCAACTTGGCGACCTAAGTAAACACCATCAACGTAAACACTTACACCTGGGTCTGTGGTGATCAAGTGATCTTGCAAGCCGATACCACGAATAAACGGGTTAGCAGATGAGTTATGACCTGCAGAGAAGCCAGTAATGTTTAGGTTTGGAACAAATTTACCAACATCGGTGATGTCGCTAATACCTTGAGAGGCTAATGCATCGCCAGAGAAAGCACTGATGGCAATTGGTACTTCATAAATAACCTGAGAGCGTTTGGTCGCTGTCACGGTAATTGATTCAATATTTGAATCAGTATCAGCTTCTTCCGCTAGTACAGGAGTAGCAGCAAATCCGGCTACGGCTAATGCAATTGCGGCTGAAATAGGGTTTAAAGTACGACGCAGATTTAATGGCGACTTAGTGGTGTTCATGTTTGTCCTCAATAAAAAAATTGTTGTGTTTTTTCGTGAGGTTTTAACTCTTCCTGTTGAGTACCAACCTTGATGAATGCAGCAACTCAATTCATCAACTCGACTTTATAATTTCAGCTCATAAAAATTATGCGCGCGCAAAACCGCCGACTGCATAAGCAGATGGGCGAGAAATAAATAAAATGAGTTAATTGAAATGCACAGCATTGCTGCTATTCGATTGGGCGGGCATGATACAACAAAACTTTAGAGACACAAAGCTGAATTTGAAATATTTCTGTCATATTTTTGCAATGTGGCTGTTTAAACTCAAACTTGTATTAGTAAATTTTTTCCTAAATACAGTTGGTTCAATTATAAATTTAGAACCCCGTCTTACCGCCGCACGCAGACATCAATTTATTTCACACTGCGTATGTTGCCAAATACAACGTTGAATATTATTTAGCTTAGCCAACCAGCTTTTTGCACTGTTATTCGAGCCAGCAAGTGTTGGATAGCGCTCAATTGAAAACATATTGTCATTAAAATCAGGCAACCAGCCATTATTCAGTAACTTGTTGAGCAAATCGACATTGTTAGCATCATCGCCATTTAACTCATTCCAAAGTAGCTGTTGCTCAATACTAAGCGTAGATTCTTGCTCAAACGCTAGTAGCCGCTCGTAGGCGTCTTGATACAAACGCCTTTTTTCTGTCGCTTCATATAGCCTAGCAAGCAATAAATATTGCCCTATATTTTCGTTTGTCACCTGCTTGAGTGCGACTATTTCTGGGAAGTGCTTTTTAAATAACGTTAATGCTTTTTCAGCATGATTAAGCTGAACTAAAGCGAATAAATATGGCATCACAAAATGATTTTGCTCAGGCGCCAGTTGATAGCGCTGCTGCAAATAAGCAAGCGCCTCGTTTGGTTTTTGATAATACAAAGCCAATGATGCCTTTACATAAAATAAAAAGTGTTGCGGCACGCTATTAACATCATCAAACCGATCAAAAATCTCTGTTGCTAACGCCCCTTGATTTACGCTTAACAAGAACAAAATGTGGCTAAGTTTGTGTGCAGGATATTTTTTAACGTAGCTTTCTTGATGTTGCCTGTACCAATTTAAATAATGTGCAGCTCGCGATTGATTCAATGGGTAAAAATCTAGCTCATACAGTGCTTTGTGCTTAAAGTAAGGGGAAATTACAACGCTGCGTTCAAAGTACTTTCGCGCATTAGTTAAATCTCTGTTGTTTAAATAAGCATATGCTAGCCCGCGCAGCACAATAGGATCATTCGGTGCAAGCTTAAATGCGCTTTGATGAGCCGCAAGCGCGTCAGTTACCTGATTTTGATTGCGTTTCAGGCGACCATACCAATGCCAAGTCATGGCGTCATTACGGTTTATTGCCAAAGACTGCTCGAACAAGGCTTCCGCTTGGCTGGTTTGGCCTTGCTCAAAATGCTGGCGAGCCACAGAAGCCAATACTTGTGCATTATTGGGAGCATGAGCAAATGCTTTTTCTAACAAGGGTTGGCACAAGGTGTCTCGCTCAATCTCAGTAACACTGCCATATATCGCTAACATTCGATAACTATTACACAAGCCGTTAAGTGCTTCGGCATTCTTTCTGTCTTGCTCAATGACCTCTAAATAAATTTGTTTAGCTTGTTCTAGTTGTGCGACATCTTGCTGAGAGAGTAAGTGATTTGCTAACGTAAATTGCTCAAAATATTGCGATGAGTCAGCCTCTCTTTTCGGACTATAACTCTGAATATTGATGGCGATGAACAACGCAGCCACAACCAACAATGTGCAAATGCCGAGCAACCAGTTCTTATTGTGGCTAGCAGTGTTCTGTGAATCAGGCGTTAAGTCTAACGTGCCTGACTCATCGACATAGACTTCAATCGCGATATCTGGCGCAATTCGATAGCCCTGCCCTGAAATGCGCTCAATGTATTGTTGGTGTTGGTCGTCCGCACTAAGCACTTTACGTAACTGAGCAATACCTTGGTAAACCGAACTATCTGCGACTACACGCTGCGGCCATACTTTTTCAATTAGTGCGTCTAACCCAATAGGTTGATGTTTGTGTTCAACAAGCACCAGCAGAAGTTGCATTAACTTGGGCGTAATGGAGAGTTTTTGCTCGGTATTCTCGAGTGTTAGTTGATTTAACCTTGGTGAAACACGCCAATTCCCAAGCTGAAAAGATTCCATTGATGACCACTTAAACAACTGAATAGTATTGCTTTTTAATTATTTTAGAAAAATTTTAGACAATTATTATAGATAACTTAGATACAGAATTCTCTCCTTTATTAAGGTCATGCCTTTAACAGGAGAATTTCATGAAAAAACAAGTTTTAGGCTATGGATTATTAGCGTGTTTTTATTGCTCAGCCTTTTTTAGCGTAGCCAATACTGCCTCAGCCAATATAAGCTCAACCAGTTTGCCTGACGTTGATTTGGTAATTGAAGGTACAACAATAATCTCACCTATTGATAAGCATCAAATAAGTGTCAAAGCCAATCATTGGGTTGCAATTGAAGGAAATCGCATTAGCCAAATAGGTAGTTTAACAAAGCCGCCAACAGCAAAATTAGTGATTGATGGTAGTGATCAATACCTTATCCCGGGGTTAACCGATAGCCATGTGCACTTAAAAACCATGCCGGGGATAGATTTTTTGGATGCCAATGCTGCGCATATGCAGTCCGCTTTTCTTGCCAGACAAGGCACTAATTATTTGTATTATGGCGTTACGCAAGTTATCGACCCGTCAAATACTAAAGACGGTATTAAGCGGTTTCATGAAAGTGGTTTAACACCCGATGCATTTTTCTGTGGTGCTATGCCTGTATTTAATGGCTATAACGCTCAAGGCATTCTTCATAAACATCTACATCATGAGCGTCCATACTACCTAGCCCAAGACACAGATCCTAAAACGACCGAGGCGATAACTCATGCGCATCAAGCCAAACAAAGCTTATTAAGATTAAAAAACGACGGCGCTGTGTGTGCAAAAGTGTATATTGAAAACGGCTTTGATTTGGCTGACAACATACCAATGGTAAGTGAAGAGACATTAAATGAGCTTACACAGTACGCAAAAACACTCAACTTACCAACCATGGCACATGCCAATGCAACCGATATGCAGGATATTGCGGCAAACGCCGAGATTTCAGTGATGGGGCATGGTTTATGGAATTGGTTAGAAGAGCAAGAGTTATCAAATGAAGCAGTACTTCCCCCTAAAGTCAGTAGTGTTCTTACCAAAATTCTTAACCAAGATATCGCCTATCAGCCGACATTAAATGTTATCAGATCATTGACGGATCTAATGGTTGAAGACCATATCGACCAAACTGAATACAAAACCGTATTACCTCCGTGGCAAATAACTTGGTATCAATCAAACGCAGGCCAATGGTTTAATGTTGAGATGCACAAAGATTGGGGCAAGCCACCTGTCGAACTGATCATCGAGCGATTCAGTGCCAAGCAAACCAACGGCCAGCGAGTCCTCAAGTATTTATATGACCATGATGCAACCATTTTGCTGGGGTCTGATACACCACCGGCACCGACTTTTGCTTCTCAACCTGGGCTAGCAACCAATTGGGAATTAGCCGATATGCACAAGGCAGGTGTTGATTTAAAAGGTATTTTGGCGGCTGCGACGATAAATAATGCCAACCTGTATAATTTATCGCAGGATTATGGCACCGTTGAAAAAGGCAAACGTGCAAACCTATTGCTGTTAAACAGTAATCCGCTTAAAACTGTTAATGCCTACGACGATATCGATAAGATTATTCTCAGAGGACAAGTGTTCGACCGAGACACTCTGCATATTAATAAGCTTGAGCAACGTGCACCTGCTGACCAGTCCCCTTAATAATCATGCCGCCAAGCTGTGTTATATAAAGTAATTCCACTTGGTAACGCACATAAAAACTAAAGGCCACATAATCTAGTGGCCTTTAGTTGGCCATGAGATGATTGACCTAAAGTAAATTGAGGCTAATGAAAACAAAGTAATTTAAGGCTCAACAATATTAAACGACAAAAAAAGACAGCAAGACATTTTTGAAATATTTCTGTCATATTTTTGAGCTTTTTTAACAAAATTAGCTATCTCTCGCTTGGCGATCCGCGCAGTTACTTCGTGATACACGAGAAAACACGCTAAGCATTACGCTAGAGAATCGGCAAATAAACATCCGTCGTCATTTCATGCTCAGCAACTTCTGGAAAAAAACTCACTCTCTCAAGAAAAATAGGAAAATCACGCAGTTCATATTCAGATGCTTCTAACCAATTAGCGTATAAATAATCAATGGCTGTTCCTAACGTATCTTCAGATCCTACATGTCGTATTTTCGCACATTTCCCAGCAGGTATTTCCTTGCCGACCACGCCTTGTTCATTGGCCTGAATGTCAGTGTCTACTTGGCAGCAAACATCAAATCTATAAGCTTCGGGAGACGTAATTCGTGAGTCGTCATAAACTAAATTAAAAGTTTTACTCTTGCTTGGCGGTAGTCTTTTAAGCTTTCGCCATTCGATAAAGCGCTGAATAGTTGCCCCCAATAAATTTGGCGAACCACGATGTTCTATGACAGCAATCTTAGTTTTGGGGAAATCGACGATATCTACTTGAAATGCTTGTTGATTTTTCACAATTTTATTCCTCAGCGTTAATATAGGTTCATATTGAGTTTGCCAAAGATCCCAATTAGGCGTTTTCCTAAACTGGGACGGGCGCATATCAAAGTGCTTTTTGAACGCCCGAGAAAATGCTTCATGACTCTCATAGCCATTCGCCAACGCAACATCTAACACATTCTTATCATCGCGATAAGCCAATTGATAAGCGGCTCGTTTTAATCGTAATAGCCGAGCAAGCGATATCACCGACATGCCAAAATATGCAGAACACTGTCGATGAAAGTGAAATTTCGACAAATGTACCAAATGGCAAAGTTTATCGATATCGATATCGGTATCAAGATTTGCTTCGATATAGCGCACGACTTCAATAAAACGATGTTGATGGTTAGACATAGTACTTTTCTCTCTTTGACGCTGACATACTAAATCTCGCTGGCAAGTAATTCTTGACCGAAATTGCGCTTTACCAAGTTTATTCGCGCTATTTTTTTAGGGGGAAACAGCTTAAAGCCAAATGACGCGATAACATACTTATTTCCAGACAAAAAATACAGAGATAAGTTGTAAAAGCGACAAGTAGCCTAAGGTGGGAAGGCATTTGTATTGAAAAGGGTATGTATTAAAATGCTTTGGCTAACTAAAAAATTAGAGCTGAAATTATCAGCTCTAATTTATAAGCATTAACTAACCAAATGTTATTGAAATGTTGGGTTAATGGTTAAATAAAGGTTTCACAGTTAATCTAGAACCAGCAGCCTAGAACTGACAACGTAGAACTGTTATGGTTCAACAATATTAAACGGCTCTTTTTGTTTGTCGAGCATGGCTAAAAAACTCACCAAATCAATTGTACTTCCCTCAATGCTTAGCTCGTCTGAACCCGCTAAATCTAACAAGCTAGCTTCGCCCAAGACAATGTCCATAAACAGCGAATGACTAATACTAATTTGCGCGTTCACCTCAAACTCTAACATCTCTTGTTCATCATAAGGGCGATGATGCAATACCGAATTTTCAAGCCAGAGCACATGCTTTTCGTTGCGATCGGTTAGTTCGAAAACAAAGCTTAGTACTTCACCCCGCGCATCTTCAGCATTTAATGTCGCCGCCATCGCATCAAAAAATCTAGGAACGGGTGCATGTTCAAGCAGGTCTCGCATCATGGATAAACTGATAACATTTGTGCTTTTACCTTGAGTAAGCTCCTGTGCGGCACTTAAATAAGAGTCACGCCAAGGTGCTGATTCTGCTTGATATGCCAACTGTCGATAAGCTTCTGCAAGTAAACTTTTTGCATCACGATTTCCGCTGGCAAATACCAGATGATTAAGTAATTCAGCCGCCCAGCGATACTCTCCGTTCTCTATGGCTTGTTTGCCTAATGTTAATACAGAATCTTCGCCGCCCATGGCTGCAATATATTTTTGTGCACTTGCTTTAGGTGGCAGTGGATTTAGGTTGGCTGGGTTGCCATCGTACCATCCGTAGTAAGCTTGATAGACAGCTTTAGCATTATGGTTAACCGTGCCATAGTAGCCTCGATTAGAAAATGATTGCGCAAGCGATGGTGGCAAAGCTAATTCTTCAGCAATTTCACTTGGAGTGTAACCCTTATAGCTTAAGCGCAGTGTTTGATCGTGAATATACTTGTAAATATCTCGCTGACCACGCAAAAATTGGTCGATTGCCTCACTGCCCCAAATTGGCCAATGATGACTGCCAAAATACACTTCGGCATGACCAAATAGTCTGCGAGCATCTTCAATATGATTACTCCAAGAAAGCGCATCTCTCACTTTCGCTCCACGCAAGGTATACAGGTTGTGCATATGACGAGAGACTAATTCTGCGCCAGCAAACGCTTTGTGCTGAGGTAAGTAGAAAGTAAGCTCTGCGGGCGCTTCTGAGTTCGGCGTGTATTGAAATTGAAATTCCACCCCATCAATCGTTAACGTTTGCCCTGTTTGGTCGATTAACTGATTTGGCGGAACCACGCCCATGCGCCCAAATACCGAACCTTTACCTAGGCCAGAATCGACTTTACCTGTAGCACTTTTTGCTAAATTACGACCATACATATAACCCGCACGACGCGCCATGGTAACACCAGCAAGAATATTCTCTGATGTCGCTTCCGCCATAAAATGTTTAGGCGCGATCACAGGAATATTTGGCTCTTGTTCCGGATTGATAATTGCCAGTGCACCGCCAAAGTGATCAATATGGCTATGGGTAACAATTAAGCCCGTGACTTTTATCTCACCAAGGTGTTTTTGCGCCATTGCCATCGCCGCTTGTGCAGACTCAAAGGCAGTTAACGGGTCAACAATAATCCAACCAGTATGCCCTTGGATCAGCGACATATTGGCAATATCATAGCCGCGAATTTGGTAAATCCCTTCCGTGACTTTATAGAGTCCATGCATACCGTTAAGTTTGGCTTGCCGCCATAAACTAGGATTAACTGAATCTGGCGCTTCACCATGTACAAAGTCATAGTCGCTTGTTTGCCAAAGCACTTCACCACTGTCACTTTTGATCATTAACTGCGGATCTCGGGCAATTAAACCACGTTCTGCTTGCTGAAAATCAGTCACATCGTCAAAAGGCAAACTTTCAAGCACTGCTTCGTTATGCTTTTGGGTATATGAGCTTGCAGCTTGCTCGCCAGAGCCAGAGCTATCGCAGCCACTTGCTAGTGACGCAAGTAACAATGTGATAGGAAAGAATGTCACAGGAAATAATCTCTTACGCATTAAGGGTATTGCCTCAACAGCTCGCCAATTTGGGGTAAATTCAAGTGCCTTCCGCTTTATCATGCTTATTCCTAGTTAATTTTGCAGGTAATCCAAGATATGCGACTTGTTATAGCAGGTGTACTGACTTATAAATGTTAACTAGTTTACATTTTCATGACGTGATCAAGTGATGAACCTTAAAGCTAGAAACAGGCCTGATGTGCAGCTCATGATGGGCTCCCTGCCTGAGCGCACCTTAAGTCAGCTTGCGTCAGTGCAATTACGACAATGCTTTAGTGATGGCGAAGTGATTCATCAACGTGGTGAAAGCGGAGATGGACTGAGCATCATACTTTCTGGTGCAGTAAAAATGGGTAACTATGGTCGAGATGGCCGATATTTTCTTAGCAAACTGTTGTTCCCGGGAGAGAGCTTTGGTGAATTTGTCGTTTTTGCGAATCTACCTCGTACCCATACGGCAGAGGCGGTGGGCGAAACAGAGCTAGGCTATATCTCCGTTGAAAAGCTCAATAAGGTATTACTACAATTCCCCAACATTGCTTATGATTTGCTGGTGTCTCTGTCAACGCGACTGCATCAAAGTTTAGAAGCAATTGACGACCTTAAACGCTTACCGCTAGCAGCAAGACTGGCTAAGCTATTACTGATTATGGCCAGCGAAACCAATAACACTAATGCCGTTGCGATATCGCAAGAACAAATTGCCGCACAGCTGGGTGTTAGTCGAATATCGGTTTCCAAAAGTCTTAAGCAACTAACCGAGCTAGGATTTGTTCAACCTGGTTATCAAACCATACATATTTTAAATGCTAAAAACTTAGCTAAGTGGCTTGAAAAGCAAAGTCAAACGTTGTCGCTTTCCTAAAGCGCTCCGGTAGCAAGTCGAATAATTAACAGTGCGTAACTACTCTTGCGACTTTTCAGCAAACTCTTTTACTCTTCGCAAATAACGAATTAATCGCGCCTCTTCGCGATTAATTGGCTCTGCGCCAATATAGGTGGATTCACGCTCAAGTTGTTGTTGAGTCTCTATATTCTGTTTAAACAGTGCCAGTTCAGATTCGGACAACTGTTGCCAAATACCATTGCGATCGGAGGCTTGCCCACACTTTCTGGGCAAGGATTCAAGTACTAAAATGGAGCCAAGTGAGTAGTATTTATTGTCATAAATGCAGCCGAGAATTTTTCCACGATCCATCACTAAGTGCCAAGGGAAGTTATTATCACTTAAATTTACGCCGTCTTTTGCCTCAACAAATTCTGTCGCCAATGAGGTATTACAATAACTACTAACCCATAAGGCGAATAACACTGCTTTTAAATTTCCAAAGCAAAAGTTAATACTGGAGCGGGTAGAAAAAGTAGAAAGGTAGTAACTCAAACGGCTTTTAAAATCACAATTTAGTAAATTCAATACAGTCGTCCTTAACAGTTTGATAAACAATCAGTTTACTATTGTAGATAGCTTTGCGCTTAGATAGCAATCAGTCATTATTTTTGCAGTGTGATTTACACTTCATTGATAACCACTTCGACTGCTAGCTCCATACCATCAACCGTCCACCGCTTGGCCAGTTGATTATATATCACTCGTGCGATTAGCTCTTTGGTGGAATTATCACTGTAGGTAACAATCATAGTGCACATATGATTGTGCTCTTGCTTAAAATTGGGAATATCAACCGTCACTGGTTCAACCGTTTTCAGATTGGGGGCGCGCCTTTTATGCCAGTCGCGAGCAAGTATTTTGAAGTTATAGTTCAGGTTATTGAGCATTCGTTTCCTATACTTTATGTAAACTAATAGTGCATTAATTTCTTGTTGCTAATGATGGTTTTGGAGTTGCTATGAACGCCAGTCTAACCCATATTGCCTTACATGTTGCAAACTTAGATGCCTGTATTGATTTTTATCAACGCTACGCTGGACTCAGTATAGTGCGTGATCGTCGACCACATGGGCCAGACGGCAAGCGCATTGTTTGGTTAGCAGAGCCAAGTAAAGCGAATGAGTTTATTATTGTGGTGTTGCCCGGTGGACCGGAAAAAGCCCAACAGGAAAACGACTTTTCACACTTAGGTTTTGCCCTAGCCAGCAAAGCAGAAGTCGATAACATTGCCGAACAAGCCAGCGCGGAAGGTATTTTAGTGTGGCCGTGCAAACAAGAACCCTACCCTGTTGGTTACTATTGCGGGATTAAAGATCCCGATGGCAATTTTGTAGAATTTAGTTACGGTCAGCCACTCGGCCCCGGCGCAAAACAAGAAAATTTATAGCAGTTACTGATAACAACAAAGGCAACAATACAGGCAGCAATATTAGACATAACAAGGAAGGATAAATGGCCTTAAAAACGCAAGAAAATGATGCGGATGTTAAAACCTTTATAGAAAGTGTAGGACACCCTCAAAAAGTTACCGATGGCTTAGCGCTACTTGAATTGATGACTACGCTGACGGGCAAGCCTGCCAAAATGTGGGGCAATAGTATTGTCGGCTTTAGCAAATATACCTATCAAAATACCAGTTCAGGCGGAACATGGCCGATAACTGGCTTTTCGCCACGTAAAACAGCACTCAGTGTTTATATAATGCCAGGATTCGATGAGTTTTCAGAAGAACTTGCACGCCTAGGTAAACATAAACTGGGCAAGTCTTGTTTATATATCAATAAGCTGGCAGACATTGACCCCGATGTGCTCAAAACCATTATCAGAAAATCTATCCGAATGATGGAGCAGCGCTACCCGTGCGAATAGCAGCCTATGCTTAGGTTTATGCTCAGGTTTACTAACGCGCCCTCAATCTAAAAAATGTTAAACATCGGTTATACGACTACAATGGTAAATGTGCTGTGCAACTCGGCAAACCCTAATGTCATATATTGATTTATTACTCTAGAAAATAACAGTCGTTGGAGAGTCCATATTTAACAAAATCTAAGTTTGCCACTATTTATTAGATGACACTTTCAGGGAGATTGTTATGAGTCTAATTAAAGGTGAAGTTTTAGTTTTTCCTCAACGCAATGGTTCAGATGTGTCGCTTATTGTTAACGGCGACGAATTTTATGCACGCTATACCACCCTCGACGGTTACACAACCGTTTATGACGAACAGCTCGGCCTGTTTTGCTATGCGCAAGTCCATCAAGGTACGTTTACCTCATCCCGTCGACCGATAAGAAAGCAACCGTTAGAAAATATGCAACGGCAGTTACATGAAGCTGCAGAGGTTCAACAAGAAAAACACAATGTCAGGTTAACTCAAATACGACCTATCGAAAATGATCTAACATTCCAAACTTTTGGCCCTAAGCAAGGGCTATTAACAGGCCGTCAGGTAAATACGGGCAATGTTCGAGGGTTAACTATATTAGTTGAATTTAAGGATGAAACGACTCAAATAACAGGTGATCAAGTCGATGCGATGTTAAATGACCTTAACTTCTCTGCGCATGGTAACTTCTGCTCAGTACGTCGATATTATCAGCTAATGTCTTCTAATAAGCTTGATTACACTAACGATGTCATCGGTCCAATCAAGCTCAGTAAAAACAAATCTTTTTATGTCAATAATTTGTTAGTACAAGAAGCGTTGAATGTGGCGATTAGGGATCATGGCGTAGATTTATCAAACTATGATTCTCGTGGCGATGGTATCGTCGACGCGCTAAGTTTTATGTATGCTGGCCGCACAGAATACCGAAATTGGTTATGGCCTCATAATTCGGTTATCCAGTTGCAACAAGGTAATACCCGTACGCACTTCTATACGATTCAAAGTTTAGGTCGACGAGCCGTCGATTTAAGCATAGGCACATTTGCCCATGAAAGTGGACATATGCTATGTCGATTCCCAGATTTATATGACTATGGCAGCCGCGATGGCGACAATCGTAACAGCAGTGGTTTAGGCCGCTATTGCATGATGAGCTCTGGCAACCATCTTGGTCGCGGTAAAGTTCCAGCGCCAATTTGCGCTTACTTACGCTATTTAACAGGTTGGATAGACACCGAAATAGATCTTGCCTCGCCAGGTGAGTACCAAATTAGCCATGGCGAATATAACAAAGCGTATATTTATCATACCGAGCACGACAATGAGTTTTTCTTAGTAGAAAACCGCCAAGACTTAGACCTAGATCGCCATCTACCTTCCAAAGGTTTAGCGGTTTACCACTGTGATCGCAATGGCTCAAATGAATGGCAAGACGGCACCGAAAGCCGCCATTATCAATGTGCTTTATTGCAAGCGGATGGAAGACGTGATCTAGAACGCAATGAGGATGCCGGTGATGCGGACGATCTTTACGATACCAATATGGATGGCGAGTTCCTTTCGGCCAAAACCAATCCTTCAACGCTGCAATGGGATGGCACTGAATCTGGGCTAGTAATCTCAGATATCCAGCTATTAGCGAGAGAAATAAAAATCAGAACTGGCGATCAAATTATTCCGACCGGCGAAACGGTAATGTTTAAGCATAAAACAAGCCCTGACTTGCTAATACCAGATAATAATAAAACTGGCATTATCGACGCTATTACCGTTCCCAAGCGAGGAAAAGTTGTCTCGTTGCAGCTTAGCGTTAATATTTCTCATACCTATCGCGGCGATTTGGAAGTGGAGCTGAAATCTCCTGCGGGTACATCTGTTACGCTGCATAGCGGTCAAGGCGGTCAATTAGATAACCTAAACCTTTTACTTAACTCTAACGATAGCAGCTCGCCACTGACAGCCTTTAAGCAAGAGGCAGTTCAAGGGCAATGGCAACTCACTGTCCGGGATTTACTAACAGACGATCAGGGGCGACTCGATGACTGGACGTTGGAAATAGCATATATACCGACCGAGCAAACCATTAAGGTAGAAAATAATCCTAATCTGGCGATACCAGACAATAGTCGTGTAGGTATTCAAGATGTCATTCGTATTGACGCTCAAGGCGAGATTGCAGACGTATCTGTTGCTGTCGATATCAACCATAGCTATCGTGGCGATCTAATGATCCAGCTTGTAGCGCCATCTGGTGAGATTGTGGTATTGAAAAATGTCGAAAGTGACGCTCGATCCAATGTCAAGTTTATCTATACTCCAGAGTCAACGCCAACACTTAACAACCTAATAGGTAGCGAAATTAAAGGCGATTGGATATTACAAGTACGTGATTTATGGTCTGAAGATCAAGGTATATTGAACACTTGGTCGCTAGAGATTAAATATGAATAAGGTAAACTGTTGATTGCTTGGTAACTGAGGTTATATGGATTTAGGACTAGTCAAAAGCAATAAATTACCGCTTACTATTAAGTTACCTATACCTTCGTCGCTTGCAGTATTATCGATGATAAGCGGCGAACTAATTCATAAGTGAGCAGTCCTAATAGCAAAGAAAAGTCACTAACCAATATATTTTTAACATCGCACCTTAGGATAACTATGTCGAAAATTATTATTACCTTAATGTTAACGCTTCTAACCCTTGGTTGTAGTAATAAACAGCTTTATGAGCTTGGCCAAGGTTACCAAAAAAGTGAATGCATTAATAACGCCCAATCAGGCGATGAATATCAGGCTTGTCATCAAGCAAAAAAGCCTTATCAAGAATATAAAAAAGAACGAAAATCGATTATAGATAAAAAAGCTTGAACAAAGGCAGTTTCAAGATAAGCTGATGTTCACTAATAGTGATTGCACATCAACTACTCGCCTTCTAGACCCCTAACAGGCTTTAATTGCTCCCAATCATGGCATGATGGACACGACCAATAGTGTGTGCTGCTGTTAAAGCCACAAGAGCGACAACTGTATCTTGGACGCATCTTTAAGTACGCCGATACAAGCTCCTTGATCACATCCAAACTTTCACTTTGATTTTCAGACGGTTCATTGGCAAGTTGTAACTTAACGAAATGCTTAAAACCTCGAATGGTAGGTCTGCGCTTTAGGCCAGCTAATAAAAACTCCGCGGCTTTGTCCGCGCCATATTTCGTTGACAGGAACTCTAGGTATTTAATCAATGTGCTCGTCGTGCCTGTTTCATCGTACACTTGCTTAATAAAGCTGTAGAAGGCTTCTTCGTCATCCAATGCTCGATAACAGCTATGCATTTTTTCGATAACTTCAGGGAAAAAGTCTTTGTCTTGCTTATAAATAGCACGATAACACTTAGCAGCTTGCTCGTATTGCTTATGCTCTTCATAAACACCGGCTAAATGCCAATTAGCGCGACATGATTTAGCATCGCACACCAATGCCTGCTCTAATAACTCAATAACCGCGATAAACTCACCTTGTTTTTGTGCCTCAAGTGCTTGTTCGCAATAGAAGTTAGCTAGGTTATGAAGTAGTTGTTTGTCTTTGAGTTTAAAAATAGTTTTTTTAAGCGCAATGCCCTGCTGCCAATCCTTAGTAGATTGGTAAATTTGCATTAAATAACCTAAAGACTTTAACTGATAGGGTTTTGCCTTGAGCAACTTATGAAACATATGTTCAGCACGGTCGTACAAACCTGCTGTTAAAAAATCTTTTGCTAGCTCAAATATTGCTTGCTGTTTTGCTTTGGTTGGCAAATTGCCATTGCGTACTAGGTGTTCGTGTACTTTAAGTGCTCGGTCGAGCTCACCGCGCTTGCGAAAAAGGTTTGCCATTGCAAAATGCGCTTCAACGGTATCGTCTTCTACTTTGAGCGCCTCAATCAAATAATCGATAGCTTTATCTTGCTGATTCGATAATAGGTAATTCAAACCTGTTGAGTATTTAATGGATAAATCTTGCTTAGCATTTTGATCTTTTTGCTTAATGCTATTGCGCCCCATAAACCATCCATATCCCATGGCAACAGGCAACAATAGAAACAACAACTCAAGCATAGGATTTCTTAGCCTTTATTTTGTTTACGCTTGAGTGGCTTAAGCAAATTTATAAGAAACATAAATACCAAGCCGAAAAGAAATCCTAAGCCAGCAAATATACTTACCGCCATTGCGACTGGCATCGTTGCCTTAGCAATGAAATAGTTTAACGTGATTAGCTGATCATTTTGACTACCAAAAGCGAAAGCGACTAGCAGCAATACAACCAGTACAAAAATAGTGAAATATAACTTCAAACTAACATCCAATGATTATTGTCCAATTCAACGTAATGAAAATACCATTAAATCAATCAGAATTGGGAAATATTTAAAAAATCAAAGACAAAAAAAACGGCATGCGAAAGCATGCCGTTTTTTATAATTTTTCGCAACTAAGCAAAGGAAGCATTTACGCGTTCACGTAATTCTTTACCCGGCTTAAAGTGCGGTACATATTTACCGGAAAGCTCTACTGCTTCACCAGTCTTAGGGTTACGACCAGTACGTGGTGCACGATAGTGTAGAGAAAAACTACCAAACCCTCGAATCTCAATACGCTCTCCTTTCGATAAAGATTGCGCCATCAATTCCAGAATTTCTTTGATAGCAGATTCAACATCTTTAGCTGGAATGTGAGTTAAACTTTCCGCTAATTTTTCAATGAGTTCTGACTTGGTCATTAGACCTCCCAGTTGTCATTCAGCATCACGCTAATGCAGTTAACAATCAAGGAGGTGGCTAGTAAATAGCAACACCTCCTCACCTTAAGCGCTAAAGAAATTAACCTTTAGCGTTTTTGAATGCTTCTGCCATAGCGTTAGTGAAACCAGCATCGTCTGCTTGGTTCAAGTTGTCCATCGCTTGACGCTCTTCAGCTTGATCTTTCGCTTTGATAGATAAGCTAATTGTGCGGTTCTTACGATCAACGCCCATGAACTTAGTTTCAACTTCGTCGCCTACTGATAATTCAGTTGTTGCATCTTCGATGCGGTCACGAGAAATGTCAGAAACACGTAGGTAGCCTTCAACACCTTCAGCTAATTCAATCTTAGCGCCTTTAGCGTCAACTTCAACTACTTTACCAGTTACAATAGCACCTTTTTTGTTATCTGTCAGATACATATTGAACGGATCGTCTTCAGCTTGCTTAACACCTAGAGAGATACGCTCACGCTCTGGGTCAACCTGAAGTACAACAGCAGTGATTTCGTCACCTTTCTTGTATTCACGAACAGCTTCTTCACCGCCGTTCCATGAAATGTCAGATAAGTGAACAAGACCGTCGATGCCACCGTCAAGACCGATGAAGATACCGAAGTCAGTGATTGACTTGATCTTACCAGTAACTTTGTCACCTTTGTTGAAGTTCTTAGCGAACTCTTCCCAAGGGTTTGGTACACATTGCTTAAGACCTAGAGAAATACGACGACGTTCTTCGTCAATTTCTAATACTAGTACTTCAACTGTGTCACCTAAGTTAACAACTTTAGATGGGTGGATGTTTTTGTTTGTCCAATCCATTTCAGAAACGTGAACAAGACCTTCAACGCCTTCTTGGATTTCAACGAAACAACCGTAGTCAGTTAAGTTAGTTACGCGGCCAGAAAGCTTAGAACCTTCTGGGTAACGGTTAGCAATTGCTACCCATGGATCTTCGCCTAACTGCTTCATACCTAGAGATACACGTGTACGCTCACGGTCGAACTTAAGAACTTTAACTTGAATCTCGTCACCAACGTTAACGATTTCGCTTGGGTGCTTAACACGCTTCCAAGCCATGTCAGTGATGTGAAGAAGACCGTCGATACCACCTAAGTCTACGAATGCACCGTAGTCTGTAAGGTTCTTAACGATACCTTTAACTTCTTGACCTTCTTGTAGTGATTCTAGTAACTCGTCACGTTCTACGCTGCTTTCTGATTCGATAACAGCACGACGAGAAACAACAACGTTATTACGCTTCTGGTCAAGCTTAATAACTTTAAATTCTAGGTCTTTACCTTCTAGGTGAGCTGTATCGCGGACTGGGCGAACGTCAACTAGAGAACCTGGTAAGAATGCACGAATGTTGCTTACTTCAACAGTGAAACCACCTTTAACTTTACCGTTGATAACGCCGATAACAGTTTCTTTTTCTTCGTAAGCTTTTTCAAGCACTTGCCATGCTTCGTGGCGTTTTGCTTTTTCACGAGAAAGTACAGTTTCACCGAAACCGTCATCTGTCGCATCTAAAGCAACGTCAACTTCTGAACCTACTTCAATTTCTACTTCACCAGCAGAGTTTTTGAATTGGTCGATAGAAATTACTGACTCAGACTTAAGACCAGCGTCAACAATAACGTTGTCTTTTTCGATTTTTACAACAGTACCCTTGATAATTGAACCAGGGCGCGTTTCGATCTCTTTTAAACTTTCTTCAAAAAGTTGTGCAAAATTTTCAGTCATACCTGTATATGAACTCGTATAAATAATCCAATCAACATCAGTGTTTCATGGGGTTGTTAAAAATACTTTGTGTGTCCTTACCCAAAGTTTAAATGGTTTCCGTTTGCGTTAATTTTTCATTGGCAAATGAAAGGATTTTGCTGACTACTTCATCAATAGAAAGTTCAGTAGAATCAATAATTAACGCACCTTCTGCCGGTACAAGCGGAGCAACCGCACGGTTTTGATCTCGCTCGTCACGCTGACGTATGTCATCCAAAAGGCGCCCGATTTTAACATCAAAGCCCTTTTCCTTCAACTGCTTAAATCTTCGCTCAGCACGCTCTTCCGCGCTCGCGGTTAAGAAAACTTTTACTGGCGCGTCAGTAAATACCACAGTGCCCATGTCGCGACCATCAGCGACTAAACCAGGTTCAACACGGAATGCTCTTTGACGACGCAATAGCGCTTCGCGAATACGCGGAAATGCCGCTACCTTTGACGCGAGTGCGCCAACTTCTTCAGTACGAATGCTGTTAGATACGTCTTCGCCTTCGAGAATGACTTTACTTTCGCCATCATCGGTAATTTCAAATTGCACATCTAAATGTGCTGCAATAGGAATTAACGGCTCTTCTTCTTCAACTTCAATGTTGTGATGCAGCAAAGCCACAGCTAACACGCGGTAAATCGCGCCACTGTCTAAAAGTTGCCAGCCCAATTGGTTTGCTACTAATCGTGAAACAGTGCCTTTACCAGCACCGCTTGGGCCATCAATCGTGATTACGGGAATGCTTTCTTGCATACATTTTATCTCCTAATGTCGCAAATCGGGCGCATTATACGGGAAATGCTAGGGAAAAGCGTTCAAAAATTTGTTTTTTAATATTTCTTGAGCTTTCGCTAGCGCGCCGATTTATTTTTTAGCTTTACTTAGAAGGCTTGTTGCCTGACTAGTTCAACTTTTAATGCACCTATAGTGCAAAAGTTGATCTAGATCAGGTTCAACAAGATACTTGGTAGGGTTATTTTGAAACCTGAGCTAATTTATCGAAGTAATCAGGGAAGGTTTTTGCTGTACACTTAGGGTCGTTAATTGTCACTGGGGTGTCACTTAGCGCCACCAGCGAGAAACACATCGCGACGCGGTGATCGTTGTAGGTATCAATAGCAGCGTGTGTTAGCGACTCCGGCGGTGTAACTGAGATGTAATCTTCACCCTCTTCCACTACTGCCCCTACTTTACGTAGCTCAGTCGCCATTGCCGATAAGCGATCGGTTTCTTTGACTCGCCAGTTATAGATATTGCGAATACTCGTCGTACCTTTGGCAAATAAAGCAGCTGTTGCGATTGTCATTGCCGCATCTGGAATATGGTTCATGTCCATATCAACTGCCGTTAATGATCTGCCTTTAACCGTGATTGACTCTTCTTGCCAAATCACTTCAGCGCCCATTTTCTCCAGCACATCAGCAAAATGCTTGTCACCTTGAACACTTGAGGTACCTACGCCATGGACAGTAATTTCACCGCCTTTAACCGCCCCCGCCGCTAAGAAGTAAGAAGCAGACGATGCGTCACCTTCGACCATGTAGCGTTCACGTGCTTGATAGCTTTGCTGACCTTTGACAATGAATGATTGATAGTTTTGATTTTCAACGTCAACACCGAATTTGGCCATAATATCAAGCGTGATATCAATGTAAGGTTTAGACACTAACTCACCTTCAATTTCGATATTTGTATCAGTTGGTAATAACGGTGCAATCATCAGAATTGCCGTTAAGAACTGACTTGAAATTGAACCGTCAATGGTTACACGATCGCCACCTAGGGTTTTACCTTTGATTTTTAATGGCGGGTAATTTGTGTTTTCTAGATATTCAATATCGGCATTTAATTGGTTGAGTGAATCAACTAAGTGGCCAATTGGGCGCTCTTTCATGCGCGGCTCACCCGTTAATACGAATTCACCTTCACTCGCCGCTAATGCTGCACATAGTGGACGCATCGCCGTGCCCGCGTTACCTAGGTATAGCTCAAGTGGCGCTTCCGCTTTGAAAAAGCCACCGTTACCAGCCACGATGCATTCAGTGCCGCAATCGCTTAATTGGTATTCAATGCCTAAGCTCGTGAGTGCATTGAGCATATGCTCAATATCTTCACTCACTAATAAGTTAGTAATCTTCGTCGTGCCTTTTGCCAATGCGGCAATTAATAGGGCGCGGTTTGAAAGGCTCTTAGAGCCCGGTAAAAATACTTCACCGTCAATTTTGTTGATCGGTTGTAGTGTTAATTGTTCCACTATAGAACTTCCTTCAATCTCTTTAATCACTTTGATTTAGTGACTCTATTTAGTTCAATTTATTACGGTCAGCGAAATCCGTCATAAAGTCTACTAATGCTTGTACGCCTGCCAATGGCATGGCGTTATAAATACTAGCGCGCATACCGCCAACACTGCGATGGCCTTTTAATGCCAATAAACCCGTTTGCTCAGCCTCTGCCAGGAAGGCATCATTTAGCGATTCATCTGCTAACCAAAATGGCACATTCATTAACGAGCGATACTGGCTATCAATGTTATTGACATAGAAGTCATTGCTATCAATATAGTCGTAAAGCAACGCCGCTTTTTCTCTATTTACTTGCTCGATAGCTTTAACACCGCCAAGCTTGGTTAACCATTCAAACACTAAGCCCGCTAAATACCAGGCAAAGGTTGGTGGTGTGTTATACATTGAATCATTGTTAGCAGCGAATTCGTAATTAAGTACAGATGGCGTAGTTAATCTGGCATTACCTAATAAGTCTTCACGAACAATGACGATGGTTAGACCGGACGGGCCAATATTTTTTTGCGCACCGGCGTAAATTAAACCAAAGCGGCTAACATCGATTTCGCGCGACATGATTGTTGACGACATATCGGCAACCAGCGGAATATCACCCGTTTCTGGAATATCGAAGATTTCAATGCCATCCACAGTTTCGTTCGGACAGTAATGCACGTAAGCTGCATCTTTAGACAATACCCAATCAGCTGGTGCTAGCACCGTTTGACTGTCACCTGTCTTAGTGACAACTTCAATGGTATTAATTTCACCGTAATTAGCGGCTTCTTTGGCTGCAGCTTTTGACCAAGAGCCTGAAATCACGTAATCCGCTTTTCCGCTCTCAGGTAATAAATTGTGTGGTACCGCCGAAAATTGACCACGACCACCGCCATGCATAAATAGCACTTTATAGTTAGTAGGGATGTTCATTAGTGATCTGAGATCTGCTTCGGCTTTGGCAGCGAGCTGCATAAAGGCTTTACTGCGATGGCTGAGCTCCATCACTGAGCAGCCATTATTTTGCCAATCGGTAAATTCAGTCTGTGCCTTTGACATCACTGGCGTTGGTAACATCGCTGGTCCTGCACAAAAATTATAGGTTGCAGACATTCTCAAAACTTCCTTCTAACTATTTAATAACTATCATTTTCTCTAGCGAAAAAAAATGGGCGGATAAGCCGCCCATTTTTCCTTTATCTTATACCTTGGGCGTTAGGCGTCGGGATCGCTATACGACTCGCCATCGAGGTTTTCAGCTGAGCTTTCAGCGTCAGACGCTGGTGCTGCTTCGCTTGCCGCAACGGTTTCGCCTTCAGCTAATTCACCTTCAACAATGTCGCCGTCAACTAACTCTTCGGTTTCGATTTCATCGATACGTTGAAGTGCAACCACATGCTCATCTTCTGCGGTACGAATTAAACGAACACCTTGCGTGTTACGGCCAATAACACTCACTTCGTTAACACGCGTACGTACTAGTGTGCCGCTGTCAGTGATCATCATGATTTCGTCGTTATCTTCAACTTGAACTGCACCAACGACTTTACCGTTACGCTCGCTCACTTTGATTGATACAACACCTTTGGTTGCACGGCTCTTCGCCGGGTATTCAGCTAGCTCTGTACGCTTACCGTAACCATTTTCAGTAACGGTTAAGACCGCGCCACCATTTTTCGGTACGATAAGTGATACCACTTTCTGACCATCTTCAAGGTTAATGCCACGAACACCGGTTGCGGTACGACCCATAGGACGAAGTGCTAACAACTCTTCACCGGTTTCCGGATCAAGCTTGACTTCACCAGTTTCGCTATCGCGCTGTTTCTCGTTAAAGCGAACTACTTTACCTTCATCAGAGAACAGCATGATATCGTTCGAGCCATCGGTAATATCAACACCAATCAGCGTATCATCATCACGTAGGTTCAAGGCGATAATACCGTTAGCACGTTGGTTAGAGTATGCCGTTAATGGCGTTTTCTTCACCGTACCAGACGCAGTCGCCATGATAATGTATTTGTCTTCTTCGTACTCACGCACTGGTAAAATTGCTGTGATACGTTCATCGCTCTCTAGTGGTAGTAAGTTAACAATTGGACGACCACGAGCCGTGCGACTCGCCAGTGGCAATTGATAAACCTTCAACCAGTAAAGTTTACCGCGGTTTGAGAAACACAAAATAGTATCGTGGGTATTGGCCACCAATAAGCGCTCGATGAAGTCTTCTTCTTTCATCTTAGTGGCCGCTTTGCCTTTACCACCACGGCGCTGTGCTTCGTAATCTGTTAGTGCTTGGTACTTCACATAACCTTCGTGAGAAAGCGTTACAACAACGTCTTCTTCGTTAATCAAGTCTTCAAGTGAAATATCATGCGAAGCACTGGTAATTTCTGTGCGGCGCTCATCACCAAACTCATCGCGAATCGCTTCTAGCTCTTCTTTGATCACTTCCATCAAACGCGCTGGCGAGTTAAGAATGTGCAGTAGTTCAGCAATTAAGTCTAATAACTCTTTGTACTCGTTTAGAATCTTTTCGTGTTCCATGCCAGAAAGCTTGTACAACTGTAAATCTACAATTGCTTTAGCCTGCTCTGGTGTTAGGTAGTAAAGACCATCGCGAATACCGTATTGCGGCTCTAACCACTCAGGGCGAGCTGCATCTGAGCCAGCCGCTTCAAGCATGCCAGCAACATTACCTAATGCCCAACCTTGCGAAACTAGTTTTTCTTCAGCTTCTCTGCGGTTAGCTGAGCTTTTCACTAGCTCGATAACTGGGTCGATGTTAGCAAGCGCAATTGATAAGCCTTCTAAGATATGGGCTCTGTCACGTGCTTTGCGTAATTCGAAAATCGTACGACGAGTCACTACTTCACGACGGTGAAGTAAGAAAGCTTCAAGCATTTCTTTTAGGTTAAATAATTTCGGTTGGCCGTCAGTTAGTGCCACCATATTTAAACCAAAAGACACTTGCATTTGGGTTAGCTTGTACAAGTTGTTTAGAACAACCTCACCGACGTCACCGCGCTTAACTTCGATGACCATACGCATACCGTCTTTATCAGACTCATCGCGCAGTGCTGAAATACCTTCTAAGCGTTTTTCTTTAACCAGCTCGGCCATTTTTTCAATCAAGCGAGCTTTGTTAACTTGGTAAGGTAATTCGTGAACGACAATGGTTTCTTTACCCGATTTGTCGTCAACTTCAATTTCAGCGCGAGCACGGATCTTTATTTTACCGCGACCCGTTTTGTACGCTTCAATAATACCCGCTTTACCACTGATAATGCCCGCCGTTGGGAAATCAGGGCCTGGGATGTATTCAAGCAAGTCATCAATCGTCAGCTCACTGTTATCAATTAAGGCTAAACAACCGTTAATGACTTCCGTTAAGTTATGCGGCGGAATATTCGTCGCCATACCAACGGCAATACCTGAGGTACCATTAACTAACAAGTTAGGAATGCGGGTTGGCATCACTTCTGGAATTTGCTCGGTGCCATCGTAGTTTGGCACAAAATCAACGGTTTCTTTCTCTAAGTCAGCAAGAATAGAATGCGAGATCTTATTCATGCGAATTTCGGTATAACGCATTGCCGCCGCTGAATCACCATCAACTGAACCGAAGTTACCTTGACCGTCAACTAGCATGTAGCGCATTGAGAAGTCTTGCGCCAAACGAACGATTGTGTCGTATACCGCAGTGTCACCGTGTGGGTGGTATTTACCGATTACATCACCAACAACACGTGCTGATTTTTTGTAAGGTTTGTTCCAATCATTACCCAGTACGTTCATGGCGTATAGTACGCGTCTGTGCACAGGCTTTAGACCGTCGCGTACATCAGGTAACGCACGGCCCACGATTACACTCATCGCGTAATCGAGGTAAGAGCTTTTTAGCTCGTCTTCAATATTGACTGGGAGAATTTCTTTTGCCAGATCGGACATAAATCGATGGTATCCCTATTTAATACAGAAATTTTCGAAATTATTATTTTAATTTAAGGTCAGCATACTACCACAAAAAAAGGGGATGCCATAACGCTTTGTAGCGGTTAGTTTTGCATATTAAAGCTAGCAATTTCAAGCTTTGCCGAGCATGTCAAACAAGAGCCATTAAGCACTTGATAAATAAACGATAAATTAAATTATTTAAAAGCCAAGTAAAGACTTAATATTGACTAAAATACTAACTTCGTCATTAATCGCTCAGTTATTAATCAAACTCTACAATTAATCGATTTAATGGATGCAAAATCAAATTAAGCAACAAGGTGTAATTACCCTCTGTTTTTCTTCTAGCAAGGACTGACATTCTCTGCTCCATCTATACCTACTACATTTCGATTACAAATTAGTACAGTCTGAAAAAAGACACACACCGATGAACGGGTATAATATGAGATTAGTTTTTAATCAGGAGAAGTGATGACTGATTCCGTGTCTGACAATAAGCAGCTAGTGACCGTATTGTATTTAGACAATAATGACGTTCAACTTAAGCATCATTATGGTCGTTACCCTCGCCGTGACAATGGGCGAGTTGTATTACCCAACGATTTTAAACAAAACAAACAAATTCTTGCGGTATGTAAAGGTATGGTTACCGTATTAAGTGGACTAGGTGATCGTATTGGCAGCGAGAACTTCACAGCAAACGATAGCAGCACAATCCATGAGATGACGGCAAGCCACTAAGCGTGCTTGCCGGTACTCTTTCAAACTTATGCTATATGATCAAGCAGCTTTTTAATCAAACCGCTTTCGCTTGCTCAAACAACTTACGCTTCTCAACGGCCTTTTGATGAACTTCATCCGCCATTTCTTTATTTAGGCCAAGCGCAAAATACAATTCGGCAATTAAAAATAATGGGCCAATCAGCAGCTGATTGATGTCGTCTATAAAAGCCGGTTTAGCTCGCTCATAGGCGTGGCCAATAAATTGAATCACCCAGCCAATAAAAAAGACGCCCAATGCAATAAGCACTGGTTGCCCCATATCGACCACTAACTGTGTACTAATCACTAAAGGTCCAAAGAGCAATGCAATCATCAAGGCTAGCGGCACATGCAATGCAAAATAGTATAGCAATACAACAAGTGCGGCGACGATAGCTAAGCCTATAACCATTTCATGCCCGAAAATTGTGACCTCAAAACTAAACATATTTAACAATAAGGCGATCGACCATATGATCATCGGTACGCCAACGATATGGCTTTTGATATTGTTCTTGTTTAAATGAACACTTTTATAATTGGCTAATTGTTCTATGACGCTTTTCATAATAATTTTGCTCTGTTAATGCTGTTTATTGTTGTTATTTTTTAATTATTGTTCGACTTAATATCGATCGCTTTCTCTTCTTCAATCTAAGTAGTTAGTGATTGAAAATCAATCTTAGCGAGATTTAGTCTTATCAAACCTGAACGATATTCAGCTTTTTCACTCAAACTGTCGCCTGAATTAGTACTTGAATTCATGTGAGCAACTTTATTAGTTTTTTTGTTTTCTCAGCGCTAGGTTTCGCTAAACGCTTAGTTTAAAATCCCAATTAAATAATATAGAGACTCAAGCAATTAGAAACCCTCCTATGTCAGACTCAATCAATGTAAACCCTCAAGAAATCGCTAAATTCGAACAAGTTGCTAGCCAATGGTGGGACTTAACGGGCGACTTTAAACCGCTTCATCAAGTTAACCCACTCAGACGTCAATTTATTTTGCAGCATGTTGAGTCAGTGTTTGAAAAGCAAGTGCTTGATGTTGGCTGTGGTGGCGGTATCTTGTCAGAAAGCCTCGCTAAATTAGGCGCTAAGGTTACTGGCATTGATTTAGGCGAAGAGCCACTAAATGTTGCTAAGCTGCATGCACTGGAATCTGGTGTAGATGTTAACTACGAGAAAATCCCAGCGGAGCAAAAAGCACTGCAATGCCCTGAGCACTTCGATGTGGTGACTTGTATGGAAATGCTGGAGCATGTGCCCGATCCAGCCTCTATCATCCAAGCTTGTACAGACATGGTAAAACCAAACGGCTATGTTTTCTTTTCTACATTAAATAAAACAGTTAAATCATACCTACTTGCAATCTTAGCAGCTGAAAAGGTCTTAAAGATTGTGCCTGATGGCACCCATGATCACGACAAATTCATTAGACCATCGCAACTAATAGGCTGGGCTGAAAGTAGCGGATTGAAATGTATTGATGCTACTGGTATTCACTACAACCCGATCACAGAAAATCATAAACTGGGTGGCAGTTTAGACGTTAACTATATTATCTGCTGTCAAAAGGTCGGCTAATGACGATGTCATCAACATTAAATGGCGCACCACATTACAAAGGTGTTTTGTTCGACTTAGACGGCACACTGCTCGATACCGCGAATGACCTTGGCGAGGCATTAAATGCGGTGTTAACCAGTCACGGTTTACCCAAAGTTCCACGCGAGCGTTATCGACCAGTTGCTTCAGATGGTGCAAAAGGCTTGATAGAACTGGGCTTTGGTGCGGGATTAAAAAACTTTGATTATGAACAATTGCGTATTGAATTTCTCGATTACTACGAAAATCACATTGCCGAGCATACCTGCTTATACCCTGGGGTAGCAGCGCTTATTGAAAAGCTTGATCAACACCAAATTCCTTGGGGAATCGTCACCAATAAACCCATTGGCCTAACGCATGTGCTGTTACCTCATTTTCCTGAACTAAAGTTAGCCGCCTCTGTACTTGGCGGAGACTCATTAGCACAGCGTAAACCTCACCCTGCACCACTACTGCAAGCTGCTAATGAGATTCGAGTAGCGCCAAATGAGTGTTTATATGTTGGCGATGCACCACGCGATATCGAAGCTGGTAACGCTGCTAATATGTGCACTATTATCGCTGGCTGGGGGTACATCGCTAACGATACTGACCTAACGACATGGCAGGCAGATATTCACTGTGCTCATCCAAGTGAAATTAACAAGATGGAATTTCTGTTCACAAAACCATCAAATCGCTAAACCATTGATATATATAGAGATCAAAATATATATTCAAATTAGAAATAAAAAGCGGAATTTAATGTAATAAATCATTCTATGACGGCAAAAAAGTGCAAAAAAACCATTGCGTTTTTATTAAAGCAAAATTAAAACGTACTACTACGTTAGTCATTACTAACCAGTCAATTTTAGGCTAGATTATTAAATAATCACTCTAATTTTTTGCCCTTGCAATAACCGTCAAACCTCATTATCTTGTGATCATATTTTTTAAATAACCCAATATATTGTGTATTGATTATTCAAATAACCACTAGTCCTAGTGGTTTACTAGATTTGAGTAATTACGCAACAGTATCTGCTCAAAAAATAAGAAGAATAAAACACACTCAAGGTCTTTCATGAATAGTAATCTTTTTGTAACTAAACGAAATGGTAATAAAGAAGCCATTGATCTGGAAAAAATTCACAAAGTAATTGCTTGGGCTGCAGAAGGCCTTGATGACGTTTCTGTCTCGCAAGTTGAATTAAAGTCTCACATTCAGTTTTATGACGGAATTAAAACTTCTGACATTCACGAGACTATCATCAAAGCAGCTGCGGATTTGATCTCTGAAGAATCACCTGACTACCAGTATCTTGCAGCACGATTAGCAATTTTCCACTTACGTAAAAAGGCTTACGGTCAATTTGAACCACCAAAACTATACGATCATGTTGTTAACATGGTTGAAAGTGGTAAGTATGACCAGCATTTATTGGCTGATTATACGCAAGCTGAATTTGAGCAAATGGAAAGCTACATCGACCACCGTCGTGATCTTAATTTCAGCTACGCTGCCGTAAAGCAACTTGAAGGTAAGTACCTAGTTCAAAACCGCGTGACGGGTGAAATTTATGAAAGTGCTCAGTTCCTCTATATTTTAGTAGCTGCTTGCCTATTCGCTAAGTACCCAGCTGATAGCCGCTTGCGTTACATCGAAGGATTCTACGACGCTATTTCGACCTTTAAAATTTCATTACCTACACCAATTATGGCTGGTGTACGTACGCCAACACGTCAATTCTCATCGTGTGTGTTGATTGAGTGTGACGACAGCTTAGACTCAATTAACGCAACGTCTAGCGCAATTGTAAAATATGTATCACAACGTGCTGGCATTGGCATTAACGCTGGTAGAATTCGTGCGCTAGGCAGCGAAATTCGAAGTGGTGAAGCCTTCCATACCGGTTGTATTCCGTTTTATAAACACTTTCAAACGGCGGTAAAAAGCTGTTCTCAAGGTGGTGTACGTGGTGGCGCAGCTACCCTTTTCTACCCGCTATGGCATCTCGAAGTAGAAAGCTTATTAGTGCTTAAAAACAACCGCGGTGTAGAAGAGAACCGAGTTCGTCACCTAGACTATGGTGTGCAATTTAACAAGCTAATGTACCAGCGTTTGATCAAAGGTGAATCAATCACGCTATTTAGCCCAAGTGACGTACCTGGCTTATACGACGCTTTCTTTGAAGACCAAGACAAATTTGAAGAGCTTTACGTAAAATACGAGCAAGACGAGTCAATTCGTAAAAAGCGCATTAAGGCAATAGAGTTGTTTGGTTTATTTGCACAAGAGCGTGCAAGTACAGGTCGTATCTACCTGCAGAATGTTGACCACTGTAATACACACAGTCCATTCGACCCTGCACAAGCGCCTATTCGCCAAAGTAACTTATGTTTAGAAATTGCTTTACCAACTAAGCCAATGGCAGATGTAAATGATCCTAATGGTGAAATTGCACTTTGTACCCTATCGGCATTTAACCTAGGAGCCATTGAAAGCTTAGACGAATTAGAAGGCCTTGCAGATTTAGCTGTTCGAGCACTTGATAGCCTATTAGATTATCAAGACTACCCAGTTCCTGCGGCACACAATGCAACTATGGGTCGTCGTACGTTAGGTATAGGTGTTATTAACTACGCCTACTACTTAGCGAAAAACGGTGTTTTCTATTCAAACGGTAGCGCTAATAACCTAACGCACCGTACTTTCGAAGCAATTCAGTATTACTTGCTAAAAGCGTCTAACTTATTGGCGAAAGAACAAGGTGCATGTCCATTATTTAATGAAACAAAATTAAGTAAAGGCATTCTACCTATCGATACGTACAAAAAAGATATCGATAAAGTTACTGGCGAACAGCTTCACCTTGATTGGGAATGGTTACGCGAAAGCATCAAAGAGCACGGCGTTCGTAATTCAACAGTATCAGCTTTGATGCCGTCTGAAACTTCATCGCAAATCTCAAATGCAACTAATGGTATTGAACCACCACGTGGCTTAATCAGTATTAAAGCAAGTAAAGACGGCGTGTTAAAACAGGTTGTACCTGAGTACAAACGTTTGAAAGATAGCTACGAGTTACTGTGGAATATTCCGAGCAACGATGGCTATTTGGAGCTTGTTGGTATTATGCAGAAGTTTATCGACCAAACGATTTCCGCCAATACGAACTATGATCCATCGCGTTACGAAGGCGGCAAAGTACCTGTTAAGCAGATCATTAAAGATTTACTTACGGCATACAAATTAGGTGTTAAAACCTTGTACTACCACAATACTCGTGATGGTGCAGACGACAGCCAGCAAGATGACGGCTGCGAAGGCGGTGCGTGTAAGATTTAGCTTTACACGTTCCGTAATACAAAGCCGCATGGTCAATGCAAATAGCCTAGTTGCTAGCTGCATAATATGACATGCGGCTTGTTCGTGTGTTGAAGCATCAGTTTTAAACACTCGCACATGCAAGATAAAAAACAGTAAATTAGAACAATAGCAATCAAGATGCACATTCAAAAATGTCAGCTAAGTACGACATTTGGAGTTATTAATGACTTACACAACTTTTAATCAAACCCCAACAAACGCCCTGCTTGAACCGATGTTTTTGGGTAATAGTGTTAATGTTGCTCGTTACGACCAACAAAAATACATGGCTTTTGAAAAGCTAATCGAAAAACAACTTTCCTTCTTCTGGCGTCCAGAAGAGGTTGATGTATCAAAAGACCGCGCTGATTGGCAAGGCTTAACGCCATCTGAAAAGCATATTTTCATTTCGAATTTAAAGTATCAAACCTTGCTTGATAGTATGGCAGCACGTTCAGTAAATGCTGTATTACTACCGCTAGTTTCATTGCCAGAACTAGAAACTTGGATTGAAACTTGGGCATTTAGTGAGACCATCCACTCTCGCTCATACACCCATATTTTGCGTAACCTATTTACTGAGCCTGGTGAAGTATTTGACGATATTGTGGTCAACCCAGCGATTTTAAATCGTGCAAGCAGTATCGCAAAATATTTTGATGACGTGATTTTGACTACGCAATTACTTCAATCACAAGGCGAAGGCACGTACGAAGTTGAAGGCGAAATGGTTGAAGTGAGCACGCGTAAATTGAAAGAGCGCTTGTTCCTTGCTATTTGCTCGGTCAATGCGTTAGAAGCCATTCGTTTTTATGTCAGTTTTGCCTGTTCTTTTGCCTTTGCAGAACGTGAGTTACTCGAAGGTAATGCAAAAATCATCAAGTTGATTGCCCGTGATGAAGCATTACACTTAACCGGAACTCAGCATATTCTTAACAACTGGATGTCTGGTAAAGATTGCCCAGAAATGAAAGAAATCGCTGATGAGCTTAAAGAAGAAGGCCGTCAAATTTTCCTTGATGTCGTTGAGCAAGAAAAAGAATGGGCAGAGTACCTATTCAAAGATGGCTCAATGATCGGCTTAAACGCTCAAATACTAAACCAATACATTGAATACATCAGTCATCAGCGTATGAACGCTATCGGCCTAGAATCGCCGTTTAACGTGAAAAGTAACCCACTACCATGGATGAACGCATACTTGGTGAGTGATAACGTACAGGTTGCACCGCAAGAGTCTGAAATTTCGAGCTATTTAGTTGGTCAAGTAGATGCGGCTGTTGCCGATGACGCTTTCGAAGAGTTTGACCTTTAGATCTTCAATAAACTCGATGATATTGAAAAGCTATAGGGCTATCGTTTTATAAAATGAGTGAAAGCGATACTAACGAAAGTCCACACAAGGTAATCGCCAATGGCCAAGAGGTTATATTCACAGATAAACAGCCAGATTTGCTGGTGTGTTTAGAAGAAGCTAACATCGAAGTGCATTACCATTGTCGGGATGGATTTTGCGGCGCTTGCCGTGTCAGACTTGATAAAGGGCAAATTCGATACCCTCAAGGCGAACCGCTGGCTTTTGTAAGTGAAGGGGAAATTCTTCCTTGCTGTTGTGTGCCAACTAGCGATATCGAGCTGACCATAGATTGATACCATGCATTGATATAACAGCAAGCATTAAAAAACCAGCGTTAAGCTGGTTTTTTTATTGTATATCATAGCAACTGTTTATTGTTGCAACGTATTCGTTTAACTAATATTAAGCTCTGTTTTAATACCTGTAATTACTCGATTTAATTCAAACGAAACATTGTCAAACAATCCTTGATAACTTTCCTTATCGCCATCATTAACAGCAAAATCTAGTTGTTTAGCTCGGTCAAATAACTGCATGGCGCCAACTGAACATGCAACTCCTTTGAGGGTATGCACTAAATGTTTAACACTCGCCTGATCGTCAGTATCTATTGCCTGCTGAATTTTAATGCCATCTTGGTGGTGATCATCGAAGAACATCTTAAGTATCTCTTTGAATAAGTCATCATCACCAAGCACATTGCTTAGACCAACTTGATAATCTATCCCAACAAAGCCCTGCTCGCTATTTTCGTTGACTGCGGTTGTTTGCGCAGGAGTTTGCTGAACAGTTTCTTCTTGCCCTTCAGGAGGATGGCTTAACGTCACATTTCGGGAAAGTTGTTTGGCGTCATAAAGAAATTTATCGGCAGTCTGCATCATTTGATTAAAGTCATAACCGACTTCAATATGTTGAGCACAAGCGACACCAATACTGGTCGTGACAAAAATTTGTTCGTTTCCAAGCTCCATTGGCGTTTGCTCTACTGCTTTTCGAAAACGATCACAAGCATTAACAGCGTCGCGCTGATTGACTTCTGGCATACAAACTGCGAATTCTTCACCACCTACGCGGCCAATAATATCGTAGTCTCTAAAGGTTTGAGCAAGTAACTGAGCAAACTGCTTTAACACGATATCACCCGCTTCATGACCATAATTGTCGTTAACGGCTTTGAAATGGTCGATGTCTATCATAGCTATTGCCATGTTATTCATTGCACGAGAGCCCTGATTGATGGCTTTTAAACTCAGTTGTTCAAAGCTTCCTTTGTTATTGAGCTTAGTAAGAAAATCTGTTTGGGCTAAATTCTCAAGTGTCAGTGTTTTCTCGCGTAGTCTAATCGCATTGCGAATTCGCGCGAGCAGTACTTTAGCGATATATGGCTTAGTAATATAATCGTGAGCACCTAGTTCCAGCGCTTCAACTATTTTGTCTTCATCATCAGACGCAGACAGCATAATAACTGGTATGTTGGCCTGCTCAGGATTGGCTTTAAGCTGTTTTAACGTCTCAATGCCTGACATTCCTGGCATATACAAATCAAGTAGTAGGATATCAACATTGTTATTATCAATTGCAGCTAATGCACTTTCGCCATCTTCCGCTTTCAACACTTGATAACCTTCAGCTTGTAGGTCAAACTCAAGTAGCATTAGCGTATCTTTGGCATCATCTGCTGCCAAAACTGTGTACATAAATAGTCCTTAATCAATGCCATTCGCTGCTAATAATAGCGAATAAAGTATATTCGTATAAGACCTAAACTTAACTTAACACGTTAAAAATCATAGATAAGTTTAGCAAATAGGCGAGTAATAAGTACTTTACCGCTCTACTTAGTCATAAAATTATGCGTTTTCATGCCTCAATTGGCTGTGATAAAAACGCTCTAAGATGCTCGATAAACTCAACATAAGTTTTATCTAATGCCTGCGTAAGCTCTTTTAACTGTGCAATATCTTCGACTTTCGCTGCAAGCTCTATTTTAAGTGCAATATCAGCTAGCTGTATCCCCCCTAAGTTATTTGAAGAGCCTTTAAGCTTGTGGGCAAAAGCCAAAATTTCAGTCATATTGCTTTGCGCGAGCGCTTCAATTAGCTGTTCAAAAAGTTCTGGCACTTCATTTATATACAACTCTACTAAATTACGCACCAACTGTTCATTATTTCTCACACGCTTAAACAAGGCTTGCTTATCCCAAAGAGGCGCTAATTTTAAGTCGCTTGGCTCTTCTTCTATTATGTTCGCTTGCTCTACATTCGATAGTAATTCTACCTTCTGGTTGTAGTTGTTTGACTTTTTAACCCAGTGACACAGTGTTTCACCGAGCTTTTCTGCATCCACAGGCTTTGAGAGGTAATCATTCATACCAGCGGCCAAACACTTTTCCCTATCCCCTTTCATCGCATTTGCCGTCATTGCTATGATCGGTATATCTTTATAAAAGTTGCCCACTTTTCCTTGTCGAATAGCTTGAGTCGTTTGATAGCCGTCCATTTCAGGCATCTGGCAATCCATCAAAATAATATCGTATGCCGCATTTGAGGGGGATTGAGCTAATTGCTCCAACGCTTCCCTGCCATGGTTAGCGATATCCGCTCGCCCACCGCCATTGCCAAGAATACCTTGAACAACTGCCTGATTAATTCGGTTATCTTCTACGAGCAAAATACGCATCGATTTAAACGACATATCTTGTGCAGACGGCGAGGCGCTGGGGTGAACATTGTAATGTGTTAAAATGGGCGAACCATCGGAGCCGCTATCCGCCCCTTTACTGAGCACAACCGCCATAGCGTTACGTAAATCGCTGGTGGTTGCTGGTTTAGGGAAATAGGCACTATAGCCGAGCTCAGCAAAATAATTAGCATCGCCTCGCTCACTCATCGACGTCATCATTATCAATTTTATGTGCTTAGCGTTTACAGCTGATTTTATGCGCTGTCCAAGCGTCACACCGTCAATATCGGATAGCTGTCGATCTAAAATTGCCACTTCAAAATAACCAGAAGGCCGCTTAGCAATGGTCTCTAACGCTGATTCTCCGCTGTCAGCAGTGACAACTGATGCGCCCCAAACAGATAGTTGCTCGGCAAGCACACTGCGATTGGTCGCATTTTCATCAATCACTAAGACGTGATGGCCTGAGAAACTAATATCGGGAATCGCCACTGGCGTTTGCTCACTGCGTCGCATAATCAAATCAAAGGTAAACTTACTACCAATACCTAACGAGCTCTCTACACTGACACTACCCTGCATTAACAGACACAATTTCTTGACGATTGCCAAACCAAGGCCTGTACCACCATAACGGCGGGTAGTACTGGCATCAACCTGTGTAAAAGAGTCAAATAGTTTTTCTAATTTATCCCCTGCAATGCCAATTCCAGTATCAATAACTTGGCATTCAAACTTAAGCACATCTTGTCCATCTACTAAAGCTGGTGACAATTTCGCGCGAATAACCACTTCACCTCGTTCGGTAAATTTAATTGCATTACCGACCAAATTAGTGATTATTTGCATCAAGCGAGTTGGGTCGCCCTTAACCATAGATAAGCTTATTTGGCTGACATCTAGGATAATCTCTACACCTTTGTCTTGTGCTTTTAACGCCATAGATTCAGCTATATCACCAAGATGTGAGCGCAAATCAAAGTCTAAAATTTCAAGCTCTAGCTTTCCTGCTTCGACTTTCGAAAAATCTAAAATGTCATTGATCAAATTCAGTAAAGAAAAAGCACTAGCGTTGGCAAGTTGTAAATAATGGCGTTGCTTTGCCGATAAGTCACTTTGCTCTAATAAACCAAGCATTCCAATCACGCCATTCATAGGCGTGCGAATTTCATGGCTCATACTGGCAAGAAATTCTGATTTAGAGCGTAGAGATTCTTGTGCCATATCAAGCGCTTGCTGCTTCAAGTCGTGTAATAACCGTTGTTCAGTGACATTGCGGTTAGTACCCACCAAACGGACGGTTTCTGCAGTTTGCTCAATGATCGCTTTGGCATGCGACTCAATATAGTTTATTTGCCCGTTTGGCATATTAATGCGAAAAGTCACATTAAAGTCTTGCCCAGTTGACAATGATTGCTCAATCGCATTATCAACAATTTGGCGATCTTTCGGGTGTACCGCTTTTAGCCATATTTGTTCCGGTAAACCACCATCACTTTGGTCATAGCCGTACAAATGATACATACGCTTATCCCATGACACACGCCCCGTCAGGCGGTTATATTCCCAAACACCGATTTGCGGCGCTGACAAAGCAAAATCTAGCCGCCAGGCAAGCTCATTGGCATCACGTAGTGCTGATTTCCGCTCAGATTCAAGTAATTTGTAATAGGTATTGTCGCGGATTAAGCCGGTATACATAACGCCTTGGTCGATCGCGACTTGCGAAACAACTAAGAGCACGGGAAAAACTTCACCATCTATGCGCATCGCAGGTAGTTCTTTGCCAGCCATAGAGCGGCAACTTGAGCCCACGTCACTAAATTCAGCCGCAATTTGATCAAACTCTATAGCAGTATCGTGCGGTAACAATTCAGTAAGATGTTTACCAATCATATCAGCTGCGCGATAACCAAACATGCGCTCAGCAGAACGGTTAAAGGCAACGATGTTGGCGTTTTCATCAAAGTTCACCACAGCATCAGTTATCGAGTTAAGAATAGACTGGAGCTTAGCTGACGTTTCTTGTGATTCAGCTAAGGTATCATTCATCGACTCTTTTTGCTGCTCTACGTGTCGAAGCAAGCGAGCAAAACTACGCGCCAATCGCCCTGTTTCATCTCGTTTCGCTGTAGGTAAAGGTAATACTTCGCCTTTGCTTTCATATTGGCTAATACTGGCGATCATATTTGTCAACGGCTCAATAATCCGTCTCGAACCAAGCACAGATAGTCCAAAAGCTATCAGCGCTAGTAGCACCCCCAGCAAAAATACGCGCTCTTCTAATTTGCCAAACTCAGCGGAAAGTCGATGACCGTCATGATAAAAAAGCAGGTTAAGCTTGAGCGGCTGCCCGTACTCATTAAATACAATTTGCTTTGTTGTACTTAGCTGCATGGGTTGCAGCTCTTCAACTTGTTCAGAAATGCGAATTGAGGTAGGACTTTGAGGTGCGCTATCGGCAGCGGCATTGTTGATTGCGAGTGATTTCAGACGCTCTTGCCACTTGTTATCTAAGAATCCGCTATCAGTTTTTTGCTCACTTTGGTAGACGAGATTCGCCTCGCTATCAGCAATATATATATGTTCGCCTACTTTATGAAACGTTGTTAATAGTTCATCAAGTGATGCCAGATTAAACGCAATAATTAGACTCGCAACATGCCGCTCACCTTGGTACATGGGGTTAACTGACACCATCAACGACTGCTTTGCGTCAGCTATTTCAATTTGCTGAAAGTAGGTATCTTTTGTTGCCCTTTCGGTGCTGTTGCGGTTAATGGCATATTTGATGATTTGTTGTTGCACATGATCGGTAACGGTATATTGAGCTGCTATCATCTGACCTTTGCTAGATAACAATGAGATAGTGACAAACTTAGGTTTTGCAGATAGCAAAGATGCAAAGGCAGCATTAAACTGACGCCGCTGATCAGAGAAACTAATGCCGTAGTTTGCTGCGGTGTTGTCATCAACCAATTGTTCGACTAAGTGAGCATCGCTGATCGCAACGGCATCTTCAAAGTTTACGCTGAAATAGCGTTTAACCATAGCAGCAACAAATTCAGCATTTTCCGCTAAATCTTGCTCTGCATGTTGTTTTAGGATTTTTCCGCTTTCAAAATATGACGTTAAGCTCATTACAGTGGCAACAAATAAGGCAATAACAAAACTGATCAGCGGTACTTTGAACTTTAGCGATCGCCAAAACTTTCGCTGCCTGAGTGTTTTCCCATTATTTGTTGTCATCTCGTTACTTCCATTGAGCTTATATTTCAATTTTACATGGAGTTATTCAAATTGCTAAAAAATTGAGATAGCTCAGCGGAATTGAATGGCTTGCGCAGTACTGGGTATGGCCAACTCTTATCATCGTTATCTATATAACCACTCATCGAGCAGATTTTCGCCCTCGGATAACTTTGCTGCACCAATGCTGTGGCTTCACGACCGGAGGTGTCAGGCAAGATCATATCTGTCATAAAAACATCAAAGGGCCCTTTGAGATCAATAGCCTCTATCAAGTCTACTTTATTACTGACATGTACGGTTTCAGCGCCAATGCTTTCTAAAAATAAAGCAACAAATTCAGCAATACTCGCTTCGTCATCAAGAATTAAAATACGCTGGCGATTAACCCCGCCTAGCTGACCGCTTGATGAATCTAGCGCTTTATCAGCTGACCTAGCAACACTAGTTTTTTCAACACAATTACACGGAAACTCAAGCACAAAATGCGCACCACCGAGTTCTGACTTGCCATAGACTCTTATCTGCGCATTGTGTTTATACATAGTGCTATAGACATTCGCCAAGCCAATGCCGTGGCCTTTACTGACTGACTTACTCGAATAAAACGGATCAAATATTTTTGTAAGATTTTCCGAGACAATGCCAATACCGCTATCTTTGACATGTATTTCTAAACTGCCTTTGGCATTGCAGTAAGCGGTTAACTGAATTTTTCCACCTTCATTTTGGGCAAGTGCTTTTTCCTGCTCCTTAATCGCGTCTTGTGCATTGATCACGAGATTAAGCAGAATGTTAATAAACTCACCTTGCGGAAAGTTTATAGAGGCCTCAGTATCTGGTAAATTTATCTCAAGCTCGATATTGGCGACTAACACTTGTCTAAACAAGTATTGGTTATCAAGTATGTCTTTTAGTGGGTCGAATTTAACCACTTTAACCATCGGCTTTTTAGTAAATGCCAATAAGCGCTCTGTAACACTTTTTCCCTTGTCTATTGCATTCTTCACACGCTCAATGTACCGAGAGATATTTTGCTCACCTTGCGAAAACTTAAGCTCAAGCATTTCGATCGCGCCAAGGGCAACACCTAACACATTGTTAATATCATGCGAAACACTGCCAAATGTGTTGCCAAGTAAGGCTAAGCGACTGCTAATGGCTTGCTGCTGCTCTTTTCTGAATTTATCGGTAACATTTTCAACAATCCAGATGTAGACCCCTTTATCGGCTTCGTATGTGACGGATAAATCAAAAACGTTATTGTAGTCATCAAAGCTAATGTGAGTTCGTTTGAGTTGGCCATATTGCCGAGCAGTTTTTTTCAGCGACATATACTCACTAATGCTAAAATTTACATAGTCAAACAAAGCGGTATTACTGCCGCCCTGCTGAGGCGAAATATCTTGGTATACCACGTTGTCATCTTCATCAATAAAGAAGATTGGTACTTTAATGGTGTAATTAACGAGCGCGAGTAGCTTAAGTTTTTCAAATACCGCTTCACTACGAGTAATGTCTCGACTAATACCAAATAGCGCAACGACCTTACCATCTGAATCAACTTCCACTTCACCTATAGTTTCGATTTTCGCTTTCTTACCACTTGCTTGTAATATGGTGGATTTATGGTGAAGGCTTTGCGCACACTCAATACTGCGCTTAAAAGCATTGCGAATTTGTTCACGTTCAGCTTTCGAATGGAACACAAGTTCATTCTCTAGATTCGGGCGAAATGCATGCGGCTCAGTGCCATATATTCGATATAGCTCAGTTGACCAGAACATTTTTTGTTCAACAACATCATAACGCCAATGCCCTGAATTACTGATTTTTTCTGCAAGTGAAAGGTAGTTATTTTGCTTGCGCAATTGTTGTATAAGTGACTTGGTTTCCGTCACGTTGCGCACTGCACCATACATCCGCTCCGGTATGCCGTCGCTATCACGTTTCAGCCTTGCCGTGGCATTCACCCATAACACCTGATTGTTAGTAGTAGTAACTTGATAGGTTGTATTAAAACTTGTTTGTTGGTCTTTAAGTAATAGATCGACTTGTTGCAACATGTTTTGCCATTGCTGCTCATTAATATGCTTTTGCCAAAAACTACTTGGTACTGAAAGCGCTTGGCGTTTATAGCCAAGCATGGCTATCAATTCTGGTGAAAAGTACACTAGATCTGATGCGATATCCCATTCCCAGTAGGTTTCATCAAGCGCTTCTAGTGTCGTTCTAGTGTCTTCCCTAAGCGGTTCACTAATTTCTTTGGGCGGCGTAATATTAGGTACAACAAACAGCCATAGTTTATCGCCAACTTGATGCTCTTTAACGGTGACATAAGACAAACTTGAGTTTGCCGCCTCGAGTAACCACAGCGATTGATGTTGCTTGTGAGATCCAGTTTGCGTGGCTTGACTGGCTTGGTCTAGCTCATTTGCTATCTCACTCGCTAATGCACGTTTTACAGAATGAAGGGGGTAATCTTTTAATATCGAGGCTAAGGGCTTACCCACTAATTGTTCTGGGTTGAGACCAACTAAGCTAGCCAATGCAGGATTAGCTGCAGTGATATCTCCATCACTATCAAGCTCTACAACCGCAATTGGCAGCTCTGTTAATGAGATGCTTTCAGCCATCAAAATAGCTCATCATCTTCATCAAAATCTTCTACTACTGTTTGCTGCTGATTAAGCGACTTCAGGCTATCAACGCTGCCTAATGCTTGATCAAGTAATTGTGTAACTTCTAAAAAGTTAACATCATCTTGGGTATGTTTTTTTAATGCTTTGTGCACTAAGTCGGTTAGATAAGTTTCTTGATCTTCACTCATATCTAACACATGAAAACTCATGCCCATATTCTGGACAATTTCATTCATCACCTCTTGTTGATGATGCTTTGAGATTTCGATCATTTTCTTCGTTTTCACGACAGCTTGTTGAATCTGTTCCTGCACTTCAACCAATGAATTTTTATAGGTGATAAATGCCATACGCGCACCGATACATTCGATGACAGAGGCCAATGCATCGATATAAATATCGGTATCGATTGCGCCTTCCTCTAAATTCAGCACCAAAATTGAGACTAGCGGATGATTGAAAATCGTTCGCGTACCAAAGCGATAAAGACGCGGCTTTACTTTAAGTAGCTCCATCACACCGATTTCTACGGGCGAACATAAGCCATTTTTAGAACTGTAAAACAACGGTTTTTCTTGCAGAGGATAAAAGGCAATACAGCCATGCAAATTCATGCTGTAAAAAAATGAAAAAACTTGATCGCGAATTTCTTCAAAGCTAAAGCATTGGTTTAAACGAGAGGTAAGCTGCATACAAGCACCGTATTTAGATGCTTGCGCCATCGAGACATTGATAACTCGATCTTTTGACATTAACTCACTTTCAAAATCATGAATTTTGTCTTGATAATTAATCAGCTTTTCTAGCTTTTGACTAAGCGTAATAAGCGAGATAGGTTTTGCTAAAAAATCATCAGCGCCACACTCTAGGCCTTTGAGAATAGCTTCTTCAGTAGCAAGCCCTGAATAAAGCACAAATGACTCAGCACCGCGTTGGCTATCAACACATTTTTTTATCCATTCAGAACCAACTTCTTGACCTATATATTCATCAACTAAAGCAATATCAAATTTGCCATGCTGCTCAATTTTCGCTTCCCCTAAGCTCAAACTATCTGCAACTTCAACGGTAAAGACTGTTTCAAGGCATTCTGCCAACAACTCTAAATACTGACTATCATCATCAATAATCAATACGGTCTTTTTTGATTCTGTCATTCAAAAGTCCTTAATTTTCGACAAATGCACTTACCAAATATGAGCCTATACAACAGCAACATAAACGGTTTACATTTGCAGCGTTCCTGTCTGGATAATATGTAATAAAATTGTACTTTTAACGCTATTTATTATGACAGCAAGTAGCTTGCTGTCACTTCGCTCCCACCTTTGCGATAGTCTAATTGCTCACAAAGTTGGCTCACTAGGATAATGCCGCGGCCACTTAACGCCAATTCAACATTTTCTGCCGATGAAATTTTCTCTAGAAATGCTTTATGGTCAAACCCTTTGCCGCTATCTTTAATCACAATATCCATGCGGCCTGAATCGGCTAGTTGGTAATAGCTCAACGATAGTTCAACGGTCCCATCGGTTAATTGTTGGAGCCTTTTTTCACGCTCATGGAAGTACAGCGCAAAACCTTCTGCTTCTTGTTTTAATGATGAATCGAGTACCAATACGCCATGATCCAACGCATTAACAAACAATTCAGTTAAGATGGTAAATAGGTTTTGCCATTGCTCCCCACCACCTTCGAGTTCTTGGATAAAACTCATCGCAATTGGAATAGGGTTTACTTTAGCAAGCTTCTCGCCGGATAAGACGATATTCCACTGCCATAATGCACCAGAGTCGGGTAAGTCAACAAAGGTGCCATAAGGTGCTGGTTTAACTGCCGCGGGAGGGTTCACTGCTACCGATTTTGCCCAATCACCGCAAGGCACACTAATTAGTGAGATATCGTCTTCTTGCAGTGCCCCCTGACAGAATTGTTCAACATCGTTAAGTACAGTTTCACCGAGTGTTTGATTAACAACACCTAATTTTGCTGCTTGCTCAAAGCGCTCGATGCCGTACATTTCCCCGCCATGGTTACCCGCTTCGATAATACCGTCACTTAATAACAATACGCTGTCGGTTGGGGCAACGGATACGACATCTAGCTTACTGCCAGGCAACAACGATTGAATAACCCCAAGTGGCGGATGTGTAGACGCAATTTTATGCTTAATTTCACCCAATTGATCATAAACATACGTGTCTGGCAAACCCGCATTAAAAACATAAGCCGTGGCATCACTACTTGAAATACTGACAAAGCCAGCGGCTAAGAACAGATCTGATGGCAGCAAATCGTATAGCTGATTGTTTATTTGAACGATGATCTCAAAGAGGCTAAAGCCTTTTTTAGTCATCACTCGAAACGTTTCAGCTAACGGTATCGCGCCAATTGATGAGCGCAAACCATGACCAGTGAAATCCCCTAACAACACATTAACGTCGCCATTTGGGCATTGTGCTGTTAATTGAATATCACCACTGAATAACTCAGCAGGTTTTTTTAGGATATCAATTCGGTCAAGGGCAAAGTTACGCGATTCAATTACGCCAGACATCAACTGCTCAGCTAGTTCTGCGTCTTGTTGTTGCGCCTGCTGTAGCGACTTAACCTGCGCATAAAGATCACTAATGCGCTGAATCGACTTGATTTTGGCTTTGAACACTTCCGGTGAAAAAGGTCGAACTAATATCCCGTCGCCGCCCGCTTCAATACTTTCAATAAATGCTTGGTCAGTATCCATACTGGTAATAAAGATTAACGGTGCCAAGGTATTTTTCGACAATGACTTTATTTTCCGTGCGGCCTCGTATCCGTTCATCACGGGCATGTTGATATCCATCAGCACAAGATCCGGCTGATATTTGATATACATATCTACACCACGCGCACCGTCGTTAGCGGTAAACACGCGATAGCCTTCTTCTTTTAAAAGTACACCAAGCACCTTACATTGCATGACTGAATCATCAACCACCAATGCCAATTTGTAATGACGTTCCTGCGGGCTGGCCATATGCTTAATTCTCGATTTTTAGCAAACGGTGGAACTGAGCAATCTCCAAAATTTTTGCAACAGACTCATTAGGCTGTTTAATGATAACCTCGCCTGACAATTTTTCTGCGTGGTCTTTCAGTAGTAAAATCATACCTAGTGCCGAGCTATCCATATACGATGTTCTTGATAAGTCTAAGGTAAATACTGCACCTTGAGCGACTTCGCCAATGTAGCTGTCACGAAATAATTGGTGCAATGAAAAATCAAATCTGTCATCAATTCCTATGGTGATTTCTTTTAGGTTTGAACTTACATGTTTCTTGACTGACATTTACAACTCTCCTCATTAAAATAATTCGACATCGCCTTCGTCCATTGACGATTGAGACACTGTTCTTTCTTCGTTAGCTTGTTTACTCGCTGCAACAGCGTCGGCACAAACTTGCTTAACTTCATTTAATTGTTGGCTCATATCTTCCAGCGTAGAAATTCCAGCCAGTACCTGCTTAAGCTTAGCTAAATTATTCAAATTAAACGCTAAAGAATCAATGGTTTGGTAAGTTAAATCTTCAAACTGCAAAGAACGAACGCCGGTTACCGCCGTTTCATCGATCTGTGCAGATATCGTCGCTAAGCGCTCAACAATATTGGTAGTTTGCTCGTTGACATGCCCAACATGCTCCATCATAACACTGACATTGTCTTTCGCTTGAAGTGTTGAAGTCATGTCTGCTGACGCCATTACTTCTACAGAGCTACGCAATTTTTCAATGGTTTCTTGCGCACCTGAAATTTCAGCGCGAATGTCGTTGTTTAACTCGGTTGAGTTGACCGAAAGTGCACGAACTTCGTTAGCAACGACCGCAAAGCCTCGACCAGCTTCACCAGCGCGAGCTGCTTCAATTGCCGCATTCAACGCGAGTAAATTTGTTTGGCTAGCTAGATTTTCAACTTGCTCTAGTAAACCAAATATACCACTAATTTTTTTAACCATTTCATCGGTATATGACATGGTTTCTAAACTCTGCTTACTCGTATTGATAATAACGCTCACAAAGTCTTCGAGTGTTTGATTTGAGTCTTCAACAAACGAAGCCAGTGTTGTTCCGCCTTCATCACCAATATTTTGATTGGTTTCTATCACTTCACTGATCATTTGTTGCTGCTCTTGACTCAGCGATTGCAGACTTTTAAAGCTATATGAAATTCCGCTAATCGCGTCACGAACTAAACCAGTAACTCGCTGATGCTCCTGCTCTATAACACTTACTTCTTGATCAATCAGCGCTGACATTTGCTCGACGCTCTCTTTAAGCAAGGCGGCATCATACATATCTGTCACATTGCTAAGCTGAGTATCTTCTAGTTGACTGCTGTCAGCTTGCTGAGAACTTTCTGATCTCAATAAATTGATGACTATGCCAGTCGCTATCACCAAGAAAACTGTTGTTAGCCAAGGAAGTTGCAGTGCAACTTGGTTAATGATCGCGACTAAACACAAGGCAATTAGTAGCTTAAGTTGCACATTCTGGTTGTTAAGCATTTAGAGCCCCTTTCATTTCTTCGCGAGTTAATGCTGCATATGCAAGAACTTCTTGGGCGATGTCTTGTAACGCGTGCTCGCTAGTATGGGCATTTAACGCATAAGCTGCTCCAGGCATTCCCCATATCAAACTAGTGGCTTTGTTTTGGATCATGGTACGAGCGCCATGGCTTTTCAGCCTCGCCATCGCTGCAGCGCCATCTTGCCCCATACCCGTCAGCAAGACAGCTTGGGCATTAGCAGCTATTGGCTCAAGCGAATCAAATAATACATCAACAGATGGCTTATGGCGGTTAACAGGTTCAGAATCATCTAACACAGAAAATAACGCACCATTTTTGTGTACCACCTGCAAGTGCTTGTCACCGGGAGCAACATACACATTACCGTCTTTTAATTTCTGACCGTGCCTTGCTTCTTGAACAGTGACCGCAACATGGCCGTTCAACCGATTAGCAAAACGCTCACTAAATTTTGGCGGGATGTGCTGAGCAATGACCACTGGCGGACAATTCACAGGCAATTGATTGATCAATTGTCTCAAGGCATCTGTACCACCTGTTGATGAGCCAATCGCGACAATATGATTTGCTCGTTTACAGCCTGCAAACGGCAAAGTGGTATGTTTATCTGACTTAACGGATGATATCGCTGATGATAACTGAAAGCTCTTTTGGTCAACTTTTACGGCTGATTTGATTTTCTCAAGTAGCAGATCCTTAAATGCATAGCGATTAGCTAGTAACTTCTCAAAACTTGGCTTGGCAATAAAATCAACAGCACCAAGCTCTAATGCTTCAAGCGTAATATCTGCGCCTTTCGTTGTTAGCGTTGACAGCATGATCACAGGCATAGGGCGCAAGCGCATTAAGTTGCTTAAGAAAGTGATGCCATCCATCTTAGGCATTTCAACGTCCAAAGTTATCACGTCCGGGTTAAGCTTTTTTATTTGCTCTCTGGCGACATATGGGTCCTTTGCTTCACCCACAACTTCAAGCTCAGGATCTGAGCTGATAATCTCTGTTAACAAGCCACGAATTACCGACGAATCATCGACAATGAGCACCTTAGATTTATTCATATTCACTGATTTCACTTTTAAAACAATTCGACATCACCTTCAACCACTTCGTGGTCGATGCGCGTGCGGTAATCACTTTCGCGCTGGGCAATCGTATCGTTGTGTAAATTATCTAATCTTTTGACAAAAGCGCGACCGGTTAGTGGGTCGAACATTACTTTTCTTGGATAAATAGAACCGACATCATGGTTGATAACTTCTATCCGTTCGGTTTTTAAATAGTCGAAAACAAAAGCGGTGTTGCGTTCACCAATATCTGACATTTTCTTTAACACTTTGCCGCCACCAAATACTTTGGCTTTTAAGTTTCTGCGCAATCCCCCTTGTTTAAGCAGCATATTGATCAAGTGCTCCATCGCAAAATTGCCATAACGAGTAGCATCTGAAGCAAGGCCGCGCTGACCCCAGTCTACTTCATCTGCATTCTTATCTGTGGCAGGTAGCATAAAATGATTCATGCCCCCCACTTGCGCTTGCTCATCCCAGATGCACGCTGAAATACATGAACCGAGCGTGGTAGAAATAAGTACCTCGTCTGACGTCATGTAAAATTCGCCGGGTAATATTTTGGCCACAACCGTATTGCGTTGTTTGTCCCAGTAGTGGTTCACATGCTTAAACTCAGACGCACAATGTGCTAGTGCTGATCTAAGCGCCGATTTCTCGTGTGCATTTACCATACTTGCTATTACTACTCTCTATATTTGCCAATATTAATAAGGCGTATTTATTTAAGATGGTCTCATTTGACCTATAAAATCTATTCAGGCTTTCTAAAAATTGTTCTACCTACGTTTTCAAAATAACGCTGGTACTCGCCTAGGTTTTCACTGTGACCTAACATCAATAAACCACCGGGAGCTAGTAACTCGTAATAACGAGCAAATAAGTCTTGCTGAGTTGCTTTATCAAAGTAAATAATCACATTACGGCAGAAAATCACATCAAATGGCCCTTTAACAGGCCATTCGTGTAACAAATTCAACTGTTTAAACGTAATTAATGAGCGAACCTCATCGATAACTCTAACTTTCGTTTCATTTGCACCAGTACCTTTTTTAAAATACTTTTGTTGAATTGATTGTGAGATACCTTCAACACGGTTTGCGGTATAAACGCCTTCTTTTGCCGTTGCCAGTACATTACTATCAATGTCGGTTGCGAGAATTTTTATGTCCCATTGACTTAGCACCGGTGCAAAGCTTTGATGAGTAGTAATTCCCAGGCTATACGGCTCTTCCCCCGTTGAACTAGCACTCGACCAGAGCCTAATGCGCTTCGAGTCACTATTTTTATTCAGTAATTTAGGAAATTCATGCTTAGCAAGGTAGTCAAAATGATGCTGCTCACGATAAAAACTGGTTAAATTCGTGGTGATAGCATTAATAAAGTACGTTCGCTCTTGCTCTGGTTGAGATCTCAGTAAATCGCAGTAAGCGTCAAAGCTTGGTAGTTTTCGTTCACGAATAACTCGGGTTAAGCGACGATAGAGCATCTCACGCTTAGCCTCACCCAGCACAATGCCAGCGGAGTCATAAACGTAATCGCAAATAAATTTAAAATTCTTACCACTTAGCTGATAAGAATTTTCTCTTACATCCTTCATCTAGTTAAACCTAAAACTCTTCCCATTCGTCGTCAGCAATCGTTTTGGCTCTTGCTTGACGAGTTGGTTTAGGTGCGCGAAGTTGAGGCTTTCTCGTTACCTCTCGAGTTACGGTGCTTTGAGCAACCTGCTCTTGTTCGCCATTGTCAAAATAAGCCACCTGCTCTAAAAGCCCTTGTGACTGTTCTTCCATTGATTTACTGGCAGAGGCCGCTTCTTCGACTAAGGCAGCGTTTTGTTGTGTCATTTCATCCATTTGACTAACAGCCGCACTCACCTCACCAATACCGGCTGATTGTTCTTTACCCGCATTGTCAATGTCAGCTAGCATGCTACCCACTTCTTCGATTGCGCTGACAAGCTGCTCAAATGTTTGGCCAGTTTCATCGACAAGTTTTGTGCCAAGGCCAACAGCCTCCACACTATCGTTAATCAAGCCTTTAATTTCTTTTGCAGCGCCAGCAGAGCGCTGTGCTAAGTTTCTTACTTCTGCAGCAACCACAGCAAAGCCACGCCCTTGCTCACCTGCTCTAGCAGCCTCTACCGCTGCATTTAATGCGAGGAGGTTCGTTTGGAAAGCAATTTCGTCAATCACACTGATAATATCGGCTATTTTTTTACTCGATTTATTGATATCGCTCATCGCCGTTATCGCATTATTAACAACAGCTCCCCCGCTTTTCGCTTTTTCAACGACGGATACAGAAAGCTTGGTGGCATTAGTCGTATTTTCTGCATTTTGCTGAACGGTACTGGTTAATTCTTCCATTGCCGATGCTGTTTGCTCAAGGCTAGAAGCTTGCGACTCAGTACGGTGACTCAACTCGTTATTGCCTTCAGCAAGCTCTCGAGCTGAATCAAAAACATTGGTCGATGCTGAGCGGATCTCATTCACCATATTGCTTAGGTTTCTGATTGATTCATTCATTGCATCAGCAAGCGCTAAAAATTCACCGTCGTAGCTACCGTCCATCGACTGAGTTAAATTGCCTCTCGCCAGCGCTTGCGCGACATTCTTAGCTTCGCTAATTGGTTGGATAATCGTATCCATTAAGCCATTGATGCTATCACCAAGCTTTCGCATAAAGCCTTGGTAACCTTCCGTTGTAATGCGAGTATCTAGTTGGCCTTGAATTGCGGCGTTAATTAAGCCTTCAACTTGCCCTTGCGCATCTTTTTGCTCAGTTAAGTCAAGCCACTGCACCGCATTGCCGACGTGATTGCCCTGTTCGTCTTTTAGTGCAATAGCAATCAATTCAAACACTAACCCTGAGACTGAAATCTCAGTGGTATATGGCATGTTTTTCATGTCTCCCAGCAAATTTTGCTGATGAGCTGGGTTCTTATGAAAAATATCGAAGTTCGTTCCGACAATATTACTAGCACTAAAAGATGGAAAGACTTTACGTAAGTCATCCTCTCTGCGCGCTAACATTTTGATAACCGAAGGGTTGGCGTAAACAATATTACCTTGTAAGTCCGCCATCATCAGATTAGTTGTCATACCCTCAACAGCAGACATTAAACGCCCAACCTCTAACGCTTTTGTGCGCGCTTCGGTAACATCGTGCCATTCAAGTGCATTGCCTATATAATTGCCGCTAACGTCATTAATAGCGGTTACATTGAGTTGAAACGTTAAATGCTCAATATGAATATCCGTTGTCCATGGCAAGTTGGACGGGTCACTCAATAATTTGCGCTGGTGTTCAGGCTTAACATGGAAAACATCAATGCAAGCACCAATTAACGCAGACTCATCAGCACTAAAACCTGGCCATTTTTGAGCAAATGTAGCTTCATGACGCTTTAATAAGTCCAACGTCGCTTTATTCGCGTAGGTGATGTTGAAATCACGATCGATGAACATACTAGGCGTACTCGATTGGTCAACAGCACCTTGTAATTGCACAGCTTTATTTTCCTGGGCACGTGCATCGGTGACATCTTGCCACTCTAACGAGTTGCCTATGTACTCGCCATCAGCATCGTTAATGGCCGTTACGTTTAACTCAATTGTTAAATGTTCTATTTGAATATCCGTTTTCCAAGGTAAATTGCTTGGATCGGAAAGTAGCGCTCTTTGGTGCTCAGGCTTGACATGAAAAATGTCGATGCAGCTGCCAACAACTTTAGCTTTGTCAGCAACGAAGTCTGGCCACTTTTGCTGGAAAACTTGCTCATGCTTGGTCAGCAATTGCATGGTAGCTTCATTGATATAAGTAACAATAAAGTCGCGGTCGATCATCATAAAAGCAGTTGACGACTGATCAAGTGCTCCTTGTAGTCGTACCGCTAAATCATTGCTTGCTTTGGTTGACGTATCCATAGATGCCTCTTTTTGCACTATCTTAACGATTTGTTGTTGCTGTTCGCTTATTTGGACGATTGCTTTAAATAGGGATTTGGCAACAGCAGTCCAAGCTTTTTTTACTGCAACGCTTAAAGGTTTTTGTATTGCGGTTTCGATACTTGCAAACACTATTTCAGCAATTGAATTGAACGCTTGCTCGTCGAAACCATGGACTTGATGAACATCCGCTATTTTTTTAATAGCGAGTTCAAGCTCAAGTGGATTTGTTAGATCATTGATTAACTTTTCAAAGTTATTGAGTAAATCGGCAGATATACTGATTTCATCGGTGCTATTAAGTCCGAGGTGAGCCACTAGCCAATCTAGCGAGTTACTTTGCTGCACAAGCGAGGTAAAAGCACTTAGACCAAGCATTTTTTGTTCTGCTGGTACTTTTGCCCAACTTACTTGCACAGTTGATATTTGCTTTGGAGTCATCTTCCCTGCCTAGGTTTACGCTTTTATTACCCGCCTGATAATTCAGGCATGCAACTTCTTTGTTGATAGTTACCAACAAAGAACAACTACGTTGCCGTTATGACATTGTCAGAACCGGGGTTTCATCCATATCAACACTGAATAGCTCGTCTTCATTAAGAAGCGTTGCCGTGTCTAATAAAATAATGAGTTTTTCTTCTACGGTAGCAAGCCCTTTTAAGAAGCTACTGTCGAGTTTGCTGCCAAGTGCTGGCGGTTTACGTACATTGGTTGGATCAAACTTGTAAACTTCAGAAACCGCATCAACAATAATGCCAACAACCATAGGTTTTTCAGGGTTGCGGCTGCGCAAAATAATGGTCACGGTTTTATCATCATAGCTTAGTGGCTCAAGGCCAAAGCGTTGTCGTAGATCGACAATAGGTATAATTACGCCACGTAAATTGATTACCCCTTTCAGGTAATCAGGCTTATTGGGCAGTTCAGTGACAGTCGATAATACTCGTATTTCTTGAACGCATAGAATGTCGACACCAAACTCTTCGCCACTTAGCACAAAAGTTAAATATTCTTGTTCCATTAACTTGCTACCAACCTTTTCTTAAGCAATTTTTTCTCACTTCTGTGAGTTCAATCATTGTCAGATTAACCAATACTGTGAGCTTCTATTTGTTGAAGCTCTTCTACTGACAGCAAAGTCACGACACCATCACCAACGTTGACTAAGCCATCAACATAATGGTGTGGGATAACACCGCCTAACGTTGGCGCATTTTTAATTTCGTTTTCTTCTGCATTTAATACATCAGATACTGCATCAACCACAAAGCCTATCGTTCGGCTGTGCTCGTCCGATTCATAGCTAAGCACAATAACAACTGTTGTTTCGGTATATTCAGGCTTGCCGATACCAAACTTTAAACGCAGATCAATAATAGGCACGATAACACCACGCATATTAATCACCCCTTTGACATAACTTGGGGAGTTCGGGATACGCGTTGGCTTTTCCCAGCTTCTGATTTCTTCAACACACAGAATATCAACCGCGTATTGCTCATTTTCTAAAAGAAACGTGAGGTACTGCTCACCATTGGTAATAAAGTCTATACCTTCAAGCGAGTATTCACCTTCAACCGGAATGTCTTTCGCGAGTGCTTGAATATCCATTAATTCACTGCTCCTTCAAGCGCTTTTGAATAGTTAGCGATTCGCTCTGCTTGCTTTTCAGCAGCGATCTTTTGTGCCATTGAGATGATGCCTGGGATGTCTAAAATCATAGCAACTGAGCCGTCGCCTAAAATTGTCGCCCCGGAAATACCGGCTACATCTTGGTAGTTATCTTTAAGGCTTTTTATCACGACTTGCTGTTGTGCTAAGAGATCATCAACCATAAGACCAACTTTTTGACCATCGGCTTCTACCACCACCATCAAGGCGTTATCTACGGTTTGATGTTCAGCTGGTAAATTAAACAGCTCAAAAATTGGAATCACAGGGACATTATCTTCACGCAAGCGATAAAGCACCATGTCGCCAGATACGCGGTTAATTAAATCGGCTTTTGCTTGCAGTGATTCGACGATGGTAATCAGCGGTACGACGAAAACTTCGTCGCCAACTTTAACCAATTGCCCGTCCAGAATTGCCAATGTAAGCGGCAAGTAAACTTTAAACGTACTGCCCTCACCCGGCACCGAATCAACTTGTATACGACCACCTAATGCTTGAATGTTTTTCTTAACGACATCCATACCAACACCACGGCCAGAAATGTCGCTTACTGCTTGAGCGGTTGAAAAACCTGGTTCAAAAATAAGATCAAAGACTTGTTGGTCAGTTAACGAAGCATTCGCATCAATTAAGCCTTTTTCTAGCGCTTTATTGAACACAGCTTCACGGTTGATACCGCCACCGTCATCTTTAATTTCGATAACGATACTGCCACCTTGGTGATAGGCATCCAGCCAAATTGTACCCTGTGCTGATTTACCAGCTGCCAGACGTTTATCAGCGGGCTCAATACCATGGTCAACAGCATTGCGCACTAAATGGACAAGCGGATCACCGATTTGCTCCATCACAGTTTTATCGAGTTCGGTATTCTCGCCGTTGATAATTAACTCAATGTCTTTGCCTGTTTTCTTAGCCAAGTCATGAATCAAGCGAGGAAAGCGGTTGAAAGCGAAGCTTATTGGCAGCATACGAATACGCATCACGCTTTCTTGCAACTCTTTGGTATTTTGTAACAGCTGCTCAAGCCCAGCAGTTAGTTTTTCTACCTTTGAAAGGTCAAAGTCATTGCCTAATTCTGACAACATACTTTGCGTAATAACTAGTTCACCAACCAGGTTAATTAAGCTATCGACCTTATCAACACCTACGCGAATTGAACCTGTATCACCCTTGCCCTTAGCAGGTGTTTTAGAAGTCTGCGTCTTAGCTGCGGGTTTAGTAGCTTGAGTAGGCTGACTAGATGAAGATTGCGCTGGCGCATTATTCTCAGCAGCAACCTCTTGTTCAGCCAACGCTTTGCTGGCCGCTTGCTCTAATGCGACATCAGCTTCATTAAGGTGCGAAGGCAATTCTTCAATAGTTTCACTGTCAACAGTAATGGTATTTGGCGCCTTATTAACGGGCTGCTCGTCAACTGATGATGGCGGTGCAGGTGTGTCATCGGAAAGTAAATTGATGTCCAGCTCACATTCATCTTCAACCCACTCAAATACTTCGCGAATATCCGCTTCGCTTGCATTGTCTGACATTAATGTAAGTTGCCAGTGAATATAGAGTTCTTCAACATCAATTTCGGTGATTGAAGGTAATTGTTCTGTTTTTGCTAAAACAATCAACTCACCTAAATCCTCTAACGCATTAAATAGCAGTAATGGGTCGTTGCCCGTCTGAACTAAATGATGCTCCGGAATAAAGGTGATCTGCCAAATTTTGCCAAGTAACATTGGCTCGTCAGCAGCAACGCTTTTACCGTCACTGGCATTATCTTCGCCATTGGCAAGTAAAATAGACAATCGCTCTGAAGTTTCTTCGATCGATGAAGGATCGTAGTCGTCATCATTTTGAATAGCTTCAATCATTAGTCGAATACAATCAACTGACGCTAGCAGTACTTCAACTTCTTCGTTTTTTATTTCGCGTCGACCATCGCGCATCTCATCCAACAAAGTTTCAACTAAGTGAGTAAAATCCGTTACGTGACCAAAGCCAAATGTGCCTGCTCCACCTTTAATTGAATGGGCAGCACGGAATATAGAGTTAATGGTTTCATCGTCGCCGTGCTCCAAATTAAGCAGGCTTGATTCCATTAACTCCAATCCTTCGAAACTTTCCTCTAAGAAAGTTGGAATGAATTGCGAGAGATCTAAGCTCATATCACGTTACCGAATGACGCGTTTGATGGTTGCTAATAGTTTTTCAGGGTTAAATGGTTTGACTAACCAGCCAGTTGCACCTGCAGCTTTACCGCGTTGCTTCATATCAACTGAACTTTCAGTGGTTAACATTAAAATTGGTGTGAATTTAAACGCAGGTAACTTTCTTAATTCTTGGCATAAGGTAATGCCATCCATAATCGGCATGTTGACGTCAGTGATCACTAAATCAATGTTGCCAGACTGCGCTTTCGTCAGACCTTCTTGACCGTTAGCAGCTTCTACGGTTTCATACCCTGCCGCCTTGAGTGTAAAACTCACCATGTCACGAATTGAATTAGAATCATCAACTACAAGCACTTTGGCCATGTTCTTTCTTTCCTTTTTATTTTATCGGTACATTAAGCATTGACGTATTGAAGTAAAATAGAATCTTTAATTCCCAGCTTTTCTACGCTTTCTTTGATGGCTGTTGCTGTGCACTGCCATTCGATGCTTTTGTGAATAGAGGTTAAGTAGGTCACCATAGATAGAATAAGCTGAACGCCAATGGTGTCAATTTTTTCAACTGCGGAGTCATCAATTACGATGTCATCGTGGTTTTCGGCATATTCCATTAGCAGTTGTTTAAATTCTTCTGCTTTGGCTATGGTTAATTCAGCAGGTAATTTGAACATGTGTTTCCTTGATTAAGTAAAGACTACAACTAGCGTTTATTTATCTTTCGACCATAAACCTTGTTTACTTGGTTTGCACTTAGCAACACAAATATTCGCGTTGCGCATCATATAGCGTTTTTTTAAATAAATCAGCAAAAACAAAGGATAAATCGTAATCTCGCATTCCTTTGCTCATAATAGCGCCACTACTTATCTTAAAAGCGCCAACATACAGATAAGTACAGCCTTCTCGTTAAAAATATAGGCCAAGAAATGGCACAATCAAGCCAATTGCCTTTCAAACTTGATTTTTATCAGATATTTAACGACTGGGCCCTGAAGTTTCTGTCTTCAAAGCGTTTATGCTTAGTTGTTTTTTCAGCGTTTTTGCAGTTTATGTTTAAAGAATGCGCTAAAGGACAATAATCTTGGCTATTTTAGGCTGGCAAATTGATTTCAAAAATACAAATCATTAAGGTAGCTATAACGTCATTGCATAACCTAGTAATTATTTATGTCTGATAACTTCAAAGCACCTAGCCAAGTGTTTCGCTGGTTCGAAAAAATGAAGGCGAATTACGAACATACCGTCAACTCGGTGTTAAATAAATTTGAAGCTTATAATGAAAAGCAACAGGAAAGGATTGATGCCAACCATCAAGATCACCTTGAGAGCTTAAAACATCTGCACAAAGAGCAACAAATTCAAAGCCAAGCAACAATTGCTCAACTTCAGGCCGACGTAAATTACTTTAAGCAACAAGTTTCTCAGCAGCAACATACCATTGAGCAGCTCAATGCTAGGTACGACGCGGTAATGACAACCTTTTTGGAGCAGAAAAAGCGCGATATCGACATTAAAGCGATTTTTGACAATGGCGAAGAAGAAGCACCAATCGAGTTGACTTCCCCATTAGAAACTCAACGCCATACAAACGTTCAGCCCCCAAGAGAAGCTATTCAACAAGCCCAACCAACGGCTGAATTTGAGCCTGAACAGCGTAGCTCGGCAACAAATCCAGTCAAGCTATCCGCTGACATTACTGATGATATAACTGATGACTTTACTAATGAATCACCGGATGATTTACTCGGTAACTCTGCCAATGCAACTACCGAAGAAACAAACAACGAACATCAGAAAGCATTATCAACTAAGGCGCCTGAATCAGATCATACACTTGAAAGCCTAGCGCCTATTGAACTTGTCGAGTCTGCAGAGCCTGATGAGGCACTTGCCGATAAGCTATACAACGAAGCAATGGCTAACCGTGACAGCCAAGAGTTTGAACAAGCTATCGCTTTATTTAAAGAAGCCGCCAAGTTCGGTTGCGTTAAATCGCGTGGCGCCATCGGTAGAGCTTACTTCTTAGCGGAAGGTGTTGAAGAAGACCAGACGCTTGGTTTAGCTTGGCTCATCAGTGCCGCTGATTTAGGACTTCCACAAGCAATTAAACGGGTTGAGTATTTCCAAGAATCGGATCCAGAGCTATATATTGAAGCGTCTACTTTAATTGGCAACGCCTAACATATTTTTGCCCTGTTTAGTGTGCCAAACAAATTGATTCTGTTATTGCAGCCCTGTGCTCTCAACCCCGCAGCTTTATCCCCAATGATTTAAATAATTAGAGTTAGCTCGGTATTTTTAATTCGCGCTAACCAATGCGGAAAAAAGACTAGTCTAGCTAGCTGCGCAGTTGTGTAGAGCTAGCATGCGATACTTGTCATCTAAGCTGTATAAAAAAGCAATATAAAAAGCTGGTATAAAAGCACTACACCTTTACGGGTTAGTTTTTGAAGTGCTCAGCACAGTGCTAATTTTTGCGAAAATCCAGCCACCAATAGCGCCGGCTAATAACTGTGCATAAAAGCCCCAACCTCTCGCACCTGCAATAATGTTGATATTCATTATCGATTCAATAGCAACCAAAGCGATAACAAAAGCGGTAATGCCACCTGCCACATACAACTGAGTTCGATATTTATCCCACTTTCTGGCCAGCCAAGCCGTTACCGGAAACGCAATTAAAAAGGCGATGGCGATAATCGCACCATACGTTGGCAATAGCCCTAACCAATCTTCTTGCGTTAACTGTAAACGATCGGCAAATTTAACCTCAACACCAATGTTAACTAATTGATTGACAACATATTGGCTATGAAACAAGCTAGCAAGAGAAAACGTAAGCAACCAAGAAACTAAAAAGGAAGGTAGAACGCGTGTTAAAAATTGCATGGGCATCTCAATCTAGGCTAGCTCGACTAATTCGACGTAAACTGCCACATCGAGCGCGTTTTTTTTCTTACCCTACCAAAGGCTTAAGCACTAAACAATTACTGTTAAGCTCAGCCTCCTTGCTTACTTCATTTTCGCTGCTTGCAAATACTGAACTTAGCGCGTCTTCTGCAAACCCAATGATGCCTGACGACTACAAAGTCACTACCATAGCTAACGACTTAAAATCGCCTTGGAGTGTGGTTCAATTACCCAACAAAACTTGGCTAATCACTGAGCGCGATGGTCATGTTGTAATCGCCAAAAATGGGCAGCAATCTAGAGTAAAATTAGCCCTAGATGGTTTGTACGTTGCAGGCCAAGGTGGCCTGCTTGATATTGTGCTTGCACCTGATTTTAGCGTATCGAAAGAAGTTCTAATCACGTATGCGCAAGGTAAATTAAATGCAAACCGACTGGTTATCGCCAAAGCAAAGTTTGATGGTGAGCAATTTTCAACGCCGACAATTATTTATCAGGTAGCAACAGACAAAGGCACACCGCAACATTATGCGGGTCGAGCACTAGTATTGCCTGACAACACACTGTTATTCTCGAGCGGCGACGGTTTCGACTACCGAGAACAAGCCCAAGTAAAAACCAGTCAACTTGGTAAAGTACTGCGTATAAAGCTTGACGGCAGTATTCCTGAAGATAATCCATTTAGCCAACACGAGAATAACAAAGCACACGCGGTGTATACCATCGGGCATCGCAATACGCAGGGCTTGATTTATGATTACGACAGTCAACAGATTGTTAGCCACGAACATGGCCCAGCAGGTGGAGACGAACTCAATTATATAACTGCTGGGGCAAATTATGGCTGGCCAGTGATAACCTATGGCAAAGATTATTCACAAGCCCGTATTTCCCCTTTTACAAAATATCCCGGCATGAAATTACCAAGTGTGGACTGGACGCCTTCCATCGCACCTTCAGGTATGGCCTATTACGGCTCACAACATAGCAGTTTTACCTCACTGCAACGACATGCCTTGATCACCACCTTAGTCGATCAAAAACTCTATGCAGTCAATTTAGCGGATGGAGATTTTACTCAAACGCACGTATTTCCTGATATCACAGGGCGTTTAAGAGATGTTTTTGTCACGAACAACGGGGATATCGCAGTATTGGCTGACGGTAGCGACGCTAAATTAACATTAATTACGCCTGAGTAGCATCTAGGTGCTTGGGATAAGTGATAGAAGTTATGAGTAGTTGGTAGGTTGTGGTGAGAAGCGATAAAACCTAACATCACTACAACCTAGAACGAATCTCTAGCAAACATAGCAGATATAACACCAGCAGCAGTCTTGTATCGAAAAAGCATATCACCAATCAGAGAATTCATTGGCTAAGGATTTTGCTTTAGGTAGAATGATGGCAAATTATGTTAATAGCTTTTTAATATGCAAGCTTTGTTTGAATATGTTCCTTTAATTCTGTTCTTTGTTGTTTATAAGTTTTACGACATTTACGCAGCAACAGGGGTTCTTATCGTTGGTGCTTTGCTGCACATTATGTATTTCATTCTGACAAAACAAAAAGTTCCAACCAAAAATTGGATTATCTTTGGTTTAATCGCCGGCTTTGGTGGATTGACTATCTTTTTACAGGATGACACCTTCCTTAAATGGAAAGTTACCATCATTAATGGTTTTTTCGCGATCGCATTGCTAATCAGCAATTATGTATTTAAGAAGAACCTAATTAAACAATTAATGGCAGAAGCACTTGAGTTGCCTGAAAAAATTTGGGCCAAGCTGAATCTGAGCTGGGCTGGATTCTTCGCATTTTGCGGTGCGTTAAATGCGTATGTAGCGTTTAACTTCAGCCAAGAAGTTTGGGTTAATTTCAAAGTATTTGGTTTGATGGGGCTTACCTTTGCATTTGCCATCGGCACTATTATTGCCGTTCACAAACACCTTCCCCAAGATGACGCCGATTCAACGGCGAAAGAAAAAGAGTAATTATATTTATGATGTACTACATGATCTACAGCGAAGATGTCGCTGATAGCCTACCACTTCGCATGCCAGTAAGGGGCGCTCACCTGGAGCGTTTAAAAACCTTACAAGACGAAGGTCGCCTGCTTGTCGCAGGTCCTTGCCCTGCCATCGACAGTGAAGACCCTGGTGAAGCGGGTTTTACGGGCTCACTGGTTGTTGCTAAGTTCAACTCGCTAACTGACGCTCAAACATGGGCAGATGCTGACCCTTATATTGACGCCGGTGTTTATGCCAAAGTTGTTGTAAAACCTTATAAAAAAGTACTACCAGCCTAAGCTGATAAACCAACCCAGTTTAGCGATAGATAGCGTGCACAAAGCCGCACGTAACAGATCTTATTCTGCTGGTATTACTTAGAAAGTATATTGAGAAAGAATTAGTCAGAAGGTTAAGAAAAGTCCCATGAAGAAAGCGTTTTTTGCTATTTTTCTGGCAGTATCAACAGGGATGATGTCAGTGACGCATGCAAAGTCTATTAGCGATTGTGACGCCTCCAAGGCCGATAATATTGATTATTCTCGATGTTTAGATAGAGTAAAATCAGCCGTTGATCGTGAATTACAGACGTGGATAAACAACCAAATATTTATCCTTGAAGACATTGCAGCGAAAACCGGACGTAAGTCTGCGCTAAACATGTTTAAACGTTCGAATAGTGATTTTATCAAGTACCGAGAAAACAATTGTCGTTGGCAATATCTGGCAATTTCCCCAGCGACAACGGCAGGTAGCGCATACAAAGAATGCTATATCCGATTAAGTCGTTCTCGCATTGCCGATCTTAGTCAATTAAATACTGAAAAATAACCTTCTGTTTAGTAATTAAAAAAGCGCATTTCAGCTATTCTGAAATGCGCTTTTTTATGCAACCTTCAAACTAAAAGTAGCTATTTCGCTGTGTGATACTTCTCTACATCATCATCGTTAGAGAGCATAATTGCAAACCAGCGACCTTCTTCAGAGCTTTCCAAGCCTATCTTGATAATCATGGTCAAAGGTACCGAAAGCAGCATGCCTACAGTACCAAATAGCCAACCCCAGAAAATTAACGACAAAAACACCACTAAGGTTGAAAGCCCGAGGCCGCGTCCCATAAAACGTGGTTCAATCATATTGCCCATAACGGTATTAATGACCATATAACCTAGCCCAATACCACCGGCAGCCGCTGGCCCTAGTTGCAATATCGCCAATGACATTGCAGGAACTGCCGCAATAATAGAACCAATATTGGGAATGTAATTTAGCAAAAAGGCTAACACGCCCCACAGTAAGAAAAAGTCCAAGCCGATAACCCAAAGCATCAGTGATACCGCAACACCAGTACCAATACTAACCACTGTTTTAATCGCTAAATAATGATTGACCGATTGTAAAAAGCGATCAATCTGGCTTAAGCGCATCTCTGGGTCATCCAATGCGTAATGCAGTTTTTTCGGTAAAGAGGACGCTTCAAACAACATAAACACGACAGTAATAATGATCAAAAATAAATTCGCCATTACGCCACCTAGGCCACTCAGCATATCTGCCGCTAAGCCCATTGCCGCTGCGGGATCAAAATACTCAATTAGTACAGCGGATGATATCGCAATATTGTACTCGGCTAGCTTATTAGTCACCCAAGCAAATTCTTCATTTAGTTGAGTACGATACTGGGGCAACTGCTGTGACAATTCATTCAGTGAGTTACCCACCAGTCCTGCAATTGACAACGCGATAGCAAGAAACAGCACAATAACCAAAGTGACTGACAGCGCTTTCGGAATCTTGTACTCACTCGCTTTGGCAATCAGTGGGTTACAAATAACCGCTATAAAAACTGACAATAGAAAAGGTACGAGTATATTGGTGGCGGTTTTTAAGCCCGCAAGTACAATAAATACTGCCGCAATAACCACTAACCCTTTTAAGATCCCTGTTGAGGTTTCACTTATTCCCATATTGCTCTCAGAAGTCTACTCTTTATGGCGAACATATTGTAAGTTAGCCAGATAAAAAGCAATGATTTTATTTGTTTAGCAGAACTCGGAAACTAGCCATCACGTAACTACATATATAGATAAGTTTGAGTAGATATAAATCAACTAGAGTCATTATGAAAATATTAATCACCGGTGGCACAGGCTTAATCGGGCAAGCATTTATCAAGCGCTTTGTTAACGAACACAGCTTTACCGTGCTAACACGACACCCCGATAAGGGTTCGCCTATCAAAAATGTAACCTATATTGGTACGCTCGACGGTTTTGAAAATTTAGATGAATTTGATGCCGTTATTAATCTGCAAGGAGAGCCTATTTTTGGTAAACGCTGGAATGCTTACCAGAAACAGCAACTTATCCAAAGTCGAGTTCAAGTGACTCAGCAGCTAGTTAGCTTAATTAATAAAAGCCAAAACCCGCCTAGTACGTTGCTTTCTGGTTCAGCCATAGGCTACTACGGCAGACAAACTGAGCTAGATATTGATGAATCATTTGCCACTCCGTATGAAGAATTTAGCCACCAGCTTTGTCAAAGTTGGGAAAGTGCAGCATTAAAAGCAAATACCAAGACTAGAGTATGCTTGTTACGCACTGGCATTGTGTTAAGCACAAATGGTGGTGCACTTGCGCAAATGGCACCTCCATTTAAGTTTGGCTTAGGTGCGGTCATTGCTAATGGGCAACAAGTCATGTCATGGATTCATATTGATGATATGACCAAGGCAATGAACTTTTTACTGACAGCTTCCTCAATTGAAGGCGAGGTGAATTTTACAGCACCAAATCCCGCCAGTAATAAAATATTCAGTGATGAATTAGCTTCGGCTTATCACAGACCTAGAGTTATGTGTATGCCTGCTTTTGTGGTGAACTTAATGTTTGGTGAAGTCGCAGAATTGCTCATTTACGGACAACATGTTGTTCCGAAAAAGCTACTCGAAGCAGGCTATACATTTGAGTTTCCGCAATTATCGCAAGCATTAAAAAACCTTATTCCATAGTGGTGTTATCTTTAGTAAGGAAAACACAAGGAATAAGGTTTTTAACGACTAATGCACCAGTGCTTGGCCTAATGCAAAAACAGGGTATCGGCTACATAGTTCGGCGTATCAAGGTAACGCTCGACATATTGAGCAAGCGCCAGCAGCTTAACATGCCAACCGCCCCAACAAACGTGGCCCCTGCGGTGATGCCACCCCCCCAGTAACTAAAGTGAAAGCTCGGCGACATATCAAACACTTGAGTTTGAATCACATAAACGGCGGCTTCCATTGCAATTCCGGCCATTAAGCCTGCAACCACACCCAAGCAGACAAATTCAAGCAAAACACTGTTTCGCAGTAAGCTACCTTTTGCCCCTAAGGTTCTAAGAATGGCAATTTCTCGTTCTCGCTCTTCCATGCTGGCTTGTACTTGTGCAACCAACACAAGCGAGCCCGCAATCACTACCATGACTAAAATAAACTCAACTGCAATAGATACCTGATCAATCACAGTGCGTAACTGATTGATCAACGCGCCAACGTCTATCATAGAAATCGTTGGATAGTCCGCTAGGAAACGATTAAAAGCCTGCTCTTGTTCAGGGGCAACATAGTGAGAAGAAATATACGTCGCTGGAAAGTCTTGCAACACATACTGATTAAAAATCATAAAGAAGTTAGGTTGCAGTGATTGCCAGTCCACCTCACGCACACTGGTGACTTCAGCGCTAAATTCTTCGCTGCCCAGTTGGAATGTTAAGGTGTCACCAACTTTAACATCTAAGCGCTCTGCTACGCCCTGCTCAATCGACACTTGTGGCTTTTTATGATCAGGACTAAACCATTGACCGTCAATCAACACATTGCTTGGCGGCAATTCATTTCGCCAAGTTAAATTAAGCTCTCGCCCCACACCGCGACGTTGCTGCTCAGCATCAGGATCATCTTCCTTAGTCACTTGCTTGGTCACTGAATCTTCGTTAATGGCTGTTAATCTGCCACGGACAACAGGATATAAACCACTGCCAGGGATTTGTTGCTCTGCCATAAACTGATTAACAAGATCCACTTGCGGCTGGCTGATATTCACTAAAAAGCGATTTGCGGTATCGTTAGGAAGTTGCGCCTGCCACTCGTTAATAAGATCAGTACGCACCACAACGATAAGTAATAACAATTTAATAGCAATGGTAAAGCTCACCAACTGCACACTGTTTTCTTTCGCACGGCGCTTTAAATTAGCAAAGGCTAAATGAAGCGCTTTACCTGATTTGCTGCCCGCACTGCGGCCAAGGTTAACTAACACTTGACCCATCAACAATAAAACAATAGAGACAACAACGCCGCCAGCAAGCAAGACTATGCTCATCAGCGCATTTTGACTAAATAAATAAAGCAATAAATACAAAGCAACAATGGCTGGTACTAATTGCAACCAATGGAAGGTGTTATGCTTAAAGCCACGAATAACCGCCAAAGGCTTCACCGACACAAGTTGCATCAGTGGCGCAATGGCGAAAGCAATCGCACACATTAGTCCTGTCGCAATGGCGATAAACAGAGGTCTCAACATAGAGACTTCTACTTCTACCTCCAAGTAACCTTTCATGGCATTAAGGCCAACTTGCTGTAAGCCATAGCCAATTGCTAGGCCAACGGCAATAGATAAAGCACTTAGCAGCCCCCAATGGAGGCAGTACAGTTTGGTAATATGGTTTTGGCTAGCGCCCATGGCCTTAAATACCGCAACCATAGGTTGATGACGCTGGCCGTATCGACGACTGGCGACCGCGACAGCAACAGCCGCTAATACGATGCCTAGCATACTAGCGAGTGACAGGTATTGCTCAGCACGAGTAAGTGATGACGATAACGCTGAGCGACTTGACTGAATACCATACCAGCGCATGGTTTCATTCACTTGTGGCTTGATCCAATCTGCAAAATCATCAATTTGCGCTGGTGTGCCAGCAAATAGCACTTTATAGGTTAAACGGCTGCCTGGCTGGATTAACTCTGTTTTTGCCATGTCAGCAACATTCATCAGCACAACAGGGCCAGAGGTAAAAACACTAAAAGAAGCGTCTGGTATTTGGGTTGCAACGCCAGCAATTTTAAGCTCAGCCAAACCAACTTCAATCGTGTCACCAATTTCAACACCTAGCACGTTTAGCAACTTTTGCTCTGCCCAAACTTCGCCTACTGCCGGCCCTTGCTGCGCATTTACTTTGCCTTGAGCATCTCGTACTAGCAGCTCACCTTTAAGTGGATAGGCTTCACCAACGGCTTCTATTTCGGCGAGTTGCAAGGTGTCATTGGCAAATACCATAGAACCCATTTCAAGCTTGAGCGCCGAGCGCAGACCTAGCTCATTACTTTTAACAAAGATATCTTCGGCAATTGGTCTAGGGGATTGCAGTACACGATCTGCAGCAATAAAGGTCGAACTTTTGTTGATAATAGCCGCTTGAATTTGATGTGAAAAGCCCGACAGCGAAAACACTGTCGCCACCGCGAGCACTATCGCCAAAAAGATAATCGTCAATTCACCGCGCCTAAGTTCGTGTTTGAGCAAGCGCAGCGATTGGTTAACCCAAGTTTTAGCGCTACTCATTGACGGTTCTCTTCACGTTTTCATCAATGGCAGTAACTGCCTCTGTTGCTAAGTTATTAGCCCCTTCGGTCAATGTGTCTTCAACAATACGACCACTATCAACAATCACTTTACGATGACAACGATTAGCAAGCTTCTCATCGTGCGTCACCAAAATTAACGTTGTGCCATTTTGCTTATTCAAATCAAACAGCAACTCGGTGATGTGCAAGCCAGTTTTACTGTCGAGATTACCGGTTGGTTCATCAGCAAATAATATTTCTGGTTGGGTAATAAAAGCACGTGCGATGGCAACACGCTGCTGCTCACCGCCCGACATTTGTGAAGGAAAATGATTAACTCGATCAGCTAAATCAACCTGAGCTAGTAATTCTTTTGCCCGTTGTTCGGCGTTGGGTAAGTTCGCCAATTCAGCGGGCAGCATAACGTTTTCAAGTGCTGTTAAACTGTTAACCAGCAAAAACTGTTGGAATATAAAACCTACGTGCTTAGCCCTTACTGCGCTGCGCGCTTCTTCGTCCATGTTATGCAAGGTGTTGCCCATCAACTCAATACGACCGCTGCTAGGTAAGTCTAAACCAGCAAGTAAAGACAGTAATGTGGTTTTACCTGAGCCTGACGCACCAACGATGGCTAAGGTTTCACCCGCGCTAACCGCTAGATTTATGTCGGATAATAAGTCTAAAATATGATTTTCCAATGTCACTGACTTTGCTAAGTCACTGACCTTTAAAATAATGTCGGATTCTAACTTCATGTTTAAACGCGCTTTTAAAGTATTAATGATGTCACTGTTACTATGTCAAAGTTTCAGTGTGCTTGCTAATGCTCGTATTTTATTACTCGGTGATAGCCTTAGTGCAAGTTACGGAATGAAACAAAACCAAGGCTGGGTTTATTTGCTAAATCAACAACTAAAAACGAATAATGCCTCCTACCAGATCATCAATGCTAGCATAAGCGGCGAGACCACAGCAGGCGGTTTATCTCGTCTACCGGGAATTCTATCGAAAGAAGATGTCGATTATTTACTGATTGAACTGGGCGGCAATGACGGCCTGCGCGGCTTTCCACCTAAGTTGATTAAGAATAATTTGTTACAAATTATCGACTTGGCAAAGCAAAAAAACATCACGGTTTTTCTAATGAACGTCAAGATCCCACCAAATTACGGACCCCGCTATAACAAAATGTTTGGCCAAGTATTTGTTGATGTTGCTAAGCAAACCAATGTGCCACTGCTGCCTTTCTTTTTAAACACGATCGCCGTGCACCCTGAGCTAATGCAAAACGACGGTATTCACCCTAATGTAGAAGCTCAGCCCAAAATCGTTCAGGTGATGGCAAACCAATTGGCTGACATCATTAAGACTAAGGCCAGCAACTAATGGAATTTATCTGGGTTTTATTCGCTTTTTTCTGTGGTCTGGGCGCTAAATTAATTTCACTGCCACCGTCAATTGGCTACCTACTGGCTGGCTTTGTGCTCCACTTTATGGGTTTTGAAGCCGATGACTACCTGACTACACTGGCCGATTTAGGCATTACGTTGATGCTATTCACCATTGGTCTAAAACTTAACGTGAAGGATCTTCTCAAGCTCGAAGTCTGGGGAGGCGCCCTTTCCCATACCGCACTTTGGTTAGTAAGCACAGTTGTGATGATAAAGTTGGTCGCCTTTGCAGGGCTTACCTACTTTGCCGCATTAGAACTGGAAATCGCGCTATTAATTGCTTTTGCGCTGAGTTTTAGCAGCACAGTGTGTATTGTAAAATTACTTGAAGAACAAGGGGAAATGCGCACCCGCCACGGCAAGCTTGCTGTTGGTATCTTGGTCATGCAGGACGTTGTCGCTGTGGCATTTTTAGTGGTAGCAACGGGCAAAACGCCAAGTATATGGGCACTTGGCTTAGTCGCATTATTCCTTATCAAGCCTATCATGAACCGAATTATCACCGCGGTTGGGCATGGCGAGCTGATTCCGCTGACAGGGTTTTTCCTCGCTCTAGGCAGCTATGAATTATTTGAAGCTGTGAGCATTAAAGGTGATTTGGGCGCACTCATTGTCGGCATGCTGTTGGCAAGCCACCCAAAAGCTAGCGAGATCAATAAAGCCCTATTGAATTTTAAAGATTTATTCTTGATTGGCTTTTTCTTAATGATCGGCTTTACTGCCCTACCCACATGGGAAATGCTAGGCATTGCGTTGCTTATTTGTTTAATGCTGCCAATAAAATTTGCACTCTTCTATGTGTTGCTTAGCAGCTTAAAGTTAAAAGCAAGGCCTGCATTTTTATCAGCCATGCTTCTGACCAACTTTAGTGAATTCGGCTTAATTGTTGCGGCGTTGAGTGTTGATAATGGCTGGCTAAGCAAGGAATGGTTAGTTATTTTAGCACTCGCTGTTTCAATTTCTTTTGTCTTAACCAATGTCGTCTATCGATTCTCGGAGCGCTTATTTGCCAAGCACAAAGCCACGTTAACTCAACTAGAGCGCACTAAGCGATTGCCTGAAGACATATTTGATCAACCTTGCGACTCACCTATTGTTGTCGTTGGTATGGGACGTGTAGGCATGGGTGCATACCAAGCACTTGATCAACAAGTGGGTAATAAAGTTTGGGGATTAGATGCAGATCGAGGAAAAATTGATTGGTTGAAATCGACAGGCGCACAAGCCTTTTACGGTGACGCGGAATCTCGTGATTTTTGGGAAACTTTAGATTTAAATCAACTAGAGCTGGTAATGATTGCCGTGCCTTCTGTGCAAGATGTGATTAATATCACTACCCAATTAAAGGCTGTTAACTACCGTGGCCAAATTGCTGCCATTGCACGTTTTGATGATGAACGAGAGGAATTGCAAGCACTGGGTATTGATAAAGTGTTTAACTTCTACAATGAAGCCGGTGTCGGTTTCGCAGAAGAAAGTTTAGCAATGGTAAAAGTGCCACAGCCAGTCTGAGCCGATAATCGCTTGAGCTAAACCGAATATAGCGATACTAATAGTCGGATTAAAGCCCTAACGCCATATCAAAACGTCATACAAAAACGTCCTTATAAAAAAGCGGATAGTGACTAAATCACTATCCGCTTTTTTATTCAGTACTCTGATTGGCTGATAAAAACTCTAGCAAGCAATCATCGCGTTAGAATTTAACGGTTGCGACCTAACTGATCATGGCTACTTACCCAGTGACCAGAAATCACCGCCGATTTCAGTGAAATATCACCTGCAAGTACTGTCGCAGCAACAATCTCAGCAAACTTATTTGCCTTACCTTTGCCCACACAGCCAAGCATTTGTAAACATTCGTTTTGCGTTGGCAAGCCAGTACCACCACCGAAAGTCGCGACAATTAACGAAGGTAATGTCACTGATAAATACAAGTCACCATTTTCCATTAACTGGTGTGATAACAAGCCCGCATGTGATTCAACCACATTAGCTTCATCTTGGCCCGTCGCAATAAACAGCGACGCTATACCATTTGCGGAATGTGGGCCATTGTATGCTGCATTTGCCATCATAGCGCCAGTGTTTGCCATTACACAGCCATCAGCGAACTGCTTAGTGCTAACTTTCATGATTTTCTGCAGCACTTCATCTTTAATCATAATTTCAGCAATAACTCGTTTACCGCGCGAATGGAGCATATTTAAGTGAGAGTGCTTTTTATCGGTATCCATATTGCCAGACAATAAGTAGCGGCAAGAGAAAGGTGCATTAGCAATGATCCATTCACATGCAGCTAGGGTTGCTTTACCCACCATGTTTTGGCCTGCAGCGTCACCTGTTGTGAAATTAAAGCGTAAGTAACGGAAGCGAGAAATTGACCATTGTTGAATTTTTTCAAGCTTACCAACAGAAGTTGTTGTTTCGGCCACTTCCTTGATACTTAGAAAGTGATCATCAACCCATTGACCAAAGTCACGAGCTTCGCGTGCACTTTCAAAAATAAATGCTGGTGCTCGTTGCATAAAGCCTTCAACCACGGTGGTTTTGACACCACCACATTCGTTAAGCAAGCGCATACCACGGCTATAGCTCGCCACTAAAGTTCCTTCAGTTGTCGCGAGTGGAATGAAGAATTCGCCTTGTGCGTGCTCACCATCAATTTGCACTGGGCCAGCAACACCAACAGGCATTTGCACAACCCCGATAAAATTCTCTATGTTACCAGGTAACACATCTGTACTAATGCTGTAGTTGCCTGTGTGCTCCATAACTGCACCGGTTTCTTGATGGATAAAGTCACGACGAACTTGCGCCATTTCATCTGTGTAATCATTTTCTGAATTACGTGGAATTTTTTTACTAACCATACTACCTTCCTTTGCTTAACTTATTGAATTTATAAAATATCTCAACCTTCATAGCAGCACCTAATGAGACGTCTACTATAAAGTAAAAATCGTGCCACCACCCCAAAAGAGTATTTACTCTATTAATTACCCTTTTAACGTTAACGATCTTAAAAATTACCGACAAGTGATTTATTTTCGCCCAGACCTATTCTCTTTTTTATTTACCCTAACAAAGTTATGGAATACATTATAGAGATTTTGTTAAGAAAATATGATCATGGTGATGTTTGCCTTGTTGACCATTTCTAGAAAGTTAACAGGCCGATATGTGTTTAGAATTCACTGCAGATTTGGAAATCGGCGACAGAAATTACATTTATCGATTATGTTTTGGTGAGTTGTTCGTTATTTTAGGCTCGGCTGCTCTGATAAAAACTTGGTAAACGCTAAACGAAAATCAGAGAAATTATTAAGAAGAGAACAATAGAAAGACATCAGCCAACTAATGTTATTTATAAAGCGATATGAATCAAATTTTGGGCATAAAAAAACCGACTTACGTCGGTTTTTTAATTTGTGGCATCCCGTAGGGGATTCGAACCCCTGTTACCGCCGTGAAAGGGCGGTGTCCTAGGCCTCTAGACGAACGGGACACTGAAATCGCTTAACAAATTGTGCTAACACACTTTGATAATTCAGCGCTTGTTGCTATTTACCTTTCAAGAAAAGTACCCTCTCCTCTCAATAGCAACCGCTTAGAAACTTTTTAGTTTACATTACTCTAATTTTCATTAGCTTAATGCTCACTTGGTCAACTGCCTGACCTAGAAGGCAGCTCCCAGAAAGTGGCATCCCGTAGGGGATTCGAACCCCTGTTACCGCCGTGAAAGGGCGGTGTCCTAGGCCTCTAGACGAACGGGACACTGTTCATGCTCGTAACCTTTATCTTAAAAGACACCTTTAGTTACCAACATTCTAGAAAATGGTGGAGCTATGCGGGATCGAACCGCAGACCTCTTCGCTGCCAGCGAAGCGCTCTCCCAGCTGAGCTATAGCCCCAGTTTTAGTTCGGTAAAACACCTTACTTAAACCAGCCTTCAGACAAGCGACCTAGTACTCGTCGAAAGCGAGGCGCATTTTAGGCATGCCCCTGATAAGTGTCAACACTTAATTTTAAAATAACTCGAAAAGAATCGAATTATTTGTTTGATCGTTCACATTGAAATCAATCTGCTTATTTTTTGTGTATTCAACTAGTTAGCGAGCGTGGTTTTGCTGAACAAATTTTGAATTGTGCTAGTATTCGCGCCCACTTTGACCTTGGTAAAGAGTCAAAACTTTATTTTTAAAGGCTTTAACGTTAAGGTTTAACTAATTGGTTAAGAAACACACATGACTATGCAACTAAAAAAACTAAATATTGTTGCTATTGGTGGTGGCCATGGCCTAGGTCGTGTTCTCTCCACTCTCTCTTTTATGCAAGATCAACTTACTGGTATTGTCACTACAACTGATAATGGTGGTTCAACTGGTCGCTTAAGAAAAAGAAGCTCTTCCATTGCATGGGGCGATCTGCGCAATTGTTTAACCCAGTTAGTGGATGAAAACTCTGTCGGCAGCCAATTATTTGATTTTCGCTTTGACGGCGAAGACGAGCTAGGTGGTCACAATTTAGGGAACTTGATCCTCTATGGTTTAGGACAAATTCAATCGAGCCCTATTGATTCGATTAAATTAGTACGACGTTTATTACGTGTTAGAACACCGGTATTGCCAATGTCTGAGTCCCCTACTGACTTAATGGCCTTTTACCCAGAAGGTCGTTGCCGCGTGGGTGAGCTTTCAGTAGATGACATGCCAATTATGCCAAAGAACTTAATGCTAGCACCTTTGGTTAAATCTCCTCAGCAATGTGTAGACGCCATTAACAATGCAGATTTAATTATTCTCGGCCCAGGCAGTTTCTTAACAAGTGTCGTTCCGCCACTCTTAGTACGTGATATTGCGAATGCACTTAAGCAAAGAAAAGGGCACTGTGTATTTGTCGAAAATATTGTTGCGGAAAGCAGCCCTGCCGCCGCGCTTAGCCTAGACGAAAAACTGACATGGATTGAGGAAAATATAGGTTGTCTGCCAATTGATAGTGCGATTTGTCATCACAAAGAGGTGACATCAGATAAAATCAAAGTGATCACACACAATATGGCAAGTTATGATGTAAAACATCATCATGATAAAGCAAAGCTTATTGAAGCACTCAATAAGTGCATTGAAGGTATTGAGCCTATTGCCCCATTAAAAATAGCCAATGCTAACTAGCATTGGCTATTGTCACATAACGTTATAACAGCACTTCCCTACTCTGAAGCATCATCTTGGCTAATACGACTGGCTACCGCGCCCGTTTGCCCTTTATATTTAGCATCTACACGTTTGTTGTACGGACGATCAGCTTCGCCTGACATAGTTTCAAAATTTAATGCCGCAATTTTCATCCCCGGACGAAGCGCAAGCGGTAACTTACCACTGTTATAAAACTCTAGAACGATTTGGCCAGACCAACCAGGGTCAATACGGTGAGCGGTAACATGCACCATTAAGCCTAAGCGTGCTAATGATGAACGACCGTCAAGCCAGCCAACGATATCCGCAGGTAGGGTTACCGACTCATAAGTCACTGCTAATGCAAGTTCGCCTGGGTGTAAAAAGAAGGCTTCGCCGTCTGGAATAACAATCTCTTCACTCATCACCGCATTCATTTGCGCCTGCACTTCTTCGCGTGGGCCACTTAAGTCAATAAACGGTGCGGTATTGTTTTTAAATACACGAAACTCATTGCCTAAGCGAATATCAACGCTTACACCTGAGATCATCGAGGCATCTGGCTGTGGCTCAATAACTATTTTGCCGTCAGCAATGCAGCGTTCAATATCTTTATCACATAATCTCATGGCGCTTCTTCTTATTTTGTTGTGTCTATTAGGTTTTCGTTTTTATTTAATATTGTGTATATCAAAATGTTCATCCCTGTATTTAGCTAATCCAGTATTTCGATATTAGGTGTTGCAGGACTGCGCATATCAAGCAAATGAAATACTTTACTTGCTATATTGCGCGCTATTTTACGGTATTGATCACAGATGTCACTAGCGCTTTCACTATTAAATAAGCTCTCGCCTAAATCCGCTTCTTGCCTAACTTGAATATTAAGCGGCAGCTGTCCTAGCAAATCCACCTGATTAATTTCGGCAATATCCTTGCCGCCATCAAGGCCGAATAAATGCGAGTGATGACCGCAGTTTTCACAAATGTGATAACTCATATTCTCGACCACGCCAAGCACAGGTACTTTCACTTTATCAAACATGGCAATGCCCTTTTGCGCATCGGTTAGTGCAATATCTTGCGGTGTAGTGACAATCACGGCACCGGCAACAGGTACTTTTTGGGAAAGCGTTAGTTGAATATCACCTGTACCTGGCGGCATATCAATCAGCAGGTAATCAAGTTCTGGCCACTGGGTTTCATTTAATAACTGGCTAAACGCCGTGCTCGCCATAGGGCCACGCCAGACTGCAGCGTCACTGTCTGGCACTAAATAGCCGATTGACATTGAGTAAATACCATCAGCGTCAATGGGGATCATAGTTTTACCATCAACTGAGCTCGGTTTATCGTCTTGGCAGCCCAGCATCGTCGGAATTGACGGGCCGTAAATATCAGCATCCAAAATACCGACTCGCGCGCCTTCATTTTGCAAGGCACGGGCGATATTGACAGTTGTTGTCGATTTTCCAACACCACCTTTGCCAGACGCAATAGCAATAATGTTTTTTACGCCTGCTATGTCGTGCTTGCGCACCGGCTCTATATGGTTTGAGGTAGTAAACTCAACCGATTTACCTAGTTCATCAGAAAGCGAATGGGCAATACTGGTTAGCTCATCGCCCGCAAAAAAAGGCAGTTCTATCGCAATAAGCAACTTATCTTTTTGCTGTTCACCCGCTAATTCGTTGGATAAAGCTAATACACCATACGGAAACGCATCAGAGCGATAGGCATCAAGCACTGACTCAATAAGTGAAAGGTCTTCGGGATTAATGGGTTTCTTCTTACTAAAAAATTGACTTAAGCGACTCAAATGGACACCTGTATAAATAACAGTAACTAGGGCGAGTTAATTAAAAATAGCCCAGAATTGTTAATGAAAATAGCTGGTAAATTCTGTACCATTGCGCCATTGATTTCCACCTTAAAGTGCTTAGCACGCTAGTATCTAAAGAAAATGTCAGAATCTACACCTCAAGCTAACGCCCAAACTGCTACCGCAGACAAGCGTAAAATCTTAGTGACCTGTGCCCTGCCTTACGCCAATGGCTCTATTCATTTAGGTCATTTACTTGAACATATCCAAACCGATATTTGGGTCCGTTTCCAACGTATGCGCGGCAACGAAACTTACTTTATTTGTGCCGACGACGCCCACGGCACACCAATTATGCTTAAAGCGCAAGAGCTTGGCATTACGCCAGAGCAAATGATTGATGGTGTGCGCGAAGAGCACATGGCAGATTTCAACGACTTTTTGATCAGCTTTGACAACTATCACTCAACCCACAGTGACGAGAACCGTGAGTTTGCCAGTGAAATTTACAATAAGCTAAACGCTGCTGGCCACATTAAAACACGCACTATCTCACAGCTTTACGATGAAGAAAAAGGCATGTTCTTGCCAGATCGTTTCGTCAAAGGTACTTGCCCTAAATGTGGCAGTGAAGACGAAAACGGCGATAGCTGTGATAACTGTGGCGCAACTTACTCGCCAACAGAAGTCATCAACCCGCGCTCAGTAGTATCAGGTTCAACACCAGTATTGCGTGATTCGGAGCATTACTTCTTTGACCTGCCAGCGTTTGAGCAAATGCTAAAAGACTGGACTACTGGTGGCTCATTGCAAGAAGAAATGGCCAACAAGTTAAATGAATGGTTTGAATCTGGCCTACAGCAGTGGGATATCAGCCGTGACGCGCCATACTTTGGTTTTGAAATTCCAGGCGCACCAGGCAAGTTTTTTTACGTATGGCTAGACGCACCAATCGGTTACATGGGCAGCTTCAAAAACCTATGTGACCGTGAAAACATTGATTTTGACAGCTACTGGAATGAAAACTCAGATGCCGAACTTTACCACTTTATCGGTAAAGACATCATCTATTTCCACAGTTTATTCTGGCCTGCCATGCTGGAGGGCGCGGGTTACCGTAAGCCGACGTCTGTTTACGCACACGGTTTTGTGACCGTAAATGGCGCGAAAATGTCTAAGTCGAAAGGCACTTTTATTAAAGGCCGCACATACTTAGATCACCTAAACCCTGAGTACTTACGTTACTACTATGCGGCGAAATTAACCAACCGCATCGACGATTTAGACTTAAACCTAGAAGACTTTGCGCAACGCGTAAACTCTGACTTGGTTGGTAAAGTCGTTAACATTGCCTCACGCTGTGCTAGCTTTATCACCAAGCGCTTTGATGGCATGTTATCAAGCAATGTTGAAGACCAAGCATTGGCAGACGAAGTAATGGCCGCTGGTGACAAGCTAGCTGAGCTATACGAAGGCCGTGAATTTGGTAAAGCAATGCGAGAGATCATGGCATTAGCTGACAAAGTGAACGAGTACATTGCCGTTAAAGAGCCATGGCAGCTGGTTAAAGACGAAACCAAGCAGCAAGAAGTTCAAGATATTTGCTCATTAGGCATTAACCTATTCCGTATCTTGATGATTTACTTAAAACCTGTGCTTCCTGCCCTAGCAGAAAAAACGCAAGGTTTCTTAAACGACGAATTAGTATGGGACGGCCATAAAGCCCTTCTGAAAGATCACCAAATCAACAAATTCAAAGCGTTAATGCAACGTATTGAAATGGATAAAGTAAACGAAATGATTGAAGCCTCTAAAGAATCATTAGCAACTGAAAAAGCAGCACCTGCGCCAACTGGCCCATTAGCTGATGACCCGATTGCACCAGAAATTCAATTTGACGATTTTGCAAAAATTGACCTACGCGTAGCGAAAATTGTAAAAGCGGAGCACGTTGAAAAAGCAGACAAACTACTGCGCCTTGAATTAGACCTAGGCGGCGAAACACGCCAAGTGTTTGCGGGTATTAAATCAGCATACCAACCTGAAGACTTAGAAGGTAAGTTAACGGTTATGGTGGCTAACCTAGCGCCGCGCAAAATGCGTTTTGGTATGTCTGAAGGTATGGTGTTAGCTGCTGGCCCTGGCGGTAAAGACTTATGGATTCTTAATCCAGAAGAAGGCGCCCAGCCGGGAATGCGCGTTAAATAGTCGCTAGCCTCACCTTACTAACGATTTTAAGCCCGTCACCTTGATGGGCTTTTTTATGCCTTTCTCTTTTGCCTATTTCTTTAGCCATAGCAAGTCTAAGCTTAATTATTAAATACATAATGCAAACCTGTTCAATATCTTGTACATATTTAACTGGCTAGCTATACTTGTACAATTAATGGCACATACGAGTATAGAGCATGAGAGTTATTTCATTTACCGAAGCGAGAAACGGCCTAAAATCGGTGTTGGATAATGTCGTTGATGATGCAAGTACAACGGTAATAACGCGCCGAGATGCGGAAGATGCTGTAGTCATGTCGCTTGATTATTACAATAGCTTAATGGAGACGGTACATTTGCTGCGCTCGCCTGCCAATGCTGAACACTTGCATAAGTCCATCGAACAGTACAAAGCTGGCAATGCAACGGAGCGAGAACTCATAGATGAGTAAATTGCTTTTGTCATGGACTGATGAAGCTTGGTCAGATTATCTCTATTGGCAAAGCCAAGATAAAAAAACGCTAAAACGCATTAACAAATTAATTATCGAAACCAAACGAATGCCTTTTGAAGGTATAGGTAAACCAGAGCCGCTCAAAGAAAACCTTTCTGGCTTTTGGTCAAGAAGGATTGATGATACCAACCGACTTGTTTATGCCGTTGATAAACAAGCAATAACCATCATTTCTTGCCGATATCATTATTAATATTTTCAGGTAAAACTATGCATATCGACCATATCAATATCAGTGCCCCAAAAGCAGTATTGGCCATTGAAAAAGACTTTTTCTGTAAGGTATTTCAATTAGCTATTGGGTATCGCCCTAATTTTTCCCGAAATGGCTATTGGCTTTATGCCACTCAAACTGACAGTAAAGATAAGAACGCCTTGGTGCACCTAACCGAAAGCGACGAACATTCTGCCAGCCCAGTAAAACATTACCTTGATCATGTTGCATTCCAACTAACAGGCTTAGCTCGATTACTCGCAAAGCTGGATGAGCTAGGTATCAGCTACCGCACTGACTCACTACCTGATATTGTCATGACACAAGTTTTCTTTACATCGCCAGCAGGTATTGGCTTAGAAGCGAACTTTCTGAATGAAATAATTTCACCTTAGTTCCTATCCGATCTTAAAAAGCAAAGTCTTTAAAAGTTAACTCCAAAAAATGAAAGCAGCAAATAACCCGAATCTTGGCCTCGCGCTATTTGATTTTGATGGTACCATTACCACCGCAGATACTTATACCAAGTTTCTCCTCAATACCACGCCACTATATCGCATTGTTATTGGCGCACTTGTGCTGTCACCTTTTATTTTACTGAATAAGCTTGGCCGCTATCCGACCGCTAAACTAAGGCCTAAGCTCACTTTTTTTGCCTTTTGGCGCAGAAAAGTCGCAAGCACTAAACAACAAGCTAATAATTTTTCCGCCAAGTTTATGGATTCAGTTATTTTCGACAGAGCACTTACCGAAATTCGTTGGCATCGGACACAAGGCCATGAAATAGCGGTGGTCTCTGCGAACGTGAATATCTACTTAGCCGCTTGGTGTCGCCGCTATCAAGTAAACTTGATTAGCAGCGAACTCGCCGTTCAAAAGCGCCGAATAAATCAGCGCTACACGGGCAAATACCGTAATGGCGATTGCAGCAATGAAAAGAAAGCACTCGCGGTCCAATCTCACTATGAGTTAGTCAACTACTCGCATATTTATGCCTACGGTGACACGCAAGAAGATATGCCAATGCTAGCGCTTGCCAATAAGAAGTACTTTCAATGGCAAGAGATACCCTGATTCATAAAAACACGGGCTCATAAAGAAAGAAGAGTTAAAGCAGATTCGCTTTATAGCGGGCGCGATAGTTACTGGGTGAAAGCCCAGTTTTGCGCTTAAACAACTTGGTAAATGAGCTAATGTCGCTGTACCCAACCGCGTGAGTAATTTCATCAATATGCTGATTTGATTGCACCAATAGTTTACTCGCGGCGTCAATGCGAATCGCTTGTAAATATTCGGAGGGGGTAATTTTTGCGGCCTCTTTAAAACGTCTGATCAAGGTGCGATTAGACACACCAAATTGTTGACTAATATCACCAATGGCTATTTGTTGGCGGTAGTGAATTTCCAGCCACTCTTGCACCGCTTTCACGGTTTTGTCGTTATGATACTTTTTAGCGATTAACGGTGAGTAAGTAAGCTGCGTTGTTCGACCAGTCTCAAGTACAAACGAGCGCGCAACGCCTTGCGCAGTCTCGTGATCACAAAAAAGTTCAATCAAATACAGCCCCAAATCAAACCACGCCATACCACCGCTATCACATAGAATATTGCCATCATGAGTAATATGCTGCTCGCTGTTTAACGAAACATTGGGATAACGCTGACTAAATTGCTCAGCTGATGCCCAATGGGTGGTTGCACTTTTACCATCAAGTAAGCCTGCCTCAGCCAAAAAGAATGACCCTGTAGAATTACTGCCAATCATCGCGTCACTGGCTTTTAAGTGGCGCAAAAACGCTATTAATTCTGGATTTTGCGCTAACGTTTTCTCTATATCGCCCGCAATACTCGGTACCAGAAATATATCACTATCCATGGTGTCGCTAATTGCGCAGTGCGGGCTAATAATCACATTGTTTAAGGTATAAATAGGCTTTTTCTGCCAACTGGCAATTCGCACCTGAAAACGCTTATCAACCGGCAGTTGGTGATACTTATTCCAAGAAACACCAGCCAAATTAAATAAATCGTTAATCCCTGTCAGTGCGCTGGCAAGCACATAGTCAAACGCCAGTATCGTTACTGTGATCATCGCTTTGCGTTGACACCTCAAATGGTTAAAAAATGGCTAATCCCACCCAATATATGTCAATTATTACCGTTAGTCTTGGCTTATTTTACTGTCACACTAAATCCGTTACCTAAAATACATAGTCGAAAACACAACAATAAAAATTGCAGGCAGGCGTTAACTCATCCAACGCCGCAACGAGGGCACAAACCATGAGCGACATTAAAACCCACTATCGCAACTGTAATATTTGCGAAGCCATGTGTGGAATTGAAATTCAGTACAAAGCCGACAGCAAAGAAATTATCTCAATCAAAGGCGATAAGAACGACCCGTTTAGCAAAGGCCATATGTGCCCTAAAGCGCTTGCACTACAAGACTTTTACGAAGATAAAGATCGCTTAAAACGTCCGATAAAACGCACCGCGGATGGTTGGCAAGAAATAAGCTGGCAGCAAGCTTTTGCTGAGATTGGCGAAAAGTTCAGCACCATTCAAAATGCTTACGGTAAAAATGCATTAGGTATTTACCTCGGTAACCCTAATGCCCATAATTTTGGCAATTCACTGGTGCTGAAGCCATTTTCTAAAGCCATGGGTACATTAAATCGCTTTAGCTCGGCATCAACCGACCAAATGCCGCACCACGTTGCCGCTAATTACATGCTCGGCAATGGCATGCTGATTCCCGTACCAGATATTGACCGCACCAACTTTATGCTGATTATTGGCGCCAACCCTGTGGTTTCTAATGGCAGTATGATGACCGCACCCGGCGTGTTAAACCGCTTAACCGCGATTCAAAAACGAGGCGGCAAAGTCGTAGTTGTTGATCCACAGCGCACTAAAACGGCGAAAATGGCAGATCAGCACCTGTTTATTCGCCCAGAAAAAGATGCGCTACTGCTGCTTTCACTTATTCACTGTATTTTTGCCAATCACCAAGTACGCTTGGGGCATTTAAGCGACTATGTAAATGGTTTAGCTGATATAGCGCAAGTGGCAAAAGACTATGCGCCTGAGGCAGTCGCAGAGCATATTGGGATTAGTGTTGATGACATTAAAGCCTTAGCTGCTGAAATGTCTGGGGCTGAATCTGCCGTTTGCTACAGCCGCATGGGCGCGTCCACACAAAGTTTCGGTGGCCTGTGCCAATGGTTAACGATCGTTCTTAATGTGATCACAGGTAACTTTGATCGCGAAGGCGGTGCCATGTTTCCACTCCCTGCCTTTAACTTACTGAGAGGTAAAACCGCTGGTCACCCGACGAATTTTGGCAAATACCAATCACGGGTTCAGAAAATGCCATTTTTTAATGGTGAATTCCCGACGGCAACCTTAGCCGATGAAATTCTGACTGAAGGTGACGGCCAAATTAAAGCCATGATCACCATCGCCGGTAACCCTGTGCTGTCTGCACCAGATGGCCAAAAACTTGGACAAGCGTTTCAGTCACTAGATTTTATGGTGGCCGTTGATATCTACCTTAATGAAACCACTAAGCATGCCGACATTATTTTGCCGGCAACCACTGGGCTAGAAAATTCTCATTACGATATTTTCTTCCACAGCTTTGCGGTGCGTAATACGGCTAAGTACTCAGCGCCATTATTTGAAAAAACCGAACACCAACTTGCGGATTGGGAGATCCTTAATAGTATCGCCGAAGCCGTTACTGGTAAACCTGCCCTGCCTTATTCCCCTGAAATGATTTTAGATATGGAGCTAAAAGCCGGTCCTTACGGCAAGGAAAATGATAGCGAGCAAGCACTAGATCTAGAAAAGCTTAAAGCAAACCCACACGGTATTGATTTAGGGCCATTACAGCAAAGCCTGCCAAAGCGACTATTAACTGCCAGCGGTAAAATAGAGCTCGCGCCATACTTGTTTATCAATGACTTACCGCGGTTAAACAAGCTAATTCAATCACCTGCCATTGACCCACAATATCCGTTTGAACTGATCAGCCGCCGCCTAGTGAAAAGCCATAACACGTGGACACAAAACTCTGCTCGTTTAGTCAAAGGCAAAAACCCAGTGACCTTGGAAATTCACCCCACAGATGCGGATAAATTAGGTATTAGCCAAGGCCAGCTTGTGGTGGTGTCATCACCGGTTGGTGAAGTTACCTTGCCTGCCAGTGTCACCGACGATGTGCTCGCCGGTGTTGTGTCGATGCCGCAAGGCTGGGGGCATAATCAAGCAGGTACGCAAATGACCACTGCCGCCACACAAGCGGGGGTCAGTATTAATGATGTTACCGCTGCAGATCGTGTTGACGTGCTTACCGGCAATGCCGCGTTTAATGGCACACCTGTCGCCATTCGCGCCGCTTAAAAAGAAAAGTAGTGCACAAGAATTAGGAAAAACAGAGTGAAATACTTCGCACCGCTCGCACCGTTTATCGGCGGTTGGTTGTTGCTGATGAACACTACTAGCTTTAGCCAAATGGCATTAATCAATGGTGCCCTGCAAATGCTGTTGTTTGCCTTGGTGGTTTGCATTCCAGCGTGGAAAACAGGCCGCATGTCGTATGTTGATATCGGCTGGCCTTGGGGTCTAACTGTGATTGGTATTGTCACTTGGCTTTATAGCGATGGCGAGCCTGTGCGTGTTGCAATGGTCAGTATCGCGTACATTTTCGCTGGCAGCCGCATGGGCTTAGGTGCAATCAAACTATTAACGTCTGGTCATTTAAACACTGAGCTACCACGCTATGAATTTCAAAAGCGTCGTTGGCATAAGCAAGGTAAAACGAATACGGCACTTGCCATGCAAGTTGAAGCCATTTTACAGGGCTTTGCTAACGCAGCTTTCTTGGCGTTTCCCGCTTTTATTATTGCCGCTAATACGTCACCGCAAATATCCCCATTTGAAATTGTCGCCATCATCCTTTGGTTGGCGGCATTTGCGATGGAATCGTTGGCCGATATGCAAAAGCTTTCATTTTTAAAAGCTGCCAAAGCAAGCGGAGCAAAAGATAACGTGTGTAATGTCGGACTTTGGCGCTATAGCAGGCACCCTAATTATTTCGCTGAATGGATGGTATGGAATGCACTACTGATTGCCGCTATTCCTGCGTGGTTAGCCTTGTTTGGACAAGAAAAGTTAATCACTAACTTACTGTTAGGCTTGGGCTTACTATTTGTTTCAAGAGTTATGTACACCACGCTGGTGACTTACACAGGTGCTGTGCCTGCTGAATATTATTCAGTACAAAAGCGCCCTGCTTACCGCCAGTATCAACAAGAAACGAATATATTTTTTCCTGGGCGCGTCAAACCCAAAGCTAATAATGAAAGTAATAACACGGTAAATGCCACCGATTAATCGCATTTTTTATTTATCTAATTACAGATAACAAACAGCAAATAACAAACAATAAACACAAGAGAGAAAGTATGTTTAGTCATATTATGATCGGCGCTAATGATATTGAAGAGTCTAAAAAGTTTTACGATGCCGTATTGGGCGCAATGGGCCATAAAGAAGGAGTTATTGACCCACTAGGCCGTTGTTTCTATTACACCGACAAAGGTATTTTTGCCTTATCAAAGCCCATTGATGGCGAGCCTGCCTGTCATGGCAATGGCTCTACCATAGGCTTTTTTGCTAAATCACCTGAAATCGCCGATGCATGGCATGCTGCTGGTATTGCTAATGGCGGCACCACATGTGAAGAGCCTCCGGGTGTTCGCGAGGGCTTTGACGTAAAACTCTACCTTGCCTACTTGCGTGACCCTTCAGGTAACAAAATCTGCGCCCTACACCGCTTTAAATAACCAGCGCTTTTTTAGGTTACAAACGCTCAACAAATAATAAGCGCAAATGAATACCAAAAGCAGCACAATGCTGCTTTTTCTATACCTAATTCGCGCTTTTACCTATCCAATAACTACTCGTTTTGTAACTGTAATACTTTGTTCATTGACTTCCATTTCTTGATCCAGATCAATATAATTGCGCGCAAATATTCTTAGCTGATCGTTAAATAGTCGGTTTGCCAAAGAATTTATCGAAGTAAGTACGATGTACTTGGTGTGCTAATTTAATAGTTAATTGCCTAGCTTAAGCCGCCAAACACACGTGCGATTTTATTAACAAAGCACGGGAATTACGCTCCCGCCAGCCGAGGTAAATATGCAATACGTTGTTTGCGCAATGTACAAGTTTGTTGCGCTTGAAGATTTTGAAGTTATCCGTCCTAAGTTGTTAAAAACAATGGAAGACAACCAAGTTTGCGGTACCCTTTTACTTGCCAAAGAAGGTATCAACGGTACAGTCGCAGGCTCTCGAGAAAGCATCGACGCCTTACTTACATGGCTAAAAAGCGACGAACGCTTAGCCGACATTTCTTACAAAGAATCTTTCACCGAAGAAAAGCCATTTAAACGCACCAAAGTTAAGCTGAAAAAAGAAATCGTAACTATGGGCGTTGAAGGCATTGACCCGCGCCATGTGGTAGGTACTTACGTCAAACCAAAAGACTGGAACGCACTAATTTCTGATCCAGAAGTATTCGTGGTTGATACCCGCAACGACTACGAAGTGCAAATTGGTACGTTTGAAAACGCGGTTGACCCAGACACCAAAACCTTCCGTGAATTCCCAGCTTGGGCAAAAGAGAACATGGACCCGACCAAGCACAAAAAAGTAGCGATGTTCTGTACTGGCGGTATTCGCTGTGAAAAATCAACGGCTTACATGAAAGAGCAAGGGTTTGAAGAAGTCTACCACCTTGAAGGTGGCATTCTCCAATACCTTGAAGACGTACCAGCGGAAGAAACCATGTGGCAAGGTGAATGTTTCGTATTCGACGATCGCGTCACCGTAGATCACAGCCTAGAAGCAGGTAAATACGACCAATGTCACGCATGTCGTATGCCGATTTTAGCAGAAGACAAAGAAAAGCCAGAATACGAAAAAGGCGTTAGCTGTCATCACTGTTTTAGTTCAACAACCGAAACGCAACGCGCTCGTTACGCTGAACGCGAACGCCAAATGCAATTAGCAAAAGAACGTGGCGAAACGCACGTAGGTTCAGACGCTGCAAAAATTTTAGAGCAACGTAAAGCTGAGAAAAAAGCACGTATCGCAGCACAACAAGAAGCTGCTAAAAGTTAATAAAGGCTAATCTGCGGCTGCTGTCTCAACTAGAGACAAACACAAGCTAGTAAAAAATATTACAAGGCGCATAGCACTAGCTAAGCGCCTTTTTTATGTCCTGATTAGACCTGTATTTGCCTTGGTACCAAACTATTCTGCCTTAAATTCCTTAAATTATGAAACGGCTAAGCCAAATTAGCCAAGCCTCCGTAATGCCTCTAAAAACAAATAGCAGTCTTTGCTGGCGTTATGATTCGCAACACTTATTTGTAATATAAGTCATTAACCAATTGATAAAGTGCCTTTTTACCAGTAGGTTAATCTTTGTACACCTCATAATCATTAAGTTAGATAACAACAATAAGGTAACACCATGAAGGTATTGGGTTGGCTACTGCTTGTCATTCTTGTGACTAGCATCATTTTAATTGCGGTTTATTGGCAAGCTGACAAATCGCTTGAAGAGCTCAAACCCAAATGGGCACCAGCACCTTCACAATTTGTTAATGTACAAGGAATGCAAGTACACCTGCGCGATGAAGGGCCGCGCGATGATCCGAACCCTATCGTGCTTATTCACGGCACTTCTTCATCACTACACACATGGGACGGCTGGACAGACGAATTAAAATCAACACGCCGCGTAGTTCGCTTCGATATTCCAGCCTTTGGCTTAACCGGACCATCGCCCGATAATAACTACACCATTGAAAGCTACGCCAGTTTTATTGTTGCGATGCTCGATCACCTAAATATCGAACAGGGGGTGTTAGCAGGTAATTCACTTGGCGGTTACGTGGCTTGGGCAACCGCTGTTATCTACCCAGAGCGAGTAAGCCAATTAGCACTGGTTGACACCAGCGGCTATCCATTTACCCCTAAATCCACCCCCATCGGCTTTATCGTTGCCAATACGCCAGTATTAAACAAACTGATGGAAAAAGTACTGCCGCGTAGCATGATTGAAAGCAGTATTGTTAATTTGTATGGCGACCCAAGCGTTATCACTCCTGAGCTTGTTGACCGCTATTTTGACTTGACCGTTCGAGCTGGTAACCGCCAAGCCTTAGCGCAACGCTTTCGCCAAACTAAACCCGGCCCTTACGCCGATAAAATCAACACCATCACCCAGCCAACATTGATTATCTGGGGTGGACAAGACCGCTTAATTCCACCTGAGCTTGGTGATCATTTCCACCGCGAAATACCAGACAGCGAGCTGGTGATGTTTGAAGAGCTTGGGCACCTGCCCCATGAAGAAGCACCATTGGAAACTGTATTGGTATTTAAAGAGTTTCTTAGTAAATAGTCGATGGCTTACCAATAACAGAACTCAAAATCCGGTTGACTAGGCATTCATAAATAAAGTTACCATTTGCTAATTTAATATGTATTAAATTAGCAAATGGTAACTTTGTGAATATGATTAATTACCAAAATTGAAATTCTTAGATAAAACCAAGAGAGGTGATAAAGTTACTGCCATTGTAAACAACAGTAAGTATTTTAAAGCTAGTGTCTTATACAGAAAAATTTGGTATTGCGAGTGTTAGGCGAATAATTTTAAAAATTTCCGCAATACTTATGCTACTTGCTATTGTCTATCAAACTTATTTTTTCATACAGCCAAGCGTTACCATTACCAATAACTCTCAGTATCTGATTGAAAAAGCGAGTGTTACGTTACCTTACAGTCACTGGAATTTTGGCACCATCGCCTCGAATAACACTAATACCATCTACTATGCGCTTGACCAAAATGATGGTAGCTATTTTTATCAGTTTAAAATGAAAGCGCCATTAGCGACGGAAATTGCTGGCGAATGCGGCTATGTAACGCATAGTCAGTATCATAAGCGAGTATCGATTACCTTAACGGCCAATTTATCGGTAGACTGTCACACAAATTAATAAAACGCTTTTAATGAAGTTACCACTAATTAAATTGCCATGGTCGAGTCGATAAATAATTTTACTATCAAGGACTAAGATGAGCAGGTTACAATTTGCGACCCGTTGGGGATTGTTGGGTATTCTTTTGGGTACCATCGCGTTTTTATTTAATTACCATATGGTGCCAACATCTTTACCCGGTTATGAAATCATCGCTGCGCCAGCGATGTGGGCATTAAGTTTTTTTAGTGAAGAAACACCGTTTTGGCCTAAAATGGTGATTTTTATGTCGGGCCAATATATCGCTTACACCAGCTTATTTTGGCTGATAGCGGCTGCTCGTGATAAGCATCAAGCGCCCTAATTACAACTTGTTTTAACTCAAATTTACCAAGAACCGTTGAATGAAACTAACTAATCTTTTATCAAATTGCTTATCGAACCATTTGTCGAATGGTATGTCGAATCGCTTACTAGCATTAACCAGCATTGTAACTTGTAGTTTGCTACTCAGTAGTTGTGCGAAAATCAGCACCATCAATACCAATTTAGATCGCGAAAACTTCGCCCACTATTTTTCCCCAGCTGAAGTGAAAATATTTGAGTCTGAGCAAGAATTTCCTGGTAAGCACAAAATGCTAGGTATGGTTGAGGGCTCGCATTGCCAAGCCAAAGCACATTTAGCGGCTCCTGATAAAATTGAAGCGCGCACTGAGGCGCGCCGCAGTGCATTTCAACTAGGTGCCAATGCCATTGTTTTCTCCGGTTGCGCTGAAGTGGGTAATCAAGGCGACAATAGGCAATGTCATGCCAGCGTTATTTGTTATGGCAAAGCCTATCAAGTCGAAAATCTAAATTAGTCAGGCGGCTGCAATGAATACAAGTTCAAGCAGGTTCAGCATTAGCTCGATAGGCGCCGTTAGCTCACCCTACAAAGAAAAGTTTGCCATTCCGCGCCAGCCTGGGCTGGTTACCGCGGCAAAAGGCTATATTGAGCTGGTAAGCGACATCGATAGCAAAAGCATGGTGGAAGGATTAGCAGGTTACAGCCATATTTGGGTGCTCTTTATGTTTCATCAAAACCTTGCCCATGGCTGGAAAGCCAAAGTTAAACCACCACGCCTTGGTGGCAATAAAAAAGTGGGTGTATTGGCGACACGCTCCACATTTCGCCCCAATGGCATTGGTATGTCGGTGCTGCCAGTTGAGAAAGTTGAATCAATCACGCTAAAAAACAATCAAGTACAAACTCGCATTTACGTATCGGGCTTAGACTTACTTGATGGCACGCCAGTTGTCGATATAAAGCCTTACATTCCATACTCTGACAGCCTTCAAGGCGCTCAAGCAGGATTTGCTGAGCAAGCCCCCGAAGCCAAGCTTAGTGTTAATTTTTCGGCAGAAGCACAAGCGATATTGCAGACACAGCAGCAAAGTGAATCGCAAGAGTTAGCGGTATTAATTGAGCAAGTACTGGCACAAGACCCTCGCCCTGCTTATCGTCAAAACAAGCCTGACGACAATACTTACGGTATGCGCTTATACAACTACAATATTACGTGGCAGTGTAGTTCGCTTACTCAAGTGCAAGTCCTCAATATCACCCCTGTTACTGCTGTTTAGCCTGATTTATGTCAACCAACGCCTTTTTTGAATTACTATTTTTAGCCTCTTTGTGGGGGGCATCGTTTCTATTTATGCGTATTGGCTCGCCAGAGTTTGGGCCTTTTTTATTGGTCGCACTGCGCACACTAACCGCCAGTTTATTTTTACTACCAATTTTGGTTTCCAAGCGCCAGCACCATCAACTCACTGGCCGTTGGACGCAAATTTTTGTCATGGGCGCGTTCAATACCGCCATTCCATTTGCGTTATTTGGCTATGCCTTGCTGTCGTTGTCGGCAGGCGTAGGTTCAGTGCTCAATGCAACCGCACCAATATTTGCCGCCATCGTTGGCTTTTTCTGGCTAAAAGACAAAATATCATTCGCTGGCATTCTTGGCTTGTTACTGGGCTTTTTCGGCGTGTATGTCTTGATGTCAGGCAAAATAGCAAATGGCGGCGAGGCGCTTATTCTGCCAACATTGGCTGCGCTTGGCGCGGCCTTGTGCTATTCAATTGCCACCAACTACACCAAACAGTATTTGCATGATTTAAAGCCACTGGTGCTTGCTGCCGGAAGCCAGATCAGTGCCACCATAATGCTACTGCCATTTGCGCTGATGTTTTTGCCTGAACAAATGCCAAGCAATCAAGCATTTTACTCCGTTGCAGCGCTTGGCATATTTTGCACGGGTATCGCCTACATTATGTTCTTCCGCTTGATAGCGACAATTGGCCCGACAAAAGCGATTTCAGTAACCTACCTAATTCCCGTGTTTGGCTTGTTTTGGGGCTATTTATTCTTAAGTGAGCCAATTACACTCACTACGATTTTAGGCAGTGGTTGTATTTTAGTTGGCGTGGGGCTAACCACTGGGTTACTCTCACGCCGCGGATAACCTAAGCAACTGACATAGATTTATTCATTAAGAAGCGTTATTGATGCTTTCTAAACGGCAGCTCGGTTTTTGCCTGTTCAGTGTAGCGCTCAAGGTGCTCATGCTCGCGCGCAATAAAGTCGCTAATCGCTTGATGAAATACGGGTTGATACACTTGATAACTGCCATAGATGTAAACAGGTTCAAAGCCTCGCTTTAGTTTGTGCTGACCTTGCGCACCTGCGTTAAAGCGAGACAAACCAAGCTTGATACAAAGTTCTATGCCTTGATAGTAGCAAAGCTCAAAGTGCAAATTGTTGAATGCTTGCTCTGCCCCCCAGTAACGGCCATATAGTTGCTCGTTATCATAAAAAAACAAAGCCACAGCTACCGCTTTTTCATCACGATAAGCAAAAACAATCGCACTGTTTTCGCTAATACTACACATTGGTTGAGCTAAGGCATCAAAAAAAGCGGGCGTTAAGTACCCTTGATGGCCAGAGCGCTTCATATAGGTTGCTTGATAAAAGCGATAGAACTCACGCCAATGTTCTGTAGTTAACTGCTCACCGACAAAGCTACGTATTTGTATGCCTTGATCAACAACCGCTTGGCGTTCTTTGCTTATTGATTTTCTTTTGCGCGCCGTTAGTTGCGCCAAAAACTCTGAAAAATCACCGTAGTTTCGGTTAAACCAATGATATTGCACATCACAGCGCTTTAACCAATCATTGCCTGCTAAGGCCTCTGCATGCTGTTGGGTTAAAAACAAGCACTGAGCGGTTTGCGCATCAATTTGCTTAGCGAGTGAATTAATTGCCTGCGTTGCCTGCGACAATATATCGTTTTGATACTCTGCGAACTCCTCAGCAATACCAAAGCGTGCGCCAGTTACTGGCGTAAACGGGATCGCCGAGACGATTTTCGGGTAGTATTCAATTCCGTGCTGATAAAACGCATCAGCCCAACTCCAGTCGAATAAATATTCGCCGTAAGAGTGAGATTTAATGTAAAGGATAACAATAGCAACGACTTGCTGGCTGTCATCACTCAATGCAAGGTGACATGGCTGCCAGCCAGTTTGCTTGCTAACACAACCTGTGCTTTCTAATGTCGAAATGAAATTGTACTGCGTAAAGGGCTGCGAAGAAGGAAAACAGCGCTGCCAATCGAACTCGTCTATTGCTGCGCAACTGGTGAAAAATTGCGGATATAACTTCATTAACTTGGTTTTATAATGGAAACGTGAAGCTAAGTTAAACTGGGCAAAACCGATTTATTGTTTGATTTTGCCCAGCTAGCTTACTAACCAAATAGCTAACATAGGTTACTTATTTGGCTAACATTGCCGATATAGCTTCAATAAGATAATCGCCTAATTCATTTAACGGCGATATTTACTGCTTATATACTTTGCCGCCTTTCATCACAAAGTCAACATCCATTAACTCTTCAATGTTTTTTAATGGGCTGGCATCTGTGGCAATAATATCAGCGTATTTACCAGCCTCTAGCGTTCCTAGCTTATTGCTCATACCAGCTAAATCAGCGGCATTAACCGTGGCAGCTTTTAGTACGTCTTGCGTTGTCATGCCTGCTTGGTGCATCAACACCGCCTCTTTAGCGTTACTACCATGTTTAGACACGCCACTGTCGGTACCATAAGCGATTTTCACGCCCGATTGGTAAGCACGAGTAAAGTTTTTCAGCATATCGGCGCCGACGCGAATGGCCTTGGCTTTGATTGGCGCAGACATAAAATCAGATGTTTTCGCCATATTGACCACAGTATCACCTGCCAACAGAGTCGGCACTAAATAAGCGCCGGTTTGCTTGAATAACTTTATGCTTTCTTCATTGGCATAGCTGCCGTGTTCAACGCTGTCAACGCCAGCCCGAAGCGCGGCATTTATACCGTCTACGGCGTGCGCATGGCTGGTAACCTTGCGCCCCAGCACGTGTGCTGCATCAACAATTGCTTTCATTTCATCATCAGCCATTTGCTGGCCAGTGCCTGTGGTTGTATCAGATAAAACGCCTCCTGTAGACGCTATCTTGATAACATCGGCACCATATTTAATGGCATGACGCACTGCCTTTCGACATTCATATGGGCCATCACATAAGGTTTCTGGCGATTTAAGTTTTAAGATATCAGGCGCCATGCCATCGACATCCAAGTGACCGCCCGTTACTGAAACGCCAGCACCGGCAATAATGCGCGGGCCATCAACCCAGCCTTTGTTTATTGCATCACGTAACGCATTAATTTGTTCAGGTTGATTTAATAAATCACGCACTGTCGTAAAGCCAGCCATTAGTGTTTTATTGGCAAAGTAAACACTTTTCATGGCAATATCGGCGTCTGACATTTGCACCGTTTCTTTGTGATTGTTAGGACCAAGCTCACCGTGTAAATGCACGTGCATGTCCATAAGGCCTGGCATAACAAACGAGCTAGATAAATCGATTAATTGAGCGCTTTCACCGTATTGGCTAGGTGCAATAAAACCTTTTTTCACGGCTGAGATCAGTCCGTCTTTTATCACTAGCGTTTGCTTAGACAGTGGTTTTTCACCAGGTACAGCCAATAACTGACCAGCATGGATCACCTTAGTATCTGCAAATGCAGGCATTGAAATAGCGGCACCTAGTGCCAGTGCTAACAATGAACGTGAAGCCACTTTCTGTTTAGGTTTAGATTTGGTTTTATTTTCAGCAGCATCATCTGTATACGCGACTGACTGAAAGATTGAATAGTTGAACATTGAAGTTTCCTTGAAGAAGATGTGTTGGTTTACACCAACTGATTTATTGTTTTTGTTATTTGTTCTGTTTTCTATTTTTTGTTTTTGTGATTTTATGATTGAAGTTTTCGTAACTATTGCCCAGATAATAAGGCTGAATTATTAATAATAAGTAAGATAGCAGTTTCGCGGTTTATGGTAATGTTAGTTCATCCTAATTATCCTGCCACTGGTCAATTAGCGACTGCCGGGAGCTTAAAATTTATTGCATATCATTTATTTTGGTGATGATTTTCACTGGTAATAAAAGCAAATTAAGCAACACTAGTTAATACTAATTAAAACCACTGCTTAACATATTAAGTAATTCTGGTTGCCAGCTAATAGCTACTTGCTGCTCAGCTTCCGTTGCTACATCGGCAATATTAAGCGCAATAAGCTGCTGTTCCCTCGCCCAATAACTGGGCACATAGCCAAGATACAAGCCACTTTTAACAAGCTGAGCTAAGACACTTAGATCATCAGCAATCACAGGTTTATTTCGTGGAACCAACTGTTCGTTCCAACCATCACAGCCGATACCACGCAGTTCACCGCAATACGGGGAGCGTTGCGGCACAACAAAATCATATTCACTTAGTTCGTTAACTGACGGATTCGCTTTTGCCAATGGGTGCCCTACTGCGCAGGCGACAACCATATCTAGAGACCCTAATGATAAGCGGGAAATATTGTTCGGTAATTGGCCATTGATTTCCTCAGTCACTTGCTTAGTAACTAAAGCGATATCAGCTGCGCCTTTTAAAACTTTATCAACCGCAAGCTGCTCAAAGCAGGTATCAAATGTGATCGACTCACAAGTAAGATTGGGTAAACTAGCCTCACGCTTTCCCTCACTGTTGAACTGCTGGTTTTGTTGCTTCTCTTGCTGCTTATTTTGCTGCTTCTCTTGTTGCTGGTTTTGGTGATAGTTACTTCTCGCGATAACACTTGCCCAGCGCGCGAGAATAATTGCTGGACCTGCAACTCGAATATGTCGACTAGATTCATTGCAAAACAAGCCTTGTATTTGCTTAGCGTTTGTTACTAATTCTACTGCCTTAGGTAACAACTGCGCTCCCTGCGAATTCAGTTGGATGTACTTGCCAACGCGGTCAAACAATTGAGTGTTTAACGAGCTTTCAAGGCGTTTTAATGCCTTAGAAATAACGCTTGGTGAACTTTGAAAGTGCGCAGCTGTTTGTTGCATGTTTTGATTGTTAGCAAGCACTATAAATTTTTCTAAATCTGCTGTATCCATTATTTTTGTTTCTATTATTTAACGTTAGGTATTAACTAACCGAACAAATCATTCACCTTTAATGCAAAAACATCATTTCCAAATAGGAAACAAATCAACCACATTGTAAACGATGGTTCAGCAAAAGTTCACTATACTCAGCACATCATTACCCAACGAGAAATATTAATTTTGATTACCAAACATCCCTTATTACATCGCACTAGGTTATTTATCACTAGTGCCCTTTTAACACTGTTTATTTGTCAACACTCTGCACTTGCAAGCGAGAAAGGTGCAGAACATAAGCAACATCACGACGTTGGTGTGCATGGCATGGCATTAGTGATGGTGGGAGACAAGCTGATTGCATCGCATTTACCACTGCATAACTCGATGCACGAGCACCAGATAATTTTTACCACAAATATCAGTGAACGCCCTGCCACTTCAAAGCACAGCCAAAGCCAAAATAAACAACACCAACTGCCCCAAATAGTAGCCTCGATGAAAGCAGCATTGACTAAAGGCCAATTAATCACCTTACTGCCGGAAGTATTTTCGCTTAGTAAACTAAGAAATGGTGAGCTAACCGACTTTACCGCAACTATTTATCAAGGGCACTTTGAACGAGGCGGCAAGCCTATCGCTAAACAGGTGAGCTTTGCAATTGACCAAATGCTTTATCAGCGAAAATTGTCAAACAAAGGTGTTAGTAATGGTGAGTATGATTTAATTAACATGGGCGAAGGTGATGTATTGGCTGTGCATCAATTTGGCGATAAGCCCAGCTTTGATCATTTAGTGTGGTTAACCTACAAGAGTGAGAAGTTAGTAGCATTACCAACTTCCATCACGACTGATGGGCAAAAACTATCAGCTCAAAATAAGGCTTCGTTAAACTTGCAATCAGAGCTAGGAAAAAGCCGAGCGCAACACCAAAGCCAGCTTGTGTTTAAACAATCACTATATTTTGAAACTCAAGATTTTCAGTGATAGCTAGATACTCTCTTGAGCATGCAGATTGACCACTTCCACGCGATTACGGCCTTTCTCTTTTGCTTTGTAAAGGCCATCATCAGCCGTAGCTATTAGCTTTTCAGCGCTGGCGATCACGCACTCTGCCGAAGCATTATGGTCGTTGTTGTCTATTGCAACAACACCAAAGCTTGATGATATAGACACCTGTTTGTCTTCAAATTCGAACAGGTGCTCACTCACCTCTTGGCGAATACGTTCAGCAATAAGCGCTCCGTAATCGGCGTCGGCATTTGGTAACACTGCAATAAATTCTTCACCGCCAAATCGGGCAATCCAGTCAACATCCTCTCGAATACACTTGCGTGCAATGCTGACAAAGTCAGCCAGCACTTTATCACCTAGCTGATGACCATATTCGTCGTTCACCGACTTAAAATGATCTAAGTCGGTAAAGATAACGGTTATTGGATAATTTAATCGTTGGCTACGATGAATTTCTTTACTTAAATTCGCGTCAAGATAGCGACGATTGTACGCGCCCGTTAGAGGGTCGGTAATCGATAAACTTTGTACTTCTTTGGTCAGCGCAATCATGCGGCGGGTAAGATAATAACTTAGAATCGCAAATGTGCCGAAGTGAATAAGAATAAATAGCGTATTAACAATTTTTACTGGCCAGTCAGTTTGCACAAATCCAGTAAACGGCCACACGTAAACCATGGCGAAAACGAGCGCTGTTGCATAGGCCAGCATATTCTTTAACAGCAACCTAAACGCACCTATGTACAAAGCATTGGCGATTAATACGATGGTCGCTGTTGAAAGGAAATAATAGTCAGGCAAAATAGATACAGTCATGCCCGTTAGAAACGCGTCAAAGTTCATATTCATATGCTCTTGACGTTTTCCATCTCTGCTTTTCGCCGCCAACCAATAAGTGATATGCGGGTACAAAATACCCAATACAAATAACCAAAGATACTGAACTTGCAGAACATCCCAGCCCAGTTTTAAGCCACAAATTAGCAACATAAACTTAGCCGCAATAATGCGCGGCAAGTAGTTTATTTTTATGATGGGATGTTGCTTTGTTTTTTCTGTCACAGTACGACTCACGCGTTGGCTTCCATGCTATAGCGTTGCTAATTTTTATTAGTTGCAATCGATAGTAACTGATCAAGATTGGTGCAACAAGCAAACTGAATATTTTTGCTTTAAAAACCAATAATTGGCTGGTTTTTTCGTGGGGTTTGTTAATAGTAAGTTAATGGTTTTGTGTTCTTATTTTTCCTGACATACGTAATAAGCCAAATGCAATATTTCTCTTTTTTACGTGTGTTAAGAAACCTATGAATTTTTCTAATGAAGATACCTCAAGAATAATCGAAATGGCTTGGGAAGACAGAACCCCTTTTGAAGCGATCAGAGAAAATTATGGTTTAAACGAAACTAGTCTCATCAAATTTATGAGGCGGCAATTGAAGCCATCTAGCTTTAAACTATGGCGAGCGCGTGTATCGGGCCGAGCAACGAAACACAGTAAGCTCAGATCCGGCAATGTGTTGCGAGCATACTGCCCAACACAGTATAAGCGTGGTTAGTGTTTAATTTAAACGGGCTGCTACTAACCAACCCGCTAATAAGCCGTCATAAGTGTATTAAGATATACAGCCGAACATCACAGATAATCTTTTGTGATTTTTACTCATAGTTCGGCTGATTAGTGTTTTCTTAAACCTTAAATTGGCCAATAAGCCCAGCCAATTGTTCGTTGGTCGTTGCCAATTCACGGCTACTCGCCATTGTCTGTTCGCCGCCATGAGAAAGGTCATGGACAACGGTTTGGATGTTGTTCATGTTTTGGCTAACCTCTTCCGTTACCGCACTTTGTTGCTCAGCAGCAGTCGCAATTTGGTTGTTTAAGTCATTAATTTGAACAATTGCATCGGTCATGGTCGTTAAGCTTGTTGATACTTGCGCAGTATTAGTAGAGGCCAATGCACAGCTCGCTTGCGTTGCCTGCATGGCAGCAACAGCATTAACAGCATCACCTTGGACTTTGGCAAGGATCTGGCTAATTTCCTCGGTGCTTGTTTGCGTGCGTGAAGCCAGTGCTCGAACTTCGTCAGCAACCACCGCAAAACCTCGGCCTTGCTCACCTGCTCGCGCAGCTTCAATCGCAGCATTTAACGCTAATAGGTTTGTCTGATCAGCGATTTCGCCAATTACAGTCAGTACATTGACAATTTCTTGAGTATTGTCGTTCATGGTATTGATATTCGCCGCTGCCTGTTCAATTTCACGCTGCAACTTTTCAACACTTTCGGTTGTTGAGTTAACTAGCTGCTGTGCTTCATTCGCTTCTTGTTCCGCTTGGTTAGTACTATGCGCTGACTGATTAGCACTGTCTGCAACACTATTGGCAGTCGCACTCATTTCAGTAATAGCGGTAACCACTTGCTCGGTTTCGTTTGCATGGTTATTTAAGGCGATATGATTCTGCTCTGACTGAGCCGATAGGCTATTAATATTGTCAGTAATATGGTGTGAAGATGCACTTAGCTCACGTAACATTTTTTGCAAATACGCAATAAAAGCGTTGACGGCATTGGCTATGTCATTAATTTCGTCTTTGCCATTCATTGTTAATCGAGAGCGCAAATCAGCTTCCCCACTTGATAAGCTCGCAATTCGCTCTTGCAACACTGACAATCGATACGTTACGCGATTAATAAAGTAGATAAACAGGCCGATCGCGACACCAATTGCAATTAATAGCAGAACAATATTTTGCACAGTTTGGCTGTTAAAAATTTCTTGCGTCGCGTATGTTAATTGCTCTTGAGCTTCAATAATATCGCTCTCATAGGCACCCGTTACAATGGTCCAACCCCAGTCTGGAAAGACATTACGCGCATAATTAATTTTACTTTCAACTTTATCCGTTGCCGGGTTATTAAACGTTGTGTCGATAAACGCGTCGTTTTGCGTGCTCACACGTTTGGCAATTTTTTCTGTGTTACCAATCACTTTGCCAACAATAGACGCTTTCGGGTGAGCAAGTATCACACCATGGCTATCTTGCACCCAAAAATATCCGTTTTTGCCGTATTTTGCATGTGTGATCATCGCAAGTGCATTCGCTTGCTTTTCAGCTTGCAAGCTGGAAATGTATTCACCGGTAGCAATAACAATGTTCAAAGGTGTAAATAACATTGCCGCCGTGAGCTTATCTTCTACTTGGTTAGTCGTTGGATTAACAAACGCATATTTAGTAAAACCGATGTCACTCTCTAGTGCGACGTTAACGATATTTCGCGCGTAATAAACACCGTTTCTATCTTGTGAATCTTTCGCTGAAGTGCCAATTAGCGCAGGCTTTAAAGTATGAGTTACATAGTCAATAGAGTCTTTGTTATAGCTAAATACATAGCGATTGTTGCCCCACGTATAGTGGTTTAAAAAGCTATGAATATGAGCCTTTGCCTCTGATTTGGATGATGTATTCTGATAGATTGATGACATCGTTTGGTAGATGACCGTCAGCTCCTCAGCTAGCTCTTTTTTAATCTGGTCTTGCTGAGCTTGTTGATAAAATAATTCGGTCGAAAGCGTAACCGTATCAATTTGTGCTTGTAAGCTTTCTTGCAATGTTTTTTTACCGAATTGCCGACGTTTTCAGATTCCGCCGTCAACACTATGTTTTTAGTAACTAGTGTTTCGACAATAGAAATCCCCCCAATTAAAAATAAAGCGATGCTAGCTAGTAAAATTAGCTTAGTTTTGATTGTTAAATTCATGATGTTTCTTCAAATTCGTGATGCTTGTTGAGAAAAATGTGCACTACAAGCGCCAACTGATGCTTCAGTAAGCACTGTTGTTTGTTGATATGGTTTATTGCTTTCTTGGCTAGTGTTTTACTTAGCTAATGGCTTAGCTGTAACACGCTAAAAACTATATAAAAATCGAACTCTGTTCGGAGATGAGCATGCCAAACCCTTGGCAAGAGGCTTCTTCATAACACTACCTTGATGATGCTTGTTTAGCAGGCTTTCACACTTGTTAATACAAGGTGACACTACCGTAACACGGGTGTGAAAATTACGTGAAGATTGTGAGTTAAGTAAGGCGTAGTTACACTGAGCTTTTATCAGGGTTTACCCTTACTTTTTCACCTTTTGTAATCGAAATATTAACAAAGGTAAAACACAGTAAACACTTTTGTTACAGATACGTAATTTTTGCTGTTAAAACAAGCAGGTTAGAATATACGCATTAGTCGATAAGCATGCTTAAAAATTGGTTGACTCGGCAGCAATAGCGGATAAAAAATCATTACGCTAAAGCACTTCAGCTGTGAATGACTGATGCACTTTTCATGGCTATTTTTACCGTTCGCAGTGAGAACGTTTATCGAAAGGAAGAGAGCGTAATTATAAGCTTCGGCGTGATATTGAAATGGCTTGAATTATAGATAGTCGCTTGTGCAGGTTGTGATAACCAGCCTAGTGCTATACGAAAGCTTACAATTGATTTAATTTTTAAAAACAACGTTTAGATAAGGCAATTAAAATCAGATGCCTAATGCCAAATATGGTTTTAATACTGTCGAATGAATGGAAAGAAATGAAAACAATAGAAATAAAGTTAAGCCTAGTACAGATTTGCCTAGGCTTAACTTAAACAGGCTTTAAGAGGCATTTACAGACCCTAAAAGCGAGCCTTAGTGCTGATGTCCGCCCACACCGTGAGCATGGCCATGCTCAATTTCTTCTTCAGTGGCTTCACGTACGTCTACCACTTCTAAATCGAACGTTAACGTTTTGCCGGCTAAAGGTGGATTTAAATCACATGTCACCATAAAACGACCAACCTTTAATACGGTAACTTGGCGTTGCCCTTGTTCAGTGTGAACAACCGCTACCATGCCTGGCTTCCATACTTTAGCGCCTTGCAAGTGCTTGGTAGGAATACGTTGTACGGCGTCTTCTTGGCGTTCACCGTAGGCATCTTGCGGTTCAACAGTCACTGTAAAGCTATCGCCTGCACTTTTGTCGGCCAATGCGTTTTCAACACCGACAATCATATTATTGTGGCCGTGTAAGTAGGCCATTGGATCGCCGCCAGTAGAGCTTTCTACCGTTTCGCCAGATTCGTCTTTCATGGTGTAGTGAAATTGCACTACTTTATCTTTGGTAATTTGCATGATGTTTATTGCTAGTTTTGAAAATTGCGCGGGGAGTTTAGCAGATAATAGCGAGCGACAGCAGTGCTATCTTTACTTCTCCACAGCCACCTATGCTAAAAGCAAAAGTACAACAACACTAACAACAATCAACAACATGCCTAATATCTCTGCGGGTGTGGTTTTTTCTTTAAAAAGTCGATAAGTCAGCACCAGCGTGATAAAAAATTCCACCTGCCCTAGTGCTTTTACGTAGGCCGCGGTTTGATAACTAACGGCAGTAAACCAACCAATTGAACCAAGTAAGCTAGTAATGCCAACAAACAAGGCAAGGCGCCAATTAATCACCATCTTTCTAAACTGACTGGCATCACGCATTAACAAATACAAGCCAGCTAACAATGACTGAGCGCTAATTAAGAACACCAGCGTTACCGCAGCATTGACCATAGGGTGACTGCCAAGCGCTAAGTTCGATTCGCGGATCAGTAATGTGGTAATCGCCAGCCCAAGGCCGGAGGCCAAGCCATAGCCAGCCCCCGGATTAGTCAATATATCTTTAAGATTAAATTTTACTTTCGACAGTAAAATGACCCCAACAACACCCAGAATTACCGATAACCAACCATAGCCTGACAAAGGTGCAGCGAATAACAAAGCGCCAATCACTGCCACTTGAATAGCCTCGGTTTTAGCAAGGCTAGTAGCGACGGCAAAATTCCGATACTGAAATGCAATAACAAGGCAAGCTGTGCCGATTAGCTGAGCAAAACTGGCGATAATGGCATACTGCAAAAACGTTGGATTAAGCGCTGGCAAGGCTACTTGATAATGATTGAGCGCCCACCACAAATATAGCCATGCAAATGGTAAAGCGAATATATAGCGAACGCCGGCAGTAGCAAGTGATGATAACTGAGCTGACAGTTGCTTTTGACCAGCGGTTCGTATCGCCTGCATAAAAGCCGCTAACAAAGTAAAGGCTATCCAAGTTTCCATTAAAAATTCCATTGATGTGCTAAGTTCGAGTGAGCACCTTTAGTGATGTTCTTCGCCAAACCTGTGGTTAACATGTTAGGCGGAATTAACCACCGCCACCAATAACCTGACGTTATCACGGTTATTGACGGCGAAAGGTTCAATTTTGGTGTTCGCGTTGTTCTGTTATTGGTTAGGCGAATAAACAAACTGAGATGCCAGTTTACTGACCCCTAAACCGCTTATTTTTTCCACTTTGATTTGTGTGGCGATACGTTCTTTTAACGTATCAATATGACTGATGACACCAATCATTTTGCCGGCCGCGTTTAGATTATCGAGCGCGTCTAAAGCCACTTCCAGCGTATCATTATCAAGTGTGCCGAAGCCTTCATCTAAAAACAGCGAATCGATTTGCGTTTTTGCGCTCACTAAATCAGACAACGCCAGCGCCAGTGCAAGTGACACCAAGAAACTCTCGCCACCTGAAAGAGTTTTCGTATCGCGGGTTAAGTCTGCTTGCCAAGTGTCAACCACCTCGAGTGCAAGCGACTCATTTGTTTGTCGCGTTAGCTGGTATCGGCCATGTAAACGCATCAATTGCTTATTCGCCAAATGAACCAAGTACTCAAGGGTTAAGCTTTGAGCAAAGCGCCTAAATTTAGCGCCGTCTGCCGAGCCAATCAGACCGTTTAGGTGACTTATATCGTTAAGTGCAATCTGCTGCTGCGCAATATCTGCCATTAAGCTTTGCTGCTCATCACGGCGCTTTTTATCTTGCTGTAGTTCAAAATCAAGCTGCGCCAACTTCGTTTGCAATGCCTTGAGTTCAGTTTCATCTTTCACTAGCTTTTCTGTCATCTCTGACAATGAAATATTGCTATCAGCTTCAACAGGCAGGCTAGCCAATTGCGATTGATATTCCTGTGCAAGTGCACTCTGTTGCTGCTCTTTAACGTTTAGTTCATCTGCCAACGCCGTTAAGCGGGTAAATTCCTCTGCTGGCATATTGGCATTGATAAAAGCCGTTTCATCACTAAATTCGCTCGCCAATAGCACTTCCTGCCATTTCGCAGTAGCAAGATTAACTTGCTCGCTCAAGCTTTGCGCTTGCTTCGCTAATGATGTGTGCTGCCCTTGTGCGTGTTGATGAGCATTGGCCGCCTCGTTGTAGGCTTTTTCAATCTGCTGCTGTTCATCCGCGATGGCTGACTCTTCCGTCGCAATATGCTGTTGCTCTTGTTCAAGGGTTGATTCGCCAAGCAAGTGTTGCAGTTGTTGTGCTAATGCTTGCAACTGACTATCAATCCCTTTGCCTTCTTCGATAAGTACTGTGACTTGTTGCTGCTCAGCAAGTTGTTGTTGCTGGTAGCCAATTAAGGATTTTTCTAACGCTTGAATACTGAGTTGAACTTGCTCAGCAGCGGTGAGTTGCGTTTGATAATCCTGTATTTGCTGCTCTAGTTGCAGTAACCACTGGCTAAACTCGCTTGCACGCGGCATTGGCAATTCAAGCTGTGAAACTTGTTCCGAGATGCCTTGCCACAATTGGCCAGCCTCTGCGCCAACCGCTGATAACTGCTCGCTAAGCTTTTGCTGCTCAGCCACTCGATGACTGGCTTGCTGACGGTTAACCGCCTCACTTTGATTTAACTGAGCAATACTTTGGTCAATATCGACTAGCTGCTTCTGCAAGTTATTCTCTTGCTCTGTCAAAGAGACTAACGCTGATTGGCAATTCATGGTTTGCGACAGTTGTTGTTGAACACTTTCAAGCTCACCATCAATTTGTGCAACCGAACATACACTGGCTGACTCATTAACTGAGTTACTAGCAGAGCCGTTAGGCGAACTATTTACGGCATTATGCGCTTGGTTAACGGCACTTGGAATATTGGCATCAAGCTGTTGAACAATATGCAGCCATTGCTCGGTGAGTTGATGACATTCTTGCTGTAAAGCCGTTATTTGGCTTTGCTCTTGGCTTAACGTACGTTGCTGGTGATGAAGTTGCTCTTTAAGTTCAATGCCTTGCTGTTTTAGTTGTTCAACTAGGTTTTTTTGACCTGATAGCTGTTGTTCCTCTGCCGAGCTGGTTAACGCTTGGTACTCTGCAATTGCCGGGTGCTCAGTAGCACCGCACAATGGGCAAGCTTGCCCTGGTTGAAGCTCAGCACGGTGATCCGATAACTGCTTAATCGTTTGCTGTTGAGCAACTACTTTTTCTAACAAATCTAAGGTGTGCTTAGCCGCCTTGAACTCTTCACGTTTAGCAGTTAATGAAGACTCTTGCTGGCTAATGGTTTGATTAAGTTCAGCATTTGTTTGCTGTTTGTCGTGCAGGCTCTGATTGGAATTGGCGAATTGTTGCGCGATTAATTTAAGTTGATTAAGCCCTTGCTGGTGCTGCTGCAATTGTTGAATAAATCCCTGTAAACTTGCCTCCGTCAGGGGTAAAGCTGGCTGCTCAGCTAAAACGGGTAAACTAATACCCGCTAAGGTTTCTGCTCTTTGCTGGCTTAGCGCTTGTAGCGATACTTGAAATGCCGCTTTCTCTTTGGCCAAGTTTTCCAGTGTTTGGCTAAGTTGCTGATCTGCTTTTTCAGCCTCAGCTTGCTGAGCACTGAGCTCTTGTATGGTTTGCTCGGTATTTTGCTTTTCTACTTCAATCGTTTGCAAACGATTGAAGTCGCTTTGCCAACGGCCAAGATAACTCGGTAGTTGCTTAACATACAGGTGCTCGGTTAAGTAAGCCTGAATGTTGTTGTGCTCAGCCGTTAATACGTCAAATTCGGCTTTTTTATCTGTTATTAAAACTTCAACTTTAGCTAAGCTGGATTTTTTTTCTTTTATAGCACTTTGCTTGTCACTTTGTTGCTCAACCATATGCTGCTGGTTTTGCAACGTTGGCAAAATTTGCTCATTTAACCTTGCGACACGCTGTTTTAATTTTTTTTGTCGCTCAGTTAACTTGTCTTGAGCGCTTGCACGCAATGCTGTTTGCTCAGCAAGCTGCTGCTCAGTTTGAGCAAGGTTCGATTCACTCGCCGTGAGTTGCTGTTGGCTATGCAGTGATTGCTCAACCAACTGCTGTTTTGTATGGTACCTGTCTTGAATGGCAATCGCGGGCTTTGCAGCGGCCAAGGCTGTTAGTTCATCTGCGTGTTGTTTTTTTTGCGCTGCAAGCTCGGCTTGGCTGGCATCTAATTGTTTTTGCTTGTCTTGTAATGTCGTGCGTTGCTGGCGAATTTGAATATCTTTTTGTAGCTTAGCAACACGCTTTGTTTGCTCTTTCTCAACAGTGTTTAACGATTGCAATTCAGCTTGTAAGCTCTTCGCTTGTTCATCACTCAGTAACTCAACGCCATCGAGTTTAGCTTTTAGTAGTGCTAATGCTTGTTCACTTGCTTTTGCTTCTTGGAAAACCGTTTTAGAAATATCGCCATAAATATCAGTGCCGGTCAGCTCTTCAAGTAGCTCAGCTCGGTCATTAGCAGAAGCATTTAAAAAGGCTGCAAACTGCCCCTGCGACAACATCATCGATTTGGTGAAGCGGCCAAAGTCTAAACCAGTTAACTGGGCAATTTTCTGCCTCACTGCTTGCAGCTTTTCAGCAAGGATTTCGCCCGATAGTGTGGCTAGTTCAGCCTTAGCAGGTTGTAATTTGCCGTCTGCGGCATTTTTAGCGCGACGCTGGCTCCAAAATGCACGATAGCCCTGCCCTTTCACCTCAAATTCAACTTCTGCCAAACAAGAAGCGGTGTGGCGAGTCATCAATTGATTATTTTTATCAGAAATAGTTAACCTTGGGGTTTGATGGTAAAGCGCTAAACAAATCGCATCTAAAATAGTGGTTTTACCTGCACCTGTTGGCCCAGTGATCGCAAATAGCCCATTGCCAGCAAAGGGCTCTTTGCTAAAGTCGATAAACCAATGCCCTTTTAACGAGTTCAAGTTCTCAAATCGCAGTGACAAAATACGCATTAGGCTTTGCCTCCCGTATTCGATTCGACATGCTTGGCATTAGTTTCATCTAGCACTTGTTGATGCACTTGCTTAAAGAGTTCTGTTAGCCGTTCTTTTTGGTTCTCTTGCTCATCTGTTTGCCACTCTTCTTGTGCTAGGCGAGCGGTAAAAACATCGCTCACAGAAAGTTCTTCTAACGTGACTGTGCGCTGCTCTGCGAGTATTTGCTGACGCTCTTGTTTGCTACGACGAATGAGCAACACTTCTATCGGTAGATCTTTCACTAATTCTTGCACACGCCCAGACAGATCAGCCAAGTAGCCTTGTGCGCTAATTTCAATATCTAACCATAGAGGTAAATCGGTTGTGATTTGCTCACAATACTCTTGCGCTAGCTGTTCAATGCTTGTCGCCAGCTCGTCAACACTGGTTTTTAGCATTGCCATCGGCTGAAAGCGAGGAATTGTCAGTGCTTCGACTTCAACCGTTGATTGGTCATTAACACTTACTAAATTAACCGTTTTATCATGCGATGCTTCATCAAAACTGAGCGGTATAGGTGAACCTGAATAGCGAATCGTGTCATTACCAGCAACCTTTTGCGGGCGATGAATATGACCAAGTGCAATATAGTCGGCTTGTGGGAATGCGTTTGCCGGGAAAGCTTCTAAGGTGCCTATGTATATCTCACGAACAGAATCAGACGTTTTGCTGCCCACTGTAGTGAGATGGCCTGTCATGATCACGGGCAGTTGGTATGCATTCGCCGATTCATAAAGTGTTTGATAATGCTCGGTAATTGCTACTTGCAGTTGCAATTGCTTGTCTGTTGCGCTTTGCCCCGCTCGACTTGTCACTAAATCACGAGGACGTAAAAAAGGGATTGCGCACACAACGCCTAGCGCCTTGCCACTGGCATTTTTAATCGTGACTAACTGCTCGTCACTGTCGGCTGATGCCGTTGTGATCACTTGCGTATTCAGTGCTGCTAGCAATTGTTTCGACTCATTTAACATGGCAACAGAATCATGGTTGCCTGCTAGCGCAATCAACTGACAGCCTAATGTATTCAACTTATCAATAAAGTTAAAATACAGCTCACGAGCATAGCTTGGCGGTGTGCTGGTATCAAAAATATCACCTGCTAAAATGATGGCATCAACGCTGTGCTCAGTAACCTGTTCAAGCAACCAATTGAGAAATTGCAGGTGTTCATTCGCGCGGCTTTTGCCATAAAAGTGTTGACCCAAATGCCAGTCAGAAGTGTGAAGGATTTTCATCAAAAGCGGAGATTTTTTTTATTTTCGAAAGCCCACAATTTTACCCGAATAGTGAATTTTAGATAGCGCTATTTTTAGATGCTAACTAGGGCGTGTTGACCTTTCGAGATTGAATTTTGTTCAATCTAAACGCTTTCTGATCGCGGCGCTCGCTTTGTCGCATAGTCGTTCTATGTAAAAAGCGAGCAACAATGAGCAGGAAGCGTTTAGATGAACCCGCAGGGCAGCGTCTGTTTGAATTTTCTACTGTGTTGGCACTTATTTATGGAGAATGACTACATTACACAAGTACCGCCTTGTATAAAACCCAAACAGACTGCTGCAAAAACAACCCTGAAAGATCAACACGCCCTAAAACCTTTGATGAAATATTTTATAACTGCTTTCTGCTCATGAGTGCGCTAAAACAAGTGTTACAGCTAAAAAATCACATCGCAGTTGGCTTATTAAAGAACTCATTAGGGAAAATAAAACGATGGAATACAAAACGATCCAATCTAACGCACAAAAATCCGTGGCGCTGGTAGCTCACGACAACATGAAAGCCAGTTTAATTGAGTGGTCCAACACTCACATTGAACAGTTAAAAAATCACCAGCTATACGCAACAGGTACGACAGGCGCACTCATCGCTAAACAAACTGGCCTGAGTGTGAGCCAGCTCATCAGCGGCCCGCTTGGCGGCGATCAGCAAATTGGCGCACTGATCACAGAGCAAAAGATTGACGTGTTAATTTTCTTTTGGGATCCGCTAGAAGCGCAGCCACATGACCCTGACGTTAAAGCCTTATTGCGACTTGCCGCAGTTTGGAATATTCCGGTGGCCTGTAATATTGCCAGTGCGGACTTACTCATTACCTCTAGCTTATTTGGCCAAGTGTTTGCACGAAAAGTTCCTGATTATCAACGTTATATATCAAGCAGAACATAAGGTACAACTCTAAACAAGTCGTTGTTCTACTTATAAAAATACCTAATTTTGGTGATATTAAAAGACATTAATACCAATCTTTCAGGCCTGTTTTCCATCCATGTCTGCCACTTGTCCCAAATTTCAATCAGTTTATCCCAACGCCGTTGTTGATAAGGATAGCTCTTTGCCATACTGACAGCGTCAAAGAGAAATATGAGATTCAACTACTCTCTGGATACATATTTTCGATGACATTGAGGCATGTAGTTTTGTGTTTATGATCTGTCAATTTTAAACACGATGATGACTTTACAGGGGGTGAAGTTTTGCCCCCTTCTTTTTTATCCCTAGTTTGTAGGTATGCTTTTTACAGTTCAGCGCTTTTTAATCAACATTTAAAAACTAAACTTCTCGCTTTTGCACCTTTGAACCAATTGACTACTGTTCACCAATCAATGCTTCTAGTTTACCTTTGTTTCTACGCGAAAGCGTTAACTGCTCTCCCGATTTTAAAATCACGCTATAATCGCCATTTTCATTAGGTCTAAGCTCAATAACACTCGAGCGCCTAACAATAGTTGAACGATGAATACGAACAAACACATTCGGGTCGAGTTGCTTCTCTAAACTAGTTAGTGTTTCTCGGTGCAGCACAGGCTTGTCATCAAACAAATGAACTTCGGCATAATTACCAGCTCCTGCAATAAAGTTAATTTGATCAACATCGACAAGTCGAATACGGCCGGGATCTTTCACCACTAAACGCGTTTTATAGGCTCGGTCTTGCTCGTCAACCATATGCTGAATAAGTTGCCCAACTTTTTTGAAGTTCGTCGGCGACTTACTCGCGACTTGTTGGCGAGCGCGATCGAATGCTGCATAGAATTTGTCATCATCAAATGGCTTTAACAAGTAACCAATAGCATTTAGCTCAAATGCCGTAATCGCAAACTGATCGTAGGCGGTAGCAAAAATAATCACAGTATCATTAGGCAGCTGCTCGGCTAGCTCAATGCCCGTTTTTCCCGGCATTTGAATATCAAGAAACACTATATCTGGGTGATGCTCACTAAATACATCCAGTACCTGATTTCCATCTTGCGCTTCGTAGACGTGTCCAACGTCGGTTTGATTCGCCAGTAACAATTTTATTGTTTCGCGTGCTAACGGTTCATCGTCAGCAACCAAAATATTAAGCATCCAATACTCCAATCGGCATACAAAGATAAGTTTCAAAATAACCATTTTCCATCGGCGTCAGGCTCAGCTGAAAATCCAAATGGTAGAGCTTTTCCAAGCGCTTTCGACAATTACTCAGGCCAATGCCAAAGCCTTTGTGTTCGTCTTTTTCTGGAATTTTATTAATCAGTTTGACGTGTAAGTATTCATCTTGGCAATACACAGACAATTTTAGTTCATTTTGATCGCTTTCTAACTGAGAGCCATGCTGAACAGCATTTTCAACTAAGGGTTGCAACAGCATAAAAGGCACATCGAGTGGCAAGCATTGATCATCAACATCAACCGATGTTTTCAGCTTATGGGCAAAACGCATTTGCTGAATGGTTAAGTAGCTTTGAATAAACTCGACTTCTTGCTCGAGCGAAATCAGTTGATGCCGCTGATTTTCTAATACTTTTCTCAGCATAAAGCTGAGTTCACTCAAGGCTTTGATGGCGTTATTTTTGTTATCTAGTCGGATCAAACTAGCAATCGTGTTCAAGGTATTAAATAAGAAGTGTGGATTAAGTTGAGACTTCAGTGACTGCAACTCCACTTGCAACAACTGCTCACTGAGCTCTTGATTACGGCGCGCTTGAATTCGTGAGTGTTTGTAATAAGTATATGAATAGCCTGAGCACAACACCGCTAAATAAACGAGAAAGTCCATATGCAAAGGACTTAGTAGGAGTTGCGAAAATGCCTCGGCAAGCACTGTTGGGTTAATGTATCCATTATTAATTAGCGAAACTTCAACAATGGTTAAGCCCCAATATAAAGTGAAAAACAGCAGCATCACTGCACAGGTTTTGCCAACAAAGGTTACCAAGCGTTCTACATCAAACGAAATCATTTGCGTGCTGGCGATAATTAACGGCGCTAATAGCGCCCAATTTCCCCACCATGGTAAATACTCTAACCACACTTCGAACCACTCTACTGGCCTGTTAAAGTGTAGACTCATACGGTAGCTATTGGTTGCCGCCATTGAATTTAATAACAACCAAAACAAGGCATTAGCTAGCCAAAAGTATTTAGATGGTAAGTTGTCGATAAAGGTTTTAAACATAATCTATAACGCGGATGGTTCTTCCTTCGTCATTAACGCTCGCCTGATTTTTGTATCTCATGCGCCTATTAGTTAGCTAAACAGTTAGTTAAACAGTTAATTACATGCTTTATTCAAATAGTTCTCACACTAAGGCTTAAATGACGCTGTCACTTTTTGCAACTTTACCATCCGCGCACCTGTAAATTTCCCAACACCCATCTTAAAACTACATTAAAAATCATGTGGTTACTACCTTTCAGAAAGCAAATAATTTTCGCCTATTTAAATCCAGCTACCGTTTAAATCAGCTATGAGGCCAATAATCACTTTATTTGCGCCACTGATGGATTGGCTAATGTCTGTGCTTTGCGACAGGAGTAACGTGGCTCTGTTCATTCGTACTACTAGCTTCGTAAGTGGTGCTGCTAAACGTGCGTCTCGACAACGATTATAAAAAATCAGGGAGAATATTATGTTTACAAAAACAAGCGTAGCGAAGTCAGTTCGCTTTGCGCTGATGTTTGGTGCAACCTCAAGCGCTCTCCTCCTTCCGCAAACCACTTTTGCCCAACAAGCTGAACAAAATGCTGAAGAAGAGATCGAACGAATTGCCGTGACTGGTAGCCGAATTAGGCGACCAGGTGCGGTATCTGCTAGTCCTATCGTATCTGTTGGAGCTCAAGAAATTGAGATGATACAAACCCCACAAATAGAAGAAGTTCTGCGCAACTTGCCAGCAACAATTCCAGGCGATGGCGGCAGTGTAAACAACGGTACAGCTGGTGCTGCAACGGTCAATTTAAGGGCTCTTGGTACCGAGCGTACTTTGGTGTTGATGAACGGTCGCCGAATGATACCGTTTAACTTTAACGGTATTGTTGATACCGCATCAGTGCCTGTATCACTGATTGAAAGTGTTGACGTAGTCACTGGTGGTGCGTCAGCGGTTTACGGTTCTGATGCTATTGCAGGTGCCGTTAACTTCGTGATGAAGAATAATTTTGAAGGTGTAGAGCTACTTATTAACCATTCTGAAACAGGTGATAGCGATGGCGATACCGACAGTATTGCACTAACCCTTGGTTCTTCGCTGAGTGATGGTCGCGGTAACGTTGCACTTTCTATGAACTGGACTGATCGAAAGCCTGTAATGCTCGGTGATCGTCCACTCGGTTTACTAGGTATTGCAACCGCATCTGGCGGTGGCTACCAATCCTTTTTAGATGGTGAAGGCCCAGTTCCACCGTTAGATAATTGTGGCGGCCCGAATGTAACTACCTTTGAAAGTGGCGGTGGTTCTACAACCTCTATTCCTACGCGTTTTGCCATCGTTGGTGGTGGTGCAGATGCTGCAGGCCAATTTAGAGAAGATAGAACGCTAGGTGATGATTGTAGCCGCTTTAACTTCAACCCGTTTAACTTCTATCAAACCCCGCAAGAGCGCTACGGTGCAACAGCTATTGCCCACTATGATATAGCGGAAGAGCACACTGTTTACACCACAGCGACCTTTACCAATACACAAGTAAGGCAGCAAGTTGCACCATCAGGTACATTTGGTTCAACCTTTAATCTACCAATTGCTAACCCATTTATTGGCGATCAAGCGCGCCAATGGATCATTGATGCAGGTAACCAGGCGCTTGCCAACGGCTTACTGAATGATGGTGTACAAAACTGGCAAGATGTAAATGGCAACGGGGTTGTTGACCAAGAAGATTATTTGTTAGTACAACTTCGCCGCCGTACTTTAGAGCTAGGCCCTCGTACCACTAACTTTGAAACTCAACTATTCCAATTAGTTGCAGGTATCGAAGGGGTATTGTATGAAGATTGGGAATACAATGTATCTTTCCAATACGGTGAGTCTAACCGAACCAATATTAGTGCAGGCTACACGAATGTAAGCAACATACAAAATGCGTTAGATAGCACAGACGGCGTCACTTGTAATAACGGTGACTCAACGTGTGTACCTATCGACTTGTTCGGTGGTTTTGGCACTATTACGCCAGCAATGGCAGCCTACTCATCAGCAACGGCACTGATTAAGCAAGAATATTCACAAGAAGTGTTCAATGCGAGTGTTAATGGCCCTGTTGATGCGATTGAATTGCCATGGGCTGGCGCGCCACTATCACTTAGCTTTGGTTATGAGCATCGCCGTGAAACTGGTGAAACTATTCCAGATGAGTGTTTAAAAGAAGCACCTACTAGCTGTTTAGGTGGTGCTGGTGGTAACACCCTACCGATTGCTGGTGGTTTCAAAGTTGAAGAATTCTTCGTTGAAGGTGTGTTACCTATTGTTGAAGGTGAAAGTTTTGCTGAATCACTTGAAATGGAGTTTGCATTCCGTACAGCAGACTACGACTCAGTAGGTAGCAATGAAACGTGGAAACTAGGTTTTAGCTGGCGTCCGGTTGATAGCTTACTAGTTCGTGTGATGCAGCAAGAAGCGACACGTGCACCAAACGTGGGTGAAATTGCATCGCCATCAGTAACGGGTTTAGACAATGCGTTAATCGATCCCTGCTCGGTTGCTAATGCCGCGAACATTGACAGTACATTGCGTCAGCTTTGTATTTCAACAGGTATGACAGACGCGCAAGTAGGTCGCGTTCAAGATGTTATCTCTGGACAAGTTAATGCTTTCCAAGGGACTAACCCAAGCCAACTACCAGATGCTGAAGAAGCTGAAACCTTCACGGCAGGCTTTGTCTACACCAATGAAGAGCTTTGGGATCTAGAGGTTTCTGTTGACTACTACGACATTGAAGTCGACAACAGTATTGGTGAATTTACTGCACAGCAAACCTTAGATGCTTGTTATCAATTTGGCATCGCCAGTGAATGTGCAAAAATCGTTCGCATTGGTGGTGACTTGACCATTGCAGGCTCTGGCATTCAGACCTTTACCACCAACTTAAGCTATCGATTAGCCGAAGGTGTGGAAGTAGGTATTAACTTCGCTATCGGTCTTGAAGATTGGGGTGAATTGCGTTTTAACACCGATATTAACCATTATATCGCGAATGAACGCCAGTCTTCGGAAGTACTACCTGTGATTGATTGTTTAGGTGCATACGGTAATAACTGTTCGCCAACGCCTGAAACAACTTGGAACCAACGTATTACTTGGGATATGGAAGACTTCACTGTTTCAATGTTGTGGCGTCACTTAAGTGGTATCGATATGGAGCCAGCACAAGCAGCAGGTTCATTTGAAGCATTCAGATCAATTGATGCTTATGACTACATTGACCTATTTGCTAGCTACCACATCAGCGAGCACATCAAGTTAACCTTAGGTGTTGATAACGTAACGGATGAAGATCCACCCGTTGTTGGCGGCGAAGCAGGTTCTACAACCTTCAACTCAGGTAACACTTTCCCAAGTACATACAGTGCACTGGGCCGTATTTACAAAGCGGGGGTAAAGTTTACTTTCTAAGACACTTGCTAAACCATTAGCAAAAAGAAAACTTGGAAGTAATGCCTGATGGCAAATGCCGGTGAGTTAGTATTCAACTCTAATTCACTGGCATTTTTATTGTCACTAACTCTATTGTCACAAACTTAGTTAGCTGGCCTTACTTTGCGTTTTAGGCTTATTGAAAAACTTCAGTATTACGAATACGCGTATTGTTAATCACACTTTCTACGAAGTTACAAAACCGTAACCTAGCGGTTACATTTTATTACATCGCCATATCTTAATTCGATTAGAATTCGTCCCGCTTTGAGCGCATAGCATATTCTGAGCTAGTTCATTCACAAAAATTATAAAACGTAACAAGTCACCAGTTTATCGCGCAGATGCATACCCGTTTATACGCAGCCATCAACTCAAGCTCAAGCATCATTTTGCATTTTCAATAAACAACAAGATAAGCAGTAAGGTAGTACATGAAAAAGACGCTTGTTACGCTCGCTCTAGCAGCAGCACTTCCACTTTCCGCTCACGCAGAATTAAACTTCAACGGTTTTGCCAATGTTGTCGCAGGTAAAGCATCAAGTGGCGACGAACAATGGGGCTACGATGACGATGTTGATTTTAAACAAGACTCATTATTTGGTTTGCAAGCGACAGCTGACTTGGGCGAAGGCCTTAGTGCTACAGTGCAATTAATCTCTCGCGGTGAAGAAGATTGGGAGACTGATTTTGAGTGGGCTTACTTAGCTTATGATATCAGTGAGGAAACCCGAGTAATTCTTGGCCGTCAACGTGCCAACTTATATATCTACTCTGGTTACCTTGATGTGTCTTACGCTTACCCTTGGATTACACCACCAGAAGGCGTATACAGCTTGCAGTTTACTTCTTTTGACGGTGCGAGTATCAGCCACTCATTCAACCTTGGCGAATTCGATACCAATGTACAAGCAATTTATGGTTCAGAAAGCCGAGATGTGCACATCTTAGACAGCGACATTTACTCAACTTTTGATAATATTCACGGCTTTAATGCGACGTTTAACCGCGATTGGTTAACATTGCGTGCCGCTTATATTTCAACTGACATTTCTATGCCTCATCCGATTGGCACTGCAATTGTTGAAGCGTGGAACCAAGTACCAGGCTTTGAGTACGTTGGTACCGAATTAATGCTTGAAGAAGACCAAGCGCAGTTCTTTGAAGCTGGCTTACAAATTGACTACAACAACTGGCTTGTTATCAGTGAATACACCTACTCTGACTTTGAAGAGTCAGCATCTGACAGCGAAGAGTCTTTATACGTGACTGTAGGTTACCGTTTTGACGATGTGCTGGTGCACGCCACTTACGGTCGAGATAAGAATGATGCCAACCCAACGGTTAACGAGTTACCTTACGGTATTAACGCGCAACTTGACCAGCTATCTACTGCAACGGCTCGTGTATTTAATGCACGTACTGAAGATTCAAAAACCTACAGTTTAGGGGCACGTTGGGACTTCCACGAGTCAGCAGCATTTAAAGTTGAATACAGCCGTTTAGAAAGTGACTTGACCAACGAAGACACTAACTTAGTGCGCACTGCACTAGTAACAGTATTCTAATATCGGCTTAATCCGCCAAATTAATTGGCTGTGTTGTTGATGATGCCTCCCAATTAGGTTTCATTTTATCAATACAGCCTCATTCATCACTACATAAACTCCCTATATTAAAACTAGTTGCACCATTGGGCTTTAACCTTTGTTGCTATACCCTTTCGTCAATCACATCATCTTGCAATCCAATCAATAAGAGCCTTTTGTTTGTCAAAGGTCTAATATGCGAGAAATCGTTTCGTCAAAATAGATAAATACAAAGTAGCAATATTGTTACAACATCTCATTAACAAACGCATAACCATCGGACGATTTTCCGTAAAATGCACCTTTTTTAATCTAATGTTAATACCTTGTATCCTCTGCCAAATAAGCACTGGCTAAGAATCAATCGAAATGTACATTATTCACGCAAGCCATTATATTTTATAAAATTTATCGTGCAATGAAATGTTATCCGTATAATATCGTTCTTGATAGATGATGTAGATCAAGCACAGATGGTAAGCGCTTACGTTAAACTGCATTTGCCATTTCATTCCATGGATAGTTCGCCTAACTACACTTTGTTACGTAATTACTCTAATTATTTGATTATTATTTAACCTTAGCCAATTTTTGTCAGAATTAAACACAATAACAAGGCAGTACAAAAAAATATGATTTCAATTAAATCAATTTCTATAAGAACAAAAGTCTTACTTATCCCATTAGTGGGTATGATTGGATTTTGCCTGTATTTAGCAATCAGCATATTGTCGATGAACAATACTGTTGATCAGTTGGAGCAAGCCTATAAAGTTGATTATCAACTGTTACAAGGTGCAGATCGCAACCTAGTAAAATTAGATAAAATCACAGAAAACTTAGGTAACGCGGTTACTTTAGGTGAAGAAGAATTACTTGATACTGCTGCTAGCCTTGCTGACGAATTCAGAGCGGGGATCAATGAGGGTAAGAGAGTTGCCCCTCAATCAGCACAAGAACTGACCAATATTCTTGACGACTTTAATGCCTACTTCACTACTGGTCACAAGCTATCAAGCCAGCTAGTGGATGGCAGCGCAGATTTTGAAAAAATTGGCGACATATCAAAGCAAATGACCGCACAACTTGATACCGTTCACGCCAAACTAGAGAAGTTTCAAAGCGAACGCTACGACCGCTTCAGCAATGCCTTTGATAGTGCCGCTAAAAGCGCCAGCACCACAAGTACAATGGGTTTAATCGTTGGTGCAATTACCATTTTTGTACTCTTCTTAGTAGCTGTCCCCATCGCTAATGCGATTTACCGCAACTTACATAGCATCATTGAATCAATGCAGGATATCGCCAAAGAAAACGGCGACCTAACCGTGCGTTTATCAACTAGCAGTAAAGATGAAATTGGTGATTTAGTATTTTGGTTTAATAGCTTTATCGAGAAACTGCAAACCGTTATTAAAGATGTAGTTGATACGGCTACACCTGTCGCGCAAACGTCTAGCCAAATTCAAGGTTTGTCAGATCAGTCATTGCAAACGTTTTCTCGCCAAACAGAAAGTGTTGTTCAATCTCGCCAATCAGTAGAAGAGATGAGCCAAAGCATTGCTAGCATCAGCCACAATGCTGCCGACGCTGCTGAAGCTGCTCGATTAGCGAGTGACGAGGCAGAAAATGGTCGCAAAGTCGTTGAGTTAACGGTTAAGCAAATTCAAACACTCGCTGTTGATATTGAAAGCTCAGCGGTAACGATTAATCAGCTGCAACAAGATACAGAACGTGTAAACGTAGTACTTGATGTGATTAAAGGGATTGCCGAGCAAACTAACTTACTAGCACTTAATGCCGCAATTGAAGCTGCCCGTGCTGGTGAGCAAGGCCGAGGTTTCGCGGTAGTTGCTGATGAAGTTCGAAGTCTTGCATCACGTACGCAAGAATCTACGGAAGAAATCAACCAAATGCTGGCACAGCTGCAATCTGCTGCAGGTGAAGCGGTTGTTAAGATGGAAAGCTCTTGTGCAAGTGTTAATACTAGTGTTGATTCTGCCCACCAAGCAGGTGAAAGCTTAATTGCGATCAATGATAAAGTTAACATTATTAACGATATGAACGGCGCTATCGCGACTGCAACTGAGCAGCAACATCAAGTGTCTAGCCTGATGATTAGCCATGTTGAAGATATTCAAAGTTGTGCTGACGAAGCAACGCAAGTATCAAACGATGTGGCTCAAGTAAGTGATAAACTTGCTGATTTAGCCGGCGAGTTAGAAGGCGTGACTAAGCAGTTCAACGTTTAGTTGTTACTTAAACCGTAACCATTTGACCAAGTTAGCGTTATTACTACTACCGATTGTATTTACATAACAATTTTTAATGGTATATAACAATTCAGTTACAGTTTAACTTGCAATATAAATCATATTAATTGAGAATCGCCCCCTGCACTTTTGGTGCAGGGGGCGATTTTTTTTGAAAGTTTTTCTTTAAATCACAGCTCTTTTAAGCTGCTGAAGTTAACTCTTCAAAAGTCACTCGTTTAACGACAAGTTAAACGACACATTCGAAAACTCAATTTACAAACTTTTTACAACGCAATACAACACAAAGGTACTCATGAAAAAAGCACTTTTAAGCAGTGTGCTATGCACCCTTTTATCTGCCAATGCTGCACAAGCAGAAGTTAGTTTTAACGGTTTTGCCAACATTGTCGCTGGTCAAGCATCAAGCGGCGATACGCTATGGGGTTATGACGATGACGTTGATTTTAAACAAGGTTCATTATTCGCTCTGCAAGCAAGCTCAGACCTAGGTGAAGGTCTTTCTGCGACCGCCCAAATTATTGCTCGTGGTGAAGATGATTGGGAAGCTGATTTTGAGTGGGCGTACTTAGCCTACAGCTTCAACGACAATACCCGTATTCTTGCTGGTCGTCAGCGAACGCCTATCTACATGCTGTCTGATTACTTAGACGTGTCATACGCATACCCTTGGATTTCTCCACCTAACGGCGTTTATGATTTTGAAATCACGCGTTTTGACGGTATTAGCGCAATTCACTCGTTTACATTAGGCGAGTTTGATTCAAGCATTCACGCTATTTACGGCTCTAACTCAGAAGATTTAGTAGTTAGTGGTGTTGAAGTTACTGATACACAAATTGAAAATATTTACGGTGCGGCGTTAACGTTTAACAACGACTGGCTGACCCTACGTGGTGGTTACTTTACCGCTAACTTATCTTTCTCACTGCCTATCTTAGATCCACTGCGCAACTCATGGACTAGCGCAGGCTTTGAGCAAGTCGTTGCTGACCTAACTCTAGATGACGACAGAGGTGAATTCTTAGAATTTGGCATTCAAATTGACTACAACAATTGGTTATTTATCGCAGAATATGTTGATAACACGTACGAAGGTACGCCGCTGGGTGATGAAGAGTCGATGTTCGCGACGATTGGTTACCGCTTTGATGATGTATTAGTGCACCTAACTTACGGTAAAGACGAAGAAACACCAGCAACAGTTACCAATGGTGTGCCATCGGGTGTTGCTCCTGAGCTCGATCAATTAGTAGGTTTTACTAATCAAGTACTTGATGCACAACGCGAAGACTCTTCATACTATACACTAGGCACTCGTTGGGATTTTCATGACTCTGCCGCATTTAAAGTTGAATTCACGCGTTTTGACAACGATTTGTTAAATCAAGATACCAGCTTAGTGCGCACTGCACTTGTCACAGTATTCTAAGATAGGACGTTAATACGATGATGAAGTTTATCAAACCACTTTCTATCGCGGCGTTACTCTCAGTAAGCACGACTAGTTTTGCTGATGTTGCCGTAATTGTTAACCCAGCGAATGCAAATACGATGTCAGATAGCGATATCTCACGCGCATTTTTAGGCAAGCTAAAAAACTTTTCGGACGGCCAAGCCATTAAAGCTGTTAACGGTAAAGCAAATAGCGACTCACGCGTAGAATTTGAGAAAAAAGTGCTGAAGAAGTCGCCTGCACAAGTAAAAGCATACTGGTCTAAGCGTTTATTCACAGGTAAAGGCAAACCACTTCAAGAATTAGACGCTGACGCACAAGTGCTATCGCTAGTTGCTTCAACTCCTAATGCAATTGGTTATGTTGATGCAAGTGCGGTTGACGGTTCGGTAAAAGTACTTAAAACATTTTAACGACTAAGTGAATTAACGTTAGAGTTACTTAAATTCGAGGGCATAAACCTACACAAGTTTATGCCCTTTTTTTATAGCATTCTCTATACTCAATTAAATTCAATTTAGCAGCAATTGCATTTGTATAATTGAAGCTCCATAAACTCCCTACTATTAAGCAATTGCAAAATATTTAGCCGTCAAGTTCACGTCAACTTCAATATTCCTCTAACAAGAGAAGAATGAACATTAACCACCTTAGCTATTTTGACACCAGTCTATAACAAAGTGACACATAGGTTTTACAAGTCCACCTCACAAAATTAACAACACCATAACAAGTCATTGATTTTCATTGTTTTAAATCAAAATTTGAACGTTTTAGCCCTATTTTTAGAAAGCGCTTTCAGTATAATTCACCTCCTTAAAATTCCAGAGAAGACAAATAATCTGTGTTCTCTAACTCACTTAGTTTTGCCACAAGTGAATTCATAGTTAAGTGATTACTTTAGTTGAGTCACTGCGGCATAGAAGTAAATAGGTAAATTATGAAAAGATCTTTGCTCGCGCTAGCGTTAACCGCTGCCCTACCACTATCCTCTGCTCAAGCAGAGTTAAGCTTTAACGGATTCGCTAACATTGTCGCTGGTAAAGCCTCAAGTGGTGATAGCCAGTGGGGTCACGACGATGATGTTAACTTTAAGCAAGATTCTTTATTTGCGCTACAAGCATCAACAGATTTAGGTAAAGGTATTGGCGCGACAGTACAAATTATCTCTCGTGGTGAAAACGACTGGGATACTGAGTTCGAATGGGCATATTTAAGCTACGACCTAACAGACAACACTCGTATCTTGGCGGGTCGTCAACGTGCACCGCTTTACATGTACTCAGGCTTCTTAGACGTTTCTTATGCTTACCCTTGGATCACGCCTCCACAAGGTGTTTACGATCTTGAACTTTCTCGCTTTGACGGTCTAAGCGTTAACCACAACTTTACCCTCGGCGAATTTGACAGCAGCGTTCAAGCATTCTTTGGTTCAGAGACAAACGATGTGGAAGTCATCGACCACATGGTTGAATCTGAATTTGAAGACATCTATGGAGTCAGCCTAACGTTGCAACGTGACTGGTTAACGCTGCGCAGCGCCTATGTACAAACTGACTTCTCACTGCCAGATGAAGGTGCCACTGAGCTCGGTAACGCATGGCGTGCAACCCAAGGGTTCGAATTTATTGGCGATGAAGTCACCATGGTAGAAGACGAAACTAAATTTGCCGAATTTGGTATCCAAATCGATTACAACAATTGGTTGTTTATTGGTGAATACACGCACGTTGAATACGACAGCATGCCATTAAAAAATGAAAAGTCATTGTATGTGACTGGCGGCTACCGTTTCGACAACCTGTTAGTACATCTAACTTACGGTCAAGACGAAAACGAAGTTAACAATACTATCAACCAATTGCCATTTGGTATTGCACCGGAGCTTGACGGCCTATCTGCGGTAACTGAGCGAGTGTTTAGATTCCGCGAACAAGACAGTTCTTATTACACATTAGGCGCGCGTTGGGACTTCCACAGTTCAGCCGCACTAAAAGTTGAGTACAGCCGCTTGGAAAACGATTTATCTAATCAAGACAGTAATTTAATTCGCACTGCGTTAGTAACTGTATTTTAAGGAAGTATTATGAAGTTATTAAAAACCCTATCGTTATCACTATTGTTAAGTATGAGTACAGCAGCCTCAGCTGAAGTCGCCGTTATCGTCAATTCTGCCAATGCTAATAACTTGTCGGAAAGCGATATTTCTCGTGCTTTCCTTGGCAAATTAAAAACATTTGCTGATGGCCAAACCATTAACGCAGTAAATAGTAAAGCTGGCAATCAAGCACGTGGCGAATTTGAAAAGCTAGTGCTGAAAAAGTCTTCCGCACAAGTTAAAGCTTACTGGTCTAAACGCCTATTCACGGGCAAAGGCAAGCCGCTTAAAGAGCTTGCTTCAGATGCCGACATTATCAGCTTTGTTGCTTCAACCCCCAATGCCATTGGTTATGTTGATGCCAGCAGCGTTGATGGCTCAGTCAAAGTGCTTAAAAGCTTCTAGCGAAATCTATTACAAATTTTCCATGCACTAGCGAATTCCGCTAAATCTACTAAATCAGCGAAGTACATTGTGACTTCGCTGGATTTTTGCGGCCAAAATTAACCATAAAAGTACTATTGCAGTGCTCAAGCTAACCTCTAGAAGAGAGGTTATGGTTAGGAAAAAGCGCCGTAAAACAAGTAGTTTTGAGTGACGGTAATGCTTAGCGGTATCGGGCAATATAAAAATATTGAAAACAAAATTATCAACAACAAGCGACACAAAGCGCGAACAAATTTTTGTCAGCTAAGCGCTGGCAATAAGTAGTAATTTTATTAGCTAATTTTATCGTTCAATTTAAAAAATCAGCCATTTCAATGGCGCCTGAGCAGATAAATATAATTCAAAGGAATATCATGAAAAAGTCTCTTGTTACGCTTGCTTTAGCAGCAGCTCTTCCTCTGTCATCAGCGCACGCTGAATTAACCTTTAACGGCTTTGCCAATATTGTTGCTGGTAAAGCATCAAGTGGTGATACTCAATGGGGGTATGACGATGATGTCGACTTCAAAGAAGACTCATTATTTGCCCTTCAAACATCTGCAGATTTAGGCGATGGCCTTAGTGTAACCGCTCAAATCATTGCTCGTGGTGAAGACGACTGGGAAACTGATTTTGAGTGGGCATACTTAAGCTACAACTTAAATGACCAAACAACGGTAATGGTAGGTCGTCAGCGTGCACCACTGTTTATGTACTCTGAATACCTTGACGTATCTTATGCAATGCCTTGGATTACCGTACCAGAAGGTCTTTACGCTACCGAGTTTTCAAGTTACGACGGTGTTAGTGTCAGCCACAACTTCGCATTAGGAGAATTTGAATCAAGCATCCAAGTAATTGGCGGTGCTGAAACAACGGAAATGAATATTGCTGGTGATGACATCGATGTTGATTTCAACAATATGTACGGTGCTAACCTTACCTTAACTCGCGATTGGTTTACCCTACATACAGCATTTTTGTCCGCTAAAGTAACTGTGCCTAACTCTCGTGCCGATGGTTTAGGTAACGCATGGCGAGCGACGCCTGGATTTGAATTTGTTGCTGAGCAGATTACTGTTGAAGACGATACGATGGACTTCGCAGAAGTGGGCATTCAAATTGACTACAACAATTGGTTAGTTATTGCAGAATACTCACGTCAAAACTACGAAACCATGACTATCGACAACGAAGAAGCTATGTATGCCACCATTGGCTACCGTTTTGATGATATTTTAGTTCACGCTACATACGGTATGGTCGAAAACGAAGTTAACTCTGTTATTGACCAGCTACCTGTTGGTGCCGCAGAGCCTTTAGCTTCACAAGTTGATCTAACTCGTCAGTTCTTAAACTTCCGTATGCAAGACAACACCTACTATACAATTGGTGCGCGCTGGGACTTCCACGAATCTGCTGCGTTTAAAGTAGAATTCAGCGCTCAAGATAGCGATCTAACCAATGAAGATACTAGCTTAGTGCGCACTGCCTTAGTCACGGTATTCTAATATCGCCAAAAGGCAGTACTTTGCAGAAATGCTATAGCTAACGCATAAAACAAAAAGCCAGACTACTTTCTTAGTCTGGCTTTTTATGCGCAAAAGGTTTAGGAGAATTTATAGGATTAGCGCAACTCGTATAATTTCAGCTACAACTGCTTATCAATTCTCACGCTGCCGTTAGCTAGGTAAATCATCCGTATTTCATCACCATCACTAAATACCATACGGCGGTCATAATCTTGAATCACCATATATTGACTGCCATCTTCTATACGAATATTGAGTTCGATCAACTCTAATACTCGCTCTTGTCTACGAGAGTGGTTGTTGTCAGCCGCCGCGGCGCCTAATAGCGAGCCTAAAATGGTCGCTATTGCTTGCCCTGAGCCATCGCCAAATTGATAACCTATCGCGCCACCAATGAGTGCGCCACCAAATACCTGCCAACCATTGGCTTGGTCTTCGCGAATTTCCCGCTCAGTGATGCGACGCGTCGAAAGCACTTCACCAAACAGCACTTGCTGCACAGGCACCGCCTGATTGCGCTGGTATTCACTCGCCTTTGCCATTCCCGTTAAACTAACAAACAAAATGCTAGCGAACATCAGTGGCAATAACAAAGACAATGCCTGAGATCGAGTATTCACATTATTCTTCATTTGCTCACCTCTTAATTAGTTAGCTTTTTCAATGACGTATGCTTTCAACATACTAAAGCTTAAAGTAGCGTTAGTGCTACCAGCCAATCGATGCTTTCTCGCGAGTTTTGCGAATCTCAGTTTCATCGGCCCACTCAATAATGCCGCTTTTTAGATCCATTAAACGCATCGTAAATTTATAGTAGACATCTTTCTTATCTTCGTTAGTTTTAACAATACTTGATAAGTTGCCGTATAGCATATATTCAGCGCCAACTTGCTGACCAAACTGAATCGCTTTGCTTGGGTCAACTAAGCCACCGGTTTGTTGAAAGTTCAATTGCTTACGCACAGCTTCAACACGACTCATATCAACAAAACGGAACTTGCCAGAGCGCAGCACCTTAGTAGAAATCGAATCGGTAATGGATTCCGTATCGATATGCTCGCTAGTTTTGTTCTTTAAACGCTCAACAAATACCACTGGGCGTTTGTTTTGAGTTAATGAACCAATAATCGGCGAGGCAATGAGAGAGTCGGTCATCTGATTCGCCACAGTTTGCAAATCAGTTGAGCCAAAGTTGATATCTGTGGTTTCAACAGCGGTTGCATCACCATAGCTCACAACTTGCTTGCTTGAACAACCTGCTAACACCATTACTGACAACGCTGATGCAATAAATAACGCTTTTTTCATAGTTAATTCCTTTCCGTTTTTCTTAAAATTTCTTCTAGAGCTTGTGTAAACATTAAAGTCGCTAAAGCACGGCCTGTTTGACTTGCCATACTTGCCCAATTTCTGAGATCACCACTAAGGTTATTTTATTAGGCGCTATAGTGACCATAGTGTCATTAGCCGCTATATTTTTGCGATTAAAGCTAAGTTGATGCTCACCTGCTGGCAGGTCAGCTTTAATAATTTGAACATCGCCTGGTAACGTTAGCCAACTACGTGTATCGGCACGCTCAGACGCTAGGTTATACAAGCCAGCCAAAATATTACCGACATCACCGCCCTCTTTGCTTAGCTTTCTTCGCACTTGCTCTTTCGCCACTAAACGCAACACTTGACGACTCACGATTGACGGCAAACTCTCTGCTAACTGTTTGGCAACTAACGCCTGTAAATTAACAATGGTCTCAGCGGTTAATGTTTCTTTGCCCAGTTGAAGTTCAAGCGCTCGAGATGACGCACTATTATTCCCATCGCTTGTATTTGCATAGCTTTTTGAATGGCCTTTTGCATAGCTTTTCGAGTAGCTAGGCACCGACACACTGTAAAACCTTGGGTCGCCTCCGCTCGTCCAAATCGGTAAACGCACTGCTTGCTCTTGTTTAGCTTCAATCAGTGCCTGTTCATAAACAACAACTAACTGCCCTTGTTTTTGGTCTAATGAGCCTTGCTTAGTGTTTTGCTCACCGACTTTCTTACCGACTTTCTCACTGCCTTTATCACTGCCAAGGACGCTAGTGCTTAATAACTGGTTAACATACGCTTTACCAAGCTGCTGAGTGTAATATTCAAGGTCATTATTCATCCCTAATACTGAACCAAGCCTTAATACATCGCGCTGTAAATATTGATTATCCGGGAAGATTTCTAACGCCTTTTTATAGTCAATATAGGCATCGTTAAGCTGGCCAGCCGCTTCATAAAAAATGCCCGACAAATAAAATGTGTAGGCATTTTGAAAACCATTTTTTATCTGCCCAGCTTTGCTTGTTAATGCCGACATAGTGTTATCAAGGTAACTAAAATCAACATTTTGTCGCTCAGCATTCGCCTCAATAAGCTCATCTTCATATTGGACTAGTGCAGCTTCTTGGATCTGATTGGCGCGACGAACTTCAACCAGCGCGCCTTCCAAGTCATGAGCTAAGGCATAGTTAAGTGCTTGGTAACCATGCATCATACTTTGCTCATAAGCAGGCATTTGATAAGCGATAGCATTGTCATTGGTCACCAATGTATTCACGCGCTCTAAACCTTGACCTAACTTTAACTTTGCTCGGTTTCGCTGTGTCTCAAGTGCTTGATAGCTTTGCTCAAACCACCAACGACTTTGGCTTATATCACCTTGTAAAAAGGCCAATCGCCCCTGTTCGACTAACGATAATTGATAATTAGTATCGCCTGCATGCGCTTTGGGTACCTGTTGAATAGCGCTCGCAACATTCCCTTGAGACAGTGCTGCCCGAACAGGTTGGAATTGTGACGCGTAATCTTGAAATAGGTTATTCAGCTGCAATGTCGCACAACCAGAAACAACCAACAAAGAGCAAGCAATAAAAAGTCGCTTTGCAAGCACAAGCATAGAAAAAACAATTCCTTACCGAGAAGATATCAACCACTCTAACGAGTAATTAATGAATCCTAAATGAACGAGCCTCAATATAAATAAATTAGCGTTAGAAGATAAGCGCTGGCGTGTAAAATTTCGTAAAAATACGGATTAGATGTCAAAAAGTATATCAAGAGGTGGAGCGTGAGTACCCGCTGAACACGAGCACTCACTTTTGTCTTGGCGAATTAAACCGTTCTAGTCGCAGTTGCCGGAGCGATACTTGTTGCTTTTCGGGCAGGCCCAAATACTGCGGCTTGACCAACAAGGCAAAGCACCAACATACCCACAGGAATATAGAACCAACTCATGGGTGTCAGTGACAAGGCGTTAACCAATACCATATTAAGGCCAATTGTTAATGCCGCTCCAAGCAATACACCGAAAGCGCTAATGATCAGGTTTTCCGTCATAAAGTAGCGTAAAATATCTGCCTTCGTCGCCCCTAACGCACGACGAATACCGATCTGCTTTTTGCGGCGATTAACACTAAAACTAGCTAAACCAACAATACCTAAGCTGGTCACTATGGTCAGCGTAATGATCACTGTGCTCAGAATTTTAATCATCGCGTTATGACCGCGATAACTGCGCTCTCGCACGTAGTCTACACTGCGCATATTTTGCACGACACGAGACTTATTGGCCGACAGCAATTCCTCAACTTGCTTCATCATTTCATCTCGCTGGCCATCCTCTGTGCGAATAAAATAAGTGCTTGAGTCGCGTTCTAAATACTCTGGCGACAAGAACGAATTATCAACGTTATTCCAACCCACCCATGGTGCCTGGAGTTTATCGATAACGCCAGTGATGATCATTGGTTCAGTGTCATTGATATAAACCGTTTTACCTATGGTTTGAGCGTAATCTAGGTCGGGAAACAAACGCTTTGCCATTGCCTCTGTCACAATAATTTTATCCGGCCAATCGCTTGCGCTATTGCCACGCCAGCGGATATCAGACGCGCTAAAATTCTCACCGGCGAGTAACTGCACATCAAGCGCGTTAATACCGCGTTCATCAACCATATAAACCGCAGTACCAACGCCGTCATGCTCGGCGCCGGGTTCGGTTTGTAAGCCCATTGACCAGCCACTGCCACTCACCGGAATCGCATTGATCTGAATTGCATCAATCACCCCAGGTAGCGCGCGAATATTGGCTAAGTCTTCTTCAATGGTCGCTTTGGCGCTAAAGTTTTCAGAAAATCCACTGCTGTTCACGAAAAACGAATTCGCTTCGTCAATGCCACTGGGTCGCTTAGTTTCTTGGCTGCGCTCAATAATGATAAATACAGAGTTGACAATAATCGCCATGGTAAAGGCGATTTGTATCGCTATCAGCAGTGCGCCAACTTTATTGCGCAACAAGGCGCGAAATATAGGTCCTAATGTAAGCATTTTGTTGCTCCTATTTTATGCTTCTTTGTTGCTGGCCAACTATTGGCTGCTTAGCTGCGTCGCAGGTGCAATATTGCATGCTCGCCAAGTTGGGTATAAACCCGCTAATACACTGGCAACTATGGCAATACCAATGCCAGTAAATGCCATCACCCAGTCAAGCGACACTAAATTTTCGACAAAGTCACCGTATAAGGTCTTGATACCAACTAAGCCAAACATTGCCAGCGCTAGGCCCAGCAAGCCCCCGAGCAAACCTATAGTTGCGGCCTCAATAATGTGCTGTATAAATACATCGCGTTTCGACGCACCAATGGCACGGCGCAAGCCAATTTCGGCTGATTTACCCATAAATTTGGCAAGCAGCAAGCCTACGGTATTAAGCAAACACACAACCAAAAACATAAACGACATCCACATCATCATTTTGGCGTCGTCCTCTACCACTTGTTGGTTTTCCATCCAGCCCATCACGTCTAGCAATTGGTTATTCATGTCTCTTGGAAAACGCCCTAAGGCTTTTTGCTCACTCACATAGTTGTTTAGAAACGCCAGATAATCTGTCTTTTCTTGCTCGCTGTTTAGCTGAACCCACATCTGGTAGTTTATACACTCAGATTGCAAAAACGCTTTAAACCCTTCACCTTCAGGGCTTTTCCAGCAGTTGGTGTTGCCCCAGTTAGGCAGCTCGTAGGTTTCCTTTAAGAAAAATGGAATAAACACTTCTTCGCTTTCATCAAATGCGCCGTTGTTAACATCGTAGAACTTCGGCATGGGCTGCCAAGCATCAAGCACACCAACAACTTTGTAGTTTTGTCCTGCAAGCAATACCGTGCGGCCAATCGAGTTCTCACCGCCGAACAACTTATCGTTAATGCGCTTAGTTAATACAATCACCTGCTCTCGCTGCTGATCAGTCGCGAGTTGCCAACCACCGCCAAACAAAAACGGTGTGTCGAACATGGCAAAGAAATCACCCGTGGTTAGACGAATTGACGCTTGAAACGGGTTAATATCTTGATTCTCAGGAACAATAATGCCGCCTGACTTTGCCATTACGACTTGTTTGCTTGCTTGTTGCGCGTTGAACAAGTTATTAGCTTCTGTCCAAGTAATTTGATTCGGTGGATCGCCATTGTCATCATTAAATGCATTGTGCGGATCCCAGCTGTCAACCTGCACGTAAAAAAGCTGCGTGCTTTTATCCGGAATGGGGTTGGCCGACATTAAATAGTTTACGGTGATTGTGGTCATGCTCGCCCCTATGCCTAAGGCGATAGCAAGCACCATTAGCATGCTTAGCAGTGCATTCTTTTTAATGCTTTTCACGGCAAGTTTTAGGTAATAACCAAACATATTGCCTCCTGTTATTTTTCTTAGTAAATGTTCTCTAGTGGTTGTTTTTTCTACCGCTAAGCTTGTGCAGCTGGCATAGCGACCACATCTGCTGCACTTGCCACAACTTGCTCGGTATCGATATCGCTCACTTGGCCATCTTTAACAAAAATATTGCGCGTAGCCTGTGTTGCTAGGTGCGGATCATGGGTAACCATGACAATGGTGGTTCCTGCTTTGTTAATATTTTTCAGTAGCTCCATCACACTTTGTGCCATCGCAGAATCTAAGTTGCCGGTTGGTTCATCAGCCAGCAAAAATCTTGGCTTACCAGCTAGTGCTCTAGCAATTGCGACACGTTGTTGTTGACCACCAGAGAGCTGCGAAGGCAGGTGCTTCATTCGGCTCGCTAAACCGACAATTTCAAGGCTTTCTTCAATTCGCGACTTGCGCTCTTTGGCGTTAAAACCGCGATAACGCAACGGTACATCGACATTGTCGAACAAGTTAAGATCAGGGATCAGATTGTAGCTTTGAAAAATAAAGCCAATTTTTTCATTGCGCAGTTTGCTACGCTGATTGTCGTTGAGGTGGCTAACGTCTTCGCCATCAAGCACATAACTTCCGCTGTTAAAGGTTTCTAACATGCCAGCAATGTTGAGAAAGGTTGTTTTACCTGAGCCTGATGGGCCAGTTACGGCAACAAATTCACCTTCATTTACCTGCAAATTAAAGTCACGAAGCGCATGTGTTTCGACTACTTCAGTGCGAAATACCTTTTTTATATTGGTCATGGTGAGCATGATATTCTTCCTTCTTGTGTCGTTTTCTTTTGAGCAGAGGCTGGTAAGCGTATTACCAGCCTGCGTAATATTTTCTTTGCTATAACAAGCGGTTAATTCGTTAACAGAATTTTGCTGGCATCGTTGAACTGGTCAGTACTGGAAACAATAATTTGGTCACCAACAGCAAGGCCGCTGCTAATTTCCACCATAGACAAACTGCGTGCACCGGTGACAATTGTCACTTTTTCAGCGCTATCGCCGATAACTTTGAAGGCAAATCGTCCGCTTGAGCTTTCTAAAAATTGACCACGGCGCACCATTAGCACATCAGCTTTTCGCTCCATCAATATACGAGTGGTTAAGCGCTGGTTTTGGCGCAGGCCAGGTGGTTGTGAAGTGTCTGAGGCGGCAAAACGTACACGCCCAGTTACTTGATTGTTCTCGATTTCGGGCGAGATAGTAACTAAGTTAGCCGCATACGTTTCGCCATTAACGGTTACCTCAGCTGCCATACCAATGGCTAAGTCATCGGCGTAGCTTTCGGGTATAAACACTTCGAGTTCAAATTCAGATAAATCGACAACGCTTAGAATAGGCTGGTCACGGCTAACTTGGTTCTTTTGTTTTACCGCCAAGTTACCCACGATGCCGCTTACGGGGGAACGCAGTATCAACTCATCAACTTTACGTTGCAGCTCTTTAACCAAAAGCGCTTGGCGGTCAACTTGCAGTTGGTTGGTTTTAATCTCAAATGCTAAGCTTTCGGCGTTTAGGGCAGCATCTTGCTCTGCGTGTTGAAAAACAAACTGTGCGTTTTGTAGATCGTCTTGCGCTTTTTCGAAATCAATTTGGCTGATGGACTTAAATTCGTAGGCTTTGTCTGCACGACGCTTTTCTCGGTCTGCCGCCACTAAAGTGACTTTAGCCATGTCTACCGATTTTTGGTCTTCTAGCGCCTGCTTTCTTGCCTGAATTTTTTGTCGTTCGAGTTCGAGTTTCTGCTGCTCTAGGCTCGCTTGCTCTTGTTTCAGCTCATTGGTTAATTCAGGGCTGTCGATACTCGCCAGCACTTGACCTTTAGACACTTCATCGCCGGCATCAACGGAAAAAGTAATTGTGCCTTGTCCTGTTGCATAAAGCCTTGGGCTAACCGCAGCAACGACTCGCCCTTGCACAGATAAATCTCTGACTAAGTCGCCGCGTTCAACGGTGGCGATACGCAGCCTGTCGCGCGCAATACTGGCTTCACCTGACGACCAACTGCTGATCGCAGGAGCTGCTAAGAAAAATAAAACAAGAATAGTGGCAACGGATAAACCGCTTACTAGCCACGTTTTTTTATTGGATTTTGGCGTCAGGACGACATCCTGTCCGCTAGTGTCTGCAATTTTCACAACGCTTTCCCGAAATTTGAATTAAAAAGAACAATCAAAGGGTAAGTAGCGGGGTGAATTAAAAAGGTTTAAAAATTTGTGTAATTTATCTGCATTTTTTGTAAGGTGCGTTTAAAAATAATGGCTGTAATTCGCTACAATGCTCCAAAAATCATATGCTTTAGCACATACAAGCTAGCGAAATTTTTTAGCATGATGAGAGGTTTAGTTGATTGAAATAGTAGATTACGACGCTCGCTGGCCACAATTATTTAGTGCCGAAAAGCAACATATCGGTCGCCTTATTAGCCACTGGCTTTGCGGCACCATTGAACATGTAGGTAGCACTTCCATCGTTGGATTAGCCGCCAAGCCTGTGATTGATATCATGGTTGGTGTGAAGTCACTAAATCATGCTCAAGATGCTATTCAAGTATTAGTCGACAGCGGCTACTGCTATTACCCTTACAAGCCAGATGTGATGCATTGGTTTTGCAAGCCATCGCCAGAAATTCGCACGCACCATTTGCACTTAGTCCCCTATCAGAGTGCGCTATGGCATGAGCGCATCCTCTTTCGTGATTACTTGCGAGCACATCAGTCAGTAGCAATTGAATATGCCAAACTAAAGCGACAATTAGCCATGCAATATCCAAAAGACAGAGAGCGTTACACGCAAAGTAAGTGGCAATTTATAGAGCAAGTGTTGCGCCTAGTTTAAGAGGAAGGTAAGGCTTAGTCACAGCATTTGTAACGAGTGATTTTTATCAATTAGATTTTCGTAAGTTGGATTTTCGAAAATCAGTTGAGTTGGTTAAATTAGTAGAGCAACCCAGCCTTGTAAGCTGGGTTGGCTAGTTAGGTTAATATGACAGGTTATAAATATTGAAACGCTTTAAACTAGGCTAGTTTAAAGGTCGATACATTGGCATTAACGTGCTCAATCGCACTTAACACTTCAACGCTATTATCTTTCAAACTTAAGCTGTCTTTCGCGGTTTCATTGGCTATCAGCGTAATGCGATTCAAGAACTCATTAACTTCTTTCACCGCCAATTCCTGCTCTTGGGTAAAGCGCCCTACTTCGCCATTAACCTGTTGAATTTCAGTTAGTTTATCGAGCACTTGTGATAACGAATCCGTCAGTGACAAATTCACCTCACGACAAGAATGAACTTGATCACGGCCCACTTCCATCAAGTCTTTAGCTTCATTCGCCATACCTTGCACTTTGGCAATGGTTTGTTGAATGCTACTTGTCGATTCTTGCGTTTTTATCGCCAGCGCACGCACTTCTTCTGCAACCACAGCAAAGCCTCGCCCTGCTTCACCTGCTCGCGCCGCTTCAATCGCGGCATTTAGTGCAAGTAAATTCGTTTGATCGGCAATAACCTGAATAACTTCGATGACCGAGTTAATTTCGCCACTTGAATTACTCAACGAGAAAATAACGTCGCTGGCAGCTTCAACTTTTTCGGTCAATAGGGCCATGCGCTCATTACTTTGCTCAGTAAGTTCAACACCTTGCTTGGTGTAGTCAACGATTTCATCAGATTGACGCTGCGCCGACTCACTTGATTCTGTGACTTGTGAGCCAAGCGTTAACACTTGGCTAATCGACTCGTTGACTCGTTCAATTTCTACTTTTTGCTGCTCTGTACCTTGTTGCGTACTATCAGAAATGCGAGAAAATTCTGATAACTTGCCATGAGTATGGGTAACTGACCCTGCTATCTCACTGACAATATGCTGCACTTTATCAATAAACGAATTAAATTCTTTACTGAGCGCGTCGATTTCGTCTTTATCATTATTGACGAGGCGACGCGTTAAGTCGCCATCACCACGTGACAACGCAATTGCCGCGTCTTTAAGCCCATCGATCGGACGAAGTAGATTTTTCGTAAGGTAAAACGAAACAAACAAGGCTGCCAATGTGAATACTAACAAAACGATTATAGAGCCTTGTACTTCACCGTCAGTCGCCTGCTCAACGTCATCAGCGATTTTCGCTGCATCCTCAAGCGTTTGTTGCGCAAACTCAGTTAACATTTGCGCTATTTCCGTTTGTTGCTGACGCAGCAGTCGCATGTCTTGCAATGATTGGTGACCTGAGGCTGATAAATGCAGTTCAGTTTGCTCAAACCAATTGAGTGATGAGGCGAGCAATGATTGCCCCAGTCCACGTGTATTATCAGTCAGGGCGTTTGCTTGTGCGTTATCAACCGCTTGATTAAATTCTCGCTTAAGCGCTTGGTACTTAGTGATAACTGAGTTGCTATCACTTGGCATTGTCATCGCGAGCACATTATCCGCGAGCGCCGCCGCTTGTTTAAATTTATCGGCAGCGGTCTGGCTACTGACCACCGCTTGAAGTGGCTGATGGAACGCGTATATGGTTTGTTGGCCTTGCTGGAATAGTAGGTAAACCAAATAGACCGCTAGCGTACCAAAGGCCATAATTATCACGATAAAGCTCGACAGCAGTTTCGATTTAATTGTCATGATTGCTCCGTGAAAACGTCTTAATAAGGCAAGGTAGGAAGGCTAACGGCGGTATCTTCGCCGGTGAGTGTCAGCATAAATGCCTCAAGATCGGTAATATCTTGAGCTGACAGCGCGATAGGCACCATTTTTGTCGACAGCGTTGGACGCTTAATACCACCAGGGATGTAGTGACCAATAACGCCAGTTAAATTCTCAAAACGACCGTCGTGCATGTATGGCGCGCGTTGACCTATATTGCGTAAACTAGGGGTTTTAAACGCAAAATTCTCTTGCGCATTGCCAGTTAATTGGCCGCGCCCCAAGTCATTACCCGGTAGGCCGATATCGTGAAACTGCATGTCGGTGAAGTTCCAACCGGAATGACAATCAACACATTTTGCTTTACCAACAAATAAGTCAAAGCCACGCTTTGCAGCCGGACTAATGGCTGATTCATCACCATTTACCCAGCGATCGAAAGGGGCTTCACCAGAAACAATGGTGCGCTCAAATGTTGCTATGGCTTTAGCGATGGTGTCTGCAGTAATACCTTCACTGCCAAACACTCGACCAAACCAAGTGCGGTATTGCGGCACTTGCGATAAGCGTGCGACTGCCTCAGGTAATGGCAAGTTCATTTCAACCGCACTTTCTATTGGCCCTTTTGCCTGCTCTTCTAGCGATGCCGCTCGGCCATCCCAGAAATATCGGTCGCCCCAAGCAGCATTGATAATACTAGGAGAGTGGCGATCAAGTTGAGTGTTTTGATCACCAACTGAACGCGCTGTCGCATCCTCCCAGCCAAAGCTAGGATTATGACAAGTTGCACAGGTCATATTGCGATTGTTACTTAGCCTCGGATCGAAGAAAAGCATTTTGCCCAGTGCGGCTTTTTGCACAGAGTAAGGATTATCGGCAGGAAATGGGATGGTGTCTGGACGTTTAAATTGTTCTTTTAACAATGGGTTCGCCAGCAAAGAACCCGACAGTGTGATACTGATCGATACAACACTAGTCAATAATACACGGTAAAACTGCAAAATCGTTACTCAACTTTTTAACATGTGTGAAAATTGAACGGCAATAAATACACTTTATTTCAATTTATTTACATTTTTTTACGATTAAACCATCCGTGACTATATTTCGTAAACGTTTTTGAAAGTTTACATTCTATTTTCAGCCGATAACATAAAATTCACATCTGACCTCTAGTATCACATTAATTATCAATACCTTATGATTAATAATAAAGGTATTAGGCGCATAATTAACGACCATTGGCCACGATGAGAAAACGGTAAGGTCGCTGTTATTATTTGGAAAGTGAGCCAGTAACATTTTTGTTACTGGCGTTTATGTTTCTACTGTTTATGTTGGAAATGTTGTTTGAGTATCAGCAGGTTTAGTAAATTTACCTGCTAAGTATTAAGAAGAGTGTACTGAGTTATTGATGAGTTTTGCCCTAAATAAGGTCAATAAAGTGCCCAATACACTTGCGACCCCAAGAAAAACAAACACTCCGCGCAATGTGCCAAATTGATAACAAAGCAATACAGTAGCCACTACCAAAGCGAGCACAGACACTAGCTGATTAACGATGTTCGCTGTTAACTTGCCCCGCTCATCTGCCATTAATAAACCAAAAAACGTGACTAATATTGCAATAATCGTCATTTAAACGGCCTCCTTAGCACCTGTCTGGTTAGCACTAGCCTGATTAGCAACAATCTGGTTAATCACCGTTGCGTTTGCGCTAGGCAGTGGTTTAGGGAAGTTTTTCATCAGCTTAAACAGGTATAAACCGAGTGCTAAGCAAACTAGATCAATACCAGAACTTAAGTAATGACCTGTCGCTAGTTCAGTGGCTTTGTTGGTGCCTGTGACCAATAAATCAATCGGTAATACGGCGATAAGCAATGCTGCGGTTACATAAGCTAGCTGGCGCGCAAAGTGCTTTTCATAAGGTACCAGAAATGCCGCCACTATAATTGCTAACCAACTGATAAAAAATGGCCAGCCGATGATACTACCAACATCGTTATTCCCCATGCCATACTTAATCATCATTTGAGTTGGGAATAACAACATAGTCGCGACCACAAGGCCGCCACAACTGCCGACAATTAATCGATTAAAGCGTTGGTAAGTTTTCATTGAATAACGAGGGTTAGCCGCATTAACGCCACGCTCCATCCACAACATCAATCCGGTCAACGGCAGCAACGCTGTTCCTAAACCAAGTACAACCCAAATTGCTTTCACTAAAATGCCACCAAAATTACCAAAGTGTAGTGGGTACATAATATCGAGTATTTTGCCTGTAACCCCTTCGATGCGGCCAAAGTTACTATAGCGCTCTACAAACTCCCCTCCAGCTTGATAAACAGCGGTTTGCGCCGCAATATTCTGCCCGCCAGCAATGCCAACGTACATTTTTGCACTAGCATCACCGTAGCCCATTACGGTCATTGAACGGACAATGACTTCGTCGTGCAGTTCAAAAGCATGATCAAATGCTGAACCAATTGCCGTAGACTGTTGAACGTTTTGAATCACTGGCGCAGGGATCGCCGTAAAGGTTTCGACAAGCTTATCCTGATCACCGCCAAATGACACAAATGCGGCGGCCGGCACTAAAACAACCACTGCCAAACCTAAAAATGCGCCAGTAAATGCGATCACAGCGTTAAATAACAGCCCCCACACACCAATCGCTTTGTGGCCGTCATTGAGCATCAAACTATAGCTTTTTCTCGGTCTAAAGGTAAAAAGCTGACCAAGAATTTTACGGTGAATAAATATCCCCGTAACGATAGATAACATCATGGTAAGGCCAAGCACACCTGTGGTTAATAAGCCAATGGGGCGACCAAGGTGTAAGTCGGCGTGAAAATCGACAATAAAATCGGCCATATCTGATTCGTAGGTGGCGAAAATCTCGGACATTAACCCAGACTTTTCGCGCACCAGTTCATAGCTATGCGGATCGAATTCAAATGAAGTGCCGACAGGTGGGCTATGTTTCTGCGCGGCTTGTTCGCTTTTAACATCATCGATACTCGCATCATCCGATGTAACTGGCTCACCATGGTGGGATTCAAAAATAATCGCCAAATGCTTATTGCCACGAACTCGCGGCAGAAATATCAGTATTTCTTCTTGGTAATGTTCGGGTACTTGGGTCGCATATTCAGCGACTAACTGTTCCACTTTTGCCGTATCAACTTGAGCTAAAGTACGAATTTCAGGATTCGCCCAAATTTTAATTTCAGGTCGACCAAATACCGAAACCGCGCCAGTAAAGGCAATAACAAACAACAGAATGCCTGTGATAATGCCAACCCAACTGTGTAAGGTGTAGAGTTTTTTGATTGATTTACTTTTCATTTACTGAAGTTCCTGTTCCCTTGTTTACCCTGCTAAGGCGAGATAAGAGAGCACACCATGACTGACCGATAAAGTGATCATTAATGCCCATGGTTGCCACGCTTTTTCGGCCATATAGCTATATAGGCAGAGGCCAGTCCAAATAAACGGGAATAATAGAATTGGCACACCGATTTGGTCGGCAGCACTAAAAGGTAAGTAAGTGGTCATCCCTGGTACTAACATCACACAGGTCAGAAAAGCCATTAACACACCAGCGAAGTTACGACTTTTTATGCTCGTAAATACACCTTTGCGTGTTGACTCGGTTAATTCAGCATCCATTTTTTTCGTTGATTTAGCCATTAACAAATTAGCAACAAATGATATGCTGACAAAATCATTATTGCAAATGCTAATCATTGTTATTTACATATGTTTTAAAGAAGTAAAACTTTGAGCATAAAAAGGTTTGCGAACTAAGAGCAAAGCGCTTCAAGTCAATTTGGATTTTAGATAGCTTCGTCGCAGTGCAATTCCAACATAGCCCAATTTCCGCTATCGATTGATTTAGCTTAAAAGGCTGCCATTAATCGCAAAATAGGTATGAAAAATAGCATGGGAAAAGAGCAAACCTTTTCCCATGAAAAGTACATTAAGTTTGTTTAACGAGATTAAAACGTCGCTAAGAAACTAATATTGGCTTGTCGCGAACGGCCTAGCTGATGTTGACCATAGCTTTCGCTATTGCCTAGGCTGTCTGCGCCTGAGAAGTGCGTTGCGATATAGTCCTTATCAAGCAGATTACTAACATCAACTCTTATGGTGTAGTTATCCCATTCGTAGCTGGCATTAGCATTGAGTAACGTTCTGCTGTCGTTCGTTGGATCTGCATCAAGCGCTAACTTTTGAGGTGTTAATGAAACTGCTGGATTTAAGTAAGCTGGGCTTTCATCGCGATAATTGGCATTAATACCTGCGCTAAACCCTTCGCCAAAGTCATAAGTAATGGCTACATTAGCCGTCCATTTAGGCGCATCAGCAAAAGCACGACCAGATAAATCGATCACTTCTCCTGTCGACGGCAATGTATATTCAAAATCAGTAAACTCAGACTTTGCATAACCAAGGCCTGCGTTAATGGTTAGCTGATCAGTTGGGTAATAGTAAACTTCGGTTTCAAAGCCTTTAACATTTGATTCGCCCGAGTTGACTGTCTCCCTATCAAATGTTCCCGTAGATAATTGAACACTGATCTGTTGATCTGTCCAATCTGTGTAGAAAAAGTTGGTATTCCACATTAAATCACCGCCCTGCCACACCGAGCGAATCGATAATTCGTAATTGTCAGTGTATTCCGGGTCATATGTGAAAAGGCGAGATTGTGCGATATTGGTACCAACACCGCCAGAGCGATAACCGCGTTGGTAAACAAAACTTGCCGTTACATCGTCACTGGCATGATAACTAACACCAAGTTTAGGTAACCAAGCATCAAAATCAGCTGATGAAGGTGGCTCTACCCCTGAAGCATTCGCGGCTAAACCGTTTAAGGTATTGTTAATCGCCCCAACAACTTGGTTCAATGGTGCTGGTAGCACATCTGGATCGGGCAATATATTGTTTATTCGGTACAAGGCTGTTGACGCATTGCTTTGCTCTTCTTCGTCGTAGCGCAGGCCTGCAAGTAGGTCAAACTGATCATTGATATGCCAAGTTACATCAGCATAAATCGCCATGGTCTCAACTTCTTGCGCTAAAGTAGACGATAACCCAAGCTTGACAGGGTCAATGTCAGGGTACAATGGTAAAACAGCACCAATAAGTTCAACTGGTAAGCCAAAACCTCCCAGCGATGGCGGCGCGCCAAGTAATGTTGCTAATGGCGGTAAGCCGATACTGCTAAAGTGAATAAGACGCTCACCTGACGCGATATCGTCAACATCGAGTTTCGAATAATAAGCACCAACCACCGCCTGAACTTCATCAGTTTGGTAGGTAAATCGCAGCTCTTGACTAACAGTCTCGTCATTGCGGGTGTATTGCTGATCGAGCACCAATTGCTCAGCAGTCAAGTCGCCATCCCAGTTATAGCCATATTCAGAATCGCTGTAGGTGGTGACTGAGTATACCGACAGCTCATCCGTTAAATCCCAAGTCAGCTCTAGGTTGTACAAATCGGTATCTGTTTTTTGCCAAACAGGAGAGTTTTGCCACGATGTGCGATCAAATGGGGAACCGCCGTAGTTATACAGCGACCACTGCGGACCATATTCCGTATCCATATTCGATAGCGTTAGCAGTGCGGTAAAATCTTCTGTGGGCTGAAATAACAATTTACCGCGCACCGTTTCGGTGTTTTCGAAGTTTGCGTCTTCTTTACGAGTAACGTTGTAAATATCGCCATCGTATTGCTTGTCTTCATAACTCAAACGAAATGCCAACATATCGTCAATTAACGCACCACCACCAGCGACAGCAAACTCTTGCTGACCGTGTTCACCGACGGTTAATTTACCCTTGCCAGACCACTCGTAAGTTGGATCTTGCGTGCGCATAATTATTGCACCTGCGAGCGCATTTCGACCTTGCAGTGTTGATTGTGGGCCACGGAATACCTCGACTTGCGCTAAGTCCCAAACCGATGTTGCACCGCTGCGAAGTAAACGGAAAGGCAAAGGCGCACCATCTAAGTACATGCTGGTTAAATAGCTATTTCCGCCACCAGATACGTTAAAGGCATTAATGCCACGCATACTGAAACCTTGACCAAAGTCACCAGAGATATTTGGAACCACGTTGTAAATATCGTTAACCGTTTTAATATTCAAACGCTCGAACTCTTTCGACGTAACAACGGCAACACTATTAACGGTATCTTTTAATGAACGATCAATTTTTTGACCCGTAACCACGATTTTTTCAACGTTTTCGTCGAGTAGTTCATCGGCGAGTGCAACATGAGAGAATGCGCCACAGGCCAACATTAGGCCCATTGCAACTTTGTTATATTTCATTATTTTTACTTACTTTTTTACTGATATGAGATGAAATTAAGCCGCAAGCATAATCATGGCGGCTACGGAAATTAGCCAGTAAAGGAGGGTTAGATGATTTCCTTATCGCGGCTGTATAGGGTATCCCCTAGCGAATGCTTTGTACCTGCACTAATTCAGCGGTTGTTCCCTTAACACAACTGCCAGACAGACAAGTAGCTCACTCAATCGCAAGCTAATGATAATGATTTGCATTTTGATTGTAAATACAATGTAAACGCTTTTAGTGGTTGAAGTGATAATTGATTGTAGTCGTAACTGATTCTAATGAATGGAATAAAATTGTCGCTAAACAAGTGAGCTCATCACTTAATATTGATGAGTGTAAATAAATCGACTGGATTGAATTCGGTTGAATTGGGTTGAGTTAAACTGTGCAAAGATAATATTGAGTCGAGCTGTGCAAAGAGAATAAAGAATAAGGAAATAAAGCCAGATAAGTACATCTATTAATCAACGACACAAACGCTGTGCCGCATTAAGTGCTGTTAAAAAGTTCTATCTGTAACGAGCAAGGCACCGAGCATTCAACCCGCAAAGAATTATTCATTAACAAAGCCACCGAACAATAACACTGTGATCACTAGACAGATTGTTATTGCTGTTAAGGAAAACCACTTTCCCCATGTCATAGTGCGAGTTGCAGCTAACCAAAACTGGCGGCGCACTTTAGGCTCGTGCTTTCCAACTCTGGCGATACGCATACCGTAAATATACGTACCTGTAATCGCTAATGTGCTGAGTACAATGCCAAACACAAAATATACTAGTTTAGATGGTAAACCCGCAAAGGTACCAAAATGCAAGGGGTCTGCTGCCTCGGAGATGCGGGCATGTATTGATAAGTCTTCTCCTTTATTTTTAGCTAACAGTGCCCCTGACATGGGATCAAAGCTAAGCATATTGGCGCGAGCTCTAACGAGAAGTGCTTTCCCCTGCCCTTGCAATTGCACGCCATTGCCATTGCGCTGTGGAAAGAACACGCGCTCTACAGCTAGCTCTGGGTACAAGGTTTTGGCACTTGCCATCATCTCGGAAAATACTGCTACAGAAGGCAGTACTTTGGCATCTAGTGCTTGTTCAGATAACGCTTTACCACGGTCGGGATATTGCGCGCGCAGCCCCCACACTTCAGCAAAGTACCAAATACCCGTGATGGCAATCACAGCGATAAACCAAATACTCCAAACACCAGCCAAGCGATGAACATCTGCCCAGAACAGCTTGCGATGACTGCGCCGCGGCATTCGGAAAAAACCTGTCCACCATTTGCGATAAACCACCAAACTTGTTATTAATGCAATTGCCAATAAAAAGCCCAATGCGCCGACTATGGTCACGCCAACTTTAGTGGGCACCATTAAGTGGCGATGGCTCATACGCAAAAAACGCTGCCAGTTATACCAGCGCCCATCACCTAAGTACTCACCCGTAGTCGGATGAAAAAACATGCGATGCCTGATCTTGTCTTGGCTAAAAAAAACCACTTCAGCAGCAAACCATGGGTCAATTGGGGCACGAATATGTAACAAGTGTTTATTCGGTTGCTGTGTTATCGCTGATTGATAGATTCTCGTCCATTCCATTGTTTTTACCGTGTCGGAGTCAACACGCATTGCAGGATTAGTTAGCCAATCGAGCTCGTGTGAAAGCACCGCCAAGGTGCCAGTAACTAACGTAAAACTTAACAAAATCGAAAGTTTAAAACCGACCCAACTGTGCACTTTAAACCACTGTGCTCTGCTCAATTGAAGCTCCTTACTTGGATATAAGAAAAATACGAGAAATGAAGAAAGGCGTTTATTCTAGTGACGCGAGAAAACACAATCAATAATGATTACTATTTTTATATAGCTTCACATGAGTTAACTTAGCGTCTTAACTCTGTACCTGAAAGTGTGACTAATAATTTTTTGTCAACAAAAGCAAGATCACTTCTTAATGCTAAACCGTATAAAACAGTAAATTTCATCATGTAATTTAGCGTAAGTTTTATATGTCGAACCATAGGCCACAGAATAGTTTATTGTTAACTTCTTCCCGCAAATCAAATGCTAAAAAAGTACCCACGTCACGTTTTTCCAGATTAACGGCAATTGGTGGCCTAGTAGCGAAAGTTGCTACGAATACCCTTATTGACGGCGCTAAGCAATGGGCACAAGGCGAATCCACCTCAATGAAAAGCTTGGTATTACACCCTAAAAATATTGCTTTACTGGCGGACAAATTAGCGCAGATGCGCGGCGCTGCAATGAAGCTGGGTCAGTTATTGTCAATGGATGCCGGCGATCTGTTGCCACCAGAGTTAAGTCAATTACTAGACAGACTTCGCGCCGATGCTAAACCAATGCCACATAAACAACTCTTATCGGTATTAAAGGCGAATTGGGGAGATAATTGGCTCGATAATTTTAGTCATTTTGAGCTTCAACCTTTTGCCTCAGCCTCTATTGGCCAGGTCCATCTCGCGTATTTGGAAAATGGCCGAAAACTAGCAGTAAAAGTGCAGTATCCTGGGGTAGCAAAAGCGATTGAAAGTGACGTGGATAATGTCGCGACTTTGCTTAAGCTTTCTGGTTTATTACCTGAGCATATTCAAATTGATGGCCTGATTGCAGAAGCTAAAAAACAGCTCTTAGTTGAAGCAGATTATCGACAAGAAGCTAGTTTTATCGGCCGTTATAAAACCCACCTAGAAAGCGAACCGTTTTGTCTGCCCGAAGTATTCAAGTCGCTCAGCACCGGCTCTATTCTCTCAATGAATTTTATTGAAGGAATTTCGATTGATAAATTGGGCAACGCACCACAAGCTGTAAGAGATAACGCCGTTGAGCAATTGATTGACTTGTTCTTTCGCGAATTATTTGATTTTAACTTGATGCAAACAGATCCCAACTTCGCTAACTTTTTATACCAAGAAGAAACCGAACAAATTGCTTTATTGGACTTTGGGGCAACACGAAATATACCCTCGCATATTAGCCAAGGGTATTTATCGCTCATTAATGCGGCGATGCAGGTTAATGAATCGCAAATGATCGCATCAGCTAAACAGCTTGGCTTTTTTACCGACGACATTAGCGCAGACTACCTTGCACAAATCTTGACGATTTTTAAGCTTGCCAGCGAACCACTAACTTGCGATAACAGCTATGACTTTGCCAATAGCAATTTAGCCCAACGTATTAAAACGCAAGGGATGAATATTCAACGACAGCAAGATCAGTGGCATACCCCACCTGTTGACGCCATTTTCATTCATCGCAAATTGGCAGGCATTTATTTACTAGCGGCGAAACTCAGCGCCAAAGTAAATGTTAAATCACTGTTTATGCCTTACTCCAAACTTGCCAACAATGCTTAAACTAGATTTATTTGCGCGCATTACCTTTGCGTAAACTATCTATGCATAAATTACCTTTCCGTAAAGTATTTATGCATAAGGCAATAAAAAGCCCACGTTGCATTAGCGCATAGTGGGCCATTTTAATGTATTTCATTTTAGCGGCTAGATGCAGCAAAGGATGAAGCGTTATCTGGTTTTGCTAAAACTACCTTACTACCAGTGCTTTCATCCTCACTCTATTTGCATATGTGTTTGTCTAGTGGTGTCTCGCCACTGTCGCTTTGTCACTTGGAATAATCACATTATCGATAACGTGAATAACACCGTTTGATGCTTTGATGTCGGTCTTGATAACTTTAGCATTATCAACCATCACTTTGCCATTCATCGCAGTAATGTCGATGCTTGAGCCTTGTACCGTTTTCGCTGCATCTATGTTCACTACTTGCTTGGCATAAAATTTACTTGGCACAACATGATAGGTCAAAATTGCTATCAGTTTGTCTTTGTTTTCTGGCTTAAGTAGGCTTTCTACTGTTCCAGCTGGTAATTTTGCAAAAGCTTCATTCGTAGGTGCAAAAACCGTGTAAGGGCCTTTACCTTTGAGTGTGTCAACCAATCCTGCAGCTTTGACTGCCGCGACAAGCGTGCTGAAGCTTTGATTTGATGCAGCAACATCAACAATATCTTTGTTTTTCTTGTAGCCATAGCCACCTGCAGAGACCGCAAATGCAGAAAGTAACATGACAACAGATACAGCTTTAACCCAAATTTTTTGTAACGTGATCATTGTGATTTCCCGTTGATTAAATAATTTCGTTTCGACAAATTGTGTTAACAACAAAGAACTCTTCCCTCGCCCTTTGTTGTTGCCGCTGCGGTTATTCATGTTTACGGGCTTGCCTTTGCCAAAGATTACTTTTTTATCTTGCGCCACAAACTATTTGCCGTAACAAATTATTTCTGAATGCCATATCAATATGACTTCAATTATTGCCGTGCAGTTTGCTCATTCTTAGCAAGAACATCACGCAGATCATTAAGCGCATCAACAGCAAAGCCTCTATCGTAGAAATAGAGAATTTCATTTTTCCGACCTAACAGAATAACCCGTGCATTATTTGGATTTTCAGTACCTGTAAGCTGGGTAATTTTTTCAGCCTCTTGATAAACGGTGATCACCCCACCCCACAGTTGTTTTGGAATTCCTTTACGCATACCGTTATTGATTAAGGTCTCAAACATGCGCGGTAACATGCCTTTGATGGTGGGTAATTCGTATGCCGTTACTGGCGTTTGTGTCATATCAAGACCAATGAGCCAGCGATCAATATCAAACTGTGAATCTTGCACATAGCCGATTAATAACAGGCGATGTTCGCCGCTTAAGTCGCGCGGCATTAACACTTGCTCTTGATTTAAGTTCTCGCCAGTAACGGTAGGAAAAGTTTCATTAATCGGTGTTCGATTGGCAATAGGTGAAGAGCAGGCACTTAGCAAAGTAACTAACGTAATGCCAAGCGCAAGAACATAACGTTTAGCGGCGGTTATGGATGGTGAAGATATCGAGCGGTTTATCATGTTTACTATCCTAAATAATTCAATTTATTAGGATTACGTAAGCATTGTTGAAACTGATTAAGTGTTGAAACTGATTAAACGTTAAAACTGATAAATGGTTAAAACGGGAAAATCATTAAGCCACTAATCAAGCACCAAACACCGTAAGAACAAATCTTTACAGCCTACCTCAACGTACCCTCTAACACCCGATATTAGTGTACACACTGACGATAATATAAAGCAGTGACGTATAACGAGATAACACGACCTAAGACGACTAAAGAGAGGCCAATTGATATGTTTTCTATTTTTAAACGCGACCCGATTAAAAAACTGACTAAGCAGCACGCAATCAAACTTGAACAAGCCATGCATGCGCAGCGCAATGGCGACATGAAATCATACGCCATGCTAACCGCAGAGGCAGAGCAAATCGCGAGTGAAATAAAAACATTAAAACAAGAAAAGCAGCCAGCTTAATCGAAAATTCAGTACACAAAATTGGTAAAAGCGAACGACTCAACTGTACAAATTCAACTAACAATTACCTGTACTAGCTCATATTTGGTCTGACACTCGTGCTTGACAGAATATGACCTGAACTGACAGACGGCTTTGAGCGAACAACAGTCTTTGATGCCCCCATCAGTATGCAAAATGTAAGACCTGTCCCAATTTACTTTCAAATGCTGTAGTATTTAATTATCTTTAATACTAAGCTTGAATTCACATAATCTGGCAAGTTCATTTAGGTTTTGCTTTAATGTTTCTTTTTTCGTGTGAGATAACGGCTTATCTACTCCTTCCACATCTAGGTTCCAATAAAGTACTTTATAATTACCTGTACTTTTATGTCGGAAATTTTTGGTCCACATTGTAAACTTTTTATACTCAGAATTTTTATAGGGATCATTCGCATTCACATTTTTAAAGACTTTTAAGTTAAACGTTTGTGTATAGTGGGCGTCATATCTTCCAAAAAAAATGGTTGATATGCTTAAATCAACGGAGCTATTGGCTAAGTGGTAGGTCACATCTTCATAGGTTGTTTCTGAGTATAAGGAATCACCACGCCAAGAATTGTATTTATATTTTGAAATGTTAGTTGCCTCAATGCTGCAATTGTCAGTGAAAAATTGAGTTGGGAAGTTAATCGTTTGATAATATTCATTATTATTAACCCTATGTGTGCCATCCAAATATTGTAAGGTGCGGTTAATATCTTTAACAAGTGTTTTTATTTTCTTTGCATTAGCCGCTTTGGTTTCAGCTTCAATTAGCTCTTTAGGTTTTTGATTCGAGCCATACTTACCTTCAGTAATTTCCCCTTCCAATATTCGAGCGTAGCCGCGAATGATAACCGGCGACTTGTATTTACCTTCAATATGAGCGCTACCACCAACAATCGCGTTACCCATGATCCTCACGTACTCGCCTATGTAAGCATCGTCTTTTACTACGGCATTACCTAATACTCTTACGTTCGCTTCTATGGTAGCCGAACCACAGATTGAGGCACTGGGCGCAATAAAGGCACGTTCATCGACAAAGGCACCATTGCCAACAAAGCCGCCTTTTCTAGGATTAGATTCTCTATCGTTGACAAAATAATAGCCTTCTTCACCGGCGCACTCTTTTGATTTGGCGTTAATAAAAGGTGGGAACAATAACAAGACGAGAATGAACAAAGGTAAATTAGGCTTCATAGTAGAGCTTAATTAACAAGTCAATTAAAATTTCAATTAAATTAACAAGTTAATTGAAATTTGTCAATTTTTTATCAGTAATAAGAAGCTGTTGTTACAGGGACACATTAGTGACGCGCCCTGGAACCAATGCGGTCAGAGTCGATGATTTGACCCTTTTCCAATGTCCGCTTCTGGCACTTATGCGACTGTCAGATTTGATTAAGATTTAATAATCGCATTTGGTAGATCAAGTTAAGACTTATTCAAATTACCAAACTCAGCTAATACAGCTGAGCATTGCCAAAGTCAACGACTACAAAGTTCAATATTTTATGGTCTGTCGTCATAACTTTTACGGGCACTATAAACATCTTGTAGGTGGTCATTTGCCCAAGACACAAGCCCCCATGCCGGTTTAGCAATTCCTCTGCCTAAGTCGGTTAACTCATAAACCACTTTTACTGGCACCTCAGGGTAAACAGTTCGCTCAACAAATCCATCACGCTCTAAATCGCGTAGGGTTTGCGTTAGCATACGCTGCGAAATACCTTCAATACGAGATTTCAGCGAATTGAAGCGATCTGGGCCGTCCACCAAGCTAAAAATAATTAACAATGACCACTTATCACCAATATGGGCAACAACATTTCGGATAGGACAATGTTCGTCTTGCACAAAGACTCGGCGATCTTGTTGTTTTGTTTTTGCATTCATTCATTTTTTCCTATTATTTTCTGCGACTTTCTTTTGCTTTCTAACTCACGACTATTGCTGTATCTATCTTTTTGCTTTAGGTAAACCAGCTAGTCCACAAATCCATAATTTGCTAACTAATTCACCCAGCACAGCCAATGATACGGTTACCAAAAGGTAACTAGCGAAGCTAAAACTGCCTTCTTGTTAGCCAATATAATTTATCGTACCTTAGTATACAACAGTAACCAACACTAAATATGGAAACTATTATGACTCAGGCACTTCTTAATACTGCAATAGCTAATTTTTCATCAACTGCGAGCACAAGCACCACTGCCAAAGATATGTTTACGCCCAGTTATGCCATGATAGGTAAACACAAGGTTAGATACGCGCAGTCGATCAAAGCAAATGCACCTAACTTGGTATTACTTAATGGCTTTCCACAAAGTATTCGTATGTGGGAAAGCGCATGGTCTGAACTCGCTAAACACTTCAATCTACTGGCCTTTGATATTCCAGGTTTTGGCTTGAGCTCAGCCGATAAAACAGATATGTCGCCAAGAGCACTAAGCGCTAAAATCATCGAAGTGTTCGACTATTTTAATATTGATAAAGCCCATTTAGTCGGGCCAGATGTTGGTGTACCAATTACCTTAGCAACCGCAATCGATTACCCCGAACGGTTAGTTAGCATTAACATATTTGACGGCCCTGGAAGCAATCCACCGGCAATGTCTCCCATTCTTAAGGCGGTAATTAACTATCGACTGGTCAGATGGTTAGCAGCAGGTTTAAACAAAAAAGCCATTATGAAAACTAACTTTAATGCTGCGGTCAAAGACGGTTATCACCATTACCAACCAAACGAGCGCGCGATTAAAGAATATTACGAGATCACCCATAACGAACAAGCGCACCAGAACTCGATTGCGTTTTTCGGCTCTTACCAGCGTGATTTGCCATGGATTGAAGAGAACCTTACAAAAATTCAAACCCCGACATTAATCACATGGGGCAAGCACGATCCCTTTGTGCTAGCAAGCAACGCCGAATACTTAAGCTCGCAACTCCCTAATAATAAAGTGAAGATATTTGAAAATGCTTCACATTTTTCAGCCGAAGATGCAGGTGATGAATATGTTGAGTTAATTAAGGACTGGTGCCTTGGCGAGCACCAATTAAAATAATATTCGCTAGATTAAGCTATCGCCGCCTCTAGGCGGCTTTTTTGTGCCTAATTTCAGTGATTTTTGACTACTGTATTAGATGACAGAAAGAGGGTGAACTCCACAAATGACAGGCAATAAAAAAGGGCTGCATTGCTGCAGCCCTTTAATTTTAATTGGTGCGGATGGCGGGACTTGAACCCGCACGCTGTTAAGCACCACCCCCTCAAGATGGCGTGTCTACCAATTCCACCACATCCGCGAAATTTGATTCTGGCTGAATAGCCTAGTTAGGTACGTCGCTGTCGCTCTTGTCTTCGTCAGCCGCTGGTACGTCAGCGTTTTTAGGTTCAGCGCTTGCTGCTGGGACATCAGTTGGAATTTGTTGCTCAACTGGTGCTGATAAGTCGTTCCACTCGTCAGTCGCTTTAATGCGGTTAGCTGTCAAGTTACCTAAAACAAGGCTGATTGCAAAGAATGCAACTGCTAACCACGTCGTTGTGCGGGTCATAAAGTTACCCGAACCGCTTGAACCGAAAATAGTAGCAGATGAACCAGCACCAAATGAAGCACCCATGTCTGCACCTTTGCCTTGCTGAATTAGCACTAAACCAATCAATGCAAGCGCTACAATTAAGTAGATAACAATTAAAATTTCATACAACATCTAACGAGTTCCTTTTGCCGCCGAACAAATCGTTTTGAATTCTTCGACTTTTAAACTTGCGCCGCCAATTAGGCCACCATCAATGTCAGGTTGTGCGAACAAGTCCTGACAGTTTTTAGCATTTACACTACCACCGTATAAAATTGGTGTTTTCGCAGCGATTTCTTCGCTCGCATTTGCTAAAAACTTACGAATAAATTCGTGTGTTTGCTGTGCCATTTCTGGTGAAGCTGTTTTGCCTGTACCAATTGCCCAAACAGGCTCGTATGCTACAACAATATGGCTAAAACGCTCAATACCTACTTCATCAATTACTGGCTGAAGTTGGCTTGCTAACACTGTTTCGGTTTGCTCGGCAGTACGTTCTGCTTCACTTTCACCGATACATAAAATAGGTACTAACCCTGCGTCTAACGCAGTTTTCACCTTGTGCGCCACTTGTGTGCTTGTCTCTTTAAACAAGCTGCGACGCTCTGAGTGACCTACAATAACATATTGTACTTTGCAGGCCTGCAACATGCTCACAGAAATTTCACCTGTGTAAGCACCTTGCTCAAATTCACTTACGTTTTGTGCACCAACACTAATATGCTCACAAGCTTTTTCTTGCTCGAAAGCATCTGTTAATGCTGCTAAAAATGGGCTGCTAGGGCAAACAACGATACTAACATCATTCGACAAGCCTAAATCAGCTAAACCTTGACTAATTTCAGTCACAAGACCGAAACTACCATTCATTTTCCAATTGGCTGCAACAATTGCTTGTCTTTTCATCTTGGGTTCCCATTTTAGAGCGGCGAGATAGTAACTAACCTGCCGCTAACTTACAAGTATTTCCAACGATATGTTGACTGTTTGGCGATTATTCAACCTAACAAGCTAATTTTACTTGTTCTGCAATATCGTTTGCCAACTGAGTAACTTCTTTGCGATCTGGCCCTTCTACCATCACACGAATAAGCGGCTCTGTACCAGACTTGCGCAATAACACGCGGCCTTTACCTGTAAGTTGTTCATTTACTTGATCAACTGCGGCAATCACATTAGCGGATTCAAGCGGATCGTTATCACCTTCAAAGCGCACATTCACCAATATTTGCGGCAACTTAGTCATGCCTTGGCGCAATTCAAATAATGATTTTTCGGTGCGGCAAATCGCAGTAAGTACATTAAGCGCAGCAATAATACCATCGCCTGTTGAGGTATGATTTAGGTTGATAATATGGCCTGAATTTTCAGCACCAAGTTGCCAGCCATTTTCAAGTAGCTTCTCCATCACATAGCGGTCGCCCACTTTGCTTCGAACAAAAGGCACATCCAACTCTTTTAACGCAAGCTCTAACCCCATATTACTCATTAACGTGCCAACAACACCGCCAGATAATGAACCTGCCGCTAGATCGCTAGTAGCGATGACATAGACTAACTCATCACCGTCAACCACTTCACCGGTATGGTCAACCATCATCAAACGGTCGCCGTCACCATCTAGTGCGATACCTAAATCGGCGCCGTGTTTAACCACAGCTTCTTGGATTTGCCCCATTGAAGTAGCACCACATTTGTCGTTGATGTTAGTGCCATTCGGACTCGTCGCAATTTCAATCACTTCAGCACCAAGCTCTTTAAATACGTTAGGTGCGATGTGATACGTTGCACCATTGGCGCAATCGACAACTATTTTTAAGCTTGCAAGTGAGTACTGACTTGGGAAGTTACTTTTACAAAACTCAATATAGCGACCAGCGGCGTCATCAATACGCGTAGCTTTACCTAGTTTGTCCGACGCTACACAGGTCATTGGCTTATCAATTTCTGCTTCTATGGCTAGCTCGACCGCATCAGGTAGCTTTTCACCGCTTTGCGAGAAGAATTTGATGCCGTTGTCGTAGTATGGGTTATGTGATGCGCTGATCACAATACCGGCTTCGGCGCGAAATGTTTTGGTTAAATAAGCAATACCCGGTGTCGGCATTGGGCCTAATAAGCCAATGTTAACACCGGCAGCAGAAAAGCCAGCCTCTAGCGCAGATTCGAGCATATAGCCTGAAATTCTCGTGTCTTTACCGACTAATACTTTCTTAGTGCCTTGCGCGGCCATTACCTTGCCCGCTGCATAGCCAAGTTTCATCACAAAATCTGGGCTAATTGGCGCTTTACCTACTAAGCCTCGAACACCATCAGTGCCGAAATATTTACGTTCTGACATACTTATCCTCGCGTCAGTTCTGGCTGCTCTGCAGCCCTTAATACAGTTAGTGCATCCACGGTTGCTTTAACATCGTGAACGCGAATTATTTTAGCCCCTTGTTGGGCGCTGATAATGGCAGCAGCCAAACTACCAGCCAATCGCTCATTAACATCCGCATTTATCAAATTACCGATCATCGACTTACGTGATATCCCAACCAGCACTGGCAATCCCAATGCTTGGAAAGCTTTTAATTCATGTAACAAGCGATAATTTTGTTCAAGTGTTTTGCCAAAGCCAAAGCCAGGGTCAACCAGTAGCCTTTCTTTAGCAATGCCTGCTTGCTCGCACGCTTCAATGCGCTGTTGAATAAAGTTGACGATATCTTTTGTCACGTCTTGGTACTGCGGATTGTTTTGCATAGTGCGCGGTAAACCTTGCATATGCATTAAACAAATTGGAATGTTGCTATTGGCAACGGCAGCTAAACAACCTTCATTTTGAAGCGCTCTGACGTCATTAATCATGCCTGCGCCATGAGCAATTGCTTCGCTCATAACTTGCGCTTTGCTGGTATCAATCGACACTATGGTATCAAACCGCTGATTAATGGCGTCAAGCACAGGAATTACCCGTGCTAACTCATCATCCACTGAAACTTCTGCCGCACCGGGTCGTGTAGACTCACCGCCAATATCAATAATGGCGGCGCCATCATTAATCATTTGCTCAACTTGAAACAAGGCATCATCGAAGTTAGCAAAACGGCCGCCATCAGAGAATGAATCTGGCGTAACATTTAATATCCCCATCACTTGGGGATGAACCAGTGAAAGCTGCTTGTTGGGACATGATAGATGCGTAGGCGTCATAGCGTTCAAATTCATTAATTGTTATTAGTATTTTAAGTCTAACCTTTAGTCGCTTTTTATTGCCACTAAAAATAAAGCCCCGATAAACGGGGCTTTATATCAATTGCAATGCAATATACTAGATCAATTTACTTGGCAGGTAAATCCGACGGCTCGTCTAAATCAGGTGATTTAGGTTCAACCGATTCCTTTTCATCCACCTTGCTACCTGAGCTTGGCTTTGAACCGGAATTAGAATCATCAAAGTCAGCCGGAGCACGTACTTCACGGCGTGCCATCAAGTCATCAATTTGGTTTGCATCAATAGTTTCGTATTGCATTAACGCATCTTTCATCGCGTGCAAGATATCCATATTATCTTTTAGAATTTGCTCAGCACGCTGATAGTTGCGATCAATGAAATCTTTTACTTCATCGTCAATCGCTTTCGCTGTGTCATCAGACATGTGCATTGACTTAGCTGATGTACGACCTAAGAACACTTCGCCCTCTTCTTCAGCGAATAGCATAGGACCCATTTTCTCTGATAAGCCCCACTGAGTAACCATTTTACGCGCTAAGCCCGTTGCACGTTCGATATCGTTCGAAGCACCGGTCGACACTTTATCTGGACCATAGATGATTTCTTCAGCGATACGACCACCGTAAAGCGACGAAATATTGCTTTCTAAATGCTGCTTGCTGTGACTGAAGCGATCTTGCTCAGGTAAGTACATAGTCACACCTAACGCACGACCGCGAGGAATGATACTGACCTTGTAAACTGGATCGTGCTCGGGCACTAAGCGACCCACGATAGCGTGACCCGCTTCGTGATAAGCTGTCATTTCTTTTTCGTCTTCGCTCATTACCATTGATTTGCGCTCGGCGCCCATCAAGATTTTGTCTTTGGCTTTTTCAAACTCTTCCATAGACACTAAGCGACGTGAACCACGCGCAGCAAATAGTGCCGCTTCGTTTACTAGGTTCGCTAAGTCTGCACCAGAGAAACCTGGTGTACCACGTGCAATAACTGATGCTTTCACATCATCCGCTAAAGGTACTTTACGCATGTGAACTTTTAAAATTTGCTCACGACCGCGAATGTCAGGTAAACCAACCGTTACTTGACGGTCAAAACGACCAGGACGAAGTAATGCAGGGTCTAGTACGTCAGGGCGGTTAGTTGCCGCGATAACGATAACACCTTCGTTGCCTTCGAAACCGTCCATTTCTACAAGCATTTGGTTAAGTGTTTGCTCACGCTCGTCGTGACCACCACCAAGACCTGCGCCACGTTGGCGACCTACGGCATCAATCTCATCAATAAAGATAATACAAGGGGCAGATTTTTTTGCTTGCTCGAACATGTCACGAACACGCGAAGCACCCACACCAACAAACATTTCAACAAAGTCTGAACCAGAAATTGAGAAAAACGGTACTTTTGCTTCGCCAGCGATAGCTTTCGCAAGCAATGTTTTACCAGTACCTGGCTGACCCACCATCAAAATGCCTGATGGAATGCGACCACCCAGTTTTTGGAATTTCGTTGGATCGCGCAAGTAATCAACAAGCTCAGCCACTTCTTCTTTAGCTTCGTCACAACCGGCAACATCAGCAAAAGTGGTTTTGATTTGATCTTCGCTTAACAGGCGCGCCTTTGATTTGCCGAATGACATTGCGCCTTTACCGCCACCGCCTTGCATTTGACGCATGAAGAAAATCCATACACCAATCAGCAGTAACATTGGGAACCAAGAAATGAAAATAGAGGTTAAGATGCTTGGCTCTTCAGGTAACTGACCCTTAGCACGTACACCTTGTTTAACAAGATCATTGATTAAGTCGCGGTCGTAACCGCCAGGGATTACAGTAACAAACTGCTCACCACTGCGTTTGGTGCCTTCGATAACACCGTTGCGGTCAACGCTCGCTTCGCGCACTTGACCTTGTCTAACATCCTGAATGAAACGGGTATAGTCCATCTGTTGTTCATTACTACCACCCGGAGAAAAAGACTGGAATACAGACATCAGGACGACGGCTATTACCAACCATAAAATAAGATTTTTTGCCATATCGCTCAACTTAACAACCTCTTGCTGTTTATAAAAATGGTGCGACCAAACTGTTCATTAATTTACTACAATTTAAAACCAGTAGCTACTAGATAAACTTCTCTTGACCGTGCACGAGAAGAATCAGGCTTACGAGTTTTAACTACCTTGAAAACGGCTTTAACGTCTTTCATAAACTGATCAAAGCCCTCTCCCTGAAATACTTTGACCACAAAAGCGCCATTTTTCTTCAAAACTTGATGACACATATCTAATGCCAACTCAACTAAGTACATACTGCGAGCCGAGTCTGCAGCGTCGTTACCTGTAAAGTTTGCAGCCATATCAGACATCACCACATCAATGTCTTTACCGTTGATGCGCTCTAAAAGGGCGTCAAGTACCGCTTCTTCACGAAAGTCACCTTGCAGGAAATCAACGCCAGCTATCGGGTCCATCGGCAAAATATCACACGCGACAACCTGTCCATCATCGCCAACCTGCTTAACGGCGTATTCAGACCAGCCACCGGGCGCTGCACCAAGATCTACGACCTTCATACCGGCTTTGATCAATTTGTCTTTATTGTTAATCTCTTCAATTTTGAATACCGCTCTTGAGCGAAGGCCAAGCTTTTGCGCCTTTTTTACGTATTCGTCATCAAAGTGTTCATCTAGCCAGCGCTTACTGCTGGCACTGTGTTTTTTCTTACTCACTAAATAACCTTTTTTGCTACTTTAAGTTGAAGTGCGAGGACACAAATCCGTACACAAAAACCAAAGTGCGGACATAGTAATACAGTCTAGATAAGGGTAAAATATGCGAATTCAAGCAAACTGTAACGAAAATTGTTAATGAGCCTAAATAAAAAACAAATCCAACATTTAAAAGCCCTAGCACACGACTTAAAACCCGTTGTGTTGCTTGGCAGCAATGGTTTAACTGAAGCGGTTGTCGCAGAAGTTGACTTCGCACTAAGCCACCATGAGCTAATTAAAGTAAAAATCCCAACAGATAACCGTGAAACAAAAGGGTTAATTGTTGAAGCGATTTGCCGCGAAACTGAAGCTGAAAAGGTACAAGTTATCGGTAAAACGCTAATTATCTACCGCCAGTCTGAAGACAAGAAGATTCAACTGCCTAAAGGTTAACACCTACTTAGTAATTGCATCTCAGTTGCTCATTTATTGCCGATGCTGCATTAAATGGGCGACTCCTACTTCTCTCCTCTTTCTCATCTCTTTCTACCCTTTGCTTAGCCGCTCACCGAAATCTATTTCGACTTTGCAATCCAATCTCAAAATTTAGACATAAAAAAACGGCTCATATAGAACCGTTTTCGAATATTAATGCTTAGCTATAAATAAGCTTAACCAAGCTGCTCAGCTAAAGTATTGCTCACCAATTCTACTGGTTGCGTACCGTCAATAGTTAAGTACTTGCAGTTACCAGCATTTGCTTCTGCTTGGTAGTAATCAACCAATGGCTTAGTTTGCTCGTGGTAAATTGCTAAACGCTTACGTACAGTCGCTTCTTCATCATCTGGACGAACAACTAGGTCTTCACGTGTTTCGTCATCTTTGCCTTCAGTTTTTGGCGGATTGTATACCACATGGTAAACACGGCCAGAACCTGGATGAACACGACGACCAGCCATACGCTCAACAATCACTTCGTCAGCAACGTCGAATTCGATAACGCTGTCTACATCAACACCGTTTTCTTTCATTGCGTCTGCTTGTGGAATTGTACGTGGGAAACCATCTAATAAGAAACCAGCTTTACAATCGTCTTGGGCAATACGCTCTTTCACTAAACCGATAATTAATTCATCTGAAACTAATTGGCCAGCATCCATCACTTCTTTTGCTTTCTTACCCAGCTCAGTGCCCGCTTTAATCGCAGCACGAAGCATATCGCCAGTAGAAATTTGAGGAATACCGTATTTTGACATTAAGAATTGTGCTTGTGTGCCTTTACCTGCACCAGGAGCACCTAACAAAATAATGCGCATATAAATCTGCCCTTAGAGTTAAAAACTTATTTGCTTGTGTAACTTAGTTAAACATTAACCAAGCAAATAAGTATCAAAATTTGAATCGTTATTAATTTACGTTTGTATTCTTGCTTAGATATAAGTAAGCGATTATTTATTCTTTGCCTAAATACGGGGTGACACTATACATTTTCGTATCTACGCAAACAAGTGGCATTTCATTGCTTAGATCAAAAAACCAACGTATTTATTTACTTCAACAACAACTCGTTGATTTAAATAAATATTAAGCAATTTCAATTCGATTAGTTTATGCGTTCATATCATAAAAAATACGCTAAATGCCTTTATTCGAAGATAAAATAATAACCATAGGCAACAATTAGCGCAGGAATAGCCGAATATAGCGTCGCGACAATGGCAACTTTTGGTGATAAAGCAATCGCTGGAAACAGTGCATCACCATCGTTACTGATAGCATTACCAAGCTGAGCTGAAAGAGGAATTGCACCAGATAAGTATAAAGAAGTAGTGATAATTTGCGGGCCACAACCGGGGATCATACCGACTAATACGCCCATCAAAGGCGCAGCAGCGCCAAAAAGCTTAAAAGCATTCGTTAGGTCGAATTGACCATAATGCATAACTAACTCAAAGCTCAAAAACGCCATTACTACCCAGCTAGTGACAAAGTTAGTATCAAGCGCCACTTTTTGAAAAGCTTTGCTTTGTTTTAGCTTTTTATCTTCGGCAACTATTGACTCAAAGTTAGTGACTTCACGGGTAACTGACCATAGAAAAATAAAAGTGAGTGCAAATAGCGCCCCTAATGCTGATACATAAGTATCGCTAACGCTCAATACACTAGCCACATCGACTTGCGCAGCCATCATAAGCCCGACAATTGCGCCTGGCAGCATTAACCATTGCCAAGCAAGGCCCTGGTAGCGCAACCGACGAGGCACAACTTGCCTGTGAGCTGAGCTTCGGCTGCTTGAGCATTGTGACCATTGATCACTAATGGCGTTATCGACAACCGTCTTGCGAAGGAAATCTGGCCCATGAATACGGTTAACCGCAAGTCCCGATAAAATTCCGACAATCAAAGACATCAATGCCACACCTAGCCCAGTGAGAGGCTCGGCGGCCAAAAGCAAAAATGCCGCGTCGCCCATCGTTGAAGTGAGTACAGCGGCCACAGCGCCAAATCCCATTCGCCCACTAACGTATTGCGTAATGACAACAATTGCACCGCCACACCCCGGTAAAACCCCTAACACGCTGGCAATAACCACTTGTCGTGTCGCCTGATAGCGCTTATTTTTGGCAATTGTGAGCTGATAAATTTTATCAGCGAATAGGTGATAAACCGCAAGTGTTGCAGCGACAAAAACGGCAACTTGCCAGAAAGCATCCGATAACACGGAAAGAGTGAGTGAACGTGTCTCGGTATTAACCAATAACACCATAATTACAACTGGAATTAACAAACGGCGGTAGTGAGGCACTAGCGAGCGAAGTGAGAATACGTCTAATTTTTCTAATAAAGAAAATGGCATAAGGTACTTATCTTGTGGCTAAATGGGCAAGCAAAGTAAATTTGCGTAGCTATGGCTGGACTTTTGATAGATGGCAGTGAACGTGCGCTGACAGTTTTGGCGTAAGAGTGCAGAGTGACACACAATAGTTAGTGTTAATTTTTGGGTTTAAATATTCTGATCACTCGGCCTAATACTTGAGTTTTATTTGCCGGGCCAAGCACCTCTACAGGCACGCTTGCAGCATTTTCTCCTTTACTCCAAATCAAGCCATTGTGATCAACCACAGCAACGGTTTTCACAATAATCCCGTATTCAGGATGATCTATAAGCAAACGTTGACCGGGCTTTATTGGCATAAAGTTGAGCCATTTGGCGGCCAAAATAAAGCACCCCTGCGGAATAACGGGCGCCATACTATGGCCTTTAACTTTCCAAATTTTTAATCCAAGCATAGTAATTTAATCCAGAATAAGGGCCAACGCTTAACCTTCAGCCTTTAGGTCTGGATAAACTAAGTTCTCACTTGGCGGATAAGGGCAATTTGCAGTGTAAGTTGCTACGCCTTTAGTTTGCCAAAAAATATCAGCAAATTGATTAACCTTGTCTAATAACTTCAATGTTGCCGTGCGATCAATATGTTGTTTCGCAAAAGACGCCGCTAACATAATTTCATGGGTTAGCTGATGCAATTGGGGATGTGCATCAAGTTGTGGTTGTTTGATATAGTCGCCCCAGATAACTCGAATTTCTTCCTTAACAGTTTTGCCGTGGCTTTCTTTTTCGGCAACTAGTCGATTGAATGTTGCTTGTTGCTCAAAGCTTAGCTGTTCATGAGCTTTTAGCTCTTCCAGCAAATCAACCATACGAATCATGGTTAACACCGCTAGCTGAGCCGACATTGGGTCATAAATTTTACAAGGTATATCGCAATGCGCAGACGCGGTATCAAAAGGATTTTTCTTATCAAGTTGGCTTAGTATTTCAAAAATCATTTTATTATCTCCTATCAATCAAGCGTCGTTACTTTTGCTCTTTCGAATTACCTGCGTGTTTTTTCTTGATACGAAACGCTATTGCAAAGGTCAATCCAATTGGTGCTAGCCATAGTAAATGTATTAACATCGCCATCGGGTCGCTGTGATCGTGACCAGGGTGAGCGAAAGATAAACTTGAATAGGTCACCGCGATGAATAAGCATAAAATGCGCATTGTCATTGTTGTTCTCCGTACTAATTAGCTATGTTAACTATCTATGTTTTCTGGCTTAGTTGATTGGCTCAGTTTACTGGCTTAGTTGATTCGCTTAGCTGCTTATCTGTTCTACTTATCAGAGCTACTTATATGAGCTATGAAATGCTGAGAAATGTCGCGAAGCTTGCCATTAAATCCACTTTAATGAATCTGTGAAGCGTCTTGATTTAACAATTGCTCCATCGATTCCAGCTTATCCTTGCAGCCTTCACAGATCGGATGCTTTTGTGCAAATTGCATTATTGGCGCTAAGGTCAAACTTAAACCTTTAAACGCGATAAGCTTGATATCTTCGTCTTGCACTTCTGATTCAGTAACTTCGATTAAGTACTCATGTGGCACCATCAAAAATCGCAAGCTCACCTCTAATTTGCCCATTTCTTCATACAATGATGACAGGTTGTGGCAAGTGCATATCCAAGCCATCAGGGTATCAGCGCACTTTGGCGAGTTGCGGTATTGGTGGGCGAGCAAGTCATACGCTTCACTGTAAAAAAACTCTGCTTGTTGAAACTGCTGTTCGTGAAAAGATTCGTTACCTAACTTCAATAATGATTGCCACTGGCTTAGATCTAGATAATCTTGATTTTTATGACTGTGCTCCATGCGCCCTCTCCTACTTCACTTGTGCCAAATAACTTGCCACGCGTTCTTTATTCATGACGACGCCAGCACCAACGGTTTCCCATTGTTTTTTCACATCACCTAGATTGTCTGCACCATCAACTTGAATAACACCTAGCATACCCATGACAAAATGCGGCGTGCATTTATAGAGGTAAACGCCCTGCTCATCGAAGGTGTAGGTAAACTTTTGCCCCATAGTGCTAGAAAACTTCTTTGCAGCACTAGGAATGGCAACAGATTCAACATTATGGGTTACATCGGCTGGCACAAAGGTCACCGTATCGCCTTTCGCAATTTTTAAATAACCTGGAGACATCACCATGGTTTGACCGCTACCATCGGCAGTTAATAACTGTACCTCATGGTTTTTAGCCGCAGCGACATTATTGGCACACAATGCAAGCAGCGCACATAGCCCGATAAAGGTAAAGAATTGTGTAGCTAAATCACGCGCAGAATCTAATTTGGTTCTCATAGTGGTTCTCGTATTTGTCTGATGTTGTTTCACATATAGTCGCGTCACGATTCACGTATTGACGCTTTGAAAAATAACGTATCGAAATATCAGGCACTGACTTATCTTCTCTTGATCTATATGCACAGCGCCAACACTTAAATGGTAATCGTTATCATTTAGATCATCAATAACTAATTTGAAATTTTTACAAAGTTGTTTTTATAGCCGTTTTTCATAGCTGCTATGACCAGCCCACAAATAACATGTTCAACAGCATCAATCGCGTGTGTCGACTAGGGTATTGGCTGCGTAAGGTAAGAGCTGGTGGCAAGTGGTTCATAAAGAAAACGAGCAAAAGAGGTTTGCTAGCACAACTAACCTAGTAAACAAGGTGCAAGTTGCTTCTCTTTATCGCCAGCTAGCTAATTTGATAAACTGAGCGCTTGCTAACTTCTGGCTTAGTTCAGGTTTAGAACAAGTCTAATTAGAAAAGAGTTTATGAGCGTTAATATCCGCACTGGCACCATCGAAGAGGTGCTTACCATTAACAGTCAAATTCCTGAGTTTGACGTTAAATTAACCAATGAGAAGCTATCAAGCCGACTGGCTCATACGCCAAGCTTAATTTTGGTCGCCACTATGCAAACACGCGCGAGTATCACTGACCGAGATAAACAAGCATTAGTGGCCTATAAAATTGGCTACGCCACCAGCGGCAGCGAATTTTACAGTTGGTTAGGCGGCGTTGTACCCGCGTATAGAAAATTAGGGATTGCCAACCAGCTCAGAGACAAGCAAGAAAAATGGGCAACTAAAAACGGATACCGTTACCTGCGGGTAAAGTCAATGAATCGGTTCCCGGCCACGCTGCAGCTACTAATAGCAAACGGCTACCGCATTGAAGGATATGAAGATAATGGTACGCCTGATAACAGTAAAATACTGTTCTATAAGTTTCTCTGCGAATAGTCACCGATTAAGCTGCCAAAACTTTAAACAGCGGCTTAGGACGAATCACCGATATAAAAAAAGGCGCCAATTGGCGCCTTAGTGTTTTCATAAAGAGCGATTATTCTCGCGCTTTCAGCTTGGTTACTTAGCCAAGCTCATCATTAGTTTATTCAGCTTAGCCACAAATGATGCAGGGTCGCTTAAGCTGCCGCGCTCTGCTAGTGTCGCTTGCTCAAATAACACTTCAACCCACTGGTTAAATTTGTCGTCATCTTGCTCGTCAGCAACGTGTTTAACTAGCTCGTGCTCGGCGTTAATTTCAAAGATTGGTTGAATTTCTGGCACTTCTTGACCGACAGATGCCATTAATTTTTGCATCTGAATACTCATATCATCTTCGGCAGTTACGATAACGGCTGGCGAGTCAGTTAAGCGGTTAGAAATTTTAACGTCTAGTACTTTGTCGCCTAACGCTTCTTTCATTCGCTTGGCTACTGAATCAAACTCTTGCTCAAGTTTTTCTTGTGCTTCTTTTGACTCTTCATCTTCCATGCCGCTTAGGTCAACACCACCGCGCGCAACAGATTGTAGCTGCTTACCGTCAAACTCAGTTAAGTGGCTGACTAACCATTCATCGATACGGTCAGATAGCAGCAGTACTTCAATACCTTTCTTGCGGAAGACTTCTAAGTGCGGGCTGTTTTTCGCTGCGGCGAAACTGTCTGCAACTACGTAGTAAATTTTGTCTTGGCCTTCTTTCATGCGCTCAACGTAGTCAGGTAATGACACGTTTTGCACGCTTGAATCTTCGTTAGTTGACGCAAAGCGCAATAACTTACCAATTTGCTCTTTGTTAGCCATATCTTCAGCTGGACCTTCTTTTAGCACTTGACCAAATTCGTTCCAGAATGATTGATATTGCTCTTGGTCTTTCTTACCTAACTTCTCAAGCATTTTAAGTACGCGCTTAGTACAACCCTTGCGGATGGCTTGCGTTACTTTGTTGTCTTGTAAGATTTCACGCGATACGTTTAGTGGTAAATCGTTTGAATCTAATAAACCTTTTACGAAACGCAGGTAAGTCGGCATAAACTGCTCTGCATCATCCATGATGAAAACGCGTTGCACGTAGAGTTTTAAACCGTGTTGCTTTTCGCGATTGTATAAATCAAATGGTGCTTTGCTAGGAATATAAAGTAGTGATGTGTACTCAGTTGTACCTTCTACCTTGTTGTGCTCCCAAAGCATTGGCTCTGCGTAGTCGTGCGAAACATGCTTGTAGAATTCTTTGTATTCTTCATCGCTAACATCTGCTTTTTCACGTGTCCAAAGCGCTGTTGCTTTGTTCACTGCTTCCCACTTGGCAGGCTCGGCGTCACGCGCTTCAATCGCAGGGCGAATCACATTACCTTCGTCGTCTTTCTCTTCCGGTTGTGCTTCTACCGCTGGAATTTCTGGTGTTAGCATTTCAACCGATACAGAGATGTGATCTGAGTACTTAGTGACAATTGACTTTAAGCGCCAATCATCAAGGAATTCATTTTCTTCTTCTTTTAAGTGAAGAATAATGTCGGTACCACGGCCTGACTTTTCGATTTGGCGAGTCGTAAATTCACCCTCACCTTCACTTTGCCATTCCACACCTTCGCTTGCAGCAACACCGGCAGCACGAGAGCGAACAGTTACTTTGTCAGCAACGATAAACGCTGAGTAAAAACCCACACCGAATTGACCGATTAATTGTGAGTCTGACGCTTGGTCGCCAGATAGTTTTGAGAAGAACTCAGCCGTACCTGATTTTGCAATGGTACCTAAGTGAGCGATGATCTCGTCACTTGTCATACCAATACCATTATCAGAAATGGTAACTGTGTTGTTTTCCTTATCGGCACTTACACGCACGCGTAACTCACCGTCACCTTCAAAAAGATCAGCATTTTGTAAGGCTTTAAAACGCAATTTGTCTGACGCATCTGCCGCGTTTGATACTAACTCACGTAGGAAAATCTCTTTGTTAGAGTAAAGTGAGTGAATCATTAGTTGAAGTAGTTGTTTTACTTCAGTTTGAAAACCATGAACTTCTTTTTGACCTGTCTCAGACATCTGAAACATCTCCTATCTGAACTCAAAATAACCAATGTAACGCTAATTTAGGCAAGCTAGCCGCTACGCTACTTTTTACTTAACAGGAGATATGGGGATAGTGTTTTTGAATTCAAGAAAATTTATTGGAGATTTTTGAAGTGGGCTTTTACATCAACTTAATTGAGGGAAAAACAAGCAGGCATGCACTCGCCATTACAGATATTATTCCGTCAGTACAGAGTAACTTTCAAATTCAACTTCTTCGTAACTACCACTATCGAGCTTAAGGGTATGAAACGCTGGCTCACCCTCTTCATCGACAAAGTTAATCTCTAACCATAGTTCGTTATACTCATCAATCATCCACACTTTATGCAGTAAATTAGAGTCCACTAAGTATTGATAAAGCTGGTAGGTGGCATATAGCTCATGTTCCGGTGTATCAGCGATAGCGAGAAGATCCGCTGGTACAGAGATGACATTGATAAGAAAGTTTACTGTTTTCATAGTCCTGCATTTATAGCTGCATAACTTAAAGAAGATAAAGTCTGTTGGTCTAATCAGCCCTATTAATACCTGCGGCGATTTTAACAATATTTGACACTAGCGGGTGAACAATGCTGCCTTGAGGGGTAATTAGTTGATATTCCTGAGAGATATTTTCGGCTTTACCAATGTAGGAAACATTAAATTTACCCATAATCTCTTCTTTAATCATCAGTGGCGCGGGAAATATACCAAAACCATCCCGCCCTAGTGACTTCATTAGTGCGATGTCGGTAGCGTAGACCGTAATATCAGGCGCTATTTTATTCACGTCAAACCACTGCATTAAGCTGCGGGTTAAACTGCTATTTTGACCTGGCATCACCACTTGAGCTTGATCCAAGCAGTAAGGAAAATTAGCGATAAGCTCATCAATATCGCCATCACTATGTGAGGCAAAAAAACCGATTTCGCTGTGACCAATATGCTGACAATAAAGCGGTAGATCTACATCGGCGATCAATGGTAAATCCGTCAAAATCATATCAAGCTTGTGCAGTGCCAGTTGACCAATAAGCTCATCTAAGTTGCCATCCTGAATGCCTAACTTTACATGTTGTTCACCCGTCAAGGCTGGTGATAACCATTTACTGGCTAATGTTTTAGGCAAGCCATCTGTCACGCCAACTCGGCACATTGTCGTAACGTGTTTCTCTCCCGAGGCCACTGTGTGCAACCACTCTTGTGCCTTAGCAAACATATCGTCTGCGTAAGATTTAGTTAGGGCGCCAAATTCTGTTAATTCAAGACTACGTCCACGTTTGATAAATAACGGTCGATCTAATCGCTCTTCTAAAGCAGCAATTTGCGCACTCACCGTTTGGGGGGCAAGGTTCAGTTTTTGTGCAGCTCGCGAGATGCCACCTTCATTTGCTGTCACCCAAAAATAGTAGAGATGGTTATAATTTATCTGCATTCGTTGTTCCACTCCCTAGTCTACTCAGTAGCCATTATTTCGTAAATTACGAAGTAATAGTCAGAAATATTCAGATTTTATCTTAACGAGAGTTAAATTAACTTTAAAGACCACATGGCTAATAATTGACTGGTCTGAGAATTGGTTAACCACTTCTACCGGTCAATTAATGAGGTGATTTATGCGTATTTCCATTGTAGTGGTTTTAACGGTATTGTTCAGCTTTTCAGCGCCTTCTCTAGCGGCTAAATTCTCAGCTGAGGCGATGATAAACGAATGTTTATTGGACAATATATCGCAGCAGCAACAGGTAGGTTGTCAGGGCTTTTTCTATGGCCTTATCAGTAAAAAGCAAGCACTGCTTGCACCAGTAAAATCAAAAGGCCTAGTCGATCGCGCCTACAACAGCAGAACCAGCACCAGTAACTACAGTGTCGTCAAAACACGTAAGTATGGTATGGATCAAGTATGTTTGCCTGACGACATTGACTATCAGACATTCAAAAGTGTGCTAAAGAAAGCTGCGATTAATTACAACGCTCAGCTTGATGTGGAATCGGTTACCGACATTCTAGCACGACACTACAGTTGCAAATAGCACGCAGTTAATAGCACGTAAGCGCCACCAACTTACTTTACAACTGCGTTCATCGTGCCTACCAGCCCCATGCACTATATTTATTAATATAAGTCCATAAGCTATTAACTTGCTTATCGCGCTTAAGGGCCTTCTCGTGATAACAAATCTTTCCTAACCGGAACTAAAGGGTAATTTCGACAACAGGTTAAGCTATGACCACGATTAAGAAGTTTTTGCAGCTGGAAGCTGCCGCAGGATTGATTCTTTTATTTGCAACTTTGTTGGCATTATTAGTTGCTAACAGCGCTTTGTCTGTCTATTACGAGATGCTGATCCAAATTCCAGCTGGCATTCATATCGGTGGTCTAGCGATAAATAAGCCCATTTTACTTTGGGTAAACGACGGCCTAATGGCAGCGTTTTTCTTTTTGGTCGGTCTAGAATTAAAGCGTGAACTGTTAGAAGGACACTTATCTGAACCTAAAAACACCCTACTTCCAATTTTTGGCGCTATAGGCGGTATGGTGATACCAGCGCTCATTTATTTAGCGCTTAATTATCACGATGAAGTAAACCGCATTGGCTGGGCGATTCCAGCGGCAACCGATATCGCTTTTGCGCTCGGCATTTTAATGTTACTTGGCAAGCAAGTTCCTGCCGCACTTAAAATATTCTTAGTGACCCTTGCCATTATTGATGACATTGGCGCCATTGTTATCATCGCGGTTTTCTATACCCAACAAATAGAAACCGTACCGCTATTTATCAGCGCGATATGTTTAGTGATCTTAACTTTGCTCAATAAAAAAGGGGTCTCTGACATACCCGCCTATATTTTAATTGGCGGTATTCTTTGGGTAGCTGTTTTGAAGTCTGGCGTTCATGCCACTTTAGCTGGGGTGTTACTCGCTTTCTTTATCCCAATGCGCGATAGCAAGAATCCCGACCACTCACCAGTTAAGCAATTAGAATCTAGCCTACACAGCTCTGTCGCCTTTGTTATTCTGCCACTCTTCGCCTTTGCCAATGCGGGCATCGACTTTCGAGAGCTCACCTCCGAGGCGATAACTCACCCAATCACCTTAGGTATTGCGCTTGGATTAGTAATAGGTAAGCCACTGGGTATTATGTCGATGTGTTTTGTTGCCATCAAACTCGGTATTGCAAGGCTACCAACGGGTATTGGTTGGTATCATATTTTCGGTGTATCAGTGCTATGTGGTATCGGCTTTACCATGAGTTTGTTTATCGGCTCGCTCGCCTTTGAAACAACAGGGAGCAACATTATTGTTGATGAACGCCTTGGTATTTTATTAGCGTCATTTATTTCTGCCATTCTTGGCTTTATGATCTTAAAAAATGCGTCTGCAACACAAACATTAAGTGATGATGGTAATGATAGTCGCCAGAAAGAAAGCGGTTTATCTGGAGACAATACCAATCACTCTGATGATCAAAGTCATTTTGCAGCTAACAGCCGTAAAACCAATACATCCAGTGAGGCATAGTGTGCGTAAATTGTGTGCTTTAATTTGGCACATCATTGCTTTAGCTTAACTGGTAGACTAACGAACAACTTTATCAATATGAATATCAAGCCGTTTTGCAAGGCGTGTTAAGTTAGCACGATCAACCCCCAGATGCTTAGCAGCCCTGCTCCAATTCCCTTGATAAAGGGATAACGCACGACGCACCAGCTGACGCTGATAGGCATCAACATTTTCTCTTAAATTTATTGGCGTATCGTCAAATTGCTTGTAATCAAAGTGCCCTTGTTCAAAGTGCTTGTTGGCAAATTCATTGCCAATTTCTGTTTGAGTAGAAGCTGCTAACAAATCCTTTTCTGTTGCTTGTTTCGAACCACTAAAACCACCAATTGGGGCTACTAATTCACTATCGTTATCCGTAATTGTGACTATCGATTCATAACGATTAGCAGCTGGCACTTTTGCACACGCCTTTAATGCCGCTCGATTTAATAAATGTTCTAATTCCCGCACATTACCAGGCCAAGTGTAATGCGTTAGCTGCTGCATTAGTTTGGTTGATAATTTTAACTGGCCGACACCAAGCTTGCGTTTTGCACGTTCAATAAAAAAGCCAGCCAGCAAGGCGACATCACCATGGCGATCACGCAATGCAGGTACTTTGATCGGGTAAACGTTTAGTCGGTGATATAAATCAGCGCGAAAACGGCCATTTTCGACTTCATCTTTTAAATTGCGATTTGTTGCCGCAATAACGCGAACATTGACAGTGATAACTTCATCTTGCCCGACCGGTTGAACCTCTTGGCTTTGTAGCACTCGTAATAGCTTGCTCTGCGCAGCAAGCGGCAGCTCGCCCACTTCATCAAGAAAAATAGTGCCGCCATCAGCAATAACAAACTTACCAGCGCGCTTACTATTGGCACCGGTAAAGGCGCCTTTAACATGTCCGAATAGCTCACTTTCAATCAAATTTTCGGGTAACGCAGCGCAATTCACGTGAATGATTGCTGCTTCAGACCGACTCGATTGTTGGTGAATACTATGAGCAATAAGCTCCTTACCAGTGCCACTTTCTCCTTCAATCAGCACTGAGTAATTTGAAGGTGCAACCATACTTATCTCATGATTAAGCTTTTCCATCGAGGGACTTTGTCCAATAAGTTCGGTATGAACACCCGATATGCTTGGTTCGTTAATGGCACGCATTACCGCTTTAGAGTGATTAATATTCGATTCGAGTGAGTTTAAGGTAAGCGCTGTGTGCAAATTAACCGCGACCATTGCACTTACCAAAGACAGCGCACGCTCAGACAAACCATTGAATATATTCGGCGTTAAGCTATCAAGCGTTAATACGCCAATTAAGTGTTCATCGAAATAAAGTGGTAACCCCATGCAAGCGTGGATCGGTAAATCGCCTTCTTTGCTACTCAGCAAGCCATCGTAAGGATCGGGAAGTGGTGAGTCAGCTGCAAATCGTATCGCTTCTCTTGCCGTGCAAATTTGGCTAAATCTCGGGTGCTCATCAATGACAAAACGTCGCCCCATGGTATCCGCACTTAACCCTTGGCTAGCTATCGGTTGCAAGTAATCACCTTTGATAACGAGCAAAGCGATAGCATCACAAGTAATAACCTTGCGAATTGCTGTTAGGACATCATCAAAGCGTTGCTCTTTTGCCGCGCTCTGTGCCAATTCAATAGATAATTCTAATAATTGATTGTCAGCTAAATTGTTCATTTGATGGTTGTTCTTTTGATTGCTGTTTTTTTGATTTTGTGCTGTGTTCATTATGTCAGTATGGAAACGACTAGCTGGCTTTCTCTCTACCTTTCTCTACTTAACTACCTAATTTACTACCTAATTTACTACCTACTTAACTACCTAACTATCAACGTACCTAGTTAAACCGTTAGCAGCTTTCAGCTAAACGCAACCTTACTATATCAAATACACACAAGCATGTCTTTATGACTCACAAAAACCCTATGTCATTTTGACTCCATAAAATCATCAAGTTTAGATATCTATATATATTTCAATACATTAAAAGATTGGCACTAGTCTTGATATGACTCAAATAGGTAACGCTTAGATAACAAAGCCTCAGAAAGTCATTCTAAGGTCAATAGCGCGCAGATAAGCCCCGCTAGCACACTTAGAGTAATGAGGCCACGTAAGTTACAGACTTTAGCAAAAGCATTAAACACGAAACATCGGAGCCATTATGTACCCTGCACCATATTCAAATTTTCTAATTGCTGATGGCAGTCAATTTGACCAAGCACAACTGAATTTTCAAAAATGCATTCTTATTGGCAATTGGATGATGCTTACTTCGCTAACTGTCATCTTGATGTGCGTTACCATTACTTTTGGTTTTGACCACTACTTTTCGATTGCAAGCCAAGTCACCGCGCATATCGCGACAATCATTTTCGCTGGTGTTTTAAAGTGGGTTACGTTTTACGTTGCATTGGTGTCCACGGTTTAGGTCACAAGGTGTTTTAAGATGATGATATCTGAACCACTTGTAAATGCTGAAAACAATACCTCAGCTTTATCCATATTTAATGATCGCCATCCACTATGGCAATTGTCATTTCGCGCCTTCTTTTTAGCGGCAAGCTTGTTTTCTGTAGTTGCCGTTGCGCTTTGGGTGGGATCGCTATCAGGTCTTAGTTTCGCGAGTCCTATTACTGCTAAAGCCCTCTACTTATCTAGTTTAGTATGGCACGCTCATGAGATGATTTTTGGTTTTGCCGCCACTGTTGCCATTGGGTTTATCTTAACCGCGGTGCAAACTTGGACAAGTTCGCCAAGCATTAGCGGTCGTCCAGTTATGGCGCTGGTTGCAATTTGGGTCATGGTGAGAGCGCTTCTTTGGTACAACACAATATCAAGTCTAGCTTTTGCCATTGCACTACAGAGCCTTTGGTGGCTTGCTATTATTGGCTGCTATGCGCGTATTGTGTTGCGCGCGAAGAACAAACGAAACTACTTGTTTATTCCTCTACTTAGTGCACTAGCAACGGTCAATTTGCTCGTATTAGGCTGTGGTTTGGCAGGGAAAACTGATTTAGCAGTGCATTTTACACGCTCAGCGGTACTCATTTTTACCCTAGTGATGGCAGTTGTTGGTGGCCGTGTAATCCCGTTTTTTACAGTTCGCGGCGCGGGTACTGAACCCACGCAGCCGCTACCTTGGCTGGAAATGGCGCTACTACCAGTCGCCATTGCTGGCATCACTATTTTTATCCTTGGGCAGTTTATCTCCCTGCCAATCACACCAGCCCTATTCATGCTATCTGCTGGCATACTGCATCTAGTGCGCTGTGCTCGTTGGTCAGGCAGAAAAACGCTGAATGTGCCACTGCTTTGGTCGTTACACTTAGCTTACTTATTAATGAGCCTAGGCCTTATCGCCCTTGGTTTGAGCTATCTTACCCCAATGGTTCAATTTAGCGCTGCACTGCATATAATCACTATTGGCGCAATCGGCTTGATTATCATTGCTATGATGAGTCGAGTATCACTAGGCCATACAGGGCGGGCGTTAATCACAAAACGCCGTATCAATTTGGCATTTTACTTGGTAGCTGCCGCCGCACTAATTCGCTTTATCTTGCCACACCTAGGCTATACCCTGCTGAGCTGGCAGCTTAGCGCCTTGCTATGGGGTATCGCATTTAGCTTATTTTTCTTCACTTACTGGCCAATACTTACTAAACCTCGTCAGTAAGCTCACTTTTAACTTTCTAGTTTGTTGGAGTAGACATGCAATCTAATCAAGCCCTTTCCGTTCAAGATATTAGCCTAGTGCAATCAACCTTACCGCTTATTGAGCAGGCCGGTGATGCTGTAACAGCGCACTTTTATCAACGAATGTTTCACCACAATCCTGAGCTGAAAGATATTTTTAACCTAACCAATCAAGAAACCGGTCGACAGAAAGCAGCATTGTTCGAGGCGATTGTCGCCTATGCGAAAAACCTAGATAACATTAGCGTGTTAAAACATGCCGTTGAGCGTATCGCCAATAAACACGTGAGCTTTCATATTAAACCAGACGATTACAATATTGTTGGTCATCATCTTATTGAAACCATGCGCGAGCTGCTGGGCGAGCATTTCACACAAGCGATTGAAAAAGCATGGTCAACCGCATATCAAGTACTCGCCAACTTGTTTATAAACCTTGAAGAAGAATTATATGTTAACCGTGAAACTGCGACAGGTGGCTGGCGCGGTAAACGCGCCTTTAGCCTAGTAGATAAAATTCAAGAATCTGAGTTGGTTACAAGCTTTGTTTTTGAGCCGATTGATCAGCAGCCTGTAATGAACTACTGCCCCGGTCAATACATAGGCATTGAGTTAAAGCCGACAACATCACCTTACAACGAAATTCGTCAATACTCGCTGTCAACCAGCCCAAATGGTAAGAGCTATCGCATTTCGGTAAAACGTGAGTTAAGCGATGTAAGCGAGCGCAATGGTGTGATGTCGAATTATTTACACGATCACTTAAGCCTTGGTGACATTGTTGATTTACACGCCCCTACTGGCGACTTTTACTGGCTAGATCGCCAACGACCTGTAGTGCTAATTTCAGCTGGTGTTGGCATTACCCCAATGCAAGCCATGTTAGATACGCTCGCTCAGAACAACTATCCACAACAGGTAATTTATTTACATGCCTGTGAAAACGAAGCGCAGCACTCTTTTGCCAAACACACAGCACAGCAATGTCAGCAACAAGGTTGGCAAGCCTATACTTGGTATCGAGAAGGAGCAGCTGATCAACCAGACACTTTCACAGGTATAATGGATTTTTCAGTAATTGATTTACCACTAGATACAAATGGTGATTTTTATCTTTGTGGGCCAGTCGGATTTATGCAGTTTGCCAAGCAGCAACTACTCAAACTTGGTGTAGATGAGTCATGTATTCATTATGAGGTATTTGGCCCGCACGCCAACCTTTAAGGGCTATGGGGTAATAAGGATTTGCGGTGTCGAGTTAATGACTCTCCACCGCAGCTTTATAGTGAACTATACCTGATAGCTTTTTCGACCTGATAACGCATGTGACAAAGTATTGCCATCAACATACTCAAGCTCGCCGCCTACTGGCACCCCGTGAGCAATACGCGATAAATTGACTTCAAATGACTTTGCCATTTCCGCGATAAAGTGCGCAGTCGCTTCCCCTTCAACTGTTGGATTGGTGGCTAAAATCACTTCTTTAATACCGCCCTGTTGCAGTTGTGCTTCAAGCAAGTCTAACCCTAAATCTTCTGGGCCAATACCGTCGATTGGTGATAAGTGCCCCATTAAAATAAAGTATCGACCTTGAAACTCGCCCGTTTGCTCGATGGCAATAACATCTGCTGGACTTTCAACAATACATAATTGCTCAGCATGCTGGCGACGTGGACTTTCACAAATATCGCATAATGCTTGTTCAGTAAAGTTACGACACTGCTGACAATGCCCGACCTGCTCCATAGCTTTTGCCATCGTTTCCGCGAGCTTAGCACCACCTTGACGGTTTCGCTCTAATAAGTGAAACGCCATACGCTGAGCAGTTTTGGCACCGACACCGGGTAAACAACGAAAAGATTCAATTAATTCTTGGACAAGTGGGCTGAACTTCATAGAGATATAAATTAGGTAATTAAGGTCAAAAACGGGCAAAGTGTAGCAAGCTAAACGTCAGCAAGACAATAAAAATCAAGCCTATTCACGCGCATTGACATTTATTGGCACAGAGCCTACGTAAGCCAATGCCATCAACATAAAAAAGCACCAATTGACTCAATCAATTTGGTGCTTTCACTAAATTCGCAATTTATAACACTATTGTTTTGGGCCTTGGCGATTCGTTAAAAACTCTTTAAGCATTCGCCAGTCACCAATAAAGCTGTACCAAGGATAGGTAAAGGTTGCCGGACGATTCTTCTCAAAGAAAAAGTGACCAACCCAAGCAAAGGCATAGCCGGAAACAAGCGCTAGTAATACCAGCCACCAAGTTTGCTTAACAAAGGCTAATGCGAGTAATGCAAGTGCTACTGCGCTGCCGATGTAATGTAAACCTCGGCAAATTTTATTTTGGTGTTGCGACAGGTAAAACGGGTAAAATTCTTCAAAACTTTGATATTTTTTGGGCGTTGCCATGCTTAGCTCCCCGTTAGTGTGTTTTCTCTGTGATGCACCATGAGCGCACCGTTTACTTTACCTACCTGCACTTCTTTAATGAGCTCGTAATCTACGTCTTTGAAAAACTCTCGATACTTATCATTGGTAGCATATACGGCAACACCTTGGCTATCAGGATGCTCTTCAAGCACGGTATTAACCGCAGCCATTAAATAATGACCAAAACCGTGATGTTGATGCAAAGGGTGAATGGCAATAAAGCTGAGCATATGGAATTTCGTTAAGGGCACTTGCGACATGATCCGCTTTTCTTTTTCCATCATTTGTTTGGTTGAGAAGTACCCTGCGTTTAACAGCATTTTTAGACGCCAATGCCAAAAGCGTTCAAAGCCAACGCCATCATCTGGACCATTTAAACAAGCAACCCCCACCATGGCCTCACCAAGATACAAACCAACCATCGGCTGTTTAGCTTGCCAAAACGCGCCCAATTCTTCACGAATTGATGTGCGCAACCGTTGTTCGTAATCTTCTTTGTCGCCATGGAAAATTTCTAAAAAGACAGGGTCATCGTGGTAGGCTTGATAAAGTAAAGAAGCGGCAAGCTTAAGATCCTCTGCGGCTAAATAAGTTGCTCGAATATCAACATCTTGTGGTGCGGATACCGTTTGCGTCATAGACTCCCCCATTTTTTAATTGCTTGTTAGCGTGTGGTTTGTGCTTTTATATTCATACCAATCGAAATAAGCATCTTTATCACGGCAATAGCGTACAAACCTGTTGTTAATTTATTGTAGTAGTACGTGCACTATTCGCTAATCGTTTTTATTTTTCTTGTTTACAATACCACCATAGCAACAAGCGAAGAATTAGGTCAATAATCAATCAGCATTCGCCTTTGCTACTTTTCCTCTCACCCTTGTTAAGCTTCACTATAATTAAACAATAAAAATCATAATCTCGTTAGCTTTGAAAGGCCCGCTTATGGACACTTCCTTACATTCAATGAACACGCTGTTTGCACAATTAGGGCTTGCAAATTCGCCCGCTGACATCAATGCCTTTATCGCCAAACATAAAGGCATACCCAGTTCAGTTAGGCTAGCGCAGGCAAGTTTTTGGAGTAAAGCGCAACAAGATTTTCTTGAGCAAGCAATTGCGGAAGACGCTGATTGGGCTGAAATTGTTGATAGCCTAGATTCACAGCTAAGGTAGCTTTAGTTTCTGATATCAATTTAATTAACTGAAACACCAATTAAAAATAGCCGAAAAATATAAGCACAAAAAAAGCGCTAACGGTAAGGTTAGCGCTTCGGCTTTCAGGTTAGATAGTTTGTCGTTTTATAGTTGGGCGTAAGCCATTTCACCCCAGCTAACTAACAAACCATCGCGGAAAATGAGTGGTGTACATTCGTCTTTCGTGGTGATGCCATCTTTGTGTTTGCGGTTAGTGCGGTAATAAAGTACTTGCACATTTTCACCGTCTTTTTGGTAAACCTCATTAAAATCTGCCACACCTAAACGTGATTGCACATCAGCAAAAGACGCATTCAGTTGTAGGCGCGCGATCTTTTTACGGTTTTCGTATTCTCGATCACCTAAATCATAACCGTAGTGACCATCGTCACCCCCCACTGAAACTACACAGCCACTCAATGCCATTGTTAGCGGTAATGCAGTTAATAATAAAACAAGTGACTTTTTCATCTTCTATAATTCCCTAAGTTTGATTATTATTGCTTACCACTCAGCAAGTCATGCACCAAGATTTCAAGGTGTTGATTTTGTTAATTTTTTAATGAATTCATCAGAGCTTTGAAATTTAGCACTTGGTCATATTTGCTAATACTTGTTAATTTTTTCACACGATTAAGCATTATGACGATTAAAGACGAAATTTTAGCCATCGCTAACCAACTCGCCAACGATGGACAAAGTCCAACAGTCGCGAAAGTGAAGGCAAAACTCAGCGAAGCCGCGCCATTACCCACGATTATTAACACCCTTAAAAGCTGGCAACATCAGCCAGAGAAGACCAGTGTTGATAAGGCGAATAAGGGTTCAAATAGTGCTGATAAAAGTAGTGAAAATATTCAAACGGTGGAGTTGTCAGAAGCGCAATTGGCACTGTTGCAAAATAAGCTACAAAGTCATATCGAGAAGGCGGTTGCAGCAGCGATTAAACCACTGCAAGAAGAACTTGATGAAATAAAACAGCTACTTAAAGCTAAATAACCTCTGGCTCGGGTAGCATCACAAAAACAATATTTTGCAATTAATCATAAATCACGGGCGTTAACTGGCTTAGAAACTCTGTTAAATTGTCTGCAAGCTTTTTATGTGGCGCTTTTCCTACCTGCTCTACCCATACCTCACCCGTTTGGTTATCAAGCGATAAAATAAAGTCGTCTTGATCGGTAAGTGCAAAAAATATGGTCACGTCTTGTTTAAGCTTACGCTTCATTAGCACATGGCCAATAATGTTCTCTTGTAGACGAGCAAAGTCGGCTTCGCTCCAAGGAAATAATAAGGTCAAGTTGCCGTCATCACAGCTTAGGTCGAAACTTTCGCTATAAAGTGTCGTGAAATAAGTTTTGATATCGGGGTGTAATGACAATTCAAGCGCCTGCTCAACATTATCAAAAGACAATGGACTTTCTATGCCTTCGGCACTTGTAGGCTGCCAAAAATTTGCATCAGCTGAGTATTCTCCTGCCAAACAAGGAGATGGCCATTCTTCGTCTTTTTCGATAACTGGCAAATGACCATGTTTGTCTTGAAAGGCCGACACAAAACTTGATGCTAAGGCGTGTAATTGTCTGCTTAATTCATTGTCTGGGCGTGTCATCTTGGTCAAAATCCTAGTAAAATAGCGCCATTAGTTCGTTAACATTTCAATTTTATTAAGCAGTTCATGGCAAAGTATCAAAACAGTGGCCTATTAGAAGGTTTAACGTTAGGAAAAGCAACAGATTATAGCGACCAGTATGATCCAAGCTTGCTGCAAGGAGTGCCACGTAGTTTAAATCGCGACGATTTAGACATAGACCAAAGTAACTTACCGTTTTTTGGTGAAGATATCTGGTATGGCTACGAAGTTTCTTGGCTGAATGCTAAAGGTAAGCCAGTCGTTGCGGTTGCAGAATTCCACTTTCCTTGTTCAAGCGATAACTTAATCGAATCTAAGTCGTTCAAATTGTATCTAAATAGCTTCAATCAAACGCGTTTTGATAGCCAAGCGCAAGTGCTTGAGCATATGACCAATGACTTATCGAAAGTGGCAGGTGCTCATGCCACCGTGCGTTTATTTCCTGTCGATAACTGCCCACCGCTAGCAATCGCAGCGACAAAGGCCACTTGTATTGATGAGTTAGATGTCGAGATTGATCAATACCAATATCAGCCAACACTGTTAGCTGATGCGACAGGCAAGGGTAAAAAACAAGTGACCGAGCAGCTGGTTAGTCACTTGTTAAAATCGAATTGTCTAATCACCAACCAGCCAGATTGGGCCAGTGTTTACATTAGCTATACGGGCAATGAAATTGATAAAGAAAAACTACTGAAATATCTCATCTCATTTCGCGATCACAATGAGTTTCACGAACAGTGTGTAGAGCGCATCTACTGTGATATCCAGCAGTTTTGTAACCCTAAGTATTTAACAGTTTTTGCTCGCTATACCCGTCGAGGTGGCTTAGATATTAACCCTTATCGCAGTTCGCTGCCGTCAAACGCGCCGAGCTCACGCTCGCTAAGACAATAGCGTCCATTTAAATACAATTTCAATTGGTATTAAAAAAGCACCCTAAGGTGCTTTTTTGTTTGTTCAACGTTTAATCCCAATTGAATTAACGCTATTTTTCAGGAAATGCTAAGCCTGTCCACGCTTGATAGAAGGCTTTTTGTGCTTCGCTCGCGTCAGCCATAGGTTGCACTTTTAGCTTACCTGCTGGTAGCTCGCCAAGTTTAACTGTTTTGGTGACAAGCTGATCACGACGGAAGAAAGTAAACGTCACTTTTTGCTTTGGCTTAAAGTTGCTTAAGCGTTTAGTTAGGTCTTTATCTTTCATGCGCAAGCCATCAACCGCAACAATAATGTCGTCGGTTGTTAAGCCGGCGCGCCATGCAGGGCTACCTTTTTCAACACTGGTAATTTTCAAGCCATTAGTATCGGCTTTCGTAGCAATACCTGACCACGCCTTAGTTTTATCCGTTTTACCATAGCTGATCTCTAAGCCGGCTTTGGCCAGTAACTTGTCGAAGCTTGGCTTGGCATGGCCGTCGATATTTTCTGCCCACCACGCTTGATAATCTTCACCAGTCACGCGTTTGAGAATGTTGCGAACGTCTTGGTCGTTAAAGGTTTTAGGAATACTAAACTCTTTGTATAAAATGTCGTGAACATTGCGGTAACTCTGTTTTAAGCCCGTTTTTTCTAGAATGTCGAAGTCCAACATCCAAGACACCAAGAAACCTTCTGAGTAAATATTCACACTATGGTTTTTGTGGTAATCACCGCCTTCGCTGATCCACTTATCGAAGCTTGCCTCAGCCACTGATTGACTGTCACGACCCGGCTTTCTTAAATAGCTATTAATGCGACGAGCAAGGTGATCCAGCCATTCTTTGCTAGTCATAATATCACCGCGCATTAGCAATTGATTTTGCAAGTAGCTGGTTGAACCTTCAGATAACCACAGTAAGTTAGAGTAGTTTTCACCTTGATAATCGTACGGCACTAGCCCTTCTGGGCGATATTGCTTCACATTCCACGTATGAACAAACTCATGTGCGGCAGTACCTAAAAAGCTAAGGTAATCTTTGCGCTCAGCAAAGGTATAGCGATCACGCTGAATAATCGTTGAGTTAATATGCTCAGTAGCACCACGCGCACCACTTGTGGCGTGAACCATAAACACATAACGATCGAATGGGAAGTCAGACCAAATGGTATCACCTTGGCTAACGATTTTTTCCAAATCCTCAACCATTTGCTCAGCATCGTAATTACCTTTACCCCAAATCACGAGCTCGTAATCGCGCCCATCAACATCGAACTTATAAAAATCATTAATGCCAGTTTCAATCGGCGAGTCAATCAGCAAATCGTAATCCGCGGCAATAAACTGGTGTTTGTTACGGCCTTTTTTCAAACCTGACACACTGCGCCACTTTTTCGGTACTTTCAGTTGAATCACGTGTTTGTCGTCGCGGCTTTCATCGGTGTACATCACAACACCGGAGGCATCTAAAAACGCGTGGCTGTCGTCAACGTGACGTGTGCGGTAACCCAGTTGATTGGCATACACTTGGTAACTCACATCAACGCCGTCGCTTAAGTCACCGGAAATACGCCAAGTATCTTTGTCTATTTTCTGCCAAGTAAGGTCGCTATCTTTTACGTTGAATTCACGAATACCATTGGCAAGGTTTAAAATTTCATAACGCCCTGTGCGCCAGGTTGGCAGTTTTAGGTCAATTGACGCCTGTGTTGAAGCAGGTAACGCCATTTTAACTTTGGCGTAATGGTGTTCAGCTTTTGATAAATCAATGTTGACCTTAACATCGGCCAATGCAGATTGAGAAAAGGCGCAGGTCAAAAATAAAGCAATTGGTGACAAACGCTTAGTAATTTTGTTCATAATCAAACTATATTCTTAAAATAAGATGTTAAATAAATGTGTCGAATCATTCGATGGCGTAAGTTTACCTGCTTTGCGAATGATTACCATGTTAGTGCGCTTGAAAATTCGGGGCTTGGTCGAAAAATCTTAAATTTTTACAAAATCTCAGTGGGACAAATAGTTTTATTAACCGTTCTTATATACAGTGATATTATAAATTGAACTATTATAGTGAAAGTAACTGCTGTCGAAATTCATCAGGCTATAACGTAATTTTCAAACTCATTTTCAGGTACGAGCAATTTTATTGCTAACCAACATATTGAAAGCCCATTTTATTCAGGAAATCATTTACCCATGAGTGAAACGTCTGTTTTTCAGAGTCAACTTCGCCAACTCAAAGCCAAACTTGATGCCTCTATTCAAGCGCGTTCAACGCTAGAAGAAGACTTTAATAAACGTTCAACCTTGTTAACCGACTTTTTGGTTAAATTGTCGCGTTTGTGTAAAGGACAAGATCTTGAATTAGACAACCGTATGGCAAAGCTACGCGCCATGCTAAAAAAGAGTGCGCCGCTAGCAGATGTTGAAAAAGAACTCGCAAACGTTTCTAAGCTGTTAAACAAACAAGCCAGTAAAAACGAGCTTAATATTCGCGACTTACACCAAAAGTTCCACGGCGCTGGTACGACACTGCAAAAAGCGAAAGGTCTGCCACCGCAGTCAAGACGCAGTTTAAGAAGCTTACTAACCGAAAACTCAGACACCAAAGACACAGTTATTCAATATGTCCCGCAGTTAAGCGAACTGCTCTCAATCTATGGCGAAGTGCTGGCGGCAAAAGACAGCATTCAAGTAAGCGGACAAGCTCATGCTGCAATGCAATCTAGTGCGGCGTTGGGAGCAAATCAATCGAATAGTAACCAGCCAGAGGCCGCTAAAAGTGCCAAGGGCTTTATTGAGCGTATTACCTCAATTCTAAGCAACATTAAGTTATCTGAGCAGCTGCAACAAAAGCTGAATCACTTAAAGGATGAGCTAGGAAATACACAGCATATCGATGATACCTTGCTCAACAACATAGTGGCAGTGCTAAATCTTGTAGCTGAAGATATGGAACAAGAGCGTAAAACGGCTAAAACCTTTTTATCAACGCTCTCTGGTGCATTATCCAAAGTGCAGCGCGCGGTTAAATCTACCCTGTCAAACTCTCAAGGGCACCGCAGTGAACAAGAAAGTATTAATGAATCACTTAACAGCCAGTTAGGTGATATCGCTGAGATGATCGAATCTGCGCCAAGTCTCACTGAGGCCAAAGCCGAGCTGATGACAAAATTTGAAACCATCACACAAACAATTGAGCAAAAAAATAGCTTAGAACTTGGCTATTTTGAACAGCTAGAGCAACAGCTTTTAGCCATGCGCACCAAAGTCAGTGAATTGGAAAAACAAAGCAAACACTTTGAACAACGCATGCTAGAGCAACAACGCATTAGCCTGCAAGATGCACTGACTAAGCTAAATAATCGCGCCGCTTTTGACGAGTACTTTGCTAAGCAAATGGTGCGCTTCAATCACCAACAGTTTGAGCTCGCAGTCGCGGTTATAGATTTAGATGACTTTAAACAAATTAATGACACCTATGGCCACACTGCCGGTGATAAAACCTTGCAAGTCATTGCTGCTACCTTGACCAAAGCGCTAACTAAGAATGTCTTTATTGCTCGCTATGGCGGTGAAGAGTTTGTTTTAGTATTTAACGAGCTAAGTGAAAAGGAAGTGATGGCTGCACTGGAAAACTTCCGTAAAACGATTGCTAAACTGCCATTTAAATTCAGAAATAACAAAGTCAATATCACCACCTCGATTGGTGTTACTCACATTAAGCATGGTGACAATATTCACCTTGCCTTCGAACGCGCCGATGAGGCGTTATATCAAGCAAAACATCAAGGTAAAAACCGAATAATCTACGCACAATAAGTAAACAGGCGCTAGCTGCTATTGGCTTATCGCCATGGCACTAGTGGGATCGTCATTGCTTTTCAATGACCAATTGAATAAGGGGATCAGGATGAAAACTTTAATTAACCCTGTTGGCAACATGAATTTATTGTCACAAATAGAGATTGATCAATTACAAGAATCTGCAGAAAGTAAGCTTTTTCAGCTGTACCGTAATTGCTCATTAGCGGTATTAAATGTAGGTAGCCATACCGATGATGCAGAGGAAATTTACCAGCAATTTCTAGACTTTCACATCAATGTATTGCGCATTGAACGCGGTGTGAAATTAGAGCTAACCAACCCGCCACAAGATGCCTTTGTCGATAACAAAATTATCCGTGGTATTCGCGAGCACTTATCTGCCGTTTTGCGTGACATTCTATTTATCAATGATAAATACGACGGACTGTGCGATAACCTTAGCTGCGAAAGTGAAAAAACTACGCACATTGTTTTTGATATATTGCGCAACGCCAATGCCATTTTACCTGAGTCTGTGCCCGGTTTAATTACCTGCTGGGGCGGTCACTCAATCAACACAACCGAATACAAATACACCAAAGAAGTTGGCTATCAACTTGGCCTACGGGGCTTTAATATTTGTACAGGTTGCGGCCCTGGCGCCATGAAAGGGCCAATGAAAGGCGCGACGATCGGTCATGCCAAACAGCGCAACCTTACCGGCCGCTATTTAGGGCTAACCGAGCCTAGTATCATTGCAGCTGAGCCGCCAAACCCTATTGTTAATGAACTGATTATTATGCCGGATATCGAAAAGCGGTTAGAGGCCTTTGTTCGTTTATCGCATGGCATTATCATCTTTCCTGGCGGAGCTGGGACTGCTGAGGAATTTCTTTATATTCTTGGCATTATGCTCAACGAGAAAAACAAAGAGCAACACTTACCTATTATTTTAACGGGCCCGAAAGAAAGTGAAGCGTATTTCCAAGAGATTGACAAATTTGTCGTTGCCACGCTTGGCGAGCAAGTGCGTAAGCATTATCGAATTATTGTTGATGATGCGCCAAGTGTTGCCCGCGCGTTAAGCGAAGAAGTGGAGCAAGTGCTCGCCTATCGCAAAGCCAAAGGTGATGCCTTTCACTTCAATTGGTCATTAGAAATTGATCAGGAATTTCAACAACCATTTGAACCAACCCATGAGAACATGGCAAACTTAATGGTAAAAACAGATATGGATACCGCTGCTTTAGCCGCCAACTTGCGCCGAATTTTCTCCGGTATTGTGGCTGGCAATGTCAAAGCCAACGGTATTAAGGCCATTAGGGAACATGGCCCGTTTGTAATTTCTGGGGAAGAGAAAATTATGTCGTTAATGGATAAATTGCTAGATTCATTTGTAAAACAGCAGCGTATGAAACTGCCGGGTAGTGAATACATTCCTTGCTATCGCGTTGCACAAGACGCTGATGCTGCGTCAACCATTCAGGGTCAGCCTGCATGACAGCACATGTCGTACTAATTGATGCGCTTAATTTAATTAGGCGCATTTATGCTGTTCAAGAGCGACCATTCCTGCTCAACAATGAGTTATCGGAAAACACTAAACAGCAAGTGCTTCACAACACAGCGCAAGCTTCGGCGACCGCTGTTGCCAATATTTTGGAATTTTTAACCCCTACTCATGGGGTTGCCGTATTCGACAGCGAGCAGCCCTGTTGGCGTTATCAGCTGTACCCCGACTACAAAAAAGGCCGCAAAAAAATGCCTGAGCATTTAGCAGCCAAATTAAGTGACATTCAAGATGCCTTGTTAAGCAAAGGTATTGATTCTATTGAGCCCGAAGAAGACGAAGCAGACGATGTGATTGCCACTTTGGCGATCAAAGTGGCACTGCGAAACCAAAAAGTCACCATAGTTTCAACCGATAAGTGCTTTTTATCGCTAATTAATGAAAACATTCAAGTTTACGACTACTTTAACCGCCGCTTCTTAGACGATAACTATATCGAACAAAAATTCAGTGTAAAATCGAATCAACTGATTGATTTATGGGCGCTAACAGGTGACAGCACCAATAAAATTCCTGGTGTCGCTGGCATTGGCCAAATTACCGCTGCGGAGTTAATCAAAGACTATGGTTCGGTCAATGCTATTCTAGCGGCAGATAAAATAAAATCTTCGGTTAAGCAAAAGCTAGATCAAGGGAAGGACATGCTCAAACTGAGTCATCAACTGCTCACTTTAAAGCAAAATATTCCTCTAGGTTTTAACCTCAAAGACATTCGGCTAATGACAATTTAGTAAGAATTGGTTGGCCTATAAAAATTGTTGCAAATCATCAACAAGCTATTTAAAACTTGCCAATAACTCGCTATGCTAAGGGTCAGCTACAATAAATATTAAGGTTAGTAAGTAGCGGCCATAGTGGTGGATTTAAGTGGCCGAGTTCAGTGGCATAGTTTACTAATCAAAATTCCAGCAAATTCTTCTAGGGTTATGAGTAAAAAAGTTATCTTCCGTATTTTATTGGCATTAGCAGCTTACGGCATTTTTGTGTTGTTAGTGGTCAATTTTTATAACGACGACCCCGCCAATATGAAATGGGAAGATCGCGAAGCGTTCAACCGTCAATACATTTCTAAGCTACAGCTCGATAACTTTACCTTTGAACAAGCGCTTGAAAATTTAGGCAGCCCAGATATCACTGAAGCGAAAAAAGTGGATAACGTGAATTATCAAGTGATGTTCTACCGCACTCAACACGTTAAATCAGATGGCATTACCACCCAAGAAGAGTGTACACCACTCCTGTTTAGCAATGGCTTACTAACTGCCATTGGCAATGTCGCTTACGAGCAGTTTAAATCGCTTTAAGCTGCTCAATTGCAACGGCCAATTTGTTTACCTGCTGAATTTTCCGTAATAAAACTCCCTCATATAAAATTTGCCCACGTAAAACTCACCCCGTAAGTTTTCATACTAGCTTACAGCCTTAAGCCGTGGTATAAAGGCGCGCTTTTTTTCACATAGCCTAACTAAATACTTACTTTAGCGCACCAAGCGCACGTTTATTTCTTGCCAATTTGATGCTGGAACTAACGATTAGGCTATGCTTTGAAAATACTTCTGACAAATCTTTAAAGGTACAATAAATGGCTAAGCAAACTATCACAGTAATTCCTGGCGACGGTATCGGTCCTGATATTATCGACGCAACGATCAAAGTATTAGACAAAGCAGGTTGTGATTTTGAATATGAATACGCTGATGCAGGCCTAGTAGCACTAGAAAAGCACGGTGAATTAGTTCCAGAAGAGACTTTAGAGCTAATTAAAAAGAACAAAATCACGCTTAAAGGCCCATTAACAACACCTGTAGGCGAAGGCTTTACGTCAATCAACGTAACATTACGTAAGCAGTTCCAGCTTTACGCAAACATGCGCCCAGTAATTTCGTTCAAAGGCACTAAAGCTCGCTACGAAAACATCGACATTATTACCGTTCGTGAAAACACTCAGGGTATGTACTCTGGCTTAGGCCAAAACGTTTCTGATTGTGGTGAAACAGCAGAAGCAATGAGCCAAATCACTCGTGAAGGTGCTGAGCGCATTGTTGAATTCGCTTATGAAACTGCACGCAAAGAAGGCCGTAAAAAAGTAACAGCGGTTCACAAAGCTAACATCCTTAAATCAACGTCTGGCTTATTCTTAAAGGTTGCTCGTGAAGTTGGTGAGCGTTACCCAGATATCGAATCTGCAGAAATGATCGTTGATAACTGCTGTATGCAGTTAGTAATGAACCCAGAGCAGTTCGACGTTATCGTTACTACTAACCTTTTCGGTGACATTTTATCTGACTTATGTGCAGGTTTAGTTGGTGGTTTAGGTATGGCCCCTGGCGCTAACATCGGTGACGACTGTGCAATCTTTGAAGCGGTTCACGGCAGTGCACCAGATATCGCTGGTAAAAACCTAGCTAACCCTACTTCAGTTATTCTTGCTGCTATCCAAATGCTTGAGTACTTAGAAATGGGTGACAAAGCACAAGCTATTCGCAACGCAATTACTGAAGTTATCGAATCAGGCGACCGTACAACTCGCGACTTAGGCGGTTCTCACGGTACAACTGACTTCACTGACGCAGTACTAGAGCGTTTATAATTAACACTTGTTTGTTAGTTATAGCTTGTGCGCTTTAGCTTATATAACTAGTTAAAGCACAAAAAAACCGACTTAATTGTCGGTTTTTTTATCTCTGTATTCAGGCCTATTACGTAGCCTGAAACACTGTTAGTGTTTAGCCCAATAAACTTAGCGCGCTAGTGGTGCTGGCGATAATAAACGAGCGTGTACGGTAATTTCTTCACGATCGTAATATAAATGCTTTGCGTACATCTCATACCTAACATCGTGCTCAGCAAATCGGTCTTTGATCATTTGCAGGTCTTTTTGCACTTGCTGATAACGCCCTTTCATTGGCAACTTAAGGTTGAACATCGCTTCTTTACAAAAGCCATGTATTAACCAGTCAGTCATTAGGTAAGCAACGCGATGTGGCTTTTCCACCATATCACACACTAACCAATACACATTTTGCTTGGCGGGTTTAAATTTAAAGCCATCAATTTGATAATGCTTAACTTGCCCTGTTTCCATTAAAGATTCAGCCATTGGACCATTATCGACAGCTGACACCATCATACCACGACGCACTAGTTGGTATGTCCAACCACCCGGTGCAGCGCCCAAATCAACCGCATTTAAGCCTGAGGTTAAACGTGATTCCCAATCTTTTTTCGGAACAAAGTATAAAAACGCTTCATCGAGTTTTAAAGTTGAGCGACTTGGTGCTTGTGACGGGAATTTTAAGCGTGGAATACCCATTACATGCTGTGAGGTATTAGTGCCTAATGAAAAGCCCAAGATCACTTCTTTGCCAGATAAGAACAAGGCGTGAAGTACGGCACCGTCATCATCCCCTTGCTCAGTAAGAATTTTTTGCTTTCTTAACGCTTGGCGCAGTGGCACAGCTAATTTACGGCAGAACTTAGTTAGCGCTTTACCATCATTAGTGTCCGGTGTTTCCATCCGAAGGTCGGCATATTGCCAGTCGCTACCTAGCGCTTCAACAATGGCTTCAACGCGGTTGTAATCAGGCAGTTCAATTTTTTCCGTTAAGGTAACAAACCACTGACGGGTGAAAATCAAACGCTTCAATGGCAGCTTTTCCATTAAGGTTTCGCCGTCTTCTTCGTTATGCAGATGGAAAAATACTAGGCCTTGCTTTTTAACTATTTCCAAATAGCCGTAAATTTCGTTCCATGCCGCTTTTTCCTGAATTTCCGCGCCACACTCTTTTTCAAAGCCCGGACGGCAATATAATACAATGGAGGTTTTCATTTATTACGACCTATTTTAATTCTTCAATACGCTGGCTTTTTGCTGCACCCGTAACACCATAAATAGCGATACACAGCCATGCCAGCGCTAAACTCACGCCACCAAAAGGCGCCATTTGGCCAAGCTCAGGCATCATTAGTAAGGTTTTAAAGTATAGGCTACCGCTAAAACCCCAGATACCTGCTACCATCAGCCAGCTACTTGTTGCTAATAATCTCGACTGAGCTTGCTGACGCCAAATCACCAGCCGCCAAATCACCAACCCTAGCAGCGCTAAGGTATGTAAAATATGGTATTGGTGAGCTGTTTCCAATCGGGTTATCACCTCTGGCGATAAATGCCCGCCAGCGTGGGCGAGCCAAGCGCCGAATAATACGCAAAAACACCCACTAACGCCAATAAAAACCGCTAAAACGCGATGTTGCCAAGTAAACATTAAATGTGGTCTCCATTTTTAGGTATTAGCCAATTGGCGAAGCCTAACTGATTGGCTTGTGCTTAAGACGAAATAACGCTATCAATATATTCACTAATCGCATTAGCTGCCGTTTGGATATGCTCAGCGTGAGTAAAGCCTGATTTTACTCGCGGCTTTAAATCGTGATCCCCATCTTCGAGAAAAGTAATTTGGCATTGAGCTGGTAAGTGATAACTTTCAATTGCTTGCTCGTCACCAAGCTTGTCGCGACTGCCCTGCACTATCAGTATCGAGTTGTCTTTATGGCGCTCAGTTAGCGGCGCCAGACGAGTTTTCTCAGGCTTACCGATGGGATAAAACGGATAGCCGAGACAAAATGTGCCTGCAATTTCTCGATTTAGCTGTATATCTTCTTTTAACTCGCCAGCTAGTGTTTCGCTGGTGATGGTTGCCGCAACGCGACTACCCATAGATTTACCGCCAATAAACAAGGGGGTTTCTGCCAATTCAGTGGCATTAAAGTCAGTGAAGTACTCGCTCAACTGATTGATGATATTAAGAAAACAAGGCAATAACTTTGGCATGCGATCCGGTGGGCGCCTTTTACCATCCGCCAAGCGTTTATCCATATAAGGAAAGTTAAAACGCAATACCGAAATTTTATGCGCAACCAAGCGCTCACTAACCTTTGCCATAAACTCATGGCTTTTATCGGCGCCAGCACCATGGGCAAAAATCACAATGGCTTTTGGGCTTGCTGCCTGCTCAATAATCACTGATGTTTGTTCAACACCCGTTATTTCAGGGGTAGTTACATGAGAGGTATTCACTTCCGAGGTACTAATTAGTTTTGACAACTTTTTCTCGCTTTTGCTTTCGCTTCTGGTCTTGCTTAACTTGTTATTTGATTGAACAACTTACAACAGTTGTCCATCTTCAATTTGGTCTTGCTCTTCTTCCACGGTTTCTAATACCCAATCGCGAAACGCAGAGATTTTACCGACATCCGCCTGATGTTCACGACAAACAATGTAGTAGGCATTATTACTGACCAATACATCGTTAAATGGCGTAACCAAACGACCGGAGTCAATATCGGGCTTGGCTAGCACACTATGGGCTAACGCCACCCCCTGACCGTGAATTGCCGCCTGTAATACCATCGAAGAGTGACTAAATATCGGCCCATGATTCACATTCACCCCTTTTACCCCCACTTCCTTAAACCAGCGCTTCCAATCACGACGGGAAGTATCGTGCAATAAGTTGTGTTGGGCTAAATCGTTTACGGTAAATAGCGGTTTTTTACCATTGACCAGTAGCGGCGAGCAGACAGGGATCAAATATTCTGTATGAAGCTTTTCCGCAAGCACATTCGTCCAACGGCCACGACCATAATAAATCGCAACATCGACATCTTCCGTTAATGAGTTATCTGGTTGGTCTACCGCTTTAATTCGTACATCAATATCAGGATGCAAAATATTAAACGCATTTAAACGCGGTACCAGCCATTGAATGGCAAAACTCGGCTGCAAACTTACCGTGATCGCACCTTTAGCGCCGCGGGCAAGTAGCTTTTCTGTGGCGTCATGCAAGGCTGTAAAAATATCTTTGATATCGAGAAAGTACGCTTGCCCTTCTTCGGTCAACAGCAAAGCACGGTTTTTACGCATAAAGAGCTTAATACCAAGATGCTCTTCCAATGATTTTATTTGATGACTAATCGCCGCTTGTGTAACAAAAAGCTCTTCTGCCGCACGGGTAAAACTTAGGTGCCTGGCAGCTGCTTCGAAGGCGCGAAGTGCGTTTAAAGGAGGTAAACGAGAGGCCAAAATGAATTCGCTTCAAAGTGAAAGACTATAGCCTGAGATTATGACAAACAAATGAAAAATCAGCAATATTTTGCATTAGTTTTTCTAATGAATAACGTGAATTTATGTCAGTGTCACTTTTTAACCAAGATGCTTAGAATATACACCGTAGATGAAGGACAACATCTCTAGGCCTTATATATTAATAGATATGGCTATAATACTTTAGTTGTGTTCCCAACCCACAACTTAACGCGATAGAGATTGGTCCTTTGACATCTATAAGTAATATTGACGTAACTTATGTATGTAGGAAAAAGGTACCATCATGAAAACAACTCTGCTTGCACTTATCACTGGCGCGCTCGCATTTACCGCAAATGCAGAGAGTGTCTACAATTCAACAACTGCTGAAACTGCAGTTACGATTAACCCAGTTCAACTACAAGTTGTGGCACAAGATTATCTTCGCCAGAGCTTAAACAATCAAGCACCACTGACGATTAAGTTAGACAATGTGCTAGTGACACAAAAAACCGAGACACACGGTAAGAAAACAGCAGCAGTAAAAGCTGAAACTGTTGCCTTAAATCAGTTAATCGAAAGCGAATAAGTTAACTAGCTAAATATAAGCTTGTTTTTCAGTCTAGATTTTAGGAGTTGGAGTCAGACCAAGTATCCCCAACCAACTTGGTTTGGCTATAAGCCTGATTAACTAGCACTAACTTGTTCAATATATAAAAAAGGCGCTAAGTAATTGCTTAGCGCCTTTTTTAATAATCCTGTCTCGCTCTTAAAATGCATATAACCATTTAAAGAACTGAGTATTGCCATAGAAAACTAAATGGCTTAACTCAATAAGCCATTTAGCACGTTAAGGTTAGCTCAACGCCTATTTACCATTCGCCGGTAAAGTGCCCGGTAACCAGTTACCACCTGCTTTGGCAATCGCTTCTTCTGTCAGTTTTACGGACTCAGCTAACTGGACAATACGTTGGTAGATATCAGCATAGCCTTCGCTTGCACGCTTAAAGCGTAGCTTTTGTTGACCACTAACTGGGCTGGTGCTCTCACTACGTGACCACATGAGATAACCAATATAGCCATTCACTGACGTTGGCGTTGGCTCAGCACGTTTAGCAACAACTGAATCACCGTTCAGATCGAGTTTGATCTCTTCCAAATCACGCTGCATTTGGTGAGCAAGTGCTAGCGTTGTTTGGTCAAGCGCCAGTGTTTCTGTGGTTGCTACTTTGATGTGCTTAATACGTGATTCCAACTCACCTAGGTATTTACGCGCGCCAGCAATCGCATTGCTTAAACGGCCTGCTTTCATATCAAAGGCTAAATCAGCTTTGCGATCTGTGCTTGGGAAGGTGCGGTTATCGATAGAAACCACTTCAAAGCTTTGCTCTTGATCGTATGACGTTTCAACACCTTTTACGAGTTTAGATAGCGAAACCGTGTACTTACCTGGTACCACTAACCAGCCTGAGTCTTGATCGCCACTGGCATCAACTGGTTCAAAACCTGGGTAGCGTAAATCCCAATGAATACGGTTAAAGCCTTTTTTCGCAGGTGCTTTGATGCGGCGAACAATATTGCCCTCATCATCGCGTACTGTTAGCAATAGGCTTGGCTTTTGCTCAAAATCTTCTTCTTTGAGTGCATCCCAGCTTGGGTAGTAAACTGGCTTTTCATCTTTACGTAGCTCGGCTTCTTTTGCTTGTCGCTGCGCCTTTAACGATTTGAACTCTTCGTTAATGTAGAAACTAAACGCTGCACCGTATTCCGGGTTTTCTGCAAAGTAGAAATCAGCACCGCGCATCGCTTTGCCTGGCAAGCCTAGTGGGCTGTGCTCGATAAATTGGAAAGCACGGCGCACTGGGAATAGCGTCGCGTCTTGCTTTTTCACTGCTTTGGCATCTTCACGCAGTGATGAGTAGTCATCTAAGATGTAAAAACCGCGACCGAAAGTTGCTAACGCTAAATCGCTTTCACGGCGTTGAATTTCAATGTCGCGTACGGCAATCGTTGGCATACCAGATTTTAACTGTACCCAGTTTTTGCCGCCATTTTGCGTGAAGAAGACACCAAATTCGGTACCAACGAAAAGTAAGTCTTTGTTTTGGTGATCTTGCGCAATGGTGTAAGTTGAGCCACGCACAGGTAAATCACCTGTGATGTTTTTCCAGCTTTTACCGTTGTTGTCGCTGCGGTATACGTAGGGTTTAAAATCGCCACGCTTGTGATTATCAAACACCGCAAATACGGTATTTTTATCAAACACTGACGCTTCCATATCCGCAACATAAGAGTTGTCTGGCACTTTTGAAGGCCAGTCTAATTTTGTCCACGCTTGGCCGCCATCTTTGGTAACGTGCATTACGCCATCATCACTACCCGTGTACAGTAAACCTTCTTGCAATGGTGATTCTGTTAGCGCGATAAGCGAGCCGTAGAATGACGTTGAGGTATTTTTCGCTACCGTATCAACGCCCCAAACTGTGTCCATCACTTCTAACTTATTACGGTCGATATTACGTGATAAATCACCACTGATCGCACGCCAGTCGTCACCGCGATTATCTGATTGGAACAAGGTTTGTGAGCCGTAGTAAATACGTTCATTGTTATGCGGGCTAATCAGCAGCGGAGAGTTCCAGTTAAAACGCTGGGCAACGGCAGGATCTGGCGTAACCGGTTGCATTTGCACACGCTCACCGGATTGTTTGTCGTAACGAGCTAAACCGCCGTACTGGTATTGCGAGTAGATAATATCTGGATTTTTCGGGTCGATAACCGTTTTAAAGCCATCACCGAATTGAGTAAATAACCAGTCGCTGTTTTGAATACCTGATTCTGTTGTGGTGCGGTGTGGCGCACCTAGCGAGGCGTTATCCTGCGTACCACCAAACACGTTGTAGAAGGGGTAATCGTTATCCACCGTGACTTTGTAGAACTGAGTTAACGGCATATTGTCTTTAAATGTCCAGTTCTTAGCGCGATCCCACGACTCATAAACACCGCCGTCACTACCAATGATCAAGTGATTGGTGTTGTTTGGGTCAATCCATAGCGCGTGATTATCAACGTGCTTGTGTGCTTCGCCTGCGCGAGTGAAGTTTTTACCACCGTCTTCAGAGACCATTAAGTAGGTATCAAGCGAGTAAACGCGGTGTGGATTTTTCGGGTCAACAACAATTTCTTGGTAGTACTGCGGGCTACCCGACACATAGCTGCTTTGCTTATGCCAGCTAGCACCAGCGTCGGTTGAGCGATAAAAGCCTGATTTGCCATCAGCCGCTTCAACAATGGCGTAGATAATATTGCCATCGGTAGGCGCTACATCAATACCGATACGGCCTTTATCAACGCTTGGTAACCCCTTTTCAATCTTGTTCCACGTTTTACCGGCATCCGTTGATTTATAAATGCTTGATTCTGGGCCACCATTGATCAGCGTCCAGACATGGCGACGACGCTGGTATGACGTTGCGTAAATTACATCTGGGTTTTGTGGGTCAAAGGCGATATCACTCACCCCGGTGTGCTCGCTAATTTCTAACACGTTTTCCCATGTTTTACCGCCATCAGTGGTTTTAAATAAACCGCGATCGCCGCCCTTGCTCCACAATGGGCCTTGCGAGGCAACATAAACAACGTCAGAGTTTCTTGGGTCAATTAAGATCTCGCCAATATGCTCTGAGTTTTTTAGGCCAACGTTTTCCCAGCTTTGACCGCCATCAACCGATTTATATACCCCGTCACCATAGGCAACTGAGCGCTGTGAATTGTTTTCACCGGTACCCGCCCAAATCACATTTTTGTTGTTTGGATCCATGGTGACATCACCATACGAGTAACTTGGCATGCTGTCAGCGACTGCTTGCCAGGTAACGCCGGCATTGTCAGTTTTCCACATACCACCAGAGGCAGTGGCAACAAAGTACTCTGCTGGGTTTTCTGGATTAAAGGCAAAGTCACTGACACGACCACCAGTCACTGCTGGTCCCATGTTTCTTAATTTAATACTGCTATAAATGCTAGCGTCTGCTTTTTTATCGCCTTTCGCCGCGAATGCGTCGCTTGATGCGCCCGATAAGCCAAGTGCAATTGATGCTGCGAGTAAAGAAGGTAGTAATCTCATTTCACTTCCTTAGTTATTATTAGTTATGTTGGTTTTACTAAAGAGAAAAAGCCCAAAATGTTATTGGGCTTTTGCTTTTTTCATTTTATCTAGCCAGTGGCTAGTTAAGTGCGATTGGTTGAGTGGTTGATAACAAGCCCAAGCCAGACGCTTGGTACGCCTGTTTAAATTCAGTGAGGTCTTGCTGAATAAACTCATTCACTTTACCTACGCCTTTATCTAGCTCGATTTTCGCTTTTTCAAGGTAGATTTCAGCCGTTGGTGAAGGCTTACCGTAGCGGCCACCTGCATAACCCCAAGCCATAAAGACATGTGATGTTACTTTATAAGTTTCATCAACAATCCCTGTGGTTTTTGGAATAGAACGTAGGTTTTTGTCTAACTCGCCAATCTTCTTGATCAGCTCATCGGCAGACTTAGCTAATTTGCTCGCAGGTAACTCGTCTTTGTTTTCAGCTTTATCGATATTTTCCAGCGCTTTATCCGCCATCGCTTTGATCACTTCAATATCTTTTTTACTGTCGTGCAAAGCATGAACCGCTTTAGTTAGCGTGCCGTACATAGCAACTGCTTGATGCTCAAGTGCGTAGCGTGCTTTCATATCCGCCATGGTGACATCGGTAAAACGAGGGTCTTTTAACACCTTAGCGGTGGTTTCAAACTCATTATCGTTAAGTTTTACATGAATGGTGTATTTACCCGGTATCACTTCAGGGCCAGCTGGTTTGATGTCTTTATCTTCTTTTGGCTCTTGCCCCGGCATACGGCCTTGGCCGTCAGATTCCAAGCCCCAAACAATGCGGTTAACCCCTTGTTTTAGCTTAGTGACAAAAGTACGAACCACTTCACCATTTGCATCTTTAACCGTGACACGAGCCTTTTCTGAAAGCGGCTTTTCATCCTTCTTGTCGCTATCTTTGTCAGCGGCTTTTTTCGCTTTTGCTATCTGACGTGCTTTTTCTTTGTCTGCATCAGGGTGTGCTAAGTGATCGCCCGATGCCATAACATTAATGGTGACACCGTAAACTTCGTTATCGCCCACATATGCCGCATCACCCCAGAAACGGGTTGAAGGTGCGCGGCTAGATACGTATTGCTGGCCATCGCCAACACTCAATAGTTTTAATGACGCGTTAAACGACTTTTCATTTAAACCACGCAGTGGGCTGTAATCGTCAATCACAATCACAGAGCGACCGTGCGTACCTAATACTAAGTCGTTTTCACGTTGCTGAATGGCCATATCCATCACAGACACTGTTGGTACGTTTTGATCGTACTTGAACCAAGAATCACCACCGTTTGTTGAGGCGTATAAACCAAGCTCTGTACCTAAGAATAATAAGTCTTCATCAACGTGATCTTGTACAACTGATAAGGCATAGCCACGAATGTTTTTAGCCGTTAAGTTGGTAAACTTGCTACCGTACTTAGACGCTTTGAACACGTAAGGCTTCATATCACCGCGTCTGTGGTTATCAAACACGATAAAAGCTTCTTCTGGGTTGTGTAGCGATGGTTGAATATGCGGCACAAACGCATTTTTCGGCGCTTTGCGCGCTTTTTTCTCAACGCTCTTCCAAGTGTCACCGCCATCTTGTGTGACATGAATACGGCCATCGTCGGTTGCGACCCAAATCACTCCTTGTTTAATTGGGCTAGGCGCAATAGTAATAATCGCTGTGTGATTTTCCGCAGCGGTAACATCTGGCGTTAAACCGCCTGATTCCTTGTAACGCTGCCAATCTGGGTTGTTAGTGGATAAATCTTTTGAGATCACCTGCCAGGTTTCGCCGCGATCTGTTGATTTGTGCACGAATTGGCTACCGTAGTAGATGGTGTTGGCATCAAATGGATCTTGCGCTAAACCAGCATTCCAGTTGAAACGCAATTCTGTGTCATGATTAGGCGCTGCTGGGCGGATCAATTTTTGCTCGCCAGTCACTAAATCGTAACGGTTTAAGTAACCACCTTGTGACTGCACATAACCTTTTGTGACGTCATCTGGGAATGGCATGGTATCGAAACCATCACCAAAGCCGACTTCTTGCCAGTGAACATTGCGAATACCTGCAGTATGGAATACTTCCGCAGGGCCACGCCACGAGCCGTTATCTTGCAAACCGCCGTAAACATTGTAAGGCACCGCATCATCAACTCGGATATGGTAGAACTGAGAAACTGCTAAGTTTTGTACAAAGCGCCAGCTGTCGCCTTTGTCTTGAGTGATCGCGATTCCGCCGTCATTACCTAAAATTTGGTGCTCAGGGTTTTTCGGGTTGATCCAAAGGCTGTGGTTATCAATGTGAATGGTATTACCGGTTGCACAACAATCGACTTTATCGATTTTGCTAAAGGTTTTACCGCCATCAATTGAGCGGCGAATAAAGGTCGCGATATTGTAGATAATATCTGGATTAGTTGGGTCGACTTCAATTTCTGAGTAGTAGAATGGGCGATCGGCAACATTGTATTCGCTGTTGACTGTATTCCAGCTATCGCCGCCATCATCACTGCGCAATAAGGCACTTTTCTCCGCTTCAACTAGCGCATAAACCGTGTTTGGCTGACTCTCAGCGATATCAAACGTGATACGGCCTAATTCGCCTGAAGGCAGGCCATCTGCAGACGTGCGTTGTTGCCAAGTTTCACCACCATCGATTGACACATACATGCCAGAGCCCGGGCCACCTGACTCAAACTTATCCGGCCAACGTTGGAACTGCCACATTGACGCATAAAGCTTGTTTGGATTACTTGGATCCATTTTGATATCAGATGCACCCGTGACGTTATCTACGTATAAAATTTTCTGCCACGTTTTACCACCATCGGTGGTTTTATAAATACCTCGGTCTTCATTTTTTGACCAAAGCGTGCCCATTGCAGCGGCATAAGCGATATCTGGGTTAGTTGGATGCAACGCAATTCGGTTAATACGCTCAGTGGTTTTTAAGCCCATGTTTTGCCATGTTTTACCACCGTCCATTGACTTGTAAATACCGCCGCCAATTGAAGTTGAGTTACGGACATTACCTTCACCCGTACCTAACCAAACAATATCAGGAATGGCTGGGTGCACTGCTAGCGCCCCCGTTGACGCCCACTCTTCGTCGTCAAAAATCGGCTGCCAGTTAAGGCCAGCATTTTCTGATTTCCATACGCCACCCGACGCTGCACTGGCATAAATAATATTTGGATTAGAAGGCACGGCTTCAATATCTGAAATACGACCACTGGTTGCTGCTGGGCCGATATGACGCGCTTTAATACCTGAGAGTAAGTCAGTGTCGATGGCAGCATAACTGCTTGAGGCAAATAGCGCCGCTGAGACAAATAATGAGGTTAAGGATTTTTTCATTAGAATTTATAACCTTAAAGTAGTAAGTGAGTTAACTAAACGAATATAAAGCAGCCACGTAAAGGTCGCTACTTCAGAAAGTAATTTTTGTTTTTTATTAATGCTTTATCTGTTTTGCTTTCTTTACTTGGTTAACGGTTAAGCTAGCATTGCACGAACAACACACAAACAATGCGCAATCACTTAATTCATCAACTGAAAATCACTTTACTAGCGATTCTTGCGCCAAGTAATTCATTGCAAACACAAAATTATCAACCTTTGAATATAGCTAATAAACATGATGAATGTATTCAATACACGATAAATATTGCGGTTTAAGCGATGAATTGCAAAATCTATCGTTATTGGAATTGACGGCAACTGGTTTGATATTGCTTGGAGTTTATTACTTGCGCAGTTTGCGCGGTAAGTAGTGGGTTTTTGAGTGTGTATATTCGTCGGTTATTAATATTAGCTTTAGCGCGCACACTCTTGCTGTAAGGGTTTTGATTAAAAAATTGTTCAAAGCTGCCGTCGGCCATCATTCTGTTTAGCCCGTACTCAATGCGTTCAGCGAGTCGCTTATCTTCTTTACTGACAAAAAAGAAAAATGGTGCTGGATAGTAAAGCAACGATGATTGCTCGACGGTTAACTCAGGAAAGCGGGCGGCTTCGCTATATGCTTCGTGTAAAGCACGAGGAAAATAGTCAAATCGCTGCTTGGTGAGCATCGAAAACAAGCTATTGTGTTGCTTAGCGGTAATAACATTAAAGTTATTTGCTTTTAAAATACTGGTATCTGGCCAATCAGCTCCTTGGCCAGCAAGCAGGTTTTGTAGATCAGACACCTTTGTTATTTGACTAAATCGATCTTGCTCTCCTTGTCTGATCAAGAAAATACGACAGCCACCTAAGCCTTTGAACAATGGAACACGAATCGGCAGCAACTCGCGCTCACGAGCTTTTGAAGTCATGGTCCAAGCGACATTGACAATATGACGGTGCTTGATGAGCTCGATCATATTGGTCTGCGTTTTACCTGCATCAACGCCATTGAGTTGATATGGCCCGAATCGAGGTGATGACTTGTTCAACGCAAGTGCTAGTAGCTCTCGATAATACTTATCATAGGGTAAATTATCTCGGCCATGGGACGAGTAATTAACGACATCTAACGCGACTGCGGGCAATGTTATCAATGCCAAAATCAAAAACACTATAGATTTCATCGTCATCATTGACAGCTATCGCCTAATATCCATTTATGCAATCCACTCATGTCATTCTCACAATTATGCGCCGCTTATTAAATTAGCGGCTTTCTCAACCGCTTTTCAAGGACTTCTCTTAACTTTGAATGAACATAGACCTGACAAATGAACTATCGCTTGCAAAAGTCAGCCTTTATCTAAAACTATTTACAATTCAGCGTAATACGCACAGCAGAGTTATACAAATTTTATTCAGGCTTTTATCCTTTATCCTTTAACCTTTAACCTTTAACGCTTTCGTCGTTTTAAAAGTTGATACTACCCGTGGCTACTTTTGTAATTAACTTTCCCTGCGATTTCGAGTCAATTCTCGACCAGCAAGCGCCAGCGCTGCTAATAACGCCAACCAAAAGTTCACGCCACCACCTGATGACTTTTCAGGTTCAATCACAACAGGTGACAGTTGAATAGCAAGCTGATCAAAAACTTGGCTACCATCAATTGCTTCTAATCGAATCATGACAGTTTCAGCGATATCTATACTTCCAGCTGTGATAGTTACATTTTCACTGGCATTTGCGCTGGTAAATTCCATTAATTCTGGTGTTATCGTCAAATGCTCAGAATCAAAGGCGAGTGCCAATAAAACGGGAATATCAAAATCAGCAGCACGATTCACTGTTATTGCTATCGACTGATCGCTTTCTAGTTCAGCATTTTCAATAGAAAATGATAGGTTCTCCTGGCCAGCGGCGTCATTAATCTCTACCGTCAGCTCGTTAGCGCTACCGTTGACATAGTCCCCGTAGCGGGCACCAATTTGCAATAATTCGGTCGGCTCTTGTTCATTATCGCCCAACGTTGTTACTGTGATGGACTGAGTTGATTGACCTGCTGAGAAAGTTACCCGCTGTGTGGCATTAATAAAGTCAACATCAGCAAGTGCTCCATTGAAACGAATATCGCCGTCGCTGCCTGCATCTCCATAAGTATATAGTTCGATGCTAACTTCGCGATCTAAGGTAATAACATTATTATCGCCATCCACTAAAGTAAGTGTCACTGTAACCGACTCACCTTCAGCAATGCTTAATTTATCGGTGCTCACTGCAACAGATGCTATTTTTTCGCTTGCCGCCTGCATATTGCCTAAATGGTTAGGCAACGTCACTAACTCATTTAGGACGCTAATGAAGTCAGCCTCACCTACTTTGCCGCAAGCTTCGCCATTAACTGAGATATCAGGGCTAGAATAAATGTTATGACGAGTATTCCAGTTATTTGAGGTACTCATAATCGTGCCTTCACCAGCACAGTTATAGCCTCGTGCGTCTGTTCGTACCGGAGTATCAGAGCTATTGGCAATATCGTGATCGGCACCATCATTGTGCCCCCATTCGTGAGCTCCTAAAGTAGCACTGGTGCAAAACCCACCAACTTCCATAATGGCATAAGGGTTGTCGTAATACGCCCAGCCACAGAAATTATTGTCGGTTTGCGGGCGCAGAATAGTTAAATAATCTAGCCCAAATCGCTCGCGAATATGTGATAATGCTGAGAATGCTTGGTCTGAATAGACATTCGCTAGAAACAAATTAATCGCGGTATCTGGCTCATTAGCCATAAGAAACGGTCCCACGTAAGAAACTTGTCTGCGAATCACCAAGCCGCTGTTAATCATTACTTGATTCGCCGCGCTAATTTGCTCGTCAATATAACGGTCTATTTCCGCCCGTCCAATTTGAGCGAGCAGATCTTCCGTGTAGAAAAAACCAATTTCGATAACATGCTGATTAGATTCACTAGTCGCCTTTTCACCAAACTCACTAAGGGCATTAATGTTCGATTGTTTGGATAACTGATTGTTATTATGCAAACGCTTTAGCTCGTATATAGGTGCTAGAGCCATAGAGCTGTTTGTATGCTCGTAACTAGCAGACGTTTCTCCTGATTTTTTCGCGGATAAAGGAATTGGCGTACTTGCTATGGCGTTAAAGTGACACAAGGCAAATAGCAGCAACATACTAGGTGACATATGTCGACGCTTATTGCTTAGAAAGCTAAGAACTACAGGGCAAGAATAAAGCTTTTGAGTAGTTGAAGGTAGGTTGAACAGCATGGTGGTTTACAACTTTTATGACTTATATAACTTTCATTTTTTGGTGGCATTGGCTTTTGATTGGACCTGATATTTGATCAATATCGCCAATAGCTTGGGAATTGTTATCGTATCAAAACTTGGTGACTAATTAGTGACAGTAAAGCAATTTACTAGTATTAATCGCGCTGAATAAGCGAGTAAAATGTACGCTAATATTTACAACTGATTTACATCACATAGTAGCGATATAAAACCATCTCCATAAAAAAACCGAGCTAGATGCTCGGCTTTCAATTTTTCAATTAATCTGTGAAAAATTAATTATTTGTGATCTACAGAAATAATTTCGTATTCCACTAAACCCGCTGGTGTTTTGATTTCCACTTCAGAATCAACGGTTTTACCAATTAACCCACGGGCAATAGGTGAATTGACTGAAATACGGTTATTTTTAATATCCGCTTCGTCATCGCCAACGATTTGGTAAGTTACTTCTTCATCGGTATCAATGTTTAATAAACCGACTGTAACACCAAAAATCACTTTACCTGTGTTAGGAATTTTAGTGACGTCAATGATTTGTGCATTACCCAGCTTGCCTTCAATTTCTTGAATACGGCCTTCACAGAAACCTTGCTGCTCACGTGCGGCATGATATTCAGCGTTTTCTTTTAAATCGCCGTGCTCACGCGCTTCGGCGATTGCTTCAATAATTTCTGGACGCTTTACTTGCTTTAAATGGGTCAGCTCTTCGCGCAATGCTTCTGCGCCTGCTGCCGTCATTGGAATTTGATTCATTCGAGGTGTATGTTCCTAAAATAGATAAAGGTGGCTACTAACCACCTTTATAAAATAATCGTATGCGAATAAGCATAACAAAACTGTCATGATTCGACAAAACTATCTTTCTCAGCCAAGGCTTTAGTCTAGTTTATCGAATCTTGCGTTATGCAGCTAAGTTAACGACTAACAGCGAGCATGTAACTCTTGAATAGAGGTTACTTTATCGCGGTCATCAGCAGCGTGTGCCTGACATGCCGCAAACGCAGCATTTAGTGTTGTGGTATAAGCCACTTTATAGCGCAACGCGCCGCCACGTAACACTTTTGAGTCTTCAATCGCTTTGCGACCTTCAGTCGTGTTGATAATGTAGCTGTACTCACCATTTTTGATTCTATCAAGAATATGTGGGCGACCTTCGTGTACTTTATTCACTAAGCGACATGGAACGCCTGCTTCGCCTAACATTACCGCGGTGCCATGAGTAGCGTCTAGTTCATAGCCTAGTTCAACCAACTGCTTACCAAGCTCAACTACACGCTCTTTATCTGAGTTACGCACAGACACTAATGCACGACCTGATTTAGGTACCACTACATTCGCGCCTAAGTTCGCTTTGGCATACGCTTCTTCAAACGTTTCACCAACACCCATAACTTCACCAGTTGAGCGCATTTCTGGACCAACTAAAGGGTCAGAGCCGTGGAACTTGTTAAACGGGATCACCACTTCTTTTACTGAGAAGAACGGCGGAATAGTTTCTTTAGTAATGCCTTGTTCAGTCAATGACTTACCAGCCATTACACGTGCCGCCACTTTCGCTAGTGGCACTGATGTAGCCTTTGAAACAAATGGTACAGTACGAGCAGCACGAGGGTTAACTTCAATTAAGTAAACCTTGCCATCTTTTACCGCCATTTGCGTATTCATTAGGCCAACAACGCCTAGTTCAAACGCAAGTTTAGTCACTTGCTCACGCATTACGTCCTGCACTTCTTGGCTTAGGCTGTAAGCCGGTAATGAGCAGGCTGAGTCACCAGAGTGAACACCTGCTTGTTCGATGTGCTGCATAATGCCGCCAATCACTACGTTTTCACCGTCACAAATCGCATCGATGTCTACTTCAACCGCATCGTCAAGGAAGTGGTCAAGCAATACTGGCGAGTCGTTTGACACGCTTACCGCTTCGTTCATGTAACGGCGTAAGTCGTCTTCATCGTAAACGATTTCCATCGCACGCCCACCCAATACGTAAGATGGACGAACAACCAATGGGAAGCCGATAGTTTTCGCTTCTGATACCGCTTCTTCTAACGAAGTCACTGTCGCGTTTTCTGGTTGTAATAGACCTAAACGCTCAACTGCTTGTTGGAAACGCTCACGGTCTTCTGCGCGGTCAATCGCATCAGGTGAAGTACCAATAATTGGTACACCAGCCGCTTCTAGTGCACGAGCAAGTTTCAGTGGTGTTTGACCACCGTATTGCACGATTACGCCTTTTGGTTTTTCAACATTAACGATTTCTAACACATCTTCAAAAGTGATCGGCTCGAAGTACAAGCGATCAGACGTGTCGTAGTCAGTTGACACTGTTTCAGGGTTACAGTTCACCATAATGGTTTCGTAACCGTCTTCGCGCATCGCAAGGGCTGCGTGTACACAACAGTAGTCAAACTCAATACCTTGACCGATACGGTTTGGACCACCACCAATGATCATGATTTTTTCTTTGTCAGACGGTGAAGATTCGCACTCTTCATCGTACGTTGAGTACATGTAAGCGGTGTCAGATTTAAACTCTGCCGCACAGGTATCAACGCGCTTGTAAACTGGGCGAATATCAGCCGCATGACGTTTCTTGCGAATTTCAGATTCATTAACACCAATCACATCCGCAAGACGCTTGTCTGAGAAACCTTTGCGCTTTAAGCGTTTTAACGACGCAGCGTTTAAGCCCGCCATACCGCTTTCAGCTAGTGCTTTTTCCTCTAAAACGATATCTTCGATTTGTACAAGGAACCAACGGTCAATTTTAGTGGCGTTGAATACTTCATCAACTGACATGCCTAAACGGAAGGCATCAGCCACGTACCAGATGCGATCAGCGCCCGCTTCTTGCAATTCGTGCATAATTTCAGAGCGTGCGTCTTTGTCGTTAACATCAACTTTTGGATCAAAACCGCTAGCGCCAACCTCTAAGCCACGTAGTGCTTTTTGCATTGACTCTTGTTGGTTACGACCAATCGCCATCACCTCACCTACCGACTTCATTTGCGTCGTTAAACGATCTTCTGAGCCAGCGAATTTTTCGAAGTTAAAACGTGGAATTTTCGTTACTACGTAATCAATGGTTGGTTCGAATGATGCTGGTGTTGCACCACCTGTGATATCGTTTTGTAACTCGTCTAACGTGAAGCCAACCGCTAGTTTTGCTGCCACTTTAGCAATTGGGAAACCCGTCGCTTTTGATGCTAATGCAGATGAGCGCGATACACGCGGGTTCATCTCGATAATGACAACACGACCATCTTTCGGGTTAACACCGAACTGTACGTTTGAACCACCGGTTTCAACACCAATTTCACGCAATACCGCAAGTGATGCGTTACGCATGATTTGGTATTCTTTATCGGTTAGCGTTTGCGCTGGTGCTACCGTGATTGAGTCACCGGTGTGAATGCCCATAGGGTCAAAGTTTTCAATTGAACAGATAATGATACAGTTGTCGTTCTTATCGCGAACCACTTCCATTTCATACTCTTTCCAACCGATTAATGATTCATCGATAAGTAACTCGTTGGTTGGTGATAAATCTAAACCACGAGTACAAATCGTTTCGAATTCTTCTTGGTTGTACGCGATACCGCCACCAGTACCCCCCATGGTAAAAGACGGGCGAATAATACATGGGAAACCGATGCGCTTAGCGGTTTCTTTCGCTTCCTCCATTGAGTGCACAATTTCAGCGCGTGGACATTCTAAACCAATGTTTTTCATCGCTTGGTCAAAGCGTTCACGGTTTTCAGCTTTGTCGATAGCATCAGCAGTAGCGCCGATCATCTCAACACCAAACTCAGCAAGTACACCGTTTGATTCAAGCTCTAGTGCACAGTTAAGTGCTGTTTGACCACCCATGGTAGGTAAAATCGCGTCTGGGCGTTCTTTTTCAATAATCTTGCGCACCACTTCCCAGTGAATAGGCTCAATGTAAGTTGCATCAGCCATTTCTGGGTCAGTCATAATGGTGGCTGGATTAGAGTTCACCAGAATAACGCGGTAACCCTCTTCGCGCAGGGCTTTACAGGCTTGTGCACCTGAATAGTCAAACTCACACGCTTGACCGATAACAATTGGGCCAGCACCTAAGATTAGAATACTTTTTATGTCAGTACGTTTTGGCATAGTCTTGTTCTCTCTTACTTAGCTGCTTTAGCTTCATTAATTAGTTCAATAAAGTGGTCGAATAACGGTGCTGCGTCATGTGGACCTGGGCTTGCTTCTGGGTGACCTTGGAAGCTAAAGGCTGGCTTGTCAGTGCGGTGAATACCTTGAATTGTGCCATCAAACAGTGATTTGTGAGTGACACGCAGGTTGTCTGACATATTGTCTTCATCAACGGCGAAACCGTGGTTTTGCGCCGTGATCATTACGACATCGCGGTCAATATCTTTCACTGGATGGTTGCCACCGTGGTGACCGAACTTCATTTTAATAGTCTTGGCACCGCTCGCTAAACCAAGCAGTTGATGACCTAAACAAATACCAAACACTGGAATGTCAGTTTCAAGGAAAGACTTAATTGCTGCAATTGCGTAGTCACATGGTTCTGGATCGCCAGGGCCATTAGATAAGAAGATGCCATCTGGATTCATCGCTAATACATCAGCCGCTGGAGTTTGCGCTGGCACAACCGTAAGCTTACAGCCACGGTCCACTAACATACGTAAAATATTGCGTTTGGCACCAAAATCGTAGGCAACGACGTGAAAAGGTAACTTTTCCGGCGTTTCTTTATAGCAGGTATGGCCTTCGCCTAGTTGCCAGCTACCTTCTGTCCACTGGTATTGCTCTTTGGTCGACACGACTTTCGCTAGGTCCATGCCTTTTAAGCCCGGGAAGCCTTTTGCTTCGGCTAGTGCCTTCGCCTCATCTGTCTCTTGATTAGTGAAGTCACCCGCTAAGATACAGCCGTTCTGAGCACCTTTTTCACGTAGAATACGTGTTAGTTTACGCGTATCGATATCAGCAATACCTAAAATATTGTTGCGCGCTAGGTAATCGCTCAAGCTTTCTTCGTTTCTAAAATTACTGGCCAGTAAAGGTAAGTCGCGGATCACTAAGCCTTTAGCCCAAATGGTGCCAGACTCTTCGTCTTCTGAGTTTGTACCAGTGTTGCCAATGTGAGGATAAGTGAGGGTAACAATTTGTTCTGCGTAGGAAGGATCAGTCAGGATTTCTTGGTAACCGGTCATGGAAGTGTTAAACACCACTTCACCAACCGCCATTCCTTCTGCACCAATGGCGGTGCCGTTAAATATAGTGCCGTCTTCTAGCACCAAAATGGCAGATTTAGTCAATTTAGCCTCCGAAAAGAAGAAAGTAAACTTAATCGCTTTTAACGTTTTTTTGCGTATTTCTCGTTAAAAGCACTAAGCGCGAAAATTGTTCAATAATCCGTCTTTTGGCTTGCGAATCGCAAATTTTTGACAAATTCCGCGCATTCTACGCCCATTAGTATTTTTCGTCTAGTAAAATTAGAAATATTTAGCTTTTAAATGATTTTTATAACCAAACGGTCAAAAACCTATGTTTTCTAACCTTAAAACCACTTGATTTGTTTAGAAAATCAAGTTAACAAAAATAACTAACAAGCTGTTTTATATGATTTATTTAATCAACTTATGCCGTTCATTCGGGTGTATTATTTCAACCCCAAAACATCTTGCATATCGTAATAACCGTGCTTAGCCTTTGCTAACCAAAGTGCTGCACGCATCGCCCCTTGGGCAAAGGTCATACGCGAGCTGGCTTTATGGGTGATTTCGAGACGCTCGCCCAAATCAGCAAAAAATGCCGTATGTTCACCAACAATATCGCCAGCACGAACCGTAGCAAAACCTATGGTTTTATTGTCGCGCTCATCAGTGATGCCCTCGCGACCATAAACGGCGCATTCATTTAAATCGCGCCCTAAGGTTTCAGCAATCACCTGCCCCATTTTCATGGCGGTACCTGATGGTGCATCTTTTTTGAATCTGTGATGCGCCTCAAAAATTTCTATATCAGTATAGTCGCCAATAGCCTGAGCGGTAATTTCCAAGAGTTTAAATAGCAAGTTAACACCAACGCTGGTGTTTGGCGCTAATAATACGGGCATGTATTGACCAGCCTGTTTGATCGACTCAACTTGCGCATCTTCAAAGCCGGTAGTACCAATGACTAGTGCTTTATCATTCGCTTTACACCACTCAATGTTGCTTAACGTAGATTCAATCGAAGTAAAGTCAATAAAGACATCCGCACTGCTGACCGCTTCAAGCGAAGTGCTTGTCACCAAATCAAGTTTGCCAATACCTGCTAACTCGCCTAAGTCAAAACCAGCAAAAGAAGAAGTTTCGCGAACCGTGCCACCAACGAGTTCAATTTCATCATGCTCTACAGCTGCTTTGATCAAGTTACGGCCCATGCGGCCGCTACAGCCTAAAATTGCAACTTTGGTGGTCATTTATCGGTTTCCTTATTGTTTGTATCGTTAGCACTCGGGATTAAGGTTAACTCATGAGCTAAGTCAGCAAGCTGACACATATCATGAGAAATAACGTTAATGATTCTATAGGCTTCTTGTTGATAGCTTAAATGATAAATTGCCGAAAATTCGCTAAAAAGGTTATTAGCTTGGTCATAAAAACGCCAATCAATTTTCACTAAGCTAAGCGCTTCATTAATATGCTGATAACTGGCATTACTGGCCTTAAACCCGGTGATGTTATGTTCAGCTAACATGGCAAAAATGCCACTAAACTCTTGATTGAAGCCTTGCTCACTATCAAGCACGAGTACTTTGTCTGGCGTACTCAATACGCAAGGGAGTTGATAGCATTTCGCTACTGCTGGCACGCTGGCCGCAGAGAAGGCATGAATGTAATTTTGGTAGAAGGTAGCCAACTGCTGGGCTTTGTTAGGATCGTCTTGTTCTTGGCGCTGTTCGTTCATTCTTGTCTTGCGTAGTAAAGGTGCGTAGTAAAAAGTGCTGTTTGCTTTGGGTTATGATGCGAATTAAAAGAATTCCAGGCAAAGAAAAGCCGGGCTAGCCCGGCTTAATCATTTATAGGATGTCTAATAGTTCAACATCGAATACTAACGCTGAGTATGGAGGGATCGCACCGTGCGAACCACGCTCACCGTAAGCTAAGTTGTAAGGAATGTATAAACGCCATTTTGCGCCAACACTCATTAGCTGTAATGCTTCTGTCCAACCAGCGATAACACCGCCAACTGGGAATTCAGCAGGCTGACCGCGATCAACTGAGCTATCGAATACTTCACCATTAATAAAAGTGCCGTGGTAGTGTGCACGAATAGTTGATGCTGTTGTTGGCTTTTCGCCTTCTGCATCTGCTAGTACTTCGTACTGTAAGCCAGACTCAGTCACAGTTACTTCTGCCCGCTCAGCATTTTTTGCTAAGAAAGCTTCGCCTTCAGCGGCTTTTTCTTTGGCTTGTGCTTGCTCTTGCTCTTGTAGTTTCTTAGAAACAACAGCAAATGCTTCGTTTAAGTCTTGCTCACTTACTTGGCTGTCAGCAGCTGCTAATGCGTCAGCTAAACCAGCTTGTACTGCGGTTACGTCAAACTCTTTAAATGGGTTGTTGCGTAATTGGTCGCCCAGTTGACGGCCAACGCCGTAACTTACGCGTGCTTCGATTGATTCAAATTTGTTATCAGACATTTGCACTTCTTCATTGTAAAAATTGGCGGCAAGAATAGCACAGAGCGCCACCATAAAGTAGGGCTAATTCCGCTACGATTGATAAAAATAGAGGGATTATGTCGCTAAATTATTGAACCCGGTTTTTAACGAAATTTGGTTCATTCTTAGCGTCTGTTAAACACCAAGCCAATTTAGCCATCTAAACATCTAGATTGACAGTGATGCAAATCACTTTATAATTTGCGTTATTCCTGAAATTTTATTTTTCAAACTGCTGTTTTGCCTTTCCCCTGATCGAGTGGAATGATATAAAAGTTTATTATTTAAACACTTTATAGCTGCATTCATGTATCACCGTTTGCCACACATGACCTTTACGTAGGCTGAGCAAGCAAGTCAAAACCAAGCGTTTAAAACTGAGCGCTTAAAGAGAATGGCAACAACGATTAACAATAAGAATTAGAGCATTATATGACAGAACAAACCTCACCACCTCGCCTCCTTAGTCTATTGCCGTTTGGCGTATTCCTCTCGCTCTTTATCGGCACGGGGATTTTCCTAACCCTGCAAGGTGTTGAGTTTGCGTTTTACCAGCTGCCAGCCAGTGTTGCCATTATTCCTGCCATCATCGTTGCAATAATGATGGGGAAGGAAACGATTAGCGAGCAAGTTAATCAGTTTATTGAAGGTGCGGGCCATAGCAATATTATTACCATGGGCGTGATTTATTTGCTGGCAGGCGCGTTTAGCATGGTTGCGAAAGCAACAGGCAGTGTTGATGCGAGTGTGCAACTAGGGTTAGCGCTGTTTCCCGACTATTTAATCATCCCTGGGCTATTTATTGTTGCCGCATTTTTATCTACTGCCATGGGTACATCGGTTGGTACAATCGCCGCCATTGCCCCGATAGCCGCAGGCTTTATTGAAGCCGCCAGCCTAAGCCCTGCATTAGTTGCAGGTAGTATCATCTCCGGCGCAATTTTCGGTGACAACTTATCGATTATCTCTGACACAACCATTGCCTCAACGCGTACACAAGGGGCGCGAATGAAAGACAAGTTCCGCGTAAACTTTAAATTTGCGCTTCCCGCCGCACTTATCTCTCTTGTGCTATTCACTTTCTTGGGAGGTAGTGCTGACTATCAAAGCGAGCAAGTGATCGACGTAATTGGCCTATTGCCTTATGTCGTTATTCTTGGCTTAGCATTGTCGGGGGTGAACGTATTTGTGGTTTTGCTGGTCGGTATATTATTAGCCGCAGCAACAGGCTTTGTCAGTAATGGCTATCAATTATCAGCTCTCGCATCGGATATCAACAAAGGCTTTGCTAACGTACAAGACGTATTTATTTTAGCGCTATTTATTGGTGGTTTAAGCGAGTTAGTTCGCCGCCAAGGTGGTTTGCAGGCTCTTACAATAAGCTTAAAAAAATTAGCGGGTAAACTTAGCCCCAATAATCCTAAACGCGCCGCTGGTTTAGGTATTGCCAGCCTCGCCTTTAGTGCGAACTTTTTTACGGCAAACAATACAGTGTCAATTATTATCACAGGTGAAACCGCTAAAGAGCTCGCCGAAGATGGCAACATTAAAGCAGCCGAATCGGCTAGTTTACTGGATATTTTCGCCTGTATTAACCAAGGCTTATTACCCTACGGTGCACAAGCCTTATTGCTCGGAGCAACTATTGGTATCTCACCAGTGGATGTAGTGGTTTACTCGTTTTACCCGATGATTTTATTCTTTGCGGCGCTGATCGCATTCTGGCGCATTACAAGAAACTAATGTTCTCTTGTCTCTCGACAGCTAACCTGGACAAAGCACCAGCACAAAACAGCTCAATGAAAAAGGCTTGCTAACGCAAGCCTTTGTTATTTTATGTGTTTACTTTTGCTTTTTGCTTTTTGCTTTTTGCTTTTTGCTGGCACAAAACAATCACAATAATCTTTGTTTAGCCGCTATTTTTGATTGGACTTAATTAAACTTTATTTTAGTTTTAGCACGCTATCTAAAGCCACTTCTGACAAATTTTGAATGCGCGTATCTTGCGCTGCTGGCAAATCTTTTTTATCAAATACGGTGCCTGCTTTTAAGTAGTGACTTGATAAGTATTCCGCTAACGCATCTTGCTCTGTACCATCATCCGTTATCGTAACCATGCCCGTTTTTTGCCCTGCCGCTTTAAGGTTCACAAGGTTCGCCCGCGCATCTGTTGGAAATTTATAACCGTCTCCGCCATCCACTAAAAAATCAAGCGTCACTAAACGAAATGTTTGCTTAGCAACAGACGGATCAAGTTGGCCATTTTGAACAACAGTTACCGTATTACCGCCCGGCAATGCGCCATTGTCATCTAGCACTACTAAATTTTGTACACGTGAGTTAACCGCTTTGGCAGGGTCAAAACTAAAGCGCATACCAGCCACTTGTGGAAAACGGCCAGGGGTCGCACCATCTCTAGTTGCCGACACGCCATATTCAATAATCCCCTTTAACTGGCTACCGGTCACCGTTAAGTTATTTAGCGCGCTGTTAAATCGCAGTGCAATTTCCATATCGAGCTGAGTAACATCGCCTGATTTATTAATACCCTGTACACCTGCTGGTGGACTGCATACGACCTTAGCGTCGGTAGAGCCAGCCGGTACGGCACATGAGCCAATTGGCGCTCGTATACCTCCGCCATTTTTGATAGAAATTGCGACACTTTTATCAATGCTTTGCGCGTAGGCTAAATTTGCATCTGCAGTAAGGTTACCCAAGTTCGTTTCTTGAGTTCTAACTGACACCCGATCACCATTTAAATATACCGCGGTACTACCAAAAACCGTGCCTAGCTTTGCTTGCAATGCTTGGTTTAAGGTGTTGGTGATTGTTTGTACTTGTGGAATGGCATCGGCTAGCGTTAAGTTATGCTCGGTTAAGCTTTGTTTATCCGTCGCGTAAGCACCATTAATGGTGCTATCGAGCGAGCTGGGTAACATGACACCGTGCTGGTCAAATGTCACCACAAAACGCCCTAAATAGGTATAGTCACCATCGGTATTAACCACCACAACAGGCTCTTTTGACGCACTTTGATAAACAAGAGGATAATCGCCTTCAGCTGCATCACCATCGCGCAACCTATCATTCTTATCAGCCAAAATGGTATTAGAGCCGCCAGCAACAATAATATCGACACCGTCAAGTAAAGGCGCGAGTTGCTGTTCAATGGCAATTTGCTGCATATGCGCCAGCAAGATAATTTTGTTTATACCACGCTTTTTCAATGGGTCGACATGTTTTTGGATCTCGGCTGCAAGCCCTGCTATATCATCTTCATCGGATGGAAGTACAATCATACCGCCTGTTTTAGTGATACTGCTAAGCGCTGGTGTTGAGGCGCCAACCACGCCAATCATTTCACCATTAACCAGAATAACCGTACTGGCAGCTACCTGCCCTACCTGATCAGTATTCATTAGGCCATTTTCCGCAATTAAAGGCGCTAAATGTTCGTCGGTAGAAAAGTCTAAATTGGCCGAAAGGTAAGGAAATTGGGCCCCCTGCCACACGTTACTGTCGCGCGTTTCAGGCGCAATTAACTCGGCAAATTCGTCTGTATTTAAATCAAGCTCATGGTTGCCAACAACAGTTGCTTGCACCCCCATGGCATTAAGGTAAGCCACATGTGCTCGCCCATTTGCAGCCACGCCTAAGATAGGGGTTAGCGAGTCATCGCCGCCAACATTGTATTCGGGGCCAGGGATCCAATTGTCACCTGAGCTCAGTACCAGTGTGTTAGCGTATTGAGAGCGGAACGAATCTAAAAGTGCAGAAAAACGAACGGCATTGTTAAGAATATCGCGGCCGCCATCAATATCGGCGAAGTGCAATAGCTGTAACTGAAAGGCACCATCAGAACATTGAGCGAATTGTTGGTGATCCTGCCCACAATGTTTATCTTGAGTCGCTAACTCAACATCATCATTAGCAGCGTTTTGACCTTGAAGGCTAGCGTTATCACCACAGCTCGCTAACGCCAGCAAGCTTAAAATGGGTAATAGTGAGCTCTTCCAGTTTTTCATTTTTCTCTCCGCAATAGCTATTTTCACAAAATCCAAGTCTGCAAAATCGCTGGGCAATATTTGTAATGAAGCAAAGGTTAGCTACATCTATTTAACAAAACAACTGCAACATGCCGAAATTAAAAAACCTCTATGGCGACACGTAAGCTCAAAATCTGCCGCAAGCTTGCAAACTCAAAATATCGACTGGCTTCAATTACCAATCAGCGACGATGATGCTCCTAACGAAGATTTTGATTAGGCATTTCACTCCAGTTACAGCTCAATACTGTCAATACTCTCAATACTCAATAACCAAGGAGCAGTTGCGGTTCACAGCAAAGGTAGCTCAGGTTGCGCTGGGCTTGTAATCGCACTATTACTTTTGCAGCTCGGTTATAACAAATCAGAGGTTGTGGAAATGGTGCAAGCTATTCGACCCAAAGCCTTAGTTAATCCAAGTCAAAAAGCATTTTTTGAAAGATTTCAGCCCATCGCTTAGGTTATTTGTATTTAGGACTGCTAATTGAAAACATAAAAAAGGCGCTTAGTACATCAGCACTAAACGCCTTTCAAGCTAATCAATATAAATTTGACTGCTCGATTAACTTGGAAAGATACGATTGCGCTGAATTAATCGCGAGATAAAGCTATCTGCTGACATTGATGCAGCTTTTGATAGTTTTTCCGCTAAGCCTTTTTTAGTCGCATATTTTAGGCCGACAATCTTATGAGTTTTTGCTGCTGCAAATAAATAATCGTCGCTGGTTTGAATATCATCAACTAAACCCAATGTTTTAGCTTTTGTTCCAAACCAATGTTCACCAGTAGCTACTTTCGAAATATCTAGTAACGGACGACGCTCACTAACAAAGTCTTTAAACAACTGATGCGTTTCTTCTAACTCTTCAACAAATTTCTCACGACCTTTGTCTGTATTCTCACCAAACATAGTAAGCGTGCGCTTAAATTCACCAGCAGTTAACTGTTCAAAGTCGATATCATTCTTTTTCAGTAGTTTATTAAAGTTAGGTACTTGGGCGATCACACCAATCGAACCTAAAATAGCAAATGGCGCGGCGATAATTTTATTGGCAACGCAGGCCATCATGTAACCACCACTCGCAGCCACTTTATCAACTGAAATGGTGAGTGGAATATCACGTTGGCGAATACGATCTAGCTGTGATGATGCAAGACCATAGCCATGCACCATGCCACCACCTGATTCCAATTTTACAAACACTTCATCTTCAGGCTTAGCAACGGCTAACACGGCTGAAACTTCTTCACGTAAACCCGATACTTCTTTTGCGTCGATACTGCCATTAAAGTCTAATACAAACATTCTTGGTTTAGTTTTATCGGCTTCGTCACTACCCTTGTTCGCTTTCGCTGCTTTGGCCTTCTCTTTTTCAGCTTTTTTATCTTGTTTCTCTTTTTCTTTTAACTCGTCTTTAGTTAAAAGTGCATGAGTAACTTCTAGTTCAACGTCTTCAAAATGCTCTGATAAATCTTCGATCTCCAGCTCACCTTTGCGACCTTTTTGCTTCATCGCAGCACCGGCACCGACAGCGACGATCACCACAACCGCCAACACAAAAGTGACCACTTTGGCCAAGAACAAACCGTATTCGTATAAAAATTCCAATGCTATCTCCAATTTTTCTAGCAACAGCCTGCCATGGCCGTATGATTTTGACTAATGACTTTACTACTATATATGGATGTTTTAGCAAAAAAAAAGCTCCCAATTGGGAGCTTTTAGCAATATTTCATCTTGTTGCTTACATCACAACATCACTGTTAGTGATTGAAACTAACTGTCCCATAGTCGCAAAGAAGGTAGCCACTTGACCTTGCATCTCAGCAGTTGCTGCTGCTGTTTGTGCAGGGTTAGTTGCTTCTGGGCGAATTGACGGGTCAAGAATTGACGCATGGTGACCGTAAGTGAAACGAACCGCACCAGAACCTTCCGTTGTTTCGCTAACACCTGGTAGGCCAAGTAGTGCAATCGCAGCTTCTGTACCTGATAACGGTGTTGAGCTCACTGTGTTAGGAATAACTTGATCTGATAAGTTATCAGCGCCATTACCAACCACTTCAATTAAGTGTGTCGGCGTTTGTGTCATCGCCACCATACCTGCGTAGTTAGCTGGGTCGCCAGCATCTGTTACAGTTTGTGCTGCAAAGGTAAATTGTGCAAACGCGCCATTTAATTCAGCTTGTTGCGCTGGCGTTAACGCTGCAAAGAAGGTATTGAACGCTTGTACAAGCTCAGCTTCACTTGGCTGACCTGGGAAAGTTGCTGCTACAAATGCTGCGAACTCTTCTGATGTTGCTAGCGTTAAGCTTGCCTTGATCAGACCGCTAAATGCAGCTGATTCAAGCAATAAGTTAGCAACACCAACACCTGGCATCGCAAACGAAGTTGCCGATACTTTAAATAACGGGTCAACTGCAGGATCTAACGATAAGTTTGCTAATGCAACTGTGTTGATACCAGAGATAGCACCTAATGAGTGGCCTAAGAAGTAAACTTTTGAGCCATCTAATGAGATTGCAGCACCAGCTGCGTCAACACCCCCAGCAAAGTTAAGGCCTAAGCGTAAACCAAGTGTATCAACAGTACTTTGACGTAAGTTATCACGCGTTGTTAGCAAGTTGCCTAAGTTCATGTAGTGTGTTGCTGAAACCGTTGAAGCATTCAAATCATCAACACCATCACCATCTAAATCAAAACCACGGCTACCGTGAATTGGGTGATCAATCGCGGCCGTTGCAATACCTTGAATTGCCAATGCACCGGTAATCGCTAGCATGTCTTCTTTTCGAGAAGTAATGCCGTGCTGTAAAATAGCAACCGGCCAACCCGCTTCTGGTTGTGTTAACGCTGGTAAACCTAAGCTTGCGCGTACCGCATTAGCCACCGCCATGTCTGGCGTAGTTACTTGCACATCAAGCGTCATATCTGCGCGCTTTTCTGGCATTGGGTTGAATTTTGTGATGTTACGCTCTGTATCTAAATCTAATACGCCACGTAAATCACGTAAACCTGGTGCTGCTAAACCTGCCGCTGCAGAAATTGCTAAACATAGGCCGTCACCCTCACTCACAGCGTCAGCCGGAATTGCACCTGGGTTTTGTGCAGCAAGACCCGCTAGCATAGCACCTGAATCACATTGTGCTTTCCACCAATCGTTTACTGGTGCCAATGGATTTTCAGCACTTGGTGTACCTAAGTAATATGGCAAAGTAATTGAGCCTTGCATTAGGTTAGCTGCTTGATAAACCGGCGCCAATTCAGCTGGTAGCGTTACACCTTGCGATGTTAATGCGTCAAATACCGAAATTGAAGTATCTTGAATAGCAATAGTCGGCACGTTGCCTAGTTGTAAGCCCGCAGCCATCACTTGTTTAACCGTTGCAACCGCATCAACCGTTGATTGTGTGGTCATTGCCGCGGTGTAGATAATGCTAGATTTATCAACACCAGCACCGCTTACGGCATTCTCAAAACTGTTTACTGCGCCTTGAAGTGCTAACTGAGAATCAGTTGCTAGCGGCTTAGTCGCTAAGTCTTGCTGGACAAGCTCATAAGTAAAGGAACCCGCAACTGCTTTACCAGTATCGTCTTGTAGTGAATTTGTTAAAACAATGAGGTAACCCGTTTTAGCTTTGAGCGGTTTTAATGGTACAACAGCTACGCCATCACCAGACATTTGCGAGATAAAATCAACGCCAAACGTTAGTTCACCAACCACCTGACAAGCAGCGCCTTGTGGCAATGCCGCACACTCTGCTGATGATGCAGTTGGGCCGCCAAATTCTGTTTCAAAAATACGTACAGATGCTGGGTTAGCAACACTGTTTGCATCTAAACTGACGCCTGGCGGTAAATCAACATCAATTCTAAATGGTTGAACGGTAGACCAACCATCAAGCGCACTAAGCGCAAAAAACGGATCTGAAGAATCAGTAGGATCGCTAACCGGCGGGTTTAACGTACCATCAGTGGTACCTAAGAAAAGTAAATCGTTTGGAACTGAAAGATCGCCCGCTGTCGGATCAAAAATTATACGGGCTGTTGGTGTGGTTACAGGGCCGTTTTCTGCGACCTCTTGTTCTACATCGCGAATGGTTTCATCATCACAGCCACTTAATCCAAGTGCACCAGCGATAGCGATACTTAGTACTAGCTTTTTCATTGCATCTCCCCAGAGTCTAGTCTATTTATTTTTTGCTTTTATCCATTTGACTTTGTTAGCTTTTTTCCAAAAAAAATTAGAGCTTTTACACTACTTCCGCCAACATATTAGACAATTTTTAAGCTACACAAAGTTGCACAAGAGCGCTAGCGTTTTTTTGTTTTTATCTCGCTTTTTCAATAAATCTGCTGAATCTTGGGAATTTTCACTCGTCATATCAGCTTAGGAAGCGTAAAATTACAGCACTAAAATCAATGTGATAAATACTCGATGTTTGACTACACAATTCAAAATAGCTGTTTGAAAGATAAAACAATTTTGATCACTGGTGCTGGTGACGGTATTGGTAAGCAAGCAGCATTAACTTATGCCGAACTCGGCGCGACTGTTATCTTACTTGGCCGAACGGTTGAAAAGCTTGAAAACGTTTACGATGAAATCGTTGCTGCTGGTAATCCTGAGCCAGCTATCGTTCCACTCGATATGAAAGGTGCGACAAAGCAACACTATATCGACATGACCAGTACCATTATTGACCAATTTGGTAAGCTCGATGGTGCATTACTTAATGCCTCAGTGCTAGGTGAGTTAACACCATTTGTGAACATTCACGAACAAACGTTTGACGATGTCATGCAAATTAATGTCAAAGCACAAATGATGATGGCGCAAGCCCTAATTACAGCGCTACAAAAAGCTGACAAAGCCTCGTTAGTGTTTACGACCTCAACCGTTGGTGGCAAAGGCCGAGCATTTTGGGCGACTTACAGTATGTCGAAATTCGCCACAGAAGGTATGATGGAGTTAATTGCTGACGAGTTCGAAGGGACGAATTTACGCACTAACGCAATTAACCCAGGTGGCACACGCACAGCGATGCGTGCAACAGCCTACCCAGGTGAAAACCCAGACACGCTAGCAACACCGAAAGACATTATGCCGCTATACGTTTACCTAATGTCAGACGATAGCGCAGCAGTTAACGGCCAAGTATTAAAAGCGCAATAGCATTTGTAAGCAAGAGAGTTGATGCGCTAAGCACTTTTGCGCCAGTTACTTTTACGTTAAGTACTTTTGCATGAATAACTATTATCTGAGCCTTTAATAGCAGCCACAAAAAAGCCGACAATATGTCTAATGCCAGTCAGTTAAGAGCTGACTGGCATTTTTCGTTTATAAGGATATTTCGTCGGTTTCTTTCTAACGACTCTTGGGTAATGCCTATCGGGTAATTTGTCTGGTAATGTAAACATCCTCAAGGTGGTGAGTAATTCCTCATAGTGAATTGGCAGTTTGCTTGCGCTACGTATCGGTGTAAGCATGAGAAATGCAATCACGTGTCGCATGCATAAACTAAAACTTAGCCTCGTTGGTGATATCATTTCATCTGCGTTGGCGGCATCAAGCATCGCAATACGTATCAGGTTATAAGCCAGTAAAAGTCCCCATAACTCCTGACGCACCATGTCAGGCTTTTTACTACGTAGGACATGTTTGGCTTGATGTAATCCCTGCTTCATCTCCCTAAATCCTAGTTCGATTTCCCAGCGCTGCGTATAGACTTCGGTGAGTTCATCGTATGGAAATCGTAGCGGGTCGGTTAATGAGCTTAGTACACGATAAGACTTTCCATTCACTTGGTATGACGTGAGCCTCGCAGTGAGGTGTGCAGGCAGCCCCCTAAATTTCTTTCTTGCTTGTGGGCTGGTCGATAATGTGACTATCTTATCGTATTCACCCAAGCTGCGTTCAACTTGATACTGTAGGTCTTTTCTCGCGGGGATCATCCAATGAGTATTTTGCCCTTGATGTTGCCAGTTATGCAAAAGCCCCAGTGAATAATAACCTCGATCGAATAGGGTTAAAGACTCTTCTGGTACTGTTGGCAAAAGTCGCTCTGCTAATGTCATTTCGCCCACATGGCGACTATCAAATGCACTATCCAATAACAGGTGGCTTGACACTTCCATGAGCCCACACATGCGTATCTGAGGATAACTGCCTTCACCGCGCTGATTACGGTCACTCCCAAACGCTACACGGTTATCTTCATTGTCTTGTGTGCGAAAAACTACACCATCTACCGCGAGCAAATTTAACCCACACCAATGCTCAAAGGCATGAGTAGAAAATGCTCTATGAGCAAGTAATTGAAATGTTTGTTGCACCGCTTCGTAACCTAAGCGTTGGCGCCCTTGTACAAGCGCACTAGGCGCTACTAGCTTATGTTTGCCGGGGAGAGAAATATCAAGACGACTGGCAATATCCCAAACCGTTTCATGACGAAATAGACTCATTCCTATCACTGACCACATAACCGCTTCCAATGGCAGCCTTCTTCGCCTTACTGTCGCAACTCCGGCATACTCGAAAGCTTGTTCAAGAATATTTGGGTCAAGTATCGCTTTGAGTTTATCCAGTGTATTAACGTCATCTAAAAACGACGATACATCTTCAAAAGCTTGGACAAGGGGCATAAAAAAATCCGATAGCAGAAAACTGATATCGGATTTTGAAGCCTTTTAAATATCGGTCAACCGATCGATTAAATTTCTTAACTGATCGGCATTAGACAATATGTCGGCTTTTTTAATAATACGAAGTTAATTAATAGTGCTGCGAAGTTAACTAATTGTAGGGTTACTACCTTAGTTCACGACGTAAAATTTTGCCTACGTTGGTTTTCGGTAAGTCGTCTCTAAACTCAATCAACTTAGGCACTTTATAATTCGTTAAGTGCTTAGCACAGTGTTCGATAATGTTCTTTTGCGTAAGTGAATCGTCTTTCTTAACGATAAACAGTTTAATGATTTCACCACTAACTTCGTGAGGCACACCAACTGCTGCAGCTTCAACAACACCTTCGTGCATCATTGCCACTTCTTCAATTTCGTTAGGGAAGACATTAAAGCCAGAAACCAAAATCATGTCTTTTTTACGATCAACAATTCTGAAGAAGCCGTGCTCATCCATCTCAGCAATATCACCTGTCGCTAACCAGCCGTCAGTTAATATTTCATCGGTAGCTTCTTGGCGATTGTAGTAACCTTTCATGACTTGTGGACCACTAACACACATTTCGCCTGGCTCATTCACACCAGCCGTTGTGCCATCTTCACGCACAATTTTAATATGAGTAGATGGTGCAGGTAAGCCAATTGAGCCATTAAATGCGGTTTGGTTATACGGGCTAATAGTCACCATAGGTGAACATTCTGTTAGGCCATAACCTTCAAGTAAACGCGTTTTTGTAACATCTTCCCAACGCTCTGCGACTGGACGTTGCACTGCCATACCGCCACCTAGCGATAACTTCAGTTTTGAGAAGTCTAATTGCGCAAAGCCCGGTGTGTTCACTAAACCATTAAACAGTGTATTTACACCTGTAATTGCCGTGAATGGGTATTTACCTAGCTCTTTAACAAAGCTCGGCATATCGCGCGGGTTAGTAATCAACAAGTTAGTACCACCTAATGTCATAAACGTCAGGCAGTTCGCTGTTAGTGCAAAAATATGGTAAAGCGGCAGTGCGGTAACCACCAACTCTTCGCCATCTTTTAATACCGGACGAATCGCGGCTTTTGCTTGCTCTAAGTTCGCCACCATATTGCGGTGCGTTAACATTGCCCCTTTTGATACACCCGTGGTGCCACCAGTGTATTGTAAGAAAGCTAAGTCTTCACCAGTAATCTCAACTGGGTCTAACGTTAAGCTCTCGCCTTTGGCAATAACGTGGTTGAATTTAACGGTGTTTGCCAGTGAGTAACTCGGCACCATTTTCTTCACGTATTTCACGGCAAAGTTAACTAACTTGCCTTTTAAACCACCTAGGCGATCACCTAAACCAGTTAAGATAACTTTTTCAACAGGCGTATCTGAGATAACTTCTTGCAAGGTATGAGCGAAATTTTCAACGATCAACATGGCTTTAGTACCAGAGTCGTTCAACTGATGCTTAAGCTCACGCGCCGTGTATAGCGGGTTAACATTAACAACCGTTAAGCCTGCTTTTAGCGCACCAAATAAAGCAACAGGGTATTGCAAGGTGTTCGGTACCATAATGGCAAACTTGTCGCCCTTAACTAAGCCCAATTCCTTTTGCAGGTATGCTGCAAACGCACTAGCCTGTTCGGCTAATTCACTGTAAGTGATTTCTGCGCCCATATTAATAAAGGCGGTGCGCTGCGCGTAAATGCCAACGTACTTGTCAAACATTTCGACAATTGATGAGTATTTGTCGGGGTCTATTTCGTGTGGAACACCGGGTGGGTAACTTTTTTCAAGCCAAATTTTTTCCACAGTCATCTCCTCAATTCTATTTAGACACGCGTGATAATTATAATTTTTATAGTAATACCAATATGAATTGGCATGCGTTCGTCAGGCGGTTTGCGTAAAGATTTACGGTCTACTTTTACCTGAGCTTTTACTCGAAAGTTAGAGATGATTCCACACTTTGGCCAAAAATCCTAGTTTTTTGTGGAGTAACTTAGCGACAACTTTCGCGAATTTTGTAAATTTTACGGTACTTTTGCCGCGATTTGCTGCCAAAATGCGGTTATCTTTTCAGCAACCTGCTCTGGCGCTTCCATGTGCACATGGTGCCCACCAGAGACTTTATGTACGGTTAAATCACTGAATAGTGCTGAGAATTCTTTGATGCCTAAATGCACCATTTCCAACCCATTGTCACCGTAAACTAAATTAACGGGACACTGCACATCTGAAATAAGTTGTTTGGCTTGCTCTACGGTTAACCGATATGGCGAGGCATTTCTTAAGCGACTGTCAGCACGCCAAATATAGCTACCACCTTGCTGCACTAAGCCGCGTTTCACAATTAACTGTGCTTGCTCATACGCCATATCTGACACCGCAACTCTTGCCTTCACAGCTGACTCTATCGACGGATGTTGGTTTTTTTGCTTCGACAACCCTTTAAGGCGACTAGTTAAACCTTTGCGCAATTGCTCTGTGGTATTTTCCGGCTTGTCTGAAATAAGCCCTATTGAATCAAGCAAAGTTAACGATTTTACTTTTTCAGGAAAGGCAGCAGCAAACGCTGTAGCTACCATGCCGCCCATCGAATGAGCCACAATATCGACCGCCGGCCATTGCGTTACATCAAATAACTGAACTAAATCGTAAACCCAATCAATAAAATGGTAGTGAGCATCTAAGCTTCGGTGAGACGAAAAACCATGCCCTGGCCAATCTAAGGCAATTAGCTTACGGTCTGGTAAGTATGGCATAAGTGGTAAAAAACTGGCGGCGTTATCAAGCCAGCCATGCAAACATAAAGTGATTGGCTGATCGTCATCGCCTGTGGTTAAGCCATGCAGTGACACTTCATTTATGTCGTAACATGTTTCTTCTGTTGTTATTCTCAACTCAGTCTCTTATTGGATTGTTTTGCCAGTCGATATAACAAAACTACAGCGATTGCTAGCCAGATTGCAACCCATAAAATTTCTGGCACGCCAGTTAAGCCCGCTAAGGTTGCACCATCGCCGCGATGACGGCCATCTATCAAATACAATGGACTTAACAAGGCATTTAGCAGCACTGTTAGGCCAACCAGTTGCACACTGACAATTAACCAAGGGTGGTGGTAAAACTTCACTTTGAGCGCAAAAAGCGCAATTAACACAGCGAGTATAATGAGCGTTAGTATATCTCTGACCCAAAAAATACAGCTCAATACCAAAAGTATTAAAATACTGGCGGTCACTAATTGAGTGATCCGCTGATTAAGTGACGACAAGGAATAAATTGCCGCTCCCCAAATCGCCGCCCCGCTATACCCCATAAATGCTGTTAGTAATCGGCTGCCACCTTGCGTAGTACATAAGCCAGCGCCGTTGGGGAAAAGCTCTATTTGAATAATTTTTCCACCTGCAATGATTGCCGCTAAACCATGACTGACTTCGTGAAAATAACTTTCTAACCAATTAAATGGCAGAGAGACTATTGGCAAGTGACGCAAAGTCGCAGCAGCTAACAACAATAACCAAAAGCGGTGTCGATAAAAGAATGAAGGTTGGTGAAGCTGGCTAGTCACGATTGGCTCTATATATGAGTTTGCAGATCATAGTGGATGTTAAGCCATTATTTGGCAAGCACGTTTATGTAACTGAAATTAATAATATTTAACACTATTCAGAGGCGTACACGAAGTTTTTAAGCGTATAAGTCTACGCCAAGAATTTGCTCAAGGTTATCCCTTTCTTCTAGGCCTTCAACTGTTTGATAGGCTGAAATAGCCGTGCGGTTAGCGGCAGATGGGCGGTCGTAACCCGCAAATTGCCCTGATGATGCGTCTGATTGTTGGCGGTTTCTTTGCTGAAGGTTAAATCCCTGCGGCAGGTTAAAATCTTGTTGTCGATTAAATTCCTGCTCAAAGTCGAGCTCTCGCTGAAGGCCAGCATCTCGCTCACTAGCTAAACCTTGCTGACGGCTTATATCTTGCTGACGGCTTATCTCTTGCTGAAAGCCTATATCTCGCTGACGGCTCTGCCGCTGAGTGCGCTCCTCTAAAATGGCAATCGCCGCTTCGCTATAGTCTAAACGGTTTTGCCGCGCTTGCGGTTGATTTTGTGGCTGGGCTGATTGTAGTTGAGCTGATGGTGGTTGAGCTACAGGAAAGTTTTGTGGCGAGTTTTGATCAACTCGCTCAGTATTACGAACACGACGTATCTGCTCTATTTGGGCGTTGTTATCGGTATCGTTATTGCCACTAACACGCTGCTGATTAGTAGCAAAAGCTCGGCTTTGGCGTGTTAGCGGTATCGTCGTATTAGTGTTATAGATTTCCATTGCATTAAGCTGGCATCAATTCTTACAAGATGTCCTAACGCAATGGGTGTTATACCGCTTAACTAATACCTTCTTTTACAATAGCGTTACAGTCGTTTTATCACAGACTACTCTCGCCCTGGTAGCTTTTTCCAAGACACGGTATCACGCACATAAACAGGTTGTGCATGCTCCGCTGGTAACGCTTTGCCTGTAATAAATTCTTGTTTGGCAAGCGCCAACATATATTGGGCGTTAGGATACATCACACTTATCTTTTCTAGGTTAGCACAAATTGACTGAAAAGCTTCTTGATAGGCCTGCCATCCAGTGCCTGCGCCATATTTATATTCACCTTGCTCAAGTGATTGCGCAAATTGCTCTGGTGGAAGCACGCGCTCTTCACCGACAAGTGCCATTAGCCCTTGCTCGTTTACTTGCCAGTTACTGCAATAAACTTCCGCCATTCTCGCATCAATAGCTACACTAACGGTGTCTTTGCCTTCTTGTTCGTATGCCTGCTGGGCCATTGCCTGCATGGTCGAAATACCAATGGTCGGTAAATCGGCTGCAAACGCTAACCCTTGCGCGACACCAATACCAATGCGAACACCGGTAAAACTGCCAGGGCCACGGCCATAAACTAAAGCGTCAAAATCAGTTAATTTCGCGCCAGCTTTGGCAAGTAGCTTGTCTACCATTGGCAACAACACAACGCTATGTGATTGCGGGCATAACTCAAAATCACTAAATACTTGATCGTCTTTTAAAATGGCGACTGAACATGCTTCAGTCGATGCATCAATAGCTAGTAAATTCACCTTGATTGGGTCTCACTATGAATAGTTGTTAAAAAAGATGCCGCTTTGTCTAAATCTCGGCTGCGTCGCATTTCCGGTAAACTGGATAAAAATACCTGCCCGTATGGGCGATTGACAATGCGGTTGTCACAAATCACCAATACGCCGCGATCGTTAACATCACGAATTAATCGCCCAACCCCTTGTTTCAAGGCGATAACGGCTTGGGGCAATTGAATTTCAGCAAAGGGGTCTTTACCCTGCCTTCGGGCATCTTCACTCCGAGCTTGTAATAACGGCTCATCAGGCGAGGCAAACGGCAATTTGTCTATGATAACACAAGTTAATTTGTCGCCTCTAACATCAACCCCTTCCCAAAAGCTTGCCGTTGCTAGCAATACCGCATCAGGCTGGGCAATAAATTCGGTCAGTAAGTTGCGCTTAGCCATTTGCCCTTGCACCAACAGCGGGTTATCTATTTTATCTTCCAGTAGCTCTGCCACTTGGTTCATCATGCGATAGCTAGTAAACAGCATAAAACACGCACCCGCAGCACTGTTAATTAACGGCACAGCTAATTCCGCTAAAGCTAACGCCCTACCCCTATCGTTTGGTTCAGGCAAATAACGTGGCACCACAAGCTGAGACTGATTTAGATAGTCAAATGGGCTATCCAGCATTAGCGTATGCCCTTGTGATAAGCCCAGTGGCCTAGCAAAATGCTCGAAACCATTATTTACCGCCAGTGTCGCACTGGTAAAAATCCAACCAGCGCCAGACTCGCTGACTACTTGGCTAAACTTGTCGGCAATCGATAACGGGGTTTGATGCAGCGTAATATGGCGGCGTGTTGTTTCGTACCAAAGGCTAACTTCAAAGGCGTCGATATTGGCAACGATGTCGTACTTAGATAACAGTGTCACTGCTCGCTCAAAACAATTGTCCACCAGCTCATTGCGCGAGACATTCAGTTTGAGCACTTGATATAAAAAATCTAAATCGGTTTTTAAGTGTTCAAACGCTTGACGAATGCGGGCATTGTGCCATTTCTCTCGCCAATTGCCGCGCTCAGGATCATGAGCAAAGAGCAGACGAAAATCTTGGCAAGTTCGCTCAAGCTTTTCTGCGGCTTTACCCAGTTGTTTCACGTCTGTAACGCTAGTTTTGTAGGCTTGAATAACGTCGCTACAAAGCTCTTGCACTTGCCTTGTTGAAAACGACTCACCAAAGTATTCGCTGGCAATATCGGATATTTGATGGGCCTCATCAAATATCACCACATCGGCTTTCGGGATTAACTCACCAAAGCCCGTGTCTTTCAGTGCCATATCCGCAAAAAACAGATGGTGGTTAACCACAACAACATCGGCTTCTATCGCCTTTTGACGGGCTTTAACCAAGTAGCAATCTTCGAAATGCGGGCAGTCTCGCGCCAAACAATTATCAGCGGTACTGGTGATATGTGGAAATATGCTAGAGTCTTCGGCAACCGAGTCTAGCTCACCGATATCGCCTGCATGCGTGCTATTCGCCCAATGTTTCACCTGCACAAAATCAGCTAACCCTTGCGCATCTAACACACCACGCGTGTGCTGAAATTGCTCCATTCGGTAGATGCACAAGTAATTGGCACGCCCTTTTAACAGCGCCATTTGCGCGCCCGTTGCTAACGCTTTGCGGATAACCGGAATATCTTTGTGAAATAACTGCTCTTGTAGGGTTTTAGTACCCGTAGAAACAATCACTTTTTTATCCGACATCAACGCAGGGATCAAATAAGCAAAGGTTTTACCGGTTCCGGTACCCGCTTCAACAATTAAGGTATGTTGCTTGGCAATCGCTTGTTCAACTTCTAGCGCCATATCAAGTTGTGCTTGGCGAGGGGAAAAACCATTAATGGCTTTTGCCAATAAACCACTTGATGAAAAAGCCTGTGCAACTGTGCTCATCTGCGCAAAATTACCGAGAAAATAACAAAGGCGCTATTATATCGGTAGATTGTGAGGATTAAACAAAAATATCTAAATGCTGGTCGTGGTCATCGTCATCACTGGCGTTTTCATCGGCTTTTTCGCTAGCAACAGAGTTACCAATTGTTGGCCGCTGGTAAACAACCTGGGCTAATGCTTCATCGCTTGGCACTTCGACACCTTCTTGTTCAACGCGTTTCTGGATGTGGCTATCTATTTTCGGCTGAATGGTATTAGGTTGGGCTGCTGCATTTACGGGTGCACTAGTATGCTCGGCATCTTCCGATGCTACAGAGCTTTGTTTTTTATCTACTATGCCTTCTTCATCATCCGCATTAGCATTTTGTTGATGCGCTATCTCAACATCAACTACTTCAGAGAATTGTTGTTTCGCGTGTTGATATGTGGTGGTAGTTGTATCGTGAGCATCGAGGTGCTCGTGCTCTTCATCAATATTTTTAGAAGGGCTTTGCTTGGTTAAGCGATTGACTTTGAGTTTTTTCGGTTGCAATCGATTTGGAGCAAGCTTTGCAAGCTGAGTCGTAAAAATATCCATTGTTTACTGTGCACCTTCTCCCGCTTATGTAGCTAATATAATGAAAGAGAATATTGTTGATGATGTTTTCATATTGGTCAGCGCTAATGCCTACTATTTATGACCACTATAAAAGCTAGAAATTCTCCCCCTGTATCGGCTGGTTTTTCAACAACATTAGCGCTAGCAGCAATAACTAACAACTTTTTGTCATAAAAGAATCATTTTTAGGGGTTGCGAAGCGCAACTTTAGTCAGTATTGTTATTTGCAAGACGCATACGAACAGTTATGCACTGAAAAACAGAAACGAATATTAAGCTAATTAAAAGCTAAACAAAGGCAACTTAAATGTTATTAAACCTCAGCAAAATCCATCATCATCACCATCACACGGATTAGCCGCTCAGGTTTATTCGCTGAGGGCTATGGCTCTTTCAGCGGCATGCGAATTGAAGAATTCTAAAAACCCCGAAAGAGTCAAACTCTCTCGGGGTTTTTTACGTTTTATGGCCTAACGAATTAGCACTAAACAAAATTGACAATTTACAAAAAATTTTAAATTTATACTTATTTTAGGAAGGGAAAATGACTACAGAAACACGCTTACGCATCGCCATGCAAAAGTCAGGTCGCCTGAGCGACGAAACACAGCAACTACTTAAACGTTGTGGTTTAAAACTTAATGTGGGTGATCGTCGTCTGTTGGCACATGTCACTAACATGCCTATCGACATTATGCGTGTTCGCTCTAGCGATATTCCTGGCCTAGTGATGGACGGTGTGTGCGACTTGGGTATTGTTGGCGACAACACACTTGAAGAAACCGCACTAGAGCGTGAGTTATTAGGCCAAAACTCTGCTTACACTAAAACCACCGGCTTAAACTTCGGCGGCTGTCGTTTATCACTTGCGATGCCAGAAGAATTTAACTACACCGGCCTTGCCTCACTCGACGGTTTGCGTTTTGCCACTACCTATCCACAGTTAATGAAGCGCTTTGCTAAAGAAAACGGCATTAACGTTGATTTTTGTTTATTAAAAGGCTCGGTAGAGGTTGCGCCACGTGTTGGTTTAGCCGACGGTATTTGCGACTTGGTATCAACGGGTGCAACGCTTGAAGCCAATGGCCTAAAAGAAGTGGAAGTAATTTACCGCTCTAAAGCGTCACTGATCCAAGGGGTTGAACTTGCGCCAGAAAAACAAGCAATTCTCGATACCTTGTTACCACGCATTCAAGGGGTAATGAAGGCCAAAGAAAGCAAGTACATTATGCTGCACGCGCCAAAAGACAAATTAGACGAAGTCAGCAACCTAATGCCAGGTAAAGAGACACCAACGGTATTACCATTAGCGGGTCGCGACGACTTAGTGGCAGTACACGTCGTTGCCACCGAAACCTTCTTCTGGGAAACCATGGAAGCATTAAAAGCACTCGGCTGTGACTCAATTTTGGTCATGCCAATTGAAAAAATGATGGGTTAAGGGCAAACACCATGGGCACACAATCTTTATTGTCATTACTGCCAACGACAACTTGGTCAAGTATCTCTGATCAAGAACAGCAAAATGCGCTGGCAAGGCCAGCAATTGCGGAAAGCAGCTTACTTGCCACGCAAGTCGATAACATTGTTAATCAGGTGGCAGAGCAAGGCGATGCTGCGCTCATCAACCTAACAGAGCGCTTTGACGGTATTCGCCTAGAATCACTGAAAGTGACGACAGCGCAAGTAAAAGCAGCCATTGATAGCTTATCACCAGCCCGCCTTGAAGCGTTGGAAACCGCTTACGGCCAAATCAAACGCTTTCACCAAGCACAGCAACAAGAAGATATCGTGGTAGAAACCTGCCCCGGTGTCACTTGCGTGTTAAAAACTGAAGCCATTGAAGCGGTGGGTTTATACATTCCAGCCGGCAGCGCGCCATTACCTTCTACGGTGTTAATGCTAGGTGTGCCAGCCGAGCTCGCTGATTGCCCGCGCAAAGTGTTGGTATCACCACCAGATAAAAATGGCGATATCGCCCCCGAAGTACTAGCGGCGGCAAAGCTTTGTGGCATTGATGAAATATACGCCGTTGGCGGCGCACAAGCGGTTGCCGCCCTTGCCCTTGGCACAGAGTCAATCAAATCCGTCAATAAAGTATTTGGCCCAGGTAACCGTTTCGTGACCGAAGCGAAAAAGCAGCTGTCGCAAAAAATCCCCGGTTTCGCCATTGATATGCCAGCGGGCCCATCTGAAGTGTTGGTGATTGCCGATAGCCGCGCAAATGCTGATTTTGTTGCTGCTGATTTACTTTCGCAAGCCGAGCACGGCGAAGACAGCCAAGTGATTTTGCTGTCAGATAGCGAAACACAAATTGCCAATGTGCGCGAAGCACTAGATCGTCAATTAGCGGAATTACCTCGTGCCGACATTGCTCGTGCAGCACTGTCAAAAAGTCGTTTAATTTTAACCGACGATATCGCCACGGCAGTTGAAGTATCTAATCTTTACGGCCCAGAGCACTTAATTGTGCAAACGGCTGAGCCAGAATGCTTAGTAGGTAAGCTACGTAATGCTGGCTCTATTTTCTTGGGTGCTTACACGCCAGAATCTGCTGGTGATTACGCCAGTGGTACTAACCACGTGCTACCGACTTACGGCTATTCAAAAGTTGTCAGTAGTTTATCACTTGCAGATTTCTCTCGCCGTTACACGGTGCAGCAAATTACCCGTCAAGGCTTGGCAAATTTAGCGCCTGCAATCATCGAGCTAACCGACGCGGAAGGTTTAATGGCGCACCAAAAAGCGGTAACCATACGATTAGAAGGCGAAAGCTAATGGCAACTAAAGATTTATCTAGTGCAGAAAAGCTCGCACGTGCAGAGCTTATCGAGATGGTGCCTTATCAGTCGGCACGCCGCTTACAAAAAGCGGATGCAGATGCCGGAGCAAAAGACAGTGGCGCAAAAGACAGTGGCGAGCAAACCTTTAATAGCAAAATTTGGTTGAATGCTAACGAAGCTTCGGGGCCTGGTAAATACCAGCTAAGCGCCGATTGCATTAACCGCTACCCAGATTTTCAACCAGAAAACTTGATGGAAGCCTACAGCGAATATAGCGACTTACCTGTTGAACAATTGCTGGCAACACGCGGTGCTGACGAAGGTATTGAATTGATTATTCGCACTTTCTGTACGGCATACCAAGACAGCATTTTAATCTGCCCGCCAACATACGGCATGTACGCCATTAGCGCCGAAAATCACGGTGCAGGTATTGTTAAAGTACCACAAGTGAATAATCAGTTGGATGTTGACGGCATTATCGAGCAGCTTGATAACGTCAATGTGGTGTTTTTATGTTCGCCGGGCAACCCAACGGGCAACTTGCTGCCAAAAGCACAAATTAAAGCTGTGTTAGAAGCAGCACAAGACAAAGCCATTGTCGTGGTGGATGAAGCTTATATTGAATTTTCACCGGAAGATTCAGCGCAAAGCTGGTTAGCTGACTACCCTAATTTAGTAGTACTGCGCACGCTTTCTAAAGCCTTTGCGCTCGCGGGCTTACGCTGTGGTTTTACACTGGCGTCAAAAGAAATTATCACCCTGCTAAGCAAAGTGATCGCCCCTTACCCTATTTCAGCGCCAGTTGCAGAAATTGCCAGCCAAGCATTGACTGGTGATAATTTACAGTTAATGAAAGTGCGCGTTGAAGAAACAAAAATACTTCGCCAAAGCCTGATTAACTGGTTAGAAACGCAAAGCTGGGTTGATGAGGTGTTTGCCAGCGACGCCAACTTTGTACTGTTTCGCACGCCATTAAAAACTGAAATTTTTGACGGGCTTAAAGCGCAAGGCATATTAATTCGCGATCAATCAAAACAACTGCAATTGGAAAACTGCCTACGCATTTCTATTGGCAGTAAGCGCGAGATGGACTTAGTACAAAAAACAATGACAAATCTGGTCACAAACACTTCTGCGGTATCAGTACAGGAAACAAATTAATGAGTGGACAAAATATTTTATTTATCGACCGCGACGGCACGTTAATTGAAGAGCCGCCAGTAGATTTTCAAGTCGATACCCTAGAAAAACTGGTCTTCGAACCAAAAGTTATCCCTGTACTGCTTGCCCTACAAGCAAAAGGCTTTCGCCTTGTCATGGTATCGAACCAAGACGGTTTAGGCACCGACAGCTACCCGCAAGCGGATTTTGACTTACCACACAACAAAATGATGGATTTCTTCACCTCACAAGGGGTGATTTTCGACGATGTGTTGTTATGCCCACACTTTGAAAAAGACAACTGTAACTGCCGCAAGCCAAAGCTTGGCATGGTGTCTGACTACTTGCAGCAAGGTAAAGTTAACTTTGCTAACTCTTACGTGATTGGCGATCGCGAAACCGACATGCAACTTGCCGCTAACATGGGCATCCAAGGGCTGCGCTACAACCGTGACACCCTAAACTGGGATGCCATTGCTGAGCAACTATTAACTCAGCCGCGCAAGGCAACCGTTACTCGCACCACCAAAGAAACCGACATCACCATTGATGTTAACCTTGATGGCACAGGCAACAGCATTAACACTGGCCTTGGCTTTTTCGATCACATGTTAGAGCAAATTTCTACGCACGGCGGTTTTGCGCTAACAGTAAAAGTAGACGGCGATTACCACATCGACGAACACCACAGCGTGGAAGACACCGCATTAGCACTAGGCAGTGCGTTAAAACAAGCACTAGGTGACAAACGCGGTATTGGTCGCTTTGGCTTTGTCTTGCCGATGGATGAATGCCGAGCCGAATGTGCGATTGATTTATCTGGCCGCCCTTGGCTTGAATTCGATGCTAACTTTACCGACAGCCGTGTCGGTACAATGTCAACGCAAATGGTATCGCACTTTTTCCGCTCATTAGCCGACAGCATGGCGGTAACCTTGCACCTTTCAACCACAGAAGGTAACTGTCACCACCAAGTAGAAAGCTTGTTTAAAGTCTTTGGCCGCGCATTGCGCCAAGCAATTACCGTACAAGGTAGCGAATTGCCAAGCACCAAAGGAGCGCTGTAATGCCAGAGCAAGCAAACAGCCGTTTTGTGATTGTTGATACCGGCTGTGCCAATCTTTCCTCGGTAAAATTCGCCATTAAGCGCCTAGGCTTTGACGCCGAAATTACCGACGATTTAGCCAAGATTAAAGTGGCAGAAAAAGTCATTTTACCCGGCGTGGGTAATGCCAAGCACGCGATGGAAAATATTCGCGAGAAAAACTTGGTGGCCTGTATTCAAGGGTTAACGCAACCGGTATTAGGCTTTTGTTTAGGTATGCAGTTAATGTGCAGCGACTCTCGTGAAAGTTCAGCGCTGAGCCACACTCAAACTGATACAGATCAGGGCGTGGAAATTATCGACTGTTTAGATTTAATTCCCACCTCAGTTGCACCACTTGAAGCAAATGGCCTGCGATTACCGCATATGGGTTGGAACACACTAACGTCAGTGATTGACCACCCCGTATTTGCTGGCATCAATGTTGGCGATTACTTCTACTTCGTGCACAGCTTTGCTGCACCAGTGAGTGATTACACGGCAGCGGCCTGTGAATACGGCAGCGCGTTTTCAGCTGCCATTGTTAAAGACAATTTTGTTGGTTGTCAGTTCCACCCTGAGCGCTCAGGCGCAAATGGCAGCAAAATCATTAAAAACTTTTTGGAGATGTAAGGTGCTGATCCCTGCAATTGATTTGATTAACGGCGAAGTAGTTCGCCTATACCAAGGTGACTACGAGCAAAAAACCAGTTACCAAACCTCTGCCGCCGAGCGACAAGCCAGCTATGCTAAAGCGGGTGCAAAAGTAATGCACTTTGTTGATTTAGATGGCGCAAAAGACAGCACTAAACGCCAACTCACCTTACTAAAAACCTTAGTGAATCACCCAAGCATGATTATTCAAGTCGGTGGTGGCGTGCGTTCAAAACAAGACGTTGAAGATTTATTAGCGTTAGGCGCAGATCGCGTGGTCATTGGCAGCCTTGCGATTAAGGAACCACAACTGGTTCGCGAATGGCTAATCGAGTTTGGCGGCGAGAAAATCGTACTTGCGCTTGATGTAAAAATTGACGAGCAAGGTAACAAAACACTACCCACCCATGGCTGGATTAAAGACAGCGGTGTTAACCTTGAAGAGTTGTTAGACGACTACTTAGCCGCAGGCTTAATTCACGTACTTTGTACTGATATCAGCAAAGACGGTACGCTTTCGGGCAGCAATGTTGGCATGTACAGCGAGCTTTGCAGCCAATACCCTAGCATTCAATGGCAAGCTTCTGGCGGCATCGGTTCGTTAGCGGATATTGAAGCACTTAAACCCACAGGTGTGAGTGGCGTAATTTTAGGTCGCTCATTATTAGAGGGTAAATTCACATTAGATGAAGCGTTAGCGTTATGGCCGAATGACTTTAACAGCGGTGATTTTGTCAAAACCAGTACCTCGCAAGGAGCACAATAATGCTAGCAAAACGTATTATTCCATGCCTTGATGTACGTGATGGCAAAGTAGTGAAAGGGGTAAAATTCCGCAACCACGAAATTATTGGCGATATTGTGCCACTGGCGCAAAAATACGCGGAAGCTGGTGCCGATGAACTGGTGTTTTACGATATTACCGCCAGCTCTGATGGTCGCGTGGTAGATAAAAGCTGGGTGAGCCGTATTGCCGAAGTGATCGACATTCCGTTTTGTGTCGCCGGTGGAATTAAATCAGAGCAAGATGCGCGTGAAATTTTAATGATGGGCGCCGATAAAATCAGCATTAACTCCCCTGCCCTGCAAGACCCAAGTTTAATTGAACGCTTAGCGGATCGTTTTGGCGTGCAATGCGTGGTGGTGGGTATCGACAGCTATTTCGACAAAGAAACTGGCGCTTACCAAGTATACCAATTTACCGGCGATGAAAGCCGCACGCAAAAAACCAGCTGGCAAACCTTTGACTGGATTGAACGGGTGCAACAACTAGGCGCAGGTGAAATTGTTTTAAACTGCATGAACCAAGACGGCGTGCGCCAAGGCTACGATATTGACCAGCTAAGCAAAGCGCGTGCGGTTGCCAATATACCCTTAATCGCGTCTGGCGGCGCGGGCGAAATTGCACACTTTACTGACGTATTTAAACAAGCGGATGTTGACGGGGCACTCGCCGCTAGCGTATTCCACAAAGGCATTATTGATATGGCAGAGCTAAAACAAACACTAAAAGCTGCCGATCTAGAAATAAGGATTTAATCGTGATTGTTACTCTCGAAAATTTTAATGAGTTAGCTTGGCAGAAAATGGACAACCTATTGCCTGCCATTATTCAAGACAGCGCAACCGGCGCCGTATTAATGCAAGGCTTTATGAACCAAGAAGCGCTTAAAGTGACCTTGGAATCTGGCAATGTCACTTTCTTTAGCCGCTCAAAACAGCGCCTATGGATGAAAGGTGAAACCTCAGGCAACGTACTCGCGGTTAAACAAGTACTTGCTGACTGTGATCAAGACTCTATTTTAATCGCAGCTGTGCCGCATGGTCCAACCTGCCACTTAGGTAATCACTCTTGTTTTCCTGAAGAAAAGCTTAGCAAGCAAAACTTTCTATCTTACTTGGAGCGCTTTATTGGTGAACGTAAAAACGATCCAGTAGAAGAAAGCTACACCGCTCGCCTGCTTGCAAGAGGCACAACAAAAGTGGCCCAAAAAGTGGGTGAAGAAGGTGTAGAAGTTGCCCTTGCTGCCGTTGCCGAAACCAAAGAAGATTTACTTGGTGAATGTGCCGATCTTTTCTACCACACGCTAGTATTACTAGAAGATAAAGGCGTTGAGCTAAACGAAGTAATGGAAGTGCTTCAGAAGCGCCATAGTCAGTAGGTTTTAGATAAATTTACCTATTCGCAATAAATGCAGTTCGGTATCTGGAATTCGTAAGCATAAATAGGCTTACGAGTTTCCTTTTCTGCCTCCTTATCAACATAAGTATTGGCATACTACTTCATATTTTCCTTTCTAGATATAAAGCACGTAATAGTGCGCTTTGATCTACCACATACTTTTAATGATTTGTTAAGTAACTGACTAGCAAAGAAAACTACTAGCAGTTAGAGTACGCACCTTTTTTAAATAAGTGTTGAAGGCTAAGCGTGGAAAGCGCCAATTTTGCCTTCTAATAAACTGTTACCTTAGAAAATAGTGACTTGGTTAAGCTATTAACATCAATGGCAGAAAACATCGCACCAAGTGACATGAATCATTATAAAGGTATGCAGATCTTTCTAAATTAACAATCTGTATAAAAGTGATTCGCAACGCGTGGCATTTTGACTATGCGTTAGCTCTAGTGGTAAAGGTGGTATGCGGGAGCATTGGTATTGGTTGCTCATACCTTAACAGGGCGTTGGGTTTTTATGGAGAATTTTGGTGAAAAGAAAACCACTCAGACTAGATGAATATGGAATAGAGTCTTTATTAGTGAGAGCTCAAAAATGGCTTTATAACTATGAGCCACAACGAGTATGGTATCCACAAGAGCTTTATGGAAAGAGCTTGTCTGCTGGTGACTTTGTAGAATCATTTAAGGATGCCTGTGAGTCAAACAGGAATTCTTTTATCCAAGAACTTCAAAACAACAATAATATGTACGCAATCTGGACGGAATCTAGACCTTATTCAAAACTCTGGGATTTAAAATATATTGGGCAGAGGCATAGCACAGGTATCAAAGATAGACTCAGAAATCACCTTTTTGGAGCTCCATTTGGAGAAGGGAAAAAACCAAAATCAAAATTCAAAAACATAATTGACTCGCTAAATAGTGGCAAAATGATCTATGTATCATATGTTCAAGTAAGTCCGGAATCATTGAGAACGTTTATTGAACACAGTTTAATTTGTATAAATAAAAAAAGGGCGAAACTTTGTGGAACAGTCATGGTGCTAAAAATATTGACAGAGATCTACAAGAGCTACAAGCCTCAGGTATAGACGTAAAGCAAGTCTTGAAAATCTAACAATGCGTTGAAACAGACAAATAACTGTTGCCTTTGGTTTCACTTCACATTGCCACTTAAAGTAGCGCTAGGCATCATTCGTATTGCATTGAAATTGTTATTCTTTCACGCAATTTGTAATATCGAATATAGGCATACTTAAAAGGGATTTTCTTTTGCGTTAATGGATTAATTCAACGCCCTACTCTCCATTAGCCAGTTAACCTTTTAAGTATCGTTACAAATTTAAACTTAGGTGTTTTCAATTGCTCACTCACCAAAGACCCCGATAGAGCTGTTCTAAATACCTAATAAGGAAATCACATCATACTAAGGAAACATCATTGAATTATTCAAACTGGTTACAAAAAGTCTTTCCGCAATTGAATGAGACCCCAAAGGCAACGATTGACGCTTATGTCGAAGAAGCAATATCAGGTACTCAGCTTTTTAGAGAGTTGTTAAAAATCTTAGGCGCGCTGTTTTTTATTGTGCCGTTTAATTTATATCTTTATATTTCTGGTATTAAATCTGACAACAGTATTTTGTACTGGTTTTTAGTACTTTGTTCTTTTGGGGTCGGTAGTTTTATTGGCCTTTATTGTGAGCAAAAGCTAATAAAAAAACGCCTAAAGAAAATAGTACGCCTAAATCTTAGCTAATCAGCTATTTAACAAGGGCAAATGCCGCTGGCTTTTGCTCTTTCTTCATTAGTTCTAACCAAGTGCTACAGGCAGTTTAACGCGGGGTTATCAATATCACGAATTAGGTGGCTATGGAAAGCTCTCATCAACAATGTGAACACGAGAAAAATTCGAAAAGATTGGCCTTAATCGCCAAGGTCTTTTTTCCATCAATTGCCGTTGTTAGCGCTTTAATTTATCAACAATATCGCTTTAGCGTCGACACTATTGAGGTTGAGATCTTCTCAAAAAATATTACATGGACAGAGTATTGTGGTGAATACCAATGTATTGAGTCTCCGCAGTTCAACATTATTACATTGGAAGAGCACTTTACGACATCAGAAGATATTTACCACCAAATAGAGCCTAACAATACGTATTTTCTAAGCATCAAAGGCTGGACTTTGTTCAAGTCTAAAAGGAAAGTTGTAAAGGTTTACTAGTAACTATACTTAGCTAGTAAGCATATCAAAAAGAACAAAATACTGTTGGCTTTGCGTATTCGCCGTCGATTTTAGCTCGGCAATTTCGAAGTTTTAGTAACCATTTAAATTCCTTTCATATTGAATTGAAGTTGTTAACCTTTCATGCATTATATATTATTAATAAATATGTGAATTTCGAAAGTTAATGGATTAACTCAATATCTCGCTATCCATTAGTCAGTTGAAATTTTAGTATCGTTAAAATTAAGACGTTAGTGCTTTATCAAATATTCAGGGCTTGGCTGCGAAGCTAAGAAGGGCAAGCCAAACACTTAACGAATATAGTTTAATTGGACTTGTAACGCAGGTCTCTGTTTATAAGGGTGTTAAAAAAACACTGGCCATATGACCAAGATCTAATGTGCTATAACTACATCAATAGATAACATATCTTCTTAAAGAAAATTAATCTTAAAACTTGAATAAGGAAATTCAGATGAGTCTAATCAAACCAATTACAATTCTTGCCTTTTCACTCCTGCTAGCAGGGTGCCCTCTTGAAGGCGATGACGGTTCGGACGGAACTGCTGGAGCTCAAGGACCAGAAGGAACTCAGGGGCCAGAAGGTCCTCAGGGACCAGAAGGAACTCAAGGGCCAGAAGGTCCTCAAGGGCCAGAAGGTCCTCAAGGGCCAACCGGAGCTCAGGGACCAGCAGGTTCTCAAGGACCAACCGGAACTCAGGGACCCGCGGGTGCTCAAGGGCCAGAAGGACCGCAAGGTGCAACTGGCGAAGCTGGAATAAATTGCTGGGATATTAATGAGAACGGTATAGACGAACCTGATGAAGATACCAATAAGGACGGAAAATGGGGCGTAGGTGATTGTCGCGCATCCAATGCAAGGGAGCAGCACCCTGATGCACAGTATAACTTTCAGCACTTCTGTGAGGCTTTAGCGAACTTGGGACAATACCCTCAAGGCTGCCCATCCAATACACATGTGACCCCTACAGGCACATTAACTGCTATGATTCCAGGTCAATTCGATGGCTCATACAATACATGCAGTGATCTTTCAATTGCAGTAGATGGTAACGTTGCATATTGGTCTTTGGAGAACGGATTTATTGCAAGTTCTCAGGTTCTGCAAATATCTGACAGAGACACATGCAGAAGCACGTGTGCCAATGATTCAAACTGTGTTGCTTCCGAATGGCACCTTCGCGCAGGAGTAGGAGCTGGTGATTGTCAAATATATTATCATTCTGACTCTCTTTCTCAGCCCTATCAGAGAGAGTGTGGCATAGATGTGCCTAGTTCTGGCCTCACGGCACCAGAAGTTTGTCTGCTAGCTTTGGCCAGTGACACGGTTTGGCATGCTCAATGCCCTTAGTTTACTGTAAAAAAGAAGTAAATATCGCGGCCTTTAAGACTAACTAAAAATAGTTCGCTTTGTCTCTTTACTCAAACGAACTTAGCTAACTATTTTTAACCTCTTAAAGTGTCATTTTGTATAAAGGGATGTATTGTCTCAAATAGTTATATTATTGTTAAAACTAACGTGAATAATTTTCTGATTTTTGAGATCTATAGCGTTGCATTGCACGATAGTAGAGTTTAGCCCCTCTAAATGAACTCGTTCTATAGTTTAGCTATCACGTCAATGGTTGATAGCACATGATCAAGCATTAACACATTATTAGCTAAATATTTTTCAACTATTAGTTAAGTGCTAGGCGCCTTTAGCTGCACTAAATTTAATAACACAAGAGAAAATAACTATGTCTGGCATCACTGATTTAGATGAGTTATTGCGCGCTATGCGCCCCAAATTAGTGGCATCGGAATTTGTATTCTGCACGGTTTCTGGTGTGCTAGCAGACTATGCATCGCTTAACCCAGTTGCGACCTTTATTGAACATGAGGGGTTAACTTTGGTGCTAGAAAAGTCAGCGGCAGAAACAGCAGGCTTATCGTTTGATGGCACGTATCGCCAAATTACGTTAACAGTTCATTCTAGTTTGGAAGCTGTTGGCCTTACCGCAGCAGTTGCCAGCAAGTTAGCATCAAAGGGCATTAGCGCTAATGTTATCGCCGCTTATTATCACGACCATATTTTTGTGCAAAGCAGCAAAGCGGAAGCAGCAGTTTCAGCGTTAGAAGAATTTAGTGGCCATATTTGAAACGAATTAGTTGAGCTAAATTAACTGAGCTGAATTAGTTGAATTGAATGAGTTGAACTGAATAAGCTGAGCCATATCGCTGACTAAGCATTTGGAGTGACGCTCTACTTCCGCTGATTTTCTCGCTGTTTTTACGTGTGTTTTCACGTCAAACCAAACAAAGTCGCATTTAATATGACTAGAGCCCGCTTCCTAAACCCTAAATACATTCTTCTTATTGTTGTAATATCGGCGTTTATTGTATTTGCCTGCTTTGCAAACGAAGCGAGAAAGGAAGTTTACTTTTTATGTGGGAATGTTAATCAAGGCACCTCAATCTCAAGCATAGAGCGACAACTGGCCACTATTACTTTATCGAGTTATCAAATTGAACTTGGCGATCAAGGTAAACGTATTGTGCACAGCAGCTGGTTAAATTTTCATAGCATAAGCTGCACGATTGAGTTTGACGAACAAGATAGAGCTACAATGGTAGCCTACACCTCGTTTACGCGCTAACTGTCACATTCGCTAGCTGACATCGACCCTGAATAGCTAATGATCTGGCTAACGCTTGCTCTGAATAACCCTAGCCTGACTAACAAAACAAGGGCTAGCCAAGTAAAAACTCAACGCTAACGTTAAATTGAATACTTTATTCATTTTGTAATCAATTTGTTACCAATTTGTTTTGATTTGATCATTGCAAACGCCTAATACAGTTGTATAATTCTTGACCTTGAATTATGGGCGGCAATATGACGTCTGCCGCGTTGTAAACGCTAAGGAATAGCTATGTTTAGATATTGGTCATTAAAAAAGTACGGCACTAAGTTGCAGCCAACACTTGAAAAACGCTACGGTAAACAAGAGTTCTACTCTGCCCACCAAATACGCGCAACCGTATATCAAAAAGATTTTAACCCTAAGTTCCTTCCGCTTGGCTATTTGCTTTTCCTAGAGCCTTGTGAGCTTGATAACGTGTTAGCAAGAGAGTTTCCTGAGATGAACATTGAGGAATACAAGCAGGAAATTATTAGCTATTTAGCTAACAAAAGTTATGAAGGACACCTGCAAGTATTAAAACAAGCCAGCTAGTTGTTAAGACAAGCAAAACTGTGATTCAATATCGCCATTCTTTGGCGATATTGAATTATGATGAACTGGCAAATTAAGTCTTTTGAGCAGCTTACCACCAACGAGCTTTACGATTTTCTCAAACTTAGAATAGATGTGTTTGTTGTCGAGCAAACTTGCTATTACCCCGACCTTGACGACCTAGATCGTCACCCTCAAACCTTGCATGTATTCCAGTATAGTGGCGATAACATTGTGGCTTACTTACGTATTCTTCCCAAAGGAACCACTTATCAAGAATACAACAGCATTGGCCGCGTAATTATTGCTGATAGCGCCCGTGGCACAGGCTTAGGTCATGACCTATTAACCACAGGCATCGCCACTTGCCAAGCGCACTTTAATGAAAAGGCGATTAAAATTTCAGCGCAAGAGCATTTGGCAAAATTTTATGGCCGACATGGCTTTAAACAAGTGACCGAAATGTACCTAGAAGATGATATTCCACATATCGGCATGCTGTTAAGTGATAACTAAACGCTGGCTAAGTGCTGACTAAATACTGACTAGACACTGACTAGACACTGACTAGATTTTAGCCACAAAAACGCGCATTAAGCGCGTTTTTTAACATTTATTACTTGGTATGCACTGCTTGATACTTTTCTGTATAACTAAGTGTTATCGCTATGCCCTATTTACTGGCGATAGCCGACGAGTTGCAGAAGCCAATTGGCGATAATAAGCAATAAACCATTAGTTACAAGCCAGTGCCTCAAACGCTTATAGGTAAGTCATCACCAAAAAAGTCACTGGCATTACAAGCAAGACAATAAAGGTTGCCAAGGTACCGATTTGGCGCGCTAGAGAGACCCCTAAAGTTTTAGTTAAGCCCATGGCATGAAGCACACGTCCTAGCAAAATGGTTAAGCCAAAAATGTGTAGCCACATTTCAGCTAAGCCAGCCAGTTCCAATACGGCTAACATAATTAATGCCAGCGGCACATATTCAGTAAAATTGGCTTGAATACGAATGGCTTTTTCTAATGCCCTTACCCCGTCACTGCCAATGCTCACTTTATGCTTTAAGCGCAATCGGCTGACGTTAAATGACAAGGCAATAAATAATATTGCTAGCAAGCTGGTGTACAAACCCGTAATTGCTAACTCTGCTGAGATACTCATAGTGAAATCCTTATTGTTGTTATGTTTTTTATTTAATATTAAAAGCTTATTGAAATTACTAAGCTAAAAGCAAGCTAAATTATACGAATCGAGCGAATCATAGTTGAGACTAGGAGCCAAGCTCAGCGGATAAAAAAATAGGAGCAATTATGCTCCTATTAAGTTCAACTAGTTAATTACCGTGCTGCTATACCGAGAACGGGTATGCAATGGCGTCGTGATGCTCATAACCTTCTATTGAGAAGTCGTCTAGCGTCACCCAAGTTTCAATATCTTCTAGGGTTTTAATATCCGGATTAATATTGAGTTTGGGTGCTGCAAACGGCTCACGCTTCAGTTGCACATTCTTCATTAAGTCTAACTGGTCTTCGTAAATATGTGCGTTAACGATTTTATGATAGGCCATACCAGCTTTGTGACCGGTAATTTGCGCCACTAACGCCAGCAACACATACACTTGAATTTGATTAAAGTTAAGTCCTAGCGGCACGTCGCACGAACGCTGATAGCTGGTAAGGTAAAGCGTATCACCTAACAAAGAAAAGTTATGTGTGTGCATACATGGGCGCAAACAGCCCATATGGAATTCACCAGGGTTGTAGAAAGATAAAATTTCACCGCGATCATCAATGCCGTTTTTCAGGTCGTTAACCAGTTTCGCTAGTTGATCAACCACGCCGCCATCTGGCTTTGCCCAGCCGCGGCCTTGTACGCCATAAACACGCCCCATATCGTCGTCGCCTTTGCGATGAGGGTTGTTGAGCCAAGCGTCGTTCTCATTGGCGTTGGCATTCCACGTATTACAACCAATGGCACGAAAATCGGCAGCGTTGTCATAACCACGCAAGTAACCAAGCAATTCAGCAATCGCGGCTTTCCAAAAGCTCTTGCGAGTTGTGATTAACGGGAATTCATTGTTGCCGACATTATATTTAAGTTCAGCGTCAATTACCGTTAAGCAACGTTTGCCTGTGCGTTTGTTATCAACCCAAACACCTTCATCAACAATGCGCTGGCATAAATCTAAATACTGTCTCATTTGCTTGCTCCAGCAATCGCCGCTTTCGCTTGCATATTACGACCAATCAAGATAATGGCAACGCCAGTTAAAATCATTGGGAAACTCAAAATTTGGCCTTGGGTAACGTTGGCAAAAATAAAGCCTAAGTGTGCATCGGGTTCGCGGAAAAACTCGATAAAGGTTCTAAATACGCCGTAACCAATTAAGAAAGCCCCTGATGCTAAGCCAAGCGTTCGAGGTTTGCGCACAATCCAGTAAAGAATGGCAAATAACACCACGCCTTCAAGTGCAAACTCATATAACTGCGAAGGATGGCGCGGCACTGCCAGCGGATCATTCGGGAAGACAACGCCCCACGGCATATCAGTTTGGCGTCCCCAAAGTTCAGCGTTAATAAAGTTACCAATACGCCCCATGCCTAAGCCAATTGGCACAAGCGGCGCAACAAAATCACCAACCGCTAAGAAGCGTTTGTTGGTTTTGCGGGCAAATAAGAAAATTGCGGTAATAACGCCTAGCAAGCCGCCATGGAACGACATGCCCCCTTCCCAAATTTTAAAGAGGTACATCGGCTCAACCAGTAAATATTCAAACTGGTAGAAAAATACATAGCCTAAACGGCCACCTAGAATCACCCCAAGGAAACCATAAAAAAGTAAATCGCTTACTTGGTCACGTGTCCATTCGCCTTTGCTGTTATCAGCAGCGCGATTAGCGATAAACATGGCGGCAATAAAGCCAATTAAATACATCAACCCATACCAGCGGATTGCTACCGGGCCAACACTAAAAATTACCGGGTCTATAGCCGGAAATTGAATAAATTCAGAGGACATGAAAATTCTTATAATTCCACCAACTTTGCATTGGCGATAGGTTGTTAAAATTTGATTAGATTATGCCTAGTTCCACGGGCAAATTCTAGCACTGCTCTGTGCTTGCTATCGGTTATTTGTAACAATATACCAATGCGCATAAATAAATGTTCACTCAGCTTGAGATAAAACGCTTTTATGCAAGGCGCATATTTGCTCGTCATAGTTATTCTCTTTTTCTAAACAGAGAATAAGAACATGCAACGCAGCAGTAAAGTGTTTTAGCCAAGCCCTTCGGGAACGTTTCAGCGGCACAATTACGGCTGAAAATTTTCTAGATGTAGAACGACTATATCGGCAAAAATTTTTCTTGTACTTGAACCGCTGAAATAGTTCTGAGTTGAGCATATTATTATGCGGATTGGTATTATTATTTAGCGAGGTTTTAACGACAGCTAAAACGCCATTCTTATCGCCACGAGAATTAAAAATACCGCGAACCCTTTTTTTAACGTTCGCACGGGTAATTTCGCTGAAAGTTTTACGCCATAACGCGCGAATAAAGATGACGTTAAACTGATCCCCACCAGTGCGGGCAAATAAATATAGCCTAAGCTCCAGCTCGGTAAGTTAGTTTGTTCAAGCCCTGTGACGATATAGCCAAGTGAGCCAAACAGCGCAACCACTAAACCACAGGCAGTAGCAACACCAATACTTTGCCGCATTTGCACGCCAAAATAACTGAGCAATGGAATTAATATTGCGCCCCCTGCAATCCCCATCAAACTTGCCATAATGCCCGTAATTAAGCCTGAAACTTGAAAAACAAACGCACTTGGCATCGCTCGTGAGGTAGGTCGTTTAATGGAAACCAGCATGTAAACCGCTAACAAGCTAACCGCAGTGGCAAAAATGTAGGTTAATGTTTGGCCTGACAAGGTATCAGCGATAAAAGCGCCAAGTAAGGCGCCAACAGCGACCACAAGCATGATTTGCCGCGCCAATTCCCAAGGAATATTGCGATTTTTATGATGTGCACGTACCGCAGAGATAGAAGTTAATACGATGGTTGCCAGCGATGTTGCTAGCGCAATTGGCATAACAACCGATGAGTCAACGCCAGCAATGGGCAGTAAATAGACCAGTGCTGGCACAATCACTAAGCCACCACCTATGCCAAGTAAGCCCGCCAGCAGGCCAACGAGGGCACCTAATACCAAACAAGAAATAAAAAACGTGGTTAGCATCTCAGCTCTTTAATTTGTGTGATTGCTAAATTTGCCTATCGCAGTAACGCAACGAAAGCTACATACCCGCTCTAACAAAACCGCCTAGGCCAAGTGACTCCAATTGTTCGCTCAGGTAATTGTGAACTTGTTGAGCATTACTAAGGGTTAGTGCGTGTGACAGCATGACTTTGGCGCGTTGCAATTCAACGTGGCGTATCACCCATTTAACGCGGCTAATGTTGTACGAATTCATGCTTAATTTATCGTACCCCATGGCTAATAATAGCAGAGCTCCTGAAGGCTCACTGGCTAATTCACCACATAAACTTAATGGCACCAAATACTTATTCGATTCTTGCGCAATAAAGTTGAGCGCTCGGAGCACCGCTGGATGATAGAAATCATAAATATTGGCAACCCGCGAATTATTGCGATCTACGGCCAACAAATATTGGGTTAAGTCGTTACTGCCAACCGAGAAAAAGTCTACCCGCTGGGCTAACTCTTTTAACTGATAAAGTACCCCCGGCACTTCCAGCATAATGCCGACACTCGGTTTAGTCAGCTTTTGCTCATATTCAGTACACAACTCGTGATACGCCTGATTAATTAAGCGCACAGCATCATCAACTTCGCCCACGCTAGAGATCATCGGCAACATAATTTCTAAATTATTACAGCCGATATTGGCGCGGATCATGGCGCGTACTTGCAGTAAAAATATTTCAGGATGATCGAGCGTAATGCGTATACCGCGCCAGCCCAAAAACGGGTTGTCTTCTTGAATAGGGAAATAAGGCAATGCTTTATCGCCGCCCACATCTAAGGTACGCATGGTCACGTTATGGCTTGGAAAGGCTTTTAAAACCTCTTGGTACCACACCGTTTGTTCATGCTCTGACGGGAAACAACTGCGATTCATAAAAGGAATTTCAGTGCGATAAAGCCCAATGCCCAGCGCCCCGACCTTTTGCGAATGTTCAAAGCCCGCACTTAAACCTGCATTAAGTACCAGTTCAATACCCCGACCGTCTGGTGTTACCGCTGGTAAGCCAATTACCGCCTTTACTTTCTCGGTTAATGCCGTTTCTTCTTCAATCAGGTGACGATATTCTTGAATTAACGTGGCATCGGGTGAGATAAATAAATCGCCGCTGTAGCCATCCAATATCGCTTGTTGATGGTCAAGATGGCTAAGCGACAATGAGCTAATACCCATTATCGCAGGTAGCCCCATGGCACGCGCTAGAATCGCTGCGTGTGAATTGTTAGAGCCCGTTACCGAAACAATCCCTTGCAGGCCGCGTTGCTGGTATTCGGCAATCATAGAGGCGGTTACATCATCGGCGACTAAGATAAACTGCTCAGGTAATTTTTCGTTTTCCAACGACAGTTGCTGTAAGTTAAACAGCACACGGTTACCAAGGTCGCGAATGTCGCTCGCACGCTCTCGCAGGTAGGCTTCTTCAAGCGCTTCGAACTGTAAGGCATAGTGATCAATTACCAGCTTTAACGCACTTTCAGCACACCAGCCTGTTTTTATCTTAGCTTCAACTTCTTTGCCAATACTCGCGTTGTCGAGCATTTGCTTGTACATCTCGAAAATATCAAGCGTGTCTTGCGCGACGATGTGGTTGAGTTTCAAGCTCATAGCTTCAAAATCAACGCGCGTTTTTAGCACCGCTTTGTGATAGCGCTCAATTTGCTCGGCGCTGGCATACACTTTTTGCAGCGATAGTTTTTTTAAATCAGCTCTGGGCTGCACCACTCGCATAGGCGCCATAGCAACACCAGCAGAGCCCGCAATGCCCGACAACTGTTGAAACGGCTGCAAGCCTGTTTGTGCCGCTTTGCCATGCTTTTCAGCATCTGCTAACACCGTCGCTAACTGCGCCGAAAGCGTAACTAGAAAGGCTTCTTCATTCTCGTTAAAGCTACGCGATTGCTTTTGTTGAATTGACAAAATGCCAATAACTTTGCGCTGATGAATAATCGGTGTGCCCAAAAACGCCCGTAAGTCGTCTTCTTGAACTTCTGGTGCTTGCTTGAAATGAGGGTGCGCATGAGCATTGGCGATATTGAGCGGCTCTTCACGTTGACCAACTAAGCCGACAAGGCCCTCAGTAAAACCGATACGAGTGTAACCCAAGGAGCCTTTAGCAAGACCATCTGAGGCCATTAATAAGAAATGCTGATGCTGATAGTCAGCTAAGTAGATAGAGCAACAGTCAGTATTCATCGCCTGTTTTACTTGCGTCACAAGCTGTTGCAGCGCGATTTCCAACTCCGGTTCGCGACCAAACTCCAACACAATGCGGCGTAACGTGGTTAACATGCAATTCCTTTTCTAAGCGCTTACTGCGCAATTTGCTCAGATATATTTGCTCTAATGTTTCTCTATAAAGAAGTCGTGGTGATGGCTCCACACTATACCAAATTGAATAATTATTTGATCACTCAGCGAGAATTTAAAGGCTCATAAATAAGGCTTTTCATGCAGAGATTGGTTGTTCCCCTTTTTTGAACGAAAAGCAAATGGCATAACGCAGTATATGAGCCTTTAAAACTCGCCCTTGGAAATGCATAAGCAGCATGATAAATGCACAAAATTCAATTGATGTAGAACGACTATATCGTCATAAATTTCGTTTGTTCTAATACTGCTTATGTCATTCTGAGAGGCTAAATAACTAATCAAATTGGTATTACTGCAGAATCTTAAGCAGAAAATACGGCAGAAGATACGGCAGAAGATAATAAAATCGCCCGCGATAAGCAGGCGATTAACACATAATAATAATCTTTTACGACAATCAGCTACGACGTTTTCTACGGTCATGACGATGAAAAGGCATTGCGCTTGAGGCAAATTCTTTCATCACTTTGCGATAAACATCCTTCTTAAAAGATACTACCTGTCTGACAGGATACCAGTAACTTACCCAACGCCAATCATCGAACTCGGGGTGTGATGAGTGCATTAAATTCACAGCAGAATCATCTGCCACGAGTTTTAGCAAAAACCATTTCTGTTTTTGGCCAATACATACGGGTTTACTATCGTGTCTGATAAATCTCTTTGGTAATTTGTACCTTAGCCAATGCTTGCTTGTTGCAACAATTTTAACGTGTTCTGGCTTTAAGCCCACTTCTTCGTATAGTTCGCGATAAAGTGTTTTTTCAGCAGACTCGCCCTCATCAATTCCACCTTGTGGAAATTGCCATGAATGTTGCCCAAAACGCCTTGCCCAAAATACCTGTCCCCTGTCATTGATTATTACTATGCCGACATTGGCTCGATAGCCTTCGGCATCTATCACAGGAACTCCCAGCAACAAATTCGTTATGCTTTGATTCTTCCACAAAGTCATGGCCTGAGCAAATTATTTGCCAGATTATTTTTTGCCGCTGAATAATCAGGGTAGAATGTCGACAAACTTAACCTTGTTGTTGTACCTAGCGTCACTAAATGATTACTCCAAAAGAAAATATTCCCGATTCTGAGCACGCATTAATAACCAAAGCACAAAGTCTTGCGGGCTTTACCCTAGGTGATATTGCAGCACAAGCGGGCATTGAAGTACCTGCTAATTTGCGCCGCGATAAAGGTTGGCCGGGGCTGTTACTGGAATACACTTTGGGTGCTACCGCTGGTTCAAAACCAGAGCCTGATTTTCCTGAACTTGGCATTGAACTAAAAACTATTCCCATTAATCGCCAAGGCAAACCACTAGAAACCACCTTTGTAAGCGTTGCTCCACTCACCGGCCTAGTGGGTGCGAATTGGCAAAATAGTCATGTAAAAAATAAATTAAAGCGCGTACTTTGGGTGCCAATTGTCGCTGAACGAGAAATGCCAGTCCCTGATCGAATTGTTGGCATGCCTTTTTTATGGTCGCCCTCACCAGAAGAAGAAGCGTTACTCGCTAACGACTGGCAAGAGCTAATCGACATGATAGTACTCGGTGAAGTAGAAAATATTAGCGGCAAACACGGGCAAGTAATGCAGCTAAGGCCAAAAGCCGCGAACAGCAAAGCCAAAACTGATGCCTTTGATAAACATGGCCGCCGCTTTAAAACACTACCGCGAGGCTTTTATCTTAAAATACCCTTTACCCACGGCTTAATTAAAAAGTACTTAAGGGTTGGCTAGCTTTAATAGTCAACGGTTTCTGGCTGAAATAACAGTTTACGTTGGGCGAGTGCATATTTCTGTATAGTTGCAACCGCATCACATCCTCAATATGATGTGGTTTAGTTTTAAACAGCGGTCAGTGTGAGTGCATTAGATGAGGTTAACAAAACGATTTGATCGACATGTAACCTTAATATTTATCACCACCGTTATCGTGCTGATAATTACCTCGTACTTCACCTTTAATAAAGTGATTCGTGATCACTTTAACCATCAGCAACAAGCGTTAGTGCCGCTATTATCTCTTGCCACCAATGAAATTATTCGCCCGCTGACGATTTCTCACCATATCGCCAAGAATCACTTTATTAATCAAGTGGCTCAGGCAGATACGGTTAATATCGAGCAACTTGGTTCTTACCTTAAGGGGATTAGCGATGCCTACGGATTGTTGGCGTTTGTTGCCTTTGAAAAGCATAACTTCATGCTTGACTCAGACTATAAGCAAGCGCCTCTGACCAGCGAACGTGCGGAGTGGTTTCACCGCTTGAAAGGCTCCGAGCAAGAGCAAATTGCCGATATCGGCAATGTAGAAAACCCACACCTTTATTTTGATGTAAAACTGCGCGATGCACAGGGCGCGTTTCTAGGCTTTGCTGGAGTCGGGGTTGATCTTGACCATTTCTCTGCGAGCTTTAGCACTTTTCGCGATAAATTTGGCTACGAATTATATGTTGCTGATCAGCAGCATAATATCACCATCACCTCATCATCACTGATGAAAACCGAAAGCCACCACCGCAAAGACGAAATTGTAAATTTAACCAGTTTGCCTTGGTTCGAACCTTTTGCTGCGCAAGAAAAACAAGGGCGTTCAAGCGATATGGTTGAGGTCAATGGCAGTCAATACGTGATCAGCAAAATTGCGATTCCTGAGCTTAAGTGGCACCTTTATCTTGTCGCTCCTCCGCCGTATAAACAAAGTACTTACTGGCAGCAACTCGTTAGTACGGTTTTTGTATTTCTGCTGGTTATACTGGCGTTATATTTTGCCTTTGAATATAAAAATACCGCGTTTAAGCATGATTTAGTCAAAGACTCGGAAACTGACTTTTTAACTAAACTCCCCAATCGCAGCTTTATTAACTGGAAAGCAGAAGATATTCGCAGTAAACATCGGTTTTTGTCTGTGGTAATTGCTGATATTGATAAGTTTAAAAGTATTAACGATCAGCACGGGCATTTGGCTGGTGACGAAGTGTTAAAGGTCATCGCCACTGAGCTGTCGAACTCACTGCGACAATTTGATGTCGTGGCTCGTTGGGGCGGTGAAGAATTTATTATAATGCTACCCGATACAGGGCGTAAGCAGGCATTTGAAATTGCCGAACGCGCTCGCCAAACCATAGCGAGCCGACAAATAAGGTTAGATAAGCAATCGCCCATGGTTAACGTAACATTAAGCTTTGGCTTAGCAGAAGGTGATTTAAACGTAGAATCGCTAAATGATATTGTCAAACGCGCTGATCGCGCCCTTTATCAAGCCAAAGAAAATGGTCGAAACTGTGTTGTTATTGGGTAGCTATTAGCTAAGGCATTACTTACGGTAAGTTAGTTACGATAACTTGGCTAAACTAATCACTTGGCCAAACGTCACCGACTCTCCCGATGCAATGGTAAGTGGCTGAATATTCGCCGCTTCAAGGCAAACATACTCTTGTTCGCCACCAGCATGGACATCTGCCATACCTGCCGCCGTTTTCTGCCCAGGGTTCCATAGTACCCAATTGTTCACTTGATTAGGCATTAGGTTAATTACTCGCTGCTTGCCAGCGTCGATAATCTTCATTGGCTGATCAGAATAGTAAATGCGATCCAGCGGCCCTACTGAGTTTTCTAGCGAGTCTTGCTGGCCTTTTTGTTCGCTAAGTTTGCAATCAAAAGGCACATTATCAAGGTTTGGAATAGTCACTTGAGCAGGGTTACTAACGGCAAAGTAGCTATGTAATGCGCCAGTAAATTCAATCGTGTCTGGTGATTGGTTTTCAATGGTTAGTTGCTGTGTAAACGTTTCACCCAAGACAAGTTTTTGCACCACTTTGGTTTTAAAAGGCCATTGCGGGTGCTGGTTTTCCCCTTGCCATACCAATTCAAGCTCTACTCCTGCTTCAGTAATTTCTGAACTGCTTAGTTGCCAGACCACGTTACGAGCAAAGCCATGATTACCCGCACCCTCAGCGTTAGGGTGTGCACCAAACCAAGGCCAACACAGCGGTATGCCACCGCGAATCGCCTTGCCTTGTGAATAATCAGACGAATTTGATAGCCAAAAGACTTCTTCTTGCCCGCTTGGCCGCCAAGCAAGTACTTGGCCGCCATACAAGCTAACGCGAGCACGACAGGATTGATGTTCAATCACTAGCTGCGCTAGCGACTCCCCTAGCCCTTCTTGCTTGATACGGCCAAAGTTATTCTCACCAATCAATGTCATGTTAGCTCCGCGGTCGGTTTACAAATAAAGTGTCTAGTCAAATGGCAATGAGTTGCTGGCTAAGTGCTTATTTAACCGTAACGTGTGGTGAGCGCTTAACAACTTCATCATTAAGCTCTATGCCGATGCCCGGTGTTTCTGACACTTCAAAGAAGCCATCAACTGGCTGTGGATCTTGAATACAAAGTTCACGGTTCCACGCTTTAATGGCGTAGGTGTGATGCTCGTGAATCAAGAAATTTGGAATAGCCGTTTCTAAGTGTAATGACGCTGCCGTTGCGACAGGCCCGCCACAAACATGTGCTTGCACGCGAATATCGTAAGTATCGGCATAGTCACACACTTTTTTCGCTTCAGTGAAACCACCACACAAGCCAACATCTGGCTGTAGTACATCAATACTTTGATCTTCAAAATAAGGACGAACATCCCAACGGTGGTACAAACGTTCACCACCAGCAATTGGCACATTGACGCGATCAGACACTTTTTTGTGCACTTTTGAGTTTAAGTAGTTCACTGGCTCTTCGTACATCATACAGCCAACTTCTTCGATCACTTCACCCATTTGAATTGCAGAAGCAGCCCCCATTAGTGAGTGTGATTCAAAAATAATATCAACATCTTCACCCACAGCGTCGCGAATAGCGCGCAAGCGATCACCAAACAAACGCATTTGTGGTTTAGTAAATAACTTGGTGCGATCAAACGAAGATTCGCCATTGGCGTCATAAACAATAGGGTCTACTTTCACTGCGTCATAGCCTTCGGCCATCGCTTTTAACGCAGCTTCGGCATACTCGGCTGGCTCAATCAATTTTTTGCACTCTTTATCCCAGTCGAATTGTAACTGGCTCGCGTAAGTGCGCAGTTTGGTATTCGTTTTACCACCAAGTAACTGATAAACAGGTAAGCCTAATGCCTTACCTTTGATGTCCCAAAGCGCGGTATCAATAGCACTCATCGCCGCATAAAGTACAGGGCCACCACCAAGTCCCCAGAAGCTTTCACGTAGCATGCGCGACCACAAGAGTTCGGTTTGAAACGGGTTAAAGCCAATTAATACCGCCTCGGCAATTTCTTTGATCATCGCTGCTGCAGCACTATGACCCCAGTCATAAGCCAAACCAGCTTCACCCACCCCGTGAATCCCCTCGTCGGTATGAATACGAACAAATACCGGATTCCATGGTGGACGCTCAGGGCAATGGATATCAAAAATTTCTACGTGGGTAATTTTCATTGGGGATTCTCTGTTATTTATCTGAATTTATCTATTTTAACTGAAGCAAGACGCTGTCGTGCAGTTATTAACTTGCAAAGCTCGGGTCAAGGCGGTAGATACGGCGCAACATTGCTGGCCATGATTTTTGCCCACCAGTTAAACCTGTGTGTACGACATTCGCTTGCGCTTTGATGTTGTCGACAATACTTTGGTCAACTTCAATCAGTTCTTGGCCCGTCGCTTGAACTTGCAATTGTACTTGGCAAGCGCGCGTTAGGTCATACATGTGCATAAACGCATCACCAATCGTTTTACCACAAGTTAAGCCACCATGATTGCGCAGTAACATAAAGTTAGCCGTACCTAAGTCTGCTTGTAAGCGCGCTTTTTCATCTTCGTTTACTGCTAAACCTTCATAACCGTGATAGCTCATTGAGGCCAACGCAAATGCTGAATATTGACTAAGTGGCTGCAAGCCATTTTTTAAGGTTGCCACCGAAATGAGTTCATTGGTGTGCAAATGCATTACGCACATAGCATCGTGGCGCACTTCGTGTACTGCGCTATGAATGGTAAAGCCTGCTGGGTTGATTTCAAACGGGCAATCTTTATCTAAAATGTTGCCTTGCAGATCAATTTTCACCAAGTTAGACGCGGTGATTTCGTCAAATGCTAAGCCAAAGGCATTAATAAGAAACTCGTCAGTGCCGGGAATACGTGCTGAAATGTGGGTATAAATCAAATCATCCCAGCCGTGTAAGTAGGCTAAACGGTAACAAGCCGCCAAATCTATACGAGTCTGCCATTCGGCGTCTGAAACTTTATCTTTTAGGTTAAGTTGAGGAAGTTCGAACATGTTGTTTTCCACTCTATCGTGCTGACGACAACTTTAACGCACCCCAGACTTTTGTTAAAGGCTGTGATCCGCTAAGTTATAGCGATTACTCATAAATTAGCCGCCGACTTTAACAAATATGTGCATTTTGTTTATTGCCTTACATCAACATCCTAAATATCCGTTAATCATTGCGGCAAATCGTGACGAATTTAGGCAACGACCAACAGCCGCAATGCATTGGTGGCAATCACCAACAGCTGACATTGAACCTTGTGTACTCGCAGGCAAAGATTTAAGCGCAGGTGGCACTTGGCTGGCGATTGCCCGCTCAGGAAAATTTGCCGCACTAACCAACTTTCGCAAGCTGCCAATTGATAATTCACGTCAATACACCAGTCGCGGTGAACTTGTATTAAAAGCGCATCAACTTGGAAAAACAGAGCTAACCCAGTTACTAAGCGAGCAGTACCAGCAATATCAAGGTTTTAACTTACTGTATGGCGATCAACATGGTTTAACCTGCTTTGATAGCGTTAATCATCAATTTACTGAGAATAAGGCTGGATTTTTTAGCTTGTGCAATGGTGCATTAGACGACATTTGGCCAAAAATGGCACGTGGTGAGCAAGCCCTTGAGCGCTTTATCGAAAGCCAAAATACTGGCGAGCTTAACCACCAAGACTTGCTCGGTTTATTGCAAGATAACCAAACTGCACCGGATAACCTATTACCCAAAACTGGCTTACCCTATGAATGGGAAAAGCAGTTAAGCGCTATTTTTATTCGCGGCGAGGAATACGGTACTCGCTCTTCATGTGTTTATACGCTGCGCGTTGACGGTGTGGCACAGGTAACCGAAGTGACCTACAACACGAGTGGCGATGTTGACAGCCAAGTTGAATTTTCTTGGCAAACTGAAAATAACTAACTTAAAACATTAGCCAAAGGCATTTTTTAGAATTGCGATAAATAAAGAAGCGAACACCAGCACAATTAAAATCTTGCTGTACTTTTGTTGTGTCGGCTGATCGAGCGGTTTACCAAACTTTTCCCCTAATACCACCATAATGGCAACACTGATAAACACAAGGGCAAGAATAATAAGTAACGTCATGTGGAATCCTGATTTATGATCCTATATTTACTTGGTTAACGAGTAATTGATTGCATTGCGACTAATGGCTTAATTTACGGTAAAAATACGTAAATTGGTTACTTTAGCGCCGTTAGGCATACCCAGTATCAAGTTTTGACTGTAAAACTCACAAGATTTGTTTACCATACGCTAAATAATATCAAGTTAAATAATTATTTGAGCACTCAGCGAGAATTTAATCAACTTGGTATAAGTATCAAAGCAAGAATAATCAAGGTTTAACCAGCCATGCCACAAAGTGCAGAGTTCAAACAAAAGCGCAGATTTATCATTAGTTTAGGTAAAGCGCTCCATAAGTTTGGCACTAACTCTTTTCGCTCTGAAGCACACCTGCAAAACGTCGCCAATTTTCTTGGTGTCAAAGCATCTTTTATTATTACACCTACCTCGCTTACTTTTGTCTTAATTGATGATGAACATCGCGAACACAATTATATTGTGCGAGTAAAACCGGGTGATTTAGACCTTGGCTCGCTTGCAAGAACTGATGAGTTAGTTGACGAGTTAAGCTCAGGTCAACGCAGCTTAGCCGAAGCAACTGAGCGCATTGAAGAGATCTACAACAAACCCAACCCATACGGTAAAACCATCACATTTTTAGCATTTGGTGCGTCAAGTGGTGCCTTTGCCATGTTAATGCACACCAGTTGGAATGACGTACTTTGGTCAGGCTTACTCGGTTTGGTGGTTGCCCTGTTTGTTTTCTGGTCTGAACGCTCACAGCGAATTTCAGAGTCGCTAGAGCCTTTATCGGCGTTGGTTTGCGCCTTAATTGCCTCTGCGGTGACTAATTACGATCCCCACATCAATATGGCACTGGTGATATTGTCGGCCATTATTGTGTTTATTCCCGGCCTGTCACTAACGCTGGGCTTGTCTGAGCTTGCTGCTCGACACCTTGTGTCGGGAACCGCCCGCATAATGGATGCCATTATGGTGCTCTTTAAGCTGTATTTTGGCGCCGTTTTGGGTATCGCTATTGGTAACTTAATTTGGGGAACCGCTGAATTTATCCAGCCATCAGCTATGCCCAATTGGACTTCTTGGGTTGCGGTAACCATTTTATCCATGACCCTTGTCATCATGTTCCAAGTGCGCAAAAAAGATGCACCTTGGGGGATAATATCCGGCTATATTGCATATGGCGCGACACTTTTGGCGACACCTTATTTAGGCTATGCGCTTGGTGCCTTTGCTGGGGCGTTTGCTTTAGGCGTTTACAGCAACTTATTCTCACGCGTGATGAATTTGCCAAGCAGTATTGTTATGCTACTTGGTCTGGTTGTATTGGTACCTGGCAGTAAAGTGTATATCGGATTAAACTCCGCTGTTTCTGGCCAAAATATGTTGAATACGCCAGATACCGCCTCGCAAACTTTTTTGATTTTTATGTCGCTTGTTGCAGGCTTAATTTTCGCTAATGTTGCGGTACGCTCACGCAATACGTTGTAAACAAGAAAGCCTTGTAACTTAAATGACTGCTAAATCAACCACAGACAAAAAACAAACTAAGCCACTGACTACTCAGACGAGCACCAATATTTCAGCCAAAAGTAGCTACCACCACGGTGACTTGCGCCCTACTTTATTGCAAGCCGCATCAGAAATGATTAATGCGGGCGGAGTTGAAGCGCTGTCGTTACGTAAACTAGCAGAGAAAGTTGGCGTGTCGCGTACCGCCACTTACCACCATTTTAGAAACAAACACGACTTATTGTGTGCTGTTGCGGCAGAGGGATTTTTGCGCTGGCAAGCCATCGAACAAGCAATATTCAACGATACAGAGCGGCCAATTAACGACAGATATCGTCAATTTATCTTTAAATACATCGACTTTGCTGCCAACAACCCAGCAATTTACGACTTGATGTTTGGCCACACTCTATGGAAAAACGATCATTCCAACCAAGAACTGCGCGACATCGCCTATCCGGTATTTCAACATCAGGTGGAGATGACCAAAGCTTGGCAACAGGCAGGCATTTTACCTAAAGAGGAAAATACCTTGCGCCTCGCCCAAGTAACGTGGGGCACTATGCATGGCATTGCACGCTTGTTAATTGATGGTATATACGCTGACGCTAATAGCATTGAAGAAATGTGCGAGTGCGCAGTTAATGTCTTTCTTGCCAAAAAATAAATGGCGTCGTTGGCAATGCGCTAACCTGATTTCCCAATAAGTTTACATATTTTGTAACACAATTAGCATACACAAAATTAACACACCATTAACTTTTGATAGCGCTTCCAGATCAGATTCATTACTATCTGGTGCGTTAAAACATTCCAAGTAGAAAATGTAGAGTACCTATATGAAAACAATTCTATCTTCTGCAATTTGTTCATCATTGCTATTACTAGCTGGCTGTAACGCCACATCAGAATCAGCAACTACTGAAACAAGTTTCAAACAAACCGCACTTGCCTCTGGTATCAGCCAAGCCAATATGGACATGAGTGTTCGCCCGCAAGACAACTTTTACCGTTACGTTAACGGTGGCTGGTTAAAAGCAACTGAAATTCCAGGCGATAAAACGGCTATTGGTTCGTTCTACGATTTACGTGATGAAGCTGACGAAAACGTTAAAGCAATCATCGAAGAGCTAGCTGCTACACCTAACTTGCAAGCAGGTTCAGATGAGCAAAAAGTTGCTGACTTATTCCGCGCTTATATGGATCAAGAAAAGCGTAACGGTTTAGGCATCATGCCAATTAAACCAATTTTAAATGACATTAAGGCATTAAAAAACAAGTCTGATTTAATGGCGTTTTTTGGTCAGTACCAATCAGTTGGTGTTACCAGCCCAATGTATTTATACATTGGTGTTGATGCCAAAGATTCTAGCCGTTATGCAACCCATGTGTGGCAAGGTGGCTTAGGTTTACCTGACAAAGATTACTACTTTAACGATGCTGAGCGCTTTGTTGATTTGCGCGCTGGCTACAAAGCTCATATCGCGAAAATGTTTGCGTTAGCTGGTTTTGACAATGGTGAAAAAGCGGCCGAAACGGTATTAGCATTAGAAACCAAGATGGCTGAATACCACTGGACACGTGTGCAATCACGCGACAGTGAAAAGCGCTACAACAAATTTGAAACAGCTAACTTAAAGAGTGTTTCAGAAAACATTGATTGGTCAGCATACCTAGCAGCTCAAGGTGTTGCTTCGCAAAAAGACTTAATTGTTAACCAACCAGACTTTATCGAAGGTTTTGGTAAAGTATTAGCAGAAACGCCACTTGCTGACTGGCAAACCTACTTAAAATTCCACACGCTAAGTGCCTACTCAAGCTACTTAACGGCCGATTTAGACAACGAAAACTTTGAGTTTTTCTCAAAACAGTTAAGTGGTCGTAAAGAACAACGCCCTCAATGGAAACGTGGCGTTAGCGTGGTAAACAGCAACTTAGGTGAAGTGATCGGTAAAGTTTACGTATCACGCCACTTCAAGCCTGAAGCCAAAGCGCGTATGAGCGAGCTAGTGGAAAACTTACGCAGCGCATACGGTAAATCAATTGACAACCTAGCGTGGATGTCTGACGAAACCAAGCAAGCGGCACAAGTTAAACTTGCTGCGTTTACCCCGAAAATCGGCTACCCAGACAAGTGGGAAGATTACTCATCATTGATGATCAAAGGCGATGACTTAGTGGGCAATATCATTCGCTCAGGTAAAGTATCGCACCAAAAAGAAGTCGAAAAGTTAGGCGGTCCAATTCGCAAATGGGAATGGGGTATGACACCGCAAACGGTCAATGCTTACTACAACCCAACCGTTAACGAGATTGTTTTCCCGGCGGCAATTTTACAACCACCATTCTTTAATATGGGTGCTGATGATGCCGTTAACTACGGTGGTATTGGCGCAGTAATCGGTCATGAAATGGGTCACGGCTTTGATGACCAAGGTAGCCGCTACGACGCTGACGGCAACCTGCGTAACTGGTGGACTGAAAACGATTTAGCGGAATTCCAAAAGCGCGCTGCAAACTTAGTTGAGCAATACGATGGCTACCAAGTGTTTGAAGACTTAAACGTTAACGGTAAGTTGACGTTAGGTGAAAACATTGGTGATTTATCAGGTGTGACTATCGCTTACAAAGCTTATAAGGCGTCACTCAACGGTAAAGAAGCACCAGTGATTGATGGCCTAACAGGCGACCAACGCTTCTTTATGGGTTACGCGCAAATTTGGCGTTCGAAAATCGTTGAAAAATCAATGCGTAATCGTGTAGCGACTGACCCTCATTCACCGGGTGAGTTTCGTGCGTTAGGTTCACTATCGAATATGGATGAATTCTACCAAGCATTTGACGTAAAAGAAGGCGATGCGATGTATATCGCGCCAGAACAACGTGTGAAAATTTGGTAATAAAACCATAACGTATAGGTCAACTAATTCAGGGTTATGCTGATTTAGTTGGCCTATAACTCAAGTTTATCCCCTTCCGGCAATTTCGCCCCACAGTTTTCATATTGACCACTTGCCTCAATTTTTAACTCTCTCCCTCATTTAGCTTTGAAAAAGTCGAACAGCTACTTGCTCACCTATTAGGTGTGTCGGCAAATTGTTGTAAATAATATGTTAATGCTTTACTAAATGGTATTTTTAGATTAAATTTCGCCCTGTTTAATACGCTAGCGATATTTGCTGGCAATGTTGTTATAAACTTTAGTAATGCAAGGATGAAATATGAAGAAGTTAGCTAGTTTCATTACAGCAACGATGCTTAGCCTACCAGCAACAGCTGGTATGATCGTAAGCCAAACGGATTTTTCCGACACCTCAGCATGGCAACTTAATGGCGATGCTACACAGAATAATGATCGCTTGGTACTCACTCAAGGGCTCTCACAAAGTGGTAGCGCCTTTTTAAGTTCATCGATTAACCTAATGAACGACACCTCATTTAGTGCGTTTTTTACCTTTGAAATTTCTCAACCAGTCGGTTTAACCGACGTTGATGGCATACAAGGTGCTGACGGCTTAGTGTTTGTCGTACAAACAAATGACACCAATGTGGGGAGTCAAGGTTTAGGCATTGGCTATCAAGGGATTGCCAATAGTTTAGGCATTGAGTTCGACACTTGGACAAACACAACGCTAAACGATATTGATGGCAACCATGTCGGTATCAACCTTGGCGGTAACAGCCAATCAGTTGCACAAGCATCTGAAAGCGATGCATTTAATACCGGTGGTATTTGGTCCGCATGGATTGATTACAACGGTATTAATGATTTGCTGGAAGTACGGTGGTCAAATACAGGATCTCGCTCTAGCGATGCAGGTTTATCACTAAATGTTGATTTAGCTAATGAACTGGGCAGTAGCGATGCTTTCTTTGGCTTTACCTCTGGTACCGCAGCTGGTGGCGGCTTACACGAGATTGTTAGCTTTGAATTTCGCAATGATTTTGCGCCCATCAGTGCCGCTACGGCAATTGATGCGCCGCCAGCTATTGCCTTAATGTTAGCTGGCCTGATTGGCATCGGATGTCGCAGAAAAGCCAAGTAGTTATATAACGTATTGATGCCAATCCGCATAATCTTAGGTATGACAATGCTTGCATAGCAGGTATTGTCATATTGCTTTTACAGTGCTTACTTAGCACTAGATTCCCCAGACAGTTATTTTTTCAAACCCGCGAAAAGCTTAATAATCAGCAACATATCGCTTAATAATCTTATCGATATCGCCAGCTTCAGCCATCTGTTCCAGTGCCATGCGCCATTCTTCAATATCCGTTGATGACATGTTTAAGCCACCAGCTAAATACAATTCTGGCTCAATAAGCACTTCATGTTCAACTAAGTTTTCTACTGGATAACTAGACTTTGAGGTTAAATAGCGGGCTAAGTGGAATTCTGTAAACCAATGTTTTACCAATTTTTCTGCCAGTAAGCTTAAGCAGGCATGTTCACTGGTTACCGCAATATAGTCTGTTTCACCATGGTTTTTCAGCCACGCTTCCATTGGCGTGTCGTAATGAACACAAAGCTTTGCACGATAATGCGGAGCTTCAGAGGCAATTGAACCAGCATCATCTAATGCAATTGCACTACCTGCCATTAACTGCTTGCCTTGGCTAGCTTTTATATGTTCTTGCCAACTTAACAAGCCCACTTTTATTGATACAACGGGCCCAATCCAAGTGTATAGGTGCTCGCGCTCTGGGGTGCGCGCTAAGCCCGCCATCAAGGTATTTGGTTGATGTGATAGGGTTGATAGCGCGCGCTTTAGTGGCAAAATTTTACGATCAACTTGATAACCCATGGTTTGCGCTGCTTGTGCGGCAACATCCATATTAATGCCAACAACCTCATTTTCCTGCTGCCATGAAAACGGAGGGACTTCCGCCCCAATTAACGTGACTTTAGATGCCGCATAGATGGCGGTAGATGCAGGTAAAATGGTGAAAACAACCAGCGGTCGTAATAACTTTTTCAGCAGCTTAATGGTCAATGGCAAAGGTACTGCACTCAAACAAATAAAGGAAAGAATCCAACCAAGAATCAACCAATGGTAGCCTTAACCCCCTTCTACTGCAATTTAAGTTGGTAGCCTACATTTATTGATATTCTAGCGCGCAGCAAAACAAAGCGATTGAAATCTAATACGGCAAAATAGTTAATGCTTGGGTAAGGCACAATTTTATAGCTTTTTTGTGCTAATAATTGAGCACTAAATCACCATTTAGAAAAACGGTTCAATAATCAACTATGAATTTTTTAATTCAATTACATGACAACCTATAAGTCGGCAATTAAAAGCAACCAATAAACCCTTATAATTCAGCAGCCTAACATTTAAAGCTTCATCGTTCACTTTTTTCGATTGCAACAATCTACTCAATTAATTTTGAATTAGACACAACTTCCCCTATCATTCTCCCCGTAACAAACAAACAGACTTTTTTAGTTCATTACAGAACAACTATACGGAGAACGAAAATGACTCAATCATTAATCAATACAAAATTACAACCATTTAACTCAACAGCTTTCCACAACGGTGATTTCGTTGACGTAACTGAGCAAGACTTACTAGGTAAATGGTCTGTAGTAATGTTCTACCCTGCAGATTTCACTTTCGTATGTCCTACTGAATTAGGTGACATGGCTGACCACTACGCTAAGCTTCAAGAAATGGGCGTTGAAGTATACTCAGTATCAACTGACACTCACTTCACTCACAAAGCATGGCACGATGCGTCAGACACAATCAACAAGATCAAGTTCCCAATGCTTGCTGACCCTACAGGTAAAATCTCTCGCAACTTCGGCGTACTAATCGAAGAAGAAGGTTTAGCATTACGTGGTACTTTCGTAATCAACCCAGAAGGCGAAATCAAAGTTGCTGAAATTCACGACTTAGGTATTGGTCGCTCTGCATCTGAGCTAGTTCGTAAGGTTCAAGCTGCACAATACGTAGCTGAGCACGACGGTGAAGTATGTCCAGCAGCTTGGACTCCAGGTGAAGAGACACTTGCTCCTTCTTTAGACCTAGTAGGTAAAATCTAAGCTAGCCTTTAGGTTAACGCCTAGAAAGCTCTACTTGCAGATAAGGTTTAGGCCTAAGCCTTATCTGCTGATTCAAAGAGTTTCTAAATGGCTTAGCTTGATAACAAAGCGAAACAGTAGTTCTCACTGTCACGACTTAAGCTAAGCCACCATAACCCCAATTTTATTAGCATTGCTGCATCAATTGATGTGAGCGCAGGAGTTGATCATGTTAAATTCAGACTTAAAAACGCAGTTGAAAACTTATTTAGCGAACATCACAAAGCAAGTAACATTAAGCCTTGCCCTTGATGACAGCGCAAAATCTCAAGAATTAAAGCAGTTGGCAGACGATATTGCATCACTATCAACGCTTATCAATATCGAAGATAACACCGTCGCAGAAGCGCGTAAGCCGTCAATGACAGTTATCTCAGAAGCCGGCACAAAACTCGTATTTGCTGGTATTCCACTAGGTCACGAATTCACATCACTAGTGCTAGCACTATTGCACTCAGGTGGTCACCCGATCAAAGTATCGGAAGAAGAAATTGAACAAATTAAATCGTTAGAAGGCGAGTTCCACTTTGACACTTACATTTCATTAAGCTGTCAAAACTGCCCTGACGTAGTACAAGCCTTAAACATTATGGCAGCAATCAATCCGCAAATTACTAGCACTATGATTGATGGTGGCTTGTTCGAAAGCGAAGTAAAAGAACGCAACATTATGGCAGTACCAAGCGTTTACCTAAACGGTGAAAGCTTTGGTCAAGGTCGCATGACATTAACCGACATCTTAAAGAAAGTAGACAAAAACGCTGGTGCTAAGCAAGCAGAAAAGCTTAACGAAAAAGAAGCGTTTGACGTATTAATTGTTGGCGGTGGCCCAGCAGGTGCATCAGCTGCCGTTTACGCTGCACGTAAAGGCATTAAAACTGGTATTGTTGCTGACCGTTTCGGTGGCCAAGTACTAGAAACTGTCGGTATTGAAAACTTTATCTCGGTAAAGAAAACCGAAGGCCCTAAATTAGTTGCTAGCCTTGAAGAGCACGTAAAAGACTACGACGTTGACATTATGACTGGCGCAAAAGGCGTTAAGTTAAGCAAAGACGAGCTAGTCAACATTGAACTAGACAACGGTGCCACACTAAAAAGTAAGAGTGTGATTGTTGCTACTGGCGCACGATGGAGAAAAATGAACGTACCTGGTGAAGCTGAATACAGCGGTTCAGGTGTTGCTTACTGCCCTCACTGTGACGGCCCACTATTTAAAGGCAAAAAAGTAGCGGTAATCGGTGGTGGTAACTCTGGTATTGAAGCAGCGATTGACTTAGCAGGTATTGTTGAGCACGTGACTGTACTAGAGTTTGACTCAAAACTACGCGCTGATGAAGTATTGCAACGCAAAGCAAAATCTATGGGTAACATTACCATTCTTACCCAAGCGCAGACTACCGAAGTATTGGGCGACGGTAACAAGGTAACTGGCCTTGCTTACACTGACCGCGCTACAGGTGACAGTCACGAACTTGAACTAGCAGGTATCTTCGTTCAAATCGGCTTAGTACCGAATGCTGAATGGTTAGATGGTGACATTGATTTAACTAACCGTGGTGAAATCATTGTCAACGAGCGCGGCGAAACTTCAATGGAAGGTGTATTTGCAGCAGGTGACGTAACCACTTCACCATACAAACAAATCGTTATCGCTATGGGTAACGGCGCCAATGCTAGCTTAGCAGCGTTTGATTACTTGATTCGCCAGGTCGATGAAAAAGGCGAAGAAATCAGCGATGGTTCAGTTGAAAAAGTGGCTTAATTTCATTTAAAAGCCAAATACGGCGTTATCGCCTAAATTGAGAAAAGTTAAAAAGCAGCCTCGGCTGCTTTTTTTGTTTTTTGCGCTATAATCGGCGAAATAGTTATTGCTAACAGCGGTTTATGTCTGCCTTTTGAAAAACTTCCTGTACGGGTAAACCAGTGGTCTTGTGCCAAATAATGGCAAAACAGATACAGCCTCTATTAGATAGCAGAGTGAGTAACGTAGACGAATGCTTAGTGTTGCAGAATTCATGACTCGCGATGTCATCAAAATTAACCTTGATGAGCGCCTGAACAAAGTTAAAGAGATCTTTGACCAATATAAGTTCCACCACTTACTTGTGGTTGATAACAACAATGCGCTATGCGGTGTACTCTCGGATCGCGACTTATTCAGAGCACTGAGTCCTAATGTTGGCCTTGCTTCTGAAACCGCAAGAGACGCGGCGACGCTAAATAAGCGGGTACATCAAATCGCTGCTCGCAACCCCATTTGCTTACCAACAAGTGCCAGTCTTACCGATGTCGTCAAGCAGTTACATGAACACCAAGTAACCTGCATGCCAATTGTGGATGAAAATAAACGACCTGTGGGGATTGTAACCACCAAAGATATTATTCGCTTACTTCACGACAAAATAGAACCATCAAACACCAACCTTTAGCCAATGCCTATAGCACAAAGCACAAAGCCCAAAGCCCAAAGAGAACATAATGACTCCAATAACTATTCGACCTGCAACGCTCAATGATATACCTACACTTGAATTGTTCGAGCAAGGGGTCATCAGCGCGGAGCGCCCTGTGGCTGATAACTTGCGCAGTGGTGATATTATCTATTATGACTTAGCAGCACTTATTACAAGCGACAAATGCCAATTATTGGTAGCTGAAACTAGCAGCAAGCTAATTGCCAGCGGTTACATTAAAGTTAAACCCTCGCCTGCTCACCACAAGTACACAAACCACGGCTATATTGGTTTTATTTATGTAGAACCTGAATTTCGCGGCCAAGGCATTAGCCAAAAAGTGATAAAAGCGTTATTTGATTGGGCTAAACAGCAAGGGATTACTGAAGTGCTGCTCGATGTTTATAACGACAACGCCCCCGCCATTAAGGCCTATGAAAAACTAGGCTTTAAAAAAAGCCTAGTGCAAATGCGAGTTGAAGTTTAACTGAGCTTGAACGTTGCTCTCTTATCTTATTGCCTTTAAGCAGTGTCTTTAAACAAAAGCACAAGGCAACGCGAGCAAGGCTCAAGTTTTTATCCCTTGGTTTTACAGGTTTTAACACCGAATATTGCATACGCAGGGCAAAATTTTATAAGGCCAGTTGCCACTAATACAGCACCAAGCCAAGCCCATAGAGGCCCGCCCATAATCACCCAAATAATAAGTAGTGAACCTAATAAAACCCGTAAGATGCGATCGATCGTGCCAACATTTAACGTCATTGATTTTTCCTCTTGTTATCCAAAAACTCTTAAAAGCTGGCTTCGAGTATATGGCGGGAAAAATTAGTTTCAGTGACTAAAGTCACACAAGCTAATCGACAAACAACCTTAGTTGATCTGGGTCAATAAGCTGTATTTGTTTTCTCGACAAGGCAACTATTCCCTTGTCTTCAAACTGTTTTAATAAACGACTGATGATTTCACGAACGCTCCCAAATTCATCAGCAATTTTCTGATGTGAGCAAGTAATAACCGGGCCTTGCTCTAATAAGTAGAGCGCTAAACGTTTGTCTAATTTTTTAAACGCGACAGCATCCACTAATTGCATTAAATGGGTAATGCGATATGAAAAAGTATGAAATATTTGTGCGCTAAAGCTCGGCTCACTCGCCATCAACTCTAAGAAAAGCGATTTAGGTACGCTAATACCTGACACCTCTGTTTCGGCAATACTGCTAGCAGGATAGCGATCGCCGCTAAGTAAACAACTGATTGTTAAGATACAAAGTTGCTCAGGGCTAACGCGATAAAGTGTAATTTCTCGGCCCGTATCACTTTGCGAAAACACCCTTATTGTACCGCTGGTGACAATTGGCATCATTTGACATTCATTTGTTGTTTCAAATAAACGAGTACCGGCAGACACACTAAAAGTGCTGGCTTGCTCTTTAACAAGACTAATACTTGACGAAGAAAGGCTATTGAAAATTGGACACGCTATCAGGTTCATTTTAATTCACTAAAGAAGTTAATTTCGCATATTCCAGCACTAACAATTAACGCAAGGAATGTTGTGCAACAGTATTTTTCACACTAGGTTTGCTGCGCTTCTTCCAAGGCTTTTTTCAACCAAGCTTTCGGCGATAGTTGACACGTTTTGTTAAAGGCGCGTGATAATGTTGACGGGCTTTCATAACCGACAAGTTGGGCACAATGGTCAACACTTTTACCGCTTAGCAGATGCTTTTGTGCCAATGAAACTCGCCAGCGAGTCAAATAATCGTTTGGTGTTTCACCTAATACTTGCTTAAACAAGGGAGAGAATTTAGAGCGCGACATCAATGCCACTTCAGCCATTTCATCTAGTCCCCAAGGGTGAGCAGGCTCGTTGTGCATAGCACTAATTACTTTAGATAAAAACGGATGAGATAAACCAGCAAGCAAACCTTGCTCAATTTTACGCTCAGTAATTAAATGCCTTAACAAGCACACTATAAAAACTTCCATCAGGCGATTTAAAATAGTTTGCTTGCCTAAATTGTCTGACAAAGCTTCGTTCACCATCCACGCAAAGCTATCGTTTAGTGCTGTTGCTTGACGCAAGGGAAGAATGATTGCTTCTGGTAATGCTTGGGTTAGTGGACTTTGCTGGCCAATGCCATATTGCACGGTTGCACAAATCACCTCTGCATTGTCAGACTCAGTTGCGCGCAAGCGATGCTGTTTAGGCCGAGGGAAAAATACAATACTTGGTTCATCAAGTAACTGCTCGCTGCCGTCTGCATCAGCAAGAGTTAAGGTACCGCTGTGCAATATATGAATATGGCCTTCAACATGGTTTTCATCGCCAAACGCCGATAAACCACACAATTGGCCAGTGTAAAACACCCCAGCTTGAATACTAAAATCTTGAATAATTTGTGATAGTTGATCCATTGACTTACTTTATCTAGTTTTTTCAATCACTTAATCTAAAACCATTTAGGTTTGGACGATTTGCACGATTTTTTGGACGATTGTAGCCCAAGCCGTTTCATTTCGGCAGTACTATTTTCATCACTACGACGCAGCAGCAAATTGGCTGCAATCGAATTTAAAATGATGAGGATATACAAAATGAAAAACTTTGCACTTAAATCAATTACAGCCAGCCTTTTATTAGCAGCATCTAGCTTCAGCTTCGCTGCTGATGTTGAGATGAACGCAGATGCTAACGACTTAGCCATTAAAGGTTTTGATCCAGTGGCTTACTTCACAATGAATAAGCCGGTTGAAGGTGACATCAACTTTACTGCAACTCATAAAGGTGCCATCTACCGCTTTAGCTCAGAGTCTAACCGCGACAAGTTTAGAGCAAACCCGGATAAATACGCTCCACAGTACGGCGGTTACTGTGCTTTCGGTGTGACGATGGAGAAGAAATTCGACACTGATCCAACAGCTTGGAAAATCGTTGATAACAAACTTTACCTTAACCTAAACAAAAATGTTCAAAACCGTTGGGTGCAAGACACGCAAGGTAACATTGATAAGTCAGACGATATTTGGGGCGATATCAAAGATAAAACATTAGAAGAGCTTGCAGAGGACTAATAATGGCGGCAATTGAAGTAACCGATATTGATCATTTTGCTGAGTTAATCGCTAACAATGACAAAATCGTAATTGACTTCTGGGCACCGTGGTGCGCGCCATGTCGCGCCATGATGCCAGTATTCGAAAAAGTATTTAGTGGTGATGCCATCGAAGCAACTGGTGTTAAAGCAAATGTAGATGAACTGCCAATGTTGGCACAAAAATTCGGCATTCGCTCAATACCCGCAATAATTGTTATCGAAAATGGCGAAGTAAAAACCCAAAGCTCGGGTCTAATGAACGAACAGGCTTTGCGCGACCTTGTCGCCTAGCCGTTCAGCCTAAGCATTAACGTTTAACAGGAGATTTTTTATGAAAAATCAATTAGCACTTTCAGCGGCACTTGCAGCGGTCGTATCTATGGGTGTCATCAACAGCGCTGAAGCTGCTGATAACGAGCGTAAACGCGCTCCCAAAGAGCGTTGCTACGGCATTAGCCCTGCTGGCCAAAATGACTGCGGTAACTTAGCAGGTACCCACTCTTGTGCAGGTCAATCAACCATTGACAATGATCCAGGCGAGTGGCGCTTAGTGAATAAAGGTAGCTGTGAGTCATTAGGTGGCATGCTACGTAAAGAAGCGAAAGCTAAATTTAAGGCGATGCAAAACAGCTAGCCGAACTAGGTGGCTGCCTCGGGTAGCTACCCAAAAGGTTCAATTAAGACAGTTCATCATGTTGGGAAGGAAGCGATGTCTTATCAATTAACACAACGTCAAAACCATAAAAGCATCAGCAGCGAGCAATCGCAAGTACTACCTCTTATTGGTGTTGGTTTGCGTCATGTTCATTATCAAGACGCGCTGACTTCCCCCTTTAATATTGATTTCGTTGAAGTTCACGTGGAAAACTTCTTTGCAAAAGGAGGGATCACTCAAGCGATTCTCAACGATATCAAAGCGCAATACGCGGTCAGCTTACACGCAACTTCACTTGGACTAGGTTCAACCGAGCCAGTACCTGAACCACACTTAAAGCGCTTTAGTGAGTTAGTGGAACAAGTTCAGCCAATACTGGTATCAGATCATGCTTGTTTTAGTTGGGGACAACTAAACGATTTAACGATACACGCTGGTGATTTACTGCCTGTGCCATTTAATCAAGAAAGCCTGGCTGTTATGGTGGCGAATGTAAACAAAGTTCAGCAACAACTTGGCCGTCGTATTCTCGTAGAAAACTTGTCTGCTTATATCACTCCAGCGAATTCGACCATGAGTGAAAGTGAGTTCTTGATTGAGCTCTGCCGACAAACAGATTGTCGTTTGCTGTTAGATTTAAACAATTTAATGGTTAACGCAATAAACACTCAAGCTGCCAATTCGAAACAAAATGGTGCCCATGACAAAGCAACGAAACCCGTTGATCTTGCCTTGGCACAGTTATATGAGTTTCCAAGTCATGTGATTGGTGAAATTCACTTGGCGGGATGCAGCCCAGTTGGCGAAACAGGCGTAATGATTGACGACCATAGTCAGCCAGTGTCTGGCGATGTTTGGCGATTATACGAAACGGCATTAACGCGTTTTGGTGCAGTGCCAACCTTGATTGAATGGGATATGGACTTGCCTGACTGGCAGACGTTATGCCAACAAGCACAGTTAGCGAGAAAAATTGCCAAGCAGGTGCTGCCATGTCATTAACTAACTCATCAAGTAAACCATCAAGCAGCGCATTAACGCACTATCAAAATGATCTATTGGCGGCAATTATGCAGCCAAATTCTGGAGACAAAGCGGCTAATTCTGGTGCTAGCGAAGCTTTCGACAACGTTGGATTAACGATTTATCAGAACAATTTTTTAGCGAGTGCCAAACGCTCACTTGCTAACAGTTTTCCTGCTGTAAAAGCCTTGCTAGAAGAAAATTTTGATGTCGCAGTTAATCATTACTTACGAGCTCACTTAAAAACAAATGCCGATTGGGCATTAATTGGTGAGCAATTTGCCAGCTATTTAGCCAATGAACCGGCATTAAGCGCGTTACCTTACCTTGGCGATCTCGCCGAGTTTGAGTATGCGATGTTTATTGCAGAGCGCGCTGGTGACAAAGCACTCGCACTTGGCAGTCTGTCATTGCTTGAAAAAGTCGATAGCCAACACTTAAAGATGAATTTTGCACCGGGTTTTGCCTTGCTAAATTCACCTTTCCCGATTGCTGAGCTCCATTCTCTGCTCACTGCAGAGCATGGTAATGAGCAAGATGCCGAACAAGTAACTGAAAAAGCGATAAACCAAGCGATCAGTGCCTTGCTTGAACAGCCGATGCAAACAAATTATTTCGCCATTTATCGCCTTGGCTACCAAGCGAAATCACTATCGCTATCAGCCGTCGATTATCTAGGCTATGAAAAGTTCAGCTCGTCTGCGTCCATCAATGAAGCACTCGTCGCTATCGAAGCGCCCAATTCGCAAGCAGAGCGCAGCCCTGAGCAAGGCAATGAGCATAGCCTAGATGAATTTGACTTATCGCACTGGCTTGCCGACGCCATTAAGCATCAATTATTGCTGGGTATTTATGAGCTCAGCGATGTTAGCAAAGGCTCAAGTGCTGTCAGCAATACAAGTTAATCACCACAACAACTTTAACGCACTGTGATACAAGGCTAACTAAGTTTTGACGTCACGCTGCAAATCAACAAAATTTTACAATGAGGAAATTATGAATAGCAAAATTACCCTGCTAAGGGACTACTACAACTTTTTATTCGGTTTGTTTGATTACTTGCAAGCGCCAGCCTTGGCATTTGCTCGACTTTACATCGGCTGGATTTTCTTTAAAGCCGGTTTAAGCAAAATTGACGACTGGGAATCAACATTGTTTCTGTTTGAATATGAATATGTTGTGCCGTTTTTATCCTATGAAGTCGCCGCTTATATGGCAACGATTGGTGAGTTAGTATTACCTGTATTACTCGCGGCGGGTTTACTTACACGCTTTGCTGCAGCAGGTCTAACCATTGTAAATATAGTTGCTGTTATTGCCTACTTAGACATCTCATTAGCAGCTATTAACATGCATATTGTTTGGGGATTAGCACTAGCAGCTGTAATGTTGCTTGGCGGTGGCAAATTCTCACTCGATAACAAGTTAAAGATAAGCTAAACACTCATTCTATATACAGTGAAAAAAGGCTAACAAATTAACTTTGTTAGCCTTTTTGTTATTGGCGCAAGAGCTTTATAAAGTTAATGGGTTAAATAAAGCAGTTTCTCTATTGGGTAATGGTTCAATTAGATACTGGTTCAATTAGGTTCTGGTATTGGCTTACCGATAGAGCCTATAGCTATTGAAAATACTCCGCTAAGCCGATTGATACTTCAGTTCAATAGATCAGAGCAATCTCTTCAATACGTAATATTCTGAACAAACACTTTTCACAAGAAAGAACTTTCGTAAAAACAACTGACAAACAAAAAAGCCACTGGTTGATTAACAACAAGTGGCTTTTATTTTTTAGCTTGCACCAACGGATGCTACAAAAGCAAATTGAGGGGTTTAGCTCGCAGTATCTAGCGGCTCAAAATCTTTTACTAAGTCATCAATAGCTTTCATCTGTGCTAAATAAGGCTCAAGTTTATCAAGTGGCAATGCGCAAGGGCCATCACATTTCGCTTCATTAGGATTCGGGTGCGCTTCAATAAATAAGCCTGCGATACCCAATGCCATACCGCTGCGAGCAAGCTGCGCAGCTTGTGCGCGGCGACCATCCGCAGAATCGCTACGACCACCTGGCTTTTGCAAGGCGTGAGTCGCGTCAAAAATCACCGGCGCTTGTTGCGTCATTTCATCCATTGCCAGCATATCGACCACAAGGTTGTTATAACCATAACAGCTACCACGCTCACACAACATAATTTGCTCGTTACCTGCCTCGCCAAACTTTTTGATGATATGACGCATTTCGTGAGCGGCTAAAAACTGAGGTTTTTTGACATTGATTGCCGCTCTTGTTTTTGCCATCGCAACTACAAGATCAGTTTGACGAGCAAGAAACGCTGGCAGCTGAATAACATCGACAACATCAGCAACAGGCTGCGCTTGATAAGGTTCGTGAACATCCGTAATGATTGGCACATTGAAGGTCTTTTTGATTTCTTCAAAAATTTTCATACCTTCGTCAAGGCCAGGGCCACGGTATGAGTTAACCGATGAACGGTTAGCTTTGTCAAACGATGCCTTAAACACATAAGGAATACCCAGCTTTTGCGTAACTTCCACGTAGTGCTCACAAATTTGCATAGCCAAGTCGCGTGACTCAAGCACATTCATGCCACCAAAAAGCACGAAGGGCTTGTCATTTGCAACTTCAATACCCGAGACAACAACCTTTTCAATTGTCATAAGTTTTCCTTAAAATTTAACCAGCAGCAGCTTGCATTAACAAACCACAAATGTACGCCATATAAGTACCAACACCATAGCCCAGTACTGCAAGCAGTACGCCTACTGGCGCAAGTGACGGGTGGAATGCCGAAGCCACCACTGGCGCAGAAGCCGCGCCGCCAACATTTGCTTGGCTACCTACAGCCATATAAAAGAGTGGCGCTTTGATAAACTTGGCTACTGTCAGCATCAGTGTTGCGTGAATGGTCATCCAAATCGCACCAATCACAAAGTAAATTGGCGTTTCAGCGATAGCAAGTACATTCATGTGCAAGCCAATTGACGCGACCAAAATATAAATAAAGCTTTGCGCTACTTTAGAAGCACCATAAGCTTCAATTTCACGCACGCGCGTGAATGACAAGCTAATACCTATTGTTGTTGCAATAACGATTAACCAGAAGAACTTACTGTTTAAGCTAAACTCTTTTGCCCAAGGGAAGGTTTCACCAAAATACGGGCCGAGAAAATCAGCACAGAAATGCGCAAAACCGGTAATGGTAAAGGCAATCGCAATCATACGAATATAGTCATTTAACTGCGGCGTTTTGCTGTTTTGCGCTTGGTACTCTTCTACTTTAACTTTTAGCTCTTCAATTGCCGAGGTATCGGCACCAGTTCTAGCATCAATTTCTTTGTGTTTAGCGGTCATAAACAACAAAACCGCCATCCATAAATTGGCAACAATGACATCAACGGTTACCATCGCTGAGAAGATATCGCCACCAACCTCAAACATCTCTTTCATTGAAGCTTGGTTAGCACTGCCGCCAATCCAGCTGCCCGCAACAGTTGTCATACCGCGCCATACCGCATCAGGTCCATGGCCACCAATTGCATCCGGCACAACAGCGCTCATAATTAAAATGGCAATAGGGCCGCCAATGACAATACCTAGCGTACCTGTTAAGAACATAATTAAGGCTTTAGGGCCAAGATTAATAATAGATTTAATATCGATACTTATGGTGAGCAGTATTAAACAAGCTGGCAATAAAAACCGAGAGGCAACATAGTAAACATTGGAACTATGGCCATCAACGATACCAAACGTGTTAAGTAGCGAAGGAATAAAGTAGCACAGCAATAAGGCTGGTACATACTTGTAAAACTTGCGCCAAAACGGGTGGCTGCTATGCGCGGTTTTGAATACTGCACCTAAAATCAAGGTCAGCAAACCGAGCACCACCGCATCGTTAGTGATTAATGGGTTATGAGTCATTAAGGCTCCGTGAACTAATGTAAAATTGTATTGGAAATTTTTATATTATCTAATTGTATTTTTAATATTTGGGCCGCTGGATCTTGCGGACATTCATTTACAAAATATTGATAATCATCGTACGCCACTTTAAAGCAATCGAGTTGATGAAGCAAAAATCCGCGATCGCGACGCTGGAATGGGTCATCTGGTTTTAAAGTGATTAGTACGTCAACACAGCGCAGCGCTTCTGTGTATTGTTGCGCGTCAATTAGCGCATTTTTCAACGCGCTAAGGTACTCCACCAACACCGCTTTGGTGTCCATGGATTCAAGATATTCTGAAGGTTCTTGCGGTAATTCGTCTAGGCGAGTATCTAACTCTTCCCAGTTGAGTGACTCGCCATTGAGTGGATCGAAAATAATGGCAAACTGCTGATCACAAATCAGCCTTAACATGACTTTTTCCGGGACAAAAACCAGATCGATTTCAAAACCGCATTGCTCACCTATGGTTTTAAATATCACCGCTTTAAGCACTGGATGAATTTCGCGATGCGCAACCGCTTGTTCCAGCTGTAGTGCGGCAACAGGCCAGCTATTTCTTTTCGTTTCAATAAACAATAAATCAAGAAACAGCAAATTAATGAAATGCTCCGCTTGTGCCAACGGCTCTTCTATATCCGCCAGCTCTTGCTCGCAATAATCCACCATTTCGTCAATCAGAGGTAGTACCGATGACTTATGTTCAAAGATAAATTCTTCAACAAGCATAACTGCACGCAGCAAGTCTTCTCGTTCGGTATTTATTTCAGACAACAACAAATCATTCATGAAAAGAAAAATTAGACCCAATAAAAACTAAAGGGACAATATGGGGGTGGAAAACGATAAATTAAAGGGCTGAATAAAATTGTTCAGCCCAACTGATTATTTACTAGACGTTAACTGTCAAAAAGACAGTTAAAAGAAGAAGGTTTCTTTGGTATGAGCGATTTTAAAGACCAGCATAACCCAGCCCATTGCACCGACATAGCCGAAAATTTGCATGGTGCGATTGCGAGCGAATTTTAAGGCATAGATGCCAGTAAAAATATAAGCGACTATCGCCATCAGCTTTTCAGCCAACCACAACTGCTCTGTTGGATTTAATGCTAGTTTTACCGCCATCACAACACCAATACCGAGTAAAAACGTATCAATGACGTGCGGAGAGATTTTCACCCATTTTTTGTCCAGCATCTGCGGTGATTTCAGTAACCAGAAAAAGCGCAATGTAAAAAAGCTTACGCTGATAATTGCCAGCGTCATGTGTAAGTGTTTCATATTTCTACCTTAATGATGTGCCCTAGAAAATTATTGTTATATACCCATGCTACTTCAAAGAGCTTGTTTCAGTTGGAATTAAAAGCGGTTTAGGCAAGGCATTGATTACAGAGAATGGTCGTTCCCTTGTCACAATCAATAACGCAGCATAAATCGCTTTTAAACCAACCCTTTGGGCGCTTCACAGGAACTCACTCTATGCGTTGCAGCTTATTGAAAGGGAATGACCATTCCGGCAAGCTGCGCCTTGATATTGAGCCCCTGTGACAGCGCTGAAATCAAGCTTCTTGATGTAGCATGGGTATAACATTAGGCCAAAGCTGTTAACTCAGCCTGATTAAGCTAAGCATGCCCAAGTTATGCGTTCATTGCCAGCTAAGTCTTGCTCGGTCTGTGCATTTTGATAGCCGTTAGCGGTCAGAATATCTCTTACTGCCGCTCCTTGCTGATAGCCGTGTTCAAGATATATAGCACCGCCGTTGGCTAGATAATTTTTCGCTTCACAAACGATATGTTCAATATCAGCAAGCCCTTGATTATCAGCTACCAGCGCGGATTTCGGTTCAAATCTCACATCGCCTGCTACTAAATGTGGATCAGCTTCATCTATATACGGTGGGTTGCTCACAATGATATCAAACTTATCTTCGTTGCTTTGCCCATTCACCGTGCTAAACCAATCAGACTGATAAATCTTAACCTGGGTTAACGCTAAATGCTGAGCATTTCGCTGCGCCAGTTTTATCGCATCAGGATTAAAGTCAACTGCTTGCACTTGCCAGCTAGGATTTTCTGAGGCCAGTGCTAAGGCGATTGCACCTGTACCTGTGCCTAAGTCTAATAGTCGCAGGTTATCTTTATCATGGTTTGACGAATGGTTAACCTGATGATTAGCAAGTACTAACTCAATCAAGGTCTCAGTATCTGGGCGTGGGATGAGTGTTGAAGGTGCAACAAAAAATGGCAGCGACCAAAACTCTTTAACACCCACAATATAAGCAATTGGCTCGCCTGCTAAACGTCTATCAAGCATTTGCTGAAAAGCGCTTAATTGACCTTCGGTGAGCGGCTTATCGTGCCAAGTAATAAGATAAGTTAAGGTTTGCTCAAGTGCGTCGGCAAGTAGCACTTTCGCATCAAGCAAGGGGGAGTCAGAGACATCAGCAAGCTGCTTGCTTGCTGATGCTAAAACAACTTCTATGGTAGGAAGTACTTCACTGTTCAAAACCAAAACTCGACAGATTAGTTTTGATCAGCAAGTGACGCTAATAAGTCTGCTTGGTTTTCTTGAAGGATTGGATCCATCACTAACTGTAAGTTACCTTCAATCACTTCGTTTAAGCGATACAACGTTAAGTTAATGCGGTGGTCTGTCATACGCCCTTGTGGGTAGTTGTAAGTGCGAATACGTTCAGAGCGATCACCACTAGCGACTAGGCTACGACGTGAAGACTCTTCTTCGGCGCGGCGCTTATCGTCTTCCGCTTGTTGTAAACGCGCTTGAAGCACAGACATGGCCTGTGCGCGGTTTTTATGTTGTGAACGCTGGTCTTGACATTCCACCACTAAGCCGGTTGGAATGTGGGTAATACGAATCGCAGAGTCGGTTTTGTTAACGTGCTGACCACCAGCACCAGAGGCGCGGAAGGTATCTACTTTTAAGTCGGCCTTGTTAATTTCAATCGCTTCAGATTCAGGAATTTCTGGCATTACCACGACAGTACAAGCAGAGGTATGAACACGGCCTTGTGATTCAGTTTCTGGTACACGTTGTACGCGGTGACCACCTGACTCGAACTTCATCTCGCCGTAAACACCTTCGCCGTTAATTTTTGCGATGATTTCTTTGTAGCCACCCTGCTCACTTTCGTTCATGTTCATCACCTCCACTTTCCAGCCTTTTTTCTCAGCGTATCGGCTGTACATGCGGAAAATATCACCAGCGAAAATAGCAGCTTCATCACCACCAGCACCAGCACGAATCTCAACGAAACAGTTGTTATCATCGTTTGGATCTTTCGGCAGTAATAGAATTTGTAGCTCTTGCTCTAACTCTTCAATCGCCGCTTTTGCTGCTTTGTGCTCTTCTTGCGCCATTTCACGCATATCTGGATCACTGTCTTTAAGCATTTCGTTGGCCATTTCCAAATCTTCTTCAGCAGATTGGAAAGTTTGGAACACCTTAGTGGTGCCTTCGAGTTGAGAAAACTCTTTTGACAAGGCTTTGAACTTTTCCTGATCAGCAATGGTTTCAGGATCAGACAATAGCGCCTGCACTTCTTCAAAACGCTCAACTAAACCTTCGAGCTTGCGGTATACGGATTCTTTCATTTTGTAAATTGTCTTTTCTGATATCGCGAGAGTTTAGTTATTTGGCTTATCCAAATCAAAAATGTCGCGTAAATAAATGAGTTTATCGAGTTCGCCGCCTTGAGCAGCAGATTGCAGTGCACTGGTTGGCGCATGCATTAATTTGTTTGTCAGCTTAGTGGCGAGCTCTGCCACTACCGCTTCTGGGTTTTTATTGTTATTAAGCTGCGAAAGCGCCTTTTCTAACAACACGTCACGCTCAGCCATACATTGCTGGCGATAACTTAACACCGCATCTTGAGTATTTAAACCGCGCAACCATGACATAAACACGCCCGATTGCTCAGTCACGATACCTTCCGCTTGCACTGCGGCTTTACGGCGGTTTTCAATATTTTTCGCGATAATGCCCTGCAAGTCATCAACTGTGTATAAGAAGACATCCTCTAAATCGGATACTTGCTCTTCGATATCACGCGGTACGGCTAAGTCGACCATAAAAATAGGTTGATGCTTACGCTGTTCTAGAGCGCTTTCCACCATACCTTTTCCGATAATAGGTAAGGTACTGCCGGTTGAGCTAATGACAATATCGGCTTTGGCCAAGTAGTCAGGAATTTGCGCTAGGGTGATGACATCGGCGCCAATCTGCTTCGCCATATTTTCCGCACGAGAAATCGTGCGATTCGCCACCGTGATGCTACCAACATTATTGTCGTATAAATGCTTAGCAACCAGCTCTATGGTTTCGCCTGCACCGACAAGCAGTACACGCGCATTTTTCAGGCTGGCAAAAATATGTTTTGCAAGGTTTACGGCTGCAAAAGCTACTGAAACCGCGCTTTCGCCAATTTCAGTTTCAGTGCGCACTTGTTTGGCAACACCAAAAGTCCTTTGGAATAACCGATCCATAACCAAGGCCATTGAACCCGCGGCTTTTGCTTGCGAGTAAGCTTGTTTCATTTGGCCGAGAATTTGTGGTTCACCCAAGACTAACGAATCTAAGCCACACGCGACACGCATCATGTGGTTTACGGCTTGTTTGTCGGTATGCCAATATAGGCTTGGAATAATCGCACTAGCAGGAATATTGTGGTATTGCTCTAGCCAGCTAACGACCTTTGCTTGCGTTGCTTCTAGGCTAGCGTCTTGAACCAGATAAAGTTCAGTGCGGTTACAGGTCGATAATATTGCTGCTTCATTACATTCCACTTGCGCCAGCATCTCTTGCAAAGCTGAGCTTAATTGGTCGGGGTTGAACGAGATTTTCTCTCGAACCGACACGGGTGCAGTTTTATGATTGATACCAACAGCAACTATGGACATATTTCGTAATTTCAGCCTAACGCAGAATGTAAATTTGGCGTTTCGCACCAAATATTGGGTAAGCGAGAGTTTTTCTTTACTTAGCTAAGTTCAAAAGGTTCAGCCAAGTAAGCGCTGGCTGCAAAGTGAACTAACTTAAGTATAGGAAAAATACCCAGAAAAAATTTGGCGCTAATTTTACGGAAAATTGCTCGTGATTGAAAGTGGCTAACCAACACTATATTTAAATATAACTATCGAAAAAAACGAATAATCAGTTAAGTTAACGGTGATGTTGTTTGTGAAATCACCACTAAATTAAATGTGATTTAACAATAAGAACTAACCTCATTCTTATTCATTAAGTATCGAGTTAATTCGCTTAGCTTTGTAAACGCTAATTCATTGGTGTTAGTTGCTAGCTATTTGCGCTACCATCTCGCTTAAGTACAATTTTGCTTTAGCCACTTATACATTTCATGAAACAAGCTTTGCAGATAGGTAAGCCTCCAGTTATGTCTCGCCAATATTCGCCAGTAACACTGCCATTAGATATAGAGCTATTGATAGCTAAGACGATGAACAGCCAGTTGTTAATGGGGTTAATAATGTGCTTAACGCTAATGCTTGGGGGTTGCGCCCAGCTAGGTAGCTTTGGCAAACAACAAAACTATGATCCAAGCACAGATCGCACAGAGCTACTAAGCAGTATTAATGACTGGCAAATAAAAGGACAAATTGCCTTTATTCAGCCAAGTAAACGTGAAAAGGCCAGTATTTTTTGGCAGCACGGTGAAGATAACCAATCGCTTAATTTAACCACTTATTTAGGCATCAATGTGATGTCACTTGAGAGCGTTAACGGTTCACATCAACTAACGATTGATGGCAAAGATTATCAAACCCGAAATCTTGACCAGCTTATTTGGCAACTTACTGGCCTTACTTTTCCCAGCGATGCGTTGACACATTGGATCAAGGCCGTACCTTATTCAGACAGCGATGAAATAAGCTTATCGGCTGAAAGCCAATTACCTGCAACCATCACTAGCTATTACAATAATCAGCAATGGCGAGTGCAATACAGTCGCTACCAAGAATTTCAAGGCGTACAACTGCCAACTAGCATATTAATTAAACAGCAAGGCTTAACCATTAAGCTGGCAATAAGACAATGGCAAATTTGATTGTGCAGCTAGAGCTTTTCCATGATCAATCCGCTAAGCGGCTCACTTCAGTGAATGAAAGCCAAACTCAGTATTAACTTCTAACTACGAACTAAAGCCCCCCGTTAAATGATAAATACAACCTACACATTACCTTCTCCGGCCAAGCTTAATTTATTTTTACACGTTAACGGTCGCAGACCAGATGGGTATCACGAACTGCAAACCTTATTTCAGTTTCTCGACTACAGCGACACCATTTCACTTACGCTAACTGACGATAATAAAATTACCCTAGCGACACCAATTGAAGGTGTCGCCGAAGCAGATAACCTAATTGTTAAAGCCGCTAAAATTCTTGAGCGGGTAAAAAGTAATAGTTTAGGAATCAATATTGCCATCAACAAAGTGCTACCTATGGGTGGCGGTTTGGGCGGCGGCTCGTCAAATGCCGCGACTATTTTATTGGCATTGAATGAGCTTTGGCAGCTTAATTTGCCCCTAGAAAAACTTGCTGAGTTGGGCTTGTCGCTAGGGGCTGATGTGCCAATTTTTGTGCGCGGCTTTGCTGCCTTTGCGGAAGGTGTTGGCGAACAATTAGTACCTGCAGCGCCTGCAGAGTGCTGGTACCTGGTGAGTAAGCCCGAAGTGCACATTTCCACTCAAGAAGTATTCCAAAGTGATGATTTACCTAGAAATACTAAGAAAATTTCGGCTTTTGAGCTAAACACTGATCACCGTCAAAATGATTGCGAAGTGGTGGTAACAAAACACTACCCTGAGGTTGCCAAGCTGTTGGCGACATTGTTAGAATACGCGCCGTCTCGAATGACGGGTACAGGGGCATGCATTTTTACCACTTGTACCAGTGAGCAAGAGGCTTGCGATATTCAAGCTCAACTGCCTAACAACATTGAGTCGTTTGTCGCTAAAGGTGTCAACCAATCGCCTACCCATTCTGCGTTAGAAACACTGCGCAAAAATCTGGGTTAATTAACTGGCGAAATATGAATAGTTTGCTGATAGTTAAATCACGCTGGCTATCAGTGTTTACGTTTAATGTCATAAGCTTCTGAGGAACTTACAGTGCCTGACATGAAGATCTTTGCGGGTAACGCCACCCCTGAACTGGCTAAAAAAATTGCCGATCGCTTATATATCGGTTTAGGTGAAGCGAAAGTAGGTAGTTTTAGTGACGGGGAAATCAGTGTTGAAATCACTGAAAATGTTCGTGGTGCCGATGTGTTTATCATCCAATCAACCTGTGCACCGACTAACAATAACCTAATGGAATTGATTGTCATGGTTGATGCCCTGCGCCGCGCTTCTGCAGGTCGTATCACCGCTGTTATGCCATACTTCGGCTACGCTCGCCAAGACCGTCGTGTACGCAGTGCTCGTGTACCAATTACCGCTAAAGTAGTAGCAGACTTCCTTTCAAGCGTTGGTGTTGACCGTGTCCTAACTGTTGACCTACACGCAGAGCAAATTCAAGGCTTCTTCGATGTACCAGTAGATAACGTATTCGGTACACCTATCTTGTTAGAAGACATGAAAACCCGCAACTTAGAAAACCCAGTAGTGGTTTCACCTGATATCGGCGGTGTTGTACGTGCTCGCGCAGTAGCAAAATTACTTGATGACGCTGATTTAGCGATTATCGATAAACGTCGTCCGAAAGCCAACGTTGCACAAGTAATGCACATTATCGGTGATGTGGAAGGCCGTGACTGTATTATCGTTGACGACATGATTGATACTGGTGGCACATTAGCGAAAGCTGCTGCTGCACTTAAAGATCACGGTGCGAAAAATGTTTACGCTTATGCAACACACCCTGTACTTTCTGGAAATGCAGCGCAGAACCTACGAGAATCTGTGATTGATGAAGTCATTGTGACTGACTCAATTCCATTATCAGATGAAATTAAAGCGTTAGGCGACCGTGTGAAGCAACTAACGTTGAGCGGTATGCTATCTGAAGCTATTCGCCGTGTAAGCAACGAAGAATCTATTTCTGCAATGTTTGAAGCTTAACAGCAGTAAACATTAAAGACGTTAAAAGCCGCGCTCAAGCAAATGCTTGGCGCGGCTTTTTTGTGTCTGGAAATTAGCTTTTTAACAAAAGCTCTAGATAAAATAACCGTTAATAGTTTTATTTCACCAAGTTGTTTGCAGTAAACGATTAATGATTATTTTGTGACTTATGTCTACGATCAAAAACGGCCTCAATTGAGGCCGTTTTTATTGTCAAATTCAAGAAGCTTGTCGATATTAAGCTTTTTTCTTAGCAGGCGCTTTTTTAGTTGCTGCCTTTTTAGCGGGGGCTTTTTTCGCAGCGGTTTTCTTAGTCTGCTCTTCCTGCCATTTGCCATCAACATACTTAGCCACCCAGCCAGTCGCTTTACCTTCGACCTCAGTCATTACATACTGTTCTTTCGTTTTACGACTAAAGCGAACAATGGCTTGGTTGCCCTCTGGATCTTGCTCTGGCGCATCTGCTAAGTAATAGAACTTAGATGAAATTCTATCTCTAAAGCGCTTTAATTCAGCCACTTTAGGAGCACGTGTTTCACGCGATTTCGGGAAAGTGCTCGCTGCAAGGAAAATACCCGCTGCACCATCACGAAGCACGAAGTGCGCTTCAGACTTTTCACACGGAAGCTCGGGTAACTGCACCGGATCTTCTTTCGGTGGCGCTGCTTCACCGTTAGCTAACAACTTACGGGTATTTTTACACTCACTGTTAGTGCAGTCGAAATACTTACCGAAGCGCCCTGATTTAAGCTCCATATCCGAGCTACAGCGGTCGCACTCTAACACTGGGCCATCATAGCCTTTAATCTTGAAATCGCCCTGCTCTAGCTCGTAGCCATCACAGACAGGGTTATTACCACAAACATGCAGTTTGCGCTTTTCATCGATTAAGTAACTGTCCATCGCCGTTGAACATTTTGGACAGCGATGCATCGCACGTAGCGCTTCAGTTTCCTCATCTTCCACCAGCACGCTTACCGCTTCTTCACCTGGAATAAGGTTCATGGTGGTGGTACAACGTTCTTTTGGAGGTAATGAGTAGCCAGAGCAGCCTAAGAATACACCGGTAGATGCCGTGCGAATACCCATTTTGCGAGCACAGGTTGGGCAATCAATATCTGTCAGTACCGGTTCGTTGCTGCGCATACCACCTTCTTCTGATGGCTTATCAGCATTTTCTAACTGGCCTTTGAAGTTGGCATAAAACTCGTTAAGCACAGCTTTCCATTGCGCTGAGCCTTCTGCGATATCATCAAGCTCTTGCTCCATGTTCGCAGTGAAGTTATAGCTCATCAGATTTTCAAAACTTTCTGACAAGCTATCAGTGACGATTTCACCCATTTTTTCAGCGTAGAAACGTTTTTTCTCTAAGCGCACATAACCACGATCTTGAATGGTGGAAATAATCGATGCGTATGTCGATGGGCGACCGATAGAACGTTTTTCCAGCTCTTTTACCAGTGACGCTTCACCAAATCGTGCAACCGGTTTTGTGAAGTGCTGCGTTGGGTCTAGCTTATCAAGATTAACCGTATCCCCTACCGCCAAATCTGGTAGATGCTTATCATCACCTTTGTTAAGCTGCGGGTGAACTCTTGTCCAACCGTCAAATCGCATTACGCGGCCTTTTGCTTTAAGGTCAAAATCACCAGCGCCTATGGTTAAGGTTGTTACGTCGTAACGTGCAGCTGTCATTTGACAAGCCACAAACTGGCGCCAAATTAATTCATATAAGCGTTTCGCATCAGCATCAACACCGTTTAACAATGCTGCTTCTAATTTCACGTTCGATGGACGGATTGCCTCATGCGCTTCTTGCGCATTACCTTTACTACCGTAAACTTTTGGTTTTTCAGGTAAGTAATCAGCACCAAATTCATCGGCAATAAAATCACGCGCCATCTTCACCGCATCAGCACTTAAGTTGGTTGAATCGGTACGCATATAGGTGATGTGACCTAATTCATACAAACGCTGCGCTAAGCCCATCGTGCGCTTAACACCATAGCCTAGTTTAGTACTCGCTGCTTGCTGCAATGTTGAAGTAATAAATGGCGCTGAAGGCGAGCTTTTCGATGGTTTATCTTCGCGTTTAGCAACCGCAAACTGCGCTTTTTGAAGTAGCGCAACTGCCGCCATGGTTTGTGTTTCATTGGTTGGTTTAAACGCTTTACCCTTTTCATGGGTAACCGCTAGGGTTAATGCCGTGCCATCAGCTGTGGTTGTGTCAGCACTAACTTCCCAAAACTCTTCCGGAATAAAGGCTTTGATTTCACGCTCTCGCTCAACCACAAGCTTTACTGCGACTGATTGCACACGACCTGCTGACAAGCCTCTAGCGACCTTCTTCCACAGAAGTGGGCTCACCATAAAGCCGACCACACGATCTAAGAAACGGCGCGCTTGCTGAGCGTTAACGCCCGGCATACTTAACTCACCAGGCGTAGCAAACGCCTGTTGAATGGCATTTTCTGTAATTTCATTAAATACCACGCGTTTAAACTTATCATCGTCACCACCGATGATCTCTTTTAAGTGCCACGCGATTGCCTCTCCCTCTCTATCCAAATCGGTTGCGAGGTAGATGGTGTCAGCTTTGTCGGCTAGTTTAGTTAATTCACTGACCACTTTTTCTTTACCTGGCAAGATATGATAAGACGCTTGCCAGTCTTTTTCTGGGTCGATACCCATGCGATTAACCAATGCTTGGCGGTCACGCTTGGCTTTGTATTTAGCCTTGGCCTCAGGCGACATTTTTCGTACTTCGGCCGCTGGCTTAGTAGCGACTTTTTTCCCGGTACTGCCCGTAGGCAAGTCACGTACATGACCGACACTCGATTTAACCACGAAGTCTTTACCAAGATATTTGTTAATTGTCTTTGCTTTGGCTGGTGATTCGACAATTACCAATGATTTTGCCATATGTTCTTTAATTCCTGCTTAGACAGCCGACATTTTTATGTATAAGCGATTTAACGCCGTCGAAAAAGTTAAGATGTGTGCGAGCTACAACTGGACTAACTTTGACGCGAGGCAGATAAAGTTTGTCTTAAATATCGTGTAAATAATTATTAGTAGATATATCCATAAATATGCAAGGTGACAAGCATTTATTCAACTTGACCTATGTAAATGCCTTATTTAGCTATAATATCCACCAGTTTTCGCGCATCATAATCGACTTTGCCGAAAAACTTAAGAGGCGATTGATAATAAAATTGAATCAGTAAGATTTCTAACCAGAAAACCAACAAACATTATCCAAGTGCCAGCCAATTAAGGTTTCTTAACGTTTAAGTTAGATTTCAATTTTTAAAACGCCACAGTTGAAATAACGTAAAAAGTGGCTAAATGTATCACTAAAAATTAACAGCAAGTTTAGATATTACGACTAATTTAATAGTGAAGTGAGTTGCTAAGACTAGCTATAAAAAAGAAAAAGCTGGCATCGCCAGCTTTTGTAGATTTGGAAAGGGTCAGCTGAAAACAGCTATAGCACGCCTCGCTCCATTTGGTTTAACTCAATCGATTTAAATAGTGCAGTAAAGTTACCTTCACCAAAGCCTTTATCATCAACTCGTTGAATCATTTCGATAAAAATTGGGCCAAAAATATTTTTGGTGAATATTTGCAATAAATATGAATTTTCTTTTTGGCTGTCCACCAAAATCTGGTGCTGACGAATACGTTTATGATCTTCTTTTACCCAAGGAATGCGCTTAAACACATCATCGTAATATTCAGGCACAATATTCAAGGTATCAATAATATCGCTATCTATTTTATCTAACGAGCTCACCAAATCATCGGTAATAAACGCTAAGTGTTGTACGCCAGGGCCATTATACTCATCCAAGTATTCATCGATTTGATTGTTATTAGTACCCTTACCTTCGTTTATAGGGATTGAAAAATTACCGCAAGGCGATTGTAAGGCGTAAGAGACAAGTGCCGTTTTCTCGCCTTTAATGTCGAAGTAACGTACTTCCGTAAAGCCAAATACCTCTTTGTAAAAGTTCGCCCACTTTTCCATTGTCCCTTGGTAAACATTATTGGTTAAGTGATCAACCGCTTTAAAGCCTTTGTCTTCAACTTCAACGGGCTCTGGATGATCTTCAAAATCTTGCTGGTAAATTGAGCCGCCTAAGCCAAAGCGATCAATAAAGTAAATCAAGCTGTCGCCAATGCCATAAATAGCAGGGTATGGCAGCTTGTTCGCGGCATTTTCTGCTGATTTAGCACCACGTTTAATTGCTTGTTCAAACGCGAATTCAGCGTCTTCTACTCGCCACCCCATAGAACAAATTGCAGGCCCATGACTTTTCGCAAACTCTTTAGAAAAACCCGACTGTTCATTGTTCAGTAAAAAATGGATATCGTTTTGATTAAAGTAGTCGATATCACGCCCTTTAAACTTTTTGGTTTTCGAGAAGCCAAAACCGTAAAACGCTTTTTCCATAAAATCGCTGTCAGGTGTCGCGTATTCTGTAAATTCAATACCACACAATTTTAGTGGGTTAGCAACGTCATTCATTATTATCTCTCTGTGACCTGTTGTACCTTTCCTTTTATTATTCATGGAAAAACTCTGGTGAGAAGATAGCCAGTAGCTAAGCGAAATCTGGCGATGTAAATCATGTGATACGTCTGTTTTGCAAAAAAACTGGCTAACATCTAGCCAGCCTTGATAGGCTCTGTAGCGACACTGTAAAGTTAGGGTTACACAAATATGTTTAGTACCCGATTAGGCTTGGGTAGTGAACAAATAAGTTAACTGAAGAAAGTAAACAAACGAGCGTTTAAGATGGCTTAAATCGCATTAGCAAAGGCAGGATTTTTATACCAATTGAATTAATTAGTTGATCAATTATGGCGCAGGAAAAACGCTCAGAAACACAGGTTTTATGCTCCCAGCAAAACCTAAGTAACTACATCCATGTAGGCAAGGCATTATTTTTAAGTAACTAGTTGTTCTAATTTCAAAAATAACAACGCAGTTAATGAGTGTAATAACCAGCCAGAATGGGCAAGTATTTATTGAAATTGGTATTATTGCTGAACGTGACAGAAAAGCATTAAAAAAGGCGCTCTAGCCTAGCTAGCAGCACCTTTTTGATTATTTTGTTGTGTAAAGCTACATATGAAGCTTTAATCTTAATTAGCCGTTGTTGCGACGCTCACGACGTTTTGGACGTTCAGTGACAACTGGCGCATCAGCAACCGAGATTTCTAACGCTTGGCGGCGAATGCGAACACGCTTTAATTGCTTAAATGATGCCGTTGGCATACCTTTTGGTAGTTGTACAAAGCTGTGACGCTCATGCAAGTTAATTGCACCAATGTAGCTGCTATCCAATGAAATCTCATTAGCGATGGCACCAACGATATCACCCGGCTTAGCACCGTGCTCTTTACCTACCTCTAGGCGGTAAGTTTGCCAGTCAATATCATTACGTACTGGTTTTGCTTTGCGCGGAGCACGTTCACCGCGACCATCGCGCTCACCTCGTTGACCTCGACCATCACGCATATCGCGACGACGCCCATCACGGCCACGGTCATTGCGATCGTTACGGTCAAATTCACGACGAGGTTTTGGATCTTCTTTTGGCTGAAGCGGTTGTTTTAGTTGCTTTAAGTAAAGCAATGCTGCAGCTAAATCAGTCATTGAAACTTCTGATGTATCTGCCATCTGCTCGATAATAGCGCGCATACCGTCAAGCTCTTTCGACGCAATAACTTCTAACAATTGTTGTTGAGTTTTTTCGATACGTGCTTTACCAATTTCTTGAATGCTAGGTAGTTCAAATGGATTGATCACGCCAGAAGTTAAACGCTCGTAATGACGTAATTGGTACATTTCTCTTGGACGAACAAAAGAAATTGCGGTACCACTGCGACCAGCACGTCCGGTACGACCAATACGGTGAACGTATGATTCATTATCACCCGGTAAATCGTAGTTAATCACTAAGTCGATACGAGGAATATCTAGACCACGAGCAACCACATCTGTCGCGATTAAAATAGACGAATGGCCATTTTTAATTTGATCAACCGTGCGTTCACGCTGTGCTTGGTTCATATCACCATTTAACGCTACTGCAGGATAACCTTGACGCTCAAGTTTTTCAGCTACTTCAACGGTGTCATTACGGGTGCGCACAAAAATAATCATGGCATCGTAATCAAAGGTTTCAGCGATACGCTCTAGTGCAGTTAGTTTGTTAATACCACTCACTTTCCATGCGAACTGCTCAATATTTGCTTTCGCTTTTTTCACTGCCGCAATTTTTACGTGCTCAGGATCAGTTAAGAAACGATTAGCCACTTTACGGATTGCTGGTGGCATTGTCGCAGAGAACAACGCCATTTGCGTATCATCGTTTAAATGCTCTAGGATCCACTCAATGTCTTCTAGGAAACCCATGTTAAGCATTTCATCAGCTTCGTCTAACACACAAAGCTTAAGCTCGTTAAGTTTTAGGCTCTTGCGACGTAAGTGATCCATTAAACGACCCGGTGTACCAACAACAACTTGCGCGCCGCGCTCTAATTGTTGGAATTGAGGACCATATGATTGACCACCATATAGGGTGGCAACACGCAAGCCTTTAATATTGGCAGAGAACGATTCAATTGCCTCAGCCACTTGGATTGCTAACTCACGAGTAGGCGCAAGCACCATTAATTGTGGTTTGCGAATACTTGGGTCAATGGCAGCAAGTGCAGGCAAACTAAATGCTGCTGTTTTACCCGTACCTGTTTGTGCTTCACCAAGTACATCACGACCATCTAAAAGTGGCGGAATAGTTTGGGCTTGAATAGCCGTAGCTGATTCAAAACCAAGCTTATTTAAGGCTGAAAGAATATTTTCAGGCAAGCCTAACGCATCAAAGCCAGTTACGGCATTGTTCTGTTCACTCATAATTTTTTATCTCTTGGCAGGAAGTCCTGCGATACAACTTTGAGGAAACCACCAAGAAGACTTGAGGCACATTCGAAAGGACAGCGTTTTCGCTGAACAAGGCAAGTCTATTGGGCGGATATAACCCCTACGAAATTTGGAATCTCTACCAATTTTCTGCGCTAGTTATCGTTAATAGCGAATGCAGTAAAGATTGAGGCGCGCATTATACAGAGACTAAGTAATTTAGCAAGGTTGTTGCTGATTGTAGTTTGTTATTAAGTGTAGTTATAGAAGCTTACCGATAAATTAAAGTACTAATTTAGCAAACAATAAGTTTTAAAATTACTAAGCTTGGATAGTAGAAAGTTTTCGTCGTGTTAATTAAATTCGTAGTGTTAATCAAAAGAAAAGCCCCTATTGGGGCTTTAACTTCAATCAAAAGTATTCACTATTGGTCGGTAAAGCAGCTCTGTACACCACCAAACGGTCCTTTAAGTCCAACATTTTGCGTTGGTGGCACGACATCTTCTTCAGTTAAATCTTCGGCAGATGTCGGTAAGGTATAGATGGTGAATTCTCTGCTTTCTGTACCTGTTACTCGGGTAGTTACTGCTAATTCAATATCAACCCACGAACCATAAGTTTGTGGATAGAGCACATCAATTAATGCTCGGCCTTGGTCGTCAGTTGTAACTTGCCCTGTCGCCGCTGCAATATTGCCCGGTGTTAAGATACCGTCACCGTTGGTATCTTCACCTGGGTCCAAGATACCGTTGAGATTGCGATCTTCATTTATACACGAAATTGGCGAGGTTAAGGTTGGATCATCCTCAGTAGGTTGACGGCCTGTTGTTACCCAAGAAACAAAACTACCTGACTCGTCAAATAATTGAGCCCAATAGCCTTTGTAATAACGGACTGGAATTGCCGTAACAGTTAAAGTCACATTATCAACTGGCGTAGAGTCTGCGTCTGTCGCAAAAACCGTGTACTGCTTGTTATAGGTAGTAATATCTAATTCTTCGATATTGTTACCTGTACCTAAGGTTAAGAACAACTCACGCCCTGCAACCGTTAAATTAACTGTGTCAGCTTTGTCTTGCTGATCTCTAACGGTTGCAGTAACCGAGACTCCTTCTTGCGAAGAAACCGCGTTTGATGTGTATACCGTTGAAGCACTGCCGTTGCTATCGGTAATTGCACTAGCAGGGAAAATTGAGCCACCATTGGTGTCGTCCAACGTGAAGTCAACTAGCTTACCTTTAACCAAGTTATCATTAGGGTCGCGCAGTGTGACTGAGATAACTGAAGTCTCGCCATTTGGCTCTACCGAGGCTGGAGACGCTTGCGCTACAACCGTTTCAACCGTTTCAGCAACAAACTCAAATGAGATTTGATTGCTTAGTGCCGTATCACCTGAACCGCCAGTAAAAGTAACAACAGCAGGGCCTGCATTGTCTGCTTGCACACTAACAGATACTTGGCCATTGACTGTAGTGCCACTTAATGCTGAGAGCGTTCCACGAGTGCTGGTAAAATCAACTCTTGTGCCGTCAGCAACAGGTGTGCCGTTATCTAACCAAGTTAACGTTATATCAGCCGATTTTGACAGTCCAACATCAGGGGCTAAGGCATTGCTCGGATTAACAACTGAACCATTGTTATTATCGAAGGCTGTAAATAAAAATGAATCTGATTGCACTGAAACTTGTAAGCTTTCAGTCGCACCTAGTGCCGCTGCAACAATTGAATTTGTACCGCCAGATAAACCAGTAGCGGTAAATATAGCCTGTCCGGTAAAGTCTGTTGTCACCATTGACGGTATATCGATTTGTGCAGATGAACCATTTGCCACTGACAAATCAACCACTTGGTTAGCAATACCATTGCCGTCACTGTCTCTAAGATTTAGAACATAATCGGTAGAGTCGTTAATTGCTAATGCAGATGAGCCGTTAAGTTGAATGGCCGTACCAACAACTTGAACCAGTACGCTATCAGTTATGTTGCCACTTGAAGCTGTTATTGTAACGAGTCTATTTTCAGGATTTCGCGTTGTTAGTTTAGCTGATGCAAGACCATCGGTTTCTGTTTCTGCTTTTTCAACTTCTAATTCGCCCGATGATACTTCAAAGCTTACCGTCGCACCTTCAACCAAATTGTTTCGACTGTCTTTAACGAGGGCTGTTAATTGTACTTCCCCCGCGCCGCTTGACGCTATCTGAGGACTGTCGGCAAACAAAGTTAAACTAGTTACTTCAGGTCCTTCGTTGCCAATACTATCGCCTTGGCTAGTGAACACTATGTCTGCTGTTGATTGGGAATCATCATCATTTAATACAGACGCGGTGATTGTGCCAGCACCAGCAAGTGTTCCCACAACAACCTGTATGGTCGCAATACCTTCTGCATTAGTAGATGCGGCACCATTTTCTGGACTAAATGAAGCTAGCGTTGCTTCACTGACAATAAAAGAAACGAGTTTATTTGGAACCGGTTGGTTATCTTGCGTCACAGTTGCCGTTAGTGCAATTGGCGCTGCAGCAGAGACAATATCGTTATCAAGGGCAAGGCTTATCACAATAGGAGTCGTTTGATTTCCGACCCCATTATCAGGATCTGAGTTACCTTCTGAACTTAGACCACCATCACCACCGCCACAACCTACCAAGGTCAATAGCGCCATGGCAAAACTTAAGCGTCGAAACAGCTCCATACTGTCATCTCCATGTACATTTTTATTATAGATCTATCCCATCTTAACTGATAAAGATCGAAAAGGTCACTACCTAAATGCAAAAAGCCAGAGCAGTTAAGCAATTAATTTAGTTTTTTCAATTAAATTTAACTGTTACTCTTACAGCCAAATTTCTATAACAATAATTGGTTGTATTCGATACCATGTCGTCAGATCAAAGTTCAAATCTAACGCGCCGCATTGTTACCGCAATGGTTTCAGGCATTTTACTTGGCGCCCTGTTGCAATGGTTAATGCCCAACGGCAAAGATTTTGTTATTCCACTCGGCCTTTTTGATTTTTCACTTCGCGCCTTTTTAGTGGATGGTATTTTTGAAGTTGTCGGTAAAATCTTTATTGCCAGCTTACAAATGCTGGTTGTGCCCTTGGTATTTGTATCGCTAATTTGCGGTACTTGCTCATTAAAGGACACCTCTAAGCTTGGAAAAATAGGGGGTAAGGCCGTTGGCCTTTATCTTATTACTACAGCAATCGCGATTAGCTTCGCGATGACCTTAGCCATGGTTATTAGCCCAGGTGAAGGGGTTAATATGGCAGCAGATACCACCTTCGCCAGTCGTGAGGCGCCATCGCTTGCACAAACCATTATCAACATGTTCCCCAGCAATCCGTTTGCGGCCTTTGCCGAAGGTAACATGCTGCAAGTGATCGTTTTCGCATTGCTATTTGGTATTGCGATAGCCCTTTCAGGCCAAGCGGGTGAGCGTATTGCAGGTATTTTTGAAGACTTAAATGTTGTTATTATGCGCCTTGTGACCATTCTAATGAACATCGCGCCATACGGTGTATTCTGTTTATTAGCAGGTCTGTTTACCGACTTGTCTATCGAAACCTTTGGCAATTTAATTGTTTACTTTTTAGTCGTATTCTTCGCCCTAGTGATTCACGGTTTACTTACCTACCCTGTTTTGCTGAAAGCATTTACTGGCTTAAACCCTGTTATTTTCCTTAAGAAAATGCGCGAAGCCGCTATCTTTGCTTTCTCTACATCAAGCAGTAATGCCACAATTCCTATTACACTTGAAACAGCAACGAAAAAGATGGGGGTAAAAAACTCTATCGCTTCATTTACTGTGCCGCTTGGCGCCACCATTAATATGGACGGCACTGCAATTATGCAAGGTGTTGCCACGGTATTTATTGCGCAAGTGTTTAACCAAGACTTAACACTCGTTGATTACCTTATGGTCGTACTAACAGCAACATTAGCGTCTATTGGTACGGCGGGTGTGCCAGGCGTTGGCTTAATTATGTTAGCTATGGTGCTAGAGCAAGTTGGGTTACCTGTAGAAGGCATTGCATTGATAATCGGTGTTGACCGACTACTAGATATGACACGTACGGCGGTTAATGTAACGGGTGATAGCATGGTATCGCTTGTTGTAGGTAAATCTGAAGGACAATTCGAATCAGATACTTACCACAACTTAGATGCTGGAAAAGATATTGAGAATATCGACTTTCATCACTTAAAAGACTAATTGTCAGCACTATGTTGTATTAGCCAATCAATACTAAGCTATGGTTAAACCAGAAAGACGGTTAAGCCAGAAATATGATTAAGCCCGATTTAATTCGGGCTTTTTTGTGTCTGCTAGATTGACCCATAATTCTTGAGCAAAGTAATTCGCAGATAAAAAAATAGCGCCGCAAGGCGCTACTTTTATGGGGTTCTCTTTTAGAACGGCATTTTAAAGCCTGGAGGCATCTGCATACCACCAGTAAGGTCTGCCATTTTAGATTTGTTTTGCTCTTCTACGCGACGTACAGCATCGTTAAATGCAGCAGCAACAAGGTCTTCAACCATGTCTTTGTCGTCTTCCATTAAACTCTCGTCAATTTCAACACGGCGTACACTGTGAGAGCCCGTCATGGTTACTTTAACCATACCTGCGCCAGATTCACCAACAACTTCCATATTTGCCAGTTCTTCTTGTGCTTTTTGCATTTTTGCTTGCATTTGCTGGGCTTGCTTCATTAAGTTGCCCATGCCACCTTTCATCATAATATGTCTCCAATACGTAGTTGTTGCCAAAGATAGTGACTCTTGGTAAACAATTCAAGGGAATTAGGGTTTACCAAGTGGTTTTGTTGATCGATGCTTGCACTATCTTGCCACGATACTCGACTCATCGAGCACCGCTTGAAAGTTTGTTTGTAAATAGTTAACGATAGGGTCAGAGGCTAGTACTTGCTTAGCGTAATCATATCGTTTGTCATTGATTTGACTTTGAATCTGCAGCGGATCGTCAATAGTTTCGTCTACTACAACCAAATCAACCTGCATTGGCTGACTAAAATGCTCAGACACAAAGCTGCGCAGCTGGGTTAATGCCGAATCAGTGATCAAATGCTTAGCTGACTGGTTTAATTCTAGTACCAGATGATTGTCAGTGGTTGCTTTGCCAATAACTGACTGCTGAGCCAAAATTCGTAAACGGCCATTGAGCGCCATAGCGTCAATCATATTCGCCCATTTATCGACCTGGTTCGCTTTTTTGATTATTGAGGGATCAACCTGCTCTATCGCGAATCCCTGCTCTGGTATAGTTTCAGGTGCAGGAACATCAGGTTTGGGCTTAGCTTGTGCTGCAAGAGTCTGACGCTCAGTCGCGTCGTCAGGCTTTTTTACCGACTTGCTCTCCAGCTTTTTCTTACGGCTTCGAAGCATATTTCGAGTCGCTAATGCCGATTCCACACTCGCACTTAACAAACCATCTTCTGAAGAAGTTTGGGCTGTTTCTGTTGCAGGCTGACTTGCTTCGGGCAACACATCTTGAGCAACATTTTGCGTAATGTTCGCTGTTGCATCTGCAGTAGTTTCGAATGTCGCCTGATTAACAACCGCTTCCTTAAATTGCGGCTCTTGCAACTGTGCGTTTTGTATATTTGCTGTTTGTGACTGAGCTTGTTGCTCTATTGCCTGCAACTCTTGAGCAAGTTGCTGCTCACTTACCTCTTCAGCCTGTATTTCATCCTTTATTATGCCGTTTATTTCGGCCTGTGTTTGATTGGCACTGCTGTCGCCTGCTGCGACTGAAATAGATTCAGGATGAGTTGTCGTTTCTTGCTCATTCTCTTGAGCCACCTTAGTCGCTTGAGCCACCTGAGCAGTCTGGGTAACTTGTGTCTCAGGTAGGGTGACTTCATCAAAGTCTGTTACAGTGGTGTCTTTCTCTGCGTAGCTTTCGGCTTTGTTCTGTGCTGAAGTATTTTGTGCTGAAGTATTTTGCTCCATGCTAATAGCTGGTGCAGCAATATCGACACCTGCCATCGGCTTAAAGGCTAATAGCCTCAACAAAGTCATATCAAATGCAGCTTGTTCATCTCCTGCATAAGGTAAGTCTTTTCTACCATTAAGCACGAGTTGGTAATACAGCTGAATATCTTGTGCAGACATCGCACCAGCAAATTTTTTGATCAGCTTGCTGTGCTCTGAAGAAAGATCAAAATGTTGCTCGGTAATTTGGTACATCGCCACATTGTGCAACAACTGCAACAACTCAGCATGCAAGCGCTGGTAACTCGGCGCATAAGCGGCAATTTCTTGCGACAACGCCATCAATCCACTGGTATCTTGCTTGACCAAGGCGATAACGATTTTATACGGCCAATGCTGATCCACACCGCCCAGCATGTGCTGCAAATTATCAACACTGATATGGCCTTGCCCTTGAGCAATGGCTTGATCTGTCAAACTCAGTGAATCACGCATACTGCCGCGAGCGGCTTTCGCTAGCACATTTAAGCTTTCAGCTTCGAATGTCACTTGTTCGGCGTTGAGAATCTTCTCTAGTTGCTGTTCAATTTGCGCAACAGACAAGGCTTTTAAATGGAACTGTAAACAACGCGATAACACGGTTACAGGTAGTTTTTGTGGATCCGTTGTGGCGAGAATAAATTTAACGTGTTCAGGCGGCTCTTCAAGTGTTTTAAGCAGCGCATTAAAACTGCTTCTCGACAGCATATGCACTTCATCAATCAAATACACTTTGTAACGACCACGTGTTGGCGCATATTGCACGTTGTCTAAAATTTCGCGCGTATCATCAACCTTTGTTCGCGAAGCTGCGTCAATTTCCAATAAATCAACAAAGCGCCCTTGGTCGATGTCTAAGCAAGTATCACACTTGCCACAAGGTTCAGTGCTAACCCCTTGCTCACAGTTTAAACTCTTAGCAAAAATTCGAGCTATCGTGGTTTTACCAACACCGCGCGTACCGGTAAATAAGTACGCGTGGTGTAAGCGTTGCTGGCTAATTGCATTAACAAGCACAGAAACAACGTGCTCTTGTCCCATCAACTCAGCAAAGGTTTTTGGGCGCCACTTGCGCGCCAGCACTTGATAGCTCATTGGGTATTATTCGCCTTCGTACTGAATTAGCGTAGTAATGTTCAAGCCAAGCGCAGCTAGCTTTTCTTCACCACCTAAGTCAGGTAATGAAATAACGAACGCAGCATCTTGTGTTGTTGCGCCTACGCGACGAATTAACGCGGTAGTTGCTTCAATAGTGCCGCCAGTTGCTAACAAGTCATCAACAATCAGTACTTTGTCTTCTGGTAGTAAAGCGTCTTGATGAATTTCTAAGGTATCAGTACCGTATTCTAATTCGTAGTCTTGTGCGAAGGTTTCGCGAGGTAGTTTGCCTGGTTTACGCACTGGCACAAAGCCAACGCCTAATGCTAAAGCTAATGGCGCACCGAATAAGAAGCCTCTTGCTTCCGTACCAACTATTTTGGTAATCCCTTGGTCTGCATATTTATTTTTAAGCAGTTCAATTGTTAACGAAAAAGCTTGGTGGTTCTCTAAAATCCCCGTGACATCACGAAACATAATGCCTGGTTTTGGGTAATCTTCGATGGTGTGAATGGCACTTTTTAAAAGTGAAATATCTGATTCTGTCATTGCTTCATTTGAGTCTTAATCTTGGAGGTTAAGGATAAATGAATTTAAACAATTTTTACAGAGAGGCGACGCGAGTATTTTGCTTGTTCAGTTGGGCGATTAATGTTAGGAATTTAACATCATCAATGGGCTTGTCGAGAATACAATCACAAAGCGATTGTTCGATTAAATGCTTCATTGACTCACGACCTTGGGTGGTCATAAAAATGATAGGGATCAAGTGCTCGTCTTGACTGATGTTTTTTAGCAGCTTAACACCATCCATTAATGGCATTAAGTGGTCGATAATAAGCAAATCAAAAGGCTGTTCTTGGTATTTTTTATAACCATCTAAGCCATTTTTCGCATTGGTCACATGGTGCCCACGGCCAGCGAGCAAGCAATTGATTTGTGCCAATACGGCAGCATTATCATCTACCACTAAAATGTTCATCGAGATATGCTGTGATCCAGCAGAACCTATTAAGCTAGGTAAGTGTACCAGCCCATTAGCATAGGTAATAAAGGCATTGAAACTAGGGCAACTAGAGCTAAAAACAAATGACGCTTTGACGCACTATCTTTGAAATTCTCGTTGTGAGACATCTTCTACTTCCTACACAGGTTAAAAACGTCGCGCATTATAATAGATGATTGATTTTATGAACAGAGATTTTGATCTAGATCAAGTTTATAGCCAACATGTTGGCAGTTAATATGCAGGCTAAGTTACTGAGCTATTTATGTTAGTTGGTAGCGTTTGTGAGTTAAAAATAATACTTCGATTCGTCATTTAGCCCAGTATTTACCAAGACAATGACAAGAAAGCTCACAACAAAATCTACAGCTAACGCTGTGCAATCATACTTTTTCAGCCTGATGTTATTAGCGAATTAAGCCCAGCAGAATCAATACTGGGCTAAAAACCAACTAAGACCAATACAGGCCAATAAAGCGTACTAACGGCGACATTGCCCTTTAACAGATGCTTGGTAGTCGCCATTAACATTAGGCAAATTATTGGTTAACTGACGAATTCGTGTATCGCTTGATGGGTGAGTTGATAAAAACTCTGGCGGAGCGCCCTTGCTCACCTTTGCCATATTGCGCCATAGCTGAATAGCTGCCTGTGGATCATAGCCAGCTTTGGCCATTAATTTTTGACCAACAATATCAGCCTCTGACTCATGCGTGCGTCCATAAGGCATTAACACGCCATACTGTAACCCCAAACCTAACCCAGCCATCCATGCATTTCGATTTTGCACATTTTGGCTAGCCAGTGCTGCGTCAGCAGCTTGCAAGCCAATTTGTGCCAATTGGCCTGAAGACATACGTTCATTAGAGTGCTGCTCAATAACATGGGCAACCTCATGACCAATAATGGCTGCTAACTGTGCAGGCGTTTCAGCAACCTTTAAAATGCCAGTGTAAACACCTATTTTGCCCCCCGGTAGCGCAAAAGCATTCACTTGCTCAGAGTCAAATACCACCACTTCCCAATCACTTGCCTTAGGCTGGCCTGGCAATTGTTGAATAATGTCGTCAGAAATACAGCGAACATATTGATTAGTTTTGCTATCTTGGTAGATTTTCTCTTTTTCTTTTAACTGCTCAAACGAAGATGCGCCCATTTTATTAAGCTCGCCAGCGGAAAATAAGGTGATCTGCTGGCGTCCCGTTGACGATGTAGAACAAGCATTAATGAACAAGGCCAATGCGACTACTGCCAAACTACGTTTCATATGAATTCCTTCTACCTAACGTTATCATTTGTTTTTTATTGTGTATTGTTGTGGGGGTATTCACTAGCTTAAACAACTTACTAAGGTGCAATGTTGACTAGGGCGAAACTTTAACAAGCGTGCTTTCGTCTTTACTAACCCCATAAATGTCTGATGGCGAGAAGCCCAAGGTAATGTGAAAGTCTTTTGGCGCTAGGCCAAATGCCTTACGTAAGTCATCTGCTTGCTCCGAACTAAGTACCACAAAATACGCTTTCCCTTGGTCTTTTATGACACGCCCTAACCCTTTCACCTGAAACTTAATTTGACGACCACTGGCTAATAACGCGTTAACTTGCTGCTCACTAACCTCTTTGATCTCATAAGGATTAATTAAGGTGACGTGAAACTTGCCATGGTCGCGGTTGGCTTGGCCAGCTCTGAGTGTTTTAAAAGCATCAGTTTCAATAGCCTGTAACTGCTGCAAATAGCCAGCGATAATGTCTTGTTGAACTATGCCACCAACGTAACTTAAACCCGCACTATCACTTAGTTCGCTAGCGGTGACAGCAATTGATTTAACCAAAGCGTCCTCACTTATGTTTAGCTTATGCTGGTCAGCCATAGCGCTGCTCACCATTGTTGAACCCCATAAAACAACTAAAATACCTATCGCTTTTACATTCATTATTCTCTTCGCTTTGCTGTTGTCGTTAGCCCAGTATTTTTATTTTACGTTAGGGCTCAACTATTGTGTATAACACCTATATATGCCGCTGTTTTTGTGCGTACATGCCTAGTCCAACAAACACAGATACCACAACCGGTACTAGGTATAGATCAGAAATTTGCGCCAATAACTCAGCTAACAATCCACTTAGCCATACAGTTGCGGCACCATAACCAAACGCACAAACTAGAACAAAAATTAACGTGCGTACCACTAAGTGCTGATTTTTAATAAGCTGGCGAATCGATTGAGAAATTTCACCACCAAATAGTACCAACAATGTCGCAATGATCGCCATTGCACATTGCCCTTGATACGGTCTAAACCACTGACCTAACTGACCCGCCAATTCTATTAACTGCGCTTGCACTATTAAGCCCCGTGCTTGGCTAGCAAATCAACTAGATCTTGCTCAGTTAGCACCGCTACGCCCAAGTCTTGTGCCTTGGTCAATTTTGAGCCTGCCTTTTCACCTGCAACAAGATAATGCGTTTTAGCAGAAACACTACCAGAAACTTTTGCACCCAAGGCCTGAAGTTTTGCTTTAGCCTCATTTCGCCCCATTTGCGACAAGGTGCCAGTTAACACAAAAGTTTGGTCGATAAGTGGCTGCTCATCTACCGATTTAACGGCTATTGCTGGCCAAGTTACACCGGCATTTAGCAACTTTTCAATAACCGCTAAGTTCGTTTCTTGAGCAAAGAAAGTTGCGATGTTATTGGCAACCACTTCACCAACATCAGATACTGATTGCAGAGATTCTCGGTTAGCCTGCTGCACCGCTTCTAATGTTAGATAATGATTAGCTAAATTCGCAGCAGTCGCTTCGCCGACTTCACGAATACCTAACGCATAAATAAATTTAGCTAGCGTGGTTTTTTTCGCTGTTTCTAATGAAGCAACGAGTTTCTCTGCTGACTTCTTCCCCATACGTTCCAAGCTGCTAATTTGTAGCTCGTTTAAGTCAAATAAGTCAGCAGGGGTTGTAATCAGGTTTTCGTCTACCAACTGCTCAACTAACTTGTCACCTAAACCATCAACATCGAAGGCTTTACGCGAAGCAAAATGTTTGATCGCTTCTTTGCGCTGAGCACCACAAATTAAGCCACCAGCACAACGCAGCACAGCTTCACCTTCAGGTTTAGTGACCGGAGAGTCGCACACCGGGCAAGCGTTTGGGAATACTACTGGCATGGCATCATCTGGGCGGCGTTCAACAACCACGCTAACCACTTGCGGAATCACATCACCTGCGCGTCGAATGACCACAGTGTCGCCTTTCTGTAGCCCTAAGCGATCAATCTCATCTTGATTGTGTAAGGTTGCATTACTTACCGTTACCCCACCAACAAATACTGGCTTTAATCGAGCTACCGGCGTAATTGCGCCAGTGCGCCCTACTTGAAACTCCACATCTTCAAGTAATGTAATTTCCTCTTGGGCTGGGAATTTATAAGCTGTTGCCCAACGCGGTGCTCTAGCAACAAAACCCAGTTGCTGTTGCAGCGCAATATCATCAACTTTCAATACCGTGCCATCAATTTCATAGCTTAAAGCGTCGCGTTTATTAAGAATATCCTGATAAAACGCCTCGCATTCGCTAGCATTGGCTAAGAACTTCACCTCTGGACACATTGGCATACCAACCGTCTTAAGCTGGTTTAAACGAGCGAAGTGGGAGCCAGCTAACCAAGCTTGACCTTCATCGCTAACATAACCAATACCGTAGGCATAAAAAGCAAGGTTACGCTGTGCGGTAATTTTAGAATCTAGCTGACGTAGGCTACCAGCAGCAGCATTACGCGGATTAGCAAATACCTTTTCACCTTTCGCTTTGGCGCGCTCATTAAGCTGCTCAAAGCTGGCTTTGGGCATAAATACTTCTCCACGTACTTCCAACACCGCTGGATAATCAGTGCCCATCAGTTTTAAGGGAATTGATTTAATCGTGCGAATATTTTCCGTGATATTTTCACCCGTTGTCCCGTCTCCTCGCGTTGCCGCTTGCACCAGCACACCTTGCTCGTAACGTAAGCTAACCGCTAAGCCATCAAGTTTAGGCTCTGCACAAAACGCTAGTGTTTTACTGCTTGCCAATCGGTCATTGATACGGGTAACAAAAGCCTGCCACTCTTCTTGGGAGAAGACGTTATCAAGCGATAGCATAGGTAATTGATGAGTCACTTGCGTAAAGGCTTTTAGCGCCTCTCCACCTACTTTTTGCGACGGCGAATCTATGCTTTTTAGCGCTGGGAATTCTGTTTCGATAGCAATAAGTTCGCGCATTAGTCGATCGTACTCGGCATCAGGTACAGAAGGCTGGTCTAGCACGTAGTATTCGTGATTATACTGGCGGATTTGCTCGGAAATTTTTTCCGCTTGCTGCTGTGCAGTTTCTAGTGACATATTCAATTCTATTCTTTGGTGAAAGCGTGGTGAAAAAAGTCGTGAAAAAAGCCTCCAACTGGAGGCTTTTTATCTACTAACTCATTATATTAACTTTGCGCAATACGTTGTTTGCGATCGAACTCTCTGATTTTGCTCAAGTAATGCTGTTCAGTTTGCTTGGTCATCGCGCTGCGCTTGTCATCAAGGATCTGACCATTAAACTCTTGTGCAAGCTGTTTAGCAGCCGCTAACATTTGTTCAAATACTTCAAATGGATCACCTGCATTCGGCAAGGTCATAAACATGCTGACCCCTTGCGTATTAAAGTTTTCCATATTGTCTAAATCAAAGGTGCCAGGATTCATCATATTCGCTAGGCTAAAGGTAACTTTGCCGTTGCCAGCACTGTCTTGATGGCGATGGAAAATATTCATATCACCGTACTTCATGCCCAGGGTTAGCAGGCTTGGTAATAACGCCGCACCAGACATTAATTGTCCTTGCGACATAACCACAGATAACACAATAACTTCTGTTTCAATCTCTGGTTGCTCGAGCGTTGGCGCATTGTCAGAAGCTTCAACATCATCACTTGGCTGAGCGCCAAAGGTTGGCTCTTTGCGGTCACTAGCATCTGTAGTGTCAATACTGTCATCAAAATTCAGCTCAATTTGATTTTTCTTGAGCGCCGCACCGCTAGGTGCTTTTACAGCATTGGCAGCAGAAGCAGGTGTAGCAACTTTCGGCTTAGCTTGAGTGACCGGAGTTTGGTAAACGCTAGGCTCAGATTCTAGAACCAGCTCTTCGGCCGCTGGTGCTGCTTTTTCTTCCTCTGGCAACTCAGGAGCAACAGTTTGTTCAGCAATATCCACCGGCAAAGGTTCATCATTGTATGCCGGTGCAGGCGCGGGGTGATTAGGAATTTCTTCATCTGCTGGCGGGTGCTCAATTTCGCCAGTAAGCGCGGAATCGGCAACAACTCTCGCCTCGCTTACGCCATCTTGATCGAACCCTTTGCCATCAAAGTCGCGCGACATCGGCTCAACTTTGGTATCACTTGTTTTTAACTTATACGGATTTTTGTTTTTGCGAATAGTCCACAAACCGTGGATAAAAATGGCGGCAATTACAATTGCACTGATAATGATTAATGCGTTTCGAAAATTATCTTCCATCATCGAGCCTGTTTATTATGATACTTCTGCCATGGCGATTGCTTCATCTATGTCTACTGAGACCATGCGAGACACACCGGGTTCCATCATGGTTACCCCCGTAAGATGAGAAGCCATCTCCATCGCGATTTTATTATGACTGATATATATAAATTGCACAGTTTTAGACATTTCACCAACCAGATTACAAAAACGCTCAACATTGGCGTCATCTAGCGGTGCGTCTACTTCATCCAGCATACAAAATGGTGCTGGTGTCAGTCGGAAAATGGCGAACACTAATGATAATGCCGTTAGCGCCTTTTCTCCACCTGAGAGCAAATGAATTGTACTATTTTTTTTGCCAGGAGGACGCGCCATAATGGTCACGCCAGTATCAAGCAAATCATCTGACGTTAATGCCAAATAGGCTTGCCCGCCGCCAAACACTTTCGGGAAAAGTGCAGAAAACCCTTGGTTAATCTGCTCAAAAGTGGTTTTAAACTTCTGCCGACTTTCTTTATCAATCTTTGCTATTGCAGATTCTAACGTGGCAACTGCTTGAGTTAAATCCTCAATTTGTAAATCTATTTGATTTTTTCGCGTTTGTTGCAGTTGAAACTCATCAATCGCTGCTAAATTAACCGCTCCAAGCTCTCCAAGCTGGCGTTGCACTTGTTTTAGCTGTTGCTGATAACTAGCCACTGAACCTGTTGGCTCACCAAACACTTGCTGTTGATTAAGCTCTTTCAACTCGCTGAGTGACTCTTTTGCAGCGTTTAATTCAAAAACGAGTTGCTCTTTTTTCAACGCTTGTTGATGAGCCGTATCGTTGTGCTGATTAACTTTTGTCTCCAATTGGGCAATTTGCTGCGCTAGCTGGGACTTCTTAGCCTTGCTTTCATCCAGTTGCAATTCAGCACTGGCAAGTTTTACCTTGGCTTTTTCAACACTTTCGTTGGCAGCAACGACTTGTTGCTCAAGCGTTGCCGTTTTGGGCAATTGTGCCAATTCTTGTTGATAATGACTTAATTGATCATCCGTACTATGGCGCTGCTCACTGGTGTGAGCCAATTGCAATTCGCTTTGTCGAAGGCTTAACGAGTGTTGTTGGTGTTGAAGCTGTAACTGCTGCAATTGTTGCTGCGCATCATTGAGTGCTTGTTGCTTCGCATGTTTTTGCGCAACTAGTGCAGCTAGCTGCTCTTGCAGCGTCCGTAAAGCTTGTTCACTTTGCTCGATAGCCTCAACGCTTAGCGCTTCAGTAGCTTGTCCTGCTTTGCTCTGCTCTATTGTTGAAATAGCACTTTGTTGTTCTAGCGTTAGCGCAGTCAGCTCTTGAGAAAGCTGAGCTAACTGACGATTTCGCTGTTCAATTTGTGATTGAGCAAAATCATACTCGCTTTGCACTTTTTGTAGCGCTAATTTTTGCTCAGCAAGCTGATTAGCAATCACGGTATTTTGCTGTGCAAGAGACTGTTGCTGATCTTTTAGCTGTTTCAGCTTTTCTGACTGCTCATCAACAATTGGCGATAGCTCAGCTATTTGCTGGTTAAGCTCATCATACTCACACTGCAAGGCTAAACGGTTAATGCCTTGTGATGCTCGCCCCTTTGACAATATCGCCCTTGACCACAAGGTGCCGTCAGCACTAATGATGTATTGCTCATCTGTTAGCGTATCCACTGATGCCAACATGGCTTGTAGCGAGGCTTCATCTTCTGCGACTTTAACTTGGTTGAGCAAAGACACAAACCCAAGTTGAGTCGTTACTTTACTGGCTAAACTGCCAATATTGGCATGTTGGTCGAGGTTTTCTTGGTTAATTAACCAAAACCGCTCAGCAGCTTTATGCTCATTATTTTGAGAACTGTTCTGAGAATTGTTTTTAGAATCGCTATGAGAATCGCCTACGCCCCTCTCTAGCGTATTCGAAATATTAGATGATATAAGCTGGTAGTCATTAGCGCTAAGTAAATAAGCGTCCAACCATTGGCCGAGTACTTTGTCTATAGCGGCCTGCCAATTTTTATCAACTGAAATCGCCTCGCGATAACTATTAAATTTAGTAATGCCTTGCGCCGTAAGCCAGTGCTCACATTCACTTTGCCACTCTTCTTTTACCGCAAGTTGCTTGGTTAATTGTGCCAATTGCAGGTTGAAAGACAATTGCAATTGCGTGTTGTCAGCTAAGGCTAACTCTGCTTGTTTGATATCTTGTTCAAGCTGGTTGTTACTTTCGGCTTGCGCGTTTAGTTCAGCTTGGCCGATAGTAATTTCGTCTTTTAATCGCTGAATTTTATCTGTTAGCGCGCTCAGGTCTGCTACTGGCTGTTCACTAAGCTCTTTGAATTGCAATTGCTTTGCTTCTAGCTGAGCAGTTAACTTAGCCAATAGTTCTTGGCCCGCCAGTTGAGCTTCTTGCTGCGCCAAACGCTGCTCTTGGGCGGCTAGGCGCTCTCGGCTTTGCGTTTGCACAAGCTGTTCTTGTGATGCCACTTGCTGTTCAAGGCTCAACAGCTCAGCTTTAGCGCTCACAAGTGCTTGCTCTGCCGCTAATGTTTGTGGGGCAAGTGCCGCTAGTTTTTCCTGCCAGCGAGCAATTTCTTGATGATACTGCTCGCTTTTGGCGACAATATCTTGCTGCTTTTGCAAATAACGGGCGACTTGCTTTTCATTGTTACTCAATAAATGCTGAGCGGTGGCAAGTTCTTGCTGGTAACGACTGTGCTCTTGATTTGTACTGGTTAACGTATGTTGAGCGTCGCTCAACGTTTTGTAATCCTGCTCTATCGCTTGTTCTTGTTTGGACAGGGCAAATTTCTGTTCACTTAGTGCGTTTTTCGCCTCTGCCATGTGCAGGTTTAACTCAGCAATCACGGTATTGAGCTTATCTAACTGCTTTTGTGCCGATTGATATTTTACCGTTGCAATAATCGATTTCAGTTCACGTTCTTGTGCTTTTAGCTTGCGATATTGGCCTGCTTGCTGCGCTTGCTGATCTAACACATTAAGGTGAATGCCAATCTCTTGACTGATATCGGCAAGGCGTGACAAATTATCACTGGTATGGCCGAGTTTTAGTTCGGTTTCACGGCGGCGCTCCTTGTATTTTGAAACGCCTGCGGCTTCTTCCACAAAAACGCGCAACTCTTGAGGTTTTGACTCGATCAGCCGAGAAATCATGCCCTGTTCAATAATTGCGTAGCTTTTTGGACCAAGACCAGAGCCAAGAAACACGTCGGTAATGTCTTTTTTTCGACACTTACTGCCATTTAGGTAGTAAAGATTTTGGCCATCGCGATTTACCGTACGTCTGATCGCTACTTCATTTCGCTCTGCAAGATTAGCCGCCAAGTGAAAATTATTGGTGAGTAGGTCCTGCGTGCCTTCGCCCTGTGTTTCGAAAATGAGTTCAACACTCGCCTGCCCTATAGGCTTTCGCTCAGCGGAGCCATTAAAAATGACGTCAGTCATCGCATCGCCACGCAGGTTTTTCGCAGAGCTTTCGCCAAGCACCCAACGTACAGCGTCGATAATATTTGATTTACCACAACCGTTAGGGCCAACGATCGCAGTCATTTGATGAGGAAAAGGAACTTTTGTGACATCGACAAACGATTTAAAACCAGCAAGTTTGATTTGTTTTAAACGCATATCTGGGTGAAATTAAGGCGATGCCGAGTTGTTCTTGTTATAGGTGCAATTTATCAAATTTTGTCATACTTTGTCACACCTAATTGCGCTTAAAGGTGGTCTTAGCCCTTGGCTCGCAATGAAATTTTCTTATAATCGGAAATATCACATTTATCACTGCGGCACTTTGCCCGTATGACACATCAAAGGCACATATGTTAGCAAACAGCGGTTCCGGCTATTTTTTTCAAGGTTTTAACTTAATTAACTCCAAAGGGTTAAGGCGTTTTGTATTAATTCCACTAGCCGTTAACTTGGTCATTTTTGGGATTACTTTTTATTGGCTACTGCTGCAACTCAATGATTACATCTCACAATTATTAGGCTGGCTACCAGAGGCGTTAGCTTGGCTAGAGTATATGGTGTGGCCAGTTGCTGTTGTCGCGATTTTAATCGGCTTTTCCTTTATTTTTAGCGCTATTGCTAACTGGCTCGCAGCACCTTTTAATGGCCTGCTCGCCGAAAAAGTAGAAGCAAAATTAACGGGGCAGCAAGATAACAGCGGTGGCCTATCAGATGTGTTTAAAGACATTCCCCGAACGCTCAGCCGAGAGTGGTGCAAATTGCGTTATTATCTGCCACGCGCTATTGGCTTTTTTATTATCATGTGGGTACTGCCACTCATTGGGCAAATTATTTGGTTTTTGTTTGTTTCATGGATGATGGCGGTTCAATACTTAGACTACCCATTCGATAATCACAAAATTAACTTCGAATTAATGCGTGGCCGTCTTAATGAGCATAAAGGTCAAAGCTACAGTTTCGGCATAACAACTGCGCTGTTTTCAATGATCCCTTTTGTTAATTTAATTGTCATGCCAGTGGCAATTTGCGGTGCCACCGCACTATGGGTTGATCACCACAAACAAGCGATGAAAGCGCAAGTTAACACCCGTGACACGCAAATATAAAAGCGAGCTCGCAACGAGAATTCTTTTTCATTTCAGCTATTTTGCCCAAAAAGGTTGACCCGTATATCGCTAACTTTTACAGTTAAATAAAAGTGATGGAGCAATTTTTGATGAAAGCTAAATTAACCGTTGGCGCCTTGTTAGCAATATGTCCTCTGACTTGGGCTAGCGCGCAAAACACGGATGCAAATTCTACGGAGCTACAAACTACAGAAACACCTGTAGAGAAGGTAGCAAACGAGCCACAAGCCGTTGAAGAAAAAATGATTGATTTAGCGCAAGCATCAAAAGAGCAAGAAGCTCCATCTGATAGCTCTGTGCCTCCTACTGAAGAAACGACTGAAGTAGCAACTGAGGTAACAGATGAATTTGAACCCTCAGTAGCTGAAATGCCCACTGAAGTGTTCAGTGACGAAGAACAAACAGATTTATCAACCACCTTAGATGACCTGTCGAGTGACGTTCAAGCTGCAGAAGCCAATATTGATAGTTCTGTAGACGATACACCTTACAATTTTGTCCGCCCTACCCCTGAAGAGGGCGATGTTTTTATTCCAGTGCTATCCGATGCAAAAGTCTTTGCCGAGTTTATCGATGAACTACCTGCTGTAGTGAATTTTTTTACGATGGCTAGCGAAGACGAAATTATCGCTTTTTACAGCGAAAACTATGGTGAGCCAGTTGAACAAGAACGCAAGCGTGGTCGTTTAAACGTTACCTTTTACCTGCAAGATGTGGCGACGCGTGTGGTGATTTCAGAGCAAGATAATCGTCGCCAAGTCGATGTACTGCAAGAGAGTGCAGCACTGTAGCTTTAACCTATCCATAGCTAACAAGTTAAAGCACGAATACACGGACAATAAAAAGCCGCAATTACTCATTTGAGTAATTGCGGCTTTTTTAGTTTCTGCCTCTGGCAATAGCTACTTTCGCAAAAGCTAATAGTTTGCTTTTGTTAAGCCTTGCGCCAAGTCGTTTTACCAGCGCTATCTTCTAGCACAATATTCATGGCTTTGAGCTTATCGCGTGCTTCATCTGCAAGCGCCCAGTTCTTATCTGCACGCGCTTGGTTACGTTGAGCGATCAAAGCTTCAATTTCAGCAACTTCGTCACTATCACCACCACCTTGTAAAAACTCAGCAGGTTCTAGCTGTAAAATGCCAATTAAGCCACCTAAGCCTTTTAGCGTTCCAGCAAGCTCTACTGCGAGTGATTGCTCACCCTGTTGCTTGGCAACGTTTAACTGCTTTGCCAACTCAAATAACACAGCAATCGCTTGTGGCGTGTTAAAGTCGTCATCCATCGCCGCACAGAACTCAGCAACTTGGGGATGTGCTTTATCAAGCACAAATTCTACTGGTACATCAACATCACGTAACGCAGTGTAAATTCGCTCAATAGAAGCTCTTGCTTGATCAAGATTTTCCGTCGAGTAATTTAACTGGCTACGGTATTGACCAGAAGTTAAGAAAAAGCGCGTGGTTTCCGTATCGTACTTTTCCAATACTTCACGAATGGTAAAAAAGTTGCCCAGTGACTTAGACATTTTCTCTTGGTCCACTTGTACCATCCCCGTGTGAATCCAGTAGTTCACATAAGGTGTGTCTAATGCACAGCAGCTTTGTGCCACTTCATTTTCATGATGTGGGAAAGACAAGTCAGAGCCGCCACCGTGAATATCAAAATGGTGACCAAGCTCTTTCGCATTCATTGCAGAACATTCAATGTGCCAGCCCGGGCGACCGTTACCCCAAGGTGATTCCCAGTATGGCTCGCCAGGTTTTGCCGACTTCCACAACACGAAATCTAGTGGGTTGTTCTTGGTTTCATCAACATCTACGCGTGAACCCGCTTGCAACTGTTCTAAATTTTGACCACTTAATTTACCGTAATCTTTAAAACTTGAAACATCGAACAACACATCACCACTGTCAGCTACGTAAGCGTGTTTTTTGGCAACAAGTGTGTCGATCATCTCGATAATTTCGTTCATGTGCGTAGTAACACGTGGTTCGATATCTGGGCGCAGTAAATTTAAGGCATCAAAGTCTTGATACATTTCTGCAATATTACGCTCGACTAGCTCTAGCGGTTGCTCGCCACTTTCATTCGCGCGCTTGATGATTTTATCTTCAACGTCAGTGATATTGCGTACGTAATTAACATCGTAACCAGAAAACCTTAAGTAACGAACAATGTTGTCAAAGCCAATATAGGTTCTAGCGTGGCCTATATGACACAAGTCGTAAACGGTAACACCACAAACGTATAACCCCACCTTGTTGGCTTCAATAGGTTTAAACACTTCTTTTTGTCGAGTTAGGGTGTTGTATATTTGCAACATTGTGTTTTGGTTTCCTTTAGTACAAACAAATTAATAAACATAACCTTGGTGGCAAGAAGCAAGCTTTTCAATTCATCGTGCTTCAGCCCAGCGCGCCATTGTAACGTATCATTTATAGTCAAACCACAGCCTAGCTTAGACAAAACGAGAAAAAGCGAATTAATTACGCTACAATCTGCCAACACTTTTAAAACAGGATAAATTCATGATTACTTTTAAAACAAATTTAGGCGATATCAAAATCAAATTAGACTTTGACAACGCTCCTGTTACCGCAAAAAATTTCCAACAATACGCTGAAGACGGTTTCTACAATGGCACTATTTTTCACCGTGTAATTAAAGGCTTTATGGCGCAAGGCGGTGGTTTCGCTTCTGGTATGGACGAAAAAACAACGCGCGAGCCAATTCAAAACGAAGCAAATAATGGCCTGAGCAATAAGCGTGGCACATTAGCAATGGCACGTACGCAAGATCCACATTCAGCGTCTGCTCAGTACTTTATCAACTTAGTTGACAACGGCTTCTTAGACTTTAAGAGTGAAGACATTCAAGGCTGGGGCTACTGTGTATTTGGTGAAGTCGTTGAAGGCATGGAAGTGGTTGATAAAATGACGACAGTTGAAACAGGTCGCTTTGGCTTCCACGATGATGTGCCAAAAGATGAAATCATCGTTGAAGAAACCATCGTAGAATAATTCGATAGTTTAAGTACAGATGAGAGTGGTTAAGTTAAACACTTAGCCACTTTTTACTTTACATGAGCAGTTCAAACACCACCTCCCCCGTCAGCTACTTTATTGCTGACTTGCACCTCGCCGATAACAGGCCAGATATTACCGCTTGTTTTTTATCGTTTTTACAAAACCAAGCACCGAAGGCTGAAAAGCTGTTTATTTTAGGTGACTTATTCGAGTATTGGCTCGGTGACGATGACGATAGCCCTTTTGTTGAAACGATAGCAAACGCGCTGAAAACACTTAGTACACAAACTAAAATATTCTTTATCCAAGGCAATCGCGATTTTTTATTGGGCAAAGCATTTGCTAAACGCAGTGGTATGACACTGCTGCCGGATGTTGAAAAGATTTCACTTTACCGGCAAGAGTTAATTATTTTGCATGGCGATACCTTATGTACTCGCGATCTTGCTTACCAAGCGTTTCGAAAGAAATCACGCAGTTGGTGGTGGCAAGGCATTATGAAAAACTTGCCCTTGTTTTTACGTAAGCGCATTGCTGAAAATTATCGGAAGAAAAGTGCCGCTTCCACTGCGATGAAATCTCAAGATATTATGGATGTCACTCAACAAGAAGTTGAACGCGTAATGGCAGATATGCAGGTTGATTTAATGATCCACGGCCATACCCATCGTCCTGATGTGCACCACTTTACCAGCGAGAATGTGGCACGCACGCGTGTTGTATTGGGTGATTGGTACGACCAAGGTTCATGGCTTAAGTTTACCCCACAAGGGTACGAGTTACTAAACCAGCCATTTGACCGCAAATAGTTGAACAGTTAACTGTTGAACAGCAAGTAGTTAAGCACTGATAAAAGACAAAAGCCCGCGCATTGCCAAAACTGTATTTGTAATAACAACTTGCGGGCTATTAATCGCTAATAAACTAGCCTTTTAGCTTCACGTTATTTACCCAACGTTTAACGCGTTTTTCCAATAGCGGCAGTGGCATCGCGCCGCCGCCAAGTACCGTATCGTGGAAGCCTTTGATGTCAAAACGCTCTTTTAGCGACTCTTTGGCATATTCACGCAGCTTTAGAATCTCTAACATGCCAATTTTGTAGGCTGTCGCTTGTCCCGGCCAAACAAGGTAACGACGCACCTCTGAAGTCACCGCATCTTCAGCAACAGGAGAATTCGCTTTAAAGTAATCAATCGCTTGTTGCTCTGTCCAACCCTTGGCATGCAAACCTGTATCTACCACTAACCTTACCGCGCGCCAAATCTCAGTAATCAAGCGGCCAAAATCAGAATAATCATTTTCATAAGCACCCATCTCTTTCGCTAACAGCTCAGAGTATAGTGCCCAACCTTCTACATAAGCGGTAAACTGCGCATTAGTGCGGAATTTTGGAATACCGGTTAACTCTTTTGCTATCGAAATTTGCATATGGTGACCAGGGTTACCTTCGTGATAGGCAATGGCTTCCATTTCATTTTTTGGCATAGAGCGCATGTCTGAAAGGTGAGCGTAGTAAACACCGGGACGAGAGCCGTCAGCGGTGCCCGGGAAGTAATGCTGAGCAGCGCCATCTTGCTCTCTAAAAGGTTCAACACGTTTTACCACTAAATCAGCTTTGGGCAAAATACCAAAATAATTCGGCAATTGGCCTTTAATGTAGTCTAAATACGCTTCGGAGTCGGTAATATAACCTTGGCGGCCTTCATCGCTATTTGGGTAAAAGAATTGATCATCCGTTTTAATAAACTGGAAAAAGGCTTGTAAATCCCCTTCAAATCCAACCTTTTCTTTAATCGCTTTCATTTCACCAATTAAACGCTCAACCTCAGCTAAGCCAAGTGCATGGATCTCTTCTGCGGTTAAGTCTGTGGTGGTGGAATGCTTGAGGCGCATATTATAAAAATCAACGCCATTTGGCTGTTTCGCCACACCGGTAGCAATTTCATCAGCATTAACGATATCTTTTTCAAACCAAGCAACTAGGGCTTGGTAAGCAGGTAAGTAGTCATTAACGAGCACGGCTTTGGTTTGCGCAAGTAACTCTGCTGCTTGTGTTTCATCGAGCTTACCCGCTTCGGTCAACGCCTTTACTTTTGCTTTTGCATCAGCCCAAAGAGGCGCATCTTGTGCGTTTTCATCATCGCTAAAAGGTAGCCCCGTGATCACGTTTTTTGATTGTTCAATCACACCTTGGTAGGCAAACTTTGGAGGTCTAACACCATATTCAGCATGCTCTTTGGCACGCGAAAGTAAACTTGTTAATGCGCTTGATAAGCCAACAATGCGTTTGTTGTATGCTTGCATGTCACTAACGTCTTCAACTTTATGAAAGTTAATCATAAATTGGGTTAAAAACGCTTGTGCACCATTCATTTGAGTAAAGACATAACCGTTTTTCGGGAATTCAGCCGCTTCTTTTGCTTGCTGATATTGATAAAGCCATAAGTCATAAGACTCTTTTGCGTCATCGTCTAATTTTTCGTAATTAAACTTCCCCTTTAGTTCATTCACACTCGCCGCTTGCCAATCCAATAAAGCTTGTTCTTCTTCACGAGTCATGGCATTAAATTCGTCATAGCGATCTTTGCGGCCAAGGAAGGTCATCATTAGCGGGTTCATTTGTAACTGCTGTTCGTATTTTTCATCGAACCATATATTTAGCTTTTCAGACTCCGTCATAACCGACTGAGCAATACTAGATGGGTTTTCTGCAGCATTTTGAGCGTTGGCTTGAGCATTTGTGCTTTCACCAGTGTTATTACTTGGTTGGCAAGCTGCCAATACGGCGACAGCACAGGCAGTGAAAATAAAGGTACGCATCTGACTTCCCTATATCATTATTATCGTTATATTGTTAGCTATTGATAATAGCCAACTTTTTAAACGCCTAGCAAGAAAATATAAACACTTATGCTTTGAAGAAAATCAAGCGTGATAGCTAAACCAGACTTACTACGGCTCTTTAACTATGCTCCTTTACCTGAGGCCGTTTAACTAAAAACGACACAGATCATTTTTTATTGGCAGCCAACAAGGTAAAATGCCGCCTCTTTTGTTATCTGATCAAACAACGAATTACTCTCTATGCAAGCTGAACACCAAGCATTACTTGAACCAATAAACCAGTTTTTACAGTGCTCAACACCTCAAGCGTGGATCGAAGCCGCGAAAAAGCCCGAAAACTTACCGATGGTGTTACTGGATCATCTGGTTTGTGAGTTAAAAGCAGGTCAGCAAGCGATGTACTTAATTCGCAAGTATGCCGTAGATAAAGAAAGCGGCGACGCTTTGCTCAAGTGGTTAGAACCATTTGAACGCTTAATTTATAAAAAAGAAGGCGATTGGCGCGAACTCGCCGATAAAAACAAATTATCTAAATCAGTGCTGCCTAAATCTAATTCGCCTTATGGTCAGGATTTGATCGATAAAATGGTGTTACTGATTAAAGAAGAGTTACATCACTTCTATCAAGTGCTAGAAATCATGGACGAATACAATATTGAATACCGAAGCATTACGCCTGCTCGCTATGCTAAAGGACTAATCCGCAATGTGAAAACTTATGAGCCAGACACGTTAATCGATAAGCTCATTATTGGTGCCTATATCGAAGCGCGTTCATGCGAACGATTTGCAGCACTAGCGCCACACGTGGATAAGCGACTTAGCGACTTCTATATCTCGCTATTAAGAAGTGAAGCACGCCACTACCAAGACTATTTAGCACTTGCTAAACAAATCGCTGGCGAAGGTAATGAAGATAAAGTAGAAGAGCGAATTAAGTTCTTTGGTGAAATTGAAGCTGAATTAATTTCGTCGCCAGATACTGATTTTAAATTCCATAGTGGTGTGCCGGCGTAAAATCAACCTCGGTTACGAACAAGTTAATTCCTAATAGCTTGGCAAAACACCAAGCACAGCAAAAAGCTAACAGCGCAGCGCGCTACTAATTCACTAATTAGCGCGCTCTTGTTATACTCTTCTCGACTCTTATATTCTCGCCTCTTACTTTAAGGCTTTAATTGTCTTATTCGTGAAACCGACATGAGTAATAGTATGCCCGCAGCTAAATAGCTTGGCTCTGGCACCTCAACAGGCGATGCTGATAGTGCTGTACCATTGACCGTAATGTTCCTAAACGCAATTGCTTCAGTGCCACCATTGGTATTAGCAGAAATTCTTATCCCAAGCGTGCTTCCAGTGTTAACAATCATTTGGCTAAATGATGTAAAACTATTGGTTAGGTTAACGCCGCTGACAGCCATAGGATCGTCCAACGTCGTCGTATTACCATTTTCCAATTGATAAGTCTGCTGACCTGCATTGTCAGCAGTACCGGAAAGCATTAACTGCCAAGCACCACCATCTAATTGATATTCGATCGAGAAAATATCACTTGGTTCAAAATCTCCCATTGCGGCAATATCAATTGCCAAACTTAACTGATTAAAACCATTAATATCAAACTGCCAAATAGCATTAACATCGCCACTCAGATTATCGGGATTAGTGGTATCAACTAGGCCAAAAAATGGCGCAGTGTCTGCAGCTTTAATTATGCCTAAACTATCGTTGGCTGAGGCCAATGAATCATCTAAGAAAACAAGTGGTATTGAGCCTGCTCCTCGGCGATAAATTTGAGTACCATCACTTGATGAGCCAAATGCATCTGTAAATGCATTTTGATAGCTAATTAGGCCTACCGAGGCTTGGTTAGATAGGTCTCGTCCAATTAATGTGGCCGAGGCAGAGGTTGCTGTTAAGGCACAAATGACACACCAAAGTCCAAGCAGAAAAGCTTGTGTTTTCATAAACTAATATCCTTATTGTTGTTGATGTAATCCATTTACAACAAGAATTTTAGTCCAGAAAAACAAAACCGCCACTCGAGTTAGCTCATAGGTGGCGGTTTTAGCTAGTAGCAAGTAGTAATTTTTACTTTAAGATTGTATCAACTGTACCTTGGGCCAATGGATGGTAGCCTGGGCGAGCTTGCTGATAAACACGTGTTGCCCACGCTTTACCTTGCTCGGTTTCTGCTAACTTTTTATAAAGTGGCACAATTAATTTGCGACGACCAATGCCCACTAAATATTTTTCCATTGCGGGGAATACGGCATCGTAGCCAGTGCGCAGCGCTAATAAATACCAAGCGTGAGCTTTTTCAGCATTAGTGCTATTGGTTAGGTTGAACTGCTTATCTAATGCTTGCATTTGCACTTGGCTGATGGTTAACGGAAGGTTATTAATGAAATGCAGCCATTGATGCACAGTCCACTCAGTTGTTGGTAGTGCGTCTACTGACAATGTTCCAGTAATGAAGTCATTAATTTGCGTATCAATGATGGTAAATGCATTAGATTTAGGCTTTGGCACGTAGCTTGGTAGCCCTTGCTCAAAAATCCATTCGTTAATCTCTTCTTGAGAAACAATACCTGGGTGCTTTGCTAATAGCTCAGAGTCAATGTATTTAACGAATGCTGCAGTGCCTAGCGGTTGGAAAGCATGGTCGTCAAAATACTTGCGTACAAACTTATCAAATATTTCACGGCCAAATTTTTGCTCTAGGTAAATCAGGAATAATTGACCTTTCGTGTACGGTACACCAGAGAACGCATCGTCTGGGTCTCGACCCACTAAATCAATGTATAACTGCGTATCACCCGGCGCTAATTCTGCGATTTCATAGCTTAAGCCTTGCGCGTCTAACGACTGCTCCATTACAGCGCGATCTCGACCAAACACGCGCTCCATGATGCGGTTTTCAACATAGCTGGTAAAACCTTCGTTTAACCATAAATCGCGCCAGCTTTCGTTCGTCACTAAATTACCTGACCAAGAATGTGCTAACTCGTGGGCGATTAAGTTGACCAAACTTTTATCACCAGCAATAACGGTTGGAGTGATAAAAGATAGTCTCGGATTTTCCATGCCACCAAACGGGAAGCTAGGTGGCAAAATTAGTAAATCGTAACGGCCCCAACGGTATTCACCATACATTGCTTCCGTTGCATCAATCATAGCTTGGGTGTCATCAAATTCGGCAACCGCAGAGTCTACTAAGCTAGGCTCGGCGTAAATACCGGTAATGTCACTCATTGGTTTGAACACCAAATCGCCTGCTGCAATCGCAATTAAGTATGGCGGTACCGCTTGTGGCATATCGAAGAAATAGTCGCCATCGCGCTTAGTGTCTGGATCATTATTGGCACTCATCACTGCCAATACGTTATCAGGCGTTGAAATACGTGCTGTGTATGTCATACGAACACTTGGCGTGTCTTGCACCGGGATCCAAGAACGAGCGTGAATTGCTTGGTTTTGGCTAAACATAAATGGCAGTTTTTTGCCCGCAGTTTGCGCTGGCGTTAGCCATTGTAAACCTGAAGCCTTGGCGGTCGATTCGTAATAGATTCTGAGTTTGTCAGCTTTAATACGCGCATTGACCGTTAATTTGCTGCCCAAAACCTTGTCGCGAGGTGCCAGTGTATAGTCAGCTTTTTGCCAAGCACCACCCGTGCCCTTTGCCATCACGCGATGAATAATCAAGTCGCGCGTATCTAAATAAATTGGCTGCTTGTTATCGACTAACCACTTTAAATCTAGCTCGGCAAATCCTTTTAACGCCTTGTTGTCAAAATCAATGGCCAAATCTAGGTAGGTATGTGTAGTTATTACTTGATCATAATTTGCGTAGGTATAGGCATCTTTCGTTTGTGCAAATGCGCTGCCAACCAGCCCAGCACAAAACACTAATGCCGTTATTATTCTTTTCATTAGTTTTTCTCGTGAATGAAGGAGACAAAAAAATATGGCTGTAAGTTAACCCTAACCTACAGCCATATTCAATATTTGTTAGCAGTATATGCTATTAGAATTCGATCGGCTTTTCCATGTGAATAACCACACGACGGTTCTGGCCGCGACCCAAGATAGTTTCATTTGATGCAATATGGCGCTTTTCACCATAGCCTTTGGCTTCGATACGGCTTGTATCAATGCCGTTTTTTACAAAATATTCGCGAATTTTGTTCGCACGGCGTTTTGATAACTCTAAGTTATTCCAACGGCCACCGTAGCTGTCTGAATACGCATCAATCAACACCAGTTCTAACTCAGTGTCTAGTTTTAAGTACTGTGAGATCATCGCCATTCTGCGCTCTGATGCTTTAGTAAACTTGTCACTGTTTGATTGATAATTAAGTACGGTATACGAAATATCGTCGAAGCTATAATTTAATAAGTTGCCAACACAGCCAACAAATTCTTTGTAAGCACGCATAAAACGCGCATTGGATAAACCAACAGATATTTTGTCGTTGTCACTATACCAATCGTTGTAGTAAAACGTTGGATTCATGCCCTGCTCAAGTTCGCTTAGCATAGTCCACGCAACTTTCTTATCTAAACTCGGTGAAAACTGCTTGTATAGCTTCATATCAGCGATAGTGTAGCTGTTCATGCCAGGGCGATAATTCGGCGCGACAGATCTTACCTCAGCAAGCGAGTAGTTATCTGGCAAACGCAGCATATCAAGTTCAAACAGCATGTTATTATTGCGGTTTGCTTTACTGACAAATTTAGCTTCGCCGTAATTGGGAATGTTGTGCGATAACGTACAATTTAATCGAGAATTATTGGTAACCTGCCAGTGTGAATTTTCCAAAGATGCAGTATATTGACGAACACCAGCATTAGCAGTACTTGCTGTTAAAATGGAAGCCACAGCAAGGCTAGTACCCATAATTGTACCTAGCTTTTGACCTACTTTACTCAAACAACAACTTAAACGACAACTTGTATCTAATTTGAAAAATGACATCTTTTGCGAAACCTTGCCTAGCGTGGAAAGCAACAAATTATTCATAACAGGAACTTACATTCTTTATCCGACAGGTTTTTATCGGCATTTATTTCACTAACTTTAGCGATAATTCGCGCATTTTTAAATTGCTAATGTCGAGATTAACATGATTTTTTGCGATAATGCCTCGCAATTTAGGCTAGATCAAAAAAAGCATGTCAGACGTTGTAAACACTAATGCCGAACCCACCACTGAAAAATCACTTTTTGCTCAACGGTTTCGCGGTTATTTCCCTGTTGTTATTGATGTTGAAACCGCTGGTTTTAATGCCAAAACAGATGCCCTATTAGAAATTGCAGCCAGCGTATTATCTCTTGATGAAAACACTGGTGAACTGAGTATCGACGAAAGCATATGTTTTAACATTGAGCCGTTCGAAGGTGCAAACTTGGAGCCATCAGCACTGGCTTTTACTGGTATTGACCCTACTCACCCACTGCGCGGTAATGTCCAAGAAGCGCATGCACTCAAAGAAATATTTAAATTAGTTAGAAAGAAAATGAAGGCAGCTGGTTGCCAGCGCGCTGTGATGGTTGCCCACAATGCCGCCTTTGATTTAGGTTTTCTTAATGCAGCAGTGGAACGTTGCAATATTAAACGCAGTCCGTTTCACCCGTTTGTAAGCTTTGATACCACCACGTTATCTGGCCTTGCCTTTGGGCAAACCGTGTTAGCAAAAGCGTGTGAAGCAGCACAAATTGATTTTGACAACAGCGAAGCCCATTCAGCCCTGTACGATACAGAAAAAACAGCGGAGCTGTTCTGCACAATTGTTAACAAGTGGCGTAGTTTAGGCGGCTGGCCATTAGGCTGACGAATTGATGTAAAGTAATATTCAGCACACAATAAAAGAACAGATAATAATAAAAAAGCCCGATTGAGCGTGTCAATCGGGCTTTTTTCTGTTTAGAAACTATTAATACAACAAGAAAATACTATGAGTTTTCTTCGGTGTTCATTTTCGCCGCAGCTTCTTTAATAACGGTTTGCAGCTCACCCTGTTGGAACATTTCTAGAATAATGTCACAACCGCCAATTAGCTCGCCTTCAACCCATAGTTGAGGGAATGTTGGCCAATCAGCATATTGTGGAAGTTCAGCACGAATATCTGGATTTTGTAAAATATCAACAAAAGCGAATTTTTCACCACAAGACATTAGCGCTTGAGCCGCTTGCGCTGAGAAACCACAGCTTGGTAGTTTTGGCGAACCCTTCATGTAAAGTAAAATAGAGTTCTCAGCAATTTGCTGTTTAATGCGTTCAATCGTTTCCATAATAACCTCTTGTGATAACTACGCGTTGACTATGCACATAACTATGCGATAACAATGATTGATATGGGCAGTTAACGATATTTTCAACACCAACCTACCAACAAATAAAAATCATCTATTTTATAGCGTTAAAGCCTTGATAATAGCGCTAGCAATACCTATAAATTTCGGTACACTATGCGTGGCTTCAAAAAACCTGAGTATTTTACTAGGTTTTTCAGAAAAACAAACCTATAGATGAGTTTGTTTAAGAATAAAATTTTCTAATCAATATAAATTTCTGGAGAATAACATGGCTATTGAATTACCAGCTTTACCGTATGCAATGGACGCATTAGCACCTCATATTTCACAAGAAACTTTAGAGTTCCACTACGGTAAGCATCACAACACTTACGTAGTTAAATTAAACGGCTTAATTGAAGGTACTGACTTTGCGGGTAAATCTCTAGAAGAAATCGTTAAGTCTTCAGAAGGCGGTGTATTTAACAACGCTGCACAAATCTGGAACCACACTTTCTACTGGAACAGCTTAAGCCCGAACGGTGGCGGTGAACCAACAGGTGCACTAGCTGACGCAATTAACGCTAAATTCGGTTCTTTTGAAGAATTCAAAGCGGCATTCAACGACAAAGCAGTAAACAACTTCGGCTCAAGCTGGACTTGGTTAGTTAAAACAGCTGATGGTGGTGTAGACATTGTTAACACTTCAAATGCGGCAACACCATTAACTGAAGACGGCGTAACTCCACTAATGACTGTTGATTTATGGGAACACGCTTACTACATCGACTACCGCAACTTACGTCCTAGCTACCTAGAAGCATTCTGGGCGTTAATCAACTGGGAATTTGCTTCAGCAAACTTTGCTTAATTGACCCTGTGTAAGTTGATCTTGGTTTAGCCACCAAGCGTAGCTAAACTAGCATACAATATTTATCGAAAGCCGACATTGTCGGCTTTTTTTATGCCGCAAATTCAGCGTCTTAAATACACTTAGTGAGCAAAGAAAATTACAAAAAACTGTGAGTTTTTTTCGCCGAAATCTAAAATCCAACTAAGCTTATAAATATATCCCCTGTTTTGTCGGTCTTAATTATTGTTGCCTTAATTTAGGTATGGGAGACAGTTATGAGCATTTTCACGCACTACCAATCTCGCTATGAACAGGCGCAGCAAGAAGAATTTTCTCTGCAAGAATTTCTCAATATTTGTCGTTCAGACAAAATGGCCTATGCCAGCAGTGCAGAACGCTTACTCAGCGCCATTGGCGAGCCAGAAATGATTGATACTTCCACTGAGCCCACGCTCAGCCGGATATTTTCTAATCGTGTTATTGCTCGTTACCCCGCATTCAAAGATTTCTATGGTATGGAAGATGCCATAGAGCAAATTGTTTCCTACCTAAAACACGCTGCACAAGGCTTAGAAGAGCAAAAGCAAATTCTTTACTTGCTTGGCCCCGTTGGTGGCGGTAAATCATCATTAGCAGAAAAGCTGAAGGCGCTAATGCAGCAAGAGCCCATATACGTATTAAGCGCTAATGGTGAACGCAGCCCAGTTAACGATCACCCTTTTTGCTTATTTAGCCCTGACGCCGATGGCAAAATTTTACAAGAAGAATACGGCATTCCAGCCCGTTATTTAACGTCTATTATTTCACCATGGGCAGCTAAACGTCTGCACGAATTTAAAGGCGATATTGCCCAATTTAAAGTCGTTAAAGTATACCCGTCTATCTTGGATCAAATCGCCATTGCGAAAACTGAACCAGGGGATGATAACAACCAAGATATTTCGGCATTGGTAGGTAAAGTCGATATCCGCCAATTAGAGCATTTTGCTCAGAATGACCCAGATGCATACAGCTACTCAGGCGCGCTGTGCCGCGCTAATCAGGGGGTGATGGAATTTGTTGAGATGTTTAAAGCACCAATTAAAGTGCTACACCCGCTACTAACCGCAACACAAGAAGGTAATTACAACCCAACTGAAGGATTATCGGCGCTACCTTTTAGCGGTATGATTCTAGCGCATTCCAATGAAAGCGAATGGCAGACTTTTAGAAACAATAAAAACAATGAAGCGTTTCTCGACCGCGTTTATATTGTAAAAGTGCCTTACTGTATGCGTATTTCTGAAGAAGTTAAAATTTACAGGAAACTAATTGAAAACAGTGAGTTAAAAGAGGCACAATGCGCACCAGACACATTAGAAACCCTAGCGCAATTCTCAGTGTTATCACGCTTGAAAGAGCCTGATAATTCAAGCATTTATTCAAAAATGCGAGTTTATGATGGCGAGAGCCTAAAAGACACCGATCCTAAAGCTAAATCTTACCAAGAGTATCGCGACTATGCGGGTATTGATGAGGGTATGTCAGGGTTATCAACCCGCTTCGCCTTTAAGATTCTATCGCGTGTGTTTAACTTCGATCATTTAGAAGTGGCTGCCAACCCTGTGCACCTGTTTTATGTACTCGAACAGCAGGTAGAGCGGGAACAACTTCCCAAAGAAACCCAAGAGCGTTACTTAGAATTTATCAAAGGTTACTTAACACCGAAGTACATCGAGTTTATTGGTAAAGAAATACAAACGGCATATTTAGAGTCGTATTCAGAATATGGTCAAAACATATTTGACCGCTATGTCACCTATGCCGATTTCTGGATTCAAGACCAAGAATATCGCGATGCTGAAACAGGCCAACTATTTGACCGAGAGGCATTGAATAACGAATTAGAAAAAATCGAAAAGCCGGCAGGCATTAGCAACCCCAAAGACTTTCGTAATGAAATCGTTAATTTTGTATTGCGCGCAAAAGCGAACAACAACGGTAAAAACCCTAATTGGACAAGTTACGAAAAGCTACGCACCGTCATTGAGAAGAAAATGTTCTCAAATACGGAAGACTTGCTACCGGTTATTTCATTTAACACCAAAACTTCAACTGACGATCAACAGAAACACGACGATTTTGTCGAACGTATGATGAGCAAAGGCTACACCAAGAAGCAAGTGCGACTGTTATCTGAATGGTATTTGCGCGTAAGAAAGTCGTCTTAGCGAAGATGAAACAGCTAGGCCGTTAAGGAGTTGCAGTATGGCGAACTTTATTGACAGACGATTAAATAGTAAGAATAAAAGTACGGTTAACCGCCAACGTTTTATTCGACGCTATAAAAGCCAGATCAAAAAGTCGGTTTCCGATGCCATTAATAAGCGCGGTGTCACTGACGTTGATAGTGGCGAAAGCATTACTATTCCTAAAAAAGACTTAAGCGAACCGATATTTCACCAAGGCAATGGTGGTATTCGCGACCGTGTTCATCCCGGTAATGATCAATTTACGCCCGGCGATCGCATTAATCGACCACCACAAGGTGCAGGCCAAGGCTCAGGTAATGGAAATGCGAGTAACTCTGGCGAGGGGGAAGACGATTTTGTCTTCTCCATCTCCAAAGATGAATACCTCGATTTACTGTTCGAAGACTTAGCACTACCTAACCTTGAAAAGAATCAACTAGACAAGTTAGTTGAATATAAAACGGTGCGCAGTGGCTTCTGTGCTGAAGGTGTGCCAGCAAATATTGATATAGTTAAATCACTACAAGGGTCTATTGCTCGTCGAATCGCCATGACATCAAATAAACGCCGCGAGCTCAAAGAGTGTCAAGCGGCGCTTGCTAAGCTCGAGGCCGACCCACACGATCATATTCAAGAAGAAAAGGCGCTCAAGCAGCAAATAAGCGAATTAAAAGAGAAAATCAGTAAAGTACCTTTTATTGACACCTTTGATTTACGTTATCGCAACTATGCAAAACAAGCCGTTCCAACATCAAAGGCGGTTATGTTCTGCTTAATGGATGTCTCCGGTTCTATGGATCAAGCCACGAAAGACATCGCTAAACGGTTTTATATTTTGCTTTATCTCTTTTTAACGCGAACCTACAAAGAGATTGATGTTGTTTACATACGTCATCACACCCAAGCGAAAGAAGTAGACGAACAAGAGTTTTTCTACTCACAGGAAACCGGTGGCACTATCGCCTCGAGCGCACTTGAACTGATGACTGAAATTATACAAGACAGATACAGCGCAAACGATTGGAATATTTATGGTGCGCAAGCATCAGATGGCGATAACTGGGCCGACGATTCACCCCTGTGTAAACAGTTATTGATGAATAAAATTTTACCTAAATCTCGTTATTTTAGTTATATCGAAATCACGCAACGTGCTCATCAAACCTTGTGGCACCAATATCAAGAAGTGGCTAGTCAATGTAGTTATTTTGCCATGCGCCATATAAAGTCAGTTGAAGATATTTACCCAGTATTTAGAGAGCTGTTCAAAAAAGACGAAAAATCTGCCGCATAACCAAACTCAACGCCGCAATAAAGTGATTAAGGAGCGTTATGACTACACGCAAGCCATTAGACGACAGCCCAGATTGGACATTTGAAAAGCTCGAACAATATCAAGCGGAAATTGCCCGCGTTGCCGAATATTACCAACTCGACACTTACCCCAACCAAATTGAAGTGATTACTGCCGAGCAAATGATGGACGCTTACGCTAGCGTTGGTATGCCTATTGGCTACAACCATTGGACCTTTGGCAAAAAATTTATCCAAACAGAGCGCACCTACAAGCGCGGTCAAATGGGTTTAGCTTATGAAATTGTCATCAACTCAGATCCCTGTATTTCCTATTTAATGGAAGAAAACACCATGACCATGCAGGCACTTGTCATGGCGCATGCTTGTTATGGGCATAACTCATTTTTCAAAGGAAATTACCTGTTTAAATCATGGACAGATGCAAGTTCAATTATCGACTACTTACTCTTTGCAAAAAATTACGTTGCCAAATGTGAGCACAAATATGGCATTGATGACGTTGAAGCTACATTGGATGCCTGCCATGCGCTCATGAATCACGGTGTTGATCGCTACAAACGCCCACAAAAGATATCGTTAGATGAAGAATTAAAGCGCCAAGAAGAGCGAGAAGCTTACTTGCAATCACAAGTGAATGACTTGTGGCGCACCCTGCCAACTCAATCAACGGAAAAACAAAAAAACAAAACCCGTTTTCCAAGTGAACCGCAGGAAAACATTTTGTATTTCATCGAGAAAAATGCCCCCTTGCTCCAGCCATGGCAACGAGAGATTGTCCGAATTGTTCGCAAAATATCTCAGTACTTTTACCCGCAAAAGCAAACTCAAGTAATGAATGAAGGTTGGGCTTGTTTTTGGCACTACACCATACTGAATCATTTGTATGATGAGGGCTTGCTAAGCGACAAATTTATGTTGGAGTTCTTGCATAGTCACACCAACGTTGTTGCGCAACCAGAATACAATAGCCCCTATTACTCTGGCATTAACCCCTATGCATTAGGGTTTAATATGTTTATGGATATCCGTCGAATATGTGAAAATCCAACAGCAGAAGACAAACGTTGGTTTCCTGATATAGCAGGCACTAACTGGCTTGAAACTGTGCATTTTGCTATGCAAAACTTTAAAGACGAAAGTTTTATTAGCCAGTTTCTTTCACCGAAAATCATTCGTGATTTTAAGCTATTCCATATTCATGACAACGACAAATTTAATTACATTGAAGTTGGCGCAATACACAACGATATTGGCTATCAGCAAATTCGCTCCACACTATCTAACCAATACAATTTAAGTAATCTAGAGGCCAATATTCAGATTGTAGACGCCAATGTTAATGGCGATCGTTCACTGACGTTAAAGCATACGCCATACAACAAAGTACCACTTGGTGACTCAAAAGATGAGGTGCTTAAACATTTGCATTACTTATGGCAATTCGACGTTAAGCTGGTACAAGAAGATGAGTTTGGTGATGAAATAGCGCTAGCGAGTTGCCCACTAGCGCAAGAAGATGAAACATAAAACCAATACCTAAGGGCCTAATCCCCTAAAACACGCCTAAAAAGAGATTTCTAAACAAAGAAGGGCTTGCTAAACAAAGATCGTTTTACAATCGACCATTGCCGCCGCCGTTACCTACTCTGCTATAGCTGACGAATAAAAAGGAGTAATCAGAAAGCCCTTCAACACCATCACTAGCAAAGTGACTCCAAACCTTTTAGTCACTGTTAACGCAAATGAGCAAATTAACGCTAATTCAAATTACCACGCAAAATCGATGCATCGCAGCACCATTAGACTGCGATGCGCTATTCTTCGTCGGTTAACATTAACCACCGTTGACTTCTTTGCCAGTAAAGCCTTGTAAGAATAGGTTAGCAAAATCTGTTGAATCGGCGATATCTGCACGTTGCATACAAGTTAAGCGCTCAGCACAAGTCTTCCCTTTAAAGCGCGTTCCTGTCGCTTTAATTCCTTGCCTAAAGGTCATCAATTGCTTATTGAAGGTAGTTTGTAGCGGAGGAGAAGTGATGGTAATAATTTCGATGTTATCGTCATACCAAGCGAGTTCACCATCTTTTTTAGCCACCAACGGTTTTTCGTTCATCTTGGCATAAAGCTTTGGAAAGGCCTTTTCTGGTGTTTCGTACTTAGCAGTAATAAATTTAATAACATTCGGGATTTGCTCATACTTGCGAGCGTATGATTTAGCGAAATGTTCATCGGCAAGGGCAAGGTCCTGCACGCCATATTTTTCATCTAAGAACATCATACCGAGTAAAAAGTCTGCACCGTCGTATTCATACTTAGCGGCTTTTTCAAGATAGTCTTGAGCGTCATCAATATCTTGCAATTCCTTACTGGTCATAAAAATGTAACCCGCTTTAAATTGCGCCGAGGTATAACCAGCACGAGCAGCCTTTTTAAAGTACTTTAACGCCATTTTTTCATTTTTAGGCGTACCATAGCCGTGGTGATAAAATTGCCCTAACGTTAGCATTGCCAGCGAATGCCCTCGTTTAGCAGCCTTTTTGTATTGCTTGAAGTAATTTATACAAGAGTCTGTATTACATTCATCTATTTTTTCTGCAAATGCCGACGTTGAGCCAAGCATCATAATGGCGACCAGTGTGCCAATAAAGAAAGAGTGTTTTATCATTTTATGCCTATCCTTGATTAACAATTTAAAGTTATATGTTCCTGCACGCTCTTAAGTAAACATTTTAAAGCAGGTTTAGGTGTTTACTATTGGGCATAAGCATTTCCGCTAAAACCATCTAAAAATAGGTGCCTAAAATCAGTTGCGTCGGCAATCTCTGCACGTTGCAAGCAGGTCAAGCGCTCGACACAGGTTTTGCCTTTAAAGCGAGTACCTGTTGATTTAATGGCTTTGCGAAAAGTGACCAACTGTCGATTAAACGTTGTTTGTAAAGGCGGAGAAGTAATGGTGATAACCTCTACACCATCGTCATACCACGCCAATTCACCATTTTCATTGGTCACGAGCGGCTTTTGATTCAACAAACTGTAAAGTTCAGGAAAGGCTTTATCCGGCGACTCATATTTGGCATTAATAAACTTCACCACATTAGGTAGTTGCTCGTGTTTTCTTTGATAAGCATTGGCGAAATGATTGTCAGCTTTAGCCAAGTCTTGAACGCCATATTTTTCATCTAAGTACATCATACCTAAGAGGAAGTCGGCACCGTCATACTCATATTTTGCTGCTTTTTCTAGGTAATCTTGAGCTTTATCTAGATCTTGCAAGTCCTTGCTAGTCATATAAATATAACCAGCTTTAAATTGTGCTGATGTATAACCAGCACGGGCAGCTTTTTTGAAAAACTTTAACGCCATTTTTTCGTTTTTAGGTGTGCCATAACCATGATGATAAAACTGACCTAACGTCAGCATCGCCAGTGAGTGTCCGCGCTTGGCGGCCTTTCTGTATTGTTCGAAGTAGTTGATACACGTATCGGTATTGCACTCGTCTATTTTCTCTGCAAGCGCACTACCACCGAGAAATTGTATAAGCACAAATGCTGCGCCAAAAATGGTGATTCTTTTAGTCATGTTCATTCCTTTACTAAATCAACAGAGTCCTTTAACAGCTTAGCTCATCGTTGATATTTTAGTCATTCCATTAAACTTTAGAGGTACTATACCCATAAATAAACACCGTTTATCACCATTAACCAACCACTTATCACAATGAAATATTTATTTACATTTGCCCATAAAAAAAACGGGTAAAGGCTAAGCCTTTACCCGTTTTTTTATTGGAACTAATGCGTTTTATTCAGCGAGTTCTTTTAACACTTCATCTTTCAATTCAAGCCATAATTGGCCAGATTCAACACCGTATTTACGCACCGCAAATACTGATTCGTCAAATTTGCCTGCCTTAGCTAAATCGATTAAACGCTGGTAGTAGCCACGAGAAATTTCTCGACCTCTTGGGTGTTGGAAATATAAGCCACCCAAGCGAGAATACAGCCCTCTGAAGCCATTTAAGATCAGCAAGTAAATAGAGTTGCCCGACGCCATTACCAGCTCTTTGTTAAGTCGATAATCGAAGTCAGCAAACTTTTCACCGTCATCTTCAACTTCTTTGTATGCTTCTAATAGCTCAATGGTTTTTTCAGGATTGTTCTTAATCGCACCACGCACATAAATTGCGCTAATATTAGTGCGCGCTGACATTAAGTTATCAACTAGCTCTGGAATACCTTCGTGATCAAGCTGTGCTAAGGTTTCAAGAATGTTAAGGCTAGATGTTTCCCAGAAGTTATTTACTCTTGTTGGTTTACCGTGCTTAATCGTTAGCCAGCCATCGCGTGCTAATCGCTGTAACACTTCTCGTAAAGTTGTACGAGTAACACCAATAAGTTCAGAAAGTTCGCGCTCTGCGGGTAAAATTGAGCCTGGAGGAAAGCCACCATTCCAGATAGATTCAACAATGTACTGCTCTGCAAAACCTGCTGGACTCTGTGCTTTTATTACCATTTTTTTCTTAGCCTCAATTGCCTGCTTCTTTAATTCAGACTGATTGTACCAGAACATCCAACTTGTACAACCAGTTAAGTTATCAGCTAGTGTGTGGCGAGCGCCGCTTAGAATGGCGATTCACGGTGGGTTGCAATTTTGACAGCCCAATTTTGATAGCGAGTATAAGTTGAATTAATCTCGTTAATATCAACCTAGCGTGATCTAACTTAGTATGGAGAAACTAACAACTTCGCTTCTATGCCAGCCAATACCCTACTCAATACCATTCATTAAGTAGGAGCTTGTAGCAATTCACCTATTTTCATATGAATAAAGTAAACGGTTGTCGTTATGCCCGCGATAAAAAGCAACAAGTAAGCTGTGCCAGCAAATATTGGTGGTGAAAACAAACTACTTAGTCCTTCAACTGTGCTGACTATTCGCGCATTGCTTTCCGCTAAATAAATACTAGAAGAGAGCGTTGCCATTGAAGCTAATAGATAAAGTAACGTTACTAACCATTTGGTCTTCCTTGTCAATAAACTCCTGCCAGCAAACGTTGCGACTATGGTTGAAAACGTAATGGTTAGCCAAACTTGAAACTGGGTTGAAATTGCATCCTCATTTAGCCTGATTAGTTGCACTGCATCATGCACCGTTAATGCTTCCATAATTTACCTATAAATGTGTTTAAACGCCCAGCTGCAATATTTGGCAATATCTACAGCCAACTTAAGTAGATAAGTCTTAACATTCATAGAAGAGTTAACTACGTTTGTTAGCTTAACGACTAAAGGTAAATTGAAAGTAAACTGGGCTAAGCCAAAACTAAACCAGAGAGATAATAGCGCTGAATTTGTTTTGATTAGTTTGATAAGAAGCGACTAACGAGAAGCGTTTGGTAAGGCGTGATACTAAGGCTAATCCAACCCCAAAATGCTGCTCTTGCAGCTGATATTCAGGTTGCTCTGCCGCTAAATTTGAAAAAACAAGTCGTTTGTTTTTGGCCTCTACATGCCAAATAACGTTTGTTCCCTCTGCTTTGCCGTGATGAACTACATTATTAAACAGGTTAAAAATAATAAGCTCTAGTACCTCTTCTGGCATTGCAACGTCATAGTTGTTGTCTAATCTCAGTTCAGTAGAGATACCGTGAACTTTACATACATCACCTAACTGCAGTATGGCTTGCTTTATTGTCTTAGTGACATTCGTAGTACCGCTGAATGGCTGCTCTGAGGTTAGCCATAACAAACCACTGCTAAGCCGATTCATTCGACTCATCGATTTCTCAAGTCTTTGTATAGCGCCAGTACCTGCCAAATCAGGATAAGATGCAGTTAAAAGCTCAACAGAATTTTTCATCACTTGCAAAGGTGTGCGAAGCTCATGAGCCATGCCCTGATTAAACAATTCTTGTTGCGATAATAGCTCTGCTTTTTGCTGCAATGCCTGCTGCAATTCCAACGCTATATGTTTGACGTCTTGTTCTTTAAGCTCTTCGATTAACTCATTTCCTTGTTGAGAGGAGTACTCTGCATGAGTAAAGATATGGCTAAGTTGAGAAAAGGGTTTTAATGCGTAGCGTGCAGATACATTTGCCACCCAAAACGTTAACAGCACCGTTGGGATAAGCAGTACCAATAGAATAAGCAAAACATCGTTTAATGCTTTATCCACCACAGAAACATCAGTGGTATCGTATAACAGGGTACCTTGCGCCGTTGTCAAATAATGATAGTGGCGTTGCTCAACACTAAACTCACCAAATTCGCTGCTTTGATCAAATTCAAAATATCGTAACTGCTGAACCAAATTCGGTGCCAACTCTCCCAAGCTGTCGACTAGCTGAATATTATAGGGCAGCGCCTCACCCTCTTTAACCTTGGCATGGGCCAGCGCTAATCGGTCATTAAACAAGGCATCTTCGAATGAATAGGTGATCAACAGTGTCGCTGCCGTAAACAGCACAACAATGCTAAATGTAAGGCCGGAAATAATAGTGACTAGTCGGCTAAATAGGGTTCTGGTGGGGGTCTTTTTCATCCACTTTTCTGTTGACATATAAGCTATCTACCCTATTGCGCTCTCGTCTATGTCAAATTTATATCCCACTCCGCGTACTGTGGTGATAAATTCTTGGCCAAGCTCACTTTTAAATTGTTTTCGCATTTTATAGACATGTGCTCGCAGTGGATCACTGTCAGGGGTTTCTTCCCCCCACAAGGAACGATGAATAGCAGACGTTTTTACCGCCGACGGATACTGCTCCATCAGCAATTTTACAAACTCAAAGCTAACCTGATGTAGTTGTGTGCAGTGCCCTGCCACTGACAACGTCATGTCATCAAATGTTAGCGTCACGCCTGCTTTTTCGATAACAGATAGCTTTTGGGGCGCATGTGCCGCCTTTGCCAAACAAACGGCAATACGCGCCGATAATTCAGCAAAGGAAAAGGGCTTAGCTAAATAATCCCATGCCCCTGAGTCAAAGCCCTTCAAGATGTCAGTTTCTTTTGAGCGCGCCGACATAATAATCACAGGTACCGCGGTTAAGTGTTCAGTTAATAGTGAACGGCAAACATCTAAACCGTCCACATAGGGCAAATTTAAATCAAGCAGAATAAGGTCGTAATGATTGCTTTCAATAAGGTGTAGAGCTTGTCTTCCATTGTAAGCGAAATCGAGCTCGTACCCTTTAACCGATAGGTACTCAGCTATCCCCTGAGAAATATCAATATCATCTTCGATTACTAGTATTGCCGTCATCTAATGCCTATTTATTATTTTTAGTTTTTAACTGTTTTAACTTTTCTTTTTTGCATCAGCCAATGAGCTAATCAATGGATATACGTGCTCTATCATCCATTTTTCCATGCCAACCCAGCCGTCCTCAACCTGAAACATCACGACAACTTGCAATTCATTTATTGGGTCAACCCAGAATACCGTGCCGCCAAGCCCCGACCAAAAGAAACTGCCTTGCGCTCGGCTGTCACCAGCCACCTCTTTTACACCAATACCGTAGCCAAAACCAGCACCATGGTATACGCGCGGCAAAAAGTGTTTGTCTAAGCCTTGGATGTGAGAGCTAACCATGCGAGAAATTAATTCTTCTGACAGTATTCTCTGCCCTTCGAACACGCCCCCATTTGCTAACATGTCTGCGAAATTAGCAAAATCTTGCGCGGTTGATACTAGCCCCCCACCTGCTGAAATTAATCTTGGTTTAGTTAAGAATTCAGAATCTTGGGCCTTTTCAACAAACAGAATGTTGTCTTTGTTGAAGGTATAGGCCTTTTCAAAGGTACCAGCATCATACTCATACATGTCAACCAAACGACGATGATCTGCTTGTGGTACATAGAATCCCGTATCTATCATTTTTAACGGTTCAAACAGGTTATGTTGGAAATATTCCTCGAGTGGCTTATTGGTGACCGCTTCAATGATGGCACCTTGAATATCGCTCGCGATACTGTATTCAAATTTACTGCCTGGTATGAACTTCAAATCGATTCCTGATAGGTCATTGACCAAGTCAGATAAGTCATTGCGCCTCGACAAGGGATTGGCGATAAGATAGCGAAAATCCACCCAATTTTTAATACCGCCGCCATAGCCAAACCCCGCAGTATGGCTGAGTAATTGATGTACCGTGACTCTTTGGCGTTGGCCTTGATACTCAAATGGTTCAAATGCGGGTAGGTAGTCTCGAATATCTGCCTCTAAGCTAACAAGTCCTTTATCAACTAGTTGCAATAGCGCTACTGCAGCTAATGGCTTAGACATAGAATAAATTCTAAAAATATCGTCTTTAGCAATGTTTCGATCATCATTGATGTTCACTTTGCCATAGGCGCGATGTAAGACGAGTTTATCTTGATGCTCAATATGCAGCACAACCCCAGGTAGCTGATGCTCGGCTAACAGAGCATTTAATTTTTGCTCAAAATCACCAACACCAGACACATTATTTTGATCTGCGTACACAGAAGTCGTGCCTAACGAAAATACTGAGCATACCGCGCAGCCAACTAATAGCGCTTTCTTTAACTTTTTCGACAACATAATTCATTAATTCCCTATAGGTATTGTTTTATGTAGCCTAAGTTAACGGGTGCAATGTGAATTCAATGTAAATTGCTAGACGATATTGCGACTAGCTGGGAAAGTGAAAAAGCTAAAGCAGTGAAATTTACCTATCAGGTCTTTATTAAAACTATCAAGGTGCACTTGCTGTCAAAGCAAATATAGAAAAACAAAGTGCCAAGAACCAAAGTACAGAGAAACAAAGCACTTAAAAACAAGGCACCGATTGATTACTAACAAGATCAAGCAGCTCTATGGAACCCTATTAGACAAACCTAAACCATTGAATTTAAGTTTAAAAAGTTCTTGCCGTTTGCTTCATAGATAACTATTACTATATAGCGAGTAAAATTTATACAATAATGGAGTAGGCATGTCACAAGATAATTCTAACAATACCGCGCAAAGCACTGTTACTTCACCTATATCGATGCTTTATCATTGGGAAAGCGAGCATCCTGATATGCTTTATATGACCCAGCCAGTTAATGGCGAATACATCGAGTTCACTTGGAAAGAAGCCATCACACAAGCACGAAAAGTCGCTGCTGCATTACGCGCCAGTAACTACCCTAAAGGCAGCCGCATTGCTATTCTTTCTAAAAACTGTGCACATTGGATCATTGCTGATATGGGGATAGCGATGGCAGGTCATGTGTCGGTACCAATTTTTTCAACCGCAGGCAAAGACACAATACATTACGTATTAGAACATGCGGAATGCCAAATGATTTTTGTTGGCAAACTGGATGACCCGAAAGCATCAATTAGTTACCTTCCTGACAACGTCAAACAAGTTGCTTTTCCTTATGAAGGCGCAGATGTGCCAATTTCCTGGGAAGAATTCACTAATGTTGACCCTATAGCTGACAGCCCAGTGCCTGATATGGATGATGTTTTCAGTATTATTTACACTTCTGGTAGTACTGGGCAACCCAAAGGTGTTGTTCACACTTATCGAACTTTAAGCTGGGCAGCCAGTAACTCAATCCATGTGCTGGGTGTGAGTACCGAAGATCGCGTCATGAGCTACCTACCACTAGCACACATCACCGAAAGAGCCTTGATACAGCTCTCTGGGTATTACTCAGGTATAAAGTTGTACTTCGTTGAATCGCTCGATACTTTTACGCGCGATGTAAAAAATTGCGACCCAACGCTGTTTGTCTCAGTACCGCGCTTGTGGACAAAATTTCAAATGGGAATTTTGTCTAAAGTTCCACAGAAAAAGCTCAACTTTTTACTAGCCTTACCTATTATTGGCAAAAAAGTCGCGTCAAAAATAAGAAAGCAATTGGGGTTAGACTCCGCAAGACACTATGCCTCTGGCTCGGCACCTTTAGCACCAGCTACAATAAAGTGGTTTGGAAAAATCGGCATTGATATTTGTGAAGCATGGGGCATGACAGAGAACGCAGCCTATGGCACGAGTTGTATACCGTTTAGAGAAGAAAAAGTCGGCTCAATAGGCAAAGCCTATGACGGTGTAGACATGCGTATTGCCGAAGATGGTGAAATTCAATTGAAAGCCCCTTGCAACATGATTGGCTACTACAAGGATCAAGAAAAAACCTCTGACGTATTTACCAATGATGGCTACCTAAGAACTGGTGATAAAGGCGTTGTTGACAGTGATGGCTATTACCGCATCACAGGTCGATTAAAAGATATATTCAAAACCGCTAAAGGCAAATATGTCACACCCGCGCCCATCGAAGCGAAAATTATGGAAAACTCCAATGTTGAGCAAGTGTGTGTAACTGGCACCAACTTAGCCCAACCAATTGGCTTACTTGTCTTGTCTGAAGATGCAAAAAAAGAAAGCAAGGCGGATAACGAGGCAAGCTTGCTTGACACCTTAAACAGCATCAATCAAACGCTAGAAAGCCATCAACGACTTGATCGCTTAGTAGTGTTTAACGAAGAGTGGTCAATTGACAATGACCTGCTGACACCAACATTAAAAGTTAAAAGGCACTCAATAGAAGAGAAATTCGCCGATATTATCGCTCACGCCCACAGCGATAAAATTGTTTGGACGAATTAACCTGCAATTAGCGCCCGATATAAACTCGTCGAATAACGATGTTTGACGAGTTTTCATCATAAAGGTTTATTTGGGAAGTCTTTAGCTAGACATAAGCATGTCAAAATGAAATTGCGGCCTATAAACCAGAGTTTTAGAGTGTTTACTCACCAACTAACCATAAACAAACTGACCTTTCTCACTCTCTATATCGACAACCAAGCTTTAGAGTATTTACTCGCCAGCTACTGAAAACACAAACAATCCAATAAATACATTGACTAGCAAGCAGTCATACGACAGATCAAGTAAACTGCAAAAAATTGTAGCCAGCCCTAATTATGTCTATTTTTATATGATATATTCTGCCAACTTTGTCGAAAAAAGTATCGATACACCTATTGTTATGGGCGCGATACTTTTCAAACTAAATTTCTAAAAGGTTAGTTATGCAGCAGTCAGTTATGAGTGCGTTTTTCAAAAACTTCCTCGGTAATTCGCCGGAGTGGTACAAATACGCCATTATTGCTTTCTTAGTTATTAATCCCATCTTATTTTTCTACGTTAGCCCTTATGTTGCCGGTTGGGCACTTGTTCTAGAGTTTATTTTCACCTTAGCAATGGCACTAAAGTGTTACCCACTGCAACCAGGCGGCCTACTCGCTATCGAAGCGGTAGTTATTGGCATGACCTCGCCAGAGCAAGTACTCCACGAACTTATTGTCAATATTGAAGTACTGCTGCTACTGATCTTTATGGTTGCAGGCATCTACTTTATGAAGAACCTGTTACTGTTTTTATTCACTAAAATCATTACGACAGTGCGCTCAAAAACGATGGTGTCTTTACTATTCTGCTTTTCTAGCGCCTTCTTATCTGCTTTCTTAGATGCGTTAACGGTTATTGCGGTAATCATCAGTGTCGCGGTTGGCTTTTACTCGGTTTATCACAAAGTTGCCTCAGGTAAAGAAATTGCACACGACCATGACCACACCCATGATGGTGATGTACATGACGTGTCACGCAACGACTTAGAAGACTTCCGCGCTTACTTGCGTAACTTGCTTATGCACGCTGGTGTCGGTACCGCTCTAGGCGGTGTTTGTACCATCGTTGGTGAACCACAAAACCTAATTATTGGTCAACAAGCTAACTGGGAATTCGTTGAGTTCGCTATTCGTATGTCACCTGTTACTGCGCCTGTATTTATTGCTGGTATGCTCACTTGTGTGTTACTCGAAAAAGTAAAATGGTTTGGTTACGGCGCGCATTTACCAGAGAGCGTGCGTGCTATTTTGCAAGATTTCGATGCTGAGGAATCAAGAAAGCGTACAACTCGCGATAAAGTAAAACTAGTGATGCAAGGTATCGTCGGTGTTTGGTTAATTATAGCATTAGCACTTCACCTTGCGGCCGTTGGCCTGATCGGCTTAAGCGTTATTATTTTCGCAACAGTATTTACTGGGGTAAACGAAGAGCATCAAATTGGCCATGCATTTGAAGAGGCATTGCCATTTACTGCACTACTGGCCGTATTTTTTGCCGTGGTTGCAGTAATCATTGACCAGCAATTATTCACGCCAGTTATTGATTGGGTGCTAACCTTTGAAGGGAATATGCAGCTAGTGATGTTCTACCTAGCAAATGGTTTCTTATCAATGGTTTCTGACAATGTATTCGTTGGCACGGTTTACATTACCGAAGTTAAGAAAGCCTTGTTAGCGGGCCACATTACGCGCGATCAATTCGACATGTTAGCAGTTGCCATCAACACGGGAACCAACTTACCAAGTGTTGCAACACCAAATGGTCAAGCAGCGTTCTTATTCTTGTTAACTTCAGCTTTGGCGCCGCTGATTCGCTTATCATATGGTCGTATGGTGGTCATGGCTCTGCCATACACCTTAGTGTTAACAACGGTTGGCCTAATTACCATTTCTAGTGGTTTCTTAGAGTCAAAAACACAAGACTTCTACGATGCTGGTATTATCCATCATCATAAAGCTTCGGAAGCGCAGGCTCCTAGCGGACACTAGTCGCAAAACTTATTAACAAAAAGCACCTTAACGGTGCTTTTTTTTCGCGCCCTGTTCGATACAATGCCCTCAATACAACACCTTCAATAAAATGCCGTTAGGCCAATTGAATGATTATTTAACGATTGGTATTCGCTATAACTATAAGGAAACTATGTGAATTTTATTAGTAATCTCGCCACGAAGAAACAAGCTTGGGGATTGTTAGCCACCTCGGCGTTGGGTCTAGAGTTCGCGGCCCTGTATTTTCAATATGTGATGGACTTAGCGCCGTGCATTATGTGTATTTATCAGCGGGTGGCAATTTGGGCGATCTTTTTTGCTGGCGTTGTTGGCTACCTCGCCCCTAATCAATTGGTTGCTCGACTAGCTGGCTATGGACTGTGGGGAACAGGCGCAATATGGGGCCTAATCATCGCGCTTGAACATGTCGAAATGCAAAGCGCAACCTTATCACTGTTTTTTACCTGTGACTTTACACCAAACTTCCCAAGCTGGGCGCCTTTGCATGAATGGTTACCAGCATTGTTCGAAGCAACAGGCGATTGTGGTGAAATTAGCTGGCAATTTTTAGGCTATAGCATGCCGCAATGGATGGTTGTGGTTTACGGTGTTTATACTGCATTGCTTGCAGCTGTGTTAACGACACGAATTGCCGTTGCCAAAAATCTTTAATTAAAAACAAATAGTTAAAGTCAAAAAGCTAGTTTACAAAAAATTAGAGCGCCATTCGGCGCTCTTTTACTAACTGCACTTTGAACTAAACAGCAATTAGACAAGCAGCCAATAACAGACACCTGTAGTGACCGTTACGGTGAGCAAGCTTAATACAAAGCCTTCCCTTACCATATCTTTGATTTCCAGCATATTCGTGCCATACGCAATGGCATTAGGCGCAGTCGCCACAGGCAACATAAATGCGCAGCTTGCACAAATTGTTGCTGGGATCATGAAAATTCGCGGGTCTTCACCTACCGATAAAGCCGCGGCCGCTAATATTGGCAGCAGTAGTGTTGCAGTGGCTGTATTGCTAGTAATTTCGGTTAAATAAGTTACTACTAAACAAATTACCAACACCATAGCAATCAACGGGATAGTTGCTAATGAAGATAGCCATTCACCAATCAGAGTACTTAAGCCAGAGCTCACAAAACCTTTTGCAATCGCAATACCACCAGCAAATAGCAATAACATCCCCCAAGGGATTGTTTGTGCCGTTTGCCAATCAAGCAGCCTCCCCTTCTGACCGGTTTCTTGGTCTACTCGGCCATTTGGCACAATAAACATGATCACCACAGCAGCAAGCGCGACAGTGCTATCACCAATACCTTTCAATCCCAATAAACCAGTCCAGCCGCCAAATGGCTCTTGTCTAGTGATCCAAGCTAATGCGGTTAAGCCAAACACCCAAAGCACACGTTTCTCTTCTGTACGCCACGGCGCTAGTTTGGGTAAATCGATATCTAACGAGGTATTCACATTTCTGGTCAGCCAGAGTGCCATTAAAGGCAGTGAGAGCACCACAACCGGCACACCAATTTTCATCCAGGCCAGAAAGCCCATTTCTTGGCCTACATTTTCTTGATAAACGCCCATGAAAATTACATTGGGCGGCGTACCTATCGGGGTGGCAACGCCACCTAAACTTGCGGCATACGCAATACCAAGAATAAGCGCACAAGCCAGTACTTTATTGTCTAGTTTGCTAATAATCGCTAACGCAATTGGCAGCATAATTAACGTGGTTGCTGTATTTGAAATCCACATACTTAGCATTGCAGCTGACAGCATAAACGCAAATACCAAGCGTTTGCCGCTGCTTAGCCCAACCAGATTAATCATGTAGATTGCTAAGCGCTCATGCACTTTGCTGCGCTCAAGCGCTTTTGACAGCATAAATGCCCCCATCAGCAGCAATATAACGTGGCTACCTAATGCTGATGCCGCAGTTTTATGATCTATCACGCCAAACAGTGGCAGCAATGCAAACGGTACGAGCGATGTAACTGGAATAGGTAAGGCTTCACTGACCCACCAAATCACAGTTAATAGCGTAATAGCAGCCGCTGTTGCAGGTAATTGTGGTAAACCTGCGGCTAGCAACAACACATAACTGACGAGCGAGACCACAACACCCGTCAGCAAATAAAAATACTTATTAGTCAATACAGATGCTACGTTCATTTTATGAAATTCCTAACGCTGTTCGGGCTTGCTGCCATTCTTTAATTTGCGTTAACTGCTCATACTTAACAGGGCTTTTTGAGAGCATTCTTGCCAATCTTGGCTGGCTAGCTTGTTGCACTTGAATATTGGCTTTGTCGATAACCTCAACTGCTGCGGCTCGATCATTACAAACTAACAACATATCACAACCTGCGGCTTGGGCGGCTTCAGTGCGTTCGACAAAGCCACCAATTGAACCAGCACCAGCCATTGACAAATCATCGCTAAAAATAACACCGTCAAAATTTAACTGGGCTCTTAATACTTGTTGTAGCCAGAATGAAGAGAAACCAACCGATTTATCGTCAAATGCTGGGTAAATAACGTGCGCTGGCATCACGGCATCAACTTTCTCCGCATTGATAAGTTGGCGAAAGGGTTCCATATCAATACCTAAGATCTCAGCGCGATCACGATTATCTATCGGCAAGGCAATATGAGAGTCTTCTTTAACACTGCCATGCCCAGGAAAATGTTTGGCAGTGCACTTCATGCCTACCGAATGCATACCATGAATAAAGGCGTCAGCAAGTTGATAAACTGCATCGGGCTGTGAATGAAAGGCTCGGTCACCAATCACGTCGCTAACGTCATTGATATCCAGCACAGGAGCAAAACTGATATCAACGCCAACCGACATCACTTCCAATGCAATGAGCTGCCCACAAGCATTGGCCAGCATTGATGCCCGCTCGAGGGAATGGCCAGCTTGTTGCCAAAGTTTTCCCATGGCTGGAATAGCAGAAAATCCATTGCGAAAACGTTGTACTCGTCCCCCCTCTTGGTCAACAGCGATTAAAATATCACTTTGAGCCGCATGGCGAATATCGCGGGTCAATTCGGAAACTTGGGCAGGAGACTCGTAGTTACGGCTAAATAAAATAAGCCCACCAACGAGCGGATGAGCCAAAATTTCCTTATCTTCTTCAGTGAGTGATGTCCCTTCGACATCGAGCATGATAGGTCCAATCATATCCTTGGTGCTCTTAAGGCATTAAAAAAGCGATATTTAATCATATTAAATATCGCTTGGATAATAAAAGGGCTTATGAAGCGTTTATTGCAGCACTTTCGTCAACAAATATGCGTCAACAACTAAGCGTCAACCAATAACCAACAATCAGTAGTGGATAATAAGTTTAACGGACTGGAGCCGCTACGCCTGAAGCGACATAAGGAATGACTTGTTGAATCAAATCTTCAACGCCTAAGTTTTTACTAAAATCATTTTTCGCAATATCAAGTAAGGCATCGCTAGAAGACATGGTAAATACGATAGTGCCCATGGTGAAGTGCAAACGCCAGAACATTTGTTCTGCGGTCAAGTCTGGGTAGGCTCGTTGCACCGCTTGAACAAAACGTTCAATCACATTGGGATACTGGGTGGTCAAAAACCAACGTAAAAAACCTTGGCTATCGGTGTAACCACGCCCCAATAACTGCAAGAAAATGCTTGTACCATTTTCTCTTAATTCGTTTAACGACAGTAAGGGCTGAACAAATGCAGAAAACACTTGGTGCAATGTTGGCGCTTCTTGGTCGTAAACATCAACCAGCGCTTTTTCTAGCTTCGGCGCCAGTTCATTCATATATCTTGAAATTACCGCTTTAATAAGCTCTTTTTTAGAACCAAAATGATAGTTTACCGCAGCTAAATTAACTTCAGCTTGGCTAGTAATTTCTCTTAGCGATGTTCCGTTAAAGCCTTTTATGGCAAAAAGTTCTTCCGCCGCATCTAATATTTTATTTTTTGTACTCATACCCTGCGCGCCTACTGCTTAGACAAATGCCGTTTAAACGTACAGTTAAAACGTGCGTTTAAAATAGCGTACCTAAGACGCTGCCGTCAATTAATATAGCGAAAACAAAAGAACTGAAACAAACTAGAAGCAATGAATTGGAGAGATTAAATAGCGCGGGCGCAAGAATGGGTTAATCGTTCTACGAAAAACTTAGGGCGTGTTGATCTTTCGAGATTGAATTTTGTTCAATCTAAACGCTTTCTGATCGCGGCGCTCGCTTTGTCGCATAGTCGTTCTCGGCTTTGTCTCCTGAGTCGCTCTACCTCCTTCATCCATGCAGTCGTATGTAAAAATCGAGCAACAATGAGCAGGAAGCGTTTAGGTGAACCCGCAGGGCAGCGTCTGTTTGAATTTTCTACTGTGTTGGCACTTATTTATGGAGAATGACTACACTGCACAATTGCCGCCCTGTATAAAAACCAAACAGACTGCTGCAAAAACAACCCTGAAAGTTCAACACGCCCTAATACTTTTTTAAATATCCAAGGAACTTTTTAGGCGTGTACACCTCAAACAATATACACATGACTTCTCCCTGGCTCGGCGACCTGATCTGTCAATCGGCACTGAGCCATTTTTTTATCCGAAAATCGCCCTTAGCGTTCACCCAAAATGTATCAAACTGGCGACCAACTATTACACATTTAAACAAATCACCAACAGTAAAAAACACAAGATATGGCTAATATATCACCATCTTTTCAAGGTGAAGCTTGTTAAGTGACTTTGTTATACTCTCCTTCTTTTGGCCCAGCACCTATCGCTGGGCTTTTTTTTGCACTAATGTTTTTGTTCAACATTTCACGCGGCATTTCAGCGCATTTTTCAAACAATCCTTGTACTAAAAGCACGCTAATAAATTTTTAACACTTTGATTTTTATGGCCTTAACTCAAGGCTTATAGAGAACTTTGTCTTTGGTTATTAGTTAGATAGAAAAAAGATGATAAAAATTCAGCCAATTAACGCATAAAGGTCTACAATTAAGTTTACTTAGTCGTAAATCAAACAAGAACGTCTGTAAAGTAGTGAAGAATAGTTTTCACTATAGACAAGTTCTTGAGGGGTTCGCTACTAAGTGACATGCAATACTTCCTTGTTTCATGAAATCCCAGCCGCGTAGCCTAAAAACTGCGCGGTTGTTCTTTATAGCATGCCCATATTTTACAACTTACTTACAGATAGTTGGCTCAAGACACTTGGCTCAAGATAGCTGGCTCAAGACTACTCAAACCACCCTCGACAAAACCGCTAGCGCGCTTGCGATTCTTTAAAAATAATCTCACTGCTTTATACTTGCCTTACTTTTAAAATAATAAAGCTCAAACTATGAACAAACTCTTCAAAGTCACAGCGGTAGCTGGTGCACTTGCATTGGCATTAACTGGCTGTAACCCTTCAAAACAAGCCGAGCCGAACCAACAATCAAGTGAACAGGTAAAAACTGCCACACAAACTCAAGCATTAACTGCCAAAGACGTAGATACTTTCTTAAGCCGTGTTGAGAAAGAAATTCAAACGTTGAACGTTGAAGGTGCACGCGCTGAATGGATTTACCAAAACTTTATTACTGAAGATACCGCTGCTTTGTCCTCTGCTGCTGGCAAACGATCAACTGAGGCTGGCGTTAAGTATGCAATGGAAGCAGCAAAATTTGATGGTGTGGAAGTCGCCCCAGCGCAGCGTCGCAAATTAGAAGTGTTGAAACAAGCACTCGTTATTCCTGCGCCGCAAGATTCAGCAAAAACAGAGGAACTTGCTAATTTAGCTGCCGAAATGGGTAGCATGTATGGTAAAGGTACCTACACGACCAAAGCAGGTGAAGAATTAAGTTTAGTCGCAATGTCATCAAAAATGGCAACATCACGCGATTACGATGAATTACTTGAGCTTTGGCAAGGTTGGCGTACGGTTAGCCCAGACATGAAACCGCTCTATGAGCGTCAAGCAGAGCTGGGTAATGAAGGCGCACAAGCCTTAGGTTATGCCGATGTTGGCGCCATGTGGCGTTCTAAATACGATATGCCTGCGGATGAGTTTGCCAAAGAGCTAGATCGCTTATGGGGTCAAGTAAAGCCACTTTACGACGATTTACACTGTTACGTTCGCGCTGAATTAGGCGAACATTACGGTGAAGACAAAGTGCCGCAAGACCAACCTATTCCTGCTCACTTACTGGGTAATATGTGGGCTCAGCAGTGGGGCAATATTTATGATTTAGTTGCACCAGAAAATGCAGATCCTGGTTATGATGTTACTGAGCAGCTTGCCAAGCATAACTATGACGAAATTCAGATGGTGAAAGGTGCAGAAACCTTCTTCACTTCACTAGGTTTTGAGCCATTACCAGAAACATTCTGGACACGTTCGTTATTCACTAAGCCTGCGGATCGCGACGTAATGTGTCATGCATCGGCATGGAGCATGGACGGTGCTGACGATATTCGCATTAAAATGTGTATTCAAAAAACGGGTGAAGAATTTGCTACCATTCATCACGAGTTAGGCCATAACTTCTATCAACGCGCTTACAAAAATCAACCAGTATTCTTCCAAGGCTCAGCTAACGACGGTTTCCACGAAGCCATTGGTGATACCATTGCGCTTTCTGTGACACCTAAATACCTTAAAGAAATTGGCCTAATTGATACCGTACCAGACGAATCAAAAGACATTGGCCTACTGATGAAAATGGCATTAGACAAAGTTGCCTTTATCCCATTTGGTTTATTAGTTGATCAGTGGCGTTGGAAAGTGTTCTCGGGCGAAGTAACCCCTGAGAATTACAACCAAGCTTGGTGGGAACTACGTGAGAAATATCAAGGGGTAAGTGCACCTGTTGAGCGCCCTGCTGATGCTTTCGACCCTGGCGCAAAGTACCACGTACCGGCGAATACACCGTATAGCCGCTATTTTCTTGCGCATATTCAACAATTTGAATTCCACCGTGCGCTGTGTGAGATTTCTGGCAATACTGACGCGATTCACCGTTGTTCGATTTACAACAATAAAGACGCAGGTGAAAAGCTTAACAAAATGCTAGAAATGGGCATGAGCCAACCATGGCAGCAAGCCTACAAAATCGTAACAGGTAATGAGCAAATGGATGCAACCGCTATCCTTGATTACTTTGCGCCACTGCACACTTGGTTAAAAGACCAAAACAAAGGTCGCCAATGTGGCTTTTAATGACTTAAGCCTAAGTTGATTAAAACAAGCTAAGCATTGATAGAAACGCCTCGAATTAATCGAGGCGTTTCTCATTATAAGCCTTGAAAAGCGTTCCCAACGGCAACTTGTAGATTAAGAATTGAGCTTGATTAACCATTAGCAAGCCAGAAACTAACGCTAACTCCACTTTATTTTTGCACGTCACCTCGCTATGCTTATCCGGTTTTGTAGCGCCCAAAGGCGCTATTTCCAAGCAGTAACGAACGACAAAAATAACAATAAAATGAAAAGTATTACGCTTGAACTCACCAATGTATATGCCAAAGGTGACTTTACCGCGACTGTCTATTTGGGTAGTGAGCAAAACCCAGTCAACTTAATTATTGATACCGGCAGCAGTACCTTAGTAGTCGAGCCCAATAACTACCAGCCCGTACAAGATAAAAAATTAGTTGCGACACCTATCGTACAAGAAGTTAATTATGGATTAGGGGGCTGGGCAGGAGCCCTTGTACATAGCCAGCTATGTTTTACTTCAAGCGAGGCTAAAGCTAGCAAAACTAAAACTAACAATCATTCAAGCCTTGGCAATCAAAAGACAAGCAAAGCACTGGTATGTAATACCTCAATTGCAGTAGTTGAAGCTGAGCCAACCAAAACGTTTGGTGATGCTGACGGTATTTTAGGGCTCGCCTATCACCACTTAAATAAAAGCTTTGATCTAACAGAGTTTTATAACAAAAAACAAATTAGCCCCGCACTTAGCCTACCTTGGCCGTTTTCAATCGGTGATAAAACATCAGCTACACAATCAGCAGATAAAAAAACATCAAGTAAACAATCGTTAACTGACAATTCAACACAATTTGAAAGCCTTAAGGCATTTAAAGCTTTTTTGTGGCAACAGCCAGAGCACGATATTAGGCCGTTGTTTACTCAAATTGCCGATCAGCATTTAGTTGATAACCGTTTTAGCTTTTATGCCAAGCGCTCAAGTGTTCATGTAGCAATCGAAAATATCAGTGCAGTTAGCCCAACCGCGAAGCAAATAGAAGAATTAGTAGCAGACCCGCTTAATCAAGGGCGACTCATCTTAGGTGGCAGCGAAGCACAGACTGAGTTCTATAATGGCGCATTTAAAACTATCAAGGTTTTTCATGATGTTTATTACAACGTAAAACTGCATTCGGTGCAGGTTGGCAATAATACGCCGATTCTAGCCGAGCCATTGGCACCTAAAGATGAAAAGTCTTACTTTACCAACGCCATTATAGATGCTGGTGCCAGCCTAACGATATTGCCTCAAGGTTTATTCCAACAAGTTACCGAACAGCTTAATGAAATGAACCCTAAGTTTGCTAAGTTGCTTGCACCATTTGCAGAAATCAAGCAGCAATACTTGGGAGTTGACGCTAACCAATTAGAGCTAACCCAATGGCCCGATTTAACCTTTCGATTTATCGGTGAAAACGATAAAAGTAGTGAACTTGAAGCGTTAGTTTGCCCCCCTAGCCACTACTGGCAAATTAATACCCCAGAAAACGATAAGGCTTGTTTTAAACTGCTCAGCCAGTTACCTAACTGGCCAAACCAAAGCATTATTGGTTTACCCCTAATTACCAACTACTACACAGTATTTGATAGAAGTGTTAACGGCACAGGAGTGATTAGGTTTGCAAAGCAAAGCTAAAACTATACTGACGTCAGCCAAGACAAAGAATAGCTTTGAAACAAAAAGATTACTTGTGCGCCCACTCAATAGCCAAGATAAGGCACTTTTTATTGAACTGCATACAAATGAAAAGATCATGAAACATACTGGAGGGGCAGTATCACAAGAGGTAGCACATGCTAAGTTTGAAACCGCATTAAAGCTTAATCAAACAAAACCTGCAAAATTTAGTATTTGGACGATAGTTTCCACGGTTAATAATGAAACAATCGGGTTTGAAATGCTTTATCAGACAAATAAACATCGTCAAGAGAAAATTTGGGAAATTGGCATTATGATGGCCAATAGTGGACAAAACCGAGGACTTTCGGAAGAGGCAATAAATAGCCTTTTGGAGTTTGCCTTTACTTGTTTAAACATAGATGAAATTGTTGCCCGCTTTGCAGAGGAAAATGTAAAAACCCATAGACTTGTTGAAAAAACAGGCTTTATTTTTGACTATAGCGCAATCGAAAATGGCAATTATTACGCATTTATTAACAAAAAGACTTGGAGTAAAATGGTAAACAATTTCGCCGTCCAATAATTAGTAATTTCTTAAACCTAAATGTTTAATCGATTATTAATTACTGCTATCTTAGCCAATTATAATAATAAATAGCTACAGTTTAGATGTCTGGAAGTTTAGTTTGCGTTGGAGTTGGTATTACCCTTGGCGCACATATCAGCCCCATTAGCCGCAGTCATATAGAACAAGCAGACAAAGTTTATCTATTAATGTCTGATGGTTTTGTTGAAAGTTGGGTTAGCTCAATGAACAGCAACTGCCAAAGCCTACAGCCTTTTTATGACGAAGGTAAGTCAAGGCATAGCACCTATCGAGAAATGACCAACGAACTAGTTTCGGCTGCTCAGTCAGGGCTCAAAGTTGTGGCCGCATTTTATGGCCACCCAGGCGTTTTTGCCTGCGTTGCACACAAAGCTATCTCCGCTTTGGACAAACTAAATATTCCTGCAAAAATGGAAGCTGGCATTTCAGCAGAAGACTGTTTGTACGCCGATCTAGGCATAGACCCAGGTAAAACCGGGTGCATTCATTACGAAGCTAGCCAATTTATGCTTTACCAAAGGGCTGTAGACACTGCTGCACATATGATTTTATGGCAAGTAGGCCTCGCCGGTGACGTTAGTTTTAGCAAATTCTCGACTGGTGAAGAATACGCGCAACTATTAGTCGATTTACTACTGAAACATTATCCTACTGATCATCAAGTTGTACTTTATGAAGCAAACACTTTACCAACTGAAAAAGTGCGAAAAGAGCAAATTAGGATCAGTGCACTTGCCAAAGCAAAATTAAATATGCAAACGACCTTGGTTATTCCACCTAGTAGCAAGCTTATACCAAATAACAAAATTCGTAACGAACTGAACAAGTTAGATAGAACTTCTTTTTTAACGCTAGTCCAATAACAAAAGGAAATAGATAATGGCGAAATTAATTGACTTATTAGAAAAATTAGGAAGCGATGCCTCTCTAAGTGGAAGCACAGAAGAGCTTAGAAGCGCTTTGTCTGAAAAAGAAATCGCAATGTTGGAAGATATTAATCATTTTAAAAGCTTACAACCGGAAATAAAGTGTTTTGCAATTGTGCCTGCTGAAGACGATGAGCCATCTGAAGACAAAAACGATGAACAAGAAAAAGAACAATCAACCAGTGCTATCGCTATTTAGCCTGAACGGTTCTAACAACTTTTTTACCCACCAATAGGGTTTAAACATTGATAAAGTTAATTGGAGCTCTACTGTTTTTTGCCTGCTGCACAGTATTCAAAGCTGAAGCTATGCAGGACAAATCTATCAACTCATTAATAAATGAAGCATATGAGGTAAGGCTTTCGAGTCCAAGTAGGTTTAAAGAAATAGTCGAGCACCTTTTAATACAAACTAATCTTTCTAGCTCACAAATCAATGATACTAAGCTACTGCATGCTTACTTGAATTCTTATATAGGCAATTATAAGAAGTCAGAATCTATTCTAGAGCATGTTTTGCAGCAAACTAACCTCAAACCTTCTGTAAAACTCCAATCCCAATATTTAATGGTATACAACATGGCTGCCATCAAAAATTGGATCAAAGGTTTTTACTACACTAAGGAATTAATTGACTCTGATATATTAGATTCACAAAAAACACTTGCTGCAAACGCACTGATTGCAACAATTACTTTCTTAAATCAATTCGAACAATTTGAATTAGCGCTAAACCAGTTAGAAAAGTTAAACGGATTTGAATTGTCTCCATATAACCATTGCGTATCAGAGCAATTGAAGGTTCTAGCAAAAAAGAGTTTGGGACAGCTTTCGATCGCATCTCTCGAAATTGATGAATCTATTAGAATTTGTTCTGCTGCAAACGCTCCGTTGCTAGTTAATATCCTGAGAAGCTACCAAGCAGACTTGTTTATTAAAAGTGGCGCTCCAGAAAGAGCAATTGGCCTTCTATTACCACTCATAGATGATATTAGAAAAATACAATACCCTATGTTGACTGCTGGTATATACAATTATATTTCAGAAGCATATCTAGCATTGAGCAATATAGAACAAGCAGAAAAATACGCTTACTTATCTGTTCAAGAACACAAAGACCAAATCGCAGACCAAGCTAAAGACTCTTATTATTTAATTTACAAAATTAATAAACGGAAACATAAATATAATACAGCATTAGAGTATTTTGAAAAATTTGCTCGTTCTGAAAAAGCATATTTAGACGAAGTTTCAGCTAAAGCTTTGGCCTACCAGCTTGCACAGCATCAAGCTATACAACAAAAAAACCAAATAGAACTGCTCAACAACCAAAACGAGTTATTAAATAACAGAAATGAGTTGTTGCGGGTCGAGCAATCATTGGCCAGAACAGAGGCTGAGAACACAAAACTTATTGCCTCATTATTAATGGCCATTATCGCCCTGCTTGCATTCTTTGGTTATCGTTCTTGGCGTACGCAACGCCGTTTGAAAACCCTCGCAGAGTTTGATTATTTGACTAATGTTTACAATCGCGGGCACTTTATGACGCTAGCCGAAGAAACCTTAAAGCTAGCAACTAAAGCCAAGCAAACTGTAACCTGCATTATGTTCGATTTAGACAAATTTAAAAAGATTAATGACCAATACGGCCATTCAGCAGGAGACCTTGCATTAAAAGCCGCGGCAAGCGCCGCGCACTCATGTGTGCGAGACAACGACATTTTCGCCCGTTTAGGTGGTGAAGAATTTGTTATTTTGCTGCCAGGTTGTGATACCAGCGCAGCTTGTTATGTCGCGGAAAAGTGCATGCGTGCATTTGAAGCAATCGATACCAATGATTCTGGTCATGATTTTTCAGTCACGGCAAGCTTTGGTATTACCACCAGTAAAATATCCGGCATGGCTATTGATGATTTAATTGCCGATGCCGATAAAGCGCTTTATCAAGCAAAAAATAATGGCCGTAATCAATACCGAATTTACGAACCATAATGCTTACTTACAACCACCCTGCTTAACGAGCGTAAATTCAATAAATTTCGTTATTCCAAAACGAGTGCAAAGCGATTGATATATTGTCGCTTTGTTGCTCTACCCACTTTATTGGTTTCAGCTTGCCTAGCCACATAGCTATCTGACAGAAACTTTTGTAAATCATATTTATATGTCTAAAGGGGTATCGAACTGCGAACTTCTCTCTAAGTTCAAACATAGGCCACTTGCTCTTTAAAGCGCTTAACAAATTCTTTAAAAATTACGCGATATAAATCCTGCGAACGGCTAAATATAAACTAAGCTTTTCAATAGCATCGAAAAATTTAGCGCTGCAGGTTAATTGCTTCGTAATGATCTCAAAATTCACTCACGCCACATATAAAAGCTTGTTAGCTATGCTTGTTTGGCTATTTACCAGCTCAACCATTATCGCTGATGAAGTAACGAGTCATTCAGCCCAGCTCAATGTACAGAGACCACAAGCAGCATTTGAGCCTTCAGCATCATCTGCAGACGATCTTTTACCCGCTAATAACAGTTCAGAAACTAACGTTACACATAATGCCCACCAAGACTCTACTGTGTTCTGGGTAATGGCACTTTTCTGCGGCATTGCTGTAGCGATTATTGTTTGGCTACTTTTCGCCCATAGACGAACACAGCAATCGTTAATCCATGCCAATTTGTCGCTTGAGCAACAAGTCGCACTTCGCACAACTGAATTGCTCGACAACGAGCGAAACTTTCGCGGCCTGTTTGATTCTTCCCACGTCGCATTGATGGTCATGATCCAACACAAAATGGTTGACTGTAACCAAGCGGCACTTACCCTTTACGGCATTGATGACAAAGAGCAGCTTGCCAGTGTATTTCCGTTTGGCGTTTCTCCAGAGTTCCAACCTGACGGTTCAAGCTCGCAAGAGATAGTCGATATCAATATTGCCAAAGCCAAAGAAACGGGCTTTAGTTCGTTTGAGTGGGAGCATATTCGCTTTGGTAACCAAAGATTTTATTGTGAAGTAAACCTGCAACCTATCGACTGGCAGAAACAGGCAGGTATTTTATGTACCGTACGCGATATTACTGCCAAAAAACTTGCCGACAGGTTAAACCGTAAAAATGACATTCGCCTAAAAGTTGCGGCAGAGGCGGCGGAACTCGCAGATTGGGAGTGGACACCTTCGCTTAAGCGCCTTAGTGGATCAGAAATGCTCGCGAAAATCGTAGGGATAAAACCTGGCCGTATTGACGTTAACAAAGCGCTATACCCGCTCGTTAATCGAAAAGACCTTGCGAGCGCACTGCGCAAGCTTAAACGCTTTAGATCAGGCGATGATATTTTTTGTAAATTTGAAGTAAGGCTTAAACATACTGGGGACTCAGACTATCGCTGGATTGCCACAACACTGCGCAAAGCCGCATCGCATACCTACCAACTGGTTGGGGTTAGCCAAGATATCACCCGCTTTAAATCTGCCGAGCAACTAGCGACAGATAATCAAAAACGATTGAACATCGTACTTAATGGTGCCAACGCAGGTATGTGGACTTGGGATGGCGAAAAAAACACCTTCACAACCAACGAAACTTGGACCCAAGTGCTTGGTTATGAGCCTCGCCAGCTTAATTTGTCTTTAGGGGAAGATGTTGAAAAATGGGTGGAATTAATCCACGTTGATAACCGCGATGAAGTACAGCAATTATTCAACGATTATATCGACAATAAGGCTGATGAACTGCGTGTTGAATGCAAGATGAAAACACGACAAGGCGAATGGCGCTGGTTTCTGGTTAATGGCAGTGCGCTTACTCGAAATGAAAAAAACAAAGCGCTAAAAATCTCTGGGTTAATTGTTGATATTACTAAAGCAAAATCAATGCAATTACAGCTTGAGTCTTCGCGCGAGATTGCCGAGCAAGTCGCAAAAGAACGGGAGATTATCATCAATACCATTCCTGGTATTGTTTACACCTGCCGCCTTGACGAAAACTGGAGTATGTTGTTTATGAGCGACATGACTGAACAGCTACTCCAAATTCCTCCTATCAAATTTTTATCTGGCGAAGTCAGTTTTGCCAGTATTATCCACCCTGATGACAACGACAGAATCACAAAAGCTGTGTACGACGCTGTTGCTCGCCATCAGCCGTATACCGTTGAATATCGATTATTTCGCGCAGATGGCGAACAGCGCTGGGTCTATGAAAGTGGTCAAGCATCGTATGATTGTGACGGGCGACCCAAAGTATTACATGGCACCATTATCGACATAACTGATCGCAAAGAGTCAGAAGAGCTGTTTCACGCGCTGATTGAGTCGGCACCAGAGTGCATGATGGTCATCAACCAAAAACGAGAAATTGTACTGGTGAATGCACTCGCACAAGAACTGTTTGGCTATTCAGAAAAAGAGTTTTTGGGTCGTTCTATTGATATGTTGATCCCCGAAAAAATCAGGCCAATACATCAAGTTCACGTTGAAAAGTACATGGATAACCCGTCGGTACGTGATATGGGCGCAAATATGTCGCTTGCCGCGCTGCATGCCAAAGGCTTCGAATTCCCGGTTGAAATTAGTTTAAGCCCGCTAAACACTGGGGAAGATATGCTGATTTGTGCCTCCATTCGTGACATTTCTGAGCGTAAGCTTGCCGAGCAGCAGCTGCTCAGTGCCAAAGATACCGCCGAACAAGCGACGCGTGCTAAGTCAGATTTTCTTGCTAATATGTCTCACGAAATTCGTACACCAATGAATGCCATTATTGGCATGTCCCATTTGGCATTGCAGCAACCACTGCCCACCAAAGCGCAAAATTATATTCAAAAAGTGGAGCTAAGCGCGCAGTCACTATTGGGCATCATTAACGACATACTAGATTTCTCGAAAATTGAAGCTGGTAAGCTGGATATTGAACAAGTGGACTTTAGTTTAAATGAAGTTATCGACCACTTTAGCAATACCTTTGCCCTAAAAGCTGCGCAAAAGAACATCGAACTGCTTATTGATTTACCACGCAATACGCCAACTAACTTAGTTGGCGATCCGCTCAGGTTAAAGCAAATTCTGATCAACCTAGGTAGCAACGCGATTAAATTTACCGACAGTGGTGAAATTAAGCTAAAAGTCAGCAGTGAATTGCTGCCCAAAAGTAATGCTAATGGCGCATCGGTTGACTCACTTTCGCTTAAATTTACTGTTTCAGATACCGGCATAGGAATGACTGACGAGCAGCAAAACCGATTATTTCGTGCGTTCTCACAAGCCGATAGCTCTACCACTCGTAAATACGGCGGTACAGGTTTAGGGTTAACCATTACTAAGAACCTAGTAGAGTTGATGGGTGGTAAAATCTCGGTAAGCAGTAAAAGCCTTGAAGGCACGACATTTGAATTCAACTGCACATTCAAGTTAAGTGACAAAACGTTAGATGAGAAAATTGTTGTTCCTGCACATTTATCTCAGTTACGCGTATTGGTTGTCGATGACAACGAAAGTGCTCGGGAAATACTGTCAGAAATGCTCAACCAACTAGGGTTTCAGGCACAAGCCGTGGACTCTGGACAGCAAGCACTCGTCTTAATCAATGATAAAAAAACCTTGTTTGACCTCATTTATGTTGATTGGGTTATGCCCAAAATGGATGGTTTAGCTTTTGTTAAAGCATTATCTGAACAACCAAGAGCAAATAAGTTACCCAAACTGGTGATGATGACGGCGTACGATATTCAAGATATGGCGGAAAAAGCGCAACAGCGCTCGATAAGCTATGACGCATCCTTAACTAAGCCGACGAGCCCAAGCCATTTGTACGAGAGCATTTTGGAAGCATTTAGCCATCACCAAGAAGAAGCGGTTGACACTGAGCAGCTGCAACAAAGCTCGGTAGAAACCGTGCAGCAATGGCCTGAACTTTCAGGTAAACGAATTCTGCTAGTTGAAGACAATGAATTTAACCAAGAATTAGCAAAAGATTTACTGACTGGCGAGGGCATTATTGTTGACCTTGCTGAAAATGGCCAAATCGCATTGAACAAACTTAAACCCGACATTTATGATGCTATTTTAATGGATTGCCAAATGCCGGTAATGGATGGCTATACTGCGACCAGTCATATCCGCAAAAATACTGCATACGACCAACTTCCGATTATCGCCATGACCGCAAACGTCATGCAGCGCGATGTTGAACGCACTTTAGCGGTGGGTATGAATGCACACATTGGCAAGCCAATTGAAGTGCGTGCGCTGTTTAGCACATTAGCTCAATGTATTTTCCCAACTAAAATAGCGACTCATTCGGCGACAGAGCAACTGACGCAGGATAATGAGCAAATAACTGTGAAAAGCGCAATCGCAAAAGACATGAACGGCCAACAAAACGCGCCACTACCAATAATTGCAGGCGTTAATTGTAAACAAGGGCTAGCCACTGTTGCTGGCGATCTCAAGCTCTATCATAAATTACTGCATCGATTTATTGACGGCTACCATAACTTTCTAGAAGATTATCAACAGGCCGACCTTGAAACAAAGGTCCGTATTGCTCACAGTTTAAAAGGCACCTCGGCTAACATCGGTGCCAGTGAGGTGCAACAACTAGCAGCGCAATTAGAACAAGACCTAAGCGCCGATGTAGACACCAAGGCGTTATCCCTACTCGCGACTAAACTTGCCAATAGTCTATCTCACGCTTTGACCTCAATCACTGAATACCTTGACCTGATTGATCAAGCAGATGCATATCAGCAGCCTGAAAACCAACCTGATACACCAACTAAACAAACGATCACGCTTTCAGACGTTGAAATAACTACCATGCTGCAAGAGATCATTGATCTGGCTGAGGATTTTGATAGTGAAGCGGTCGATAAATTAGCAGCGCTGATAATGAAAATTGGTGACAGCCCAATACGTCCACAATTAGAACAAGCTAATCAACAACTCAGCAGTTATGATTTTGAAGCAACAGCTGCCATCTTAAAATCCATTGTTTAATTATGTATGGAATTTAGCCAATCCTAAGATTGAACAGACTATGATTAGGAATCCTAGCTGATTACCAAAATTCACCTGCCCTTGAACACTCAGAAAACAGTAGTTGTTTGAATATTGCAGCTAACTCATAGCGATAAGTTAATAAAGTGTAACGATATAGCAAAAAGTCGACTTTTCGGCTATTGTTTTGTACTAGCTGAGCGCTTGAAGGCTCAGTGCAAACTTTGTTCGTCCATTCATGTTTACGTCATTAATTTATTGAAATGTATATGGAAATTAATTATTAATAAGTAAGGTCTAAGTGTGAGTTGTAGGTTTACCCGCTTGCAGTTTAAGCGTTAAAAGGATACACGTAGTAAGGGCAATTATGATCAAGAAAAATATTGTTAAGTACATTTCTTCGCACTTAAATCTGTTTATTATACTTCCCTGTATATTGCTGGGTGGCGTGGTTTTCTACGACGTTTATCACTCCTATAATCGCATGAATAACGCGTACGACTCCGAATATAATGCATTTTTATCGCACAGCATTTTAGGTGTTGTTCACGAGGTTCAAAAAGAACGAGGCATGACTGCTGGCTTTATTGGTTCATCAGGGCAAAAGTTTGCCACTGAGTTAAGGCAGCAAAGAAGCTTAGTTGACAGCGCACTTGCCAAAATTAAAACCGACAGTAAAGCATGGCCACTCAGTGCTGATATGCAAGCATCGTATGATGACTTTCTTGCTGCTTTTTCCAATCTGCAAGCCACTCGCCAATCAGTAAGTAGCCTAAATATTCCAACCGCTGATGCGCTGCGTTTTTACACCAATATTAATAATAAAGGCTTGCACGTGGTGATTATGGCGTCAAAGCTGAGCTCTAACCAAGTCATCTCGTCAGAATTATTTAGTATTTACAACTTCTCAAGTGCCAAAGAATCGGCTGGCATAGAGCGTGCAGTACTTGCAAACGTACTAGCAAAAGACCAGTTCACGCCGCAACAGCGCGCTAAGCATACTGAATTGATGACCAAGCAAGAGGTGTTTTTATACGAAGCGTTTGAGTCGGCAACACCAGAGCTTTTAAATTTTTTCCAGCAAGCTACGAGTAGTTCAGCTGCGCTAAATGTGAAGCAAATTAGGCAGGCAGTCGCCGACAAAGACAGTAATTTTAACATTCAACCACAGCTTTGGTTTCAATATGCGACTGAGCGCATCAATGCTTTAAAAGGCGCGGAAGAAAAAGCACTATCGATAGTTGATAAAACCGCGATTAAGGTTCAACAAGAGGCAGTGGTTGTATTGGTGGTAGAGCTTATTGTACTCGCCATTGGCGCACTAACCACCATTGGCATTTATATTTCCCTCAGCCTGCGTAATCACCAATCGGCCAAGATTAAAGAAGGCATCGACATTGCCCTACACCGCCGAGATTTACTGCACGAGATTAAAATTATTAGTTACGATGAATTGGGTGAAGCTGCTCAGGGCATTAATTCACTGACCCAGTTGTTTGCCAAAGATTTAAACCAGTTTTCAAGTACGGCAAAAGATATTAGTCAATCTACTAGCGAAACTGCCTCGGCTATTGAGCAAAGTAAAGTGAATTTAACCGAGCAACACTCAGGCATTCAGGTGATTTTTTCTGCTGCCGAACAAATGAATAACAATGTTTCAGTGATTGCCAGTGCCATGCAAGAGAACAGCGAGTCAGTTTATAAAGTGGCGGAAGAGTCACAGCAGGGCAAAAATACGGTAACAGAAGCAGTGAGCGTTATTCAAAATGCCGCAGAAGATATGGCAAAATCAGCCGAAGCGATTAATCAATTAAATGAACGAGTGGGTAGTATTACCGACATGGTTCAACTGATTGGTGGCATCGCTGAGCAAACCAACCTGCTAGCGCTTAACGCCGCGATTGAAGCCGCTCGTGCCGGTGAGCAAGGACGAGGTTTTGCGGTTGTCGCCGATGAAGTTCGCTCGCTTGCCAGCCGCACTCAGCAGTCAACCGAAGAAATATCGCTAGTGGTTGATGAGTTACAAAAAGGCTCAACACAGGCGTTTGATATTATTAACCACGGTAAAGAAAATGCCATGGCAGCTTCCCATCAAGCCGAGCTGATCAAAGCTGCGCTAGATCGGATCACGACTCAAATTGATGAAGTAAAAAATGTTACCGATTCAGTAACCGTGAGTACTAAAGAACAAGCGCAGTCTATTGAAGAAATTAACACTAACATTGAAAATATCTTCCAACAAGCTACAGAAAACGTGAGTGGTGCTGAGCAAATTGCTGTCGCTGCCGTTACCATTGCCGATTCAGCGGTGGATATGGACAACCAAATAGAGAAGTACAACTACTCCTAATATACGGCTTAAGCCGAAGCTTGTTTCACTTTAGTTTTTTACCGAGGTTAGCAACCAAAGTCTGGAATAAGAAAGCACAAATAAAAACGCCGTTATTAATAGCAATAACGGCGTTTTTATCTATTTAAAACAAATATCTAGCTTAATGGCTTAGCTCAGATGCTTAGTTCTTTTAAGTAATAGAAAAGCGTGAATAACTTGCTTTCAGCTGCTTACTTTAGTTACTCATCTTCAACTCTTACGCCCCAAACATCATGCTCGTCGGCATGAATAATTTGCACCCAAATTTGATCGCCTGGCTGTGCATCGTAATCGTCTGATAAGTAAACCTTGCCATCAACTTCTGGAGCATCCATGTAAGAGCGACCAACAATACCAAGTTCGTTTACTTCATCAACTAGTACTAGGTATTCTTGGCCAATACGATCTTGCAATTTTTGAGCACTGATTTCAGCCTGTACAGCCATAAAACGCTGTAGCCTATCTTCCATCACTTCCTCTGGCACGTGATCAGGCAACTCATTAGCGGTTGCGCCTTCTACTGGCGAATACTTAAAACAGCCAACGCGATCTAGACGTGCTTCACGTAAGAAGTCTAATAGTTCTTCAAACTCTTCTTCTGTTTCACCTGGGAAGCCAACAATAAAAGTTGAACGAATCACCAATTCTGGGCAGATCTCGCGCCATTTTTGAATACGCTCAAGTACACGCTCAGAGCTGCCAGGGCGCTTCATCAATTTTAAAATACGCTTGTTGGCATGCTGAAATGGAATATCAAGGTACGGCAAAATTTTACCTTCTGCCATTAGTGGAATAATGTCATCCACGTGCGGATATGGGTAAACGTAATGTAACCGCACCCAAATACCGAGTTTTGAAAGCTGCTCACATAGCTGCTTAAGATGCGTTTTTACTGGCATACCCTCGTAAAAATCCATCTTGTGTTTCACATCAACACCATAGGCCGAGGTGTCTTGTGAAATCACTAATACTTCTTTAACACCTGCATTCGCTAAACGTTGTGCTTCGCCTAAAATATCTCCCATTGAGCGAGAGTCTAAATCTCCTCGCATTGACGGAATAATGCAGAATGTACAACGGTGGTTGCAGCCTTCCGATATTTTCAAATAAGCAAAATGCTTAGGCGTCAGCTTAACACCGTGATCCGGCACAAGATCAACAAACGGGTTATGCTGAGGTTTAGCTAAGTGCTCATGAACTTGCGTTAACACTTCTTCATAAGCATGTGGGCCAGTGACGCCAAGTACATTTGGGTGAATTTCCGTAATCTCATCTTCCTTCGCTCCTAAACACCCTGTTACCAGTACTTTGCCATTTTCTTTCAGCGCTTCGCCAATGGTATCGAGTGATTCTTGTACTGCTGCATCAATAAAACCACAGGTATTTACAATCACCATATCAGCATCGTGATAGCTTGGCACAACGTCATACCCTTCAGTGCGTAACTGAGTCAAGATGCGTTCGGAATCAACTAAGTTCTTCGGGCACCCAAGGCTAACAAAACCGATGCGCGAGCCCTGTGTTTGGCTATGGTCAACTTCACTGGCTTGTTCAGCAATTACTTGGTTGGGGGTATCTAGCGTAGTGGTTTGCTTGATATCAGTTTGAACAGTCGGTGCTGGATTATTCGGATCGAATTGTTCAACAGTCATAGTGTGCCCTTATGTGTCGAAGTCTTAGTGATACAGAGATTTTAGGGCGCGGATTATACAGTAATCCATGACTAATATATACCAAGATAACCATTACTAATTTTGATCATCACAACGCAACCCTATGTCTCAATTGACAAGGCTTAATAGACTCAGTAACGTCACACACAAATAATTATCATCCTCTTACTGAGCAACAAGTGACCATAATGAATTATCAATACCTAACCTTCACCATCGAAGATCGCCTTGCCACTATTACTTTAAATCGTCCAAAAGCGGGTAACACGCTTAACCTCGAGTTTTCTAAAGAACTTGAAGATGTAACTCGTCTTTGCCAAATAAACAAAGACATTGGCGCAGTGTTAATTAATGCCAATGGCCCGTTGTTCTGTGGGGGTGGCGATCTCGATTATATGGTGAATGGCGAAGATAACGTTGAGCTAGCATTGAAAAAGCTAGCCGATAGCCTGCACGTTGGTTTTGCCAGCATTGCACGCATCAATGTGCCAGTAATTGCAGCGGTTAATGGTGCGGCAGCAGGTATTGGTTTGAGCCTAGCATTAATTGCTGACATCACCATTGCGTCTGAAAAAGCGGTTTTCGTACCTGCTTATACGGCGATTGGCGTTAGCCCGGATGGCGGCCTTACACATATGCTGCCACGCATTATCGGCAAAAAACGTGCGCAAGAAATGTTGTTATGTAATCGTAAACTATCGGCCCAAGAAGCTGAAAGCTGGGGCATGATTAATCAAGTAACTAGCCCAGATGAATTAGCCGACGTCGCACTGAAAACTGCGAGCCAACTTGCGCAAGGGCCAACGTTAGCGCTAGCGAGCATTAAATCATTGTTAAACGCTAGCAGCACGCAAACCATGGAATCTCAAATGCATTTAGAAGGTATTGCCTTAGCCGCAAATTCTGTGACTGAAGACGGCCAAGCCGGTATTACTGCATTCTTGAATAAAACGAAACCTGAATTTAAAGGCCGCTAATAACACCGGAAAACATTTAAGTTTTAGGTACTTGCGCTATGGTTGAACTTTCGGGTTCGGCCATATGCAGGTGCACATCTTGCTGCGGGAATGGAATGCTAATGCCCTCACGGTCAAATCGCAGTTTAACCTCTTTGGTGATATCCCAATAAACATCCCAGTAAAAGTCGGTTTTCACCCACGGCCTTACAATAAAATCGACAGACGAAGTGTTTAAGGTATTCACCTTAATGATAGTTTCCGGCGATTTAAGCACGTTCGGGTGGCTGGCCACAATTTCCGTTAATACTTGTTCAGCCTTTAATAAATCGTCTTTGTAGCCAATACCAAATACCATATCAACGCGGCGAATGCGCTCTTGTGTCACATTCTTGATCACATCACCCCAAATTTTACTGTTTGGAATAATAATGATTTGATTGTCGAAAGTGCGTATTGTGGTATTCACCAAACTCATATGGCTAACCTTGCCATTAACGCCGCCCGCATAAACAAAGTCGCCTTCGTCAAAAGGTTTGTAGATTAACAGCATCATGCCAGAGGCCAAGTTTGACAAGGTGTCTTGCAGCGCAAAACCAATAATAATACTGGCGATACCAAAACCTGCTAACACAGGGGTAATATCAATACCAATTTGTGACAGGCCAATCATAATGCCGATTATTAATACCACCTTACCTGACATATTGACGAAAAAGTCTTTCATTAATCGCGACATGTTGACTTGCTTTGCACTAGTCGCTCGATGAACTGCAACTGCGGTTAGTTTGGCGAGTTTACTGGCAATAAATACAATAAAAACGAATATAAGTAGCTTAAACAGATATTGCACACCATTGTTCATCAGCCAATTAACAAATTTTTCTCCCAGGTTTGCGAAAATACCGCCTAGCACTTTGAAATCGAGAATTTCATAGGTTAGCTCCCCCGTGGATTCAAACATTAGCTGCTGATACTGCGAGGTTTCAATACCGGCATTTTTCGCCAATTTGATCATCGCTTTAAGGCTTTTAAGTGCAATGGTTAATCGCTGCGATACCGCCAGCAATGACACTTCGAGGTTTGCTTTTTCCGATAGTGGGCTCGCTGAAATTTGCTGTTGCAGCACTTGGCGTTGGCGATGATAGTAATTAATTGATGCCGCGAGCATTCTTATTCTACCTTGCAGTTTTACATTGAAGTTTCCTTGCGCATTTACGGTTACCACTTTTAACGCATTTAACCAAGTAATGTTTTCCGCGCTCCACTGATAAATAAGGTCAATCAGTGCTTGCAGCTCACCAAAGCTGTTCAGCACCAGTAATCTTTGCTCAGCAGGAGCGTTGCTTAGATTTTCAGAAACATCTTGTATTTTGGTATTCAGAAAATTAATCGCACTTTCAACGTATTGGACTTGGCTTCTAACAAGCTCTTGAAGTGCATCTATGGGAATAGTTTCACTTTTTATCGCTTCGTCAATATCGCGCCTTAATTCAAGATTCTTATGAAACAACTGCAATTGAATAGCACTAAAGTCATCTCCTTTTGCTTGACCTAAGCTTTCTGTTAAGGCGATCAATTCGGCTTTCAGCGCTTCAATTTCAAGCGCTAACTTGGTCGACTGTACTGGTATTTTTGACTGCTGAGAAGAATCAGCGGGAAGCTCATTTTCTTGCTCTGTTACCTGCTCGCTAGCCAGGTTGTTTACTTGTTTGTTTGATTGTGCATTTGTTTGTTCAAGGGGGATTGCAAGTGCATGAGTGGTTAGCATAAGCATGCTAAAAGCGAGCGCGCACGTCCTAACGTTGCGCATTAACCTAGTGACAATTACGTTAACCTGCATAAGCCCTGCCCTAATTACTATTTCTCTTGTCAGCCCATTGAATAGGTAACTGATTAAAATCTTTATTATTAGTAGTCTAGGACATGATCTGGGTAATTTAGCTAAGCGCGCAATTTTAATCGCTGAAAACCAAGAATAATCTTCGCAATAAAGGTCTAAGTGAGTAGCACTTAACTAAGCATTGAAAATGTGAAGTGCCTAACTACAGCATAAGTACAGCGTCAAGCTTTGGCACTGTGTGGTAATGTTAAAGACAAGGGCTTAGTTGATAAATCATTAAGATAGGTTATCAACCGAGCTAACGATCCCTTGCATACCAGCATTAATTTCTTTAAATACACCGTCAACTTGCGCAATTAGCGCTGCGCCAGCTTCTGACTTTTCTTGTGTTAATTGAATATCTTCATTAAGTGATGTTGTCATTGTTTGGTTGTTTTTTACAACCTCAGAAATTTCCGCTGTAGAAGCGCTGGTTCTCGCCGCTAAACTTCTTACTTCATCAGCAACTACCGCAAAACCTCGCCCCATTTCACCAGCTCGCGCCGCTTCAATGGCAGCGTTTAGCGCAAGTAAGTTGGTTTGATCGGCAATGGATGAAATCGTATTGACGATATCGCTAATTTTGTCTGACTGATTCGCCAATCCTGTAATATTAGCTGCTAAATTTTCAACGTTTCCGGTAATTTCATCCATGATGTTCACCGAATCATTTAACACTTCTTTTGCCACTTCAGAGACTTGTTCAGTTTCCACAACAGTTGATTGCACCGCTTCTGACGCATTTTTCAGGTTAGCAACTCGCGCGGTAATATCAGACGCAAATTTAACAATTCGAACTAGCTTACCCGTATTGTCAAAAATAGGGTTGTAACTCGCCTCCAACCAAACCACATCGCCATTGGCTGTGCGACGCTCAAACATGCCTTGAACAAACTGACCACTGTTGAGCTTTCGCCAAAACTCAGCATACTCAGGGCTTGAAGTAAGTTCTTTTGAGCAAAAAATCTTATGATGCTTACCTTTTATTTCATCCAAGCTGTACTGCATGGCTTGCAAAAAGTTGTCATTCGCTTCGAGAATGGTGCCATCAAGTGCAAAGGATATTGTCGCGGTGGAGCGATCCAGCGCTGAAAGCACGCCATTTTGCGTGTCCGCTCGTTCAACGAACTCTGTGATATCAGACGCAATTTTAACGATTGAATCAACCTGACCTTGCTCGTCTTTTACAGGAATATAACTGGCCTCTAGCCATACTTCTTGATTGTTCTTAGTGAATCGTTTGAATTTATCGGTAAATGACTGGCCTTGTGATAACTTTTGCCAAAAGTTTTGATAGTCACTCGATTGACTGTAAGCCCTATCGCAGAATATGCGGTGGTGTTTGCCAAGCACTTCATTGCGGGTATATCCAACAACATTTAGAAAGTTATCGTTAACATCAATGATGGTGCCATCAGTCTTGAATTCTATAAACGCTGTTGAGCCTTTAATGCTATCGAGTACATTTCTTGCTTTTAAATCTTCCTGATTCTGAGGAGCTATCTCTTGTTCAACTTTTTTAAACTTAGAAAATAGATTCATATAATTCCCCTAGAACGAATAAGCGGTATAAGAAGTATTGCAGTAAATAGCATTACTGGTTGAAAAATTGACCGCGGGATTCTCTACCGAGTCTGTTACAGATTTATGACAAAGCAGAGTATTTAGCAGTGGTCAAACCATTGAGGAGATCTATACAGCATTTTGCTTGTGCCCTATCAATGTGCTCTATCAATATAATCCAATGTTTCAGCAGATAAAATTGAGTCGTTATAGTATAGTGCGCGCGCGTTGATAACAGCGCTTACTTACAGGCAAAACTAGAAGCGAGACCTTGAGTTATGGCCATAGTTTTTGCATTTCAAATTACTTTCGAATGAATTTATTTGGTCGGCTATAGTTTCAATAGCAGGCGCTACCATGACGAAAAGAGCTTATATTAATGGACAACATAACTTCTTCTGAGCAACAGCCAGCGATTCCATTTTCCGCTATTGCGATACGAGCATGTAAATTTAGCATTATCATAGGATCAATTTTAACTATGATAAACCAATGGAATGGCATATTTGGCGACGCCAATATTGCAGTTATTCCTATGCTACTCACCTATTTAGTGCCCTTTTGCGTGTCGTCTTACAGCAGTTACTTAAGCGAAGTGTCTTGTCGTAAACGTGAAACCGACATGCGCAATATGCTAGTGAACAAGCAAGCACATAACCAAAGCTTGCAGCAAACAGGTAATAGCATGCATTCCCTTACTCAAGCCTTAGTAACTAATGCCACGAACGTGAACGCGGCCTCGAAAAAACGAGTGCCATTTATTGAGAGCTTGGTAGGCATTATGGCAGATTCAGTAAATCAAAGCCGTAATAGCTGCACCGAATTAACTGATTCTCGTACTCATGTTGCTGAGCTAAAACAAATGTTTACTGCTATTACTGAACATATAGAACAGCTGGTAAACGAAATTAAAGTGAATGCCGATAGCACCATTTCGTTAAAAGCCGAGACTGCAGAGTTTTTAAAAGACTTCAATCAAGTAGTTGAGATGGCCGACACCATTAGTTCACTATCAGAAAAAACCAACTTACTTGCTTTGAATGCATCAATTGAAGCAGCGCGCGCTGGTGAATTAGGGCGAGGTTTTGCAGTCGTAGCAGAAGAAGTAAAAACCTTAGCGAATGCATCGAAAGACAGTGCTAGCGATATTGATCAAGTTTGTCAGGCACTTAGAGTGAAACAACAAGAAATTGAACAGAAATTTGAAACCTTGGCCAACTCACTATCGCAATCGATGAATTTATCAACCAGCGGTCAGAGCAATTTATCTGGCCAAATGGAGCACGCTCTCTCTGCCATTGAAATTATCAACACGCACTTAACCGATATTATCAGTCAAAACGAACACGCCTGCGATCGCTTTAGTGAAGTTGCAGAGCAAATTGATATGATGAAAGCTGATGCGGAAAAAGCAGTGCAAGGCTCTGCCAACAATATCCAAATTGGTCAGCAAGTACTTGAGCTAATTGATGATGTAAGGGCCGCCTCGTAACTAGCAGCGAGCAATTTTAAGCTAAATGGAGATTAGCAATAACCTCCATTTAGCGATTTTCGGAATTTTTTATTGCAGCGAAAAAATCTGAGCAACGAAAGATTCAATGAAGCGAAAAATTCTATGAAACGAGAGAGCATAGTAGATCTCTCGTTTTTATAAATCGTCGCTTTTAAAAGTCTTATTTTGTCGCTCGATATTTTGCCGTAACTTAACCAGACTAGTTGGAAAGATTTTCTACTGCAGTCACTATACCTGACATACCGGCATTGATTTCTCTAAACACGCCATCTACTTGGGTGATTAGAGCACTGCCAGCTTCTGATTTTTCTTGCGTTAACTTAATATCTTGTGAAAGCGAAGTCGTCATTGTTTGGTTATTCTTAACCACTTCGGCAATCTCTGCGGTCGATGCACTTGTTCTTGCCGCTAGGCTCCTTACTTCATCGGCCACCACCGCAAAACCGCGCCCTAAATCACCCGCTCTTGCCGCCTCAATCGCAGCATTTAAGGCCAACAAGTTAGTTTGATCGGCAATTGATGAAATAGTGTTAACAATATCGCTGATTTGATCCGATTGATTCGATAACCCTGAAATATTAGTGGCAAGATTTTCAACATTGGCAGTTATTTCATCCATTGTTGCCACAGAATCATCGAGTACGCCTTTTGCTAACTCTGACACTTGCTCAGTTTCTGCAACTGTTGACTGCACGGCTTCTGAGGCATTTTTCACGCTTGCTATGCGATCAGTAATATTTGATGCAAATTTTACTATTCTGATTAGTTTGCCTTGGTTATCAAAAATTGGGTTGTAGCTTGCTTCCAGCCAAACAACATCACCAGCGGCATTGCGACGTTCAAACATACCTTGCACAAACTGCCCACTGTTTAATTGTCGCCATAATTGTGCGTACTCTGGGCTAGCAACAAGCTCTTTCGAGCAAAATATTTTGTGATGCTTTCCTTTGATGTCTTGAAGCGAGTATTGAACGGTTTGAAGGAAGTTTTCATTCGCGTCAAGAATGGTGCCATCGAGTGCAAAAGAAATTACCGCACTCGATCTATTTAACGCTGAAACCACGCCATTTTGAATGTCTGCGGCCAGCACATAGTCGGTAATATCGGTTGCAATTTTAACAATCGAAATGATCTGGCCATGCTCGTCTTTCACTGGGTTATAGCTAGCTTCTAGCCAAATTGCTTGGTTGTCTTTCGTAAAGCGTTGGAATTTATCAGTAAAAGCATGCCCTTGTGCTAGTCTTTCCCAAAAGTTTCTGTACTCACTTGAATTACTATACGCTGGCTCGCAAAAAATTTTGTGATGCTTTCCGACTATATCAGTTAAGCGGTAGCCCATCGCATTTAAAAAATTACTGTTTGCATCCACTATGGTGCCTTGTGGTGTGAACTCAATAAATGCAGTTGAACTCTTGATGCTCTCTAATATATGTCGTGCCTTGATATCGGCTTGTTGCTGAGCAGTCACAGCATGTTCAATTTTTTTTGTAGTTCTAGGAAAAAAGTTCATACAGATCCTTGATGATAATACTCACGGGGCGAGCATGAGAAGATACAGACAATTTCACCAAAATTCTTGATATAAATTAAAGATTGCTACCTTTTGTTACAATTTAATTACATTTTGAACATTTTCTGTACCAATAAGTTCAAAAAATGGGTTTACGACTAAGCAAGTAACAAGCAATTAACCGCCAAATCGATACCTTTTCCTGCAATTTCGAGATAAAAACGCTGACCGTATCATTTGCTTGCCAGCCATTAGAACCTCAAATATTGACCAATCGGGCAATAATATTTTTGTCTTCTATACTTGCTCCAACCTATTTTCGCGATAGCGAAATGGGCGAAGCTGTATCGTAAAGGAGATTAAAACAAACAAAAATTCAAACAATCGGAGACTAACAATGAAAAAAGTAATGGTTTTTATCGCCAGTATTTTGCTTAGTTGTTCTGCCGTAAGCAAAGATAGATTAGAAGTATTTACAGACTACGACCTAGGTACTGATATATTTTCAATTACAACGGTTAAAATTGACCCAAACATGGAAGATATTTACCTAGCTGGGCTCAGTCAGAGTTGGGTAAAGGCAGTAAAAATTCAAAAAGAGCTTGGCTATATTAAAGATTGGCGAATATACGCCAGCGACTTGCCACAAAGTGGTCATTTCAACATGGTATTAATGGTGGTGTTTGAACAAGCCAATGACATGGAACCCAACAAAAAACGCTATGATGCGTTTATGAAGAAATGGGGCGAAGCCAATCAGAAAAAATCTCAACAAATTTCCGCAAAATACCCTGAAGTACGCACACTTACGGGCGAATATCGAATGCGTGAAATTATTATGAAGTAGCGAATTGCGATAGGTTATCAATTTTGGCGATACTTGCTAAGCGCATAAACTTCCCATGTGTCGCCTATCTAATTTATGTACTCCTCACCGAACAAATCGACAACAATTTTTGTACATTATATAATTTGATGCTCGGCCAGCAGATTTTTATTTAACCAGTTGGTTGGTTTTTGCTTTTGTTTTTGCTTTTGCTTTTGCTTCGACAATTGTTTTTCATGTCTTCTTTAATTGCCGAATAAATTTAACTAGTGAACAAGGCGTAAAAGAAGACATGATAAAAGTATGAATACTACTCGAAACGTTATTTCAGGTAGGTGTAACCGTCTAAACAATCTTCATAGAAATCGATCCAGTTAACCCCTTCGCGAGGCTTAATTTGACCACGTTGGATTTGCTTGTCGATTTCTTTTTTAATTGTTTGCGCCATAATTTCTGGCGTGTACTGCATGGTTGATAGCACCCCTTTTACTGACGTGCCTTTAACCACTTCTTCAATGTAGAAGTCTTTTGGATCGTCATCGTAACTCACAATATGCACTTCGTTTAACCGGCCAAACAAGTTATGCATATCACCCATCACATCTTGATACGCACCCGTTAAGAAAATGCCAATAAAGTAATCTTCGTCTTTGTTAAGCGAGTGCAGCGGTACATTGCTGGCAATTGGGTTGCCAGTCGCCTCATCACCAATAAACTTATCAATTTTTCCGTCACTGTCGCAGGTAATATCCACTAGACTGCAAAGCTTAGTGGGTTGCTCATGATGGCGAGAGATTGGCACAATCGGCAATACTTGATCAATTGCCCAAGAGTCCGCAGCTGATTGGAAAACCGAGAAGTTAGCCAAGTACTGCGACGAGAGCATTTCTGGAATTTCTTTTAGCTCTTCTGGCACAAATTCTTGTTGCTGCGCCAGCACATCGATGGTTTCCAATGTGCGCCAGTATATCACTTCCACTTTCGCCATTTCTTCAAGCGATAGTACATCGAGCTTAAACGCTTGCATCGCCTGCTCTTTCAGTTGCGCAATATCATTAAACGCTTCTTGGTAGTTATCTTGCGTTAGGCCTTTTTCGATATCACGTAAATTGGTAACGATAATATGTTCGCCCGTTTCTTTACGTGTGCTGTACTCGGCGCCGCGCGGATGAATCTCACCAATCACTTTGGTCACCACACACGAGTGATGCGCTGTCATCGCGCGGCCACTTTCACTGACTAAATGTGGGTGAGCAACACCAGCTAAATCACAGCTTTGTTTAAAACCATAAACAATATCGGCAATATATTCTTCTAAACCATAGTTGCAGGAGGAATCATTGGTGGATTGCGAGCCATCATAATCAATGGCTAGACCGCCACCGACATCCACATATTCCAGTGGCACACCTTGTTTAACAAGCCGCGAATAAACCAAAGACGCTTCTTGTACCGCCTCTTTAATTGCACGAATATCGGTTAGCTGGCTGCCAATATGAAAATGCAGTAACTTGATGGTATCGGCCATGCCCTCTTGTTCAAGCAAGGTCACGGCATTTAAAATTTCGGCAATACTCAGGCCAAACTTAGCGCGCTCACCACTTGAGCTTTCCCACTTACCACGACCTTTGACCATCATTTTTACCCGCAGGCCAATAATAGGTTTAACGCCAAGCTGTTGGGAAAGCTTGATTAACATGGTCAGCTCACTGAACTTCTCAACCACAATCACCATATTGCGATTAATTTTGAGGCCTAGTAAGGCAAGGCGCAGGTACTCTTCGTCTTTGTAACCGTTAAGGATCGTCAGCGAGTTTTTATTGGTATTGTACGCAAGCGCCGCAATAAGCTCTGGCTTCGAGCCAGCTTCAAGGCCATAGTCAAAACGCGCGCCAGCATCGACTATTTCTTCGATGACTTCACGCATTTGATTCACTTTGACAGGAAATACGCCTAAGTAGCGACCTTCGTAATCCGCTTCTTCAATGGTGCTGCGAAACGTGCGGTTTAGGCGTTCAACTTGCGAGCGTAAAATATCGTGAAAACGAATAACAGCGGGAAATTCAATGCCCTCTGCGGCCATTTCATCGACGATTTCACGTAAGTTAATTTTTAAATTCGGTTGGTCATAACGTGGCGTAACTTGCAGATCGCCCTGCTCGCCAATAGCAAAATAGCCGTTGCCCCAACGGTTTACTCGGTAGATTTTTTCGGCGTCATCAATAGACCAAGCCGCACAGGTATTTGCTAACTCTTGCATTGCTAAATCATCTCGGCTCATAAGTTAGCCTCCGCGCCATTTTTAGTATGAACACTAGCACCTGAGTTTAAACAAAGCAGTAATTCACGTACCACTTTGGCAGCGAATACATCGCTATTACCTGTACTGTCAATTTCAGGGGAAAGTTCAACCACATCGCAGCCCACAAAATTTTTGCGCTGTAAAATTTTGCACAAGCTAACGAACGAATGAAAATCTTCACCGCCCGGCTCTGGCGTACCTGTGCCAGGGAAAAAGCTGGGGTCAAAATAGTCTAAATCTAGTGTGAGATAAATCGGTCTGTCATCTGCTATCGCTTCTACCGCCGCCAAAAAGTCTGCACGACTTTGCATTATGGTTTGGTTATCACGCATCCAATCGTATTCTTCTCTAGTACCTGAGCGAATACCGTATTGAATCAGCTGGTTTTGCTCGGTGAAATGATCAGTCACACGGCGAATAATTGAGGCATGTGAATAGTGATAGCCCAAATAGCCATCACGCAAATCTGCATGAGCGTCTAAGTGCAGTAACACCAGATCAGGGTATTCTTGCAAATAACGGGTGATCGGTGCGTAAGAGATCGAATGCTCACCGCCAAGGGTTAATACACGCACCTTGTCTTTGGCTAATGAAATATCCGCAAATACTTCGTTAAAGGTAATGTTGGCTTGCAGGTATTGCGTTTTAATATGCTCAGGATCTGATTCTTCTGTGATATTTATATCAATAGGTAAGTTGCCTAAGTCACTAAAGCGGTAGTTTTCCAGATCATCGTCTAAATATGGCGAATATGACTCTATGCCATCAGAAACCGCTCGTAGCGCATTGGGGCCATGTTTAGTGCCTTTTCGAAAACACGCCGTGCCATCAAATTCAAAACCAATTAAATGGGTAGTATTTGAACTTACCACCAACTCAGTGGATGACCATTCAAACGGCACAGGTGCCGCAGCTAGCGGGGTGTTGATCGTTTTTAAACTACTCACCGATTTTGTCACTGATTTTACCCAAATGTTTACTCACAAAATTTTGCGCAATTATGCAAAAACTCACGAATAAGTATAGTATTTTTTAGTACGCCAAATAGTAGCTAAAATAACAGCCCAATAGCGCCGTTTGATTGGCGAAAAAACTGAGAGCGTGTTGGTCTTTCACGGTTGTTTTTGCAGCAGTCTGTTTGGGTTTTATGCAAGGCGGCACTTGTGCAGTGTAGTTACTCTCCATAAACAAGTGCCAACACAGTATAAAATTCAAACAGACGCTGCCCCTTTATTTTGTATTGAGGGGGTTCAACTAAACGCATCCTGCTCATTGTTACTCACTTTTTACATAGAACGACTATGCAACAAAGTGAGTGCCGCGATCAGAAAGCGTTTAGAGTGAACAAAATCCAAGCTCGAAAGACAAACACGCTCTGCTTGTAAACCCAAAAATAATTTGTAAAATACCGCACCATTTTTTTGCGTGTTGCTTTAGAGGGCAAGTCGTGTTTTTTGAAGGTTCAGAAAAAAAAGCCGAAATATTGGTTAACCCCAACACATTAAACCTGCTAACTGATATTGATAATGAATTTTGGGCAGCATTAGTCAATTGCTGTCATGCGCAGATTTTATCAAGCATTGAAAACGAACACTGCAAGGCATTCTTATTGTCGGAATCCAGCTTGTTTGTTTGGCATGATCGTATGCTTATTCTTACCTGTGGTGTTACCCAGTTAATTAACTCGGTAGATTACTTTGTTAAGCACCAAGGCAAAGATGCCATTACGCACCTTATTTATCAGCGTAAAAACGAATATTTTGCGCAGGCACAGCCAAGCTGTTTTGGTGATGATATTAAGCTGCTCGCCAGTCACTTTCCGGGTAAAGCCTATCGCTTTGGTGAGATGGACAGCCACCATAACTATGTATTCCATCTCGATAACGACTTTGTTGCCGACAAAAGCGATAAAACTTATGAGTTGCTGGCTTATCAAATTAGCGAACAGGCGTCGCAGCATTTAACCCAGCCAAATTTATCGGCTGAAGATATTCGCGCTTATTTAAAAATCGACAAGCTATTACCGGGCTTTGCAATAGATGATTTTGTGTTTGAGCCTTACGGTTATTCACTCAATGCCATTAAAGGCCGTGAGTATTTAACCATTCATGTTACGCCGCAGGCCGATAGCAGCTATATCTCGTTTGAATCAAACCTTAATTTGGTAGCACTTGCACCACAAATTTTAGCGGTATTAGCGCCAGCATCGTTTGATTTAATGAGCTTTAATGAAGTTGATTTTGCCGAGCAAATTCAGACAACTATCCCCTCACAATACGTGAGTAAATCACTGGTGAGCAAGACCTTAAGCAATGGCTACCTAGTCAACTTTGCCAACTTTATTTTACCGAGCAAGCAATTTTCAGCGCCAATTGAACTGGATATTTCAGGAGAAAACCATGCACTCTAATTTATGGGTAGAAGAAAAATTTGAAGACTTTTTAGGACTAAAATTTAAAGTCGAGAAAGTGCTATTTTCTGGCAAAAGCGAGTTCCAAACCGTTGATGTGGTAGAAACTAAAGGCCACGGTAAAATGCTACTAAATGATGGTTTGATCATGGTCACTGAGCGTGATGAATTTGCTTACCACGATATGATCACTCATGTCCCCTTATTTGTGCACCCTAACCCGAAAAACGTGTTAGTGATCGGTGGTGGTGATGGCGGCACTGCTCGTGAAGTGATCCGTCACCCTGGGGTAGAAAAATGTACTATGGTAGAAATTGACGGTATGGTGGTTGATGCCTGTAAAGCCCATATTCCACAAACAGCTAGTGCATTAGATGATCCACGCATTAACTTAATTATTGGCGATGGCGTAAAGTTCGTAGCAGAACATTCACATCAAGACAGGGATAAATTCGATGTGATTATTGTCGATAGCACAGATCCTATCGGCCCTGCCCAGCCACTGTTTGGTGAAGCTTTCTATCAAGACGTATTTAACTGTTTAACCGACGATGGCATTGTTGTTTCGCAAGGGGAATCTTCCTGGTATGCCATGGATATTCAGCAATCGCTATTAAAAGTATTAAATGCGGTATTTCCAAGCAGCTACTTATACAGCTTTAGTAACCTGACCTACCCTGGCGGTTTATGGAGCTTTACCTTTGCCTCGAAAAAGTATCACCCGGTAAACGATTTTAATCCGGCGCGTGTCGCTGATAGCAGCTTAGACTTTGACTACTATAACGCGGCACTACATAGCGCTGCGTTTGCCTTACCAAGCTTTGTGCAAAAAGGCCTGGCGGGGTTAATTGATAACGACAAATAGTTGCTATCAACTGTGCAAAAAGCTATGTCAAAAGCTATAAAATAAATCTAAACGTCAAATGTCAGGTTTAATTAGGCATATAAACCTGACATTTTCCTGAAATCCCGAACCTAGCTAACTTATTTGGCTGTTGTTACACCATTTGCTGCGCAAGAAACGATAGAAAGTCGTAGGCCAATCCCAACCAAACCTCATAAATAAAAAGATTAATACTAGCCCCCAGAGCGCAAATACCGCCCCTGTCTCTCCCGTATAATATGCGGTATTACCAGTGTTAATCGTTAGATCTTCAAAAACGTGAAAGATAAACAAGTTACCTGAAGTATGCAGTAAAGCCGCTGTCCACAAACTGCCTGATTTAATTCGGAACCAAGTATAGATAAAGCTAACCCCAACAAACGCCAAGGTGAAGCATATTAATTGATAAAGCAAGGGTGTATTACTGCCGTAATCACCAGTGATCATGATAGGAAAGTGCCAAACCGCCCAAACAAGACCGACAAAAATGGATACGGTATTAGGCTTATATGCTGACAAAAGCCTAGGTACAAGGTAGCCCCGCCAGCCAATTTCCTCACCTAACGCAGAGCGACCTGCATAATATGTTCCTTCTAATGCCATCAAGATCATCGGTAAGAAAGCTAATTTCGTCATAAAGTTAGCATCAAAGCCAGCAAAACCGCCAAAGCCAAAATACCAGACAATGCCGTAAACTAAGAACAGCTCAGCCAGCGGGTAAAAATAGCTTGCCAATAATAGCCAACTACTGCCAATGCCCCAGCCAAAGCCTTTTAAATTTTTGTTAAACAGCAAACTGGTGATCACAGCAGCAACACCAGGACACCACATCAGGCCAAACTCATACCAACCATCATCTTCAATAGTGGCAATAAAATAGTAAAAGAAAGCGCTAAAGAAAAATGTTAGCGCAATAAAAAAACCGACTTCCTTTTTTAACGGCAAAAGATCTTGATTGTGCATACTGCTATCGCTTTTATTATCCATAATGAACCCAACCCAGCATTGGCATTGCTTATTGTTGGGTAGTTACAACTTTTAGTTCATTTACTCTTGCTCAATGCTGCTCTGCTTGTTGGCGTTTTAGTTGGCGGTGAACCAGATAACTGACAGGAAGCAACATATAGAAAAGGCTCAAGATCCCAGTGGCGATAATTGGCCCAACTTGCCTTGCCTCGAAACTGTTGTGGCCTATGTAAATAATGCTCCAGAGATAGGGCGTAAAGGCTAGCATATAGCCCCATATGGCAAGCTTAGCAGCCGATACCTGTGGTTTTTTAGCCTGATAGCTAAGGATAAAGAGACAGGCCGATGCAATGATTAATGACTCTGAGTGAATAAGCATATCCAGCTCAGCCATCCTGATAAAGCTCCAGAAGTTATGCCAAAAATTTTCACTTAATAAGGCAGTATGTATTTTTCCCTGTAAAAGCTCGTCCCAAAACCTAGGTGATATAAATTCAGGATCTGTCAGCATAGACAAGAGGCTTACCAAACTAATGGCAATTAACACCATTGCTAGCGGCAAGTAGAAGTTTAATCGTCCAAGTACTTCTATCGAGCGCATCTTTTTCTGCAAATAAATCATGCTTGTTGACATGGATTGTCGCCAATACCAATGATTAGCAAGCTTCATATCTTGCTCAGCCAACTGATAAAACTCTTCTTCCAGATCTCCTAACACGTTGTCTGAGTATCGCTCAGGTAGTAACAGTGACAATAGTTTACTGGCCAAAAAAGGCGGTGTGACTTTGCTGTTTTTATTTGAAGCTTGCCCCATTATTGCGCTCCCAGTAAGTCAACTTGACCAATAGAAACTCCTTGCCACAGAGTATCCATTGCTTTACGGGCACGTAGTAATGCACTGTTACCTTGCGCCGTTACTGTAAAGTAGCGTTTTGGTCGACCCCCTCGCTGGGCCGTTGCTTCACCTAAGCGTGATGCCACCATGCCCTTACGCTCTAGCCGATCTAATGTTGAATACAAAGCGCCTATTGCCACGCTACGGTCAACCTGCTCTGCCAGCAACTGACGAATTGCAGCCCCGTAAGCCTCACTACCTAAATGGATCAATGCCAGCATTGCCATTTGTTCAAACTCACCTAAAAACTTTTCACCATTTGCCATACTAATCACTCTATCCAAATATTTACTACAATGTAGTTTTAACTAACCAAAGAATGCAAGGTATTTTTACTACAAAGCAGTAAATACTTTAGAAAATATTTGATGTGAACATTGTTGATAGCACAGTTCCTATCGGCTCAGCACAAGCATTACTTGGTGAAGCCTTTTACCAAGGTGTGCAAAATGGGTCTTGTCTGGTGCATTTGTATATTTAGTTTTAGCATTCCCACCTTGGTTCAGCTTTAAGCAAACAAGCTGCCCCCGCGATAATTATCCCTTGGCTTTTAACGAATGAAAATGCTATGATGCCGCGCCTTTTTATGGTGGCTAAGATTTAAGCTTACTTATTAGTGAGTTTATGCTGGTCAACATATCAGGTGTTCAGGTTGTTCTTGGTCGCAAAGAGCAACAATTTTTGACTTATTAATAGAGTATTTATCATGACTGATTTATTTACTTTGGATGCTGAAGTACGTACTGACCTAGGGAAAGGTGCGAGCCGCCGCCTACGTCACGCGAACAAAGTTCCAGCTATCCTTTACGGTGAAGGCAAAGAGCCTGTATCTTTAACACTTGCTCACAACAAAGTATTCCGTGCGCAAGAAGAAGAAGCATTCTACTCTCACGTATTAACGTTAAACGTTGACGGTGAAAAAGTTGAGTGTTTATTAAAAGACATGCAACGTCACCCGTACAAGCCGCTAGTAATGCACATGGATTTCATGCGTATTGATGCTACTCACGCTGTACACACTAACGTACCAGTTCACTTCATCAACGAAGAAGCTGCTGCGAAGAAAGGTGGTTCTGTTGCTCACCACATCGCTGAAATCGCAATTACTTGTTTACCAGGTAACTTGCCAGAGTTCATCGAAGTTGATTGTGCAGACTTAGAAGTTGGTCAAACGCTTCACCTATCTGACGTTAAATTCCCAGAAGGCGTTACTTCTGATGAATTAGCTAAAGGTGAAAGCCACGACCAAGCTGTTGTTACATTAAACGCTCCTAAAGGCGGTAACGACGAAGCTGCTGAAGAAGAAGCAACTGAAGAGTAATCATAACGTTCGTTTATGACTATTCAATTAGTTGTGGGGCTGGGTAATCCCGGCCCCGAATACACAAAAACTCGCCATAACGCTGGCGTCTGGTTCGTTGAAGAACTTGCTCGCATCCATAACATCTCCCTAAAACCCGAAAAGAAATATGCTGGCCTGTATGGCAAAGGGCAAATTGCGGGTCAACTTGTTCATTTACTTATTCCAACCACTTTTATGAATCGCAGTGGTCAAGCCGTAGCACCGTTGGCGAATTTTTTCAAAATTCCCGTTAGCGAAATGCTGGTAGCACACGATGAAATGGACATGTCACCGGGAGTTTGTAAAATAAAAATGGGTGGTGGCCATGGTGGTCATAATGGCTTACGAGACATTATCGCCAGAATGGCAAATAATAAAGATTTCTACCGTTTGCGCATTGGCATTGGTCACCCTGGCCATAAAGATCGCGTAACCGGACACGTACTTGGCAAAGCACCTGCTGCCGAGCAAACGTTAATTGATCAAGCGGTTGATGAAGCCAGCCGCTGCTTTGAAATTTGGCTAAAAGACGATTTAAAGAAAGCACAAAATCGTTTACACAGCTTTAAGGCTGCCTAGCTCAGCTTTCTAATGTTAGCCAAAAGCACTGACAAAAATTAATTTGCCGCACATCGGCGATAACGAGATAGGAAAAAATCATGGGTTTTAAATGTGGTATTGTTGGTTTACCAAACGTAGGTAAATCTACTTTGTTCAACGCATTAACAAAAGCGGGTATTGAAGCGGCTAACTTCCCGTTCTGTACCATCGAACCTAATACAGGTGTGGTACCTGTACCAGATCCTCGCTTAGATCAAATTGCCAAGATTGTTAGCCCTGAGCGCGTTATCGCAACCACTATGGAATTTGTTGATATTGCGGGTCTTGTTGCTGGTGCTTCAAAAGGTGAAGGTTTAGGTAACAAGTTCTTAGCCAACATTCGTGAAACAGATGCGATTGGCCATGTGGTACGTTGTTTTGAAAACGAAAACATTGTTCACGTTGCGGGTAAAGTTAGCCCAAGCAGCGATATTGACGTGATCAACACGGAATTAGCCCTTGCTGATATGGATACCGCTGAGCGCGCCCTACAAAAACAAGCGAAAAAAGCTAAAGGTGGCGACAAAGACGCTAAATTCGAAGTACCTGTGTTAGAGAAAATCTTAGCGCACGTAGAAGAAGGCGAAATGATCCGCTCACTAGAGCTAACAAAAGAAGAGTTAGCCGCAGTTAAATACCTTAACTTCTTAACCGTTAAGCCAACCATGTACATTGCCAACGTTAATGACGATGGTTTTGAAAATAACCCATACCTTGATGAAGTTCGCGAAATTGCTGCCAAAGAAGGTGCCGTTGTAGTACCTGTATGTGCGGAAATTGAAGGTGAGCTTTCAGAAATGGACGAAGAAGATCGCGAGATCTTTATGGAAGAAATGGGGTTAACTGAGCCTGGCTTAAATCGCGTAATTAACTCTGGTTACGGTTTATTAAGCTTACAAACTTACTTCACCGCTGGCGTAAAAGAAGTGCGCGCTTGGACAGTGAAGCAAAACGCAACGGCACCGCAAGCAGCTGGTGTGATTCACACTGACTTTGAGAAGGGTTTTATCCGTGCTGAAGTTGTTGGTTTTGATGACTTTATCGAAAACAATGGTGAATCTGGCGCGAAAGAAGCAGGTAAATGGCGCTTAGAAGGTAAGGATTACCTAGTAAAAGACGGTGATGTAGTTCACTTTAGATTTAACGTTTAAGTTAACGTTGAACTAAACCTTGAATTAAACGCTTAATCTTGCGTTTATCTTAATAATTGAAGAAGGAGCCTAATGGCTCCTTTTTTCTTTTCAGTATTTGATCAACTCACTCTCTATTTGCCATAACCTTAAAGCTTTAAAAAAGCACCTGCTTATACCTGTTTATATAACTGCTTATTTACATCCGCGTATATGAATACAAATCACTGGCTAAGAACAAGCTGCGAGCAGACATAGATTATTGATAGCTAAAAGTGGCTAATGCAGCGATTGCTCTTCTAATACTAGTTTTACCATTACTTCGTTAAATATACCGGTGCTTTAACTCAAACTTCTTAACTCATCTCTTTTAACTGTGTAGTGATACTTCTAAAATATAAAAACAAATAACGCGTTAAATTGGTCGTAAAAACATGCTTCTCGCGTAGTAATTAAACGCCTTGTTGGTAATTTGTCCAAACAAACCTAAGTAGTCATATTTTTGCAAAAAAACGGTTGACGCGCTGCAATCAGATTTGCATAATACGCGCCACTTGCTGAGAGGCAAGATTGTAAATGGCTACATAGCTCAGCTGGTTAGAGCACATCACTCATAATGATGGGGTCCCAAGTTCAAATCTCGGTGTAGCCACCATTTACAATGCGGGAGTGGCGGAATTGGTAGACGCGCTGGATTTAGGTTCCAGTACCGCGAGGTGTGAGAGTTCAAGTCTCTCCTCCCGTACCATTTTAATAACAGGCTGTCTGTTATTAAAATATGAAACATCGTTGGGGTATAGCCAAGCGGTAAGGCAGCGGGTTTTGATCCCGTCATTCTCAGGTTCAAATCCTGATACCCCAGCCACTTTCATAGCCTAGGCTAAAGTTGTGGTGAGTATAAATCATCGATGTTTTGCCCTTAAGATTGGGGTATAGCCAAGCGGTAAGGCAGCGGGTTTTGATCCCGTCATTCTCAGGTTCAAATCCTGATACCCCAGCCAATCTTAAGATAGAGTAGCAAGCTCTTTAACAATGCAAATTACTAAATGCGGGAGTGGCGGAATTGGTAGACGCGCTGGATTTAGGTTCCAGTGCCGCGAGGCGTGAGAGTTCAAGTCTCTCCTCCCGTACCATTTAGTAGAACCTTTCAATTATCTTTATATATTAAAGAAGTGAAAGTTGTAAATGGCTACATAGCTCAGCTGGTTAGAGCACATCACTCATAATGATGGGGTCCCAAGTTCAAATCTCGGTGTAGCCACCATTTACAAATGAGTGCTGAATGTAGCACAAGAGCGGCGGCTCTATAATAACGACAACTTTTCAATGCGGGAGTGGCGGAATTGGTAGACGCGCTGGATTTAGGTTCCAGTGCCGCGAGGCGTGAGAGTTCAAGTCTCTCCTCCCGTACCATTGAAAACTAGTAATATCACTCAGATATTACAAATCATCTCAATATGATTGGGGTATAGCCAAGCGGTAAGGCAGCGGGTTTTGATCCCGTCATTCTCAGGTTCAAATCCTGATACCCCAGCCAACTTTCTCTACATGCTTTCCAGTACTTAAATTCAAAAAAAATTACTCGGTTAAATAATTGCTAAAGTTTAACCTTATAGCTTTGTTCAATTATTTTTGAACTATCTGCTTTGATATTTACAAACAAATTGCTTCTTGTAACTGTGATCTCATTGAGTTTTACGAAAAAGAATCGCAGTTTACGCGATTAAGCCTCAGATTCCCTATTTAAGAATAATGCTTTATCAACGCTTCTTAGTCAGAATGGAGAATTTGATATGACTATAGGCAGTTTGTTTGGATGGCGAGAGAAGAAATGCCGTTAAATACTTTTTATTAAAGACGTTTTAACGACAAAGCGCCTAATGAAAGATAGAAGTAATACCAATTTGATTAATTATTTAGTCTCTCAGAATGACATAAGCAGTATTAGAACAAACGAAATTTATGACGATATAGTCGTTCTACATCAAGTGAATTTTGTGCAGTTATCATGCTGCTTATGCATTCCCAAGGGCGAGTTTTAAAGGCTCATATACTGCGTTATGGCGTTTACTTTTCGTTCAAAAAAAGGGGAATAACCAATCTCTGCACGCCAAGCCTTGTCTATAAGCCTTTAAATTCTCGCTGAGTGATCAAATAATTATTCAACTTGGTATAAGTAAATTAAAGGGCTTTAGGTTAAAGCCCACAAGCATACGCTAATACTTTGTTTTTAATCGCAGGCGTAACACGCTGCGCCGCAAATAAGCCGATATTGCGAACCGCCTTTAAAACTGATGAGTCATTAGAGAAAGTGGCGTATAGGCCGTCCATTGCCGACATCATTAATAAATTGTCTCTTCTGCGCATTTTTTCATAACGATTCAATACACTTGAAGCATGCCAGCTAGTGCCATTTGCAATAGCATCTGCAATCGCGTTACGAAGCGCGAGCACATCTTTAAAACCAAGATTCACGCCCTGCCCCGCTAATGGGTTAATTGTATGGGCGGCATCTCCTAGTAATACAATATTACCTTGCACATATTTATTTGCATGTTGTCTGGTTAATGGAAAGTAGCCTTTATCAACAACTTCAACTTTACCGAGCTTCTCTGGGAAGTATTGTGAAATTTGCGCGGTTAGTTCTTCATTATTAAGCTGTGCTAATTGTTTTATGCGGTCTCTATCCTCATACCATACTAAAGAGGCATTGTGCCCTGGCATTGGCAGCATGGCTAATGGTCCAGATGGCGTAAACCGTTGCCAGGTGATATCTTGTTGAGACAGCTCAGTTTTCACATTTATCAACATTGCTGATTGCTGGTAATTCCAACCAGTACAGCCAATTTTTGCTTGTTTTCTAACAAACGAATTAGCGCCATCGGCAGCTACCACTAACCGCGCGATAAAATTCTCCTGCGTAGTTTCTACCAAAACACTATCGACTTGCTGATTAATATTAGTTATTGGTTGCCCCAAAACTAGCTTAATCCCCTGATGTTGCTCCACTTGCTGCCATAGTGAGAGTTGAATTAATCGATTCTCTACGATATGACCAAGATGCGGTTGATTAATCGCGTCGGCATTGAACTCTGCATAAGCAAGCTCTGACTCCCAAACCCCCAACCGACGATAAGGGCAAGCACGCCAATGCAGTATTTGTTGCCATGCGCCTAGATCTTTGAGTAAGTTTTCAGAGGCTACCGATATCGCCGAAACGCGCAAATCGAAAGCTTGTTCATGTGAAAATTCTTGTGGCTGATGTTGCTCAAACACTACGACCTTGAGGCCAAGCTCAGCAAGAGATAAGGCAGTAGCAGCACCAATCATACCGCCACCAACAATAAGTACATCGTACTGTTGCATAATTTAGTTTTAATTAACTTAGAAAAATCGCGTTTAGTTTAAAAGGTATTGGCGACCTTGGCGAGTACCATCACAGCGCTGAAAGCGCTTTTTATTTGATAAGTATCAATATTTAACATTCCGTGCGAGTTATCTCTTCAAGAATTGTAATTAACGATTATACTCAAGTTGGCAATTCTGCCATTCCAATAATTAAGGAAAGATTATGTCTGCATTAAAAGAAGAAAAAATTGTCGCTCCGGATATTAAACTCGTATACGACCTAACAGAGAAACCAAATCTTACTAATTTACAAGCGAAGCCTGATCGCGCTGTGCTTGCTAACATGCGACTTGATTTAGTGTTACCAGAAGATAACATCATGACCGTTGATATAGATTTTGATACCACAAGTGGCTACCATGGTAATACGATGATGGTAATGGATGACTTTGGTGTCGAAATGCTAGCAACAGCATTTGCAGTGAAGTATGGACAAGAACAAGCTGACGTTGTAACAAAAGCTTGGCAACAAAAACAACAACAAGATGATCCAAGAAAACCAACTTATTTACTGGTGCAAAAGCCTGAGTCTGAAGGCGCTTTACCAAAAGTCTATGCGATTTGCGGTACGAAAAAGCACGAAACGGACATTGCGCCGGACAGTATTATCTAATTTTCCACAAGCTATGTGGCAGCGCTTGCTGCCACTTTCACTATTGCCTATTTTCGTAGCTTTACTTTTCCCATCAACTGCAATTGCCCAAATAGACAACCTAGCAAAGGTTTATAGTATTACCCAAGACAGTAACGGCTTTGTTTGGCTAGCTGGACATCAAGGGTTAACGCGATTCGATGGCACCAACAGCATAACGTTTTCCGCCAACGATCCTAACTGGCAACTTCCCTTCACTTGGACACATGAAATAGAGCCACATGGTGACAAATTTATTGTTTCTTCAGAAAGCTTAGGCACTTGGCTTTTCGACCCTAGCAATGGTCAGTTTGAGCAACTGAATATTAATACGGAGCGCTCAAGCCACTATCATAGTATCGAATTTAACGGGAATTATTACATCTCATCTGGTAAGCGTGTATACAAACATGACAGTAACACTAGCTTAACCAAAGACATCTTCAAGGGAGCAGCGCCAACACATTTAGTCAAAACCTCGAGCCACCTGTACATGGACGCTGGTTACGAGGGCGCTTACATTCTAAAAGATGAGAAATTTAACCAATTAATTAGCGAGAAAGTAAATACGATCGCCGCGGTTGGCCAATACCTTATCGTAGTTACGCCCAACCAAATATATACGTATAACGGTGAGCAAGTTGTCGCCTCTATTCCGACAACTGCTGGTATTAATGGCATAGCGAAAGAGCACCATACAAATAACTTTTTTACCATTTCTAACGAAGGCGAAATCAAACGTTATAGAGCTGAGAACCTTACGGAACTGCCACATAACTACGAGCACGCAGATAAAGGACGTGTCAAAGCAGCCTATCATGATAGCTCAAAAGTCTTATGGCTGGCTTCTAACCTAGGTATACAAAGGCTTGTTGAAAGTTCTTTGAAAAATCACCCCGTGACTTTTGATGTCGCTAATAATTCTAACGAGATATCCGTATTTTCAGGAGAGCTCGTTATTGGTAGTTACGGTCAAGGTTTGCATGCCTTTGACCCTAAATCGACTATTTTTCCAGCCAACATTAACGAAGCATTTACCACCAGTGCAAAACGAGTCATGGATTTACAACCCGTCGGTGACGACCTGTTCATTGCGACATTTGATGGGCTTTGGCAGTTCAATGCTAAAAATGAAAGTCTAGTGCGTGTGCCATTTACCAATAACAATAAACTCCTAATAAAACTAGCATATCAAGATGGCCTACTTTATTTAGGTAGTAACTCTGACGGTCTTTATATTTATGATGTAGAAAAGCAGGCAATCATAGATCATGTCAATAAAGACAAAGGCTTAACATCAGTTGAAATCATCGATATTCTTCCTTTTGACAATGGTGATGTATGGCTAGCGGGTACCAAAGGCATTTCAATCTACAATCGCTTTAGTAAGTACATTAACAATGTGCCAAACCTTGGCCCAAACAAAGTCATTTCACTCGAACATGCTAACGGCAAAATATTTGCCGGCACGTTAGGAGACGGTATAAACATACTAGACCGCCAAGGGACTTTACTATCTGTGATTGCTCAAGGTATTGAATTTACCTACAGCTCAACGATTAAAAACAAAATTTGGATCGGCTCGGCGGTTGGCCTATACACTATAGACCCAAGCACTCATGAAGTTGCCCTAATTCCAACGACAGAAAAATATTCATTTTCTGATGCTGCTCGCTTAGTTGGTGACTCAGTGTTTTATGCCCATTTTGGTGGCATATTAGAGGTACCAATAGAGCAACGAAATACTTATAGCGCGGATGTTTATATTGGCAAAACAATTGTTTCTGGGAGTCAATATCTACAAAACCAAGAAATTAATATTTCATCTGCTAGTGACGTGGTGTCGTTTGATTTGGTCAGTTTAGATTATCGCCCAGGCCAAGCAAAAAAATTCAAGTACAAGCTCAATAATGGCGCCTGGAATCATATCAATGGTAACCAGCTAACCTTAACGGGGTTGGCTTCTGGTCGCTACAACATCGAAATAATGGCAACCAATAGTTTAGGCCAGTGGAGCGAGAAACGAGCCTATGCCAATATTAATGTTGCTTACCCATGGTATTGGACACTGCAAGCTCGCATTGTATATGCAGTTACCTTAATTTGTCTTATTGCATTGTTTTCTTGGACGTTTTATTTACGAACACAATCGATTCGAAAAATCTATTTGCTGCTCGAAACAGAAGTAAAGCGCAAAGGAAAAAGCGCATTGTCAACACAACGAAACTTGCAATCAATCGTTACCTTGCTGCATGAAAACAAGCAAGAGCAGGCAATTGAAATCGCCGAGCAATGTATAAGTCAATTTGCTAATGAAGAATCTGAAGAAACGCCTGACGCTCTTTACGGCAGTAATTTGAATATCGCGGTACCCTATTTCGCTGAATTTTTACATCGTAAATATCATGTCAAAATGACGTACGATTTGTATGCTAAAAACGAACAGTTGAGCTACGAGCTACAAGCCAATATTTATAAACTAATATACGAGGCCGTAACCTGCGCAATACTGCACGGTGACTCCAGCCACTTCCAATTAACGCTAAAAGAATTCAAAGATAAGCTATGGTTAACCATCAGCGACGACGAAGACAGCTTTACTCATTTTAATAGCAAGGTTACGTTTAATATGTCGATGTATTACATTCGACAAATAGCCAATAAGTACAAGGCATCGGTTAATACCTTTGAGCCTAAAGACGATAAAGGCAGCCAAATAGTGATTAGCTTTCCGATGCGTCTTACTAGTTAACACGAAAGCCTATTGCCCTAGAACCCTCATAAAGAGTAAAATACGCGACCTTAAATTCTCCAGCAAAAACTGGAATCAATTTTCTTATGGGCACGTAGTTATGAGTAAAAAGTTATATATTAAAACCTGGGGCTGTCAAATGAACGAGTATGACTCGCAGAAAATGGCAGATTTACTGGATTCAACACACGGTTTCTCATTAGCCGAAGAAGCAGAAGACGCCGACGTAATCTTACTCAATACCTGCTCTATCCGTGAAAAAGCGCAAGAAAAAGTATTTCACCAGTTAGGTCGCTGGAAGTTACTGAAAAATGACAACCCAGATTTGATCATTGGCGTTGGCGGCTGTGTTGCCTCGCAAGAAGGCGATGCTATTCGCGAGCGTGCACCCTATGTTGATATGGTCTTTGGTCCACAAACCCTTCACCGTTTGCCAGAGATGATCCAACAAGTATCTGGCGAAAAAGCGCCAGTTGTTGATGTTAGCTTTCCAGAAATTGAAAAGTTTGATCGCCTACCTGAGCCAAAAGCAGAAGGCGCAAGTGCGTTTGTTTCTATTATGGAAGGTTGTAGTAAATACTGCACTTTCTGTGTTGTACCTTACACCCGTGGTGAAGAAGTTAGCCGTCCGTTAGATGATGTATTGTACGAAATCGCCCAATTAGCGGAACAAGGTGTACGTGAAGTTAACCTATTAGGCCAAAACGTAAATGCTTACCGCGGTGAAAACCATGACGGTACTATCTGTCGCTTCTCTGAATTATTGCGCTTAGTGGCAACCATTGATGGTATTGATCGTATTCGCTACACCACCTCGCATCCAGTAGAATTTACTGACGATATTATTGAAGTCTACAAAGACGTACCTGAATTGGTAAGTCACCTGCACTTACCAGTACAAAGTGGCTGTGACCGTATATTAACGCAAATGAAGCGTGGCCATACCGCACTTGAATACAAGTCACAAATTCGCAAACTGCGTAAAGCGCGCCCTGACATTTGCATGTCATCTGACTTTATTGTTGGCTTCCCGGGTGAAACTGATTTCGATTTCGAGCAAACCATGAATCTGATCAAAGATATCGACTTTGATTTAAGCTTTAGCTTTATTTATAGCGCTCGCCCAGGTACGCCAGCGGCTGACTTACCTGACGATATCAGCGAAGAAACCAAGAAACAGCGCCTACAGATCTTGCAAGATCGCATTAGCCAGCAAGCGTTGCGCATTGCACGCCAAATGTTAGGCACAGAGCAACGTATTTTGGTTGAAGGTCCATCGAAGAAAAACCCAATGGAACTTCGTGGCCGTACCGAAAATAACCGTATCGTGAACTTTGAAGCACCGCACCACGTAATTGGTCAGTTCGTTGATGTTGAAATTACTGACGTATACGCTAACTCATTGCGTGGTAAGCTGGTTCGTGAAGAAAAAGACATGGGTTTACGCATTGCGCATTCACCGTCTGATATCTTGGCTAACAGCCATCATGAAGCTAATGCGGCGGCAAGCACCAATGGCACCGACGACCTCGGTGTTGGCACGTTTACGCCTTAGTAAATATGATATCGGCATAAAAGCTGCTTTGCTTTTATGCCACGCTTTATTTAGTTACAGGCTTTTCATCTTTAACACGCAAAGACAACACAAAAAGACAAACGGAAGATTTCTTGAGCACAGATAACAGCACCTTGCTAACCTTAGAGCCCGTCGACAATGCCCGTCAGGCAAACCTTTGTGGGCCACTAGACGATAACTTAAAAACCATTGAACGCCGCCTTGGTGTAGAAATTAGCTATCGTGGCAACGAGTTTAAAATTGTCGGCAGCCCATCCAACACGGAAGCGGTTTCTGACTTGCTCAAAGAGCTATATGTTGAAACTGAGACCGTTAAAGGCAAGATGAAAACCATTACCGCTGAGATGGTACATTTAGGCATTCTTAACGCCAATGTGTTAGAGCAAGCGCCAAGTAAGGTTGATGTCGACTATGAAAAAATGGTCACCATCAAAACTAAGCGCGGTATTGTGAAGCCGCGTAACCTGAATCAATCAGCGTACGTGCAAAATGTTATTACACATGATATCAGCTTTGGTATTGGCCCAGCAGGTACGGGTAAAACTTACTTAGCGGTTGCCTGTGCGGTAGATGCGCTAGAACGCCAAGAAATTCGCCGTATTTTGCTAACACGCCCAGCGGTTGAAGCTGGTGAAAAATTAGGTTTCTTGCCAGGTGATTTATCACAGAAGGTCGACCCTTACCTGCGCCCACTTTACGATGCCTTGTTTGAAATGCTTGGCTTTGAGAAAGTCGAAAAGCTAATTGAACGCAATGTTATTGAAATCGCACCACTCGCTTACATGCGCGGTCGTACATTAAACGATGCCTTTATTATTCTGGATGAAAGCCAGAACACGACGGTTGAGCAAATGAAAATGTTCCTGACTCGTATTGGCTTTAATTCGCGCGCGGTGATCACAGGTGACATTACCCAAGTTGATTTACCACGCGGGCAAAAATCAGGTTTACGCCATGCCATTGAGGTATTGCAAAACATTCCAGGCATTAGCTTTAACTTCTTCCAGTCAAAAGATGTTGTCCGTCACCCTGTGGTTGCGCGTATCGTTGAAGCTTACGACGCCCATGACTCTAAAATGGCCAAGTTAAAAGCTGAGCGCAAAGCCCAAGAAAGTGCGCAAAAGCAAGCAGAACTAGCCGTACAAGCAGCGGCAGCGAATATTGTTACTGCAGCACAAGCAAACACACAGCAAAGCGCTAGCAAAGAACAGCCAAGCACAGAGAAACTAAGCACTGAGCAAAAGACATCTAATGACGATAACGCTTGATATTCAGCGAGCCGTTGAAGCGGATGTCACCGCAGGCCTAGTTGAAAATGACCAACTGCCAAGTAATGAAGACTTTCAGCGCTGGGCAGAAACTGCACTGCTTCAATACAACAAGCCGTTTGAGCTTACCATACGCTTAGTCGATGCCGCTGAAAGTCAGTCGCTCAACCATACCTATCGCGATAAAGACAAACCCACCAATGTGCTGTCATTTCCATTTGAAGTACCTGAAGGTATTGAAATGGACTTGCTCGGCGATCTGGTTATTTGTGCGCAAGTGGTTGAAAACGAAGCAAAGGAACAAAATAAAACCCGTGCTGCCCATTGGGCACATATGACAATTCACGGATGCTTGCATTTACTTGGCTTTGATCATATAAGTGATGACGAGGCGGAAGAAATGGAAGCCTTAGAAATAGACATTCTAAAAAATCTTGGGTTTAATAACCCCTACGAATTAATATAGGAAACTAAACAGCTCCATGAGCGAAGACAACCCCCACTCTAGCAACGGCTCTGCAAGTAAATCATTTCTCGACAAAATAGTTCAAGCATTTACTGGAGAGCCGCAAAATAAAGAAGAACTCGTTGATGTAATAAATGACGCAGAAGATCGCGAGTTAATCAAACCAGAAACCAAGCAAATGATTGAGGGGGTTCTGGAAGTTTCCGAAATGCGTGTCCGTGAGATCATGATCCCACGCTCGCAAATTGTCTCATTAGACATAAACCAGCCATTGGCTGATTTCCTACCTATTATCTTAGAGTCGGCGCACTCGCGTTTTCCTGTCGTTAATGACGATATTGACCACGTAGAAGGCATTCTGCTGGCGAAAGACTTACTTGCTCACGCGTTTAAAGAAGATGGCGATAACTTTACGTTAAGTGATTTAATTCGCCCAGCCATGATTATTCCCGAGAGTAAAAAAGTTGAATCACTACTTAAAGAATTCCGCGCTAAACGCTACCACATGGCCATTGTTGTTGACGAATACGGCGGGGTTTCTGGGCTTGTTACCATTGAAGATATTCTTGAACTAATTGTTGGTGAAATTGAAGATGAAACCGACGACGAGTTAGAAGAAGAAATCAAACACTTAGCTGGTAACGTTTACCAAGTAAAAGCGTTAACGGATTTAGAAGATTTCGACGATTACTTTAACTGTGAATTCGATGAAGCGGATTCAGATACTATTGGCGGTATTGTCTTGCATCAATTTGGCCATATGCCGCAAAAAGGCGAAGAAGTCGCCATTGGCGACTGGGCCTTTAAAGTGATGTCTGCCGACAGCCGCCGCCTTCAAGTACTGCAAGTTACCGTCCCGAAAGATCACGAAGTGAACGGTAAAGTCGCCGACTAGTAGCTGTTTAACTTACCTATCAATGATCCTTAGCACACTCAAAGGTACTGCCAGCCGCGTCAAGTCGGCCAGCTTAGTCTGGCAATACTGGCTAAGCTTTGTTGCTGGCTTAGCCATGGTATTCGCGTATGCCCCTTACAGCCAATGGTGGCTAAGTTTTATTGCACTGACCTGCTGGGGCACGCTAGTAAATTGCCAAACACCGAAGCTCGCCGCCGTGCGTAGCTACTTTTTCGGGCTCGGTTGGTTTGGTGCCGGGATCAGCTGGGTACATGTTAGCATTGACCAATTTGGCGGCCTGCCATTAATTGCCTCGCTTGGCTTAATGGCACTGCTATGTGCCTATTTGGCCCTGTTTCCAGCACTCGCAGGCTACCTTAGTGCAAGATGCTCAACCAATAGACAGCTTAACTTACTACTGTTCCCTAGTATTTGGCTGCTTACCGAGTGGCTGCGCGCCTGGGTTTTAACTGGGTTTCCGTGGCTTTCAATTGGTTATAGTCAACTCAACTCACCATTGGCAGGCCTCGCCCCGATAATTGGCGAAGTGGGTATTAGCTTTATCATGCTAATCATGGTGACCAGTGCGCTTAGCCTGTATTTTAAGCAACAAGTTAAACTCGCTGGTGCAATGCTCGCGAGCTGTGTGCTGGGTATTATTGTCAGCCAGCAATTAACGTTTGTGAAACCTACAGGTGAAACTAAATCGGTTGCACTGGTGCAAGGGAATATCGCGCAAGAGCTTAAGTGGGCACAAGAGCAAGAGTGGCCAAGCATGTTAAAGTATTTAGACTTAACACGTGCCAACTACGATGCCGACCTAATTGTTTGGCCTGAATCTGCTATTCCTAAAATAGAGCCACTCGCTGGCGAATTTCTTGATATGGCCAATAGCGCTGCCGCGCTTAATGACACTGCGATTATTACCGGCATTATTAATTACAACTTTGAAAGCAAAGAATACTTCAACAGCTTAATAGTCTTAGGTAAGGAAAGCGCTACCGATACCAGTGGCAGTTATTTCTATCCAAATGCCAACCGCTTTTATAAGCACCATTTATTGCCGATTGGTGAATTTGTGCCATTTCAAGAGTGGCTGCGACCTATTGCACCCTTTTTCAACCTACCAATGTCATCCTTTACCCGTGGCGATTACATTCAATCGAATTTAAAGGCGAATGGCTTATCAATTACACCGCTAATTTGCTTTGAGATAGCCTTTCCAGAACAACTTCACGCTAATTTTAAAGCTGACACTGACATGTTGCTCACTGTTAGTAATGACGCTTGGTTTGGCACTTCTCATGGACCACATCAGCATATGGAAATTGCACAGATGCGCGCCTTAGAATTTGGTCGTCCCTTAGTTCGATCAACCAATACTGGCGTAACCGCAGCGGTTGATCATCAAGGTCAGTTTATTGCTCGCATTCCACAGTTTGAAGAACAGGTACTAAAAGCCGACGTAGCGCTAGTAACAGGTTATACGCCGTTTAGCCGATATCAGCGCTACCCAACCTATATTCTGGCAACACTTTTGTTTTTGCTTATCATCGGCGTCAGTCGAAAAACAAAACTTTAGTCACATAGCTGCTGCTATTGCTAACATAGTTGCCAGCACAGCTCCTAACGTAGCCCCCAATATTTCCGCTTATTGCTTTTTCCTTTGCTTGATGGGTATTTGATCATATGATGAAGTGCTAAAAGGAATAACAATAAGTGAGCCACTATGAGCTTGACCTCAAAGTTTAATCTGCGCCGTCTATCTGCCCTACTTTTATCGTCGGCAACACTGCTAGCGTTAGTGACTGGTGTAACATCAGCCAACGCAACCACAACGCTAATTCACAATGTTAAAGGCTATACCATCAACGATGGCAAGCTGACAGAATTTTCTGCCATTGAGTTTACTGACGATAAAATTGACAATGTTTATGCGACTAAGCCAAGTGGCATCAATAGTTCAGTAAAACTTATCGACGGGCAAGGTAATACACTATTGCCGGGCTTAATAGACGCTCATGGTCATGTCTTAAATTACGGCTTAAGCCTAATGCAAGTGGACTTGGTCAATTCCAAAAGTGAACAAGAAGCTGTTGCGCGCGTTAAAGCGTATCGTGATAAAAATCCTGAACAGCGTTGGATACAAGGGCGAGGTTGGAACCAAGTTCAATGGCCAGTTGATCAATTTCCAACGGCTGCATCACTCGATAAGCTATTTCCAAACACTCCGGTATTCTTAGGTCGTATCGACGGTCATGCTGGCTGGGCTAACAGCAAAGCAATGGCACTCGCAGGTATTACCAAAGAGACTAAAGCCCCTGTTGGTGGCGAAATTATTAAAGATAGCCAAGGTAAGCCAACAGGTATATTCATTGATTACGCGATGAATTTGATCACAGATAAAATCCCGCCACTGTCGAAAGCAGAGCAAAAACGTGTACTAGTCAAAGCTATGAAAGCGCTAGCAGAAGTTGGCTTAACCAGTGTTCATGACGCTGGCGTGACCGCTGAGCACATTGAGCTTTACCAAGAATTAGCACAAGACAAACAAATGCCAATTCGCGTAAATGCCATGCTCTACCTACCAAGCCCTGACTGGCAACAAAAGCTAGATGATGGCCAATACGCCTCAGACGATCATTTCTTTCAATTTAATAGCGTAAAAATACAATCAGATGGTGCATTAGGAAGTCGCGGTGCAGCATTGCATGAGGACTACTCTGATCAACCGGGCACTAAAGGGATATTGCTGCATAAAGATAAAGATTTAGCCAATTACATCAAAACAGCCATGGCTAAGGGCTATCAAGTGAATACTCATGCGATCGGCGATCATGCCAATACCTTAACCTTTGATCACTATGCCAAACTGATTGAGCAATCCGGCAGCCAGAAAATGCGTCATCGCATTGAACATGCACAAGTACTTCGACTCGATGATATTCCAAAATTTGCGAAGCTAAATGTGATTGCGTCTATTCAAGCAACGCATGCGACCAGCGATAAAAATATGGCGCAAGGCAGAATAGGCAAAGAACGACTCAAAGGTGCCTATGCTTGGCGCAGCTTACTTAACGCTGGTGCTCGTATTGCCAATGGCTCAGATTTCCCCGTCGAACCAACCAATCCATTTTATGGCCTTCACGCATCAATTACTCGTCAAGACAGAAACAACCAACCATTAGGAGGTTGGATTTCCGAAGAGGCGCTCACCACTGAAGAAACATTAAAAAGTTTCACGATTGACGCCGCTTATGCTGGCCATCAAGAACCTATGCTAGGTAGCTTGGAAGCTGGTAAACAAGCTGACTTTATTCTCATTAAAGAAGATTTGTTTTCTCAGGAACCTAGCACGATTTGGCAAAACAAAGTGCTTGCAACTTGGGTGGCTGGGAAACCAGTTTTCACGAAATAGCCTTGTATCAGGTATTTCTGGATTAAGTATTTTTCAATAACAAAATTGATCGTTCAAATAATTGAAAATGCACATAACAAACAATTTATGCAAAATCGTAAATTCTCTCTATTAAAACAATGTCACAACAATGTTAATATTACGTCATTAGTTGCCAAAGCAATTGTCTTACTATGTGTCAAAGTGCTTTACAATTAATGCTGTGGCTAGCTAACAAGCAAACATAGACTTATGTAAAATATAGATTTTTTATAATTTGCATATTAATTGCATTAAATTAAAAAATTAATGGCGCTAATTAAAACTAAATAAAGTTTTCTGAATACGGAGTTCAGTATGTTTCTAAAGCCAAGTAAATGGATACTTTCAGGACTAGTTGTCGTAGCTAGTTCGTTCGCTAATGCGAGCACATTAACATTGAACGTTGAGAACGCAACACAAAATGGCTCGGATTTTGGTAATAGCTTTACCAAGAATTTTAGTGCAAATGGCGAAACTCAAACACTGACAATTACTGCGTGGGCTGATACAAAAAGTGCTGATGGCTCTTCCACTGATTTACTGATAGAGGCTGCAGAAATTGGCGACTACCCAGGAGGCTTAGGTATTTCTAACAACACTTCTGGCGATGGTCACACTGCGGACAACTATCAATCCAATCCAAACGAGCGTGACTACGACTTCTTCTTGCTTGATTTTGGTGATTTGAGTGTTACGTTAAACTCAATTACGTCTGGCTATCTAGAGTACGGAGCAAGTTCAACTCAGGTATCTGTTGCGGCAGTTACAACAGGAGACCTAGCCGATAAAACCTGGAATCAGGTAGACAATAACTTTTCATTAAGTTCGGGATATGGTCAATTTATGGGAAATAGCGGCAGCTATTACGTTAACTCATTCACTTCTGAAGCTGGTGAGGATTTGAGTTCTGCTAGTTCGACAAGGTGGATCGTAGGTGCTTTTAATCACCATTTTGGTGGTGATGCTAGTTTAGAAAGTAATGATGGTTTTAAGTTAGCTAGTATCGGCTTTACAACCAAACCGAACAAACCAGGCACCTCTATTCCTGAGCCAGCACCACTTGCTTTGATGCTAGTTGCACTAGTTGTTTTAGCAAGACGAAAAGTTAATAAATAAATGCAGATATAACTCAGTGTAACTCGTTGGGTTATCGCTTTTGACAAAAGATGGCTAACGCCATCTTTTTTTATTTTAAGTTACAATCACACATACTAATATTAAGTTAGCTGTTTACTGTTAGGTTACGTCATGCTCCGAAGTTTTACTTTATTACCTTTACTTGCTAGTTTTTCAATACTTGCATCAAACGATCTTGAAAAAGCAATTGGCGCGTATCAAGTCGATGATATTGAAGCTGCATATATTCACCTAAAAAACACACTCAATAGCGATGCGGAAAACCTACCTGCCAAAGTACTTATGGGCAGAGTACTCTTGCGTAAGGGTTTATATTCAGAAGGTATTCAAGAATTTAATGACGCACTTGCTGCTGGTGCTGACGCTAACCAATTTATCTTCGAACAAGTAAGGGCAATGCTACTATTAGGCAAAAATCAAGAGCTAATTGACTTATTAGATAACCTTACATTAAACAAAAAAAATCAAATCGCTACACTGCAAATAAAAAGTAATGCGTTTATCGCGTTAGAAAAATATGATCAAGCATTAGGAGCACTAAAGCAGGCTGAAAACCTCAACTCCAAAGATATAGGCGTAATTAGTTCTCTTGCTAATTTTTTCATTGCCGAGCGCTCATTTGAGCAAGCTTGGCAGTATATCACGCTACTAACAACGCTTGTTCCTGACAATAATAAAACATGGAAGCTAAGATCGGATTATTTTACAGCTAAAGGTAATGCACGCGAGGCGTTAGAAAACTTAGAAAGAGCACATCAGTTGGCTCCTGAAGACCCTATCGTGATGCGCGCTTTAGCGCACAAATACACCGATGCAAAGCAGCACGAGAAGGCATTAAAGTTAGTTGAAACCATTATCGAGCTTACACCCAATGATCCCTATGCCCGCTTGTTGAAGAGCCAGCTGTTAACGCGTACCAATCAACTCGATGAAGCTCAACAAGTTCTTGAAGATATCAGCGCAAAGCTGTCTTTACTGACAGAAGCACAAAAAAGTAGCAATGCATCATTAGCCTACATCTCTGGTGCTGCGGCCCTTATGCAAGGTAACCTGGAGCTCGCGCAAAATGAGTTAGCGTTCTACACTAGCTACCAACCTAATGACGTTGCAGGGCTTAATATGCTAAGCGCAATATATCTGCAACTGGGTAAAGTCGATAAGGCTCAAGAATTATTAGAGCGTAACGAAAAAGTTGTACTAAAAGATTTAGGCTTATCATTAAAGCTGTTTAAGGTGTACTTAAGTACCAACAAAATATACAAAGCTAAAAGTGTCCTTGAAAGTTTATCTAGTACATTCAAAGACAACAGCCAAATTCTTATCGCCCAAGCTAATTATCTTGCTAAAAGTAAGCGCTACGAAGAAGCGATGACATTGCTTAATAGCCGACAGCCAAATGCACCGAGTGCAAGTTACACCCTTACAAGGGGGCTTATTTCGTTGGAAATGGGTAACTTTAAACAAGCACTCGCAGTAGCAGATAGTTTGCTTGCAATAAGCTCAGAAAACATCGACTTTATTAATTTTAAAGCTGTCACCTTACTAAAAGCCGGTAGACCAGACCAAGCAGTATCGCTGTTTACACAAGTGCTTGATAGCACGCCTGAGCATTATGCGACTAAGTTTAATCTCGCAAGCGCTTTAGCAGCAACAAATGAACACAGTGAAGCTTTGAAGATAGTTAATTCATTGACTGAACAAGGTCACGGAGGCTCAGCATTACTCCTGTTAAAAGCCAAGTTAGCTCGTGACACCAATCAACCGCAACTTGCAATTGCAACAGCGCTTAAATTGCTGACAACATCGCCGAATAACGTTGATACAATTGCGTTTTTAGTCGAGGTTTATTACCGCACAGGTCAATTTAAAGAAGCTTTAACACACGTAGAGCGCTTAAATGATTTAGTTTTCCTTGAACCTAATCATTTGGCATCTAAAGCTAAAATACTTATTCAATTACAAGATTATCAAGCAGCCCAACAAACATTGAAAGTACTACTTGGGCTCGCTCAGTCAGCAAATGACTTCTATCAGCTGAGCTTATTACAAAGCCAAGCACAAGATTTGGAAGCCGCTTATCATAGTATCGAGCAAGCGATAGAGAAATCGCCAGCTGAGCCTGTTTTGCACTTAACACAAGCGAAACTAGCAATTGAAATGAAACCAGTTGTTGAAAGTCAGCGCTTATTAGACAAGCTATCACAGAACCATCCAGAAGATGCCAATGTATATCTGTTGCAAGGCGACTTGCTATTTAAGCAAGGAAAGCAAAAACAGGCCTATGCAGCTTATCGCAAAGCACTCTCACTCGATAATCAATTTGAACAAGCAGCAGCTCAACTATACGTGTTGGCAAGTCAGGGAGTTAATAGCAGGCAGTTTAGCCAGCAGATGGAAAAAATATTAACGAATAAGCGAGGAACAAAGCTAATGCGAAACTTTCTTGCTGATTTTTACTTGAATCATCAACAACTTGATAAAGCTAAGCATCATTACAAATTACTCGCAGAAGCAAGTAATGGAAACAAAGCTGTTTTCTATAACAACCTGGCAAATATTTACCTTGATGAAGATATCGACACTGCTAAAGCCTATGCCGATAAAGCGTTATCTTTAATGCCAAATTCAACGGCAATCATGGATACATACGCTTGGGTGCTAGCTAAGCAAGGCAGTTACACCGAGGCACTAACAAAGCTTAGAAATGCTAATGCGCTAAACTCTGAAGATCCTGTCATCTCTTATCATATCGGCTATACCTTACATAAATTAAATCGCGATGGCGAAGCAAAGCTTGAGCTGAAAAAAGCCGTAAGCAGTACGCTAGATTTTAAAGGTAAGAGTGATGCACAAGACTTGCTACGTTTCTTAGAAGTTGGTGAGCAAGGCAACTAAACGCTGTATTTCTTAATGACTAATCTAAGGCCAAAGGTGCTACAGCTAAGGGAGCTAATAATATCTAGGCGACTGCCAAACACTAGCCTTGCCAAACACTAGCCAGTGTTGTTAGTCGAGTCTGAATACAAAAAGCGGCAAAGATTATCTGCCGCTTTTTTGGTTTTTGGTTTTTGGTTTTTGGTTTTTGGTTTTTGCTTATTAGGTGCGCTTAAGCACTCCTGTTAGCTTTTGATTTCGTTGCCATTCGCATTTGCTGAATAACACTATAGAAATATGGCACTAATAAAGTACCTAAAATAGTTGCGGCTAACATGCCAGCCAAGACCGTCAAGCCAAGCGATATACGACTACCAGCTCCTGCGCCGGAGGCGAAAACCAAAGGAAGCACCCCAAGCACAAATGACAAGGCCGTCATCAACACCGCTCTGAACCTCAGTTTAGCTGCTTGCAAAGCCGCATTGAAAACGCTCTCTCCTTTAGCATGCAACTCCATAGCAAACTCAACAATTAAAATAGCCGTTTTCGTCGATAAACCAATTAACAAAATTAACCCTACTTGCGCATAAATATTATTCGCCATGCCAACGGTATACAACGCCAACATAGCACCAAATATCGCAATAGGCACGGCTGCAATTACTGAGAAAGGAATTGTCCAACTTTCGTATTGAGCAACTAAAAATAAATACACAAACACTATGGCTAAGCCAAATAAAATAGGGGCTAAGTTACCAGCCTCTAGTTCTTGCTTTGATTGCCCCGCCCATTCAAATACATAACCGTCAGGCAATTGGCTGGCAAGCTCTTCCATTACTGAAATTGCCTGACCAGAAGAGTAACCATCGGCAGCTTGTCCAGTAATCGAAGCACTGCGATAAAGATTAAAGTGATTAATGCTAGTTGGCCCAAGGCTTGGCGTTAACTTTGCAAGCGTTGTTAAGGGCACCATTTCACCGTCTTGATTGCGCACATAAAAATAATGTAGATCTTCAGGCTTCGCACGGTAGCTACTTTCTGCCTGAATAGTCACGCGATAGGTGCGTCCAAATTGGCTAAAGTCATTAATATATAAAGAGCCCAATTGTGCTTGCAGAGTCGTAAAAATATCTGACAGTGCAACCCCTTGCGCTTTGGCTTTGTTGCGATCCACCTCTAATTGATACTGTGGCACACTAGCGCGATATGTACTAAAAACTCTATTGAGTTCAGGGCGAGCATTAGCTTGAAAAATTAACCCATTCATTACCTGAGCAAGCTCTGCGGGGCTATTTCCTTGACTATCTTGAAGCTTAAACTCAAATCCTGAGCTATTGCCCAGCCCAGGAATAGGGGGCGGGTTGAACATCATAATTTGTGCATCCGGTATCGCCCAAAGTTGCCCCATTAATCGTCCTAACACTTGCCTTAAACCAAGCTCGGGCGTGTTGCGCTCTTCCCAGTCTTTAAGCATAACAATAGCCATTCCCTGATTCGCACCTGCACCGCCCAGCATAGATGAACCGGCCACCGTAATAACGTCAGTAACAGCAGGATCAGCCTTTAAGATAGGCGTGATTTTGTCGATAACCGCTTCAGTTCGATTGGCCGAAGCAGCATCTGGAAGTTGTATGTCAACAAATAGATAACCTTGATCTTCTCCGGGAACAAATGCTGTGGGCACATTAGTCGTCAGCCACCCTGTCGCCGCAAAGCCAACAAATACCAGAATGCCTGCACGTGCACTGCGTTTTAAAATGTACTGCACACCATTCGTATAACTTGCGGTGAGTCTGTTTATTGCTCGCTCTAATGGCTGCAACCAGCCAATAGGCTTCATTTGCTTTTCATCTAGCAATAAAGTACACAGTGCAGGGCTTAACGTTAATGCATTAAGCGATGAAATTAACACGGCAAACGAAATTGTCACTGAGAACTGTTTGTAGAGTTCCCCTGTAATGCCCGGCATAAATGCAACCGGTACAAACACCGCTAGCAGCACTAAGGTGGTTGCAACAATCGGCCCTGACACTTGTGACATCGCCTTAGCAACAGCTTCTTTAATCGGCAGTTTTTCTTCTTTTAACAAACGTTCGACGTTTTCAATCACCACGATGGCGTCATCAACCACAATACCAATGGCAAGTACTAAGCCAAATAAAGTGATGGTATTTATCGAATACCCCATTAGCATCATAAAAGCGAAGGTACCAATTAAGGACACAGGGATAGCGATTGACGGAATAAGGGTTGCTCGCCAGTTTTGTAAAAAGAGGAAAACAACCAGTATTACCAATCCTACCGCTTGGTAAAGCGTCACAATAACTTCGTCGATAGAACGGGTGATAAATTTAGTCGTATCGTAAGGGATCGCATAGGCCAAGCCGTCTGGGAAACGTTGTGAAAGCACATCCATTTGCTGTTTAACCAGCTCCGCAACTTGCGTAGCATTTGCATCTGGCAACTGATAGATCACCAAAAATGCAGTTGGCTGGCCATTTAATCGCGCTTCTATTGCATAGTTTTCTGCACCTAACTCAATGCGCGCGATATCCGACAAGCGGATAAAGTTGCCGTTACCCTGCGCTCGAATAATGGTATTTTCAAACTCTTTAGCCGTTTTTAATCGCCCTTGTGCTTGTATCGCATACTCAAACTGTTGGTTTTCAGCGACAGGACTTGCACCAAATTTGCCTGCGGCAACAATAACGTTTTGCTCTTGTAAAGCTTGTTTAATCTCAGTAACCGTTACCCCCAAAGAGGCCATGCGATCAGGTTTTAACCAAGCCCGCATACTGTAGGTCATTTCCCCCATCACAGTCGCCGCCGCTACGCCAGGAATGCGTCCCAAAGGCTCAGTAAGTTGATTCGTTGCGTAGTTGCTCAGAAACAGTTGGTCTATGGTGTCATTTTCCGCGTAAAGGTTAATCGCCATTAACATGTTAGAAGACTTTTTCTTTACACTAACACCTGGGCGCGTAACCTCTTGCGGCAAAGAACTTTCTGCCAATGCGACTCGATTTTGCACATTGACTTGGGCAATATCACCATCGGTACCCACTTTAAAAAACACATTAATAACTGCAGTGCCATTGTTTGAGGCAGTCGATTCAATGTACATCATGTTTTCCACGCCATTGATTTGTTCTTCAATGGGGCGAATTACCGCTTCCTCGACAACTTGGGCGCTAGCACCAGGATAAACAGCGCTTATTTCTACTTGTTGTGGTGTGATCTGCGGGTACATGTTGACAGGTAACAAGCCCATCGCAATAACACCCGCCAAAGAAATAACAATCGCAATAACAATGGCAAATTTAGGGCGATGAATAAAAGTATTACTGATCATAATTGTTCTGTCCTTAGCCCTGATTTATTCCTTAACCTGATCTTGTGTTGTTAAATCAGAAATCACGCCGGTGGTTGGGTCTACCTGTTTTTCTACAAGGGTAACTTCACTGCCAGAGCGGACTTTTTGCAGCCCCTCAATAATCACTTTATCGCCAGTTGCCAAGCCTGATTCAACCACTCGCATTGCGTTTATTTGACGCCCTAAAACCAACTGACGCTGAACTACCTTATTGTCGTTATCGACGACCAACACGGACTCTCCTTGTTGGCCTAACTGCACAGCAATTTGCGGTACCATGGGCAATGCTTGTTTGGCATTTCCCTCAACCAATAAGGTGACGTATAAGCCAGGGACTATAAGCCCTTCAGGGTTTTCAAATTGAGCTCTTAGTTCAACAGTTCCCATACCGGCATCAATTTTAGTATCGGCAAAAACAAACTGCCCCTGACCTTGATAAATAGTATTGTTAGGGAGTTTTAACGATAGGGTAAAGCCTGCTTGTTGTGCTTGTGTTGCTTCAGAGCGTGACTGCAAATAGGTGATATATTCACTCTCATCTATCTGGAAATTTACGTACACGGGATTAGTTGCTTGTAAACTCGCTAATTCACCTGAACCGGGCCCAACAATATTGCCGATATCTTGGACTATTTTACCAATCTGACCAGCAAACGGTGCATGAATGCGAGTATAGCTAAGGTCTAATTCTGCTTTTTCTAGTGCTGCTTGTGCAGAGCTCACCGCTGCCTTTGCTTGCAAATCTTCTGCAATCAGCTTGTCGAGATCAGATTGTGAAATAAAGCCCTGTGGAGCAACTTCCTGACCGCGAGCTAGATTGCGCTTAGCTCGCTCGGCGGCTGATTGCTTACTTTCAAGTTCTGCTTTTGCTTGGGTCAATGAAGCTTGGTAGGTTGAATCGTCAAGCTCAAATAGCAATTGATCTTTATCTACTGTGCTGCCTTCTTCAAAATGTTTAGCAATTAACTCACCCTCTACCCTAGCCACTATGCTAGCCTGCTGCGAAGCTTGCGTTCTCGCGACAAAGTCTCGTACAAAACCAACAGGTTCAGCAGTAATCCGATATACCGAAACCGCTGGTTTTGGCGCAGCCGAAGGTTGCGCACTTTCTTGGCTACAAGCCAAAAGCATGGAAAGCAAGCTCAGTAATATGCCGTGTTTAACAGTTTGCTTTATTCTATGACGAACCAAAGGCTTGGCTATGTAGACTTCAGGTTGGATGCTTTTTTGCAACATTTACTCAACTCCGTGCTATTAATTAAAAGCTTGAGACTTTAGATGTGTTAAATACAAAAAGTTCGACTTGTTCAACGTTTTATTTAACACATTGCTTAACAAGTAAAAAACTGATTGTTAGTTCGATTATGGCACTACACGATAGCAATCGCGAGTAACAATTTTTTAACAAGCAACAAGTTCAGCAGTGAGCGCGATAAGGACAGTCGATTGAATGTAAGTTGTACGGCTAACCTAACCATAAGCTTATGACAAACACTTCATTCATTGAAAACACGCACTGCCTGGCTAAAGCCTGCGCTAATAACTTAACTAATAACCGCACTAGTTAAATTGACTGCGAATTAAGTTAGCGCTATTGGTCATACTTGCAATTGTTGTTAACACCCCTGCAATTGAGCCGAAAATGATAAACAGAGATTCACCGGAAATTAAGGCGACAGCACCGAGTAACAAAGCAATACTTAACACAATTGGCACGCGATAATTCTTCCACACTCCTTGCTCACTTAGTTTGAACAGTTTTCCCATCACCTCTGGCGGCTCAGCGTTTAAGACAAAATAAGCGAAACTGTCATTCACCAAGCGAATATCGTCATTATCAACACGGATAAGCCCATTCAGAGCCAAGTGCTCAACCATTTGACTATTATTTGGATTTAAATAGCGTTTTTTTGCTAGATTAAATAAGGCGAGTTTTTCCGCATTTGAACACAATTCCCATTTAAATCGATAAAAAGCTTCTGCGTGGATTAATATCAAATTAATCGTTGCCCATTTTTTCTGAGTTGCTAATAACGGTGAAACATCTTCGCTAAGAGATTGCGGATAAACATAGGTTTTTTTTGCTCCCGCATTTTGCTCATCAGCTAGTTCAGCCAACGCGTCTATTGATTTAAGTTCCGGAAAATGTGCTAACTCACGCGCGAGTAATGTCTGGTCAACATCGGTTGAGAAAGCCTCTGGCAATTTAAAATTAAAATCCATTAAGCATTCTGACCAAGATAAATACTCGATATGTTCGAGGCGCATTTCATCGCTTTCCGCCTGTGCTAGTGCATCTTTTAGAGCTACCCTTTGTAAACAATGAAAACCACTGTACATGCAAAAGTCGTTAATTTTTTTATCCAGTACTAAGCCTTTTAGATCAATGATGATAGAGAGCAAATGTTGGCGCAGCCCTCTTTGCTCCAAGCAAGTTTCCAAGTCCCATAATTGCACTGATAAGTTTGATACTTGCTGGTTATTGTCAACGTCGCCATCAACGCTAATTTTGAGGTTAGGTAATTTTATCTGCTGATCAACAATGGCGGTTAGCGCTGGACTTAGCGCGGCTAATTTTTTCACAAAAGGATTATCGAGTTTATCGCCTTTAAGCAGGCTAGCATATAAATTCAATTCAACCCCGTTTAAGCGAATATTATCGCCTTTAATGAGTAAGTTAGTGTTTCTCTTATCTGTTGGAATATCTGCTAAGTCTTGGCTTAATTTTTCAATATGGCGCAGAAAATCCATGCCGAAATACATAAACGTCCAAAGCACCTTACTGTGCAGTAAATACCAAATAACACTCAGCAAAAATACAAGGCATATCATCAACATACTGTAACCAAGCATGGCTAAGAATGGCTTCTCTAAATTCAGCTGTACGCTCTGTGCTGCTGGCTTAGGTAACATGTAGGCTTGTAGCCAACGCCATAATTGCTGATTACCCACCGCTGTTGCGAAATTTGGAAAATCTTCCGGAGTTACACTGTTGTTGGTGCATTTAGTATGATTTAAGTAATTTTTTTCCCCTAACATCAACATAGCAGGTTGCTGTTGGTAATTGGTAATAGAGTTAGGAAATAGAGTCAGCGCTTGTTTAGTAATTTCTTCTCGCTTAGCGTTAATAAGCGCACACTGGTAATTTTGTTGTTGCAAGGCGACACCGCGAAACGATGCCTCGCTGGTCGCTGAAAGGTACCAAAATACAATGACGAAAATCGCTGATACTGTTATCCAAAGCTTAGCGGGAATGTACTTCATCGCTCGTGCTAAGCGGCGAATATCTTTAAACAAATGATTCGGTAAACGCTGCCAAATAAGACTAATGCCATACAGCACCGCACCTAAAATGACCAAAGTTAATGGTAAATACCAAATCATTTCATCAAGCGGTAAAAGCTTAACAACTGCACTAATGGTAACGACCATCACGATAATATTAGTGGCAATAAAACCTAGTCGGCGTTGTAACTCATAGCTAATAATAACTGGCGAGTGCATCGCTACTTTTGCGTCACTGCTATCATCAGTGTTAGCTCTAGTATTAGCGTTAGCTGAAGAATTTGAACGCTCAGTATTTGTAACCTTAACACGGCTATTTACCGCCAAGCTTAACCCTTTGACTAAGGCAAAACTGACCAGCATCAAGGTTGTGATCACTAGCATGTAATAAATAAATTTATTCGTTTGAAACCAAGTTGTTAGCTCGTTTGGCGCAAAGACCACCAGTGCCCATTCGTCAATAACAGTCGGGTACAAATAAAATGCACCAGCTTTTCCATGGTAATTGCCTGATACCCTTACCGCCTTTTCTTCAGCTGATGACGAATAACCTGAAGACTTTATCCACTCTGTTAACCCTTGCTGGTTATTGCCACTAAAAAAGATATTCTCGTTAAGTGCTCGATCAGCCTGTGAATGAAACAGTACTTGCCCTGAGTTTCGGTCAAGTATCATATGTCTAAGATCGGCAAATAATGGGCTGGGGGTGAGTTGTGCTAGGTGCTCAAAGTTAAGGTATTTTCCCTTAGCCTGCTTGTCACTTTCTTCATCGAAAACCGCAGCCAATTGAAAATATTCCATTGCGGGTATTAATACATCGGCAATTAATACTAAGCTACCTTCGCTTTGCTCATCCAAATATTCGAACAATGGCATGGATAAGGTGGTGCCCGTTGTGCCGTTAGTAATGTTACGCAGCCGCTGCATGTATACATTACGCATAGTTCTGGAGGCTGCCGTGATGTTTTCGTTCAATGGCAACTGCCAGCCTTGCTGATCGCGCACCTTTTTAAAGTATTGACGGTGCGACAAGTTAATAGTTCTTGGCGTACTAAAGTTTTCGCGGTAGTAAAGAGAGGGTAAAGCGGGGTTGCCATAGCGGTTTACCGCCAACAGGGAAATCAAGCCATTAGGGAGCGCTAGAGGCGCCCTTTCATCGACAAGTTTAATACCTGTTGGTTTATTGTCTGGATTTCGCGTTAGATTCAGACTTTGGGCGTAAACTCCCACAGATGGCAGGTTTGCAACGCGGCACGGTAGTGTATTGGTAATATTGCTTACTACCTGCTGATATGCGAGCCCATCTTTGTCTTTATTTAACTGTTCAAATGATGTGTACTCAGCCTGTAATTTTGCTCGCTGCTCTTGTTCGTCTTTACTTTCTTTATTTTGCGTAACATCGGTTGAATTGTCTGACTGTTGGCTAACAGCTAAACAGGTACTTAGATCGTCTGATACGCCCTTTTCTCGGTTCGCATTTACCGCATAACTTACCAATAGACTCGTTTGTGGTGTGTTACGGCAGTATGCCCCCTGCTCACTTTGTTTCACGAAAATTGGAATAGAGTGACTGTCTTTCACATTCTTAGGAGACTGCAAATCAAGGCAATAGCTGCCAAGTTCACTTGGCTGCGCAATTAATTGGCTCAATTTCTGATAAAAAGGCCGATAACGGTGCACAGAATTGAATATTCCATATATTTCAGTATTAAACTGATCAGCAAGCGCCTTAATGTATTTTTGCGTGGCATTCGCTTTCACATGCGATAAATACTTACTTTCGACGCTGGCCAACACCAAAGCAAGTGATGCACTGAAGGCCAAATAGCAGGCAAGCACAACAAAACCGCGAAAGAATTTGGTGGTGAATTGGTTTTTAGGTTGCAGGTAAAGGCGAAGAATGGCGACTAGTACGCATAATGTCAGAACAGAGATAACTATCAGCGGAATATTCCACTTGCTAGTGGCACGCTTGGATAATTCGATGTTTTCGACAAAACCAACAAGCGTTAGCGTCGTCGCTTGAACATAATTATTGTCGTTTTCTTGGCTCTTGTCTTTCGCTGACTTTGGATAGGCGAGCTCTTGCTCAAGTGTGAAAGGAAAGACATAAACCCGATAATCACCGTGCGCTAATTCAACATCAATATGCGAAGAATGTGACGGTAAATTAACTTTCTCTCTGTCTTGCAACGCTGTTTTGTTGCTAGTTGTCGAGAAAATACTTTGCTGATTTTTAACAAAGGACTTAGCAATAAAATTTAAATCACTAAAGGATATTTTGGTTTCATTACCTAACGTGGTTAGCACTTTGTCTTGAGCGTTTACGATCAATATTTTACTAAAGACTGCGCCAGCTTTCGGTAGAATGTCACTATCACTTAAGCTTGCCAATTCATTCTGCTCGCTCCCTTCACCTTTTTGAACCACTAGCTTTTTAGCTTTTAACAAATAAACCGCATTTTTAAACGCCGACTTTCTATCGCTAGCATTAGCCACTTGACTTTTATAACTGGCAAATAGGCCACGAATCGCAGTGTCTGACTCGCCATTTTGATGGGCGCTGCGCAGTTTATTGAGGTTGTTGTTAAATTCTACCGACGCCTCGTAAAGGAGCCGATAGTTTTCATTATTTACATGACTATTGCGCTGTCCGATATCGTGGAAGAAGTAAAATGTGACAGATATGACGATAAAAGCGGGGATTAACAACCATTTACGAGGCCGCTTTAAGGGTGCAGATGTCGCATTCGACGCTTGTCCTGAGGATTGTGCTGCTTGGTTGGCTTCCATGCATGGTCTCCGGTCGCTTTATTAACTATCGAACAATATCGCCATAACGCAAGTAAAACGGGGGCTAGACGTGCAAAAACAAGAAAATAGATTATGCTCAATGGACAGCGATTACCGTCACGGAATAAAGGAACACACCATGAAACTATGTGCATTGGTTGTAGGACATAAAAAGAATAACCCTGGCGCTAAGAATCAAGGCGCAGGACTTAGCGAGTTTGAATTTAATGAACAGTTAGCGATTGATATTGAAAGAAAAGTATCAAACGTCAACGTCCAACGAGTGTACCGACGTACCTACCGCCAGCTGCCATCAGACATTGATGAACTCGCCCCAGACTTTATCGTTAGCCTGCACTGTAATGCGTTTAATCAACAAGCAAGTGGTTGTGAAATGCTGTACTACCACAGATCACAAAAAGGCAAAGCCATGGCTGACATCCTCCAAACTAAAATACAAACAGCGCTTGGCAATAAAGATCGCGGCCTTAAAGCCCGTAGTGCAGAAGATCGCGGTGGGTACTTGCTTCGCTATACCAGCGCCCCTTGTGTTATTACCGAGCCATTTTTTATCGATAACGATGAAGAACTCGGTAATGCTAAAACAAATTACGACCAACTGGTTGCGGCCTACGCAGAAGCTATTGAGGCAATAGCAGTGAGCAATGCTGTTGTGACATAGATCTTTTACCTTAGTTCACTCGTTTATTAGTTATGCGGGAGCTGTATAAACGCGAACAAGGCTCAGTTGATATGCCATTTAACGGTCACCACGCTCAACAGGTTAAAGTTTAACCATCCATTACCGATAAAGAGTTATATATAGGCTAATCAACTGTAAGGACGCTAGGTAACTATTATGTTTAATCCGATAGAACAAACTGTTAGTACTAGGGTTGCCGGTACATCGGAAACCCATAAGAAAAGGAAATCACTGCAAACTTTTTTACGAAATAAGTTTACAGATAACGATGGCAGTAATGGACAAGAATGGAGCGGCGAAGAACGCCGTCAAGGTGATGATCGTCGCCAAAAAAACATGATAGGTCAACGCCGCCTCGACAGTCGTAATAAAACCGATCGCCGTCAAGCTCAATTTTCAATTGAAGTTTAATTCATCTGCCTGTCACAATAATCAGTTAATAAATTATGTATATCAGTTAGCTAGCAGCATTCTAGTCTCATTAATGCTAGCTCAACTATTCAACAAACACGTATACGATTAACTAATACATACTTATAAATGATGAAATACCGCTCACTCCCCCTGTCAAAACCTCTGATTTTTACTTTGCTTTTAATCCTAGTGATGGGTTTTCAGTCAACTGCAAGCACTAAAGAATTAGACGAAGCATCAAGCTCCCAGCAATTATCTGCATTACCGCCAGTACCAATGACTATTATTGCGCATCGCGGGGCTAGTGGTCATTTGCCGGAACATACCATGGCGAGTAAAGCGCTTGCCTATGGTATGGGGGCAGATTTTATCGAACAAGACGTTGTTATGAGTAAAGACAACCACCTTATTGTTCACCATGATTTAACCTTAGATGCCACAACGAATGTCGCTACACAGTTTCCCAATAGGCAGCGCCAAGATGGTCATTTCTATGTGATTGATTTCACCTTAGCAGAGCTAAAAACCTTGTCAGTTTCAGAGCGTGTTACTACTCCCGGCAAAGCCAAGTACCCCAATCGGTTTCCAATTAACATTGGGGAATTCAAACTACACACGTTAGCTGAAGAGCTAACGTTAATTCAAGCACTCAACACAAGCCACGGTAAGCAAGTCGGCATATATCCAGAAGTTAAGTCACCATGGTTTCATCACCAAGCGGGAAAAGATATCAGCCTTGCTGTTTTGCAAACGTTAAAAGCCTTTGGTTACACACAAAAATCTGACAAGGTATTTTTGCAAAGTTTTGATGCCAATGAGCTAATGCGCATCAATAGTGAGTTGCTGCCCAAATTAAAGATGAACATTGCTTTAGTGCAGCTTATCGCATTTACTGACTGGCAAGAAACAAAACAACGTGTTGGCGGCAAATGGCAAAACTACAGCTACGACTGGATGTTTTCAGCACAAGGGGTAGCGCAAATTGCTCGCTATGCCGATGGTATCGGCCCGTGGTTTCCAATGCTTGTCGATGACAACTGGCAAGCTTCCGCACTCTTAACTGAGGCGCAGCGATTGAATATGACCATTCACCCATATACATTTCGCATTGAAGATACACCTAAGCGCTTTGCGAGTTTTGAGCATTGGTTGCAGTACACCAACAAAAAGCTGGGCATCACTGGAGTTTTTACTGATTTTCCTGCTCGCGCAAAATCGGCATTGATGCACTGAGTGGTGCAAAGCATCTGACTATTTAACTTATTAACGCCGTATAAACTGATAGAATAATGCAGATATTAGCCACACGACATTAAGTTATCGCTAGGTGCACTGCGCATTGCTAAATTAAGAGCTAAATTAAAATTATCAATGAAATACCTAATTCGATTAGTAAGATATATAGCACTGGTTGCACTCGTTATTGTTACCAGCGTTAGCAGCCAAACACACGCCAACGTTCCCAAACAAGAGATAACCATTAACCCCGGTAAGTACTTCAATTACTATCATATTCAGCTTGATTTAATTCCTAACCAGTACCGTGTCAATGAACGTTATGGCTTTAATCCTGGTGGGCAATTTGAAGTATTTATTCCCAAGGAGCTATTCCCTATACCCGCACCAAACTGTCGTGAGCATATTATTGTACGTATGCCCTACTCTAATAACACACATCAGAAAAAAGCTTTGTTTGAAAGGCTTTCGCAATCAAAAGAGACAACTCGCGTAACACTTGAGCTGAACCCTTACCTCAACATTGTTACCGAATCACCACTTGCTCTTGAGTTAACTTATTGCAATGTGTTTTTTCGACATAAACATGGTGATTACTACAATAAGCCAAACTAGCAACATAGATTAATCATTATTAATCAGCTACTTACAGTTAATTGACTGTGATTAACTTGGGAAGTCGCCGCATATGAAAACTGCACCCACCCGACATTTTGTCCAAAACTGACTAGGTTATAACTTTTTTTCATTTCCAACAGACCGACTGGTCGGTTAATATGTTATTAAGCTAGTCAAGGTAGAGACTCATGAGAGATCCAGAACAAACGCGACAATTGATACTAGAGGTCAGTGGTGAAGAAATTCGTAAAAACGGATTTCAAGCAACTAGTCTATCGACAATTTTGTCTCGCTGTCACATCTCAAAAGGTGCGCTTTACCATCACTTTGCAAACAAGCACGAGCTTGGTTATGCGGTAATTGAAGAAATATTTACGCCAATGTTCCTTGCTTCATGGGAGCCCGCGGTTACACAAGCCGATCCAATTCAAGGACTGTGTGATTTTTTTCATGACTCAGCAAACGATATGAGCTGTGAAGACGTAGTATGTGGTTGCCCACTCAATAATTTATGCTTGGAAATGGCAAGTGTTGATGAAGGATTTAGACTGCGTACTTTAATGATGCAGCAAAAACTAAACACGCTTATTTCTGAGAACTTAAGACGAATAAGCGATCAATTGCGAAATGATATTGATTATTCTCAGGTCGCATATTTTATCGTTTCGGTGTTTAACGGCTCAACAAGTTTGAGTAAAGGCACGCAAGAAAAAGCATTGTTCCAAACCGTAATGGCGGAACTTTGCAATTATATTCAGTCGCTTAGACGTAGCAACTAACCAAAACAAACAAGATCAATGAATTTACTGCTCGCTGTGGTCATTTTTTGTATCTAATTTTTAACAGACCAACTGGTCGGTTTAACTGATATTAAGGGTTTTATTATGTATAAGGTATTAACTACTATCGTATTGCTGATTAGCAGTATGTTTACGGTGCAAGCGGCTAGCGTGTCGCCATACCAAACGCTAGAGACAACAGGCAATAACCTGTTTAACCGCATCGCGCAACAGCAGCAAGAATTAGCGAAATTCCCTGATTTAATGCGCACTATTGTTGAAGAAGAATTAATGCCACATGTCGACTACAAATATGCAGCATTTCGCATTCTTGGTAAGCAATTAAAGAAAACCACTAAAGAAGAGCGCAATAAATTTGCCGATGCAATGCGCCATTACTTAGTTAGAACTTATGCTACGGCACTAGCGAGCTATACCGACCAACAAGTGATTTATGAGCCAGAAAAGTCTTTTGAAGGCAAACGTGTTGTTGCGGTTTCAACGCGCATAATTGATAAGGATGCCCCTGAAATTGAGATTCAGTTCAAAATGCGTCGCAACAAGAAAACAGGCCAATGGAAAGCGTTTGATATGGTCGTTGAAGGTATCTCATTACTTGAAAGTAAAAAAGCAGAACTAAATCGTAAAATTCAACAACAAGGTTTGTCACAAGTTACGCTAGAGCTAGCATCTATCGCGAAATAACTTGGCTTAATAATTGTTAAATCAGTGTTGTTAATTGAACTTATTGATTAAAGCATTCCACCTAAACATTTTCTCCTTTACTCTCTTCGGGCCACATTACCAATTGGAAATGTGGCTCTTTTTTTACCGCAGAATGGTCGTTTGTTTCCTTACACTCATTAAGACTCTTACTCACTATGAATTTTAGAATCCAACCGATATACTGCTGATTACAGGCAATGTAATGGAGGCTAAGAATGTCTGGAACGACTATGGTTGTGCTTATCGTGTTTATTTCTGTTGGCTTTGGTGTAATGTACGATATGTATCAAAAGCACCTACGTTTTAAAGAAAAGTCACTGAAATACAACGCGGAAAATAGTAAAGAGAATGCAGCGCTCAAATCACAAGTCGCACAATTAGAAGAGCGTGTACAAGTATTAGAAAAAATTGTGACTGACGAAGGTTATGCCGTGAATAAGGAAATCAACGGGTTATAGCTCGTTGCAAATGCGACATCGAAATAAATTGAGTTTTCACACCAGTTAAAGGTCTAAAATTGAAGTTAATTATGCGTAGCGAGTTTGACGACTTGCGCCTTAACGACGCCCATTGTTTTGACACAGACAGCAATGGTGATAAACAAATTGTGAGAATTTACTGCGGTGAAACGTTAATAGCAAAACGAGTGAAACATAAAAAGTCGATCCGCTACTTTGGTATCCAAGGCTATCAGCAATATCTCACCAATACCTAACCTAAGCCAACCTGCAACGACTAACTAACCTAGCCTGCGCTACTAGTTAAGCTTATATCGGCCAGTTCAGGTGATTACTTTTCTAATGACTAATGTGAATGACTAGTATAACTACGATTCACCCAGTGCTTTTTCTGCGGCTTTGACAACGGCTTCGTCAAGCTCAGGAATACTCGTATCAACGCCCGCTTCCATCGCTTTAACAACTGCTTTTAGCACCGCAATACGCGCATACCATTTCCGGTTGCCAGGGACCACTTGCCACTGGGCATGATTTGTATTGGTAAATTTAAGCATATCATTAATGGCAACATGATAATCGTCCCACTTTTCACGATTGCGAATATCTTCTTCGGTTAGCTTCCATCGCTTAATAGGGTTGTGTAATCGCTCTTTAAAGCGCTTTAGCTGTTCATCGCCACTAATGTGCAAAAACACTTTGACGATGCGTACATCATCATCTGCCAACAAACGCTCAAACTCATTAATTTCTTGGTAAGCTCGCTGCCACTCATTAGGTTTAGCAAATTCCTCAACCCGCTCTACTAATACACGGCCATAATAAGAACGATCAAAAATAGCAATACCACCTGGCGCAGGCAATTTGGTTTGGAACCGATATAAATAATGCTTTGCTTGCTCAATTGGATCCGGTGCCGCAATGGGATAAACCGTAAAGCCCCTCGGGTCTAACTTTTCCGTCAATCGGCGAATAGCGCCACCTTTGCCGCTGGCATCCCAGCCTTCGAAAACAATTAAAGCACGCTTACCTTGCCTAAAATACGCTTGTTGCACTTGCAACATTCGTTGCTGCCATTTTTTAAGCTGCTTTTCGTACTTGGGTTTGTCTTCAATCGCTTGCGTTAAATCTACAGCTTCAAGTTGTTCGCTTGGTAAAACTTTGATGTCAGAAGGTAAATGCATGGAACTAAAAAAAATAGGGTCAAGTAAATTGACTATAGAAGAAGACAAATCTCACCACAAGCACAGGATAAACATGCTCAGCCCTAATTATTAACTACTTGATACTTATCAAGCTATTGAAGCTATATGGCTATAGGAGTTGATAGCAAAAGGCGAGTGCCTAGTGCTTAGTTTGCATTTTTAATTGCACTAAACACCGCCAATTACTTCCCTGAACTAAAGAATGATTTCGCGAGGTTTACTGAATGCAGGCATTACTTAGTACTGACATTACTTAATGCTGACGTTGCTTTCGACTCTGAGAACGACTTGCACTTTGCCTGCTCGACGTATGATTGCGTTTCTTATAATTACTGCGCGCATAATTTTTTGCCGGCTTATTTGCCGACTTGTTATAGCTTTTCCGACTTTGACTAACCTTTTTATAAGCACTGTTTTTGTAACCGCTGTTTTTACTTACTTTTTGGTACTTCTTGTTAGCATTACCAGCAGCCTGATGACGCAATTGACTATTGATATTGGCAACTGGCTTTTTCTTGTTATTGGCGCTGGCAAAATATTTCTTAGCTGGGCGACTAGCTGATTGTTGACGAATGGTGCTATTGACTTGAGCAGGTTTCGCTTGAACACGCTTTATGCCAGCTTTTGAGCTGGTAGTGTGACGGTTTGACTGGTTGCGCTTAAAGTTGTCACGCTTAGCTGATTGGCGATCTTGTTTATGCACAAGCTTCGCACTATTTCGCTGATACTGTTTTGGCGCACTGGTTTTAATCACACTAGTTTTTGACGCACTGCTGCTTTGTTTATTCAAATCACCTTTTACACGTTTAAAAGTGTCATGTTTACGCTTGTAGTTATGCTGCAGAGCATTGTGCTTATGGGGTTTTATCCCCCTCTTGCCGCTAGTTGAGCTTTTGCCAACATAACGCACCGCGTGATTACGCTTATGAGGGTATTGGCTGCGATATTTTTCTTTAACCACTGCCGTGCGATAGGCAACATTGCGACGGTGGTAAGGTTTATGGTGCCAGCGTTTGCTATAGCCGCTATATAAAATGTGATGGCGTTTGCGGTAATAGTGGCGATAGTGATTGTGGAAATTTCTACGATGATTGATCACCACATAGCCGTTATGCCAATGAAATGCGCTGAAAAAGAAGCCAACACCAATATGAACACCTCGGTGCCATGTAATAGGCCAATAATCATGGTGATGGCGGTGAAACTTATAGCGGTGTCGCCAGTAAACAGGTGGGTAATGACGCCAGCGCCAATCGCCATAAACCACACGAGTGTCGTAATATGGCACATAAACCACTTCTGGTTCACGCGACACAATCACTATTTTTTCTTGCTCGTATTCAACATCAACTTTATCAATCGCGTCTAAACTTCCTGCTTCTTGAGCTTGTAAGCGCAGTGACTGAATACTATCGAGCACATCTTGCTCTTGGGCTAAAAACGCATCCCCAAGTTGGCGCAGCCAAGTTAAATCTTTATTCATTTGCTCGAGCACAGTCTCAAACGGCACTAACGCGATAACACTTGCATCCCAGTCCTGCTGCGAAGCTCGCTCGCTTAGTGTTTGTGTTGAGACATCTCCTTGCAGCTCACGCCAACGGTAAGCTTCAACAACCTCTAGGGGGTAGCTAGCAGCGATCAGAATGTGGCTAAGTAAACTGTCGGGGTACAAAGCAATGGGTGCCAAAAGCTGTGCTAATTGTGCTTGAGAAAGCAATGCTTGCTCATCACTGTTAGCAGAATTGTGTTTTTTTGATTGGTGATTGTCTGACGAGTGCTCATTCGATTGATAGGCGCTATCACTATAATCGATTGCGAGAGCCACTGTGCTAGTGAAGGCTAATCCACTCGTTAGCGCAGCAGTCAGCAATAACGTGGGGTTGAACAAGTGAGTTTTCATAATAAAAATCCCTCTCTTGACGAGTTGCCTTTTACTATAAAAACCGCAAGCTGAATTATTGCTGAACAATTTTCGAGCAAATGCCGAAAAGCTATCGTTCGATTGCCGAATGGCTAATATTTACTTTCTCACTCAAAACTTTCTAGGTCACTACTTTGTTGCTAAAGACATGATTTATATGAGCCAAAACAAACAAGAATAAGTCGCTGCTCAACTGCTTGTTATAATGTTCCTATATGGCAATAATACCAATTGAAATAAAGAATTAGTCATTCAGCGAGAGTTAAAAGGCTTAGAGGCAAGGCATTGATTGCAAAGAATGGTTATTCCCTTGTTAAAATCAATAACGCCGCATATAAGCCTTTTAAACTCGCCCTTGGGAGCGTGTCAGCGGCGCGATAATTTCGCCAAATTTATTCGATGTAGAGCAACTATATCTGCACAAATTTGGCTGATTCTCCCACCGCTGACAACGCTCTGAATTGAGCAATTCTTTAGTTCAATTGGTATCAATCTAATCTAAGTAGCAACACATGACTGCAATTAGCAATCTCAACATGAATTTTGAACAGCGCGTTGTTGTATCAACAGCACAGCAAAGCTGGCTGGCTAGCCCCAAGGCTGGAGTATGGCGCAAACCTTTGGCCCGAGAGGAAGCAGAACAAGGCCATGCGACTAGCATAGTGCGTTATGACGCTGGTGCTTCTTTTTCAGAGCATAATCACCCGTTAGGTGAAGAGATTCTGGTATTAGATGGCGTATTTTCAGATCAAACCGGTGACTATCCAGCGGGTACTTATATTCGTAATCCCAAAGGCTTTGTGCATGCCCCATACTCAGAGCATGGCTGCACGTTATTCGTCAAATTACATCAATTCCAAGAGTCTGACACCGCACAAGTCAGGGTGAATACGCAAACAGCAGCTTGGTTACCAGGCCAAGGCGGATTGCAAGTGATGCCATTGCATGAACACGAAGGAGAGCACGTCGCTTTAGTGAAATGGCCTGCAGGTGAGAAATTCAAACCTCACCGCCACTTTGGTGGTGAAGAAATATTGGTGTTATCTGGTGAATTCAAAGACGAGTTAGGTAGCTACCCTACCGGAACCTGGCTGCGCAGCCCCCATATGAGTCAGCATCACCCGTTTGTAGAGCAAGAAACGATTATTTGGGTAAAAACGGGGCACCTGCCTTTTGACCCATACCAACCCGTTTAAAATGTTTAATTGCTCCATTAAGCACTAATCAAGACATAAAAATGGTTAATATGCTCGTTGTCTTATCCTCGTTGTCTAAAGCGCCCATTGCCTAACAAAGCGAGCAAAGTTAACTCTGCACTAATATTACTGAGAATGCGCTTAGCCAGATTAATTTTATCCAGTAAGAAATTCGCTGGTATAAGCCAACCTTACTCTCCATGCCAGCATCTTTGTGGGTTTGCGATTGTTTAACTGATTTTGCCATCTTTACTAAATAGTAAATTGCCAATATCACAGTCAGTACAGACGCAATTCGAAACCATGTTGGCAGCGCTAAATTATCACCGCTAAATGCCACCAACATGGGCGCAATTAATAACGAGAGCAACATAATAAAGCCAGCCCAAGAGTGGACTTTGCAGCTATGGGTTGGCTCTTTTGTGTACGGGTCTTTATCCATAGGGAAATAGCCCGCAACCCAAGTTCCTAGGCCGTGAATAATAATTAAATAGCCAGTTGACTGTATTGCTATATCGGCGCCAGCACGCGCTTGAACGTACCAGCCAAATACACAAAAAATTGCGCCTAAAGGGTAGTTATTGATTAGCGGTGATAGTTTCTCTGTTGGGCTGCCAGCCGCCCCCAGTTCGCTACAAAATTGATTGCTGTGATTGTAATTGGGATAGAACTTGGCCGCGATATAAACGCCAATGGTTATCCAAATAGTCGCAATAAGCCCAGATAAACCTGCGATAACTTCTAGAACGTTGATCAAATTTGTCTCCATATAAAACCATGAGAATCATAAAAAACTGGGTTAACTGAGCTGCAACCCAAGCACTAGCTTCAGTTGATGTGAAATGATAACTCAAACAGCGCTCCGCCTAATTCAGCATCACGTTTGATATCAATTTTTCCTTGGTAGCTAGTCACGATATCTCTGACAATCGCTAATCCGATACCGTGGCCCTGTTCATAAGTGTCAGCCCGCACACCGCGCTGCATAATGCTGTCCCGTTTGTGCTCAGAAATACCGACCCCATCATCTGCTATCGATAATGTTAAATACTTGGCGCTCACATTGACCGTTACCGCCACTTTAGCTGTCGCGGCTTTGTATGCGTTGTCGAGCAGATTACCAAGAATTTCCATTAAATCAGCTTCGTCACCTTTGAATTTGGCGCCTTCAGCGACTTCAACGGCGACGGTGACTGTTTTATCACGATAAATTTTTGCCATAGCTGACAATAATTTATCGATGCAAGGCTTAATATCAACACTCAAGCGCCAAGCTGATTGGCCAGCACTTTGCGCGCGCTTTAGCTGGTGTTCGACAATATGGTTAATCTTGCTGACTTCTTGCTGAATTTCACTAGACACCGCTTCCGCACTGCTAATCGTCGCTAAGGGTGTTTTTAAGCTGTGCGCTAAGTCCGCAAGCGCATTGCGGTAACGCAGTCGTTGAGTCTGCTCGTTTGCGAGCAGATTGTTGAGCTGACTAATTGCTGGCTTTACCTCTATTGGGTAATCACCTGCAACCGACTCACTGTCGCCCTGCTCGATGGTTTTTAATTCGTGAGTTAGCTGTTTTAACGGTTTTAACGTCCACGACAGCCACCACCACATCACGGCGGCAAAAACAATGGCAATAATCGCCAGCCAGATCAGCAGTTGCTGACGAAACGCTTTTTGCGCCGCCATATAATCTTGCTGGCTTTTAGCGATGTGTAAGGTTAGCGGCATATCTTGGTTAAGATCGGCAAAGTTAACCGAAAAGCTCGAAACAAACATCGCTTGCTCTGCGAAAGTCACCGAGTAAAATGCCCGCTCCCCTTGCGCAGGGTAAAACAAGTTATCCATTGAGGTAATATTAAGTGCGGAGTCAGAATGCCAAATCAAGCGCGGCGTTTCCGTTTCTATGGGTGTTTCTGTAGGCGTTCCTGCTATCGGTATTTGATCGGAAATAAGCGCATACAAGCCAGAGTCAATCACATTAAACTGACTTTCTTGAAAGTTGGTTGGCGTTAAAAGTTCACCGTCGATGTAATCAGTTTCCGCCAATATGCTGTAGCTATGAGCGGTTAACTCCTGCTCAACGGCTTTTAACAAATGCTTGGCAAAAGCATCATCAAGGGTAAAACCTATAGCCGGTAGCAATACAAATAGCATTACTACGGCACTGGCGATTAGTCGGGATTTTAACGAAGGTACGTCCATCACCTACTCTTATTGGCATAAATATTGGGATAAAAATTCTGAGCTAAGTGGCATTCGCTAGCGTAAATTTGACTCGAGCACAAATTCACTCGAATACAAGTTAACTGTCACTGGTTAGCTATCAATGTTTAACTATCAATGGTGCGCAAACGATAACCTTGACCACGTAAGGTTTCGATAAAATTATGTTCACCCTCAGGGTCAAGTTTCTTACGCAAGCGCCTGACAAACACTTCAATCACATTTGAGTCTAAGTCAAAGTCTTGATCATATAAGTGTTCGGTCAAGCTCGTTTTAGAGACTACTTTGCCTTGCTGTAGCATCAGGTAAGCAATCAGTCGGTATTCATAACTACTCAGTGACACCTCTTGATCGTTAACCAATACTTGATGGCTCGCTGTATTGATACTCAGCGCGCCGCTCGTTAATACTGGGCTTGCTTGCCCTGCACTGCGGCGAATAAGTGCGTTCAGTCGAGCGTGTAATTCTTCATACTGAAATGGTTTGGTAAGGTAATCATCAGCGCCAGCGTCTAAACCTTGCACCTTATCTTGCCAGCGATCGCGCGCTGTTAGGACAATGATCGGGAACTTAATATCAAGCTGCCTCAGCTCAGTGATCAATGAAATACCATCTCTTTTTGGTAAACCAATATCAATCACCGCAGCATCGTATGGGTGCTCACTGCCAAGGTATAAGCCTTCTTCGCCATCAAATGCCGAGTCAATACTAAAGCCTTGTTTAGCCAGTGAAGATTTTAAATTTTCATGTAGTTGTTGATCGTCTTCAACAAGTAATAAACGCACAGACAACTCCTCTATTACTGTGAGTAATTAAGCAAAATCCATTAGCCTTTGATTTTGCCACTACCATCAACAAAAACACTGACAATACGGCCGTCTTTTTTGATCAACTTAACGCGATAGCCATTACCGGACGGCTGCACTTTAAGTACTTTACCGCCAAAGCGCGACTGCACCTTTTTTGCCGCTTGCTGAGCCGTAAACCCTTTCGAGCGACTTTGCCCGCCTTGCTGCTTATCAAAATAAGGCTGAGCAGTCACCGCAGGCGAAGTCGCCAGCAGCAAACAGCATGAAATGAATATTAACGCCAACCTTGTCATAACAACCTTATTTTATTGCTTTATTTTACAGAGCTTATCTAATCACTTTAGTGTAAAAGAATGCAATCGCAGATGAAATGTTTTTGCCAATTTTGCCTTAGATTAGGAGAAATAAACTGAACACTTGCTGAACTCAAAGTTCAGTTTTTATTCAGTTGTTCGCTGCTTTAATAAGCCTCAATTGCAACAGGAGGCACAAGATGAATACTGAAATCACAACTCAACATTCTGCCAACAAAGCACGCCTATTGGCGATGAAGAAACAGCATAAAGGTAAACGTGCTGCAATAAAGCAGCTACTGCGCAAGCGTCAAGCTAACCGCCAAGAAGTTCGCTGGTTTAAATTTGTTGCTTGTATTTGGTGTTTGCTATTTATTGCACTGACTGCCGAAGCCGTTGAGCAATCACAGCATGCATCTACAACCGAAGAGGCAACAACTGAAGGGGTTACAACGACGCTTGCCAATCAACTGCTAGCAGCAGAGCAGCCAAGTGAGTTTCAGCAAATTAAGGTCGTTGCTGATTACACTCGCGAGCTGCAAAGTACTGATAATGATAGTAACAGTAATATCAACGGCGTTAATCAATTTCCTTCAGCAGCAAACCAAAAGCTTAGTGAAGCGCCATTACTACCAGTTAGCACCAGAATTTCTCGTGCCGAGCATCAAGCAGCCAAAGCACTAAGCCAATTACCGATCAGTAAGCAGAAAATCGAAATAAAGGCGGCACGTAGTTTTCGTCAAGAATTTAGTATATTTGACGCTGTTACGCGCTTGTTTGATGACATTGACGCCGACGGATTCTTTCGCACCTTTAGCGTGACTTTCGATGCCGATGTATATACCTACAATGGTGTTAATGAAGCACTGGTATACGCTGATATCTATCTTCGCCAAAGCGGCAGAGACTGGGAATACTTCTACTCGACTGATAACTTTATGATCTTTGGTGAGTCAACTGACGACCAATACGAAGTATTGAGCACATTAGCCAGTGGCTACCAAACAGATCACTATGATGTGCTCATTGACCTTTACCAAGTAGGTTACAGCAACATTGTTGCCACCTACAGCAGTGATGACAGCAGCAGTTTATACGCTTTACCGCTTGAAAGTGAAAACTACGATGTTTATTACGAAGAAGAAATTCATGTCCATGGCGGTAGCTTTGCATGGTTTGGCCTAGCCGTCATTGCAGGAATGCTGTGGCAGCGTCGCTCACAGACTTAATGAAAGTTGAAATACTTGCGCTGGCGAATACCAAGTTAGTTTGAAAATTCAGGCCGGAATATTATATATTCAGTGTAGTTGTAGACTCGATTGAAAATTAGATTGTAAAGTGGGCTGCTAAGTGAGTGCCGCTACAAAAATTGCAGGCATTAGGCACTTACTTATCTAAGCGTAACCACAAACACAATTACCCTAGGATTATTTGAACACCAATAAGGATAGCAAGCATGTCTGCCTCGGCAATTGCGTTAACCGCATATATCACTGCGCTTGGCGAAAGCATACAAGACGTAAATGATCAGCGCTTATCACTCACAGAAACATCGCTGACAATTGAATACCAAGACACTTATATTCCGTTTAGTCATAGTCAATGGCGAGTACTTAATCACACGGTATGCTTTGATAACGACCGTAACTCACCTGAATATTCTGACTGTACCGTTAAGGCTAAGTCATTATTCAATCAAATATGTTCAGCGCTATCCAATCGTACAAGCCCGTACTGGCATCATCAAAATTATAAGGAAATGTATTGTCAGGCTGCGGTTAACTTCCAACCTATGGTAGCCACCATCTCTTATGGCGACAGCACTCAATTATCGGCACAAGAGAAAAAATGTAATCAACTGATTTTAAAAGCACTTGTTAACCAAGACGCCAAATCAATTCAAGAAAAAAATGCTGCTTGTGACGCTGTTCACAGTAAATCTCAAGCGCCAGTTGTCAATAAGCCCGAGTAAAGCACTCAGGCACTAAATTAGGTCCAGCTAGCTACTCTTGACTAACTTTTGTTAACGAAAAGCCCTTAACTAACCTTTGTTAACTCACTAGGCTAAGCCCTGGTAACGTAATTTCGAAGCGAGCGCCTACTGGCGAGTTTTGTAATTGAATTCGACCATTGAGCACGTTACCCATTAAGCTGCCCACTGTTGTCAAACCCAAGCCTATTTTGTTGCTATTGCGCTGCGTGGTATAGAAAGGTTCGAAAACTTTATCGCTATGTTGCTGATCAATACCACAACCATCATCTTGATAGTTAATAACAATTTCATTGCCTTTACGAATCGCACTAATGTGAATATTGCCCTTCGCTTTGTCAATAAAGCCATGAGCTAATGAGTTTTCAATTAGCTGATAAAACACTTGCCACAAACACTCTTTTACACAAGTGATAGGCAATTCCTGCGAATCAATAAACAATTGATGATCGCCTAATACGCTATGCAAACTTGCCTTAACTTCCGCAAAAAAAGTGCTCAATTCAAACGTTTGTTGAACATCACTGACTTGCTTGGCATCTAGCTGTTGGAATTGGCTTAGCAGCGAATCTGCTTTAATAAGATTTTTCTTATTAATTTCAGAAAGCTGATGCAGTTGTGTAAGGTGCTCTTCAAATGCGCGGCGAGACATAACACCGTTTTCTAGTGCATCAAACAACTTCTCAATTTTATCAACAATCGCGCTAACCGTGGTCAAGCTGTTGCCAATTGGCGTGCTAATTTCATGGGCAAAACCACACAATAACGCATTGGTGGTTAGCATTTTCTCTTCTTCAATTCGCTCAATTTGCTGTCGAGCTTGTCGCTCAATGCGATTGGCAAGTGCCTTATTTGTCGCTTCAAGTTCGCTGGTGCGTTCATCAACCGTCAAACTCAATTTCGTATTGGCATCCAATAATTGCTGACGATTGTAATCGTTCTCAAAAACAACTGCGGCAAGGTTGGCGCTTAACTCAATAAACTGAATATCTTCATCAGTTGGCTTACATGGCGTACTGTAATACATCGCAAAAGTGCCATATACACGACCATCTTGACCAATAATCGGCTCAGACCAACAAGATTGTAAACCAGCTTCTAGCGCCAAGCCCTTGAATTGCACCCAGTATGGATGCGTATTGATGTCTTCAACGATGACGCGCTGTTCAATAAAAGCGGCTGTGCCACATGAACCTACGCCCATACCAATGGTAGTGCCATTTAACGCTTCGCAATAAAAATCAGGCAGTGAAGATGAAGCAACTGAGTGCAAAGTTTTCGCTTCGTTATCCAGCAATAGCACCGAACAGTACATATTTGGGTTATACACTTGTGCTTTGTGGCATAAGGTATTGAGTACAGAATCAAGCGAATCACCCGATGCTACCATGCGTAATACTTCGTTACGTCCTTCTTCAAGCTCCATAGCTCGTTGCCAATAGGCAAGTTGTTCATTTAATGAGGCGGTATTGATTGGGCGTCGAATTTGGGTCATGGCTACAACTTAAGGTTACTACTTAACACACAGCAATTTGCTAGGCTCACATCCTAGCACTTTAGCGGATTTTAAATCTACCTTCACCAACAACACTATTTTATTTTGATATAAATCAAGCGATTAACTTATTACTGGGTTAATTATTTGTGAGCGTCATAAATGCAGTTCGAATATTGCTTTTATAAACTTTTCAAACACTTGCTAACTCAATGCCACCAACAATGAACAGCGGTATAGTTGCAGGTGGCAGCAATCAGTTACAGTAGCGAGCTTTTCTTCTGCTCAGGCTGTGTTTTCTGCGACTTTGCTTGCTGTAAACATTGAGCTTGACGATTTTCGCGAGTAACCAGTAAAAAAGTAAGATACATTTTGGTGGGTAAACTAAATATTAAACCAAGCGCGATACATGCGGCACTCAGCACCATACCTTTAACTCCCATGGTCTGTGAAATATTGGTATAACTGATCAAGTAGTGGCCAAGTAACAACAGGCAAATACCAATAAGAATACAAATTTTAAGTACTTTTATGGTTTTTTCTTCGGACATAAGCTTCTCTCCACACGCCCTTCTCAATCACCATAACATAAGCCAGTTGAGTGACTTTGATTCATATCATCATATTGATCTTTTCCAAATTCGCGCCATATTACTCAATAACTTCGCTCAATAATTTCTAACTTTCTGCTTAAAGGATGCGCCATGTTAAATTTCAGCTACAGCAATAACACCTGTATTCATTTTGGTACACAGCAAATTGCAAAACTAGCTTCCGCCATTGATAAAAACCACAAAGTACTGCTGGCTTATGGCGGCGGTAGTATCAAAAGTAACGGCGTATATCAGCAAGTTTGTGACGCCTTAGCAGAACATCAAGTTATTGAATTTTCAGGGATAGAGCCCAACCCCAGTTACGAAACAACAATGAAAGCTGTTGAGCTGGTCAAGTCAGAGCAAGTTGACTTTATTCTTGCCGTCGGTGGCGGCTCAGTCATTGATGGCTGTAAATTCATTGCCGCAGCAGCCAAATTTGACGGTGAACCTTGGGACATTCTCGCCCAAAATGCCAAAGTGGCTGATGCTGTGCCGCTAGGTGTCGTACTCACTTTACCGGCAACCGGCTCTGAATCGAACAGCTTCGCTGTCGTTTCGAAATTAGCAACGAAAGACAAGTTCGCTTTTGGCTCACCACTGGTGCAGCCCAAATTCGCAATTTTAGACCCAAGCGTGATGGCAAGCTTGCCAGAACGTCAAATCACCAATGGCATTGTTGATGCGTTTGTTCATGTTATGGAGCAATATCTGACGTATAGCGTTAATGCCAAAGTTCAAGACAGGTTTGCCGAAGGTATATTGCAAACCCTGATTGAAGAAGGCCCTAAAATGTTCGCTGAACCCGATGCAGACACGCGTGCCAATGTGATGTGGAGCGCGACTATGGCGCTTAACGGCTTAATTGGTGCTGGCGTGCCACAAGACTGGTCAACCCATGGCATTGGCCATGAAATTACTGCGTTATATGGCCTAGATCACGCGCAAACATTAGCGATTATTTTGCCTAGAATGATGTGGGAAATGCGCGAGGAAAAACAAGCGAAGCTACTACAATTTGCACGCAGGATTTGGCACATTGAAGAAGAAAGCGCCGACGATGCAATTCGACTTGCCATTGCTAAAACCGAGCAGTTTTTCCAACAAGTAAAAATGAAAACGCGATTAAGTAACTATCAGCTTGAAAGTGACGTAGTTGAGGCATTAGTGGCTCAACTAGAGCGCCATGGTCAAACTGCGATGGGCGAAACCAAAGCGGTTACCATAGAACGTAGCCGAAAAATTATTGAGCTAAGCCTGTAAACGTGTCGCCTGCTTTCATTTATAAAAAATATTGGTTCAATGAAAAGTAATTATAAAGCGCTTTGTTAAAGCATGGCTCTTAACAAAAGCGCTTTGCTCATCTTTTCTAGCTAAGTAAAAGTGGCTTTATTAAGCTGTATGCAATCACCCACATAATCACAGCAATTATCAGGTTAATAGCTCGCTGCACATGCGCTTGAGCCAACCACGGTGAAAGCTTAGCAGCACCAAGTGATAAGGCGTAAAACCACGCCAATGACGCTAAGATCGTGCCTAACCAAAATATGTACTTATCATCTCCTTGGTATTGACCACTGATACTGCCAATAATCACCACAGTATCTAGGTAAACATGTGGGTTTAATAAGGTTACTGCTAACGTTGTAAAAATCACCACCTTGCGTTTACTTGGTGTAGCACTTTCAGCCGCTTCAACCGCTTGCGCATTGATTGCGTCACGAAAAAACATCGCCCCGTAAACACTGAGGAAAATAACGCCTGCCCAAGTAATAATTTGATAGGCTAAATCGTTACTTGCAATCAAAGCTCCTCCACCAAACACGCCTAACGACATCAATAAAAAGTCACAAACAATACAAACCGTTGCTGCAGTTAAGTGATGATTTTTCTTAATTGATTGGCTCAGCACGTAAGAGTTTTGTGCGCCAAGCGGCATAATTAGCCCCAACGTAATAACAAAGCCTTTGGCTAAGGTGGTAAACATATTTATTTCAAACCAAAAGTAATTGCGAGATGTGTGAACAATAAGCCTCCCCATAAATTAAGTAAAATTAATAAATTTAATTTATCATTAAATTTATTAATACCACTGTTAATACTATTGTTAATATCGGTTTAGATACATCACGTTTTCACGATTAGGCTGTCATTGCGATGAAATTACAATTTGATTATAAATTACTGGCCGCGCTTGAAGCCGTAATTGCCGAGCAGAGTTTTGAAAAGGCGGCTGACAAGCTTGCCATTACGCAATCAGCAATCTCTCAGCGCATTAAACAACTAGAACAACAAGTTGCACAGCCCGTAATTATTCGAACCAGCCCGCCGGTGGCGACAAGTATTGGCGAAAAGCTGCTTAAGCACTACAAACAAGTTAGCTTGCTGGCACAAGAGCTAGTGCATGATATATTGCCGAATGATCAACAAGAAGCGCTCAGTATTTCGATTGCGATTAACGCCGACACCCTCGCCAGTTGGTTTATTCCAGCCATAACACCGCTACTAAAACTAGAAGCTATTGTATTAGATTTACATATTGCCAACGAAGCGGACACCCAGACATTACTGACAAAAGGCAAGGTTTTCGCCGCCATCAGCAACCAAGCGAAAAACGTTGCGGGGTGCAAGGTACAACATTTAGGGCAACTTAATTATTTACTGTGCGCCAGCCCAGAATTTACCCAACGCTATTTTCAAGATGGGCTAACACAAAACGCGTTATGCAAAGCGCCTGCTGTAACCTTTGATGCCAGCGACAATATGCACCACCAATATCTGAATGAACAATTTGGCATGAATAAAGGACAATACCCTTGCCACCGCGTCGGTTCTTCAGAAGCATTTGTGCACTTTACCTTGTCTGGCCTTGCTTATTCATTGCTGCCGATCACCCAAGCAAAGCCCTATTTAGCCAGTGGTGAATTAATTAGCCTTGCCCCCAAAAAGCAGCTAATACAGCAACTTTATTGGCACAGCTGGGTGCTGGAGCGTGGCAGTTACAAGCGAGTCACAGAGCATGTGGTCAATTATGCCAAGCAGATACTCATTGCTAGCTCGCACTAGTTGGTGTGCCATTTATCAAAGCAAGCTAAGAAAAGTAAACCCAGAAAAGTAAATTTATGTAAAGGCTGAATAGCTTTTTCAACAATCGAGGTCTTTAAGTCAAATTTTTGAAATAGTGAAAAATATGACAACTCCCCTCAACAAACTAATTTATGTGTTGTTATTAGTTGCTTCTGGACTGATGGCAGTTAGTACCTTAATGATTGGCAGTGATGCCAGCATAACCATCGTAACAGACTTCTTTGGCCTATCAAGTGGCTTTATCTCAGCAAATGGCCACATCATAGCAGCATTGGGTTTTGCCCTTATCTCACTGCTAGCTTTGACTGTACTTGTGAAACCAGAGCACAAAAAACTGAGCCAACTAATGGGGCTTGCGTTAGTCGTTATTAGCCTAGTGCCTTTAATCAGCTTATTCAGCGAGCAGCGCTGGATCGCATCACTTGGGGGCTTCCCTGCAATTGGCTCTGGTCAAGGCATTATCAAATACTTTGCATTGCTCGCGCTGGGTATTCACTTGCTTGCCGAAGACAAACTAAATCTTACTCAGCAACGCTTAGTGCAAATTTTACCAGTTGTGCTGGTATTGCTATGGATTGGCGGCATGAAATTTACTGAGCTAGAAGCGAAAGGAATTGAGCCACTGGTTGCCAGCTCGCCACTGATGAGCTGGATGTACCAAATATGGTCGGTACAAACCACCTCTAATATCATCGGTGTATACGACTTAATTGCGCTGGCAGCATTATTACTGTCATTGCGCATTCACGCTTTATTTATTCCAGCTGTGTTGATGTCTGGTGCGGTAATGCTGACCACGCAGAGCTTTGTGTTCACTTGGCCTGACGCCCTATCAGCCGAAACCCTGTTGTCATCAGGCGGTCAATTTCTGATTAAAGATTTATGGTATTTGGCGAACTTGGTGTTTTACTACCAGCTAACAAAATTAGCTCGCATCATTGAGTAAAAAGTGAAGTAGAAGAATACACTAAAAAAGGCTTAGCAGTTGTTAAAAGTAAGTAATTTAAAACTTACAAGCTAAGCCTTTTGTCTCTCTATTCGAAAGTCTATTCGAAAACCTACTCGAAAATCACGTATTCGAAACTTAATAATTAATTTAGTTAGCCAAACATACCTTTTAAGCTGTCGGCAAAGGCAACAAAGCGTTCTTTCAGTGATTTTTTCAACTTGATATCAATACCACCAAAAATCACCAATCCTTCAATCACGAGTGTTGGGCCATCATTGGAAACCATGGTATTGGATTTATTATCAATACCGCCAAAAATGCAAAACGCTTTAGTGACTACGTTTACACCTTCAGGAATATAAATATCGTCACCACTGAATAAGCTAAAAATTTTAACGTGAGTTTGTCGATAGCTAAATTGCGCTTGGCTAAAGTCAATATCGGAGCCAGAGAATATACTCAACACGCGAATTTCTTTTGCGACTTTCCATGCGCCAGAGCGATCGCTGCCACCAAATATGCTCACTAAGGTATCGCGCTCAGCGGCGGGATCGTTATCAAAGCTAAAGCCCAAATCTTGCTTTTTCGAATCGACGTATTCTTTATCAACGGCCAGGTCTAAATCGGCAGCTTGCTGAAAAATTTCCTCGTTATCATCACTTTCCATCGCAATATCCAAACGCCGCTCAAATGCTTCATAGCTCAGCTCGCCATGGCTGTAATTCATTATCAATTTATCAATCACTTCATCACGAACGGTTTGCGTAGGTCTGTCTTGAATGGCAACTGGCATAATCATTCCTTTACTTATTTAAGCTGATTTTAGGTTACAGCAATATTTGATAGCTTGAGAATTAAGCAACACTTAGACCAATAGCATTATTACCTAATTTTCAATAAGTTAACTATTATCAAACAACTAAACCTAATAGGTTTTTTACGTTTTTTGGTCAATTTGACCACTTTATTCGTTTACTAGCATATTCTGAACAGGCCACTTTCAAGCTTTCATTAAATCAATTAGGCCCTGTTTGAAACGAGGAAAAATAGTCTCACTAACAGCACCTTCTTGTTCTTCAATGCATATCACACCAATACCGAGATCGTTTGCACCATACTCCCCTAAACTGCCGGGTGTTGGGTAACCAATATCAGGTTGCAGCGGATAGCCAGAAGACTCAGCTAGGATATTAGCTGCAGATTTCGCACTTTCACCAGTATAAACAATTGATGGTTGCCAGCTATGAAAATGCACAATTAGCCTTGGCTTGGTTTGTTCAATTAGCGTTACAAGCGCACTAATTTCAGGCTCAGAAGCTGGCGCAGTGCCTGGAAAGTAGCGTTCCTCTTCAAACGCTGGGTTCCAACACTTTGATGGGTAATTTCGATTTAAATCAACCCCTCGACCATTAGTGCGTTCATTGCGCTGATAGCCATCAGGGTTCAAGCAAGGAATTAGCAGCCATGGCTGCGATATATTTTCTGATTTCAGCCACGCTAGCCATTCATTGGCGAGCACCACGCCTTCGGGCTCATCGCCATGTACGCCACCAATAAAAAGCACAGGTGATGCAGCTGACCATTGCTCAGGGGCAGCGCTGCCATAGAGCGAAATAGTTTGCCCAAGGCAAGAACTTGCCCAGTTGCTTTGCTGCCAAATATTCTTACTACCACCTAGAGTCGGCGGCTTTGAACTTATCGTCATGGAGTGTTACTTATTGCAGCAGCGGATGGTTATCCGGCAATTGATTCATTATCCA